>CAIQIA010000013.1 GCA_903871775.1 uncultured cyanobacterium
ACGATCTGCAGCTGGTGCCGGTGCCCGCCACGATCGCCGCTCCGGCGGACGCTGCGGCAGCGGTGGCGGTCTGAACCCCAGCAACGCCCTGGCGTTGTGAATGAAGACGGGGGCTGCTGCAGCAGCCCCTTTTTTTGTGGGGCTGCGATCGGACCTTGCGCGTCTGAATCACTATCGCCTCAGACCACTCTGGATGTCGTGGCATTCGGCTCTGAACTCCTTGTTCCCATCAACCAATCTGCCAGCCTGGTGTAACGGCGCCGGCCACGGTGGTTCTTGACCGCCATCGCCAGGGCCTTCCTCTGCCCCACAAAGACCACCAGCTGCTTGCCGCGGGTGAGGCCTGTGTAGACCAGATTGCGCTGGAGCATCGCGTAGTGCTGCGTGAGCAGCGGGATCACCACGGCGGGATATTCACTGCCCTGGCTCTTGTGGATCGTGCAGGCATAGGCTGGCACGAGGTTGTCGAGCTCACCCCAGCCATAGACCACCGGCTTTCCCTCGAACAGCACCGTCAGTTCACTGTTATCGGCATCGATGGAATCGATGGTGCCCAGGTCGCCGTTGAACACTTCCTTTTCGTAGTCGTTCGCCACCTGCATCACCTTGTCGCCCGCTGCAAACCGCCACCCGAAGCGCTCCACCTGTTCTGTGGGATCGGGATTGAGCAGCTGCTGCAACTCCACGTTCAGGGCCCGGCTGCCGCAACCGCCGCGGGCCATCGGGCAGAGCACCTGCACCTGCTGGATCGGATCCAGCCCGAAACGCTGCGGGATGCGCTCCCCCACCAGCTTGAGGATCAACGCCACGGCCTGCTCGGGCGTATCGGCCTGGGCGAAATAGAAGTCGCTGGCGCCGCCCTCGGCGGGCGGCCGCAGATCGGGCAGCTGGCCGGCGTTGATGGCATGGGCGCTGGTGATGATCCTGCTCGCCGCTGCCTGACGGAACACCTCCGTGAGGCGGGTGACGGGGATGGCGCCACTGGCGATCACGTCGGCCAGCACCTGACCCGGTCCCACGGAGGGCAGCTGGTCCACATCCCCCACCAGCAGCAGTGCCGCCTCGGGGGGCAGGGCCGCCAGCAAGGAGGCCATCAGCGGCACATCCACCATCGAGGTCTCATCCACCACCAGCAGGTCGCACTCCAGGGGCAGCTCTGCATTGCGGCGGAAGCCATAGGCGGCGGGATCGAACTCCAGCAGGCGATGGATGGTTCTGGCCTCCAGCCCGGTTGT
Source organism: uncultured cyanobacterium (assembly GCA_903871775.1). Classification (GTDB taxonomy): domain Bacteria; phylum Cyanobacteriota; class Cyanobacteriia; order PCC-6307; family Cyanobiaceae; genus CAIQIA01. The sequence goes on from CAIQIA010000013.1 coordinate 1,236, forward strand.
CTCGCCCATCCGTTTGGCGGCCCGACCGGTGGGGGCGCAGAGCTGGATGCGCAGCCGACGGGCCGCCAGGATCTGCAGGATGGCGTTGATCAAGGTGGTCTTGCCGACGCCGGGTCCGCCGGTGATCACCAGCACCTTGCTGGCCAGGGCCAGCTCCACCGCTGCCTTCTGGCTTGCGGCGAGCTGCAGGTTGAGGCGTTGCTCCACCCAGGGAATCGCGACGGCTGGATCGATGGCGCCACGGGCGTCGCAGGCCCAGGGTGGTTGGCCATCGTTCAGCTCCAGCAGGGCCTCGGCGATCTCCCGTTCGCCCCTGTGCAGGTTTGCCAGGAACACGGCCGGCTGGGGCGGTGATGGCTGCCCGTCGGCACTGGCACCGCTGAGCTGATCCGCCACCACGGTTCCCTCGATCAGCTCCAGATCAAGGGCCGTCTGGATGACGGTGGGATCGAGGGGGCCGCGGGTGCCGTCCGGTCCTTCCACCGCCAGCAGCTCACCGGCCAGCTGGAGCAGTTCGGCGGTCGGCAGACCGCAATGCCCCTCGGAGCTGGCCTCCAGCAGGGCGTAATTGACGCCGGCCCGCAGGCGGATCATGGCCGTGGGCTCGATGCCCAGACGGGCGGCGATGGCATCGGCGGTGCGGAAGCCGATGCCGCGGATGTCACGGGCAAGGCGATACGGGTTCTCGGCCATCACCTGCACGGCGTCGTTGCCGTACGTCTTGAAGATCCGCACCGCCCGTGCAGTGCCGACGCCATGGCTGTGAAGGAAGACCATGATCTCGCGCACCACCTTCTGGTCAGCCCAGGCCTGGGCGATGCGGCTGGCGCGCACCTTGCCGATGCCGGGCACCTCGAGCAGCCGCTCGGGGGCCTGTTCGATCACCTCGAACACCTCCGCCCCGAAGGCAGCGACCAGCTTGCTGGCATAGATCGGTCCGATGCCGCGGATCATCCCCGAGCCCAGGTATTTCTCGATCCCCTCGGCGGTGGTGGGAGGAGAGGACCGGAGAAAAGAGGCCTTGAACTGCTGGCCGTGCTCCCGGTCGTTCAGCCAGAGGCCGGAGGCGGTGATCCATTCACCGGCGCTGATCTCCGCGGCATGACCGACAACGGTGACGAGATCACGATGGCCACGGGCCTTGATCCGCAGCACACAGAAGCCATTGCTGGGGTTATGGAAGGTGACGCGCTCGATCGAGCCCGCCAGCACCTCAGTCGGTTGTGGTGCTGACGTGGAGGTCATCCTGGGATGGAGGTCCGCTCAACCAAACCGGTAGTGCTTGCGCACCGGTGCGTGCACCTGCCAGGTGCAGTCGAGGCCCTGCGCAAACTCCACCAGATCCCCGGCGCCGAAACGCACCGGTTCGCCGTTGTCAGGGGTGACGGTCACCTCCCCTTCCAGGAGCAGGCAGGTTTCACGTTCGTCGTAGGTCCACGGGAACGTGCTGACCCCGCAGCTCCAGATCGGCCAGTCGCTCACCCCTAGCTTCTGCAGCAGGGCGGGGTCAGGAGCGGTCGTGACCGTGATGCCACCGGCCATGGCTGTTGGAGAGGAGGTGCGATTGATCCTGTCAGAACTGAAGGGCTGGATCGACATCCAGCCGCGATGGAACCCGGCAGCGGCCCCGAGGCCGCCCCGGTGCCTCAACGCATGAGCACCCAGCAGAGCAGCGGTTCGGTGCAGAGCACGTGTTCAGCAGAGGGGCGACGACCGGGCTGGCGTGGGATGGGTTTGACCCAGGCCTGGAGCTGCTCGCACCAGATGTGACCGCGGGGAGCGATGGAGGAAGAAGCCATGGCAGGCGTGGCGAAGGACTCCCCTGGCCCTGGCCCGCGCGGGCAAGGGGCGAGCGCAGCGAGCCTTGCGTCAGCCCTTGCGCCGCGGGCCGAGCCTGGAGGAGGCCGCAGCCATGACGTCCGGCATTTGGCCAACAGTGGCCACGATTCACCGGGTCAGGCTTGTGCAGGGAAGCGAACAACGACGGCTGGGCCGTGGCGTGCAGCGGCCAGCCGCCGGCGTTCCCACCTGGGGGGCCCGTGTGGTGGGGGATGGCCCGGGGGCAAAGGGGCTGCTCACACCACCGGTGGCTCCGTCGCCACCGGGATGGGATGTTGCACCAACCAGGTTTCGATCCAGTCGTGGTGCTGCTGCTGCAGGATCCGATCGGCGATGGTGGCGGCATCGGCCGGGACCTGAAAGCGGTGGCGGAAGGCCTTGCTGAAACCCTCCCGCAGGGGTCCGGGCAGCCCACGGATGGTGGCCTGCAGCTGCTGGATGACGGCCGCCTCGAGGGGCCGCTGACCCAGGGCTCATTATAAGTGTGCGGAAAAACCGCCAGAAACGCCGCGTTTCTCCCTCCAGCGCGAGCTGGAGAGGCTGATTTGGGCGTTTAAGTGGCTCAGTCCACCTGCTTGCACCGATTTGGTGCGTTGGGACTCTCTGGAAGCCATTGTCTGGCCACACCTCTGGGCAACCAGCTACTCATGCCGTCGCCATTGCCGGCTTGAGCAGCTTGCCCAGCCGGATCAGGTTGTAGGCGACCACGTGCAGGCCAAAGACCGCGCTCACCTTGCCAGTGCCGCGCAGCTTGAACTGGCGTAGGCCTCCCCACTGTTGGATCCAGCCAAACACCTTCTCGATGCCGCGCCGAGCGTTGATCGATTGGGCGTAGCCCTCATGGCGAGTGGTGCGGCCATCGATGGCCGAGCCACCAGGGCGAGCGGTGTTCTGGGCCACGTGCGGTGTCACGCCGATCCA
>CAIQIA010000014.1 GCA_903871775.1 uncultured cyanobacterium
GGGCGGACTGTAAATCCGCTGGCTCTGCCTACGTTGGTTCAAATCCAACCCGGCCCACCTTCCACATGCCCTTGTAGCTCAGCGGTAGAGCACTCCCTTGGTAAGGGAGAGGTCACGAGTTCAAGTCTCGTCAAGGGCTTCAGCATCACCCCGTGTCACCCCCCCGGTGACCCGCCTGGCGCAGGGAATCCCCCAGGGCGAGCACCAGCAGCACCACACCGATCAGACCGCTGAGCCACTCCGGCACATGCCAGTGCCAGCGCCCCAGCAGGATGCCGGCCAACATCAGCAGGCCCAGGGCGCCGATGGCGTAGTGGGCGCCGTGTTCGAGAAAGATGAGCTGATCGAGGGCCCGCTCGCGGGTGAGCATCAGGGTCAGGGAGCGGATGAACAGGGCCCCGAGCCCCAGGCCGGCCATGATCAGCACCAGGTTCTGGGTGATGGCGAAGGCGCCGATGGTGCCGTCGAGGCTGAAGGAGGCATCGAGCAGCTCGAGGTAGATGAGGCTGGCCAGGCCACCACCGGCCGCCAGCCGGCCGACGGCCTCCCCCTCGCCACCGAAGGCCTCGGCCAGGGAGGTGCTGAGCAGCTGCAGCACAAGCCCCAGCACACCGGCGACCATCACCTCGGCCCGCAATCCCGCCGGAAGCAGCCCCGCCAGCACCAGCAGCAGCACCAGGGCCAGGGCCACCTCCACCGCCTCGATGCGACCGGCATCGCTCAGGCGCCGTTCGAGCGGTCGGAACCAGTGGAGGGTCTTGGCCTCGTCGAAGAAGTAGCGCAGAAAGACCATCAGCAGAAACATGCCGCCGAAGGCCAGGATCCGCGGTTCGGCCAGCTCCAGCAGCTCGCGGTAACGGTCAGGGTGGTGCAGGGCCGCATCGAGGGCATCCCCCAGCCCCACGCCGCCGGCGAGGGCGACCAGCAGCAGGGGCCCCACGAAGCGCACACCGAACACCGGGATCACCAGCCCCCAGGTGAGAAAGAAGCGCTGCTGGCCGGGGGTGAGCCGCTCGAGCACCCGGGCGTTGACCACCGCGTTGTCGAACGACAGCGACACCTCGAGCAGCAGCAGCACCAGAGTGACCCAGGCCGCCTGCAGGCCCTGGAGGCCCAGGATCACCGCCAGGCCGGCGGCGCAGCAGGCCAGGGGAAAGAGCAGATAACGCAGCAGGCGCCGGATGGGCATCCCGGGATTCGGCAGAGGACTGGCGACCATGCTGCCGAAGCGTCGGTTCAGGGGTCCAGGAGGGTGAACGGGGCGGGGCCGTCGGCCAGGGGGGCCACCAGCCGGCGCAGATGCTGCAGCAGGGCGGCGAAGGGCAGCTCATCGGCCACATCGCGGCGCAGCACCAGGGCATCGCTGAAGCGCAGGGGCACCTCGACCGGCAGGGGCCGCAGGCGGGGCTCAAGGGCCAGGCTCAGGGTCCAGCCGTAACCGAGGGTGAGGCCATCGCCGCAGCGGCCTTCCCAGCATTCGGGGTGGTAGGTGGCCATCGGGCAGGTGGCGGTCCAGAACCCCAGGTCGCGCCAGGCCCGCTCCTCCCCCGGCACCACGCCGGTGGGCAGGGCCAGGGAGGGGAAGGCGCGGCAGTCGTCGAGGCGAAGGCTGCCCTGGCCCTGCAGGGGATGGCCGGCGGTGGCGGTGAGCAGCGGCGCCGCCTCGGTGAAGCGCAGCACCACCAGGTCGGGGTCGTCGTCGGGCAGGTCGGGGTCGGCGTAGACCCAGCCGTCGATCACCCGTTCCCGCAGCAGGTTGAGCGGCTGCAAGGGCCCCACGTGGTCCAGGGTGCCGCACTGCCAGCCCGGGGGCGGGGCCTGCGCCAGGGCCTGCCGCCACCAGTAGCCGGCTTCAAGACGCAGTTGCCGGCCCTGACGCAGGCGATACAGCTGCTGGACGCGGCGCTCGAGCTGCAGCAGTGAGGCGTCCCCCAGCAGATGCTGCTCCCCGAGGCGACGCTGCAGGGTGAGCTCAAAAATGTCGAGGGTTTCCCGCACCTGACGGCTGATGGTGCTCTGGCTGCGGTTGAGGACAGTGGCTGCTGCAGTGCCCGAGCGCAGCCAGAGCAGATGGTCGAGCGCTTCAAGGGTGAACGCGTCGACCAAGGCCACGAGAAACTCTCCTGGAATTATTTCCAGAACGCCGCCATTTGTTCAGCCAGACCTCAGAGCTGGGGGCTGATTATGCAGAAATCGACTAACCAGGGCAGTCGAGCAGCTGGTAATCGAGATGGCCGACCGCATGGTGGGCCGTGCGGCGCCGCAGATCGCGCAGCAGCAGGCCGAACGCCAGCTGGTCGGCAACATCCCGCCGCAGGATCAGGGCATCGCTGGTGCGCATCGGCAAGGCCAGGGCCAGGGGCCGCAGGCCGGGCTGCACCTCGAGCGACAGGCCGAAGCCATAGCCAATGGTGACCGCGTCCTCGCAGAGACCCTCCCAGCGGTCGAACTGATAACGGGCCATGCGGGAGGGGGTGGACCACAGGCCGAGGGCGCGGAAGGCCTTGGCCGCCTCGGGCAGCAGCTCATCCGGCAGGGCGAGGGTGGGGAAGGCGCTGGTGTCGTCGAGCTGCAGAGCGCCCTGCTGCTGCAGGGGGTGGCGCGGATCGGTGATCAGCTGGATGGCCGCATCGGAGAAGCGCAGCACCACGAGCTCGGGATCGTGGTCGGGCAGGTCGGGGTCGGCATAGATCCAGGCATCGATGACCCGCTCCTTGAGCAGCTGCACCGGCCGCCGGGGGCCCGCCAGGTCGTATCGGCCGGTGCACCAGCCCGGCGGCGGGCAGGGTTCGAGGCTGTGGCGCCACCAGTAGGCCGCCTCCAGCCGCAGGTGCTGGCCCCGGCGCAGGCGGAACCGCTGGTGCACCTCCCGCTCGAGCAGCAGCAGCGACGGGTCCCCCTGCAGGTGCCACTCACCACCGAGGCGCTGCAGCTCAAGCCCGAACAACCGCCGCACCTCGCGGGTGTGGCGGTTGATGCTGCTCTGGCTGCGGTTGAGGGCGGCGGCGGCGGCATGGCCAGACCCACGCCAGATCACATGGTCGAACGATTCGAGAGTCTCAGCGTCGAGCAAGCCAGTGCAGCTGCAGACCTATGCATGCTCTCAGTTTCAGCACCTGGCAAGACGAAGGCACACCGCCCAAGCGCCACGGGCGACACAACACTCAGTTTCTGAGAAAAATAGGGCGTAATTTTTCAGAGAATCTGGGCCAGAAAGCGGCGGGTGCGTTCCTGCTGCGGCGCCCCGAAAAAGGCGGTCGGTGTCGCCTCTTCGACCACCACCCCCTCATCCATCAGCACCACCCGGTCGGCCACCTCGCGGGCGAAACCCACCTCATGGGTCACCACCACCATCGTCATGCCATCGGCCGCCAGCTGCTTCATCACATCCAGCACCTCGCGCACCATCTCGGGATCCAGGGCACTGGTGGGCTCGTCGAACAGCATGATGCGCGGCTCCATGCACAGGGCCCGGGCGATCGCCACCCGCTGCTGCTGCCCCCCCGACAGCTGCCCCGGGAACCGGTCGGCCTGGGCATGGATGCCCACCCGCTCCAGCAGCTCAAGGGCCTGGCGGCGCACCTCGGCCCGGGGGCGGCGGCGCACCTTCACCGGTGCGAGCAGCAGGTTGTCGAGCACCGACAGGTGCGGGAACAGGTTGAACTGCTGAAACACCATGCCCACCTCGCGGCGGATGGCGTCGATCTGGCGCAGGTCTTCGTCGAGCACCATGCCATCGACCACCACCCGACCCTCCTGGTAGTCCTCGAGGGCGTTGAAGGTGCGCAGGAAGGTGCTCTTGCCCGACCCCGACGGGCCCATGATCACCACCCGCTCGCCCCGCCGCACCTGCAGGTCGGCCCCCCGCAGCACATGGAAGCCGTTGGGGTACCACTTCTGCACCCCACAGGCCTCGATCATCAGCGGGCTCTCGTCGCGGCTCATCGTCAGGCGGCGGTGGGGGAGGGTGTGGAGGGAGGAACGGTGGCGCGGTCGCGGCTGATGGACAGCCGCTGTTCGAGGGCGCGGCTGCCCATCGACAGGGCGGCGCAGGAGCACCAGTAGAGCACCGCCAGCACGAGATAGACCTCGGCATACCGCCCCAGCCAGTCAGGATTCGCCAGCACGCTGCGGGCGGTGCCCAGCAGATCGAAGAGGCCGATGATCGAGAGCAGCGTCGTGTCCTGCAGCAGGGCGATGCACTGGCCCACCATCGCCGGCAGGGCCACCCGCAGGGCCTGGGGCAGCAGCACATGGCGGATCGTCAGGGCCGACGACAGGCCCAGGGAGCGGGCCGCCTCCATCTGGCCGCGGGGCACGGCGGTCAACCCACCGCGCACGGCCTCGGCGAGGTAGGCGGCGGCAAACCCGGTGAGCACCGCCGCGGCCCGCCACACCCGGTCAGGGGCGAGGCCGCCGGGCACCAGAAAACCCACCAGGTTCTGGCCCAGAAACAGCAGCGTGATCAGCGGTGCCCCGCGGATCAGCTCGATGTACGCCACCGACAGCCAGCGCAGCAGCGGCAGCTCACTGCGGCGGCCCAGGGCGAGCAGCACCCCCAGGGGCAGCGCCAGCAGCAGGGTGAGGCTGGTGATCAGCAGGGTGAACATCCAGCCGCCCCAGTCAGCGGGGCGCACCGTCGGCAGCCCGAGGCCGCCGGCGATCAGCCAAAGGCCGCCCAAGTAGGCCACCGCCCAGACGGCACCCCAGGCCGAGGCGAAGCGCAGAACGGCAGGGTGGCCGCTCCAGCGGGCGAGGGCCCAGCGCAGCAGCAGCAGCAGCGCGAACAGCAGCAGCAGACGCAGCTGGTTGACGGCGCCCAGGGCCAGGAGGGGCGGCAGCACCAGGGTGGCGCCCCCAAGCCCCGCGACCGCCAGCCGGTCGTTGCGGGGCCAGGCCCCCCGGCCGCGCAACAGGCCCCAGCTGACCCCCGCGAGGCTCACGAGCATGCCCAGCAGCAGCCAGAGGCGCCACTGCTGGGGTTCGGGGTAGCGGCCCACCATCAGGGTGGCGGCATTGGCCCGCACCACCAGCCACTGGGCACGGCCGAAAGCCCAGCCGAAAATGCCCCAGCCGGCCCAGCCGAGCAGCAGGGCCAGCACTGCCGTGAGGGCGGTGTCGGCAGGGGTGGCAACAAGGGCCCGCCAGGGACCCATCGTCGGGCGCTTCATCGTTCGCGGATTCTCACGAGGTGGGCAAGCCTGTTCATCAGCAGCGAGATGCCCAGGTCGAGGCCCAGGTAGACGGTCAACAGGATCAAGAAGACCTCGATGCCCCGTCCGGTCTGGTTGAGGGTGGTCTCGGCCACGGCATAGAGGTCGGGGTAGCCGATGGCCACCGCCAGGGAGGAGTTCTTGGCGAGGGAGATGTACTGGCTGTTCAGACCGGGCACGATCACGCGCAGGGCCTGGGGCAGCACCACCTCCCGCAGGGTGGTGGTGGGCTTGAGCCCCAATGAGGCGGCGGCCTCCCACTGGCCCCTGGGCACCGAGATGATGCCCCCCCGCACCACTTCGGCGATGAAGGCCCCGGAATAGACCACCAGACCGGTGAGCAGGGCCGCCAGCTCGAGCGACAGGCGCCAGCCGCCGCTCAGCTCGCCGTTGACAAGGCTCACCGGGCCAAGGAAGACGCCGCTCTTCGCCAGGGTCAGCCCGGGGAGCCGCAGGGCCTCGGCGGCGGCGGGCAGGGCCAGGAAGACGGCGAAGTACCAGAACACCAGCTGCAGCAGCAGCGGCACGTTGCGCACCACTTCCACGTAGGTGCGCATCACGCCCGCCAGCAGCGGGTTGCGGCTGAGGCTGGCGGCCCCGCTGGCCACCCCGAGCACCGTCGCCAGCACCAGGCCCACCACCACCACCCGCAGGGTGTTGACGAAACCGGCCAGCAGTCCCATCGCATAAGAGCTCTGGGCCGTGTAGGGCAGCAGGGTCTCGGCGATGTCGAAACCGGCGGGGTCGTTCAGCCAGGTGAACGACAGCCTCAGGCCGGCGCGGGTGAGATTGCGCTCGAGGTTGCCGAGCAGCAGGGCGATGGCCAGCAGCACCACCAGGCCCACCGCCAGCTGAATCAGCCAGCCCAGCCGCCGCCGGTCACGCCACCAGGGGAGGGCGCTCACCGGAAGGGCGGCGAGTAGATCAGGCCGCCCTGGCGGTACGAGCGGTTGAGGCCCCGGTCAAGCTTGAGCTTCGACTGCTGGCCGACGTTGCGCTCGAACATCTCGCCGTAGTTGCCGACGGCCGTCAGCACCCGCGGCACAAAGTCGGCGGGCAGCCCCAGCTGCTTGCCGAACTCGCCCTCCACCCCCAGGAAGCGGCGCAGGTCGGCCTGGTTGGGATTGGCACGGGCGAAGGCCAGCTTCTCCTTGAGGTTGGCGGAGGTGATGCCCGATTCCTCGGCCTGCATGGTGGCGAACACCACCCAGCGCAGGGCGTCGGCCAGGGCCGAGTCGTTGTTGACGGTGACCGGGCCCAGGGGCTCCTTGCTGAGCACCTCGGGCAGCAGCACGTGGGCCTCGGGGTCAGGGAAGCTGGTCTTCTTGGCGGCCAGCTGCGAGCGGTCACTGGTGACGGCGGCGCAGCGGCCCTGCAGGTAGGCGCCGTAGGTCTGGTCGCCGGTCTGGTATTTGACCGGGGTGTAGGGGATGGCCTGCTCGCGGAAGCGGTCGGCCAGGTTGAGCTCGGTGGTGGTGCCGTTCTCGACGCAGATGGTCTTGCCCGCCAGACCCTTGAGGCTGGTGATGCCGCTCGCCCTGGGCACCATCACCCCCTGGCCGTCGAAGTAGATCGTCGGGCCGAAATCGAGCCCGTTGCCGCCGCTCGCGTCGCGGCTGAGGGTGTAGGTGGTGTTGCGCGAGAGCACATCGATCTCGCCGCTGGCCAGGGCCGTGAACCGCTCGCTGGAGGTGAGTTCGCGGAACTCGACCTTGTTCGGATCATTGAAGAGGGCTGCGGCCAGGGCCCGGCAGACGTCGACGTCGATGCCGACGTAGTTGCCCTGGTCCTGATAGCTGAAGCCGGGCAGCTTGCCGTCGACACCGCAGATCAGCTGGCCCCGGGCCTTGATCGCCGCCAGGCGACCGGCGCCGATGCCGGTGTCGCCGCCGCCGCAACCCGCCAGGGGGAGCAGGGCCGCCGCCGCCACGGCAGGCAGCAACCGCTGGATAAGGCGCCGCATGAAAGCAGAACGTCGGATTGCGTCGGAGGCTAAGGCGTGGCGGCCAGCATGGGGCTCGCCATGAACCGCTTCCATGACAGCCCTCACCCCCCTGCGGGAGACCGTGCTGGCGGGAACCACCCGGGGCCTGGCCTGGCGCCTGCAGCAGCTGCAGCGCCTGGCGGAGCTGCTGCAGGCGGTGGAGCAGCCCCTGCTGCAGGCCCTGGCCGCCGACCTGGGACGGCCGCCCCTCGAGGCCTGGATCGAATGGCGGGGGGTGCGCGACGAGCTGGCGCTCACCCGCCGGCGGCTGCGGGCCTGGATGGCCCGGCGGCCCCTGCGGACCAGGCTGCTGCAGTGGCCGGCCCGGGCCTGGCTGCAGCCCGAGCCCCTGGGCTGCGTGCTGATCCTGGCGCCGTGGAACTACCCCTTTCTGCTCAGCCTCGACCCGCTGATCTCGGCCCTGGCGGCAGGGAACACCGTGGTGCTCAAGCCGTCGGAGCATGCCCCGGCCGTGGCGGCCCTGCTGGCGGAGATGCTGCCCCGGCACCTGCCCGCCAACGTGGTGCGGGTGGTGACCGGGGATGCCGCCACGGCGCGGCAGTGGCTGGAGGAACCCTTCGACCATGTGTTCTTCACCGGCGGAACGGCCGTGGGCCGTGAGGTGATGGCGGCGGCGGCCCGGCAGCTGACGCCGGTGACCCTCGAGCTGGGGGGGCGCAATCCCTGCCTGGTGCTCGACGACGCCGACCTGCCGGTGGCCGCCCGCCGCATCGTCTGGGGACGCTTTCTGAATGCCGGCCAGACCTGCCTGGCCCCCGACCACGTGCTGGTGACCCCGGGCCTGCGCCGGCCCCTCGAGGAGGCCCTGGTGGAGGCCATCGCTGCGGCCTATGGGCCCGATCCGCAGCAGTCTCCGGATTTCGGACGGCTGGTGAGCACCGCCCACCACGACCGGCTGCTGGGGCTGCTGCAGGGGGCCGAGGTGCTCTGCGGTGGTGCCAGCGACCGGGCCAGCCGCTACCTGGCCCCGACGCTGGTGCGCTGCCCCGACGACCATCCGCTGCTGCAGGAGGAGATCTTCGGCCCGGTGCTGCCGGTGCTGCCCATCGCCGAGCTGGAGGAGGGGCTGCAACGCATCGCCCGCCAGCCCCAGCCCCTGGCCCTCTACCTCTTCAGCCGCAGCGCCACCGCCCGCGCCGAGGTGCTGCGCCGCACCCGCTCGGGCAGCGTGGTGTTCAACGATGTGGTTCTGCAGGCGGCGGCGCCCACCCTGCCCTTCGGCGGGGTGGGTCCCAGCGGCCACGGACGCTGCCACGGCCAGGCCGGCTTCGACACGTTCTCGAACCTGCGCACGGTGCTGGCCCGCCCCGCCGGCTGGGATGTGCCCCTGCGCTACCCCCCCTACGGCAGCCGGCTGGGCCTGGCCCGACGGTTGCCCTGAGGGGGGGACTGGCGCATCGCGTCAGGCTCCTTATGGTGCGGCGCATCCCCCGTCCGTCCTGACGCCATGCGACGCGCCCTGCTCGCCTTGCTGCTGCTGCTGCCGGTCCTGCCGCTGCGGGCCGCCGAACCGGTGCATGTGGTGCAGCAGAAGGAGACCCTCTCCTCGATCGCCCGGCTCTACGGCGTTCCCGTGGCCACCCTGATCAGCCTCAACGCCATCGACGACCCCAACAAGGTCAAGTGGGGCACCAGCCTGCGCCTGCCCCCCGGCACCCGCCCCGTGGATTCCACCACCACGGCCGCGCCGGTGGCCACCGCGACCCCGACCCCGACCCCGACCGTGAAATCCGAGGTGAAGCCCGAGATCAGGCCCACCGCCCCCGCCGCCGCCCGCCCCCCCGTGCTGGCCAAGCGCAGCGCCACGCCTGACTGGCGCAACTACGGCCCGCTGCAGGTCGACTGGAGCGCCTGGCGGCCCATGGCCGGCAGCCTGGTGGCCCCCGGAGTGAACAGCCAGGGCCAGACGCTCTATGTGGCGGTGAACTGCGGCGCCCGCCGCCTCAACGTCACCGGACCGGCCGGCGCCTGGAAGACCTGGGATGTGCCCAAGGAGTCGTTCGAGCAGGAACTGCTCGGCGCCGCCTGCCGCGACACCGCCCTGACCGGGGGCTGATCCGGCAGAAGCTGCGGCGGCTGGGGCCAGACCAGGGTCCAGGGCCGCCGCAGCCAGGCCTGGCCCGCCTCGGCCAGCCACAGCCGCCGCCCCCCCTCCTCCGACTCGCTCACCAGCCCCGCCTCAGCCAGCCGCCGCAGGCGCCAACGCCAGAGCCAGGCGGGGGAGGCGCCATCGTCACCCTCGCTGGCCAGGCGCCGGGCCAGGGCGGCCCCGTCACAGCCGTCGGCTTCGGCGGCCAGGGCCGTGAGCAGCTGCCGGGCCGCTGCGGTTCCGTCTTGCCGCCCTGGGGGGTCAAGGCAACGGTCACAGCGGCCGCAGGGGGGCACCACTTCACCGACGGCCCGCAGCAGGGCCTGCTGGCGGCAGTCGCCCCCCTCGGCCACGGCCTCCATCCGGCGCCACTGGCGCCAGGCCAGCCGCTGCCGTTGCCGCTCGTCGTCAGCGGTGGCGCGGCGGAAGGGGCTGCGATCCCCCTCGCCGTGCAGAAGCACCACCCGGGCTGGCCCCCCATCCCGGCCGGCCCGGCCCGATTCCTGCAGGTAGCCCTCCGGACTGGACGGCAACTGCAGATGCAGCACCAGGCCCACATCGGGCCGGTCGACGCCCATGCCGAAGGCGACCGTGGCCACCAGCACGGGCCGTGGTTCCTCCAGAAACCGCTGCAGGGCTTCGGCACGCACGGATGGGTCGAGGCCGGCGTGATAACCGAGGGCTGGCCAGCCCGCCTGCTGCAGACGGGCCGCCCACTCCTCCACCCCCCGGCGGGTGCGGCTGTAGAGCAGGGCCGCCCCACGGCAGGCCGCCAGCTCCTCGAGCACCAGCGGCAACGGATCGTCGGGCCGGGGCTGCATCACCACCTGCAGGTTCGGCCGATGGGCCGAGCGCACCTGCAGCAGCGGCCGCCGCAGCTCCAGCAGGCGGATGATGTCGGCCCGCACCCGCGGTGGTGCCGTGGCACTGAGGGCCACCAGGGGCACGCCGGGGCAGAGCCGCCGCAGCTGCCCGAGGCGCCGGTAGTCGGGGCGGAAATCGTGGCCCCAGGCGCTGATGCAGTGGGCTTCATCCACCGCCAGAGCCACCAGCTGCCCCTGGTCGAGCAGATCGTCGAGCAGCTGTCGGCAGGCCTCCCCCTGCAACCGCTCGGGGGCGAGGTAGAGCACCCGCAACGCCCGGGTCTCGAGCAGGCGCTGCAGCTGCCGATAGGCCTCCGGCCCCTGGCCGGCATGCAGGCAGGCGGCGGCGATGCCCCGGCGGCGCAGCTGCACCACCTGGTCCTGCATCAGGGCCACCAGGGGCGAGACCACCAGCACCACACCGCCCCGCACCAGGGCGGGCAGCTGATAGCAGAGGGATTTACCGGCACCGGTGGGCAGCACCGCCAGGCAGTCGCGGCCTTCCAGCAGGGCTTCGACCACCGGGCGCTGCCCGGGGCGGAACTCATCCCAGCCGAAGCGCTCTCGGAGGGTCTCGCGCAGGGAATCGGCCACGGGCGGACCCTACCGGCCCTGGCGGCCGGGGCAAGGGGTCAGGGGCCGGGCGGCAGGGGTGGCGGCTCCAGCTGCTCGGCGCTTTCCTCCGCCAGCTGGAGCCGCAGGCGCTTGCCGCCGGCGAGCTCCCCGAGGGACACCCGCAGGTTGCTGCCGCTGAGGGGTTCCAGGGCCTGCAGCAGGCGGCGCAGGTTCGGGGTCGAGCTGCCGCTTTCGAGCCACAGGCGTTCGTGCAGCCCCCCCATGCGGCGCCAACTGGTGTGCAGCCGCAGCACCGCCTGCTCCAGCTGCTGGGCCTGATGCACCAGATCGGCCGCCAGCCCCAGCACATCCAGGCGCACCGCCTCCTCGAGGCTGCGGTCGAGGTCGAGGTCGTCGCCCTGCAGCGCCCGCACCGCCAGGCCCGCCTCGGCGGCACGGCTCAGCCAGCGGGCGGTGTGGGTCACCTCCTTGACCCGGTCGAGCTCCGGTTCCTCCCGCAGCACCCGGCGCAGGTCCTCCTGCTGGGGTTCGGGCAGCCGCGCCAGCTCGCGCACCAGCGGCGCCACCACCTTGGGGGGCAGCAGCTGGCTCTGGGTGCGCTCGCGGATCTCCTCGGGCAGCAGCGGACTGGTGGCGGCCGTGAACTCCTCGGCCAGCCGCCGCACCTGCTGGCGGGTGATCTGCTGACCCTCGTTGGCGGCCTCGCTGATCAGCTGCTGCACCTCGGGGTCGGCCCGGGCGGTGTCGAGGAAGGCGCGCTTGGAGAAGTTGTTGACGCTCTGCTCCTCCAGCAGGCCCCCCCCCACGAGGTTGTCGGCCGACTCGGCCAGCTGGATCAGCCCATAGGCCCGGGTCTTGCTGATCTCCTTCTCCCGCAGCCATTGCAGAAAGCCGGCGCCACGGGCCTCGCCCCCCCGCTTCTCGCGGTCACGCACGGCCCGCAGGATCCGCCCGCGCCAGATCTCGGTCTGGAGGTCGAAGCGGTCGCACAGCTCCCAGGCCTGGCCGAGGCGGGCATGGAACTCGAGGCTGCTGAGGTCGTCCTGCTCGGGATCAGGCAGATCCAGGTGCAGCAGCGGCGGTTCCGGGGGGACGACGGCGACCACGGCGGGGGAGAGGGGCACGACGAATCATGACGGCCGGGCCCGCGGGCCCCACGGCCCCGGGTAACTTCAGGCGGACAGTCCAGACCCGGCCCCGGCATGGCGATCTCCCGCGGTGACAAGGTGCGCATCAAGCGTCCCGAGTCGTATTGGTTCAACGAAGTCGGCACCGTTGCCTCCATCGACACCTCCGGCATCCGCTATCCCGTGGTGGTGCGCTTCGAGAAGGTCAACTACAACGGCTTCTCGGGTGTTGACGGCGGCGTGAACACCAACAACTTCTCCGAAGCCGAGCTCGAGAAGGCCTGATCGGCCCCACCGGTGCCCGAACTCCCTGAAGTCGAGACGGTCCGCCGCGGCCTGGCGCTGCAGGTGGACCGTTTCTTTGTGGAGAGGGTCGAGGTGCTGCGCTCCCGCGCGATCGTGGCGCCGGCCGGTGACGGCGATGGCTTCGCTGCAGCCCTGTCGGGCTGCAGTCCAGGGCCCTGGCGCCGCCGGGGCAAGTACCTGCTGGCGGATCTGCGGCGCCGCGATCAGCCCGCCGGGGTGCTGGGCTGCCATCTGCGCATGACCGGCCAGTTCCGCTGGCTGGGGGCCGATGCACCGCCCCCCTGCAACCACACGCGGGTGCGCTTTCTCGGCCGCCAGGACGGTCAGCCTCGGGAGCTGCGCTTCGTCGACCTGCGGTCCTTCGGCACCCTCTGGTTCGTGCCCGCCGGTGTCGCCGAGGAGAGCGTGATCACCGGGCTGGCCCGCCTCGGCCCTGAACCCCTGGGGGCGGCCTTCACGGCCGAACATCTGCGGCAGCGGCTCAGGGGATCCGGGCGGCCGATCAAGAGTGCCCTGCTCGACCAGGGGCTGGTGGCGGGGGTGGGCAACATCTACGCCGACGAGGCCCTGTTTCTCGCCGGCATCCGGCCCCAGACCCCCGCCGGCCGGCTGCGGCCCGAGGCCCTCGAGCGGCTGCGGGCCGAACTGGTGGCGGTGCTGGAGGCCAGCATCGGGGCCGGTGGCACCACCTTCTCCGATTTCCGTGACCTGACCGGCACCAACGGCAATTACGGCGGGGCGGCCTGGGTGTATCGCCGCAGCGGCAGCCCCTGCCGCCGCTGCGGCACCCTGCTGCGCCGGGACAGACTGGGGGGACGCAGCAGCCACTGGTGCCCCACGTGCCAAGCCTGACCATCCCGGAGCAGCAGCTCCGGCACGCGCTCGTCGTCACCATGGCGGGCCTGCACGCCCGCGGCTGGTGTGACGGCACCGGCGGCAACTTCAGCTGTGTGCTGCAACGGCAGCCGCTGCAGCTGTTGATGGCCCCGAGCGGGGTCGACAAGGGCCAGGTGGCCCCGGAGGCCCTGATCGTGGTCGACGCCGCCGGCGGGGTGTGCCAGGGGGATGGGCGAGCGAGCGCCGAAACCCTGCTGCACCTGGCGATCGTGGCCGGCTGCGGTGCCGGGGCCGTGCTGCACACCCACTCCCAGGCGGCGACCCTGCTCTCGGGCTGGGCCCTGGCCGCCGGCCAGCTGGAGCTGCGGGATCTGGAGATGCTCAAGGGGCTGGAGGGCATCCGCACCCACGCCAGCCAGGTGGCGATTCCGGTGCTGGCCAACGACCAGGACCTGCAGCGGCTGAGCGCCGCCGCCGGCCCCCTGCTGCCCTCGGCCCCCCACGGGGTGCTGATCGCCGGCCATGGCCTGTATGCCTGGGGTGCCGATCTGGCCCAGGCCCGTCGCCATGTCGAGATCCTGGAATTTCTGCTGGAGCAACGCTGGCGCCAGCTGCTGCTGGAGGGCCTGTGCCGCTGACCCCCATGCCTGCCACGCCCGTCACGGTGAGCGACCTGCAGGCGGTGGTGCTCGACATCGAGGGCACCACCTGCCCGGTCGATTTCGTCACCGGTGTGCTCTTTCCCCATGCCGTCGAGGCCTTGCCCGGCTGGCTGCAGCGGCGCCAGGGCAGCCCGGCCCTGGACCCCCTGCGGCAGCAGCTGCTGCAGGCCTGGCACGACGAGACCGACCCAGCGGCGCCGCCGGCACCGGCAGGCGACGCCACCGCCGCCGAGCTGCTGCCCTGGCTGCGCTGGCTGATCGCCCATGACCGCAAGCTCACGGCCCTCAAGGACCTGCAGGGGATGATCTGGGCCGACGGCTACGCCGACGGACAGCTCAAGGCACCGCTGTTTGACGATGTGGCGCCGGCCCTGCGGCGCTGGCATGCCGCCGGCCTGCGGCTGGCGGTGTACTCCAGCGGCTCGGTGCCGGCCCAGCAGCTGCTCTACGGCCACTGCAGCGACGGCGATCTGCGACCGCTGTTCTGCGGCTGGTTCGACACCCGCCTCGGCCCCAAGCAGGAGGCCATGAGCTACCGGCAGCTGGTGGACGCCCTGGACTGTCCGCCCCCCCGGGTGCTGTTCCTCAGCGATGCCCGCGGGGAGCTGACCGCCGCGGCCGCGGCCGGTCTGCAGGTGTGCGGCTGCCGCCGCCCCGGCAACCCGGATCCGCTGGCCGACGGGCCCTGGCCGGTGGTGGAGACCCTGGCGGCCCTGGCGCTGACCCCTGCCGCCGCGTAGCTTGCGGACTGGTCTGGGTTGCCATGGTTCCGCCGCGCCCCCTGGAACGACGCACCCGCCCCAACTCAGGCGAGGCGCGCATTGTTGCCGCCGCCGAACACCTGTTCGAACGCACGCTGGTGACGGTGCGGGGCCAACCGGCCGGGGCCCTGGCCGCCCTGCAGACCAACCTGCATGACACAGCCCTGAACTACGGCGAGATCTTCCTGCGCGACAACGTGCCGGTGATGGTCTACCTGCTGCTGCAGGGGCGGTTTCCGATCGTGCGCCATTTCCTGGATCTCTGCCTGGAGCTGCAGAGCAGCAGCACCCGCACCCGCGGGGTCTTCCCCACCAGCTTCGTGGAGGAGAACGGCACCATCGTGGCCGATTACGGCCAGCGGTCGATCGGCCGCATCACCTCGGTCGACGCCAGCCTCTGGTGGCCGGTGCTCTGCTGGATGTATGTGCGGGCCAGCGGCGATGTGATCTACGGCGCCAGTCCGGGGGTGCAGCGGGGAGTGCAGCTGCTGCTGGATCTGGTGCTGCATCCCACCTTCGAAGGCACACCGGTGCTGTTTGTGCCCGACTGCTCGTTCATGATCGATCGCCCCATGGACGTCTGGGGCGCCCCCCTGGAGGTGCAGAGCCTGCTCTACGGCTGCCTGAAGAGCTGCTGCCGTCTGATGGAACTGGTGCAGAAGGGCCAGTCGGCCCGTCTCACCCAGCAGCGCCTCGAGCTGACCCGCGTCTGGACCAGGGATCTGCGGGTGTTTCTGCTCAAGCACTACTGGGTGACCAGCAAGACGATGCAGGTGCTGCGGCGCCGGCCCACCGAACAGTACGGCGATCAGCAGTCGCAGAACGAATTCAACGTGCAGCCCGAGGTGATTCCCCACTGGCTGCAGGAATGGCTGGACCACCGGGGCGGCTATCTGATCGGCAACATGCGCACCGGGCGACCCGATTTCCGCTTCTACAGCCTCGGCAATTCCCTCGGGTCGCTCTTCGGGTTGCTCACCGGACCGCAGCAGCGGGCCCTGTTTCGGCTGGTGCTGCACAACCGCCAGCACCTGATGGCCCAGATGCCCATGCGCATCTGCCATCCGCCGATGGAAGGCGACGAATGGCGCGACAAGACGGGCATGGACCCCAAGAACTGGCCCTGGAGTTATCACAACGGCGGCCATTGGCCCAGCCTGCTCTGGCCCTTTGCCGCCGCCGTGCTGATGCACCGTCGCCGCCGGCCAACCGACGATGTGCTGCTGATGGGGCAGACCCGCACCATGCTGGAAGAGTGCTACTGGCAGCAGCTGAACCAGCTGCCCCGCCAGCAGTGGGCCGAATACTTCGACGGCCCCACCGGCACCTGGGTGGGCCAGCAGGCCCGCACCTACCAGACCTGGACCATCGTCGGCTTTCTGCTGCTGCACCATCTGCTGCGGCGCAGCCCCGACGATGTGGACCTCTTCGACCTGGATGAGACCGCCACTCCCCTGCGGCTCAGCACCTGGACAGCGCCAGGCCGCCGGGGGGTCACAAAAAAGCCCGCCAGTGGCGGGCCCGGGTGAGATGGAAACCTCAACAACAAGGACGATCTGGACAGCGATCGCCTGACGACGATCACTGGCTGCTTCAGAAGAGGCCCAGGGTCAGGGACTTGTCGATGGGCAGGGCCGCACCAATGCCGAGGTAGATGGTCACCACGGTTCCGAAGAGGAACACAGCCATGGCCACCGGGCGGCGGAAGGGGTTCTGGAACTTGTTGAAGCTCTCGATGAAGGGAACCAGCATCAGGCCGAGGGGAATCATCGTCTGCAGGGCGATGCCGAGCAGTTTGTTGGGCACCACCCGCAGGATCTGGAAGACGGGGTAGAGGTACCACTCGGGAAGAATCTCGAGGGGGGTGGCGAAGGGATCGGCCTTGTCGCCCAGCATGGCCGGATCGAGAACGGCAAGACCAACGATGCAGGCGATGGTGCCGAGGATGACGACCGGGAAGATATAGAGCAGGTCGTTGGGCCAGGCGGGCTCACCGTAATAGTTGTGGCCCATTCCCTTGGCCAGCTTGGCGCGCAGCTTGGGATCGCTGAGATCGGGCTCCTTGAGGATGTGCATGACGGAGAAGATGAGGGGGGGTATGGAAACGCTAGTCAGACCCGGGGGAATCAGAGGGGACCGGAGATGCCCTGTTTACGGATCATGAGGAAGTGGGCAAGCATGAACACCGCCAGGAGCCAGGGCAGCACGAAGGTGTGCAGGCTGTAGAAGCGCGTGAGGGTCGACTGGCCGACGCTCTCACCACCGCGGAGCAGTTCGACCATGAAGTCACCCACCACGGGAACCGCGGCAGGCACGCCGGACACGATCTTGACGGCCCAGTAGCCGACCTGATCCCAGGGGAGGGAATACCCGGTGACGCCGAAGGAGACGGTGATCACGGCCATGGTCACGCCGGTGACCCAGGTGAGTTCGCGGGGACGCTTGAAACCGCCGGTCAGGTACACGCGGAAGACGTGCAGGATCAGCATCAGCACCATCATGCTGGCGCTCCAGCGGTGCACCGAACGGATCAGCCAGCCGAAGCTCACATCGGTCATGAGGTACTGCACCGAGGTGTAGGCCTCAGCCACCGTGGGCTTGTAATAGAACGTCATCGCAAAGCCGGTGGCGAACTGGATCAGAAAGCACACCAGCGTGATGCCGCCCAGGCAATAGAAAATGTTGACGTGGGGCGGCACGTACTTGGAGGACACGTCATCAACGATGTCCTGGATCTCCAGGCGCTCGTTGAACCAGTCGTAGACGGGAGAGGAGTTCGCCATGCAGCGGAGAGGGTTGCCTGGGGGGGTGGGGTGGCGGGATTCTACCGATAGCTCCCTGGCCGCCGTGATCCGGTCGAACCCCTGGCGTCGCCTGATCGGCCTGCTGCTGGCCCTGCTGCTGGTGCTCACACCGCTGCCGGCCCGGGGGTCGGGCAGCGCCCTGGCCCTCACCGACGACCAGAGCCTGGTGGTGGACGTGTGGCGGCTGGTGAACGAGGGCTACGTCGATCCGACCCTGGGGGGCGTGCCCTGGCGGCGGCTGCGCCAGAAGGCCCTCGAGCGTCCGATCCGCAACCGCGCCGAGGCCTACGACGCCATCGACGCGATGCTCGCCCCCCTGGAGGACCCCTACACCCGCCTGCTGCGGCCCGAGAGCTTCGCCCCGATGCAGGCCGCCACCCAGGGCAGCGTCAGCGGCGTCGGCCTCGAGCTGGGCCTGCGGCCCGACAGCGGCGCCCTGGTGGTGATCGCCCCCCTGGAGGGCTCCCCGGCGGCCGAGGCCGGCCTGGTAGATGGCACCCTGCTGCTGAGCATCGACGGTGTCCCCACCACCGACCTGGGGCTGGAGGGCAGTGCCGCCCGGCTCAGGGGCGAGGCGGGCACCCTGGTGCGCCTGGAGGTGGAGGGCCCCGATGGGGGGCGCCGCAGCGTTGATCTCGAGCGGCGGGCGGTGGATCTGCGGCCGGTGCGCAGCCGCCGGCTGCGTCACGACGGCCACACCCTCGGCTATCTGCGGCTGACCCAGTTCAGCGAACCGGTGCCGGCCGCGGTGGCCGACGCGCTCGCGGCCCTGGAGGAAGGCGGCATCGAAGGGCTGCTGCTCGATCTGCGCAACAATTCCGGGGGCCTGGTGAGCGCCGGACTGGCGGTGGCCGATGACCTGCTGGCCGGCGACGTGATCGTGGAGACCCAGCTGCGCACGGGCATCGACGAACGGCTGACGGCCTCAGCGCAGCAGCTCTACGACGGTCCGATGCTCACCCTGATCAACGGCGGCACCGCCAGCGCCAGCGAGATCCTGGCGGGGGCCCTGCAGGATGCCGGCCGCTCACGGCTGGCGGGCCAGCGCAGCTTCGGCAAGGCCGAGATCCAGAGCCTCATCCCCCTGGGGGACGGCAGCGGCCTGGCCGTGACCACCGCCCGCTACCTGACCCCCTCGGGCCGCAGCATCCATGCCCAGGGCCTGGAGCCCGACCTGCCCCTGGCCGGAGAGCCCCCCCAGGGCAGCACGATCGGCAGCGACAGCGATCCCTGGCTGCGGGCCGCCGCCGAGGCCCTGGCCGCCCAGCTGCCCGCCGCAGGTCCCTGAAGCCATGGCGCGGCGCATCTACCACGATCCCCTGCACGGCCCGATCGAACTCGACAGCGCCCGGCCCGAGGAGGCGATGGCCATGGCGCTCATCGACGCCCCCCCCTTCCAGCGGCTGCGCCGCATCCGCCAGCTGGGCCCGGCGTTCCTGACCTTCCACGGCGCCGAATCCAGCCGCTTCACCCACTCCCTGGGGGTGCTGCAGCTGGCCCGCCGGGCCCTCACCCACCTGGAACGGCAGCTGCCCGACCTGGCCGCCCATCGGGGGCTGCTGCTGGGGGCCGCCCTGCTGCATGACGTGGGCCACGGGCCCCTCAGCCACAGCGGCGAGGCGATGTTCGGGCTGCACCACGAAGCCTGGTCAGCCCGCCTGATCCGTGAGGAGGCCAGCCTGCGGGACCCCCTCGAGGCCGTGGCCCCCGGCACCGCCGGGGCCGTGGCCGCCCTGCTGGAGACGGGGGAGGCCCCCCACCCCGCCGTGGGGGCCCTGGTGAGCAGCCAGCTCGACTGCGACCGTCTCGACTACCTGCGCCGGGATGGCTACGCCACCGGCATGGCCTACGGCCAGCTGGACCTCGACCGCCTGATCGCCGCCCTGATCGTGGCCCCCGACGGTCAGCTGGCCATCCATCCGCGGGGACGCACGGCCGCCGAGCACTACCTGGTGCTGCGCTCGCTGATGTACGGCAGTGTCTACAACCACCGGCTGAACGTGGTGGGCAACTGGCTGCTCGAGTGGATCGTGCGGCTGGCCCGCCGGCTGGGCCCGGGGCAGGTGCCGGCGGACGCGGTGATGGGCCGCTGGCTGTGGGAGCCCGACAGCCTCGGGCCCGAGAGCTTTCTGGCCAACGACGACGTGCGCACCGGCTACCACCTGCTGCGCTGGCGCGAGGAGGCGCCGCCCCCCCTGGCGGACCTCTGCCGCCGGCTGATCGACCGGGATCTGCTGCAGGCCACCGATGTGGCCTCCCTGCCCGCCGGCCAGCGGCTGGAGGCCCTGGCCCTGGCCCAGCGCCTCTGCCAGCAGGCCGGTCTCGACCCTGAACTGACCTGCGGCCTGCGGGAACGGCGGGTGACGGGCTACAGCCCCTACGTGGGCGGCCTGCGGCTCTGGGATGGCCATCGCCTGCAGGCCCTCGAGCAGGTGTCGCCCCTGGTGGACAGCCTCAGCCGGCCGCGGGAGCTGGCCTGGCTGCTGCATCCGCGGCCGGTGAGCCGGGAGCTGCGACGGCAGCTGGCGGCAGCAGACCCTCGGCCCTGAGCACGTTGGCCACATCGTCGAAATCGTTCCAGCGATGGTGGTGGATGCCCCGTTCCGACAGCCAGTCGCAGAGGGGCTCGCGGGCAAAGACCAGATCGGCGACCCGGGCCATGCCCAGGTCGGTGATCGAATCGCCGATCACCACCCGCCGCCCGCGGCCGTAGCGGTCCAGCACCCGGGCCTTGGCCACCAGTTCCTGGCCGTCGCTCCAGGGGGACGCGAACTCCAACCCGCCGCCGGCCGCCGCCTCCACCTGCGCCGCCACCAGCGCATGCAGCCGCCCCCGATGGGGCCCCAGCACCCGCTCCACGAGGGGCTCGAGCCCGCCGGACACCAGCACGAAGGGGATGCCGCCCTGGTCGAGGGCATCGAGAAACGGCAGAAAGCCGGGCCTGGGGCTGAAGCGGTCCATGTGGGCCTCCATCGCCGCCAGATCCGGGGGGCCGAGGCCGGCGGCCAGCTGGGCCATGGCCTCGCGCAGATTGAGTTCAAAGGCGAACAGCTGGCGCTTCAGCCGCCCCCAGAGCTCGGGGGCCACCGCCCCGGCCACGGCATCAAAGCTGTCCTCGCGGGTGACCGTGCCGTCGAAGTCGCAGAACACGGTGGCCGGGGGATGCACGGGCGCAGGGGCGGCAGAGGCCTATCTTCACGCCGCTGCCCCAAGCCGATGGTCGCCCGTTTTCACGCCGCTCCCCCGGGGGGACTGCATCGGCTGTCGCTGGGGCGG
The DNA here is from genome assembly GCA_903871775.1 of uncultured cyanobacterium. Classification (GTDB taxonomy): domain Bacteria; phylum Cyanobacteriota; class Cyanobacteriia; order PCC-6307; family Cyanobiaceae; genus CAIQIA01. The sequence goes on from CAIQIA010000014.1 coordinate 20,520, forward strand.
GCCGCCGAGGCCAACGGCGACCTGGCCAGCAGCGTTGACCATGCCCTGGGGGCCGAGCCGCCGGCGGGGCCGCTGCGGCTCGAGAGCCACGACTGGCGGCTGACGCAGGCCGATCTGACCCTGCTGGAGGGCCGCCTCAACCGGGCCGGTCTGGTGCTCGATGCGCTGGTGGCCGACGACGGCCTCACCCGGGTGGCGGCGACGGCCCGGGGCTGGCCGCTGCTGCCGATGGCGGCGGCCCCGGCGGAACCACCCCCGCGGGATCTGCTGATCCACCGAGGCACCCTGCGGGCGGGCGAACACCTCGATGCCGAGGGGGCCGTGCTGGTGGTGGGGGATGTCAACCCCGGGGCCCGGGTCAGCGCCGGCGGCGACGTGCTCGTGTTCGGGCGGCTGCGGGGCATCGCCCATGCCGGCCGGGACGGTGCCCGGGACGCCCGCATCGTGGCGCTGCAGCTGCGGCCCCTGCAGCTGCGCATCGCCGCCGCCGTGGCCCGCGGCCCCGAAGACACGCCCGCCGAGGGTCAGGCCGAAGAGGCGACCCTGGTGGATGGCGAAATCCGCATCCGGCCGGCCCGGCTGGGGCTGCCGATCACGGCCGGACCAGCCCCAACCCCCCCAGCAGGCCGGCAACGGCCATGAACCAGAGGGGTGACACCCGGGTGAAGAGCATCAGTCCACAGGCCACCAGCGAGATCAGCAGCGCCACCGGGCCGTGGTCGGCGGTTCTGATCACCGTCACCCCCACCGAGAACAGGATCCCCAGGGTGATGGGGCCCAGACCCTTTTCGAAGGCCACCCGCACGGGGGCATCCCGCAGCCGGTTCCAGTTCAGCACCGCCAGCACCATCACCAGGGTCGACGGCAGCAGCACCGCCACCTCGGCGGCGACGGCGGTCAGCAGGGCCCAGGCCGGCCCGTGGCGCCAGCCGGCCCCCAGCCCCAGGAGGCCCACGATCATCGAGCTGGGGCCCGGCGCCGCTTCGGCGAGGGCGTAGAGGTCCACGAACTGGCGGGCCGTGATCCAGTGGTAGGTGTCGACCGCCAGATGGTGGTACTCCTGCAGCAGGGTGTTGCCACCGCCCAGGGAAAAGAGCGACAGGCGCAGGAACGTGCCCACCACCTGCAGCAGGGTCTGCCAGGGGGTCGGATCGGCGGGGGTCATGGGGTGCCTCCGGCCCCCTGGCGGGGCCAGTAGAGGAGCATCGCCAGCGGACCGAGCACCAGCACCACCGGAATCAGCGACAGGTGCAGGCCCTGGAGCGCCACGAAGGTGACGAGCGCCAGCAGCAGGGCCAGGGGGTCCCGGCGGTAGGTGCGCAGGATGCGGAAGCCCATCGACAGGGCCAGGCCGGCGGCGGCGGCCACCACCCCCAGCAGCACCCGGTCGACGGCGGGGATGGCATGCACCTGGAAATAGACCACCCCCAGCAGCAGCAGCAGGGCGAAGGGCACCAGCAGCATGCCGGCCACCGCCGCCACCGCCCCCGCCAGCCCCCGGAACCAGGCCCCCACATAGACGGCCATGTTGATCTGGTTGGGGCCCGGGAACAGGCGCGCCACCGTCAGGCCGGTGAGGAAGCTCTCCTCGCTGAGCCAGGCCCGCTGATCCACGATGATCCGCTGGCTCCAGGCGCTCAGCCCGCCGCCGAAGGCCGACAGGGCCACCTGCAGCATGCCGCCGAAGAGCGCCCGCAGGCCGGGGGGCTGGGGGATCGGGGCTGCGTCGCGCATGGGTCAGCCCTCAGTCGTGGATGAAGTGGGGGTCCGGCGGCAGCTCGCCCTCCTCGTGCAGCGCCGGATCGAGGGGATCAGGGGCGCTGAAGGGGTGGGCGGCGTGCCAGTCGTCGTGGAAGAGCTCGCAGCAGCGGGCGATCACCTCGGGGGCATCGGTCTCGATGCCGAGCTCGCGGCGCAGATCGAAGGCGCTGCGGTCGATGTTCATCGAACCGATCAACGCCGAACGGCGGTCGACGACGATCAGCTTGGCGTGGAGCTTGAGGTGTTTCTGGCGCCGCACCTTCACCCCGCCCCGCTCAAGCAGCCGCAGGCTCGAGAACGTGTCGTAGATGTCCCAGTCCGAGATGCCGTGCTTGCCGCCGCAGAGCACATGCACGCTGGCCCCCCGCTCGCGGGCCTGCAGCAACCGGTCAAGGATGACGGCATCCACGAACTTGGGGTGCTGCACGAGCAGCTCGTCGCGGGCGCCGTCGATCAGGCGGGCCATCTGGCCGCGGCTGTGGCGACTGCTCCAGACCAGGCCCACCTCGAGATCCGGGTCGAACTCCGCCCGCTGCCAGTCGGCCTCGAAGCCTGCGATGACCTGCTGCACCGCCGCCGGAGAGCTGGTGACGATGCCGTAGTCGCGGGTCTCGCTGAAGTACTTGTCGGCCAGGTTGAAGGTGGCGATCAGGGCCTCGCGGCCGTCGATCACCATCGATTTCTCGTGGGTGACCGCAAAGGCTTCGCTGGTCCAGCGGACGTCGATGCCGTGCTCCTGAAGCTGGGTGAAGACCGCGTCGTTCCAGCGATCACCACCGGAGGTGTGGGGATTGAGCATCACCCGCACGCCCACGCCGCGATCGTGGGCCCGCAGCAGGGCCTGCTGCACCGGCTCAGACTGCAGCTTGAACTGCTTGAGCAGCAGGCCGGTGGTGGCGGCGTCGATCAGGGCGAGCACCGCCTCGACGCCGTCGTCGGGCATCACCAGGAGCCTCTGCCGGTGCCCGCGGCTGTCGCATCCGGTGGTCATGGGGTCGTGGGGGGGGCCGATGGTGCCTCCAGGATGGCGCGACGACGGCCCCTGGGAGTAAGTTCGGCCCCGGTCCAGCGCCCACCCCCGGGCAGGCCGCGCCGCTGACTCCCCGACCGTGAGCTCCACTCCACGCACCATTCTCATCTGCTCGGGCAAGGGCGGTGTGGGCAAGACGACCCTCACCGCCAATCTGGGCATCGCCCTCGCCGGCGAGGGCGTCCGCACGGCGGTGCTGGATGCCGATTTCGGCCTGCGCAACCTCGATCTGCTGCTGGGTCTCGAGAACCGCATCGTCTACACGGCCCAGGAGGTGCTCTCGGGCACCTGCCGGCTGGAGCAGGCCATGGTGAAGCACAAGCAGGTGCCCAACCTGTCGCTGCTGCCGGCGGGCAATCCGCGCATGCTCGACTGGCTCAAGCCCGACGACATGAAGCGCATCGTCGAGCTGATCAAGCCCCAGGTCGATGTGATTCTCATCGATGCGCCGGCCGGCATTGAAGACGGCTTCCGCAACGCCGCCGCCGCCGCCGAGGAGGCGATCGTGATCACCACCCCCGAGGTGTCGGCGGTGCGGGATGCCGACCGGGTGGTGGGGCTGCTGCAGAGCCAGGGCATCAGCCCCGTGGCCCTGGTGCTCAACCGGGTGCGGCCGAAGATGATGGCCAACCAGGAGATGCTCGGCGTCAGCGATGTCACCGACATCCTCGCCCTGCCGCTGCTGGGCCTCGTGCTCGAGGACGAGCAGGTGATCGTGAGCACCAACAAGGGCGAACCGCTCACCCTGAACGGCACCCGTTCGCCGGCGGCCCAGGCTTACCGGAACATCGCCAAGCGCCTGCGGGGGGAGGAGATTCCGGTGCCTGACCCCAGCGAGCTCAACCGGGGCTTCCGGGCCCGGGTCCGCGACCTCATGAACAAGCGCATCTTCTGAGCCATGACCATGCGTGACCTCTTCGACCGCCTGGTCGGCCGCAGCCCCGCCAGCGCCTCCACGGCCAAGGCCCGCCTGCAGCTCGTGCTCGCCCACGACCGGGCCGACCTCAACCCCGAACTGCTGGAGCAGATGCGCCGCGAGATCCTGGCGGTGGTGCAGAAATACGTCGAGCTCGACCTGGAAGGCGGTGATGTGAGCCTCGAGACCGAGGAGCGCACCACGGCCCTGGTGGCCAACCTGCCGATCCGGCGGGTGCGGGATTCCGCGCTGCAGTTGCTGGCCAGGGGGGAATCCTGAGCAGGCAGCCTCCGGTCCTGCCTTGATCGCCTCTCCCCATCCCGCCCCCACCCCTGAGCCATGTCCGCAGGGCCCGTTCACACCGGCTCAGCTCCAGGTGCTCGAGTTGCTGCTGAGGGGCTGGACGAACGGGCGGGCCGCCGGACAACTGCAGCTGTCGGTGCGCACGGTCGAGAGTCACGTGCAGGCGATGCTGCGACGCAGCGGTACCCACAACCGCACGGAGCTCGTGAGCTGGTGGCTGCAGGGGGCAGCGGTAGATTTGGGCTGATTCCGTCAGGGGTCGTGCCGGCTTAGCTCAGTGGTAGAGCAGCGCTTTTGTAAAGCGAAGGCCATCGGTTCAAATCCGTTAGCCGGCTTTCTGGTAGGCACCTCGGGCCCCTGGGATCTGGCCCAGGGCATCGTTCGTGCCCATCAGCACGAGAAGATCCCCCTGCTGCAGCATCAGGTCGGCAGGGGGGTTGACGGTGAGGCCCTGGTCGGGACCAGCCGCCAGAACGGTCACCCCCCAACGGGGCCTGAGATCCAGCTCGGCGAGGGTGCGGCCGACAAAGGCCTGCGGCACCCGACGCTCCTCGATCGCATGGCGCCCGTCGAGTCGCAGGCGTTCCAGCAGGCCCGGCCGCGCCAGCTCGCTGCCCAGGCGCAGGCCCTCCTGCCGGGAGGGGAAGACCACCAGGTCGGCCCCCAGCCGCTCCAGCATCGTCTGATGCAGCTGACTGCTGGCCCGGGCGATCACCCGCCTCACGCGGCTGCCGCTGGCCACCCGGGCGATGAGGGTGGCGGTGACGCTCACCTCGATGGGGCTGCCGATGGCCACCACCACCGTGGGCATGTCGAGCACCCCGGCCTCCCGCAGGGATTCCTCATCGGTGCAATCGGCCACCCGGGCCTCGAGGGCGGGATCCCGCAGCAGCAGCTGAGCGATGGCCCTCTCACTGGCGTCGACGGCCAGCAGCGGCACGCCGGCCTCGATCAGCTCTTCACACACGGCCGCCCCGAACCGGCCCAGCCCGATGACGGCATATCCGGCATCGGCGTCATCACGCCACCAGGAGGACTGCGGGGTCGTGGTCACAGGATCAGATCATCGACGGGGTAACGCACCCGGGCCAGCGGCCGGGTGCCGTAGACGGCCGACAGGATCAGCAGGATGCCCAGGCGTCCCACGAACATACCCACCATCAGCACCAGCTGGCCCCAGCGGGACAACCGGGCCGTGACGCCCACATCAAGCCCGACCGTGGCAAACGCCGAGACGCAGGTGAACAGCTTCTCGAGGAACGTGAAGCGTGGCAGGGATGGTTCACCGCCGCTGGTGGGCCCAAGGCCCAGCAGCAGGGCCATCAGCACCACGACGGCCAGGGAGGCCAGCACCACCCCCACCGCCCGCAGCAGCACCTCGGGTTCCAGCCGCCGCCGGCGGATGACCACATCCTCACGCCCCTGGAGGGTGGAGCGGGTGGCCGCCACCAGCACGGCGATGGTGGTGGTCTTGACGCCACCGCCGGTGCCGCCGGGGCTGGCGCCGATGAACATCAGCACCACCAGCACCAGCAGGGCCGCATCCGAAAACGTGTGCAGCGACAGGGGCACGGTGTTGAAGCCCGCCGTGCGTGCACTGACGGCATGGAAAAGGCCCACCTGCAGCTGCTGCAGGGGGCCGAGGGAGGACAGCAGTCCATCGGGGGCGAAACGCTCCGTGGCCAGCAGGGCCAGGGTGCCGAGGCCGAGCAGGGCCAGGGTGCTGCGCAGCACGAGCCAGGTGTGCAGGGAGAGGCCCCGGCGACGGCAGGACCGCAGCCCCCAGAGCTCACGGCAGACCCGCCAGCCGATGCCACCCATCACGATCAGCGCAGCGATGACGGCATTGACGACCGGATCATCGCGATACGCCTCAAGATTGGAGCTGAAGAGACCGAAACCGGCGTTGTTGTAGGCGCTGATGGCGTGAAAGACGGCGACCCACAGCCGACGACCGGGGTCGGTGATGTCGCGGAACCCGAACAGAAAGAGCACCAGGGCGCCGGCGCCGATGACCACGGCGGCCATGCGCAGCACCAACCGCAGGGTGCCACCCACCGCACCGACGCCGTAGACATCGAGGGAGCGGCCCCGATCGAGCCGCTGACGCAGGGCGCCGCCACCGAGCACGACCCCCTGCAGCACCGAGGTGATGGCCATCAGGCCAAGACCGCCGACGAGGATCAGCAGCGCCAGCAGGCCCTGGCCGACCGGTGTGAGTTCGTTGCCGACGTCGATGATCGACAGGCCCGTGACGGTGATCGCCGAGGTGACGGTGAACAGGGCCTCCCAGAGCCCGACACTGTCGCTCGAGCAGACGGGCAGGGCCAGCAGCACGGTGCCCACCGCGATCACGAGACCTCCGCTGAGGACGGTGAACTGGGGCACGTCCAGACGCCGCCACCATCGCCGCCCTGCCTGCGTCACCACCCCCTTCCAAAGCTGGTCGCAACCAGGTTAGGCAGGGTCGCCGCAGGCCTGGCGCAGGGTGCCCCTGCCACGCACCGACGCCGCTGATCGCCGATGTGGGGTCCATGGCTCCCCCTACACCGGAGTCGGGAGGGACATCGCTCCCTCCTCTGTTCTCACACCCACGACACCATGACCCTCATCACCCTCAACGAGTGCGCTGCCGAGACCGTGCGCGGCGGCTTCTTCGACCTGGCCGCCATCCGCCAGGTGGCCCGTCAGGACAACGCCGGCGCCAACGTCTCGGTGGGCCTGCTCAACCCCGCCTTCCAGGGGATCATCCAGGGCAACAGCGCCGTCCAGCTGGCCTTCGCCAACGCCTGATCAGCCTCTGATCAACCCCGGCCGGCGGCGGCGATAGCTGCCGCCGGCCACCTAACACCTACTCCTCAAGAGCCATGTTGCGAACCCTCGACGCGTCGCAGTGCGACGTCATCACCGGCGGCTGGGCCATGCCCCCCGTGACGGTCAACGCCCCGATCAACGTGGGTGCGACCTCCGTGGTGCAGCTGGGCAACCAGCTGAACTTCGGGCTCAACCTCGCCCTGCTCCCCGGTTCCCAGAGCATCAGCCAGGGCAACGGTTATCTGGCAGGCGTGTCTGATCCGATGCTCTCCCGGAGTGACCCGACACGATCCCGTCCCGCCAGGGGGCGGGGGCTGGCCTGGTCCCTCCGGGCCGGGCGCTGGAACTGCGTGCGCCAGTGGAACATCGAAGACTGCGGTGCCGCCTGCCTGGCCAGCGTCTGCCGCCAGCACGGCCTGCGCCGTGACCTGGCCGACGTCCGCGCACTGGTGGGCACCACCGGCACCGGCACCACCCTGCTCGGTCTGCAGCGGGGGGCCGAACGGCTGGGCTTCCACACCCGTGCCGCCCAGGCCGGACCGGATCTGCTCGACCACCTCGACGAGGTGCCCCTGCCCCTGATCCTCCATTGGAAGGGCTGCCACTGGGTGGTGCTGCATGGCCGTCGGGGGGGCCGCTGGCTGGTAGCTGATCCGGCCCATGGCCTGCAGTGGCATGACCGCGACAGCCTGCTGCGCCACTGGAACGACGGGGTGCTGCTGCTGCTCGAACCCGACCCGGTGCGGCTGGAGGCCGCACGGCAGCAGCGCCCCGCCGCCGGCGGCGGCTGGGGCTGGCTGGCCACCCTGGTGGCCCCCTTCCGGCCCCTGCTCTGGCGGGCCTTCGCCCTCAACGGCGTGATCGGCCTGATGGCCCTGGCCCTGCCGGTGCTGATGCAGGTGCTTACCGATGACGTGCTGGTGCGCGGGGATGGACGCCTGCTGGCGGGCTTCTGTCTCGGAATCGCCCTGCTGTTTCTGATCCGCGCGTTGCTCAACCTGATGCAGGGGGTGCTGGTGGGCCACTTCGGCCAGAAGCTGCGGCTGCAGATGGTGCTGCACTACGGCCAGCGATTGCTGCGCCTGCCCCTGAGCCATTTCGAGAGCCGCCGCAGCGGCGAGGCGGTGAGTCGCCTGGCCGACATCGATCAGCTGCGGGACCTGATGAGCCAGGTGATGCTCGCCCTGCCAAGCCAGTGCTGCGTGGCGCTGATCTCGCTGATGGTGATGGCGCTGTACAGCCCACCCCTGACCCTGGCGGCCCTCGCCGGCCAGGGCCTGGTGCTGCTGGCCTATGCCGCCGTGCTGCCGGCCCTGCAGCGCCGCACCCGCGCCCTCACGGTGCAGTCGGCCGAGAACCAGGGCTTTCTGGTGGAGGTCTTCCGTGGCTCGACCCTGCTGCGCACCACGGCAGCGCACCAGCAGGCGTGGCAGGAGTTCCAGCGCAACTTCGGCCGGCTGGCCCATCTCGCCTGGGATGCGCTGCTGCTGGAGCTGCGGGCCGGGACCCTCACCACCCTGCTGGCCAGCCTGACGACGATCGGCGTGCTCTGGTACGGCAGCACCTTCGTGCTCTCGGGCCGGATGACCATCGGCCAGCTGCTGGCCTTCCACGGCATGAGCGCCAACGTGCTCGTGTTCCTGGGGGCCCTCGGCGGCGCCACCGAGAACCTGCTGCGCTCGCGGATCGTCATCAGCCGCCTCAGCGATGTGCTGCAGGAGGAGCCGGAGGATGCCGACGGCCGCCATCGCCACACGGTGGCCATCGCGCCCGCTGAACCGATCCGGTGCGACGGGGTGAGCTTCCACCATCCAGGCCGGCGGCGGCTGCTGCACGACCTGACCCTCGAGCTTCCCGGTGGCGAGGTCACGGCCCTGGTGGGTCCCTCGGGCTGCGGCAAGAGCACCCTCGTGCGGCTGCTCGCCGGGCTCTATCCGCTGGAGGCGGGCAGCATCCGCTTCGGCGCCTTCGACGGGGCCGACATCGCCATCGACAGCCTGCGCCGTCAGGTGGTGCTGCTGCCCCAGGAGGCGGTCTTTCTCAGCCGCAGCATCTTCGACAACTTCGTCTTCGCCCACCCGGGGGTGACCTTCGAGGAGGTGGTGCACCTCTGCCGGCTGACCCTGGCCGACGACTTCATCCACAGCCTGCCCAACGGCTACCACACGGTGCTGGGCGAGTTCGGCCTCAACCTCTCGGGTGGGCAGCGGCAACGGCTGGCCCTGGCCCGGGCCCTGGTGGGGGAACCGCCGGTGCTGCTGCTCGACGAATCGACCTCGGCCCTCGATCCAGACATGGAGCAGCGGGTGATGGAGCGGCTGCTGCGCCATCGCCTGGGTCGCACCACGGTGCTGGTGAGCCATCGCCCCTCGGTGATCCGCCGCGCCGACTGGATCGTGCACCTCGAGAACGGCCAGGTGCGCCACCAGAACCGCCCGGAGGCCCTGGGCGACTGCCTCGACCTGCATCCCTACCTGCTCACCCCATGACCCTGTCGCCCCTCGACCTCGATGACGTGCTGCCACCGCCCGACCGCTGGTCGCGGGCCCTCGGGAGGCGGCTGCTGCTGGCCCTGGTCGGCACCGGCTTCGGCCTGGCGGTGTGGCCCCTGGCCGAGACCGTGCGGGCCGGCGGGGTGGTGCGCCCCCTGGGGGAGAACAACCTGCTGCAGAGCCGGCTGGGGGGGGTGCTGACCGCGGTGAGCATCCGCCCCGACCAACGGGTGCAGCGGGGGCAGGTGCTGGGGCGTCTCGACACCGCCCCCCTCGACCGGGAGCGGCAGCTGCTGCTGCAGGAGATGGGCAGCCTCAGCCGCCAGCGGCGCCAGTCGCTGCAGGAACAGCAGGCGCTGCAGGACCAGGAACGGGCGGCGCGGCGGATGCTGCTGGCCCGGCTGGAATCGGTGCGCCGTGACGGCGACAAGGCAGCCGTCACCCAGGACTTCCAGCGGCGCGAGCTGGAGCGGTTCCGGTCTCTGCAGAGCGAGGGTGCCGTGGCCCGCAGCCTGGTGGAGGAACAGGAGGCGCGGCTGCGGATCGGCGGCAGTGACCTGGCCAAGGCGCGCCAGAGCCTCGACGAACAGCAGGCCCAGGGGGCCGAAGACCTGGCGGCCCTGCGCCGCAGTGCCCTGCAGGCCCGGGTGGCGGCGGAGGAACTGGAGAAGAGCCTCGATGAACGCCGCCATCGCCTGAAGATGCTGGACCGGGACCGGCAGGACAGCGTGCTGCGGGCCCCCGCCGGCGGCACCGTGCTCGCCACCGTGCTGCGGCACCGGGGGCAGGTGATCCGCCCCGGGGAGGTGGTGGCCACCATCGCGCCCGCAGGGGCCCGCCACGAGATCGTGCTGAAGGTGACGAGCCGCCAGCGCCCCCGCCTGCGGCCCGGCCAGCCGGCGATGGTCACGATCAACGGCTGTTCGCGCTCCGAGTTCGGCGTGCTGCGGGCCCGGGTCGAAACTGTGGCCGACGACGTGGTGAGCCGCGGCCTCTACGCGGTGCGGCTGCGGCCGGAACGGCAGGGCCTCACGAGCAGCCGCGGCAGCTGTCCCCTGCGACCCGGCCTCGAGGTCGACGCCGACGTCACGACACGGATGACGACGGTGCTGCAGTTCCTGGCCGACCGCTTCGAACGGCCGCTCTGAGTCCGGCGCGCATGCGCGGCGGATCGGCCGGCGGCTGCCGGCTCCAGCTCCGAACCCGGTTCAATCCCCTTACCCCCTGCCCGAGGAGGCTGCCCCACCATGGATCCCAACCCCTGGGAGATCGGCAGCAACCCGATCGACCTGCTCGACCTGCTGACCGGCGCCGACAGCTCCCAGGCCCTGTGGTTCGTGGCGGGCTACATCCGTGGCGCCCAGGATGCCTGCCGCTTCGCCGTCGATGACGGCGCCGACGGGGACGGGGCCACAGGTCCGGGGGGGCCATGACCGACGACGTCCCGGCCTGGCCGGACCGCAGCAGCGCCGGGGAAGACCTGGCCCGTCGCCTGCCGATGTTCTGGCGCCCCGGAGAGGCCATCACCGTCGTCGGCATTCCCCGCGGCGGCCTGGTGGTGGCGGCGCCGGTGGCCTGGCGACGGGGCTGCCCGCTGGTGAGCTGGTCGACGCGGCGGCTGGTGCTGCCCGGCAGCGGCGGGCTGGGGCTGGGGGCCGTGGCCCCGGGGGGGATCGTCGTGATCGACCCCGACCAGGTGCGGCTGCAGCATGTGCCCCTGGGCACCCTGCTGGATCTGATCCACCATCAGCAGCTCGTCGTTGAGCGCCATCAGCGGCTGTTCGCCGAACCACGGCCGGCCGCGATCGCCGGTCACCACCTGATCGTGATCGACGACTACCTGAGTTCGGGGTTGACGATGGAAGCCACCCTGCGGTCGTTGCGGCAGCTCTGGCCCCGGTCGATCACCCTGGCCGTGCCGGTGGGCGCCCAGGGGGTGATCCGCTGCCTGCGCCCGGAGGTGGACAACATCCTGGTGCTGATCAGCACCGAACAGCCCGAGACCGGGCTGGGCTGGGGCCGGCGGCTGGGGCCCGTGGACCTGCGACAGGTGCTGCAGCTGCTGCAGCCCCCCCTGGGCGGGAGTGCCGGGGATGCGCCGCAGTCCGGCAGCAGAGACGTTTCGCCGGGATCGTCAACTTCAGGATGAGCACACCTCATCCCAGAGCTCCATGGCCGACGCCCTCGGCGACTATCTCGACGCGGTGAGCAGGATCCCGCTGCTCACCCCCTCCGAGGAGGTGCACCTGGCCCAGCGGGTGCAGCGCTGGCAGACCGGAGGCCCCGGAGCCCCGACCCTGGAGCGGGCCGGCCGCCGGGCCCTCAACCGGATGGTGCAGGCCAACCTGCGGCTGGTGGTGAGCATCGCCCGCCGCTACCACTGCGCCACCGTGGAACGCATGGACCTGATCCAGGCCGGCAACCTGGGGCTGATGCGGGCGGTGGAGAAGTTCGATCCCACCCGCGGCTACCGCTTCTCCACCTACGCCTTCTGGTGGATCCGCCAGGCGATCAGCCGGCACCTGCGCGAACAGGGCGGCACCATCCGCCTGCCGAGCGAACTGATCGATCTGGCGGCCCGGGTGAGCCAGCTGCAGAACGCCTCGCCAACCCCCCTCAGCCTGCGGCAGCTGGCCGAGACCCTGGGGGAGACCGAGACCCGGCTCAACCATGTGCTCACGGTGCGCCAGCGCTGCCATCCCCTCTCCCTGGACCGGCTCACCGAGACCCGCGACGGCAGCTGCAGCCTGCTCGACAGCATTCCGGCACCGGCCCAGCCCGACGGGCTGGACGATTACCACTGGCTGCACAGCCAGCTGGCCGGGCTCGACCCCCGCGAGCAGGCGGTGCTGCGGCTGCGCTACGGCGCGCCGGAACGCCCCTCCTATGTGAAGGTGGCCCGGCGCACCGGGCTGAGCCGCGAGCAGGTGCAGCGCATTGAACGCGGCGCCCTGCGCAAGTTGCGGGCACGGCTCACCCCGGTGCTGTTCCCCGGCTGAGGCCAGCCCGGCCGGGGGGAGCGGCTGCCGGGGCCTCAGAACAGGGGTTTGCCGGCGTGGCCGTCCGGCACGAAGCCGGCGGCAGCCACCGGGCGCCCCTTGAGGTAGTTGACGCCGGCCAGCTTGTGGCCGACGCCATCGGGGGTCCCGCGGGCGCCCGCTTCGGCCAGGCCGAGGCCGTTCTCCAGCAGGTAGGCGGCCAGGTTCGACACCGAGCGTCCCTCGAGGTCGGAGCGGCTCACGAGGCGTTCGTAGGTGGACTGGGAAATGGTGATCGAGATGCGCTGGGGCTTGCGGCGGAGCACGGCCATCCGATCGGCGGCCGGACGAGGGGCTTCGGTCATGGGGGGGGTCGGAGAAGGGACGGCTGCGCGGGGCGGCGCAGCCACCACCCATATGGCGCGAGGCTCCTCATCCCGTCGGCGATCTCAGCACGACTGCAGCCGGGGCCCGGCACTCATGCCTCCGCCTGCGGCACCGTCGCACCACGGCCACGGGCCAGCAGATCGATGACGGTGGCATCGTCCACGGGGCGGAAATCGTCGTACCACTCCCCCACAGAGCGCAGCCAGCGGACCCGGCGCAGCACCAGCAGATCGTCGACGAGGGGGCGCAGGCGATCGATCGTGGTGCCGTCGGCCACCGGCACAGCCAGCCGCAGGGAGGCCGGCGACAGCTGCATCAGAGACCGCAGGATCGCCTCGATGGTGAGGCCGGTCGCCAGGCCGTCATCGACCACGAGCAGGTGCCGCCGACGGAGGGCGCCAGCCGGCGGATCGCCGTAGCGGCTGCGTCGACGCTCCAGCTCGGCCGTCTCGCGGGAGATGGCCCGCTCCAGGGCCGCCCCCTCCATGCCCAGCCGCCGCGCCTCGTCGCCATGGATCAGCTGAACCCCTCCTGGCGCGATGGCGCCGATGGCGTACTCGGGGCTCACCTCGGCGGCAAGCTTGCGGGCGCACCAGCTGCACAGCGGCAGCCCCAGGCGGTGGGCGACGGCGGCCGCCACGACGATGCCGCCGCGGGGAACGCCGATGACCAGGCCCCCGGCCAGCACCTCCGGCGGCAGGGCGGGGAGCAGGTGTTCGGCCAGCAGGCCGCCGGCATGGCAGCGGTTGCGCCAGCGGTGGGGGGCATCGGCCATGGACAGGGGGAACGCTGCCCTTCCTCTACCGGCGGGCGGCCCCTCCGACGGCCGCCGCAGCCGTGCCGCAGCGGTGCATACCGGGCGCCCCCGCCGCAGACGGGGCCCCGACACTGAATCTGTCGCTGTCTATGACCGCCATGACTCTGATGAAGTGGGATGCCCTGCGGGATGTCGAGAACCTGCTCGAGCGCACCAGCCGCTCCCTGGGCTGGATGCCGGGACGGTCCTCCCTGGGCTGGATGCCGCTGCTGGCCCCCGAGATGGCGGCCAACGGCGAATGGTGCCCCTGCGTCGACATCGGCGAGAACGACCGGGCGTTCGTGCTGAAGGTGGAGCTCCCCGGGGTGAAGCGCGAAGACGTGGCCATCAACATCCAGAACGACGTGCTCACCCTCGAGGGGAGCCGGCGCCGGGAGGAGGAGAGCCAGGGCCAGCGCTTCCACCGGCTGGAGCGCTCCTGCGGCCGCTTCCTGCGCAGCTTCAGCCTGCCGGACAACGTCGACGCCAACGCCATCGCCGCCCATTTTCACGACGGGCTGCTGGAGGTCGAACTGCCGAAGACCGCCGCCACCCAGGCCCGCAGCATCGAGGTGACGATCAACGGGGCGACCAGCTGAGGCAGCCTCAGGGGCCCGAGACGGTGCGGATGACGTTGTAGATGGCCGTGCCGTTGACCAGGGCCGACAGCGGTGCGGTGACCGCCGTGAAGCCGTCGACCACCTGCGCATAGAGCGAGCGGTTGACGATGATCGTGTCGCCGTCCCGCAGGGGCGGGTTGGCCGTGCTCGACACCCCCTGGCCGTAGTTGACGGCGAAGGCCTGACGGGTGGCGGTGCCATTGCGGTTGATCCGCACCAGGTCGACGCTGCCCGTGCGGGCACGGAAGTTGACCGGCCCGCCGGCCGCCAGGATCGCCTGCACCAGCGGGGTGTTGGCCCGCAGCTGCTTCTCGCCGGGGGCCTTGACCTCGCCGACGATGTTGACGCGGATCGAGGACGGCGAGAAGTTGGCGACGGCCAGCTCCATGATCTCGGCGTCGGTCGGCGCCTCGGCACGACCCACTTCGATGGTGTCACCGTCGAAGAGGTAGGGGTTCTGTTGCTGGTCCCCCCGCTGCAGCAGTGCCGCCAGATCAAGGCTGGTGGTCTTGAGGCGCCCGGGGGCACCGATCAGCCGACGGGACAGACGCACGTTGCGCAGGTCGGCCAGCTGGGTGAGGCCTCCGGCCTTCTGGATGGCGGTGATCAGGGTGGGCACGCCCGAGATCTGCCCGCCGCCGTTGGCGGTGCCTGAGCTCTCGGTGGGGGTGAGGGTGTACAGGCCTGGATTGCTGACCTCACCGATGACACTGATGAGCTGCGGCCGCGGCTGCTGCAGCCGCAGGGTGAGGTCGGGGCGCACCACCTGGCGGCCGTAGAGGCGGGTGAGCAGCCCCCGGGCCTGGTCGATGGTGGTGCCGCTCACGGGCACCGACCCCAGCAGAGGAAAGACCGCGGTGCCGTCGTTCAACACCTGGGTGGCACCGCCCAGCTCCTTGAGCTTGGGATCGAGCAGATCCACCTGCAGCAGATCGCCGGGGCCGAGGATGTAGGCATCGGGCTGGGTGATCCTCACCTGCGGATCCTGCTGGGCCAGGGCCTCGGGACCGGCGCCCAGGGCGATGGCGGCAACCGTCAGAAGGGCCGCGACCGTGGGCCTGCGGGACAGACGGAAGGGACGATCGTCGATCGGCACGGCGTCGATGGTCCTGACCTGGAGGTGGCGCCACGCTACCGGACATTCCTTTTGCGGCGGCTATAGTCGCGGCGGTCTCGGCCCCGTCCCGTCCCGCTGCCACGGCAGTCCAGGTCACCACAACCTTCATGGTTCAAGCCAGCAGCTCCCCCAACGGCACCGCGACCTCCGGCACGGGTGGAACCGCAGGGCAGGCCTACGACAAGCCGGCGTCGTCGCAGCCGCAGATCCTGCGGGCGATCCGACGCCGCCAGAGCCTGTTCCTGCTGGTGTCTCTGGCCTCCTTCGCCGTGATGGGGGTCAACCTGGCGCGGGAGCGCATCTTCTCGCCGAGCTACACCGGCGGTTTCCAGATCCTGCTGAACGATCCCATCGGCGACGGCAGCAAGGGCCGTGGACCGGCGGGAAGCACCGAACTGGCCGAGCTGGCCAACCTCACCACCAACGCCCGCATCCCCGACCTGGTCCAGGTGCTTCGCAGCCCGTCGATGCTGGAGCCACTGGCCGCCAAGATGCGGGTCAGCGCCGGCAAGATCGACAGCAACCTGCGCATCGCCCCGCCGTCGGAAGATGTGCAGGACGTGCTGCTGATCAGCCTGAACTGGTCCGACCCCTCCCAGGGGGTGACGATCCTGCGGGCCCTGGCCGACGAATACCTCGATTTCTCGAAGCGCCAGCGTCTCAACCGTCTTCAGGACGGCATCTCGTTCCTCGACACCCAGGCACCCATCCTCGAGAAGAAGGTCAACGACATCCAGGGCGAACTGGAAACCTTCCGGCGCACCCACAACCTGATCACCCCCGATGCCCGCGGCAGTGCGCTGCAGAGCCAGTACGACGTGCTCAAGGAATCGCTCGGCAGCCTGCGGCAGCAGCAGGCCCAGCTGGCCAGCCAGGCCCGGTCGATCCAGACCGGCACCCTTTCACCGGCCTGGCTGCCCAGCACCCCCCTCCCCGGCGCCCCGGCGACAGGTGGCACCACGGCCGGTGGAGCAGCCCCGGCGCCCACCGGACTGCTGACCCCGCAGCAGCAGCTGGATCAGCTGGACCAGAAGATCGCCGAGGCTTCAGCGAGTTACCGCCCCGACAGCCCGGTGCTCCGCAGCCTGCTGGCGGAACGGGATCAGCTGCGGCCGGTGGTGCAGCAGCAGGCGATGGCCGGCGTGGTGAACCAGCTGAACAGCAACCTGGCCCAGCAGGCCGAAATCATGCGCCAGCTGCAGGTGCTGCGCAACAGCTTCCAGCGCAGCCCGGCGCTGATCAAGACCTACGAGGGCATGCAGCAGAGGCTCGAGGTGGCCAAGCTCAACTACAGCGGCTACATCCAGGCCCGGGAGAATTTCCGCCTGGAGGCATCCCAGCAGTCGGTGCCCTGGAAGCTGATCGCCTCACCCCGGTTCAATGAGGTCCCGACAAAGCCCAATGTCGGCCGCGGACTGCTGCAGTCGGCAGCCCTGGCCCTGATCATCGGTGCCGGCGCCGCCCTGCTGCGGGACCGCCTCGACAACATGATCCACACCCCCCAGGAGATCGAGGAACAGCTGAACCTGCCGGTGCTGGGCCTGATTCCCTACCTGCCCCTGCAGCCGGGCCTGACGGTGACCCGCTCGATCGAGCAGATGGATGCCGGCGACCGCTTCGCCGTGCGCGAATCCCTGCGCAGCCTGTTCACCACCTTCCGGCTGCTGCGCTCTGACCGCGCCATCCGCCTGGTGGCGGTGACGTCATCGGGGCAGGGCGAAGGCAAGTCGACCGCCACGGCCATCTTCGCCACCACCCTGGCCAACCTCGGCCTGAAGGTGCTGATCATCGACGCCGACATGCGGCTGCCGCGACAGCATCGCTACCTGGGCCTCGAAAACAACGACGGATTCTCGAATCTGCTCACCGACTCCAGCCTCGACATCCACAGCCTGATCCGTCCGGTCACCGACACCCTGCACCTGATCACCGCGGGCCCGAAACCCCCTGACCCGGCCAAGCTGCTCAGCTCCCGCCGTTGTTCCGAGCTGCTGAACGAGATGCGCAGCGGTCTCGAGGAGTACGAGATCATCCTGTTCGACACCCCCCCGGCCCTGCTGCTGGCCGATCCGGTGCTGCTCGGCGAGAAGGTCGATGGCCTGCTGTATCTGGTGGGCCTGGGGCGGATCGACCGCACCGTGGCCCCGCAGGCCCTGCGGCGGGTGCAGGCGAGCGGAGTCGATGTGCTGGGTGCCATCGCCAACCAGATCGAGTTCCCCACCAGCCTCAACGATTACGGCTACGGCTATGGCTACGGGTATGGCTATGGCTACGGCGGTTATTCCGACCGGTACCGCAACAACTACAAGACGGCCGCAGTGCTGGAAGACCGCGCCGGCAGCCTCAAACCCCAGGCCAAGGAACCGGCGATCAACACCGCCGCCCAGCGGGTCAGCCAGTTTCTTCGCGAGCGTAAGGAGCGTTGAGCACCTGCTCCAGCAGAGCCAGCTGACCGAACAGGGGTCGGGCGGGGGGATGCTGCCGTTTCGTGTGATCGAGGGCCTCGAAGATGGTCAGCCGCTGCTGCAGGGCCAGCAGGCCAATGCCCATCAGCACCGACCGTTCCTGGCCGGCCCAGCAATGCACATACAGGCAGTCGCTGTCGGCATACAGATCACACAGAGCTTCGAGGGTCTGCTTGAGGGTGTCTTCCTGCAGGGGCACCTGCGCCCGATGGTCGGGGAGCGGTCGGCGGAGGCTGCGCCAGCCCCAGGCGGCGGGCACCTGGGGCAGATGGCGATCTTCGTCGGGAAAACAGCAGTTGAACACGGCATTGATGCCGGCCTGACGCAGCAACCCCCAGTCGGCGGCGGTCATGGGATGGGAACCGATGGCGAGTTCTCCGGGCAGCAGCCAGTTCCAGCTGAGGTCAGAAGTCATCACGACAGAACGAGAGGGTTGACCTGAGCTGATGTCGCAGGCGTCTGGCGAAACCAAGACCGGCAACGACTCCGGCGGCGGGCAGGGGGCCAGGTATCAGAAGCGTGAATGCTTCAAGTGTTCCACTCCAGGTGTCGGAAGGGTTGAAGGTAAAGGAGAGGGAGCCGGTCTCGCCGCTGGAGGCGATGAAGGTGCCGAAGCCAGCGAAGGTGTTGGAACCGACAGCATCCAGGGGGTTGGTGCGGGTGACCAGAGGATTGTCGAAGGTGATGGAGTTGCCGAACATGGGCGTGAACGGGAGAGCAACGGTCAGGGGAGTTGCCCAGGAGAGGGGGCACACCTTGCCTGCCGTGTTGCAGGTGGCGTTCACTGGTCCACCCACAATGCCGTAAGAGAGGCTGCCAAACGCTGCGGCCACTGCACCGGTGGCTGGTGCACCGTGCCGCTCAATGACATTCGTATGAAGGGTGTATCGACGCTGGCCGGCAGGAGGACTTGAGGCAACGGAAGAGACGGTGCCACCAACGGTGTACCTGAAGATGAGAGCCTCGGCCCTGGAGGGAACCGTCAGAACCAGACCACCAATGGTCAGGGCCACGGTGGTCGTTGCGACTGGGTGCATCAGGAGGGGAAACCGGTCCTCTGCCAAGGCGAGATGACGACAAAAAAAGCACCCGCCGAAGCGGGTGCTCAAAACAATGATCTGAAATCAGACGGAGGTCTTCAGCTGGCGACGCATGCGGCGGGCAAAACCGAGACCGGCGATCACACCAGCGGCGGGCAGGGGGCCAGGAACGCCGACGTTCAGGTCAAGGGTACCGCCCCAAGTGCTGGCGGGATTGACAGTGAAGGACAGAGAACCGGTCTTGCCGCTGGAGGTGGTGAAGGTGCCGAAGCCAGCGAAGGTGTTGGAACCAACAGCACCCAGAGGGTTGGTGCGGGTCACCAGAGGATTGTCGAAGGTGATGGAGTTGCCGAACGTGGCAGTGTTCGGGAGGGCAACGGTCAGGGGGGTGGCCCAGGAAAGGGGGCAAGACTTGCCAGCCGCGTTACAGGTGGCGTTCACCGGGCCACCAAAAATATTGTAAAGAAAGTTGCTGAATGCGGTGGCGGCATCTCCGGTGGCGGGGTTAACGCCAATGTTCATGACATTGGTATCAAGCGTAAAGAGGCGCTGTCCGGCAGGAGGAGTGGCCGCGACAGACGAAACGGTGCCGCCAACGGTGTAGGAAACAGCTTTGGCCTCAGGAGCGACCATCAGGGCAGTGGCGCCGATGGAAACCGCCAGAGTGGCTTTGACGAGGGCTTTCATTGGAAAGAATAGTGGGCGCTGAGGTGCCCTGGATGGGCGTATCCTCATTTTAGTACGCAGAGAGGCAAAGGGGAAGAAGGTGCGGGCAATGTCTGCAGAGTCAGACAAGTCTCAGAAGACTGGATCAGTGGATCCCTACCGACGCTGACCACCCTTGGGACGCCCCCTCCTCCCGAAGAGCTTGCCCATGCCCGATTCGAGGCCGCCCAGGTCCTTGGCCAGGCGCTCTCCCATCCCTGGGCCACGGCGAAACGGCTTTGGCGGGCGGTTCGACGGCGCCGCAGGCTTGTTGAGGGCCCGCTGCATGTCTCGTTGGCTGGTGCGCATCAGTGATTGGGCGAAAGCCACCGCTCCGGTCACAGCACCGGTGAGCAGCCGGGTCACGTTGTCGACCCAGGGCAGCAGACGGGCACTCACCAGCAGAAATCCGACAGAGGCCAGGGCGGCGTTCGCCATGATCGTCCGCACCAGGGCCCCCTGGGCCTTCACCACGCCGGCGATCTCCTGGCGCCCCTGGGTCTTCTGGGCCTCGAGGCCCTTGCTGATGGCCGTGCCGACCTCGGTCCGCACCTGGTCAGGGGAAGCGCCGGCTGGCAGGTCGATGTTCGAAATCTCGGGGTAGGTGCGCAGGGCCGCGAGGATTGCGGGGGTCGAATCGAGCTTGACCAGGTCGGCCTCGATCTGGGCGCCGCGGGTGCGACCCGCCTGCAGCACGTTCTGGAGACGTGTGTCGAGACGGTCCTTGAGCCCCTGCAAGAGCACCCCCGCGGAGGGGATCGCCGCCAGATAAAGCAGCAGCAGCAGCAGCGGCACCAGACGCAGCAGGCTCCAGTTCCAGCCGGCTCGGTCGGCGAGACGCTCGCGGCCGAAGAACACCAGCGAGAAGCCCAGGAGCAGGGTCGGAAACTGCGATACGAAAGTGAACAGCTTCTGCAGCAGAGCCTCGGGCTGCACCGAGCGCTCCCCGTACAGCGCCAGGCCGATGGTGAGCAGGCTGGAAGCGATCAGCACGCCGCCTGCGATCAGAAGCAGCGATGGTCCCGACGATCCCCCCCGGGGGGAGGGGGCGCGAAGGGAGGGGCTCGGCGGCGGCGTGGCGGTCATCGGGGGGAGCGGGCGACCTCTGGCATGAGGACAGGACTCAGAAAAGTCCAGGCCTGAATCAGGTGAACCGCAGGATCATCGCCGATGGCGGCGGCTCCCGGGAGTGATTCCACGCGAAGGGAGACCAGCAGACAACCCGGCACGGGCTGGGGGACCAGTCCCGCCAGGGCGGCCAGTGAGGGAAGTCGGCCGTCGGGGGCGAGCCGGGACAGATCCTGACGACTCGCGGCGGCGCCCCGAAGGGTGACGCAGGTCTGCAGGGCTGGGCGGTCACCCAGGCGACCGATCAGCACCCGATCGTTGCCCAGCCGCCGGGGGCGGCCGGCCTTCATCTGCAGGGGGGTGGCCTTGGTGAGGGCCGGCACCGAACGCTGCTCGGGCCCACGCACCACCGCCTGCACCAGCACCAGCTGCAGATCACCAGCGGGGGTCTGCAGCTGACGCCGTTCACTGCGCACCCGACGATCAGCGGCCGCCGGGAAGGGGAAGGGGCTGGGGGGACCGAGCCGACCGACACCAACCTGGGAAGGCAGCGGCGGCAGCGATGGCGGCTCCGGCAACTGGGGCCCGAGGGAGGCGGCCGCCACAGCCACCACCCCGGCGGCCGCCAGGCTCCCCGTGACCACCATCGTCAGGCGCTGGGGCACGGTCATGGGGAGGCCTGCAACTGACGATTGACGAAGCGGCTGTAGATGAGCCCGATCAGGAGCACCGACAGGCCGGAGAAGACCAGCGAACCCGAGCCCTTATGCCAGAACTCGAAGCTGCTCTCCTTGAGGCTGCCGCCGATGGCCACGATCAACCCCAGCAGGGCGATGCGGAACACATTCGAGACGAGCCCCACCAGCGGGGCCAGCAGCAGGATGGCCAGCCTGTCCTGGGAGCGCCTCAGGGGGAAGCAGACCAGAAAGATGATGGCGACAGCCAGGGCCTGGTAGATCACCTCGAGGCCGTTACAGATCCCTTCGACCCGCACCGACCCTCCCCCTCCCGCAAAACTGATCACCCGGCCACTGACC
The DNA here is from genome assembly GCA_903871775.1 of uncultured cyanobacterium. Taxonomy (GTDB): domain Bacteria; phylum Cyanobacteriota; class Cyanobacteriia; order PCC-6307; family Cyanobiaceae; genus CAIQIA01. The sequence goes on from CAIQIA010000014.1 coordinate 42,049, forward strand.
TGGGGCGCCAGGCCAAGAAGCTGCAACATCAGCGCAGAGGCACGCGCGGTGAACAGGCTCAGGGGTTGCTCCGGAAAGAGCTTGACCACCAGCAGCCAGACCGGCAAGAGCAATGCGATGACCAGTGATTCCCGGAACTGACCCAGGCGCCGCAGGGGACGCAGCAGCAGGGCAAGGCCCACCATCGCCAGCGGCGGCGTGATGTAGAGCAGGCTGTCGTAACTGGCCACCAACGCCGTGCGCCAGAGGATCCAGATCAACAGCAGCGCTCCCGCCAGCAACGACGGACCCGACGGCAGCGGTTCGAGATCCTCCCAGTGGTCTTCAAGGCAGATCCAGGAAGCACCCCAGACGAGCAACGCGAGCATGAGCACCGCCGGCAGGTTCTGGGTGCGGTGAAACACCACCAGGTGCTGGCTGGCCACGGCCAGGGCCAGCAGCAGCCACAGATGGCGCAGTCGGCAGCGGTGCAGCAGAGCGTTCACGCAGAGGCGGTGGCGGCAGGCCTGGGGGCAGGGCGGCGGGCCTCGGGCAGATGGGGCGCCAGCCGCTGCAGGTAAGCGTCGCAGATCCGCTCGGGATGGGCCTGGTTGAGCAGCAGCCGACGGGCGGCCTGGCCGAGGCTGCGGGCCTGGGCCGGGTGGTCCCGGAGGTCGGCGATCCAGGCGGCCAGGCCATGGGAATCACCGTTGGCGAACCAGCGGCCGCAGCCCTCGCCTTCGACCAGCTGCTGCAGGTGCGAACCGTCGGGGGTGATGGCGGCGACGGGGGTGCCGGCCGCCAGATGGCCGTACACCTTGCAGGGGGCCACCAGGCCATCGGCCCCCCGCGAGAGACTCACCACCGCCAGGTCGGCGGCCGCCAGGGAGTAGGGCAGCGCCTCCCGTTCCTGGTAGGGGAGAAAGAGCACATTGGGCAGGGCCAGATCGCGCACCAGCCGGGACAGCGACGAATGCTGGGGCCCATGGCCGATCAGCACGAAACGGATGCCCGGGTCATGGCGCAGCAGCAGGGCAGCTCCGACCAGGGTGACCAGGTCATGGCAGCGACCCTGATTGCCCGAATAGACGACGTTGAAGGTCTCGGCCAGGCCGTGGCGCTCGACGAACCAGTTCTCGCTGCGGGGCAGGGGCCGGATGGCCTCGGGGTCTGCCCAGCTGGGGATGATGGACAACCGTGGTGCCAGGTCAGGCACCTGGGCCAGCACCCGCTCGGCCATCGGCTCGCTGAGCACAATCACTTCATCGGCGTGGGTCAGCATGGCCCGGTTGAGCCGTCGCCAGAGGCGGATCAGCGGATGGCGCTCGGGAAGGATCTTCAGCTCGACGAGCACATCCGGGTAGAGGTCGTAGAGCAGCACCACGTACGGGGTGCGGAAGAGGGTCTTGAGCAACCAGCCCAGCAGCGGCAGGTAGGGGGGCTCGGTGGTGTAAAGGATGAGATCCCCCCTCTGCAGGGACCGCAGCAGCCGCTGGCCTGCCCTGAGCACGAACAGCAGCCCGTTCACGGCACGGCCGCGGATGCGCCGAGGCCAGAACCGCGAGGCGCGGCTGCGGCGGATGCAGCGGTTGGGTTCGAACTCGAGGGAGTCGGCCCGTTCGCTCGAGTAGGCGTAGGCAGGCATGCCCGTGAGCACCTGCACCTGCAGCCCCCGGGCCGCCATGCGGGTGGTCAGGTCATCGAGCAGCTGGCCAGTGGCGGCGAAATCGGGGGGGAAGAACTGGCTCACCACCGTCAGCCGGGCGTGGGAGCGGCGCTGGGCGCGCCAGCGGCGGCGAGAGGCCAGGCGATCGGCCAGGACCCTGAAGTCAAACTTCGGTCGGCGTAACGCCTGGATGGAAGAGAACCCCAAGGGTGTGGGACCACCAGTGGGGACGATTTTTATCCGAGTCCCATGAAAAAGCTCATGGGACTGGGCAGATTTCAGCGCTGGCCCACCACCACGGCCGGATTGCCCCTCAGGATCACCCGCGCCGGCCAGCGGCCGCTGACCACGGCCCCCAGGCCGGCGATCGCCCCTGGCCCCAGGCCAGTGCCTGGGGCCAGCACCGCCGCCGCGGCCACCCACACGTCATCGCCGAGGTCAATCGGCCCCAGGCGCAGATCAAAGCCGGGGGAGCGGTAATCGTGGTTGCCGGTGCAGAGGTACGCCCCCTGGGAGAGACAGACCCGGTCGCCGAGGCGCACCGGGGCCAGGTTGTCGATCCACACGTCCTCCCCCAGCCAGCAGTGGGCGCCGGCCTCAAGGCGCCAGGGAAACTTGACCCGCAGGCCAGGCTTGAGGCGGCAGCCGCCGCCCAGACGGGCACCGAAGCCCACCAGCAGCAGCCGCCGCCAGGCCGAACCCGGCAGCCAGCGGGCCGCCAGCAGCGGCGCCCCGACGCAGAACCACAGCAGCTGCCTGCCCAGGGGAGCCCCGGGGCTGTAATCGGCGGGGAGGCGATAGCGGTCCAGCCGCTGGAGGCCGTCGTCGCCCATCAGCGGCCGACCGTGGCCCGGTCTTCCCAGAGCATCAGGCTCAGCAGCAGTTCGGCGTAGGCCCGCTGGAAGGCGTAGAACCAGCCCCGCCAGCCATCAAGCACACCCCCCCGCAGCACCAGGCAGATCAGCGGCAGGGCCAGGGGGGCGATCACATGGCGGCGGCGCAGACGATCAGCGAACGACAACTGGCTCTTCGGCGTCTGCCGCAGCTTGTCGACCTCCTGGCGGGCATAGCGCTGCTGAGACCCGAGCCAGCGGCTCAGCGCCTTGCGGTCGTCGTGCAGCAGGGGTTCGCTGATGCGGCCGCAGGAGCCGTCGAGCACCAGATGCTCCTTGTGGCCGTCATCCTCGAAATGGGCCCTGTCGAGGCGGAACAGGGCAATGCGGGCCGGCAGCACGGCGCAGCGCAGGGGTTCGCCGTGGACGCAGTAGCGGAAGGGGATCCGGAAACCGACGTGCCCCTCGGCCTCGGCGCGGCCGACCGCCATCGCCAGGGCCTCAGCCAGGGCCGGCGAGACCCCGTAATCGGCATCCAGGCTCAGCACCCAGGGGGTGTCGACCTGGGCCAGGCCGGTGTTCCACTGGGGACCGAAGCTGTCGAAGGGGCGCACCACCACCGTGATGCGCGGGTCAGCGGCCAGCAGCTCGAGGGTGCCGTCGGTGCTGCCGCTGTCGACCACGACGATGCGTCGCGCCCAGGCCAGCCCCGCCAGGGTGCGGCCGATGTTGTCGATCTCGTTGTAGGTGAGCAGCACCGGCGTGATCGGGCACGGGGCTGCGTCCTGGGGTCTCACGCGGGCGGGGCGTTCGGGTGCGGGGGAGCGTAGGTCCTGTAACGGTCGAGCAGGGAGCGGGCGATGGGTTCCCAGCCGAAGCGCTCCTGGGCCAGCCGGCGGGCGGCCGCCCGCTGCTGCGGATCCGGCGGGGTGAGGCAGGCCAGCAGGGCCTCGGTGAGGGGCTCCAGCTGACCAGGGCACAGGCGTCCGGCGTCGGTCTCGGCCACCGCCGCCGCCAGGGCCACCTCAGGCGACAGCAGCACCGGTGTGCCGGCAGCCAGGGCCTCAAGGGCGGCAATCCCGAAGTTCTCCGAGGCCGACGGCAGCACGAACCAGTCGGCCGTCGCCAGCAGCTCCAGCTTGGCGGCGCCGGCCACGAAGCCCAGCCAGCGAACCCGCGGCCCCAGGCCCAGATCACGCACTTGCTGCTGCAGCTGCCCGAGATAGGCCGGGTCGCCGTCTCCGGCCACGGCCAGGCTCCAGTCGATGGCCGGTCGCCGACGCTGGACGGCGGCCAGGGCCTCGAACAGCAGGGGCAGCTGCTTCTTGGGATGCAGCCGCGACAGGAACACGAACCGGGTGCCCCCCGGGGTCCGCTGGCCGGGCAGCTCCCCTGCCGGGGGCAGGTCCACCCCCAGGGGCAGCACGAAGCTGGGGGTGGCCAGCCCCAGGGCCGCCGCCTCCTCCTGCTCGGCCGCGCTCGTGAAGTGCAGGGCCGCAGCTCCCTGCAGGTTGCGGCGGTCCACCAGCCGCAGCAGCAGCCGCTTGCGGCGAGGGCTCTGCCGCAGGCTCCAGGTGTTGAGCTGGCCGATGGTGCGCAGCAGATACGGCACCCGCCGGCGCCGGGCCAGGGCCATGCCCGTGCTGGTCGACCACGAGAAGAGGGCATGCACATGCAGCAGATCCCAGCGGGGCAGCTCTCGCCAGAGCCAGGGGGCCAGGGCCGGGGCCACCTGGAACTCCCGCAGGGGTCGCACCGGAGGCGACCAGCGGTGGAAGGCCCGCAGGGGCACCCCCTGCCACTCCCCCCAGCCCCCCACGGGCAGGTCGTGCAGCAACCCGGGCCCGTGGTCATTGGTGGTGACGATGCGGGCATCGCAGCCCAGGGCCCGCTCGGCCTTCACCATCGCCACCACCGCCTGGCTGGGGCCGCCCCGCAGGGGGCTGACGGACGGGATGAGGTGCAGGACGCGCATCAGAGGGTCTGATCGAGGACCCGAAGAGCCGTGGCCGACGTCAGCCGCTCCCGGACCCAGGCCGGATCCCGCACCCAGATCTGGTTGCCGCCGCTGGTGAGCACCCCCTCCTCCAGGCGGCGCTCCCAGGGGTGGTAGGTGCAGGGCACAAACGCGTGCTGGTCCATGGCGGCCATCACCTCGGGCTGACGTCCCTCAAGCAGCACCACCCGCAGGGCCGGCGAGGAAAGCACCCGGCGCCCCCCCGCCAGCAGCGCCGGCTCATGACCCTCCACATCGATCTTGGCGCAGCAGGCCCGTTCGGCCCCGCGCACGGCATCCAGGGGCAGCAGCGGCACCGACGCGCGGAGACCGCCGTAGGCCGCCGTCACCACCTGATTCGTGGCATCGCGGTCGAGGCTGAACAGCACCTCGCCATGGTCGGCCCCCAGGGCCACCGGCAGCACCTCGACCCGGTCGGTGAGCCCGTTGAGGGCGATGTTGTCGCGCAGCACCGCCAGGGTGACGGGGACCGGCTCCACGGCCATGACCTCGGCCCCCGCCACCGCCCCGGCGAGAACGGTGTAGCTGCCCACATTGCTGCCGATGTCGAGGAACAGGTCACCAGGGCGCAGCAGATGCAGCACCAGGGGCATGTCGGGCCATTCATGCAGGCCGCAGTAGAGGTTGCCGGTGGCGCCCGCCAGGCCCCGGCGCACCAGCAGTCGCGACCCCTGCAGCCACGGCATGACGATCGGCTCGGGGCGCAGGCGGCTGGCGAGCTGCCAGCGCACATACCGCAGGGTGGCGGCGGTGCGGTTGCGGCCCGCCAGCGGATGACGCCAGATCCAGGCCAGTCCCCGCTGGGTGACGGCCCGCACGGGCGATGGCAAGGAAGGGAAGGGCACGGTCAGGGTTGGTCGGGACGGGGTTGGTCAGGACAGGGGGAGGGTGTCAAGACAGGAGTTGTCAAGAGAGGGGGCGTGGGCATCGAGGAGGGCCGCCAGGGCACGGCTGCGGGCCGCCTCGCCGAAGGCGGTGGCGGTGGCGGCGGCCAGGGCCTGCGGCTCGAACCAGAGGGCCGGCCCCTGGCGCCGCAGCAGCCGGTCGAGGTGGGGCACCAGCGGGGCATCGGGATCCACCAGGGCGCCGAGACGGCCATCCTGCAGCGGATCGGCGGTTCCGTCACGGTTGCCGCCAAGCACCGGGCAACCGCAGCCGAGGGCCTCGAGAAACACGATGCCGAAGCCCTCCTTGCTGCTGGGCAGCGCAAACACCGTCGCCAGGCGGAAGTGATCGGCCAGTTCGTCATCGGCCAGGCGCCCGGGCAGCAGCACCGCCCCGGCCAGCCCCAGGCATCGCACCAGCTCCTGCAGCCGCGGCCGGTCATCACCATCGCCACCGATCAGCAGCCGCAGGTCGGGATGCAGCCGCCGCAGCTCGGGCATGGCCTCGATCAGCCGCTCGATCCGCTTGGGGCGGTCGGCGACGCTCAACCGGGTGAGGCTGAACAGCAGTGGTGTCTGCGGCCCGAGGCCGTAGCGCCGCAACAGCGCCGGGGGCCGGGGGCCGGGATGGAAACGGCCCGGGTCGTAGGCATTGGGCAGCACGCTGCAAGGGGGTGGTGACCGCCGACCCCGCAGCAGCGGCTGCAGCTGGCTGGCGGTGTAACGGCTCACCGGCAGCAGACGATCGACGCGGCGCAGGCTTGAGCGACGCAATCCCCGCGGCAGGCCCCACACCTCCTTGCCATGGGCCGTGAGCCAGGCCTCCACACCGGCCCGCCGGGCCGCCAGCAGGGCGGCCGGGGCCAGATGCACGTGGGCGGCCAGCACCAGCCCCGGCCGACGCCCGGCCGCAGCCAATGCCGACCGCAGCAGCCGCGGTTCCCAGCGCCAGCGGGGCCCGCCCCCCAGCCCCTGCAGCTGCAGGGCCGGGCCCATTCCCAGCTCCGGCGGGCACTGGTCCTGGCGGTCAAGCACGCTGATCACCTCGATCGCGACCCCGGGGCGCGCCTCGCGCAGACTGTGGAGCAGGCCACGGCCGTAGGCCTGCACCCCCCCGTCGTGGCCCCAGGCCTCAGGCAGCAACAGCAGGATGCGGGGACGGTGGGTCATGCCGGCCGGCGGATCAGGGCCAGCGCCTGCAGCAGGCCAGCCGTGGTGGCCTCGTAACCGTAGAGGGCGACCCGATCCCGCGCCGCCTCCCCGAAGCGCTTGAGCCGCCAGGGATCGGCGAGGGCGTCAGCCAGGGCGTTACCCAGGGCCTGCCGATCACCGGCGGGCACGACCCAGCCCGTGCGACCGGGCAGCACCAGATCGGGACCGCAGCCCACATGGCTGCTGACGATGGCCGGCAGCCCGAGGTTCATCGCCTCGTTGATGCAGAGCCCCCAGGTCTCACCGGGCCCCTCTGACGGCAGCACGATCACGTCACCGAGGGCATAGGCCGCCGGCATGGCCGACTGGTTCACGAAGCCGGTCAGGTGCACCCGCGCGGCCGGCGCCCGGGCCAGCCGCTGGCGGATCTGCGGCTCGAGCGGGCCGGCCCCCACCAGCACCAGCACGGCGGTGGGATGGTCGAGGGCCAGAAAGGCCTCGAGCAGATCGAGGGGACGCTTCTTGGCGATGAGCTTGCCGGTGAACAGCACCACCGGGGCGGTCGGGTCGATCCCCAGCCGGCCCCGCCAGGCAGCGGCCTCGGCCCTGGCAGGGCCGGCTGCCGCCAGAAAGCGGTCGTTGTCCACGGCGTGGGGGGCCAACACGATGCGCCTGGGCGGCAGACCGGAGGCCAACAGATGCCGGCGGTTGGCCTCCCCCATGGCCAGAGCCCCCGCCAGGCGGTGGAACAGGATCCGACGCAGCAGCCGGGCCAGCGCCGCCCGTGGACCGGTGCGGGGCACCAGGTCATGGGAATCACCCCGCAGCAGCACCGGCATCGACGCCAGGCGGGGGTCCAGCAGCAGCTGCAGCTGGGCACGCCAGGCATAACCGAACAGCAGCACCCCGTCGGCGCGCCAGTCGCGCAGCTGCCGCGGCAGGTCTGGGCAGTGCAGCCCGCCGAAATGATCACTGCCGGGACGGCGGGACCGGTTGGGCACAAAGGTGTGGTCGTACCCCTGCAGCAGCGGCAGATCCCAGCGGATGGCCTGGCCGAACCCCGGATCCAGGGCCCCACCCCCCATGCCGGTCCAGAGATAGAAGACCCGCAGCACAAGGTCGTGGCGGCGGGCGAGGGCCACGAACCAGGGCACGTAGTACTGGATCGGGTGGCTCACCACCACCGCCAGTCGAATCGGCGCCGTCACCGTCGCGGGGCGGCCGAGCCAGCGCCGGAACCGAGCACGAGGGTCAGCAGCAGCACAAAGGTGATGATCTGGGCGATGGAACCGACGAAGGTGGAGGCCACCGCCTCATAGGAGGTGAGCCAGACGACCGTGACCGCGAGCGACAGCAGCCCGGAGACCGACAGCAGGGGCTGCAGGCGGCCGACGTTTTCGCTGATGCGCAGCAGCACGCCCACCGCGACGCCATAGAGCAGGGGCCCGAAGAAGCTTCCGAAGTTGCCCACCGCCTCGGGAAGGAAGCCCCAGGCGATGTAGGTGACCTCCGTCTGTTCACGGTTCTGCTGGCGGCCGAAGTGCAGGTTGAGCAACACCTGGCCCTCCTGACCGCGCACCTTCTGGGGATTGAGCACCCGTGGCACCAGCACCTGGGGGATCACCGCCAGGCTGCCTCCATCCATCGGTGGCGTGCCGGCCTCGAGCTTGTCGACCACGTAGAAAAGGTTGTAGAGGTTGCTGACCCGATCAGCGAGACCCTTCTTCTGGATTCCAGAGCCCTCGGTGGGGGCGGCATTGAGGCTGGCATCGATCCATTCGGCGACCAGCTGCGTCGGGTTGACAGCCGCGAGGGCCTTGCCGCCCGTCCCGTTCTCCCAGTAGCGCTCACGGACCACCGCCTTGCCCTGCTGCAACACTCCCACCAGCACCAGGGCCACCAGCGTCACCGGCAGCGCCCGCCGGGGTCGGCCCAGCCACAGCCCCAGCAGCACGGTGAGCACCAGACCCTGGGCGCTGGAGAGCAGCAGGGTGGAGAAGCTCTGGAACAGGATCGCCCCCACCGTGAGCCACCAGAGCCAGGCGCGCGGCAGGGCACCGATCGCCCAGCGGTAGGCCCCCAGAAATCCGCCGGCGGTGATGGCGAAACTGCCCACCACCTTGAGCAGCGAGAAGACGGTGTTGGCGTTGCTGCCGAGCAGCGTCCAGAACCCCGGGGCTGCCGGGGCGAGCCGGGTCAGCAGCGCCACCAGCAGCAGCTGGTGGGCCAGCCAGGTCTGGGTGCGCGCCAGGGGCAGGGGCGTGCGGTCAGCGGCCATGCCCAGGGTGGGCGACGTGAACAGCCAGCCGACCCCGATGGCGAGAAACCACAGCGCCAGAGACACCGTCACGGCCGACAGCAGCTCCCCCTTCTCGAACCAGGCGGCCGGGATGCTGGTGCCGGCCAGGGGAACGAGATTGACGATCGCCTGGATGAGCACGTAGGCCGGCAGGATCGGCAGCACCGGGCCCGCCTGACGCAACCACAGCTGAATCAGCACCACCAGGGGGCCTGCAATTGCCGCGAAGAGCAGCAGGCTGGGCAGGCCCGCCACGAACAGAAGCAGGCCGGCGATGGCCGCCAGCAGCCCCTGCAACCAGGGCAGCACCCGCAGGGCCAGGCGCTGAAACCCAGCGGCCACCTGCTCAATGGTGACGTCATCGCTTGTCATGGCTGCAGGCACCGCCGCAGGAAAGCCGTCAGCTCCCCGGCCTGGGCCTGGGCCGTGAACGGGGCGAAGGCCGCATGGCGCAACGGCACCACACGGGTGTGCGCCCCCTCGCGCAACCAGCGACCATCGATCGCTGCCGCCAGAGTGCCGGGGGAATCGTCGCCCTCGAAGGTCACCACCTGGCCTCCGCCACAGCGCTGGAGCAGGTCGACCACAGAGCTGCGACGGTGCATGACGGCGAGCAGGGGACGCCGGGCGAGCAGGTAAGGGTAGATCTTGGAGGCGGTGTAACCGGCATCGCTGGAGCCGATCACCAGCAGCGCATCGGCCGCCCTGAGGCAGCTCAGGGCCTGGGAGAGGGGGAGCCGGTCGGTCTGCTCGAGCACGCAATCCCCCAGGCCATGGCGTTCAGCCAGGGGCAGCACGCTGGGGATGCCGCGGCCGGCGGCGGCATACGACGTGCCGAGAAAGTGCAGGCGCAGGCGCCGACGCAGCTGCGGGTCGGCATGGCCGGCGATGGCCGAGAACAACCCCTCGAGGGCCATGGCCAGGTCGGGGCCGCCGCGGCCGATCGACACCCAGTGCAGCAGGCCGTCGTGGGGGTCGAAGGGGAGGGGCCAGGGGGGTGGATCGGGCAGCCGGGCGAAGTCAGCGGGTTCGCCCGGAAACGGCAGCACCAGCTCGGGCAGGGTCTGCAGCCAGGGGTAACGGCCCCGGATCTGCCGGCCGTACGCGGCGCTGACCGCGGTGATGCCGCTGGCGTGGCGCAGCACCCTCGGTTCGTGAAAGCGGTTGAGCCGGTCACTGACCGCCTGCTTGAGCCGTCCTCCGGGGGGGCGGATCGCAGGATGCTGCCTGTAGAAGTCGTTGACCCAGGGATCCTGGTAGTCCAGAACGAAGGGCACGCCAAAACGTCGGCGCCAGCGGGGACCGAGGCGGAACAGGCCGAAGGCCGTGGTGGAGACGTACACCCCATCGAATCCGCCCCGGCGCAGCAACCGCGATCCGGCCCGGTCCAGGGCCCCCAGGGTGCGGGCCGGCACCCCCCCCAGCCCCGGCAGGCGCGACCAGGCCAGGGGCAGGCCACGCACCCGATGCACCGGCACCTCGGCCGGCAGAGCCTCGGCCTGCCAGGGATCCAGCGGTGCCGCCAGGTTCCCGGGCTCCACCGCCAGCACCTCCGCCCGGCAGCCGGCGGCGGCCAGGTGGGGCAGCAACATGCGCAGCCGCTGGGCATCGGCGGCGTTGGTGGGCGGAAACTGGGGGGAGACCAGCAGCAGGCGCATCAGCGGCAGTCCGGGGCCTGCGGGGTAGCCTGACGCGCCATCGGGGCCCCCCTGGGGCTCAATGCCACCCCCGCATCCGGTCCATGCCCGTGGTCGAGCCCCGTCCATCCCGGTTCAGGCGCCTGCTGAACCGACTGATCAACCCCTACCGGCTCAACGATTCCGCCCTTTACGCCCAGTACCTGCGGCTGCGCAATCCCCGGCATCTCGAGCAGAAACGCCGGGAGCGGGCCTTCTATGAACGGCTCATCGCCGCCAACGGCGGCGGCACCGTCTTCGACATCGGCGCCAACTGCGGCCAGAAGGCCGCCCAGTTCCGAACCTGCGCCCAGCGGGTCATCTGCGTCGAACCCGACCCCAGCGCCGTCGCGCAGCTGCGGGCGCGCTTCGCCCACGGCGACGATGTGGTCGTGGTGCATGGGGGGGTCGGCGGGGAACCCGGCCAGGCCACCTTCTATCAGCTGGGCCCGGCCAGCCCGCTCAACACGTTCTCGCGCACGTGGTCTGACGCCCAGGCCGCCGCCGCGACCGAGACCAGCGTGGCGATCATCACCCTCGACATGCTGATCGCCAGCCACGGCCTGCCCGCTTACATCAAGATCGACGTCGAGGGCTACGAGCTGCAGGTGCTGCAGGGCCTCCACCAGCCGATCCGGGCCCTCAGCTTCGAGTGCAATCTGCAGCAGTTCCGCCAGCAGACCCTCGACTGCATCGCCCGGCTGGCGGCCCTGCAGCCGGGCCTGTTCAACCACTGCCTCAGCGAACCCCCGAGCCGCTTCGCCTCCGACCGCTGGCTCACGGCCGAGGAGATGGCGGCCATCGTCGCCGGTGCCGACCACGACTACGCCGAGATCTACTTCCAGGCCGACGGCGTCAGCTGAGCGACGGCGTCAACTGAGCGTCGGCGGCAGCGCCTGCAGGAAGCCCTCCAGCCGGGCCACCAGGGCCTGGCGGGACTCGGCCAGGGAAAGGATGCGCGCCACCCCGGCCAGGGCCTCCCGGTGGGCGTCGTCCTCCAGGGCCACCCGCCTCACCAGGTCGGCAAGGGCAGCGGGGGTGGCCCCCAGGGGCAGGGCCTGCGGATCCCAGCGGTAGCCGCGGGCGCCGGTGGGGGTGGTCAGCACCGGCAACCCCTGTTCCAGGGCGGTCTTCACCTTCATGCTGCAACCCCGCGCCGGGCAGAAGATCGGGTTCACCACGCCGCGCCAGCCCACCATCTCCGCCGCCAGGTCGGCGTCGGAGAGGCGTCCGAGGTACGTGATCGAGGGATGGCGGTGGGCGAGACGCCGGCCGAGGCCCTCGGGGCCGCCCACCAGGCGCAGCTGCACCCCTGGGCGGGCATCAAGGGCCTGGGCCAGCTGCACCAGCCCGTCGTGGTTGGGGGCATGGTTGAGGGTCGAGACGCAGCCGATGCGCCCCGGCAGCGGCTTCAGGTCGAGGGGTCGGGGCCCCAGGGGCCGTGGAATCCAGCAGTGGACCGGGCTGCCCAGCCAGGCCTCCATGGCGTCATCGCTGGCCGAGATCGACACCGTGCCGTCAATGTGCCGCCGCAGGCGCAGGTCGTCGTCCAGCACCCGGCCAGGCGTGGCCTCGAAGGGCCGGCGAGGCCCCTCCCCCGGCAGGGGCAGGCGCCAGCCGTTGACGACATCGGTGACCACCGGGCCATGGGACAGGTACACGAGCCTGAGGCCGGGCATCGCACGGCGCAGCAGGGGGGCCAGGGCCAGGGCATCGGCGTTGTTGAGCAGCAGCATCGTGGTGCCCGCCTCCCGCAGATGGCGGAGGCAGCGCCGCAGCTGGGACCGGTCGATCAGCCGGTGGTAAGGCGACGGGAACAGCCGGCGCCGCAGCCGTGCCGGCAGCCCCTGGTCGGTGGCATAGGTGACCAGCGGCAGGGCCGGATCAATGGCCCGGAACAGGTCCAGGAACTCGTTGGTGCACACCTGCACGCCGCCGGCACCCACCAGCAGACAGTCATTGGTGAGCAGGGCCAGCCTCATGGCCCCAGGGGCAGGGGGCCGGGGCCGGGGGTGGCCACGGCCTCCTCCAGCACCTCGCGGATGCGGCGCCGATAGTCGTGCCACTGCCAGCCGGCGGCGGTGCGCAGGGCCGCAGATCGCAGGGCCGCCACACCCTCCCGATCGCCATCCAGCCGCGCGATCACCGCCGCGATGGCAGCGGCATCACCGGCCTCGATGAGCCAGCCGTTCTCGCCCTCCCGCACCAGATCGGCGGCCCCGGCCCGCCGGGTGGTGACCACCGGCAGCCCCTGGGAGAACGCTTCGTTGACCACCAGCCCGAAGCCGTCACAGAGGGTGGGAAAGATCAGGGCGTGGGCCCCCTGCATGCACCGCAGCAGCTCGGGCCGGGGAATGCTGCCGTGGAACCGCACCGCCGCGGGGGCCGCCGCCACCCGCTCGGCCGGCAGCCCCTGGGCGCCGTAGACATCGATCTGCAGCCGCTCGGGTCCCCAGCCCAGACCCTCCACCGCCTCGAGCAGCAGGTGGGCCCCCTTGCGGATCGAGAACGTGCCGGCCCACAGCAGGCGCAGGGGTCCGTCGAGGGGCACCGGCACCGGAGCCGCCAGGGGGGGCGGGGCGCCGTAGGGCACCACCGCCACCCGGCGGGGACTCCAGCCGGCCGCCGTCCAGGTGTCGGCGGTGAAGCGCGAGTTGGCCACCACCAGATCGGCCAGCTCCCACTCCTGCCGACGGCGCTCGGTCCGTTCAGCCTGCCGGGCCCCCGTGTGGCGGCGATAGGGCGTCACCAGGGAGGGGAAGCGGTCGTACTCGGGCGCGAGCAGGGCCTCGACGGCGTCGTGTTCGGGCGACGGCAGGTCGTAGGCCGTGCGCACCCCCAGGGCCCTGGCGCTGCGGAACATCGCCAGCGAGGCGTACTCGTAGCCGTACAGCAGATCAAACCCCCGCAGCTGGGTGGCCACCCAGCGGTCAAAGCCATCGCGGCCCCAGTGGAACAGGTGGTCGCCCAGCACCGGGTCGTTGAGGGTCTTGACCTGCAGCATCCGCAGCAGCTCGCGGCGGGGCCGGTCGCGCACCCGCTCGGGTGGCAGCACGGTGACGGCCCGACGGCCCAGCTCGCGGCCCAGGTCGATCCCCGCCAGGGCGGCGCCACGGCGGGCCAGGCGCTGCCAGGGACCCTGGGGCCGGTCCACCAGGGTGGTGAAGAAGGTGGTGTCGTGGCCGCCGTCGTGCAGGGCGGCGGCCACGTGCTGGGTAAAGGGCGCCGGGATCAGGTGGGCAACAGCGGCTTTCATGGCGCCCAGGTCAGCGGCCCATGGCCGTGTAGATGCCGAGGTAGGCCTCAGCGATGGCCGCCGCAGAGTAGTGGAGCTCGACCCGGCGGCGGCAGGCCCGCCGGTCGATGGCATCAATGCGGCCGATGGCCGCCACCAGCTCATCCAGGTCATCGACCACCCAGCCGGTCTCGCCGTCGGTCACCACCTCGGGCACGGCCCCGCGCCGGAAGCCGAGCACCGGGGTGCCGCAGGCCATGGCCTCGGCCATGACGATCCCGAAGGGTTCCTCCCAGAGAATCGGCATCAGCAGGGCGCGGGCGCCGGCCAGCAGCTCGGCCTTGCGGGCGTCGTCGACCGGACCGATCCAGCGCACCTGATCACCATCGAGGGCGGGCCGCACCTCCTGGTCGAACCAGGCCTCGTGCCCCTCGGGCACATTGCCGGCCAGCACCAGCGGCAGACCGGCGCGGCGGGCGGCGGCAATGGCCAGATGGGGCCCCTTGATCGCCTCGAGGCGGCCGAGAAACACCAGCGGCGCATCAGCGGCCACAGCCTCGCTGGCGGGGTAACGCGCGAGGTCGACGCCATTGGGCACCAGGTGCCAGCGGCCCACATCGTTCACGTGGGCCATCATCCAGTCGCTGATGGCGCTGAACTGCAGGCTGCCGCCGGACAGGTGATGGCCCAGCTGCACCGACCGCCGGCTGATGGCCCGCTGGTAGGTCATCAGCTTGGGCACCGCGGTGGGCAACAGCGGCAGCAGGTAGGCGATGCGTGAGAACGAATGGACCACGTCCACCGGCCGCTGGCGCACGGCGCGCCAGAGGGTGGCGGCATTGCGGACACCGTCGCGGCGGGAGCGGCTCGCGCGTCCCGGCCAGGGAACCAGCTCCGCAGCGGCCGTCGAGTCGGGATGGGCCACCAGGGTGACGTCGTGGCCGCGGCGGCGGTACTCGCTGGCCAGGAGATCGATGATCCGTTCGATGCCGCCATACAGCCGAGGGGGCACCGGCAGTTCAGGGTCGGCGGTGAGAACGATGTGCAGGGGGCGCGGATCCATGGCCGGTCGCTCAGGGGGAAGGGCGCAGGCGCCGCAGGGAGGCCTGCAGACGCACAGCCCGGCGCCAGCCGATCAGGCGACCGAGGCGCTGCAGCCGTGGTCCGCCGGGAAGCGGCAGATCGCTGCCCCCGAGCCGTTCGATCTCCGGCTCGAGGGCGGCGGCCAGATCCCGGCAACCGGGATCAGCCCAGGCCTCGTGAACGAAGTTCTGCAGCATGTTGGCGCACGATCGCCGGGCCGCCGCGTCCGTGCGCCGCGCCAGCAGGTGGCCGGTGCCCAGCCGCAGCGACAGCTGGGCCGATTCCATCGCCCGGCGGTCCTTGCGCGACGAGAGGCTGCCGGGGAGGGCCGACCGGTAGGCCACCACGGCCTCGGGCGTGAAGCGCACCTCCCGGGCGGCGCAGAGCACCCGGCTGTAGAACTCGAAGTCGTCGATCAGGCTGAGGCGCTCATCCCAGCCGCCGCAGCGGTCAAGCAGGGCCCGGGGGATCAGGAACAGGCCCGGCTGCATCATCGGCCGGGCCCAGCGCCAGGCCTGCACCAGCCAGTCATCCGCCGGCAGCGTGCACCACACGGGCTCTGGATTGCGCTGCAGGTCGCTGCCGTCGGCCCGCCTGAAGCGGCCCCAGCCGCAGCTGGCCACCCCATCCTCGCGGCCGCCGAGGGCGATCAGCTGCCGTTCGATCAGGTCGGGGCTGAGCAGATCGTCGGCATCAAAGAACTTGACGACCGTGCCCCGGGCCCGGGCGAGGGCCGTGTTGCGGGCCCGGGCGGCACCACCGGCGGCCTGGTGCACCACGGTGACGCCGCGCTCGCGGTAGCCGTCCAGCAGCGCACCGCTGCCGTCGTCGGAGCCGTCGTCGACCACGATGATCTCGAGCTCGCGCCAGGTCTGGGCCAGCAGGGCCTCGAGGGTGGCCGCCAGCCAGGGGCCGGCGTTGTGGCACGGCACGCACACCGACACCAGCGTCACGGCGCCAGCTCCTTGAGCCGCCGCCGCCAGGACGGACCGAAGTACAGCGGCTTGCTGTCGGCGACGAAGTGGTGCAGCACCCCCTCGCCCCGGCGCACCTGGCGCCGGCTCGGGGCGGTGATGTAGCGCTCGCGGGGCAGCACCAGGGGCTGCTCCCGGGCCGCCAGCATCGCCACCAGGGCCTGCTCCAGGAAGTAGCAGCTGCCCTCCTGCTCCCAGAGGGTGCGGCACCAGTGCTCCAGCTCCTCCCAGTCGAGCAGCCGGCTGTGCAGACCGCACACGCCGACGTTGAGCAGCGGCGGGATCGGCGCACCGCAGAGCGACTCCATCAACGGCCGCGAGTAGCCGTACGACTCCTCGCAGTCGACCATCAGACAGGGCCGGCGCCGCTGGTCGTCGGGCGCTGCCACCGCCATGGCATCCCACCAGGCCAGCAGCTCGTGCGGCGGCGCCAGCACCAGCATGTCCGAATCGAGAACGAGCCGCAGGCCCGGCGGCTGGCCCAGGTGCACCGCGATCAGCTTGTGGATGTTGATGTAGTCGTCCCAGCGGGCCCGCAGGGTCGGGAACCGTTCCCGCGGCAGCAACCCGTCGACCAGCGGCTCCAGCTCCCGGCGCCAGCGGGTGCTGCCCCGGGGGAAGAGGCGCCGCAGGGCCGCCTCATCGGCGGGGGTGAGGGTGCCGTCATCCACCAGCTGCAGCACCAGTGGCCGGCGGCTGCTACAGGCCAGGGTCCAGGCGCAGAAGGCGGTCTGATACCAGAACCGTCGACCCGTGAGGAACCAGACCTCCAGGGGCTCGCCGCCATCGGACCCCGGCGGCGGCAGGGTGAGGGCCGCGGCCTCCATCTGCCCCTGCCAGGCCGGCAGCCGCAGCACCGCCCGGGGCCCCCACACCCGCAGCCGATGGGCCTGGCGACGCAGGGGGTCGAGGGTGCGGCGCCGCCAGCGGCCGAGGTGGGGGCGCAGGCGGCTGACGAGCTGCCTCATGGCTGCCGCTCCGGCCGCAGGCCGGCCCGGCCCTGGTATTGCCCCAGGGCGCCGGCCCAGCGGATGCGGGCCGCCGGTCCCCGCCAGATGCGATGGGTCCAGGCCGCCCGCAGGGCCCGCAGGGGCACGGTCCAGGCCGCGATGGGAGCCCAGGGGCGGATGCCGTGCACATCCAGCACCCGCACGAAATCACGGAAGCTGGCGCGGGCCATGCGCTGCTGGTAAGGCAACCGCAAGCGCCCGGGGGGGATCAGGTGCCGCAGCGCCAGGGCCGGCACGTAGGCCAGCTCCCAGCCCTGGCGCAGCAGGGTGAGGTTGATGTCGTTGTCTTCCCCCGAACTCAGGGCCCGGCCCCGGCGGCCCAGACCCTGGCGGCGGGGATCGCGGGCGACGGCCTCGGCCCACAGCTGCAGGGCCTCGCGCCGGATCACCAGACCGGCGCCGATGGGGGCCGCCGGCGGGTAACCGGGGTGGGCCGGATCCCAGCGCATCCAGATGCCGTCGGCCCCGTGGTCGCGGCAGCCCAGGGGGGCGAGACCGGGCTGAAACCAGGCCGGTGGCGGCTCCTCGTACTCCGCCACGGCAGGCCCGCCGGCGGCACCGAGGCGGGGATGGGCGGTGAACAGATCAAGGGCCTGACGCAGGTAATCCGGGCAGAGACAGTTGTCGTCGTCAACCCACACCAGCAGCGCGCCGCGGGCCGCAGCCAGCCCGGCCAGGCGGGCGTGGGAGAGGCCCAGCCGGGGCTCGGGCACGACCCGGGCCTGGGGATGCCAGGCCAGCAGCTGCGGATCCAGCGGCGGTTCGCTGGCGTTGTCGATCAGCAGCAGCTCCCAGCGGTCGCGGGCCAGGTCCTGGGCCTGCAGACCCTGCAGCGCCCGCTGGAGCCGGCCCGGATGGGGATTGTGGGCCGGAACGATGACGCTGAGGGCTGGCGTGGTCATGGCGCCCCCTGCCCAGGGCCCAGGGCCATGGCCCGTCGATAGGCCTGCAGCTGCAGGGGCAGCACCTGGTCATCCCCGAGACGATCGAGGATCCGCTGCCGGGCCGAGCAGGCCATCGCAGCCGCCGCCCCGGGCGAGGCCAGCAGGCGCTCAAGGGCGGCGGCGATGGCCTGGGGACGGCGGGGGGGCACCAGCAGGCCGTCCTGGCCGTCGCGGATCACCTCCGCCATCCCCCCCGCCCGGGACCCCACCACCATGCGCGCCGCCGCCATGGCCTCCCAGCAGGCATTGGGGAAATTCTCCCAGTGGCTCGGCAGCACCACGGCGTCGCAGCGGGCCAGTTCCGCCGCCACCGCCTCCGCCGCCACCGGACCGACGACGGTGACCCGGTCGCTCCAGGGCCGCAGCCGCCGCTGCAGCCACTGCTGGGCATCGCCGCGGGCGGTGGGCCAGCTGGGGCCGATGAGGCGCAGCCGCAGCAGGGGATGGCGGGGAAGCAGGTGGGCCATGGCCTCGGCCAGGTCGAAGATCCCCTTGCGGGTTTCGAGGCGGCCGAGGAACCCCACCGTCGTGAGCTGCCGGGGCGGGGCCAGGGTCAGCAGGGCCGGCGCTGGTCGGAAGACATTGGGCACCACCTGCAGCCGATCCGTCGAAAGGCCCCAGCGACGGCTGCAGATGTCAGCAATGGCCTGGCTGGGGGCCACCACAAGCGAAGCCGCAGCGCAGAAGCGCCGTTCCAGGTCGGCCTTGGCGCTGGGGGCCGGTGGTCGGGGCCACACCAGCCTGCCGCGACGGATCCCCCCCAGCAGCATGCGCAGCCGGGTCGTGGCCGACGGGGGCTCCCAGCCGAGGTCATTCAGCAGTTCGGTCGGGGTGTGCAGACGCACCACCAGGGCGGCCCCTGGGCAGAGGCCCCAGGCATCGGCCGCCTCGGCCGCCAGTTCGGGGCTTTCGATCACGGCGAAGGGGGCGCAGCGGTGCCGTTCTGCCAGCACCGGCCCCAGGGCGGTCCTGAACGCCGCCCGCGAATCGCAGGGCAGCCGATGGATGACCAGACCCGACGCCGCCCAGGGCTCTCCCCCCGCAGGGGGCACACCGGCGCAGAACACCTCCACCTCCGCCCCGGCGGCGGCGAGCATGCGGGCAGCCATGGCGCTGTAGGTGCCGATGCCGCCGATGGCCACGGCCGGCGGGAACTCATACGACACCAAAGCCAGGCGCAGGCCGGCCGCCACCCCAGCCGTCATGGCCGGCCCGCGACCCGCCCGAGCAGCCGCACGATCCGGTCCCGGCGGCGGGGACGGCGCAGCTCCTGCAGGCGGCGGTGCAGCGTGGCGTCGTCCTGGGCCTGGAGACGCTCGATGAACGCCCTGGCCTCGAGGTGGTTGACCACGTAGTCCTCGACGGGGGGGGCCACCTTGGGGTGACGGTCGAGGGGGTAGTCTCCGGGAGGCAGCCCCAGATGCCGCTCGATGCGCTCGAGGGCCACCCCCGGTCCGGCCGCCAGCAGGTCCCGCTCGTAGTCGATCAGCAGCCATTGCCGGGCCTCGGCGTGGTGCACCAGGCGTCGCTGACCCAGCAGCAGCGAGATCAGCCAGGCCTCCCCCTGGCGATCGAGGGGCAGGGTGATGCGCTCACCGGCAGGATCGGCGGGGGCATCGGAGGCGTGCCAGCGCCGGCTGAGGCGGGCCCGGCGCAGGGAGGCCGCCTGGGCCAGCAGATCCCGGCGCACCAGGGCGACAACGGTCAGCCAGGCGAATCCATCGTCCAGCCCCCGCAGGGCGGTCTCGGTCGACTCGAGATCATGGAGGTTGCTCTTGATGGCCCGCCAGCCCTCAGGGGCGACGTGGGGCACCATGGCGGCGATGACACCCGGGGCCAGCGGGTAGTCCGGTCGGCCATGGGCGGTCCAGCAGGAGAGGAACTGACCGAAGAAGGTCGCAGCCCAGAGCTCCTGCTCGAAGAACGACACGTCCTCACGGCAGTCGAGGAGCCGCTGCAGCACCGTGGTGCCGGAGCGCTGGAACCCCAGCAGGACGAGGCAGCGATCGGTGGCGAGGGAGCTCATCGCAGCGACCATGCCGGCAGACGATCATCGCCGCAGGGTCGCGGCTCGGGCACCTCACCCGCCAGGCGGGAAAGGGCGGCCATGGCGGGGTTGCGGCCGGCCACCGACCCCCAGCCCAGCAGCAGCAGCAGGGCCGTTGCTGCCTTCGTCAGGGGCAGAAGCCCCAGCGTCCAGGCACGGATCACGCCACGGGCCGCCAGGGGGACAGCCCCCCCGAAGTGACGGCACAGCAGGGCGCCGCGCAGCACCCAGTGGGCCAACAGCCGCCGCCGATGGCCATCGAGACAGCCCCGGCCCACCACCTCCCGGGCCACCCGATCGATCACGGCGTTATGGGACCCGTCAGCGTAGTAGCGCTGGAAGGCGGCAGCCCCACTGAAGCAGTCATCCCTGGGGACCCGCCAGTGGTAATCGACCTCTGCTGTGCGGGCGATGCGGCAGCCGCGGCAGAGGGCCCTGACGAACAGCTCATAGTCATGACCACCTCGGACGAGGGCTTCATCCCATTCACCGATGCGGCAGAAGGCTCTGCGACGCCAGAGCACCCCGGCGGTCTGCCAGGGCACCCGTTCGGCAAGGAAGCAGTCGAGGGGATCGCGCTCGAGGGTGTCGGCCCCCCAGAGGTTGTCGCTGCCGAGGTCGAACGGCCGATCCCGGAAACGACAGGCGACCGCACCGACACCATCGAGGCCAGGGTCGAGGCTCAGCCGTCGCCAGCGGTGTTCGAGGCAGGTGGGCGCCAGCAGGTCATCCGAGTCAAGAAAGAGCACTGCCTGGCCACGGGCCTGCCCCAGCCCCAGGTTGCGGCAGACCTGGGAGCCGCCACCGTCGGGGCGCAGCACGGGCCGATCGATCCAGTGCAGGCGAGGGTCATGGCGGGAGGCAGCCGCCAGCCAGGCACAGGTGCCGTCATCGGAGCCGTCATCCACCACCAGCAGCTCCAGATCCACGAGGGTCTGGTCCAGCACCGAACGGACCGTCTCCTGCAGCAGGGAGAGACGGTCACGGGTGGGCACCACGACCGACACCTGGGGGGGGGCCTTCATCCCGGCTGCAGCGATCGGTCGCTGAGAGCCTGACGCATCAACAGCTGGCGGTAGGTGCCGGTGGCCTCCAGGCTCAGGTCGGCATGGGTGCCGCGCTGCACGATGCGCCCACGGTCAATGACCAGGATCTGATCGGCATCGACGACCGTGGCCAGCCGATGGGCAATCACCAGACGGGTCAGGGAGTGATCAAGGTCCCGCAGGGCCTCCTGCACCAGAAACTCGTTCTCGGTGTCGAGGGCACTGGTGGCCTCATCGAGAATCAGCAGCTCGGGCTGGCGCAGCAACGCCCGGGCCAGGGCGATCCGCTGGCGCTGGCCACCGCTGAGGCGGAAACCACGCTCCCCGACATGGGTGTCGTAGCCCTCCGGCAGCTGACTGATGAAGGTGTCGGCATGGGCCATGGCCGCAGCAGCCACGATGGCGTCTCGGGATGCCCCTGGGCTGCCGAAGGCGATGTTGTCGGCGATGCTGCGGTTGAACAGGAACGAATCCTGGTTGACCACCCCCAGACGCTGCTGCCAGCCCTGGGGATCAATCTGCTGGAGATCAACGCCGTCGATGCGGATCGAGCCGGTGCTGGGGGCGTACAGGCCGATCAGCAGATCGGCGATGGAACTCTTGCCGGCGCCACTGCTGCCCACGAGCGCCGTTGTGGTGCCCCTGGGCATGGTGAACGACAGATCGTGCAGCACCTGGTGCTCTGACGAGGGATAGATGAAGCCCACACCGTCAAAGCAGATGGCCTCCCGCAGGGAGGCAAAGGCGCTGCCACCGCGACGCACGAACTGCTTGTCGTCGGCGGTGAGAATGCCGTCGATGCGCCCCAGGATCGGCAGGTTGTCGACGACGACCGTGACCGAGGTCGCCAGCGACGTGAGACGCACATTCAGGCGCTGCAGACCGAGCACAAAGGTGATCAGGCTGGGCATCACGCCGGTGCTGCGGTTCTTGAACAGCACCACGCTGAGGGCCACCAGGATCGTGATGCAGACCAGGGGCAGCAGCGAGCTGATCGGCGGAATGAGATTGATCAGCCGGGCCCGCCGCCTCAACCCAGTCTCAAGGGCCTCCGTGCGGCGCTCGAGGGCGGTCTGGGCCTGATCAAGCTGCCCGTAGGAATGGAGCAACCGCAGACCCATCAGGTCATCGGTCATGGCCGTCACGATGTCGACCTGGGAGCGCATCACCTGGCCACCGGCCGACCGCAATCGGGGCAGAGCGAACCGCTGCATGGCCACCAGGGCGGCGCCGATGCCGATGGCGACCAGCAGCAGCCACGGGGAGATGGAGAGCAGGACCACCAGATAGCCCAGGGCCATCAGCAGGTTGACCAGCGACTGGCTGCTCTGGTCAATGACCCCCTGGATGCCGGCCGGCGCCTGCTGAATGACGTCAGACAGCTCGCCGATGCGGTAGCGGCTGACGCAGGGAAAGCTCAACGCCATGATCTGACCGTGCAGACGGTCAAGAACCCGCCGGCGGCAGCGGGCGGCGAAGTAACCGCTGGTGAGGGTGGTGCCGTAGCGCGAGAGGCTCAGCAGCAGCTGCAGCCCCAGGGCCGTGACCAGCAGAAGCACCAGCGACTGCCAGTAAGGCAATGCCTCCAGCCAGACGCGCAGCCCCTGGGGCAGGCGGGTGGACCAGTGCACATCTCCAGTGGTCATCAGCTGGATGACCAGGAAGACGATCCAGAGGGTGCCGCCGTCCCCCAGCACCTGCAGCAGCGAGAACACGACATTGGCGGAGATCAACCTCCAGGCGCGCCGCGCGGTCTGGACAATCAGAGCCGTGGAGGGGCCGGGCTGCCGCAGGGACCAACCGATGGAGGGTTGTGGAGGCAAAGAGGGGCGGTCGGCTGGTGGAGGGCAGGGATTGACAGCCTTTATGAGAAAAGGCTGAAACCGCCGGTGCTGATTATGCCGGACCCGGATCACTTCCAGTGATCCGTGGCGGCAGGGTTGTCGTCTGTCTGACCAGCGACGTCCCCGTCGCCCAGCAGCAGCCAGCTCAGAAGCACCATCGCCAGCAGCAGGAGCAGGGCGCCGTGGGGCGCCAGAAGCCAGTGGAGCAGGTGGAGCAGCGGCAGCAGGAGCAGCTGGGCGAGGGCCACCAGGAGCACGATCAGCAGCGTCAGGCCGGCCATGGCAGGGTCAGGGGAGCGACGACCCGAGGCCGAGGGCTGCGGGGGTGAGTTCACCCTGCCGCAGCACCCGCCAGGTGGCCGACGCGGCCTCCCAGGCGACCACGGTGCTGGCCTGGCCGGACGCCGCAGGCCAGGGCAGGGGCCCGAGGCAGGGCAGGCCCGGGAAGGCTGCGGCCAGGGCGTGGGGGGTCAGGCAAGGGGGCTCTCCGGAGCGGTTGGCGCTGGTGGTGGCCAGCGGTCCGGTGCGCTGCAGGATCTCGAGGGCGGCGGGGCAGGCCGGCAATCGCAGGCCAAGGCTGCCCCCCCCGGGATTCAGGGCCTCGGCAACGGCACCACGGGCCGGCAGCACCAGCGTCAGGGCGCCGGGCCAGCCGCACCGGGCCAGGGCCTCCCAGCCGGGTGGCGGCGCCTCCCCGAGGGCGTCAATCAGCTCCATCGCCGTGGCGGCCATGAGGATGAAGGGTTTGCCGGCGGGGCGCTGCTTGAGCTCCCAGAGGGGCCCGGCCGCCGCGGGCAAGGCCGCCAGGGCCGGCACCGTGTCCGTCGGGACACCGGCGAGCCCGCCTGCCAGCAGATGGTCGGCGAGGGCTCCGGGATCCAGCAGCGACAGGTCAGCCATCGGCATGCTCCATGGAGGAACGGCGGGCGAGGGCGAAGCGACCGTGGCCCTCCAGGTCTGGGGCGGAGCGGCAGTCCTGCAGGCCGGCGTCCTGAAGGAGCTGGCGCACGGCCGCCCCCTGGTCGTGGTGGTGTTCCAGCAGCAGCCAGCCCCCCGGGGCCAGCATCACCGGCGCCGCCGCGATCACCTGCCGCAGGGCCGCCAGGCCATCGCCACCCCCATCGAGAGCCAGCCGTGGCTCGTGGTCGCGCACCACCGGATCCAGCGCCTCCACCACGATCGAAGGAATGTACGGAGGGTTGGCCACCACCCGATCCAGCCGTCCCCGCTGAAGGCCGAGGGGTTGCCACCAGTCCCCCTGCAGCACCGCCACGGCGCCGGCGGGAGCCAGCCGGTCGAGGTTGCGACGGGCCAGGGCGAGCGCCTCGCTCGAGCGGTCCACCGCCCAGCCCGTGCTGCCGGGCCAGGCCCGGGCAAGGGCGACGGCCAGACAGCCGGATCCTGTGCCCAGGTCAGCCCAGCGGCCCTGCCCCGGCCCCAGCGTCAGGGCCAGATCCACCAGCAGCTCGGTCTCCTGACGGGGAATCAGCGCTTCGGGGCCCACATCGAGCCACAGGTCCCGCCAGGGAACCCGGCCCACCAGGTGCTGCAGCGGCACCCCTGAGCGGCAGTGGCAGCTCCAGAGGGCCTCCAGGGCCTCCAGGGGCTGGGCGAGGGGCACGGACCGCTCGGGCTGGAGCACCAGTGCCTGCAGATCCCGCCAGGGCAGACCACCGGCGGCATCCAGCAGCCAGTCGAACGCGGCCCGTCGGGCGGGCTGATCGCGCAGGCAGGCCCTCCGCCAGGCCAGCAGGTCAACCCCGGAGACAAGAACGGTGTCGGCGGTCGCATTCATGGCCGACGAGCTGACGGACCCCTGCCGCCAGTCTGCCGCGGCCGCCAGGAGGCCCCTGGGGCGGCCAGCACCACCCCCTGACGCTCCAGATCGAGCAGTTCGAGGGCCAGCTGCGGCAACGGCCGGTCGAGACGTTCGGCCAGCTCATCCAGGGAGGCCCCCGCCCCGAGGGCCTCCAGCAGCGCCGCGCCGCCACCGCCCACGGTCGTGGGGGGGCCGGCGTCCTCGCAGCGGCGCAGCGGACCCGGGCCAAGGCTGCGGATCAGATCAGCGGGATCGACCAGGGGTGTCGCCCCCCTCGCCAGCAGGGCGTTGCTGCCGGCCGCCGAGGGGCGATCGGTGTCGGCCGGGACCACCCACAGGGGCACCCCGGCCCCCCAGGCCTGGCGGGCGGCATGCAGCGCACCGCTGCCCTCGGGGCATTCGACCACCACCACGGCCGAGGCCATGGCCACGACGAGACGGTTCCGCGCGGCGAAATGGCCCCGGCGCACCGGCGTTCCGGGGGGATGCTCGCTCAGCAGCAGACCCTGGCGACCCACGGCCCCCTGCAGGGCCCGGTGGTGCCTGGGATAGACCCGGTCAAGGGGGGTGGCGATGACCCCCACGGGTGCCCCACGGGCCTCGAGACAACCGTGATGGGCCTCGGCATCGATCCCCTCGGCCAGTCCACTGATGACAGGCCAGCCGGCCCGGGCCAGCTCGAGACCGAGCTTTCGGGCCCAGCTCAGGCCATGCAGCGATGGCGACCGGGTGCCGACCACCGCCACGGCAAGGCGCCGTCGCAACACCGGCCAGAGGCTCCCCCGCCCCTGCCATTGCAGCAGCACGGGCGGCCGCTCGAGGGCAGCCAGCGCGGCCGGGAAGGCGGGGTCGTCGGGCAGCAGCGTCCGGCGCGGGCAGGGGGGCGGGAAGGGCTCCGCTCGCTCCCGGCGGGCCGCCAGGAGCCCCACCGTGGCCACCCCCAGGCCCGGCACCTCGCGCCAGGCGGTCACCGGAGCCTCCCAGGCGTCCTGGAGGGAGCCGAACCGCCCCTCCAGGGCGCGCAGCCGGCGGATGCCCAGCCCCCCGAAGCCGGACCAGCCCCACCACCAGGCCCGCGGGTCGCCAACGGGGCCCCCACCGGCGCGACGGGCCCCTGGATTCACCTTTCGGCCCGCTTCCCGACCCGCTTCCCGGTCCGCTTCCCAGCCCGACTCCCGGCCCGCTTCTCTCCCGCCAGCGTCCATCACCCGGCCAATCAGAACATCTGTACTATACGCCAGGTCCGTCGGCCAGCCGTTCGAGGGCGGCGGCCAGGGCCGCGGGGGGCCGTCGCAGGGCCCGCCCCCGGGCCCGATCCACCAGCACGAGGGTCACCATGGCCTCAGCCGCCAGAGCGCCATCGGCCCGCAGGAAGAGGGTCTGGAACGGCTGGCGCACCCCCCGGGCGGGCAGCAGCCGGCTCAGCAGATCCACCCGTTCGCCATGCACGAGAGCCTGGCGATACCGCACCTGCAGATCGGTCACCATCAGCTCCAGGCCGGTGGCGGCCAGATCGGCGTAGGCCAGCCCGGCCTGAGCCAGGGCGTCGACGCGGGCCTCCTCCAGCCAGGCCACATAGGCCCCGTGCCAGAGCACGCCGGCGTGGTCGGTGTGCTGCGGCAGCACCACCTTGCGGCATCGCCAGGCCCGTTCCATGTCAGCTGACGTGATCAGGCCCATCGGCCCCTGGCAGGCGCCATAGGCTGCGCCGGAGTCCAGACTTCGGCCATGTTCCATAACCTCCTCGTTGCCGACTCAGGCAAGGGTCACGTGGAGGAGATGGTGCGCATGCTGCGCGACATCCCCGCCTTTTCCCAGGCCCGCCTCAATCTGCTGCACGTGGTGCCCGAGCAGGCGGGCGAGCGGCTCGAAGAGCACTGGCGCAGCGGTGCCGCCCTGCTGGCGGCGGCCGTGGAACGCCTGGGGCTCGATCCCTCCTCGGTGAACACCATCCTGCGCCAGGGCGACACCAAGCAGACGGTGCTCAAGGTCGCCGAAGAACTGGATGCCGATCTGATCGTGATGGGGTCCCGCGGGCTCGGACGGCTGCAGTCGATCCTGGCCAACAGCGCCAGCCAATACGTCTTTCAGCTCTCGACCCGGCCGATGCTGCTGGTGCGGGATGACCTGTACATCCGCCACGTCAATCGCCTGCTGGTGGGCATCGATGGCACGGGGGTGGGCGACGACGCCCTGCGCCTGGCCTGCAGCCTGGCCCGCGACATCCCCGGCTGCGTCCTGTCAGGAGTGCATGTCAGCCACCACGACCTCTCCCCCAGCCGCGACGGCCAGAGCCCGGCGGACCGCCTGCTGCAGGACGCGGTGCAGAAGGCCCGCAGCTATGGCGTCGAACTGCGCCCCGTGCACCGCACCGGTGACATCGGTCGGGGCATCTGCGCCGCCGCCGAGGACACCAGGGCCGACCTGATGGTGATCGCCTCCCAGGACCGTCGTCCCCTGGTGGCCAGAGGACTGGTGGATCTCGACAAGTTGCTGGGCAGCTCGGTGAGCGACTACGTGCGCGTGCACGCGCCCGCCCCGGTGCTGCTCGTGCGCGAGCCCGAACGCCGGGGCTGACTCACCGCCCCGGGAGATCAGGCCTGGCGGCTGTTGGTCTGGATGTAGAGAACGATCAGAAAGACGGCGGGCACCAGCACAAACAGCAGGCTGGCGACGAAGCCGAGATCGTTGGTTTCCATGGCCACAGGAGAGAGCTTCGGGAGGGTATCACCGCCGGACGGCCCCCTTGTGGCGGCTTCACAGCCCGTCGTCCGGGGCCTCCCCGTTCTCCTGCTCCTCCTGCCCCTCCTCCTCCACGGGCTCCACAGCCACCTCAACCAGGGGCAGGGGTTCCGCCTGGGCCGCGGCAACGGCGGCATCCAGGGAAGCACGACCCATCTGCGGACGGGTGACCACGGCGATGGAGTCGAACACGATGGTCTGACAGGCCAGGCGCCAGCCCTCGGGCCGACGCCTGAGCTTCTGCAGCTCCACCGGCGTGGGGAGATTCAGGGACCGGGGGACCCGCTCGGCCACCACCTCGACAAAGCAGGTGATGCACTGGCCACAGCCGCCGCAGTTGCCCAGCTGCCCCTTGAGGCCATACAGCTGTATTCCCTCGGCGAGGGCGAGCTCCCGCAGGTTGGCGCCGGCGGCACACACCACCTCCCGGGCCTCCCGGACAAAACGGACAACGGGCATCGAACACAGGGCGGCCTGTGTCCATTGTGCCTGGCGCAAGGTTTCGTTTTGTGACCGACCCCCCAGCCCTGGCCTGCGCAGGCGTGCCCGGTTGAGTGTGTCCCTTTGAAACCGTCAGGCAGCCAACGGCCGGCAGCCCTTACGATCACCGAACTTCGCAGTCCATGCGGAGCTCCTGTTCGTTTCGTTTCCCCGCACCAAATCCAATGGGATTGCCCTGGTACAGGGTGCACACCGTCGTCATCAACGACCCGGGCCGCCTTCTGGCGGTGCACCTGATGCACACCGCCCTGGTGGCCGGTTGGGCCGGATCGATGGCCCTCTATGAGCTGGCCATCTTCGACCCCTCCGACCCCGTCCTCAACCCCATGTGGCGGCAGGGGATGTTCGTTCTCCCCTTCATGGCCCGCCTCGGCGTGACCGGAAGCTGGGGGGGCTGGAGCATCACCGGCGAGACCGGTGTGGACCCCGGCTTCTGGAGCTTCGAGGGCGTGGCCGCCGCCCACATCATTCTCAGCGGCCTTCTCTTTCTGGCCGCCATCTGGCACTGGACCTTCTGGGACCTCGAGATCTGGCAGGACCCCCGCACCGGTGAACCGGCGCTGGACCTTCCCAAGATCTTCGGCATCCACCTGCTGCTCGCCGGCCTTGCCTGCTTCGGTTTCGGTGCCTTCCACCTGACGGGTGTGTTCGGCCCCGGCATGTGGGTCTCGGACCCCTACGGCATCACCGGTCACCTCGAGAAGGTGCAACCAGCCTGGGGCCCTGAGGGCTTCAACCCCTTCAACCCGGGCGGGGTGGTGGCCCACCACATCGCCGCCGGCATCGTCGGCATCATCGCCGGCATCTTCCACATCACCACCCGCCCGCCCGAGCGCCTCTACAAGGCCCTGCGGATGGGCAACATCGAGACCGTGCTGGCCAGCGCCATCGCAGCGGTCTTCTTCGCGGCCTTCATCGTGGCGGGCACCATGTGGTACGGCAGTGCCACCACCCCCATCGAACTCTTCGGCCCCACCCGCTACCAGTGGGACCAGGGCTACTTCCGCCAGGAGATCGCCCGCCGGGCCAACACCGCCATCGCCCAGGGGGCGACCCCTGCCGAGGCCTACGCGGCCATTCCCGAAAAGCTGGCCTTCTTCGATTACGTCGGCAACAGCCCTGCCAAGGGTGGTCTGTTCCGGGTCGGTCCGATGGTCAATGGGGATGGACTCCCCACCGGCTGGCTGGGTCACATCAGCTTCACCGACAAGGACGGCCGCGAGCTCTCGGTGCGTCGCCTGCCCAACTTCTTCGAGA
Organism: uncultured cyanobacterium; assembly: GCA_903871775.1. Classification (GTDB taxonomy): domain Bacteria; phylum Cyanobacteriota; class Cyanobacteriia; order PCC-6307; family Cyanobiaceae; genus CAIQIA01. The sequence goes on from CAIQIA010000014.1 coordinate 71,057, forward strand.
ACTTCCCTGTGGTTCTCGAAGACAAGGACGGCATCGTTCGGGCAGACATCCCCTTCCGTCGGGCTGAAGCCAAGTACTCCTTTGAGCAGACCGGTGTGACCGCCACCGTCTACGGCGGCGAGCTGAATGGCAAGACCTTCACCGATCCTGCCGATGTGAAGCGCCTGGCCCGCAAGTCCCAGCTGGGTGAAGCGTTCGAATTCGATCGCGAGACCTACCACTCGGACGGCACCTTCCGCAGCTCACCCCGCGGCTGGTTCACCTTCGGCCACGCCTGCTTCGCCCTTCTGTTCTTCTTCGGTCACATCTGGCACGGGGCCCGCACCCTGTTCCGTGACGTGTTCGCCGGCATCGATCCAGATCTGGGTGAACAGGTGGAGTTCGGCCTCTTCGCCAAGCTCGGTGACCGTTCCACCCGCCGGCTGCCCGATGGCTACGTGCCTCCGGCAGGCACTCCGCTCAGCTGATCCTCACCGAGCAACCCGCCCATGGAAAGCTTCGCCTACATCCTCATTCTTGCCCTGACCCTGGGCACCCTGTTCTTCGCCGTGGCCCTCCGGGACCCTCCCAAGATCGGCAAATGACCCTTCCCATGCCCTCGAGGGCATGGCCATCACCACCCCTTCGGGGGTGGTTTTCTTTTGGGAGAGAATCTGCCCTTCTCAACCAGAGGCTCATTCTTTACACTGAGCACGACGATCGTCCTGCCCCCTTGCAGTGCCCCTCCTGCCAGCACAGCGACAGCCGGGTGCTTGAGTCACGCTCGGCCGAGGGCGGACGCAGCGTGCGCCGCCGGCGGGAGTGTCTCGAGTGTGAGCACCGGTTCACCACCTACGAACGGGTCGAGACGATGCCGATCGTGGTGATCAAGCGCAACGGCACCCGCGAGGTGTTCAATCGATCCAAGCTGTTGCACGGTCTGCTCCGCGCCAGCGAAAAGACCGGTCTGGAGCCGTCACGGATCGACCTGCTCGTCGACGACATCGAGCTGCTTCTTCAGCAACGTCAGCTGCGGGACATCAGCAGCCAGGAGCTGGGCGATCTGGTGCTCCAGCAGCTGCGGCAGCTGAACGAGGTCGCCTACGTCCGCTTCGCGTCGGTCTACGGCCAATTCCGCGGCGTCGGCGATTTCATGGCCACCCTGGCCAGCCTGCAGCAGGACGGCAGCACTCCGCCTGAGCTGGCGGGAATCGGCTGATAGAATTGAGGATTGCTGCGCTGATCGGCGGACACCGGCGCAGGTCCCTTCTTCCTGCCCAGCGGCAGGCCGCCCCTCGCCCATGACCGTGACATCCACCTCCAGCACCGGCGCCATCCCCAGCACCGAAGGCGACGCGCCCGATGCCCTGCCCACCCCAGCGGCCCTTGAGGCCGAGGCCGAGCTGGATGCCGCGGGCTTCGACGAGGAGGAGGAATTCGTGGCCGTGCCGGCAGCCGCGGAAGGTCAGCAGGACCGTCGCCGGTCCCAGGACGACGTCGGGTTCACCCTCGACGAATTCGCGGCCCTGCTCAGCAAGTACGACTACCACTTCAAGCCCGGTGACGTGGTCACCGGCACCGTCTTCAACCTTGAGCCCAAGGGTGCCCTGATCGACATCGGCGCCAAGACCGCCGCCTTCATGCCGTTGCAGGAGGTGTCGATCAACCGGGTCGAGACCCTCGAAGACGTTCTTGAACCCGGAGAGGTGCGCGAGTTCTTCATCCTCACGGAGGAGAACGAGGATGGGCAGCTCTCCCTGTCCATCCGTCGCATCGAATATCAGCGCGCCTGGGAACGGGTGCGGCAGCTGCAGAAGGAAGACGCCACCATCTACAGCGAGGTCTTCGCCACCAACCGTGGTGGTGCCCTGGTGCGGGTCGAGGGGCTGCGGGGGTTCATCCCGGGCAGCCACATCAGCACCCGCAAACCCAAGGAAGACCTGGTCGCCGACTTCCTCCCCCTCAAGTTCCTCGAGGTGGATGAAGAGCGCAACCGCCTGGTCCTCAGCCATCGCCGCGCCCTGGTGGAGCGCAAGATGAACCGCCTCGAAGTCGGGGAGGTCGTGATCGGCACCGTGCGTGGGATCAAGCCCTACGGTGCCTTCATCGACATCGGCGGCGTCAGCGGGCTGCTGCACATCTCCGAAATCAGCCACGAACACATCGAGACGCCGCACACGGTGCTCAATGTCAATGATCAGATGAAGGTGATGATCATTGACCTCGACGCCGAGCGTGGCCGGATCTCCCTCTCGACCAAGGCCCTTGAGCCCGAGCCGGGCGACATGCTCACCGACCCCCAGAAGGTGTTCGACAACGCCGAGGAAATGGCCGCCCGCTACAAGCAGATGCTGCTCGAGCAGTCAGACGAGAACGATCCGATGGGGGTCACGGTCGACTGAGCCCTTGGCCCACCTGGCACTGGCAGAGCGCGACCTCGGCCCCACCGAGGCCGTCATCTTTGACAAGGACGGAACCCTCTGCCACAGCCAGTCCTATCTGCTGGAGCTGGCCCAGGCGAGGGTGAGCCATGCCCTCGCCCTCACAGGCGGTCCCCAGAGACTCAGGCCTCTGCTGGAGCGCATCAGCGGCATCCGGGGTGGCCAGCTGGATCCGGCCGGTGCCACGGCGGTGGCCAGCCGCCATGACAACGTGATCGCCATCGCCTCGGCCCTCTGCAGCGAAGGTTGCAGCTGGCATCAGGGGCGTCTGTGGGCTGGCCAGGCCCTCGCGGCCGCCGACGCTGAGCTGGCCCCCCGGAAGTGGCAGCGCACCCCTCCCACCGCCGGGCTGGCCCCGTTGCTCAGGCGGTTGAGGTCCCGGGGCATCCGCATCGCTGTGCTCAGCAACGATCTGGAGGCCAGCCTCGAGGCATTCCTCAACGGGCATGGGCTGCGGTCTCTGGTGGATGTGGTGCGGGGCAGCGACGCGCCCCCCCACAAGCCGGATCCCCAGGCCGCCCTGTTGCTCTGCCGGCTGCTGGGCTGCCGGCCCGAAGCCACCGGCCTCGTGGGCGATGCCGCCGATGACCTGCAGGTGGCTGCCGACGCGGGTCTGGCCTGGAGCCTGGCCTACACAGGCGCCTGGCAACCGGCACCGGCCCTGTCAGGTAGCCACGGACACCTCAACGACTGGAGCCTGCTGGTTGCGAGGTAGTCTTCCGCCCGTCTGTGTCCTCCCCCATGGGTCGCTACGTCTTCACCTCGGAATCGGTCACCGAGGGGCATCCCGACAAAATCTGTGATCAGGTCAGTGATGCCGTCCTCGACGCCCTGCTGGCCCAGGATCCTGCCAGCCGGGTGGCCTGCGAGACCGTCGTCAACACAGGCCTCTGCCTGATCACCGGGGAGGTGACCACCACGGCACGGGTCGACTTCAACACCCTGGTGCGCCAGGTCATCGACAGCATCGGGTACAACGGCGCCCGTGCCGGCGGCTTCGACGCCCACAGCTGCGCCGTGCTGGTGGCCCTCGACCAGCAGTCGCCCGACATCGCCCAGGGGGTGGATGAGGCCGATGACCACGCCGGCGACCCCCTCGACAAGGTCGGGGCCGGCGACCAGGGGATCATGTTCGGCTACGCCTGCGACGAGACCCCCGAGCTGATGCCGCTGCCCATCAGCCTGGCCCACCGCCTGGCGCGCAGGCTTGCAGCGGTGCGCCACGACGGCACCCTCGGCTACCTGCTGCCCGACGGCAAGACCCAGGTGAGCGTCGTCTACGAGAACGACCAGCCCGTCGCCATCGACACCATCCTGATCTCCACCCAGCACGAGGCCGTCATTGACGGCATCAGTGATGACAAGGGCCTGCGGGAACGCATTTCCCAGGACCTCTGGACCCATGTGGTCGAACCCGCCACCTCTGACCTGAGCCTGCGTCCCCAGCGCGACACCACCCGTTTTCTGGTGAACCCCACGGGCAAGTTCGTGGTCGGTGGCCCCCAGGGTGACGCCGGTCTGACCGGGCGCAAGATCATCGTCGACACCTACGGCGGCTATGCCCGCCATGGCGGTGGCGCCTTCTCGGGCAAGGATCCCACCAAGGTGGACCGTTCGGCGGCCTACGCCGCCCGCCACGTGGCCAAGGCCCTGGTCGCCGCCGGTCTGGCCCGCAAGGCCGAGGTGCAGCTCAGCTATGCCATCGGTGTCGCCAGGCCGGTGAGCATCCTGGTCGAGACCTTCGGCACGGGCACCGTCGACAATGCCGCCCTCACCGACCTGGTGCAGCAGCACTTCGATCTGCGGCCCGGCGCCATCATCGAATCGTTCAACCTGCGGGGGCTGCCCCAGGCCCGCGGTGGTCGCTTCTACCAGGACGTGGCGGCCTACGGCCACTTCGGCCGGGCTGACCTCGACCTCCCCTGGGAGAACGTCGACGCCGCGGTCGCGCTCCTGAAGGGGTGAGCGCCGGGGTGCCGGGCCACCCTGATCAACCCCTGGGCCTGGGCGTCGACCTGGGCAGCAGCGGTGTCAGGGCCGCCCTGGTGGCCAGCGATGGCACCGTGGCCGCCCAGGCCCGGCGCCCCTACCCCGGCGACTTCCACGATCCCGAAGTCTGGCGGCAGGCCCTCTGCACCGTGGTCAGCGATCTGCCGGCTGCCCTGCGGTGCCGGGTCGCGGCGATCAGCCTCGATGGCACCTCCGGAACCCTGCTGGCCTGTGGCCACGACGGCCAGCCCCTGGCTCCGGCGCTGGCTTACAACCTCGCCTGTCCCGAGCAGGCAGCCGTGGCCGCTGCACTGGTGCCCGAGGGTGGTCCGGCCGCCAGCGCCGGCGGCAGCCTGGCCCGAGCCCTGCGCCTGCTGGCATCCGTCAGGGGGCCCCTGCAGCTCCGTCATCAGGCCGACTGGCTGATGGGCTGGCTCCTGGCCGACTGGCGCTGGGGCGAAGAGGGCAACAACCAGCGGCTCGGCTGGGAGTCCCTGCAGCGACGCTGGGCCGGAGCCATGGCGTACCAATCCTGGGCCGATGCCCTGCCCCTCGTGGTGCCCAGCGGCACGGTGCTGGGGCTGATCGCCGCCACGCCGGCAGCCGCCCTGGGCCTTCCGGCCGGGGCGCAGGTTGTCAGTGGCACCACCGACGGCACGGCCACAGCCCTGGCCGCCGATCCCGGCCCCGACGATGGCGTGACCATCCTCGGCTCCACCACGGTGCTCAAGCAGTGGGCCGACGGCCCCTGCAGCGGCCCGGGCATCAGCAGTCACCGGGTGGGCGATCGCTGGCTGGTGGGCGGCGCATCGAACGGCGGTGCCGGCGTGCTGCTGCGGTTTTTCGGCATCGAACAGCTGGACGAGCTGAGCCGGTCGATCGACTGGCGCCGCCCCAGCGGCCTGCAGCTGCGTCCCCTGCCGGGCCGCGGTGAACGGTTTCCGATCGATGACCCCACCCTCGAACCCGTGCTCGGCCCCCGGCCGGTGAGTGATGCCCTCTATCTGCAGGCCCTGCTCGAGGGGCTGACCACCCTGGAACGGCAGGGCTGGGCGCAGCTGCGCACCCTGGGCCTGGCGCCACCCCGCCGGATCCTCACCGTCGGCGGCGGTGCCCGCAACCCCGTCTGGCGCCGCCTGCGGGAGCAGGCCCTGGGGATCCCGGTGCGGAACCGTCCGGAGGCCTCCGCGGCGGCCGCCATGGGTCGGCTGGCGATGCAGGCGATCGGGGGGCAGCCGCCAGACTGGGCTCGCACCCCTCCATCCCCATGAACGACCGTCTGCGCAGCATCGTCTCAATGGCCCTGTTCGTGCTGCTGGCCGGCTACGTGGGGGTGAGCGCCGTCCGCCTCGGTCTGCTGCTGTGGGAACGCTTCGGGGCCGGCTGACACCCGGGCCCGCAGCCAGCGGTCCGGCCGGATCAGCAGAATCGGTTGGCACCACCGACATTCCCCATGGCCGCCGACCCCCTCACCGCCGCCGTCGGCGAGCGCATCTGCCGTCACATGAACAAGGACCACAGCGAGGCGCTGCTGACCTACGCCCGCCATTACGGGGGGGTGGCGTCACCGCTCAACGCCCGCCTGCTGCGGCTCGAGGCCGAAGGGATGGACCTCGAGGTGGATGGGGTGACCGTGCGCATCAGCTTCGACCACGTGCTGCGCGACAGCGACGATGCCCACCAGACCCTGGTGGGCATGCTGCGGACGCTGCCGACCCAGGCGGACGCCAGCGGGGAATCCTGACGGGGCCCACAAGCGTCATCCCCGTTGCCGGTCACCGGTCTTCTGCAGGACTTGCTGCTGCAGCCCTGCTGCCCCCGCTGCCGGCGGCCCGCAGATCGGCGATGCCTGTGCCTGTCGTGCCGCCGCCAGCTGCTGCTGGACGCGGGCGGCCTGCAGGGGCAGCTGCCTTTGCCCTGGTGGAGCCTCGGCAGTTACCAGGGGGCCTGGCGGCAGGAACTGCTGCGGCTGAAGCGGCACCCCGACCGGCGGCTGGTGGAGGGCCTGGCGCGGCAACTGCTCCCCCTGCTGCCTGATCTGGGGGTGCCCCTGCTGGTTGTGGCTGTCCCCCCCCGTCGCCGCGGACGCGCTGATCTGCCCCATGCCCTGGCCGGGGCCCTCGCCCGGCAGGGGGGGCACCGGCTGGTGGCGGCCCTGGATCGGCAACGGGCCTGCCTGGGGCAGCACCATCTCAACCGCTGCCAGCGCCTGGGGAACCTGCGGCAGGTCTTCCGCTGCCTGCATCCGGCCGGGCCGCAGCTGCAGCCCCTGCTGCTGGTGGATGACATCCTCACGACCGGCAGCACCGCCGCAGCGGCCATGGCCTGCCTGGAGGAGGGCGGCCATGGCCTGCTGGGGCTGGCCTGCCTGGCCAGAACCCCGCGGCGGGACGAGGCCCCCGACCCGATGGATTAAGATCAACGGGTTCCTGAAGGAACGTGCCGGGATAGCTCAGTTGGTAGAGCAGGCGACTGAAAATCGCCGTGTCCCCAGTTCAAATCTGGGTCCTGGCATTTCCCATCCTTTTCATCACCGCCCTCCTCAGTGCCTGCGGCACCGGCATGGCAGCAGTACAGTCCGGCTGGCCAAGACGCCCCATGGCTCCCGTTCTTGATCTCTGCCGACAGCTCTGCGGATTGTTCTGCAATCAGCAGCAGGCCTTCGACAATCCCCCCCTCTACGCCCACATCCAGGTGCGCATGAGGCCGCTGGCGCACCTGGCACCCGGTTCGTTGCTGCTGGAGCAGGCGTACACCATCGCCCCCGACCAGCCCTATCGGCTGCGGGTGCTGCAGATCGTCGACGAGAACGGTCAGCTGCGCATCCGCAACCAGGCCGTCTCTGACGAAGCGAGCTGGTTCGGCGCCAGTGCCGACCTTAAACGGATGGCGACACTCACCACCGATGCCCTGCACGCCCTGGAGGGATGCACCTACGACGTCAACCCCAGGGGCAGCGGCTTCGTCGGCACGATCGAGCAGGGTTGCCGTTGCCGGGTCGAACGGAAAGGACGGCAGAGCTATCTCGTGAGCCATTTTGAGATTGACGGCGACCGGATGGAGACCCTGGACCGAGGCCACGATCCAGAGACCCATGAGCTGGTGTGGGGTTCCCTGGCGGGCCCCTTCGAATTCCAGCGGACTGCCTCCTATGCCGACGAGATCCCCGGGAGCTGGCTCAGCCACTGGGCGTGAAGCAGTGTGAGGAGCGGGCAAGGTCGACAGGCGACTGCCCATAGGGTGCTGCGGCGATGCATTGCTTCTCCGTGGCCCTAGCGCTCCACGACCATCCCTTGCAATCCCAGAACGCCCGCGTGGGTGGTCCGCTTCCCGCCGGCGACGAAACGTCGCGATTGCCCGACAACGGCAAGGTTCTCGACGCCGACGCCACCGATGCGCTGATCAACGGGGCCTACCGGCAGCTCTTCTTCCACACCCTGCAGGTCGATCGCCAGCCCGTCCTCGAGTCGCAGCTGCGTCTTGGTCAGATCAGCGTGCGCCAGTTTCTGCGAGGTCTGGTGCTGTCGCCGCGCTTCCTCGACGGCGTCTATGCCTGCAACGGCAACAAGCAGGTGGCCCGCCATCTGGTCGAACGGCTGCTGGGCCGCCGGATCCACGGCGAGGCTGAGGCGATCGCCTGGTCGATCGTGATCGCCGAGCAGGGGGTGGCCGCGATGGTGGATCAGCTGCTCGATTCCGACGAGTACCGCCGGAACTTCGGTGATGACCGCGTGCCCCACCAGCGCCGGCGGGTGCTGGCGGGCAGGTCCGTTGGGGATCGGCCCGTCAACATCACCCTGCCGCGCTATGAGCACCACCACCGGCGGGTGATCCAATCGTTCCCCAGGGGAGATGGCGGTTACCGGGCCGGCGGTGGCAGCGGCGGGATCAACTGGGGGCCACGGCCGGCACTGATCGACTGGCCCCAGGGCATGCCTCCTGCAGGGGTGCGGCGCCTGTGGGGGATTCTGATCGTCGCCGGCAGCATCGAACTCACACGGGTGCTGCTCTCGACCGTCACCGCGATGCTCAGCACCGCCCGCTGATCAGGCGACGTCCTGGCAGGCCTCCATCTCATCCATGAAGGGCTGGTCCTCCAGCCCTTCTTCATCGTCGTCGGCATGGGTGCCGTCGCGGCCGAGACGCAGGGAGGCCAACGGTGCAGAGGTTCGGGCCAGGGGCCGGGGTGGTCTCTGGGTCGGGCCCGCAGTGAGCAGGTCCTGCAGGCGGAGCAGGCGCTGATCGGCCTCGGCCAGCAGACCAGCGGCGTCAGCGCTCACATCCTGCTGCGCATCGTCGACGCGGCGCTCCAGATCCCGGAGCCGTTCCTCCAGGTCCAGCAGGCGCAGGGTGAGGGCCTCGTTCACCTCAGAGAGGGCATGCAGGTGCTGCAGCAGTTGCTGCGACATCGGTGAAACAGCCATGGCGGGGGAGGGGCCTGGCGGGATGGTAACGAACGCCATCGGGTCGACCAGGGGCAGGCGGCGGAGCCGGGGGAGGGCGGGGGCGAGGTAGCCGGGATGACCGTTTGTTAATGACAGCCTCAGCCACCGGGGATCAAGGCCAAGAATGAATGGGCTGCGACGCTTCATGCGTCCGGCAACCCTTCCCACAAGCCGAGCCCCCGAGCCCCATGTTCGACGCCTTCACCAAGGTCGTTGCCCAGGCTGATGCCCGCGGCGAATTCCTCAACGCTGGTCAGATTGACGCCCTTTCCGCCGTCGTCGCCGACAGCTTCAAGCGGATGGATTCCGTCAACCGCATCACCTCCA
>CAIQIA010000015.1 GCA_903871775.1 uncultured cyanobacterium
GCGGACATTGCCGAAACGCTGGCGCGGGAGGGGATGTGGGCGACTGGGCAAGCCAGGTGACGGTATAGGCCCGGACCCGGCTGGCTATACCGTCAAAAATACCGTCATCCGCAGCGGCTGTAGCCGGTTTTCCCCGGACCTGCCCGGACGACCCAAAAGCTCAGATCGCCTGCCCCACAGGGGTTTTGGGATTTCCCCGGATCCCCTCGGATCCTGTCAAAACGGAGAGGGTGGGATTCGAACCCACGGAAGGTTGCCCTTCAAACGATTTCGAGTCGTTCGCTTTCGACCACTCAGCCACCTCTCCAGTGCCTGCCCCCCAGGGCTGACTCCCCTACCCTAGCCGGCCCCCCTCGAGCGCCCGGCCTCAGTCGACCGCGAATGCCCCCGGCCCGGGGCCACTGACCAACAGGGGCCGCCCCGCCGCCAGCCCCTGCACGGCCCCCTGCTCCCGCCGCGACGGGGGGCGACCCAGCCACAGCCCCCGCCACGCCCCCGACGGCACCCCGGGCAGCAGGGCGGCATCGACCGGGTCAGGAAGCAGCAGCCAGCGCTGGGACCCCAGCTGCAACCAGGCGCTGCGGCCACTGTCATCGAGGCTGCTGTAGCTGAGCCCCGGGCTGCTGAGGCGGCCCAGGGGCCAGCGCTGCACGAGCCCGGCCTGGGCTTGCCAGCAGGGGTCGGCATCGGTCACGGCATCACCGGCGGCAGCAAGCAGCACCACCCAGTCGAATCGCGTGATCCCCAGGCCCTCCCGCAGACGGGAGGCGCGGCGGCAGCTGAAGCCATCACCGCCGGTGCTGACCAGGGCCCCGCGACCCTGGTGACGGGCGATCAGCAGGCTGCTGCCGGCCTGGTGCACCAGCAGCAACTGATCACGGGTCTGCTGCAGCCCCTGACCCAGCCCGGCGATGAGCAGCAACGGCAGGCCCCGGCGCCGCCATCGCCGGGCCTGGGGCACAGCCACCAGCCAGGGCAGCAGGCCGGCGGTGAGCAGCAGCACCAGGGGCAGGGCCATGCGACCGGTGGGCAGCAATGCCCCCGGGATCGCCGCCACCACCGCCACCAGCCCCAGCAGAAGCTGCACGGGCAGCTGCAGCAGCAGCAGCTAGACCGTCAGCAGGGGCCCCGGCAGCAGCGCCAGCAGGGCACCCCCCAGGGCCCCCAGGGTGAGCAGGGTCACCAGGGGCCCGGCCAGCACATTGGCCGGCACCGCCAGCAGCGGCACGGCACCGAACTGCTGCAGCTGCAGCGGCAGGGTCCAGAGACTGGCGGCCAGGGGCACCGCCACCCCTGCCGCCATCCAGGGGGGCAGCCGACGCTGCAGCCCCCGCTCGAGCCGGGGGGCGGTGAGCAGCAGCCCGGCGGTGGCGGCGGCACTGAGCTGAAATCCCAGGTCCAACAGCCACTGGGGCATCCAGAGCAGCAGCAGCCCCAGGCTCACGAGCAGCACCCCCAGGGGGCGGGCCCGTTCGCCGCAGGCCTGGATCAGCAGCACAAGACTGCCCATCAGCGCCGCCCGCAGCACCGCCGGCTGGGCCCCGGCGAGGGTCACGAACAGCAGCACCGCGGCCCCTGCCCCCCCCAGCTGCACAGGCAGCGACGATCGCCGCAGCATCGCGGCCACGAGCCCCAGCAGCACGGTGAGCTGAAAGCCCGAGGCCGCCAGGGCATGGGACAGGCCCGCCACCCGGAACGGCTGGCTGAGGCCGTCGGGCAGTGCGACCACTCCGTTGCCGAGCACCAGCGCGGCCAGCAGGGCACCGGGCCCGGCCCCGGCCGCGGCCACGAAGCGCTCGACGATGTGCTGCCGCAGGCGCCGGATGGGCCCCTGCTGCCGCTGCAACACCTGCAGCCGTTGCACCACCAGCTGGCTGAAGACCCCCTGACGGGCCAGGCGGGCCCCGCCATCCCCCAGCAGCGGATGCACCTGGCGCGGCGGCCGCCGCAGGCGGCCGACCACCTCCAATCGCCAGTCGGCCTGGAGACCCTGGCAATCGGGCAGCAACAACTGGGTGATGCCGGCGCGGGGGGGCTCGAGCCCCAGCAGGGCCAGACAGGCACCGCCGGCAAGGGTTCGGGGTGGTTCGAGCAGCCGGCCGCTCAGCTGCACCGTCTGGCCGATGGCCCCATGGACCGGATCAGCCGCCGGTGGCCGGGGCCAGCGCAGCAACGGGACAGCCATCAGCAGCACCGAAATGCCGATCGCGAGCTGCCGCTGCCGCCGATGGCCCATGGGGCTGTCCCGCAAACCTGCAGGGAGGGTTCCCCTCCTGGGGCTCAGGCGTCCTGGCGGCGCCCGAGACGGGCCAGCAGGTCACCGAGATCAGGCCCCTGCAGCCCGAGGGCACGGTGGAGGGTGAGCAGGTCACGCACGAGCGCATGGGGATCGAGGTGGGGCTGGCGCCGCAGATCATTGAGCAGCCCCCGCAGCAGCGGAGCCTGCAGCTTGCGCCGCAATGACGGGTCCTGCTGGGCCATCCACGACAGCACCGCCGGCAGGGCCGCGTGGCGGCGGGGCCCGGCCGGAGCCCCCTGCACCAGCGGGGGGAGGTGGCGCTGCAGCTGCAGCCCGAGGCTGTGCAGCAGCCGTTCGCGGGAGTGATGGCGCAGGCCCCGCCGCCATTCGCGCCGCAGCCACAGCCCCAGGCAGACGAAGCCAGTGCCCCGCAGCACCCACGAGCCAATCGCACCCCCCAGGCCCAGGCTTGGGTCGACACACCAGAAGAACACCGACAGCGCCGCGGCCGTTGCCAGCAGCCGCGAACGGTGCCGCGACAGGCCGCCGCGATGCAGCAGGCCCAGGGCGCAACCGCTGGCGAGGCTGCCGACGAGCAGCACGGCCGGAACCGTCAGCAGCCGCGGCCCCTGAAGGAGCGGAGGCAACAGTCCGGGTGGCAGCGGCTGCAACAGCAGCGCGGGGGCATCGTTGAGGCGGGACCAGGCCCCCGAGCGCAGGGCCTGCAGCGAATCGTTGCAGAGGTGCCCCAGCACGAGAAAGAAGGCCAGCACAAGCCCGGGGTACATCCAGGTGAAGCGGGTGAGGCCATCCCCCGGCCGCAGGGACTGCCAGTAGACCTGTTCAGAATCAATGTCGATGCAGGGCGACTGGCAGTGGACGCAGGCGATGCGATCGCTGCCGCCGTCGGTCGTCACGCGACAGGTCGACTGGCTCAGGTCACCGGCGGACAGCCGATGGCTGCGGGAACCGAGCAGGCCACGGGGACCGGTGATGATCGCCTCGACGGGTCCCATGGGGCAGAGAAACTGACACCAGGCCTTGCCCGGCAGCAGGGCACCACAGACCACGGCCGCCACGATGGTGACGACAAACAGCAGTGCCAGTGAAGGGGCATGGCTGTTGACGAGCAGCAGGCGCAGGGCCAGGCCAAGAAACAACAGCAGCCCCTGCAGTGCCAGGTGATGCCGAGCCAGCCACGACTGACGATCGAGACGACGGGGATGACCGGGAGACCGGCCGATCCCCCAGGGCCAGAGCGCCTGGGGGAGGCGCGAGAGATACGCCAGAGGGCAGGAACGTCGCCAGAGCTCATGGCCGAACACCACCAGCAGCAGCAGCACGAAAGGCAGAGCCCCGGCCCAGAAGAGCCAGGGTGCGCGATCCGCGAAGGGCGACAGCAGTGAGAACGTGAGGAGCGTCCAGGCCAGGGCCAGAAGACCCGAAAGACGGCTGAAGAAACGCTCAGAAACCCTGGCCAAGGACCAGGGCAGCTGACGCCTCAGAAGCTGCAGGTCGATCTCAATATCGAGATCGGGTGGAAACCAGCTCCTCCAATGCAAGGTGAGGGCGAACCGCAAGCGGCCATCACGTGCCATCTCTGCCCGCCGACCAGGCCCCGACGATTCGGGGCCATCTTAGAAGCTTCTAAGTGACTCAGCTAGACTTCAGTTGACGACGCAGGCGACGGGCCATGGCCAGACCGGCCAGGGCACCGGCGGCCGGCAGGGGACCGGGGACGGCGGTGGTGCCGACGAAGGTGTACTCCGAGATACCCGACACCTGCTGCAGCCAGACGGTGTAATCGCCGGCAGGGAGGAAGCCCACGGCGAGGGGACCAGCAGCGATCGAATTGGCCTTGAAGAGGTTGGTGTTGGCACCGACCACGGGGGTGATGTTGTCAGCCTGGATGCAGTTGTTGAGAAGAGAGATCTCAGTGCCGGTGGGGCGCGATGGGCCATAGCTCTCGGCACAGATCCCTCGCCAGCCGGCGTGGTTGTAGGCCAGAGCACCGGGCAGGGTGGTCCCGCTGGGAACGGCGGTGAACTGAACACCGGCCTGGATGGCGGCAAAGACGCGGTTGTCGCTCGAGTCGTAGGACCTGAGCTTGAGGCCATTCAGAACTCGGCCGGCAGGAACGCTGAAGGTGACATAGTCCTTGCAGTTCTTGCCAGCCACGCAAGCTCCGGCAAGACCTTCCTGCTTGACCTCGATCTCAAAAGTGCCATCGGAACCGATGGTGACCGGCGTCGGGGCCAGGGGATCGTCGCTGTAGTCGATGGCAGCCTGGGCAGCACCGGCACCGGCGGTCACCAGCAGGGCTGAAGCGACGAGCGCCTGGGCAGAGCGCTTGAGCAGGGGGTTCATGGTCGGCAAGGAGGTTGCAATGGGAGGGTGCTTGCTCGGATGCCGCACCTCCGCTGCAAATTAGCCCGAGAAACGAAAATAAGCACCCGTTGCCTCAGCAACGTCTCAGGTTGACAACAGCGGGAAGCCCAGGGCCTCCCTCTCCGCCAGCCAGGCCTCCGCCACCCGCCGGGCCAGGGTGCGGATGCGGCCGATGGTGGCGGTGCGCTCGGTGACCGAGATCACGCCACGGGCCTCGAGCAGGTTGAAGGTGTGGCTGCACTTGAGCACCCAGTCGAGGGCCGGTGCCGGCAGCGCCTGATCGCAGAGGTCGCGGGCTTCGGCCTCGTAGAGGTCGAACAGCTGCAGCAGGCGCTCGGCGCTCGAGGCCTCGAAGTTGTACGTGCACTGGCCCTTCTCGAAGGGCAGCCAGATGTCGCCGTAGCGGCGCTCGCCGTTCCAGCTCAGCTCCCAGATGCTCTCCACGTTCTGCAGATACATCGCCAGCCGCTCGAGGCCGTAGGTGATCTCGATCGACACCGGCCGGCAGTCGAGGCCCCCGCATTGCTGGAAATAGGTGAACTGGGTCACCTCCATGCCGTCGAGCCAGACCTCCCAGCCGACGCCCCAGGCACCGAGGGTGGGGGATTCCCAGTTGTCTTCGACGAAGCGGATGTCGTGGTCGGCGGGGCAGATGCCCAGGGCCTCCAGCGATGCCAGGTAGGTGTCCTGGATGGCATCGGGGGAGGGCTTGATCAGCACCTGGTACTGGAAATAGTGCTGGGCCCGGTTGGGATTGTCGCCGTAGCGGCCGTCGGTGGGGCGGCGACAGGGCTCGGGATAGGCCACCGCCCAGGGCTCGGGCCCGATCGCCCGCAGCACCGTGTGGGGGCTCATGGTGCCGGCCCCCTTCTCGGTGTCGTACGGCTGCAGGATCAGGCAGCCCTGATCGGCCCAGAACCGGCTCAGGGTGGCGATGATGTCCTGGAAATGCATGGCCGCGGGGTCCGTACCGGTCACCCTACCGACGCGGACCCCTGACCCCTGGCTCAGGCGGGAATGCGCAGCTTCTGACCCGGGAAGATCAGATCGGGGTTCTCGATCACCTCACGGTTGGCCTGGAAGATCTCTTCGTGGCGGGCGCCGCTGCCATACACCCGCTCGGCGATGCCCCAGAGGGTGTCGCCCTCGACGACGATCACGAACGACGATTCCTGACCCGCCGGCTTCTGCAGACCGCTGGCATCGACCGACTTGACGCCCTCGGCGTTGCCGGCCATCAGCACAGCCTTCTCGAAGGCCGCCTGATCCTTGGCGGTGCCGGTGATGCTGGCGACACCGTCCTTGACGGTCACGGCCAGGCCATCCACACCGGGATTGTTCTTATCGATGTGCTGCTTGAGCTTTTCAGAAGCCTTGCTGCTGTCGTCGTCCTTGTTGAAGACCTTCTTACCGATGGTGGCGGCGAAGTCGAACAGGGGAATGCCCATGGTCAGGGGACAGAAAATGGGGGCAGCATCAGGATGACCAGCCCATCCGGCCGCGTCAGCCCTGCTCCGGAAAGCTTCAGGCTGCGTCGCTGCTCCAGCAGCGCTGCAGATGGGCGATGTGCCGATGGCGCTCGCGGCGCTCGGGCAGAAAGGGCACCATGCCCAGCCAGGGGGCTTCGACGGAATCCAACAGCAGCACCGGCTTGGCCGTGCTGCCGTAATGCTCGAGCAGCAGCTGACAGATGCGATCGGCGAGGCGGCCACCCCCGGGGCGGCGCCGCAGTTCACCGTTGAAGGCATCGATCTTGGCGAAGGGCACGAAGCGCAGGGCCAGCCCCAGCCCATCAGCCGGCGGGGCCATCACCACCAGACCGTTCATGGCCCGCGTCTCATCGAGCAGCAGCTGCAGCTGGTGATCGAGGCAGGAGAGGGAGAGGGGAAGACGGGGAACCTCCATGGGCCCAGAACCTTTGCCGTTGTTTAACCTTACGCCCCGTCTTTCGATCCTCTTTTTCTTTCGTCACCGGTAATGTATCGCAGCTGTCCTGCGTGCCACAGACCTGTGCTCCGGCTGGTGATGGAGCGGCTCCGGCGCCGGCTGACGGCGGTGGCCACAGGTGTCGCCCTGCTGGGCGCCGCGGCCCTGCCGCTGCGGGCTGACCCCGCCGAACCCGAGCTGCTGACGCCCCCCAAGGGGCCACCCCTGAGCGACAACCTGGGCCAGGCTCTCGACCTGCCCCCCTGGTTCGGCCTGGCCGCCGGCTACACGGCCGAACCGATGGGAAACACCGCCGGTGGCCTGGTGCGCACGGGCTCATGGGCCGATCAGCTCGATCTGGAAGTGAGCGTCGGCAGCGGCAGCGACCAGGACGGCTGGCGCCTGCGGGCCAGCCTGGCCAACCTGCTCGGCACGCCGCCGTTCAACCGCCAGATCGGCACCCTCTTTCCCCTGCAGCAGGTGTCGAACCCCCAGGGCTTCTGGCTGCAGGGCCTGTGGCTCGAGCACCAGCGGGGCGACCTGGTGCTGCGGGCCGGCGACAACCTCAACCTCAACGCCTCGGTGGGGGCCCCCGTCTACGAGTGGTACGTGAACGGGATGATCAACGACACCCTCAACCTGGCCCTGCCCGGCCTGCCCCTGGCCCCCTGGAACAGCCTCGGGGCGACGGCCGACCTGCCCCTGGCCCCGGGCCTCAGTGCCCACTACGGCGCCTTTCAGCTGAGCAGCCTGCGGGCGCCGGGCAGGGCCGATGCCTTCCGCGGCTGGCGCTTCAATGCCGACCGCAACGATGGGGTGGTGCAGGCCCTGCGCCTCGACTGGAGCCCCGGCCCCAGCGGCGCCCCCCTGGCCGCCTGCCGTGATCCCGAGGCCCCCTGGCTGCTGCAGCGGGCACGGGCCGACTGCCCCGACCCCGTGCAGCTCGCGAGCCAGCTGCCCGATCCCCTCGTGCAGCTGGGCGCCCTCAGCGGCAGCTGGACCTTTCCCCAGCTGGCGAACCCCCGTCGGGTGGAACGCAACGCCAACGTGCTGTTCGCCCACGCCACCGTGCCGTTGGCCCTGCCCGTGGGCCACGGCAGCCGCCTCTGGGCCACCGGCGTGGCGGGCCTCGAGCCGGCGGTCAATCCCGTCACCTCGATGCTGATGGGCGGCCTGCTGGTGCAGGGCCCCCTGCCCCACCGGCCCTTTGACCAGCTCGTGCTGGGCCTGGCCCGCACGGGCCTCTCGCCTGATCTGCGTGACAGCGGCGGCCGGCCCCTGAGCAGCGAAAGCGCCGTCGAGGTCGACTACATCCTGCGCCTCAACAGCAAGCTGGCCCTGCAACCGGGCGTCCAGTGGATCCTCAACCCCGGCGGCAGCGGCCGGCTGGCCGACGTGGTGGCGCCGGGGCTGCAGATCAGCCTCACCTTCTGAAGCAGCGCCGCTGGTTCGGCCAATCGTTCAGGGGGATGGTTCAGGGGGATGCGGCCAGCAGCAGCACCCCCATCAGCCCCCCCGCCAGGGGGCGGTGCCGGGCCTGGGTGAACCCGGCCGCCTGGGCCAGCCGCTCCTGCTCGACCCCGCTGGGGAAGCTGGCCAGGCTGCGTTCGAGGTAGGCGTAGTCGTCTTCGAGGCCGGCCCGGCGGGCCACCGGCACCACCAGCCGCCGCAGGGCCAGCCGCTGCACCAGCGCGGGCAGACCGTCGGTGCGGTTGAAATCGAGCACGGCGGCGCGGCCGCCGGGGGCCAGCAGGCGCCGCACCTCAGCGAGGGCCGCGGCGGCATCGGGCAGGTTGCGGAGGCCATAGGCCATCACGGCCCCGTCGAAGGCCCCGTCGGGCTCGGGCACCGCCAGGGCATCGGCCTGGCTCCAGTCGAGGGCGAGCCAGGGCCGGGCAGCCGACCGCGACCGGGCCAGGGCCAGGGGGGCGGCGGCGGCATCGAGGCCCAGCACCCGACCGCCGGGGCGCACCCGCTCGGCCAGCAGCAGGGCCAGATCACCGGTGCCGCAGCAGAGGTCGAGCCAGCGTTCGCCCGGCCGAGGCTGCAGCAGCGCCAGGGTCTGGCGCTTCCAGAGGCGGTGCTGGCCGAGGCTCAGCAGATCGTTGAGCTGGTCGTAGCGGGGGGCGATGCGATCAAACAGCTGCCGCACCCGTTCCGGCGGCTCGGGGCTGCCGTGGCGGGTCAACGGAAGACGTGCACCAGAGGCGCCTGGGGGCCGGTGAGGGTGATCACCATCACGGTGGCCAGGCCGATGGCGGCAGACCCCACCATGCAGCCGGCCAGGGTGAGCGAGAACTCTCCGTGCTGGCTGGCCTCGTCGAGCAGCCGCACACACCAGACCAGCAGGCCGATGATGACCACCATCATCACCAGACCGATCACGGCAGGCCAGGCGGAGGTGGTCACGGCAGGCAAGCGGCGCAACATTTGGATGTTCTAACGTAACGAGTCGTCAAGGCCGGCCAGCGGCCGCACGGGCAGACCGCGGCGCGCCAGATCGGCCTTGATCTGCGGCACCGTCAGCACCCCGTCGTGCAGCAGGGAGGCCAGCAGGGCCGCCGCCGCCCCGGTGCGTTCGAGCACCGCGGCGATGTGATCGAGGGAGCCGGCACCGCCGGAGGCGATCACCGGCACCGGCACCGCCTCGGCCACCGCCGCCGTGAGCTCCAGGTCGTAGCCCTGCTGCGTGCCGTCGCCGTCCATGGAGGTGAGCAGCAGTTCGCCGGCCCCCCGCTGCACCACCTCCCGGGCCCAGGCCAGGGCATCGAGACCGGTGTTCTCGCGGCCCCCCTTGACGAACACATCCCAGCCGCCGCCGGGCCGCCGGCGGGCATCGATGGCCACCACGATGCACTGGGCGCCGAAGCGGCGGGCCCCGGCGCTGATCAGATCGGGATCGCGCACGGCCGACGAGTTGAGGCTCACCTTGTCGGCACCGGCCCGCAACAGCTCGGTGATGGCATCGACGCTGGCGATGCCGCCGCCCACGGTGAAGGGAATGAACAGCACCTCGGCGGTGCGGCGCACCAGCTCCACGAGGGTGCCGCGCCCCTGGTGGCTGGCGGCGATGTCGAGGAACACGACCTCGTCGGCCCCGTCGGCGTCGTAGCGGCAGGCGAGCTCGACCGGATCCCCCGCATCCCGCAGGCCGACGAAGTTCACACCCTTCACCACCCGGCCCTGGGCCATGTCGAGGCAGGGAATGATCCGGCGGGCAACCACGGCAGGGAAGCGAAGGAACCGGGACGTGGCTGGTAAGGTTGCGCCGGAAACCAGTCGTCGTCGCCGATGTCCCAGGCTGCCACCTCTTCCGTCACCGTGGGTAGCAAGGTGAAGATCACCCGGGTGCGGGACCGCATCCCGGCGGCCATGGTCCAGTTGCTGCTGCGTGACGCCAGCGGCACGGTCAAGGGCTACAAGATGACCGACGGCAGCGGCGTCGGCGTGGTGGTGGAACTGAGCGACGGCAGCACCGGCTGGTTCTTCCCCGACGAGATCTCCGCCGCCTGAGTCCCCCCGCCTCCGTCACCGTGTCTGATTCCAGCGCCGCCCGCCAGCTCCTCGGGATGAAGGGCGCCAGCGGCACCAGCGAGCGCTGGAAGCTGCGGCTGCAGCTGATGAAGCCGGTGACCTGGATCCCCCTGATCTGGGGGGTGCTCTGCGGTGCCGCCGCCAGCGGCGGTTTCCGCTGGACCGTGGCCGACGTGCTCGCCTCCCTGGCCTGCATGGTGATGAGCGGCCCACTGCTGGCCGGCTTCACCCAGACCATCAACGACTGGTACGACCGCGACATCGACGCCATCAACGAGCCTTACCGGCCGATCCCGTCAGGCGCCATTCCCCACTGGCAGGTGAAGGTGCAGATCTGGGTGCTGCTGCTGGCGGGCCTGGCCGTCGCCTGGGGCCTGGATCGCTGGGCCGGCCACGAGCGGCCGGTGCTGCTGCTGCTGGCCCTGGGCGGCTCATTCGTCAGCTACATCTATTCGGCGCCGCCGCTGAAGCTCAAGCGCAACGGCTGGCTGGGCAACTACGCCCTGGGGGCCAGCTACATCGCCCTGCCCTGGTGGGCAGGCCAGGCCCTCTTCGGGCAGCTGAGCTGGGGGGTGGTGCTGCTGACCCTCGCCTACAGCCTCGCCGGCCTGGGCATTGCGGTGGTGAACGACTTCAAGAGCGTCGAGGGCGACAGGGCCCTGGGCCTGCAATCGCTGCCGGTGGTGTTCGGCATCGAGCGGGCCAGCTGGATCAGCGCCGCCATGATCGACGTCTTCCAGCTGCTGATGGTGGGGGCTCTGGTGGTGCTGGGTCAGCACCGGGCCGCCGTGCTGCTGGTGCTGCTGATCATTCCCCAGATCACCTTCCAGGACATGTGGCTGCTGCGGGATCCGGTGGCCTTCGACGTGAAATACCAGGCCAGTGCCCAGCCGTTTCTGGTGATCGGCATGCTGGTCACGGCACTGGCCCTCGGCCACAGCGGCTTCGGAGTCACGGGCTAAGTTTCACCGGGTCTCGATCGTCCAAGGAAGACTGCTTTGCCGCTGCCGATGAAGCTGCTCGATCGCCTCAAGGGCGAACCGACCCAGGGCGAGGGTCGGCGTCCCCGCCGGCAGGGCAGGCGCCGGCGGCTGCTGATCGCCACCGGCGTCGCCGCCGGGGCCGGCGTGGTGGCCGCCACCGGCACCGCCCTCGTGGTGCAGGGCATCGATGCCACCCTTCCCGATGCCCGACGGATCGAGAGCTTCAGCCGCCCCGGCACGATCACGGTGCTGTCGGCCGACGGGCAGGTGTTGCAGAAGCTGGGCCCGGCCACCCGCGAGAAGGTGCCGAACGGCCAGATGCCATCGCTGGTGCAGCAGGCCTTCATCGCCGCCGAAGATCGGCGCTTCTACCAGCACGGCGGTGTCGATGCCGTGGGCATCACCCGGGCGGTGGTCACCAACATCACCAGCGGCTCGGTGGAGCAAGGCGCCAGCACCATCACCCAGCAGCTGGCGCGGGTGGTGTTTCTCAACCAGGACCGGACGCTGCTGCGCAAGCTCAAGGAGGCGGCCCTGGCCTTCAAGCTCGAACGCCAGCTGAGCAAGAAGCAGATCCTTGAGCAGTACCTCAACTACGTCTATCTGGGCTCAAGCGCCTACGGCGTCGCCGACGCCGCCTGGGTCTACTTCTCCAAGACCCCGGCCCAGCTGACCCTGGCCGAAGCGGCCCTGATCGCCGGCCTGCCCCCCGCACCCTCGGTGTATTCACCCCTGGTGAACCCCGACCTGGCCCTCGAGCGGCGGGGCATCGTGCTGCGCCGCATGGTCGAGGCCGGCTTCATCACCCCCGAGCAGCAGGCCACTGCAGCGGCAGAACCGCTGAAGGTGCGGCCGGCCCTGCCCAAGCACTGGAACAGCGCCGCGCCGTACTTCACCAGCTTCGTGGCGCAGGAGCTGCCGCGGGTGCTCACCCCCGAGCAGCTCGAGGTGGGCGGCCTCACGATCCGCAGCAGCCTCAACCTGGGCTGGCAGCAGCAGGCCCAGAAGGTGATCGACCAGAACACCTACGGCGACCTCGAGGGTGCACTGGTCTCGATGGAACCGGGCACAGGCCTGGTGCGGGCGATGGTCGGTGGCCGCGACTACAACCGCAGCCAGTTCAACCGCGCCACCCAGGCCCTGCGCTCGCCGGGGTCCACCTTCAAGCTGTTCACCTACACCGCCGCCATCGCCGCCGGCATCAAACCCGAAGACACCTTCGTCGACGCGCCCCGCTGCTGGGGGGGCTACTGCCCGAAGAACTTCGGCGACAAGTACGTCGGGTCGGTGTCGGTGGCCAATGCGCTGCAGGGTTCGCTCAACACGGTGGCGATTCAGCTGATCGCCAAGGTGGGCTTCGACCCGGTGATCAACACCGCCCGCGCCCTCGGCATCACCCGTCCACTGGGGCGTTTCTATTCGATGGCGATCGGTTCGAACGAGCAGACGGTGCTCGACATGACCGCCGCCTATGCGGCCATGGCCAATCGCGGCGTCTATGTGCCGCCCACCCCGTTCGAGACCATCACCGGCCCCGAAGGTCAGCTGCTCTACAGCCGCGCCGCCGCCGGCAACCGCGGCCGCCGGGCCGTCGACAGCGACACGGCCGACGCCATGATCTGGATGCTGCAGCGGGTGGTGAGCGGCGGCACCGGCGGCGCCGCCGCCCTGGCCGACCGGCCGGTGGCGGGCAAGACCGGCACCTCCGAAGGGGCCCGTGACCTCTGGTTCATCGGCACCATCCCCCAGCTGACGACCGGCGTCTGGCTGGGTTACGACAACAATCGCCAGACCGGTGGCGCCTCGAGCACCTCGGCCTGGATCTGGAACCAGTTCATGACACCGGTGGTCAAGGACATGCCGGTGAAAGAGTTTCCGCCCAAGCCCGAGCTCAAGCGCACGTTCAAGGCCCCCAAGGTGCAACTGCAGGGTGGCGGTGGCGCTCCGGGGCCGGCCGCAGCGACCGGCGGCAACTGGCGCGGCGGAAACCCCGACAACTGGAGCCCCGCGGCCCCCACCAAGCCCTGGCGTCCCGAAGAGCCGCGCAACTGGGGTGCCCCGGTGCCCGGCCCGAGCGGCGGTGGCTACGACGGGGGCGGCGGTTACAGCGGCGGCGGTGGCGGCGGCGGTTCAGCGCCGGCCCCGGCCCCGGCTCCCGTGGCACCGGCCCCAGTGGCGCCGCCCCCCGAACCGGTGGCACCACCTCCGCCGGCCCCGGTGGCCGACCCACCCCCGGTCCAGTAAAGCGTGCTCACCTCCCTCGACTGGCTGGCCCTGCTCCACCCCGTGCTGGCGGTGCTGTTCATCTATCCGGTGGCCGGCACGGTGGTGCGGCTGGGAATCCTCAGTCGCGAACACCGCACGGGCTACAACCCCAAGTTGCCGGCGACCGTGCGCACCGAGCACTGGGAGCATGGCCGCTGGCTCACGAGCGCCGTGGTGCTGGCGGTGCTGATCGCCCTGGGGTACACCTTCATCGCCAAGGGCGTGCCATCGGCGGGCCAGGCGCTGCTGCTGGGCCTGGCCTGGCTGGGCAGCCTGCTGGCCCTGCTGGCCCTCTGGCGGGTGCGACGGCCGGCCCTGCGGGCAGGCTTCGCCCTGCTCACCTGGGCGGGCCTGCTGACCCTGGGCAGCCAGCCGCAGGTGTGGCGCCTGGGCGACAACCCGCTGCAGCCGGAGTTCTGGAGTTCCCATTACTGGGCCGGGATGCTGCTCACCGGCCTGCTGCTCTACAACCTGGCGGCACGGCCCGAAACCCAGCGATCGCCGCAGATGCGGCGGCTGCACCTGATCGTGAACCTGCTGGTGACCGTGCTGTTCGCCGTGCAGGGCATCACCGGCTGCCGCGACCTGCTGGAGATTCCGCCCCGGGCGACCCATGCCGCGGCCGTTCAGCCCGCCGGTGGCTCCAGCACGGCGGCATAGAAGCCGTCTCCTCCGTCGGCACCGGGCCACAGCTCCAGCGTCTGCTGCAACCGCCAACCGGGATGGCGATCCAGAAACCCCGTGACCTGCTCGGCATTCTCGGCCGGATGCAAGGTGCAGGTGGCATACACCAGCCGTCCGCCGGGGCGCAGCAGCCTGGCGCCGCGGTCGAGCAGCGCCGCCTGCAGCGGCAGCAGATCGTTCCAGCTCGCGGGGCTGAGACCCCAGCGGGCATCGGGATGGCGGGCCAGGGTGCCCAGGCCGCTGCAGGGCACATCGAGCAGCACCCCATCAAAGCCGTCGGGGTCGTCCCAGGTGGTGCCGTCGCCCTGCACGGGCTGCAGGCAGCCGAGGCCCAGGCGACGGGCGTTGCTCTCCAGACGCTCAAGGCGCCGCTCGGCGCAGTCGAGGGCCACGACGCTGCCCGCATCCCCCAGCAGTTCGGCCAGGTGGGTGGCCTTGCCGCCGGGGGCGGCGCAGGCGTCGAGCAGGCGCTGCCCAGGGCGGGGCTGCAGCAGGGGGGCGATGCGCTGGGCGGCGCGATCCTGCACGCTCCAGTGGCCTTCGCCGTAACCCGGCAGCCGCGCCAGGGGGCCGGGGCGGGGGCCGAGGGCGATGGCGTCGGGCAGGTCGTCGAGGGGTCGGGCATCGACGCCGGCGGCGGCAAAGGCCGCCAGCACCGCGTCGCGGCTGCTGCGCAGCCGGTTCACCCGCAGGTCGATGGCGGGGATCTGGTTGCTGGCCTGGGCCAGGGCGATGCAACGGTCGGGGCCCAGGGCGTCCCAGAGGTGGGCGAGCAGGGCATCGGGCCACGACTGTTCGAGGGCCAGGCGGGCGCAGGGATCGGCCGGCAGGGGCAGGTCGTCGCCGGCCTCGCGGGCCCGCAAGGCGGCCCGCAGCACCCCATTGACCACCGGCGCCAGGTTCGCCAGCCGCTGGCGTTTGGCCAGTTCGACCGTCGTGCTCACCGCGGCCGAGGCCGGCACCCGATCCATGGCCAGCAGCTGCTGCAGGCCCACATGCAGCAGCCAGCGCAGCCGCGGCGGTTGCCGCAGGGCCGGCAGACGCCCCAGCCGGTCGATCCAGGCATCGAGGCGACGCCGCTGGCGGATGGCGCCGTAGGCCAGCTCGGTGGCCAGGGCCCGGTCGGCGGGGGGCAGGGGCAGGCGGCGCAGCTCCCGCTCGAGGGCCAGGTCGGCATAGGCACCGTCACCGACGGCCTCGAGCACCCGCCAGGCCAAAAGGCGCGGCGCCAGCCCCGGGGGCTGTCCAGGGGACGGGGCAGAGGGAGAAGCGTCAGCCATCGCCACAGGCGCCGGATCCAGATCTAGCCCGGCTGCCAGCGATGGCGGGCCAGGGGCAGGGAACCATCGGCCGCCACCGGGATGCCTTCGGCCAGCAGCAAGGTGCGCTGCATCCAGTCGCTGCCTTCGCGGGAGGGGGTCATCGAGATGCGACCGGCGGCATTCACGACCCGATGCCAGGGCACGGTCGAAGGCAAGGGCAGCCGCCGCAGGGCCCAGCCCACCTGGCGGGCGCAACCCCAGGCCCCCAGCAGCTCGGCGATCTGGCCGTAGGTGGCCAGCCGTCCGGGGGGGATGCGGGCCACCACGGCATAGACGCGTTCATCGAAGCCGGCCGCAGCGGTCATGGTCGAGCGGGGGCCGTCATGGTGAATACGCTGCGATGTTGCCCCCGCCGCTGCCGCCGGCCATGCCCCTGCTGCCCCGCCGCTTCGAGCGGCTGCGCACCGTGCTCGACCGGCGCATGGCCGACCTGACGGTGGTGCTGGAGGCGGTCGACAAGCCCCACAACCTGTCGGCGATCCTGCGCAGCTGCGATGCGGTGGGGGTGCTGGAGGCCCATGCCGTCAGCCTGGCGGGTCGGCCGCGCACGTTCAACAGCACGGCCCAGGGCAGCCAGAAATGGGTGCCGCTGCGCGACCACGGCAGCATCACGGCTGTGCTGCAGCAGCTGCGGCAGCGGGGCTTCAGGATCTACGGCACCCATCTGGGCACGGCGGCGGTCGACTATCGCCAGTGCGACTTCACGGGCCCGACGGCGTTCGTGCTGGGGGCCGAGAAGTGGGGCCTGAGCGCAGCGGCGGCGGCGATGGTCGACCAGGCCCTGTTCATCCCCATGGGCGGCATGGTGCAGTCGCTGAATGTGAGCGTGGCGGCGGCGGTGCTGCTGTTCGAGGCCCTGCGCCAGCGCCAGGCCGCCGGCCGGGTGCCCGAGGCCGGTGAGGGTCTCGAGCCCGATCTGTACCGCCGCACCCTGTTCGAATGGGCCTACCCCGATGTGGCCCGCTGGTGCCAGCGCACGGGCCGCGACTATCCGGCCCTCGATGGCGACGGCAACCTGCTTGAAGAGCTGCCGCGGGACGTGAAGCTGCGCTGCTGAGGCGGCTCAGGCCCCCACCACGGCAATGGCGGTGTTGGCCAGCCCCAGCAGACCGGTGGCGAGCCAGCCCTCACGCCAGACGCTGCGGCGGCGACCCTGCAGGCAGAGCACCAGCAGCACCACGGCGATCAACAGCTTGACGGCCACCTTGGCGTGGTTGAGGGGGGCGGCGCCGGGGGTGAGCTCCTGCAGGGCCACCAGGGCCAGGCCGGTGAGCAGGGCCAGCAGGGCACCGTGCCACTGGCCGGGGGTGACGCGGCGTTCGGCGGTCTTGAGCTGGCTGGTGAAGCCCCCCACCACCACGGCCATGCCGACCAGGTGCAGAAACAACAGCAGGCTGTGCATGGCGGGGCTGGGCATGGCAGACGTCAGGCAAGCTTGCGCCGCAGCAGCGGGCGGATCAGCAGCAGCATGGCAAGGGAGACCAGGGCCAGCACGAAGAGGCAACCGAACCCGCTGACGCTGCCGTAGGGGGCCTGCAGCACGGGCCCGGCGATCGACCAGGTGCCGGCGTAGGCGGCACGGATCGGTTCGATGGCGAAGGTGAGGGGATTGAGACCGGCGATCCAGGCCAGCCAGGGGGGCATGGTGGCCATCGGCGCGAGGGCGGTGCTGCTGAACAGCAAGGGCAGGTTGAGCAGCAGCGTCACCGCCAGCAGTTCAACGTGACCGGGGAGGGCAAAGGCCAGACCGACGCTGAGGGTGGTCATGGCGGTGATCAGCAGCAGCAGGGTGAGCAGCACGACCGGCAGGGTGAAGCCCTGGGGCCAGCCGTAGCCCATGACCCCGGCCAGCAGCACGATCACGAGGCATTGCACCAGGGTGACGCTGGCGATGTTGAGCACCGTGGCCAGCACGATCGAGCTGCGCGAGCGCAGGGGCGCCACCAGCAGGCGGTTGAGAAAGCCGAACTCGCGGTCGAACATCAGCGGCAACCCGGCGTTGAGGGCGGCGCCGAAGGCGGTGAAGACGATCACGCCAGCGGCGAGGAAGCGTCCGTAGCCCATGCCGGCAGGCATCCCGGCGGTGGGCATGCCGCTGAAGAGGGCACCAAAGAGCACCAGCCAGAGGATCGGCTGCAGCAGGCCCACCACCAGGCTGGTGGGACGGCGCTGAAGCTGCAGGAAGAGCCGTCGGCTGAGGGCTGCGGTCTCCTGCAGCCGATGGGTCATGGTCACAGCAAAGGCTCAGCGGGCGCTCATTCTGCTCAGAACGGCAGAAAGATGTCGTCGTTGGTGGTCTGACGCTGGGGTGCCTGGTTCTGGCGTGCCCGGGGCAGGGCGAGGGCAACGGCCAGCAGGGCAAAACCAAAGAGCAGATGCAGGGCGCCGACACAGAGCGCCACGACCAGCACAGCCACCGCGATGAGGCGCTCGAGGATGCCCATCACCTCATCGGTGTTGTCTGATCCCTTCTGCCAGAGCAGCACGATCACGCCAAGCAGCAGTGCCGAGGTGAGCATGGCCGGTGCCACGACCTGAGAAGACTCACCAGCCTAGGTCGAACAGACAGCATCGTCGTGTCAAACGACACCGTCCCTCAGATGCGTCCGTCGGCGGAGTGGCGACAGGCGTTGAGGTTGCGGCGGAACAGGGCCACCTGGCGACCGAAGCGCCTGGGCTGCTCATGGGGAGCGATGGAGGGGTTCAGCGACCAGCGCACCAGATGCAGCAGTTCAAGCCGCGACTGCTGATAGCAACCGTGGAAGCGCCCCTGCTGCAGCTGGGCCTGCAGCGACATCAGACGTTGCCGGCGCGCCGCCGCCAGAGCCGGGGCCAGGGGCAGCTGCATCTGACGCTGCAGCAGGTGATGGCCGGCGAGCAATTGCCGTTCGTTGGCCAGCAACCGACCGGGGCGGCCCGTGTCCTGCAACCAGGGCACCAGCACGGCCACCAGGGCGAGCTTCAGCAGCAGCGGCGGACCGAGCATCACGGTCAGCGACCGCAGGAGCTGGCGCAGGGGGACCATCGGCGATGGACCGGGCAGTCAATCGCGTTATAGGGCGATTGACCAGGGCTCAGCTGCGCCCGTCGCGGCTCACCCAGGCATCAAGGCCCTCACCGAGAAACGACAGGCCGAGCACGAGCACGAACATGGCCAGGCCGGGGTAGAGAGCCGTCCACCAGATACCCGTCGGCAGGGCCGTGAGGGCCTCCTGCAGGTCGCTGCCCCATTCGGGAACACTGTCGGGGAGCCCGAGGCCGAGGAAGCCCAGACCCCCCAGCACCAGCACGGCATCGGCGGCGTTGAGGGTGAGCACCACCGGCACCGAGGTGATGACGTTGCGGAACAGGTAGCGCCGCAGGATCCAGACCGGACCGGCCCCCAGGCTCTGGGCCGCCTCGACGTACAGTTCGGCCTTGACCGAGGCCGTCTGGTTGCGCACCACCCTGAAGTACTGGGGGATGTAGACGACGCAGAGGGCCGCAGCGGCATTGGGCAGGCCGCGGCCCAGGAGAAAGGCCAGCACCACCGACAGCAGCAGCACCGGCAGGGTGTAGAGGGTGTCCATGAGCAGCACCAGCAACCGGTCGACGGGGCCACCGAGGTAACCGCTGAGCATCCCCAGGGGTACACCCACCACGAGGGCGAGCAGCAGGGCCAGCAGCACCACCTGCAACGCCACGCCGGCGCCGCTGAGGGTGCGAACGCAGACGTCGCGGCCGAGGCGGTCGGTGCCGCACCAGTGGCTCCAGCCCGGGGCGGCATAGATGGGCTGGTCGAGGCCGCTGCCGGGGTCAGGCAACCAGCCCAGGGCCACCAACGGTCCGGTGACGACAGCGACCAGCAGGTAGGCAAGCACGACCCAGATGCCGACGCGGGCGAGCCGGGCCGAAAGGCTGCACGGCCGCCAGGCGAGCAGGGCGGCCGCGGGGTTGGGCAGAGGGCCATTCACGGGCGGAGCCTATCGTGCGGATGCAGATCTGCTGCAGCAGCAGTGCGAGTGCTGATCGTCGACGACGACCCCGACCTGCGTCGTCTGCTGGTCGCTGAACTGTCGGGCGCGGGCTATGGCTGCGTCGAAGCGGCCACGGGGGGCCAGGCCCTGGCCCTGGCGGCGGCCGAACCGGTGGCCCTGGTGGTGCTCGACTGGACGCTGCCCGACATCAGCGGGGTGGACGTGTGCCGGCGGCTGCGGGCCGATGGCATCGGCACACCGGTGCTGATGCTCACGGCCCGCGATGACGTGCGCGAACGGGTCGAAGCGCTGGATGCCGGCGCCGACGATTACCTCACCAAACCGTTTTCGCTCGAAGAACTGCTGGCACGGCTGCGGGCGCAGCTGCGGCGGGGTGAGCTGCAGCCGACGGGGTCAGGGGAGCGCCTGCAGCATGGACCGCTGCTGCTGGACCTGGCGAGCCGCGAGGTGCACCTGGCCGGCGAAGCGGTGCATCTGACGCTGCGCGAATACACGCTGCTCGAGGTGCTGCTGCGCCATGCCGAACAGGTGATGACGCGGCAAGACCTGCTGGCAGCGGTGTGGGGGGAACCGTTCGATGGCGATCCGAGCCTGCTGGATGCGTATGTGCGGTATCTGCGGCGCAAGCTGGAGCCAGCCGGTGCGCCGAGCCTGATCCAGACGGTGCGGGGGGTGGGTTTCATGTTGCGGGAGGGTCCGCCGCGGGAGTGACGGCCAGGGGCAGGCGCAGCTGAAAGTCGGCCCCACCGCCGTCGGCGTCGAGCACCGTCACCGTGCCGCCCATGGCAGTCATCAGCAGCCGCACCACCGCCAGGCCGACGCCGCTGCCGCGGGTGTCGACGGCGGCCGTGCCACGCACGAACCGCTCGAAGATGCGCTCCCGTTCGGCGGAGGTGACACCGGGCCCGTGGTCGCGCACGCTGAGCACCACGGCGTTGTCATCGGCGGTGGCGGCCAGATGCACGGGGCCGGTGCTGTAGTGCAGGGCGTTGTCGACCAGGGCGGCGAGGCACTGCTGCAGGCGATCGGGGTCGGCCGGCGGCGATGGCAAGGGCGTGTCAGCAGGACCCACGAGGCGCAGACGACCATCGGCGAGGGGTGCGAAGCGTTCGTAGAGCAGCAGCAGGGCTTCATCAGCATCGATGGGCTGGAGGCGCAGGGCCAGCCGGCCGGCGTCCTGGCGGGCGATGTCGAGCAGATCACTCACCAGCAGACCCATGCGATCGGCTTCGCCGTGGATCTGTTCGGCGGTGCGCTGCAGCGGGCCGGCGGGCAACTGGCGGCGCAGGCCCTGGGCCCGGCCCGAGATCAGGGTGATGGGGGTGCGCAGTTCGTGGGCGACGCCATCGACGAACGACCGTTCGCGATCCCATGAGGCCGCCAGGCGATCCTGCAGGGCATTGAAGGCCACGACGATGGGTTGCAGCTCGCGGGGCTGACCCTGGGGCGGCAGGTGGTGGCGGCCGAGGGAACGGCTGGTGATGGTGGCGAGTTCATCACCAAAGCGCTGCAGGGGCCGCAGCAGGCCGCGGTGCAGCACCAGCCGCAGCAGGCCGCTGGTGAGCAGGCTGGTGCCACCGGCGGCGGCGATCAGCAGCCACTGGCCGATCTGTTCCTGCTGCACCGATTCGGTCACGTCTTGCCGCAGGTGCAGGCTGAGGGGTGTGTTGGGGGCCACCGCCGTGGTGCTGATGCTGGTCAGCCACTGGCGGCCTGAGGCATCGCGCTGCAGGTGCGGCGGTTGCGGCGGCTGCAGGGGGGTGAGAAGGGCATCGAGCCCCAGCACCTGCAGGCCGGCGGTCGACAGGCGCGGCGGCAGCAGGCCCAGGTCGGGCAGGTGGCGCTGCACGGTGGCGATCAGCTGCTCATGGGCGTGGCGCCGCTGCGTATCAGCGAGGGTGCGGTTGATCAGCAGCAGGGGGATGTAGCCGGCCAGCACCGCCAGCAGCGAGGCCGACTGCAGCCACAGACGCAGGGAGACCGGCTGGCGCATGGCCCCAGCCTGCCGCCGCGGGGGGCTGGGGGGCCAAAGATTTTCCCGAAATTCTCAGCAACGCTTCCAATGGCTTTCGATGACGGATGCCCATGGCACGGGCCAAGGTGAAGCAGTTCAAGGCTTATTCGCCCCTCTTTCGCCATGACGTCAACCGTGTCTTCGTTGCGCCAACGGCGCAGTGTTTCGAGCTTCCGCCAACAGCTGGCCCTGCGCATGCTGAAGGGTCAGAAGCGTTCTCTGCTTGCCCAGGGCTTCACCCTGGTGGAGCTGATGGTCGTGATTG
Organism: uncultured cyanobacterium; assembly: GCA_903871775.1. Taxonomy (GTDB): domain Bacteria; phylum Cyanobacteriota; class Cyanobacteriia; order PCC-6307; family Cyanobiaceae; genus CAIQIA01. Next base: position 21,598 of record CAIQIA010000015.1, read on the forward strand.
TCATCGTCGGCATCCTGGCCGCGGTGGCACTACCGAACTTTTTGAATCAGAGCAAAAAAGCAGTTGCATCTGAAGCAAGGACAACTTCATCTGCCATCGCCAAACAGGCCGCAGCTTCTTACACGGAGAACCCAGGTGGATGGACGGTTGACGCCAACTGCTCAGATTACGGCGCACCTGCTGTTGCTGGAACAACGAACTTCGACTATGCATGCTCAGGCGCAACAGCTGATGCATTCCAGGTTGTGGCCACTGGCGTAACCGGCAAAAAGGGCGCTGGAATTACTGTGACGACCCCCGTCAATCTCATAACTGGTGTAACTGGAACAGTATCAACGACTGGCCTTTGATTAAGATATTTTAATCAGCCTTTCCTTGGGGGATGTTATTTGCAAGGCCCCGATCACAAGATCAGGGCCTTTTCGCTCTCCAAATACTTCATTGCTCGCTATGGCCTCAAGCTTAAGACTCAGAGATCTACACATATCTGAAGCCCAAACCATTTGACCAAGATGTACACTTAGATGGCATGGTCTAAAGGAATTCTGACCGTTAAGGTCAAGTCATCTGACCTCACAGGAGAAAACGATGGATTTGTCCTCCCCTTAGTCGTCATCATCGGCCTGATCCTGCTGGTGGGCGGCCTGGCGACCCTGGCCCGCAGCTTCGGCGGCCTGCTCGGTGCCATCCGGCAGGAGCAGGCCGGCCAGGCCCGCGAGATCGCCGAAAACGGCCTGGCCCGCACCGTCGGTCGCCTCAACAGGCAATGGCCCTATCTGCTGATCAACTGTTACGCCAGCAACGGCACAGTTCCGGCCACCTGCAGCGGCACCTGGAGCAATCCCGCCCTGCCGTCGGCCATCTGCCCCGGCCACAGCACCATCAGTTATCCGCCGTTGACCGGCACCACCAGCCAGCCCGCCGGTCGTTTTCGCATCGACTCCTACACCTTCAGCGGTACCCAGTTCTATGGCGGCACCGCCAAGATCAAGGTGATCGGTGAACGCCTCGGTGGTGACGGCAGCACCGTCGTCGCCAGTGCCATGGTCGAGCAGGAATTTGACGTCAAACCCAAGAACTGTGACGCCCGCTACGGCCAACCCGCCACCTCAAGCGGCTTCCCGGGTCTGCTGGGCTGGGGCATCAACCTCGGTGGCAACGATGTGCGCGGCCGCATCTCGGGCAACGTCTTGTGCATCACCTGCAGCAATGCCGAACAGATGAATGCCAACACGCAGAGCGTGGTCGATGGCCAGAAGTTCTGGGGGCCCATCGCCATACCGCCGGTGCCCACCTTCCCAACCAACCTCACCGCAACGCCACAGCCGATCAACGCGTCCACCACCATCACCGCCGGCAGCACCAATGGCGGCATGTGTGCCGTTGACACCAACACCCCCCCCATTACCCACTGCCGCATCACCTCGATCAACTTCAGCGGCCAGCAGTTTCTGACCGTCGATTCAGCCGCCGGTCCCGTGCGCCTCTACATCAGCGGCAACGTCAGCGCCTCCGGCAAAGCGGGCATCATCCACAAAGCCGGCAGCAATCCCGACCCCTCGCCCGGCGACCTCGGCCTCTTCGGCAATCCCCTCAGCAGCAACCCAGCCTGCATGGCCTCCGCCAGCTGCCACAGCCAGACCGTCACCCTTGCCGGGGTATCAAAACCCGCCAAGGCCGCCAATCTTTTTGCCTTTTTCCCCGATGCCAAGGTCGGCATCAATGGTGGTGCCCAGGGCACCGTCATCTGCGACACCGAAGGAGAATGTGGCGGTGGTGACATCTACGGGGCCATCTGGGCCAAGCAATGGGATGGCTCCAGCTCAAACAACGCCCAGCTTGTGGTCCCCCGCGACATGGCCAACATCCTGCTCACCAACTACGGAACCCAGTTCGCCATCAGCGTTCGCGATTATGTCGGCCTTGGTGTCAACAGCTGGCGTGGTTTTCAGGGTTTCTGACCCAGGCGCTTCTGCGATCAATTTAAGCTCTGATGATCGTTGCAGCGTTGCAGCCGCCAATCCGGCAGTCTGGCCCCCGGTGCCTTCAGAAAGATCTCAGTTGGCATTGGAGGAACTGTCTTCTGGCCCTCCACGGGGACACCTGCGGCAAATTCAGATTCTCGCAACAGTTGAGGTGTGCCATCACGCCGTCCGCTGTCGCCCACCTTCACCGCCACCGACGCCAGCGGCCCCCCCGCGACGGCGGCTTCAGCCTCACCGAAGCCATGGTGTCGTCGGTGCTGCTGATGCTGGTGGTGAGCCAGTCGGCCAGCCTCTTCAGCCAGTCCCTCGGTGCCCTCGGCAAGGCCCGCCTGCGCGACAGCGTCAACGCCGCCATCGCCGCCGACCTCGAGCAGGTGCGCCACGAGGTGTTCACCTGGGCCGCCGACACCACCCCCAGCGTCGACGGTCAGCTCAGTTATTCCCCCATCGCCAGCGCCTGCAACGCCGGCACCCTCGCCACCAGCCTGCTCAGCGACCGCAGCAGCACCCTGCCCACCCAGGCCACCCTCAGCAGCCAGGCCCTGCCCGGCATCAGCATCCACCGCACCATCAACGTCGACCCAAACGACGCCGATGTGCTGCTGGTGCGCTACAGCACCAGTGGCAGCACCCTCGTGAGCGTGGACCAGAACACCGCCCTCGTGCCCCCCGCCCAAGGCTGGTGCCCGTGAACCGCCAGGACGGTTTCAGCCTGCCCGAACTGCTGGTCGCCATGGCCATCGCCGGCATCCTCAGCGGCATCGGCTTTGCCCTCTACCAGCGCCAGTGGCAGAGCGAACGCACCCAGGCCGCCGGCCGTGAACTGGCCGCCCGCCTCGACGAGCTCCGCCGCCGCGCCCAGCAGAAGGCCGGCGCCTGCCATGTCGCCATCGATCCCGCTGCCACCACCCTCGGCCCCGCCGCCGCCAACACCAGCGCCTGCAGTGATTTCGGTTCCCTCAACCTGCGCGCCGTCGTCCAGGGCGCCACCGACCTGGTGCTCTGCGTCCAGGCCCTCGACAGCACCGCCGCCTGCAGCACCGCCACCGCCGGCACCACCCTGGTCTTCACCCCCCGCGGCACCGCCACCACCAGCGCCCTGCTGCGCCTGCACCGCCCCGGCGACAGCCGCGACCGTTGCGTTGCCATCGTTGCCCCCCTCGGCCTCATCCGCAGCGGTCGCGCCAGCGCCGCAGGCGGCAGCTGCGACTTCACCACCGCCTTCTGAACCGCTGCCATGGGGTTCACCCTCGTCGAACTGCTGGTCGCCGCCGCCATCGGCCTGCTCACCGCCACCGTCGCCGGCGATGCCCTGCTGGGCCACCTGCGCACCAGCGAACGCGCCGAAGCGCTCGAACGCCAACGCAGCGACTGGTCACGCGCCAGCGGCTTTCTCGAGGCCGAACTGGCCCTCTCTGAACGGGCCATCGGCACCGAAGCCAACATCGGCATCCCCGCCGCCTGCGCCATCGCCAGCGGCCAGTTCCGCCTCGCCCTCGACCTCCGCCGCGACCTGCCCCCCGTCATCTACTTCGTGCGCCCCTCCGATCCCGGCTGGGTCGGCGCCAACACCCTCTGGCGCTGCGGCCCCGCCATCAACGACGACGGCACCTACAACGCCACCCTCGTGCGTGCCCCCCTGCTCGATGGCCTCGACGGCAGCGCCAACGGCGGCGGCTTCGCCGCCACCCCCACGGGTGACGGCGAAATGGTCGCGTTCGCCCTCACCCTGCGGGGTCTGGCCAGCCGCAGCTTCAGCCAGCCCGACAACGGCCACACCCGCATCAGCCCCCTCTACTCGCGCCCCAGCGACCTCGAACTCTGCGGTGCCGCTAACATGGTCAAGCTGGCGGGCAGCGCCGGTGCCGACACGCTCACCATGGCCATCGGCCAGGTGCAGGCCGGAGAAGACGTGCTCATCTGCGGCTTCGGCGGTGGCGACACCATCCGCGGGTCCCAGGCCAACGACATCCTCGAATGCGGCCGCAACGGCAGCTCCGACACGGCCGCCTGTTCGCTCTGGGGCAAAGGCGGCAACGACGTGCTGCGGGGCGGCGACGGCAACGACTGGCTTGATGGCGACACCCGCGCTGCCGGCGACGTCGGCAGCGACGGCAATGACGTGCTGGTGGGGGGCGCCGGCCATGACACCCTCAGCGGTGGTGGCGGCCAGAACAGTTATCTGCCGGGGGCCGGCAATGACCGGGTGATCGGCAGCAGCGGCCTCGACATCGTCTTTCTCAACGGCAACCGTGCCGCCACCACCATCAGCAGCTGCAGCCGCAGCAGCTGCACCATCAGCAGCACCGCCGAAGGCACCGACACCCTCACCGGCGTTGAGATTCTCATCTTCCGCGACGCCCGCTACGACATCCCCGACTGATCACCCAGCTGCACGCTGCGGTCACCCTGCAGCCGCTGCGGGCGTTCTCTGGGGCTGCCCAGCCGCAGCAGCAGCCGCAGCTCGACCACACCGCTGTCGGCTTCGGCGCAGGCCGCCAGCGGCAGCGCGGCGGTGCCCTGCAGCAGCTGACCCGCCGGCAGCGGGCAGACGAATGCCTGCGGCGGCGCCGGGTCGAGCCCATCGAGCACCACCCGGTTCTGAAACGCCGCCGCCGGGTTGGGCCGCCCATCGGCCCCGAAGGCCCGGCCGCACCGCATCAGCACCCATCCCCGCCAGATCGGGTCGGGCGGGCTGCCGACGCTGTAGGTGGTGAGCCGGCCGTCGCTGCCGGTGATCTGCAGCACCGGCCGCCGCCCCGCCAGCCCGCAGGCCGGCACCAGCCCCGCCGCCGCCGGATCGGGCGCCAGCACCGTGCCCCGCTGCAGATCACCGGCCATCAGCGCCAGGGCCCGCTCGAGCCGCTGGCGCTCCCGCAGTTGCCGCCCCAGCCGTCGGCCCAGATCCCCATCCCCGAACAGGGCCGTCAACGCGGCCATGGCCAGGGTGAGCCCCAGGCTGCAGGCCAGCAGCAGCTCCAACAGCGAAAACCCCGCCACCGCCGGGCGGCAGTGCTGAAGGGGGCGGTGGTCAGAGCGCATCATCGGCCTGACATCCCGACGCCTCCTGGCGGCCCACCCGGGTGATGCCCAGGGGCAGCGACACCACCAGGCAGCGGCGCAGGGCCGTGCCCTCCATCCCCAGCACAACGGTGCCGCCCCCCAGCACCAGGCCGTTGGCCGTGAAGGTGAGCGGCCCCGGCAGGTTGTGGCTCAGGTTCAGACCAGCGCCATCGCCGCCGTCGAGCAGCGGCCCCGCCCCCTCACCACAGCCCCCCGCCACCGGCGCCTGCCAGCCCTGCGGCCCCAGCACCAGCTGGCACGGCTGTCCTGTGCGCTCGGCCGCCGACCGTGCCCGCTCGAGCCCCAGCCCCAGGGCCACCGTGGCAGCCTCCAGGCGCTGGCGGGCCAGGGTCTGGCTGCCGTTCCACAGCCCCGCCGCCGCCAGCAGCCCCACCAGCGCCACGGCGATCAGCTGCTCGGCGAGGGTCACGGGGCCACCTCCGCTGGTGCGCAGGCCCCCAGCCCCTCCAGCCGCAGATGGCGTTGCCGTTCAACCCCCGCCGGCTCGAGCCGCCAGCGCAGCACCAGCTCATCGGCCACCGCCGCCGCAGGACGCAGCTCCAGCCGGCGATCCAGCTGCCCGCCCTCGGCCACGGCCAGCGGCGCCTGCAGGGCCACTGCCGCCGCCAGCTGCTGCAACCGCTGCGCCCGCAGCTCAGGGCGATCGCAGGCGATGGCCCCCTGCCGGGCCTGGCGGCGCAGCAATCCCTCATCACGACCCAGCTGCCGTTGCAGCAGCACCGCCGCGTCCCTCTGGCCGCTGGCGGCCGCCGCCAGGGCCATGGCCCGCTGCCAACCCTGCAGGCCCAGCGTCAGCCACAGGGCCAGCAACACCGCCGACACCAGCACTTCGGTCAGTCCGAAGCCCGCCGCAGCACCCCATCGCTGCTGAGCACGAAGGATCGCCGGCGCAGGGGCTGGCCTGGAGCGGCCCGGCGCTGCAAGGCCAGCGACTGGCTGCCGTCGGATCGTGCCTGCCAGGCCTCCAGCGCAAACTGCCCGGCGGGATGGCCCCACCCCTGGGACGGCCAGCCCACCCCCTGGCGCCACGACGCCACCGCGACCATGGCCGCCGAGGCGAAGCCGTCGTCGAGCTGGGCCTCCCGCAGCACCGCCTCGCTGCGCCGCCGATCCTGCAACGCCAGGGCCTGCAGCGACAGGGTCATCAGCAGCACCACCAGACCCAGCAGCAGCACGATCGGCAGCACGAAACCGGTTTCTGCCGGTCGGCTGCGCCGCGGCAAACGTTCCATCCATGGCGATGGCGAAGGCAGGTCACAACGTTCCCCGCTCGGGCTCGCGCGACATGGGGACCCAGGCCATGGGCGCTATAAATATGCACATTGTGAATAGGCAGCCCGTGGGCACAAGCCCTGCATCCAACGACGAGCTCCTCGACGTCGGATCCTTGCCCGACCGGTTCCAGCAGCTGTTCTCGCTGTTCCAGATCCGGCTGGTCGGGGCCATCCTGAGCGGCCATTTCGTACTGAGAGCTGTCCTGTACCTCTCCCTCTACCCCGCCCTCGATCCGTTCATGCGGTTGTCGCAGCTGGCGGCGCTGGCCAACAGCGCTATCCTCCTGCCCTTCGGCTGCGCCCTTTATCTGCTGGGCAGCGGCTACCGCCGCCAGGCCATCGAAAAACCCCTGCTGAAGGTGCTGTTCCCGTTGCTGCTGCCCTTCGCCGTCGCCATCGGTGTGCTGCTGCCCCTGGCGATCGTCAGCAGCACCCACAACCTGCAGCAGCAGCAGCAGCAGGCCAGCCGGGCAAACATCGCCTTGCTCGATGAGAACCGCCGCCTCGAGCAACGCATGGCCTCGATTCCCACTACTGCGGCCGCCAGAACGTTTGTCGATGCCGTGGGGGTGAACCTGCCGATCGCCGCCAACGACCCCATGCCGCTGGTGCGTTGGCGCTTCAGCCAGGTCCTGAACCAACGCCACGAGACCCTGCTTGATCGCCAGCCCATGGCACGCATCACTCCTTATCAGCAGGAATTGCTGGGCCTTGGTCACATGATCACCGCTGTCGGCTTGTCGCTGTTCTCTGGCGCCTCGGTGTTGCTGATTTATCTGCAAGGTCGCAACCGCTTCCGCCGCTACCACCTCAGTTCGGCCACCTTCCTCACGGCAGAAGCGGTCAAGCCTCGCCATCGCACCCGCTGACAAATCTCAGCAGGCCTGACTCACTGGTTCAGCTTCAGCACCGCCATGAAGGCCTCCTGGGGCACCTCGACCCGGCCCATGGCCTTCATCCGCTTCTTGCCCTTGGCCTGCTTCTGCAGCAGCTTCTTCTTGCGTGAAATGTCGCCGCCGTAGCACTTGGCCAGCACATCTTTGCGCATGGCACTGATGCTTTCACTGGCAATGATGCGGCTGCCGATCGACGCCTGAATCGGAATCTTGAACTGCTGCCGCGGAATCAGTTCCTTCAGCTTCTCGACCAGACCCTTGCCCACGTTGTAGGCCTTGTCGCGGTGCACGATCGTGGTCAGGGGATCGGCCTTCTCGCCGTTGATCAGTACATCCAGCCGCACCAGGGCGTTCTCGCGATAACCGATCAGGCTGTACTCCATCGAGGCATAGCCCTTGGTGCGACTTTTCATCTGATCGAAGAAGTCGGTCACCACCTCCGCCAGCGGCATCTCGTAGTGCAGCGTGACCCGGTCGGTGGTCATGTACTTCATGTCAATGAACTGCCCCCGACGCTCCTGGCACAGCTCCATCAAGGTGCCGTTGTAGGTGTTAGGGGTGTAGACCTCGAGCTTCACGTAGGGCTCTTCAATCGAGGTCCGTTGCTGCGGTTCAGGCAGGGTGGCCGGATTGTCGACCAGCACCGTCTCGCCATCGACCAGATTGACCCGGTACACCACCGAAGGCGCCGTCACGATCAGATCAAGGTCGTACTCCCGTTCCAGCCGTTCCTGCACGATCTCCATGTGCAGCAGCCCCAAAAAGCCACAACGGAACCCAAAACCCATGGCGCTGCTCGTCTCGGGCTCGTACTGCAGGGCCGCATCCGACAGGCGCAGCTTGTCGAGGGCCTCCCGCAGGTCGGGGTACTGGTCGGCATCGGTGGGGAAGAGGCCGCAGAACACCATCGGCTTGGCTTCGGTGTAACCCGGCAGCGGATCGGGGGCCGGATCGGCCGCCAGGGTGATCGTGTCGCCGACGCGGGCATCGGCCACGGCCTTGATCGAGGCCGCCAGATAGCCCACCTCACCGGCATGCAGCTCGCTCACCTGGCGCTGGTCCGGCGCCATCACCCCCACCTCGTCAAGTTCGTAGGTCTTGCGGCTGGCCATCAGCAGCACCTTGTCGCGCTGGCGCAGGCGACCGCTCAGCACCCTGAAGTACACGATCACCCCCCGGTAGGGGTCGTAGTACGAATCGAAGATCAGCGCCCGCAGCGGTTCCTCGACCCGGTCAGGCGGTGGCGGCACCCGATCGACGACGGCCTGCAGAATCTCGGGCACCCCCAGCCCCGTCTTGGCGGAACAGGCGATGGCCTGGCTGGTGTCGAGGCCGATCACCTCTTCGATCTCGGCTGAAATGCGTTCGGGATCGGCCCCTGGCAGGTCGATCTTGTTCAAGACCGGAATGATCTCGAGGTCGTTGGCGATGGCCAGGTAGACGTTGGCCAGGGTCTGGGCCTCGACCCCCTGGCTGGCATCCACCACCAGCAGCGCCCCCTCACAGGCCTGCAGGCTGCGACTCACTTCATATGAGAAGTCAACGTGGCCCGGGGTGTCGATCAGGTTGAGGATGTAGGTCTCGCCATCGGCGGCCTTGTACTCCATCCGGGCCGCCTGGAGCTTGATCGTGATGCCCCGCTCACGTTCGAGGTCCATGTTGTCGAGAAACTGCTCCTGCATGTCGCGGGCCGCCACCGTGCCCGTGTCCTGCAGCAGCCGGTCGGCCAGGGTCGATTTGCCGTGGTCGATGTGGGCAATGATGCAGAAGTTGCGGATCCGGGAGACGGGAACGTCGGTCATGCGCGGGCGGTCGCGGGCGGTGTCCCAATCGGAGGCGGGATTCGCGGGGATCAGGTTGACGCGATCCTAGGGATCCATCCGGGTCGGCGCCCTCCCCCTGGCCCCCTGCCTAAGCTCTGGGTCTGCGGATCCCGAGTGCCATGACCACCGACACCAGCGACAGCGCCGCCCTCACTCTCGACAACGTCGAACGGGTGCTCGATGAGCTGCGGCCCTACCTGATGGCCGACGGTGGCAACGTCGAGGTCGTCGAGCTCGACGGCCCCATCGTCAAGGTGCGCCTGCAGGGGGCCTGCGGCAGCTGCCCCAGCAGCACCATGACCCTCAAGATGGGCATCGAGCGCAAACTGCGCGAGGCGATCCCCGAGATCAGCGAAGTGGTGCAGGTGCTCTGAAGCCCGCCGGCACAGCCCGGGCGGCCCCGTAGGCTCCCCCGAGCCATCCGCACCGCCGTGCTCGATCAGCGCCTGCTGCGCGAGAACCCCGACCTGATCGCCCAGCAGCTGGCCCGCCGCGGGACCGCCCCCGACCTGGGCCCCCTCTGCCGCATGGCGGTCGAGCAGCGCGACCTCGAGGAGCACCGCAACAGCCTCCAGGCCGAAGGCAACGGCATCGGCCGGGATGTGGGCCAGCTGCTGCGCAACGGCACCGCCGCCGACGATCCCGCCGTCGTCGACCTGCGCGAACGGGGCAACCGGCTCAAGCAGCAGATCGCCGACGTCGACGAACGGGTGAAAGAGCTGGGCCGTGGCCTGCTCGATGGCCTGCGCAGCCTGCCGAACCTGCCCTCGGCCGCCACCCCTGACGGCCGCAGCGAGGCCGACAACGTCGAACGGCACCGCTGGGGCACCCCGCGCCAGGAGGAAGGTCTGCTCGAGCACTGGCAGATCGCCGAACGGCTGGGCCTCTTCGAGAACGAACGGTCGGTGCGCATCGCCCAGAGCCGCTTCGTGACCCTGATGGGGGCCGGCGCCCGGCTCGAGCGCGGGCTGATCGCCTTCATGCTCGACCACCACGGCCGCAACGGCTACCGCGAGATGGCACCGCCGATTCTCGTGAACAGCGCCAGCCTCACGGGCTCGGGCCAGCTGCCCAAGTTCGCTGACGAGAGCTTCCGCTGCGCCGACGACGACCTCTGGCTCACCCCCACCGCCGAGGTGCCGCTGACCGCCTTCCATCGCGACGAGGTGATCGCCGCTGACCAGCTGCCCCTGCGCTACGTCGCCCACACCCCCTGCTTCCGCCGCGAGGCCGGGTCCTACGGCCGCGACACCCGCGGCCTGATCCGCCTGCACCAGTTCAACAAGGTCGAGCTCTACTGGTTCTGCCATCCCGACCAGTCCGACGCGGCCCACGAACAGCTCACCCGCGATGCCGAAGGCATCCTCGAGGCCCTGGGCCTGCCCTACCGCCGCCTCGAGCTCTGCAGCGGCGACCTGGGCTTCTCGGCCGCCCGCACCTTCGACCTCGAGGTGTGGCTCGCCGGCGCCGGCGCCTACCGCGAGATCTCGAGCTGCAGCACCTGCGGCGAGTTCCAGGCGCGGCGGTCGGCCATCCGCTGCCGCGACGGCAAGACCACCCGCCTGCTGCACACCCTCAACGGCAGCGGCCTGGCGGTGGGTCGCACCATGGCCGCCCTGCTCGAACACGGCCAGCAGCCCGACGGTTCGGTGACGCTGCCCGAAGTGCTGGTGCCCTACGTCGGCAGCGACCGGCTCCTGCCACCCCCCTGACCCCGGCCCCCTGACCCCGGCCACCCGCCTCCAGGCCACACAATGGAGCCAGCAACGGGGGCAACGGGCGTGGGGGTGTTGGCGGCACTGGCGATTCTCGCCCTGCTGATCGTGGTGCACGAGGCCGGTCATTTTCTGGCGGCCACCAGCCAGGGCATCCGCGTGTCGAGCTTTTCGGTGGGCTTCGGGCCGGTGCTGCTGCAGCGGCGGGTGCGGGGGGTGCAGTTCGCCCTGCGCCTCATTCCCCTCGGCGGCTTCGTCGCCTTTCCCGAAGACGACCCCGACGGGGGCATCGATGCCGCCGATCCCGACCTGCTGCGCAACCGGCCTCTGCCCCAGCGGGCCCTGGTCATCAGCGCCGGCGTGATCGCCAACCTGCTGCTGGCCTGGGCGGTGCTGATCACCCAGGGGCTGGTGCTCGGCATTCCCGACGGTTTCAGCCCCACAGCGGGGGTGCTGGTGTCGGGGGTGCAGGCGGGCCAGGCGGCCGCCCGGGCCGGCCTCGAACCCGGCGATCGGCTGCTGGCCCTCGACGGCACCCCCCTCGGCGGCGGCAGCAAAGCGGTGCAGGCCCTGGTGCAGCGGGTGCAGACCTCGCCGGGCCAGGCCCTGCGGCTGAACCTCGAACGCCGGGGCAGCCCCGTGGCGCTGACCCTGGTGCCCGCCGACCGAGACGGCACCGGCCGCATCGGCGCCCAGCTGCAGCCCGACGGCCGCGAGACCTACCGCCCCGCCAGGGGCCCCCTCGAGGTGCTGGCCCAGGCCAGCGACGACTTCGCCCGCATCACCGGCCGCACCGTCGACGGCTTCCGCCAGCTGCTCACCCATTTCGGCGAAACCGCCGGGCAGGTGTCGGGGCCGGTGCGCATCGTCGAGATGGGGGCCCAGCTGGCCCAGCAGGGGGGCGGCAGCCTCTACCTGTTCACCGCCCTGATCTCGATCAACCTGGCGGTGCTCAATGCCCTGCCCCTGCCCCTGCTCGATGGCGGCCAGCTGCTGCTGCTGCTGATCGAAGGGCTGCGGGGCCGCCCTCTGCCCGAGCGGCTGCAGCTGGCCTTCGCCCAGTCGGGCCTGGTGCTGCTGCTGGGGCTCAGCGCGGTGCTGATCGTGCGCGACACCAGCCAGCTGACGCTCGTGCGGCAGCTTCTCGGCCGCTGAGATGGCCGGCCGTCTGCCGGGCCCGCGGCGCCGCGCCCCCGAGATCCACGACCGCCTCGGGCAGCTCTACCCCCACGCCACCTGTTCCCTCGACTGGAGCACCCCCTGGGAGCTGCTGGTGGCGACCATGCTCTCGGCCCAGTGCACCGACGTGCGCGTCAACCAGACCACGCCGGCCCTGTTCGAACGCTTCCCCGATGCCGCCAGCGCCGCCGCCGTCGAACCCACCGATGTGGAGCCCTACATCCGCTGCCTGGGGTTCTACCGGGCCAAGGCGCGCCACATCGTCGCCGCCGCCCGCCTGCTGATGGATCGCCACGGCGGCGCGGTGCCGGCCTCGATGGCCGAACTGCTGCAGCTGCCGGGGGTGGCCCGCAAGACGGGCAACGTGGTGCTGGCCCATGCCTTCGGCATCAACGCCGGCGTCACCGTCGACACCCACGTACGGCGGCTGGCGGGGCGGCTGGGGCTCACCCGCCACGACGATCCGCCGCGCATCGAACGGGACCTGATGCCGCTTCTGCCCCGCAGCGAATGGGAACGGTTCTCCCTGCGGCTGATCTTCCATGGCCGGGCGATCTGCGCCGCCCGACGGCCCCGCTGCGAAGACTGCAGCCTGGTCGACCTCTGCCCCACCGGCCGTCGCAGCGTCGGGACGGCCATCGTTTAACCTGAACCCACAGTGCCCTTGTTCCGACCAGCTGCATGGCGAAGAAGTCGATGATCGCGCGCGATGTGAAGCGCAAGAAGCTTGCCGAGCGCTTCGCGTCCAAGCGGTCAGCCCTGATGGCCGCCTTCGATGCCGCCGCTGATCCCATGGAGCGCCTCGAGGTGCATCGCCGCATCCAGGGGCTGCCCCGCAACAGTGCCCCCAGCCGCCAGCGCAACCGCTGCTGGGTCACCGGCAAGCCCCGGGGCGTCTACCGCGACTTCGGCCTGTGCCGCAACCAGCTGCGTGAGCGGGCCCATAAGGGTCTGCTGCCCGGCGTGGTGAAGTCGAGCTGGTGAACCCCTGACGCGGCCGGCCCCGGCGCTGGCCCGTCTGCTCTCGGCCTACGCCGAGGGCTGGTTTCCCATGGCCGATGGCGCCGACGGCCCCATCGGCCTCTTCCGCAGCCGTCGTCGGGCCTACCTGCCGCTCGACGACGGCTTTCATGTGCCCCGCAGCCTTGGACGGGTGCTGCGCAGCGGCCGTTTCGAACTGCGGCTCGACACCGCTTTCGATGCCGTGGTGGCCGGCTGCGCCGACCGCCCCGACACCTGGCTCAGCCCCGCCCTGGCCGAGGTCTACGGCGCCCTGCATGCGATGGGTCGCGCCCACAGCATCGAGGCCTGGGACGACCGGGGGCTGGCCGGCGGGCAGCTGGGCCTCAGCCTCGGGGCCTGCTGGATCGGTGAATCGATGTTCCACCGCCGCCCCCATGCCAGCAACGTCGTGCTGGTCGCGCTGCAACGGGCCCTGAAGGCCGGCGGCTATCAGCTTTACGACGTGCAGATCCTCAACCCGCACCTGCAGCGGTTCGGCGCCCGCGACTGCGACGACGACACCTGGATGCCGCAGCTGCGCCGGGCGGTGGCGCAGCCGGCCCTGCTGCGCCTTGGCGCCGCCGCCCTGGTCAGCGAACCCTGGGTGGCAGGATGAACAGGTCAAGTCATGGACATAAGCAGCAGTGCAAGGTGAAACACGGTCGATCTCCTTCGATGGGCGGGAGATCAGACTGACCACAGGTCGCTACGCCCCGCAGGCCGGGGGCAGCGTGCTCATCGAATGCGGCGACACCTCGGTGCTGGTCACCGCCACCCGCGCCAGTGCCCGCGAAGGCATCGACTTCCTCCCGCTCACGTGCGATTACGAAGAGCGCCTCTATGCCGCCGGCCGCATCCCCGGCAGCTTCATGCGCCGGGAGAGCCGTCCCCCCGAGCGGGCCGTGCTCACCGCCCGCCTGATCGACCGGCCCCTGCGGCCCCTCTTCCCCGGCTGGCTGCGCGACGACCTGCAGGTGGTCGCCACCTGCCTCTCGCTCGATGAACGGGTGCCGCCCGATGTGCTGGCGGTCACCGGCGCCTCCATCGCCACCCTTCTGGCCCGCATCCCCTTCCAGGGCCCGATGGCGGCCGTGCGGGTGGGGCTGCTGGGCGACGACTTCGTGCTCAACCCCAGCTTCCGCGAGATCGAACGCTCTGACCTCGACCTGGTGGTGGCCGGCAGCCCCGACGGGGTGGTGATGGTCGAAGCCGGCGCCCGGCAGCTGCCCGAACAGGACATGATCGAAGCCATCGACTTCGGCTACGAGGCCGTCGGTGAGCTGATCCGCCATCAGCGCGAGCTGCTGGCCCACCTCGGCATCGAGCCGGTGCTGCCCGAAGCCCCCGCCGAAGACACCACCATCCCCGACCACCTGCGCCAGGCCTGCGGCACCGCCATCGGCGAGGTGCTGGCCCAGTTCAGCCTCAGCAAGGGCGAGCGAGACACGGCCCTCGATGCCATCAAGGCCTCCGTCGCCGAAAGCATCGCTGCCCTCCCGGACGACGACCCGGTGCGGCGGGCGGTGCAGGGCAGCGGCAAGCTGCTCGGCAACAGCTTCAAGGCGCTCACCAAGCACATGATGCGCGCCCAGATTCTCGATCAGGGCAAGCGGGTCGACGGGCGTGCCCTCGATGAGGTGCGCCCCATCAGCGCCGCCGCCGGTGTGCTGCCGCGGCGGGTGCACGGTTCGGGCCTCTTCCAGCGGGGGCTGACCCAGGTGCTCTCGACGGCCACCCTCGGCACCCCCAGCGATGCCCAGGAGATGGACGACCTCAACCCGTCCACCGAGAAGCACTACCTGCACCACTACAACTTCCCGCCCTATTCGGTGGGCGAGACCCGGCCCATGCGTTCCCCCGGCCGGCGCGAGATCGGCCACGGCGCCCTGGCCGAACGGGCCATCCTGCCGGTGCTGCCCAGCCGCGAAACCTTCCCCTACGTGCTGCGCGTGGTGTCGGAGGTGCTCAGCTCCAACGGCTCCACCTCGATGGGGTCGGTGTGCGGCAGCACCCTGGCCCTGATGGATGCCGGTGTGCCCCTGGCCGCCCCCGTCAGCGGCGCCGCCATGGGCCTGATCAAGGAAGGCGATCAGGTGCGCATCCTCACCGACATCCAGGGCATCGAAGACTTTCTTGGTGACATGGACTTCAAGGTGGCCGGCACTGCCCAGGGCATCACCGCCCTGCAGATGGACATGAAGATCACCGGCCTGGCGATGCCCACCATCGCCGAAGCCATCCAGCAGGCCCGGCCGGCGCGGCTGCACATCCTCGAGAAGATGCTTGAGGCCATCAACGAGCCGCGGGACACCCTCTCGCCCCATGCGCCGCGGCTGCTCAGCTTCCGCATCGATCCCGAGCTGATCGGCACGGTCATCGGTCCCGGCGGCCGCACCATCAAGGGCATCACCGAACGCACCAACACCAAGATCGACATCGACGACAACGGCATGGTCACCGTGGCCAGCCACGACGGTGCCGCCGCCGAAGAGGCCCAGCGGATCGTCGAAGGCCTCACCCGCCGGGTGCAGGAAGGGGAAACATTCCAGGGCTCGGTCACCCGGGTGATTCCCATCGGTGCCTTCGTCGAGATCCTGCCGGGCAAGGAGGGGATGATCCACATCTCCCAACTGTCTGAATCACGGGTCGAGAAGGTCGAAGACGTGGTCAAGGTCGGCGATGCCGTGACCGTGCGGGTGCGCGAGATCGACAACCGCGGCCGCATCAACCTCACCCTGAGGGGGGTGCCCCAGGAGAACGGCTCACTGCCGAGCTCACCGGCGCCGGTGGTGCTGCCGATCGAAGAGGTCTGAGGCCCGGGCCTCAGACGGCGAAGTCCGGGTCGATGGCGGCGAGGGCCGCCAGGGCCCGGGCACAGAGTTCGGCCTGGGCGGGGCCGTGGCTGGCGATCAGGCAGCCCGCCTGCAGCCCATGGCCCTGGTCGTAGGCCAGCGGAGCACCGTCGGCATGGCAGAAGGCCCCGCCGGCGGCCCGCAGCACCGCCTCCGGCGCTGCCATGTCCCAGTCCTTGGGGGCGCTGCGACCCGAGAGCGACACATACACGTCGGTCTCGCCCCGCAGGATGGTGGCCACCTTGCCGCCGACGCTGCCCCGGACGCGGCTGCCCCCCAGCCCCAGGGCCCGCACCAGCTGTTCGAGGCGGTCATCGCGATGGTTGCGGCTGGCCACCAGCAGCAGTTCGGCGGGCTGGCGACGGTCGCTGAGGGTCGGGGCAAAACGGTCGCCGGCGCGGGTTTCGCGCCAGGCCTCACCTGGGCCATCGGCCGATGCCAGCAGGCCGAACCACAGCTCCTCGGGTTCGGGCAACAGCACCACCCCCAGCACCGGCCGGCCGGCCTGCAGCAGGGCCAGATGCACGGCGTATTCACCGGTGCCCTGCAGGAAATCCTTGGTGCCATCGAGGGGATCGAGCACCCACAGCCATTCGGCCCCCAGGGGCTCGGCGGCGGCCAGCTGGTCGGCGGCGGTCTCTTCGCTCAGCAGGGTCCAGGGGGCCTCCGGGAAGGCAGCGGCGAGGCCATCGAGCAGCTGACGGTTCACCGCCAGATCCGCCGCCGTGACCGGGCCGCTGCCCCCATCCTCGACGCTCAGGGCCGGCGGATGGCCGAAGGGCGGCGTCTCACCGCGGCCGTAGGCCCGCAGGATGTCGGTCGATTCCCAGGCCAGCCGCCGCAGCACCGTCAGCAGGGCTTCGATGCCGATGCCGTCTGGCAGGGGAGGGGCGACGGAGACGGTCATCATGGATAGGCGAGCCAGCGGCATTGTGACCCACGAACCCGAGGGGGGCGTGCTCTATCTGGTGGGAACCCCCATCGGCCATCGGGGCGACCTCTCCCCCCGGGCCCGGCAGGTGCTGGCCGGTGTCGCCTGCATCGGCTGTGAAGACACCCGCCACAGCGGGCCGCTGCTGCAGGCCTTCGGCATCCGCACGCCGTTGCTGAGCTTCCACCAGCACAACAGCCGCGAGCGATTGCCGGGGCTGCTGCAGCGGCTGGCGGCCGGCGAGGCCCTGGCCCTGATCAGCGACGCCGGTCTGCCTGGCATCAGCGATCCCGGGGAAGATCTGGTGGCGGCCGTGCGGGCCGCCGGCGGGCGGGTGGTCTGTGTGCCTGGCCCCTGCGCCGCCCTCACGGCCCTGGTGTGCAGCGGGCTGCCCTGCGAGCGGTTCTGCTTCGAGGGGTTCCTGCCCAGCCGCGGCCGTGAGCGGCGCGAGCGGTTGCAGATCCTGGCGCAGGAGCCGCGCACGTCGGTGCTCTACGAGGCGCCGCACCGGTTGCGGCAGCTGCTGAACGAACTGCACGACGCCTGCGGGCCCGACCGGCCCCTGCAGGTGGCACGCGAACTGACCAAACGCCACGAGCAGCTGGTGGGGCCCGACGTGGCCACGGCCCTGGCCCACTTCAACGACCACAACCCGCAGGGGGAGTTCACGCTGGTGCTGGGTGGTGCCCCACCCCCGGCGCCGGTCGCCTGGGACGGGGCGGCCCTGCGGACGCAGCTGCAGGAGCTGCTCGACGCGGGCAGCCCACCGGCCGACGCCTGCCGCCTGCTCGCCCGCCGCACCGGCCAGCCCCGTCGGGCCCTCTACGCCCTGCTGCATGCCGACACCGAGAACAGCGACACCGATCCGCCGGACGGCACACTGGAGCCATCGCCACCCGGAGCCTGATGCTGCTGCGTCTGCGCCTGCTCACCGGCACCCTGCTGGGCACCAGCCTGCTGCTGCTGGTGCTGTGCCTGGGCAGCCAGAACCTGGACCGGCGATCGAGCCTGAACCTGGGCCTGGGCCGTACGGTGCCGCTGCCCCAGGGGTTCGTGGTGGGACTGGCTGTGATCGGCGGCTGGCTCAGCGGTGGCCTCGGCGTGGCCTTGCTGGCCCCGGCGTCAGACCGTCAGCCCCCCGGCAGGGCGTAAAGCACCCCTTCGAGCACCACCCGGGTGATGCCCTGGGCGCGGATGTAGGGGGCCGTGCGCTCGAGCAGCGACGGGTCGGGCACCTTGATCACCCGCTGGCTGCGGCCCGCCTGCCGCTTGGCATTGCGGGGGTTGGCGAACATCACCATGGCCTGGTGCGGCTCCTCCTCGGGGGCGAGGGGTGAGAGTTCGCTGAGGTCGGTCAGCCGGGTGCCGCGCAGTTCCACCTCCTTGTCGACCAGCAGATACAGGCTGCCCGGCAACTGGGCCAGGGGCAGGGGCCGGCTCACGGTGCGCTCGCCCGTGGCCAGGGGCTGGGGCAGCAACGGCAGCACGACCTCGGGGCCGCCATCCTCCAGGTCAGCCCGCAGGTCGGCCTCCAGGTCGTCGTCGGCCTCCCCCTCTTCGTCGTCTTCGTCGCCGTCGTCTTCGTCGTCGACGTCCCCGTCGTCAGCGGCCTCGTCAACGCTGAGCTCAGCGTCCGCCGGGTCGTCCCCATCCGCCGGCTCCGGCATCGGGGCGGGCGCCGCCTCCACCACCGGCACGGAACGGCCCCGTTGCTGCTTGAGCCGCTCGAAGGCCGCATCCCCAAGCACCGCCCGCACCGTGCGGGTGACGGTGTTGGGGCTGCAGCCGTAGGCGTCGGCGAGGGATGCGCTGCTCTCGCCGGCGCTGTAGCGCTCAGCCATCTCCCGCTTGCGGCGCTCGTCTAGGCGGGCGGTGGCCATGGGCAGGTCCTCGCACCCCAACAATCTACGGTTTGCCGTCGGTCGCCGTGGCTGGTGGGCCGCTGTCAGCGGCGATACAACCGGTGCGCCCAGCCCCTCCGCCATGCCGCTGCCGACGTTGCCGCCCCCGCCGCTGCCCGACCGCACCCCCGTGGCCGACCTGGGCACCACCGCCAGCCTGCCCGCCGACATCGAGGGTCGGCTGCGTCTTCTGCCCAGCCCCCCACCGCGGCTGCCCTCTCCATGGTTCAAGGTCGCCGCCGGCAGCGCCGACACCCCGGCCCTGCTGAACTACCCCCTCGATCTGCCGCCCTACGAGGTGAGCCGCTTCGGCTGGCGCTGGTCAGACAGCCGCCAGGCCTGGCGCATGCACGCCGGCCTGGACCTCAGCGCCGATGAAGGGGACCCGGTGCGTCCCCTGCGCAGCGGTCGGGTGGCGCTGGTCGACTGGATCAGCGGCTATGGCCTCACGGTGGTGGTCGACCACGGCGATGGCCACGAAAGCCTCTACGGCCACCTGTCGGCGGTGGATGTGCGTCCCGGCGAGACCGTCGGCCCCCAGGATCTGCTCGGCCGGGTGGGGCAGACCGGATCCGCCAGCGGCCCGCACCTGCACGTGGAGTGGCGCCTGCGCGACAGCGGCCGGGTCTGGGCCCTCGATCCGGCCCCCCTGCTGCCACCATCCCTGGCAGGATTGGAGCGCCGCCCGGCCCCGGCCGGCACGGCCCTGCTCCCTTAGCTCAGCTGGATAGAGCAGCTGCCTTCTAAGCAGCCGGTCGATGGTTCGAATCCATCAGGGGGCGTTTCAATCAGGGCCTGAGCTTTCAGCCAAAAAGCCTTGCTGCAACAGGCTTTAGGGCTGACAGCCTCTGCCGGTCTCTGCTCGCCCGTGCCAAGCTGTGAGAAGGACCTTCTCACATACCTTCTCACATGCCAGCGGTCCCGGAATGGGATGTTCTGCTCCGCGGCGGTGTCCTACGGGCACTCAGCCAAAGGGGGTGTCGGAGCGGCTGGACGGTCTCGAATTTCAGGGGACGGGCACGCCTCCACATCACGGCCCGTGCCGCTGGTGGCCATCGCAGACAGCTCCTGCTGCCCTACCCGTGGGAGTCGGACCAGCTGGAAGCCATCCGTGATGGCGTCGTGAAGCTCTACGGGGACTTCCAGGAAGGCATCCCACTGGAGCAAGCCGTTGCCGAGCTCGGTGCGGCCATGGCTGAGGCGCAGGCCAGACGCGAGACGCCCAGCCCGACCAGCGGCACCTCAGCTCCGCACACCAGTGCCCCGATCTCCACAGCAGCAGGCCGCCCGGTCCCAGTTGATTGGCCTGGATTGATCCGTCGCTACCAGCAGCACAAACTGCGCAGCGGCGAAATCAAAGAATCGACCTGGGAGCGGCTGTACAAGCCGCGGATGGCGCTGCTCCTGAAAACAGCGAAAGGACCTCCAGCTGTGCGGGACGCCAAGCACTTGCTGGAAGCCCAGGCTGATCTCTGGCGGCAACGCCCTGGCTGCCGCACCCGACGGCTTCAGATTCAGTACACGGCAGCGCTGTTGCGCTGGGGTGTGAGCGAAGGCCTCCTGCCAGCGCACTGGGCTCCGCCACCGGATCTGACGAGCACCATCGGCCGATCAAGGGAGAGCAAGACCATCACCACACCGATCGGGGTGGAGGACATCCTGGCGATGGTGCAGGCCATCCCCGATCCCCGTTGGCGTCTCGCCTTTCAGCTGATCAATGCCTTTGGCCTGCGCCCTGAGGAACTGCAACATCTGCAGCTTCGCCAGGGGCGGCTCTGGTGCACCTACGAAAAGGTGGCCTCGCGTGGCAAAACCAAGCCCAGGCCCCTTCGGCTGCTGCCGTGCGATTCATGGGCAGCGGCCTGGAACCTGGTCGAGCCCTTTGATCCGGCCCTGCTACCACCGATGCGGGCTGGTTTCGGCTCCGATTCATTCAGCCGCTATCTGCTGCGGCGCGAGCACTGGCAGAACCTGCGGCGTCAGTACGACGCCCAGGGCGAAAAGCTGGTCCTTTACTCCTGCCGGCACGGCTACGCCCACCGTGCCCACGTGATCTGCGACCTGCCGCCCAAGGTGGTGGCGGCGGCCATGGGCCACAGCGTGCAGACCCACCTAGCGGCCTACAGCCGCTGGTGCGGGGATGACGTGGTGGACGACGCCTTCGCCAAGGCAGAGCGGCGACTCTCCGAAACAGCTGAAACCTGAATGATCAGGAGTTACTGCCGGCCAGATGGCTTGATGTAGCCGGTGTCGATCAGGAAGGCGCGAAGAGCTTCTGGGAAGGAGCTGTAGACGATCTCACGTCCCTGGCACTTGCCATTGCTATCAAGTTCTCCCTTGCACTCCGTCAGGCCCCAATCAGAAGATGCTTCATAACGCTGGGTCATCCGGTCCCAGCCGTCATACAACTCACCCACAAGGGCTTTGTTGGCAACGTACCCGGCCAGAAACCCATTTGGAGACTGAGGATCCTTCTGTTGGAACCACTCGGCCATGCGCTGCAGGTTGCGTCGATGGATTGGTTTAAATTCGGGGCGATGGGACACATCCACAAACTCATCGCCTTGCAGCTCCCAGATACGGGCAGGTGCTGAGCTGCAGGCATAGCAGGCAAAGCGATAGAGGAACCGATTGTCGACGTCGACGATCAAAAACCGGCCATTCCTCAACGGATCCTCTGCAGGTGAATCGCCCCCGTCGAAGGGCCCGAGTGCCACCTCCTGCCAGGTCTGCCCGCTGCGATCGCTGGTAAGAACCTGGATCTGATTGCAGCAGTGCGCACCTCCGGTGAAGGACGAGAGCAACACTTCGGGGTAGGGATTCGACGGATCCATTTCCGCGATCTGAACCAGCGCAGCTGGACTACCGCCCCCCTTCTCAGCGCCGATGAGGCGACCGACCTCGCTGCCATTCACACGAACGACCGCAACTGGCTGGAGCACGTTCACGCCGGATTCGTTGATCCGCCGCTGCTGCTCAGCACTGACTTCAACAACCCCGCTCCGCAACGCACCGCTCATGCGGCTGTTCTCGTAATCCATCTTCAGGATCTGGGCGACGGCCGGACTGCCGCAGATAGCACCCACTCCGATCAGGCAGGCAATGACACGAGCTCGCAGAGACACTGGGCAATCAGCAGGCCGCTCCCCTCAACCGTAGGGAAAGTGGCTCGGGCTGCAAACCGACTCATTGCGTCAGATGCCTGCGGCTCCAGCCAGTGATGGTGGCCTCCACGTTCTCGATGTGCCACTGCAGGGGGCCCCGGCCCTGGGTGCAGCCCCAGCGGCGGTAGTGCTTGCCCGGGGTGAGCACCCCCCGCAGCCGCAGCTGGCGGAGGGTTTCGCGGCTCATGCCCAGGGCAGCGCACGCTTCTGCTGTCGTCACCCAAGCCCGCTGGCGGGTTGGCGTTGTGGCGGTGTCCATCAGCCCCCTGCCAGCTGGGCGCGGAAGCGCTTGAGGGTGTCGATCAGCCAGGAGCGTCGGTAGCTCTTGACCTGACGCGGGGCACCGTCAACGAACTGTTGCCGGCAAGGGGGCTCTTCCCCGAACTCTTCGCGGTAGGCCCTGGCCACGAGCTTGCCGGCAGCGCAGAACTGGTTGCGCGGCAGCGCTTGCTGGAATACCTCCAGCCAGGCATCTCCCAGGGTGAGCTCTTCGTCAGTCGGGGTGCCGGGCAGCAGTCCTGAACTGGCAGTGAGGACGTTGCTGCGGACGATGTCCTTGAACAGGAGCTGGTCGCGCTGATCCAGTCCGCCCAGTCGCTCG
This sequence comes from uncultured cyanobacterium, assembly GCA_903871775.1. Taxonomy (GTDB): domain Bacteria; phylum Cyanobacteriota; class Cyanobacteriia; order PCC-6307; family Cyanobiaceae; genus CAIQIA01. The sequence continues at coordinate 44,005 of CAIQIA010000015.1, forward strand.
AACA
>CAIQIA010000016.1 GCA_903871775.1 uncultured cyanobacterium
CAGGCCGAAGGCACCGTGCAGGGCCACGAAGGCCCACAGACCCCCCAGCTGGCACCAGCGCACGAAGTCACCCTGGGCCTCGGGGCCCCACAGCAACAGCAGGCTGTGGCCCATCGAGTCCGCCGGTGTCGACACGGCGGCAGTCAGAAAATTGCAGCCCTCCAGGTAGCTGCTGGCGATCCCGTGGGTGTACCACGAGGTCACGAACGTGGTCCCGGTCAGCCAGCCCCCCAGCGCCAAGTAGGCACAGGGGAACAAAAGCAGGCCGGACCAGCCCACAAACACGAAGCGGTCGCGCTTCAGCCAGTCATCGAGGACGTCGAACCATCCCCGGCCTGCCGGCGCCCGCCCTACTGCAATCGTCATCGTGAAGATGCGCGGGGAAGTCCCGCTGAGAGGTCGGATACCGGGCGATGGTAACAACGTTTCCGGGGTTGCCGCGGCCGCTGGCAACGGGCTGAAACCGAGCCGACGCCAGGCGCCGTAAGCATTTCTTCACGGTCATGCCTGCGGCCGTCGCTGCGGTCGTTGCTGCGGCCGTGGCGCCGCCCCATCCCCGGAGCCCGGGTCCGTCGGGCAGGATGCCTGCATCCCAAACCCCTGTGCAAGTCCGATGAGCGAGTGCATCGACCAGCCCGTGGTCGGCTCCCGCCGCCTGTCGAACATCGTGGTGGCCACCGCCGTGAGCGTGGGGGGCCTGGGGTTTCTGCTCACCAGCGCCTCCAGCCGCCTGGGCCGCGACCTGCTGCCGGTGGGACACCCGGCCGAGCTGCTCTGGGTGCCCCAGGGGCTGGTCATGGGTCTCTACGGTGTGGCCGCCCTGCTGCTGGCGACCTACCTCTGGGCGGTGATCGGCCTCGACGTGGGGGCCGGCCGCAACCGCTTCGACCGGGAGGCCGATGCCATCACCATTGAGCGTCGGGGCTTCCGGCAGCTGATCCAGTTCAGCCTCCCCTGCTCCGACGTGCAAGCGGTGAAGGTGGAGGTGCGCGACGGCCTCAACCCCCGGCGGCGCCTCGCCCTCAGGCTGCGGGGCCGCCGTGATCTGCCCCTGACCCGGGTGGGGGAACCCATGGCCCTGGCTGATCTGGAACGGTCAGGGGCCGAGCTGGCCAAATACCTGGGCGTGCCGCTGGAGGGCGTATGAGACGGAGGGCTCTGGCGGCGGCTGCCACCGGGCTGCTGGCCCTGCTGATCACGGCCTGTGCACCACCGGCGGCCCAGGGCGACCTGGGCTGCAGCCGCAGTTCGGTTCCCTGCCTGCAGGGCAAGGTGCGGGTGGCCCTCACCACCAGCCGGGGCCGGGTGCTCATCGACCTCGATGGATCCAGTGCTCCGCTCACCGCCGGCAACGTCCTCGATCTGGTGCGCCGGGGCGCCTACAACGGCACCGTCTTCCACCGGGTGGTGCGCGAGCCGCAGCCCTTCGTGGTGCAGGGGGGGGATCCCCAGAGCGCAAACCCCTCGGTGCCCGCCACCAGCTGGGGCCAGGGCAGCTGGATCGATCCTGCGACCAATACCCCCCGTTTCATCCCCCTCGAACTGAAGCGCAAAGGCGACAGGCAGCCCCGCTACGGCACGGTGATCGAGGGTCCACGCATCAGCGAGGAGCTGGCCCTGCCCCACCATCGCGGAGCCGTGGCGATGGCCCGCTCCCAGGACCCCAACTCGGCCAGCGCCCAGTTCTATGTGGCCCTCGCCGACCTGCCCGAGCTTGATGGGCGCTACGCCGTCTTCGGCACCGTCGTCGAAGGCATGCCGGTGGTTGATGCGATCCGCCAGGGGGACCGGCTGATCAAGGCCGAGGTCGTGGGCCCGGTGCGCTGAGACGCGCCGGGATCAGGCGGGCACCTTCGTCTCGGACAGCTGCTGCTTGAGGGACTCGGAGTTGACCCCCGAGGCCCTCTGCAGGGCCACCTTGCCCGTGCGGGCGATCTCAAGGATGCCGAAGGGTCGCAGCAGCTGCTCGAGGGCCACGAGCTTGCCGGGGTCACCGACCACCTCAAGGGTAAGGGCCGTGTCGGCGACATCGACCACCTTGGCGCGGAACACCTGCACCAGGTCGAACACGGCGCCACGGCTGGTGGCATCGGCCTGAACCTTGACCAGCATCAGCTCCCGCTCGACGGCGGGGATCACCGTCAGGTCGATCACCTCGAGCACGTTGACCAGCTTCAGCAGCTGACGGGTCATCTGCTCGAGGATCCGGTCATCGCCGGCGACGACCATCGTCAGCCGCGAGATGCCGGCCTGTTCGGTGGGACCCACGGCCAGGCTCTCGATGTTGTACCCCCGGCGGGCGAACAGCCCCGAGATGCGGCTGAGCGCACCGGATTGATCCTCCACCAGCACCGACAGGGTGTGCTTCATCAGCGGGTCCACCATTCCCCCAAGGGGCCTGGGCTCAACCTAGACGTCAGGGGGTGGACGGCCGCAACCAGGCGAGCAGGGCGGCATTGAACGCGGCCGGATCTTCGTCGTGGGGGCAGTGACCCACCGCATCGAGCCAGTGCAGCCGGCAGAGGTGCCCGGGGGCCCGCTGCAGCACCCGTCGGGCCACCGCCGGCGGCACCAGCCGGTCGCGGGCGCCCCAGAGCAGCAGCAGCGGTCGCTCGAGGCGGCTCAGCAGCGCCGGCGCAGTGGCGGCCCTGGGTCGCAGCCCCATGCCCCGCACCATGCCCGCCAGGGAACGGGCCGCGGTGGGGCGGGCGGCCGGCCGGGCCACCAGCCGCAGCAGGTCATGGTCGATGCGTTCGAGCCGGTAGTAGGCCGATGCCAGCCCCAGCCGCAACAACAGCGGCTGGCGCAGGAGCCCGATGAGCGCCGGCAGGGGCAGCCGCAGCAGGGCCTGGCCGGCGAGCACGAGCCGGCGGTGCCAGCGCCGTTTCCAGGGGGCACGGCGGCGGGGCAGGGGGGCCAGCAGGGCGGGATCGGGCAGGGGGGCAGCCACCACCGCCCGCACCAGCTCAGGACGGAACACCGCCGTGGTGAGGGAGACGAGCCCACCGATCGAATTGCCCACCAGGACGGCGGGGGCCTGGACGACCTCCTGCAGGAAGTGCTGCAGCTGCCGGCTCCAGAGGCGGTTGTCGAGGGCGATGCCGGGTTGATCGGAGCGGCCGAAGCCCAGCAGATCCAGGGCGAAGACCTGGTAACCGGCCTCGGCCAGGCCGGCCACATTGGCCCGCCAGTGGCCGCTGCAGGCCCCGAAGCCGTGCAGCAGCACCAGCGGCTCGCCGTCGCGGGGTCCGTAGCGGCGCCAGTGGCAGTGCCAGCCCGCAAACTGGTGAACGCCATGTTCCCCCCAGTCGCTGCCGGAACCGGCGACGGGGGGATCCCAGGTGCCCGGGGGAGAGTCGATCGTGTCCACGCCTGAGGCCCACCCGTCCCGCTACTCCGAGGGTGCCGCATCCGTGGACCCGGGGGAGGGCTTCTTCCGGCCGGATTCCCGGCCGAGCCGTGACCTGGGGGTGGCCCTGCTGCGCGTCCTGGCGGCCAGGCGCGCGCCGGCCGGGGCCCTGACGGTGCTGGATGGCCTGGCCGGTTGCGGCATCCGCAGCCTGCGCTATGGACTCGAAGCCGGGGCCACGGAGGTGCTCAGCAACGACGCCGACCCCCGGCGGCGCCCCCTGCTCGAGCGCAACCTGGCACCGCTGGCGGCCCGGGGGGTGGCCAGCGAGGTCGAGACCACCACGATTCAGAAGCTGCTCGCCCGCTGCCTGCTCGAGGAGCGACGGTTCGACTGGGTGGATCTCGATGCCTTCGGCGGCAGCACCGAGCTGCTGCCCCTGGCCATCGAGGCCGTGCGCTTTGAGGGGGTGCTGTACCTGGCCAGCACCGACGGCCGTTCGTTCACCGGCCACGACCGACGGGCGGCCGTGCGGCGCCTGGGGGCGGCGGTGCGGGCCCAGCCGTGCAGCTGGGAGCTGGCCCTGCGCCTGCAGCTCGGGGCCATCGCCCGGGCGGCCTGGGGCCAGGGCCGGGGCATCCGACCGCTGCTGAGCCTCAGCGACGGCCGCACGTTCCGCACGGCGGTGGCCATCCGCCGCCATCCGGCCGCCGCTGAGGAAAGCCAGCTGGGACTGACGGGCTACTGCCACGGCTGCGGTGATCACCGGGGGGCATCGCTGCTGCAGCTGCGCCCGGGCTGGCTCGGTCGCTGCCCCTGCGGCGGCGAGCCGGTCGTGAGCGGCCCCCTCTGGCGGGGTCCGCTGCAGGACCCTGCATGGCTGCGCGCTGCGGACGCCCAGGCCCCCGCCGGAACCCTGGCTCCAGCCAGTCGCCGCCGCCTCGAGCAGCTGGCCGCCGATACCGGCCTGCCGGCGGAGGCCTGGTCCCAGGGCGACCTGGGTCGCCGGCTGGCGCAGGGCCCACCCCCCCTGGCGGTGCTGATCGAGCGGCTGCGGAACGGGGGGTGGCAGGCCGGGGTCAGCGGAGTGGCGGCCGGGCAGTTCCGCACTGATGCCCCCTGGAGCGCCGTGCTGGAGGCCGGACGGCAACGCCACAGCCGATAAGCTGCTGCCGACTGACAGACCACGCCATGGCATCGGAAATCTTCGGCACGGCCGCCCTCTTCTGGGTGCTCATCCCCCTGGGCCTGCTGGGTGGGGCGCTGCTGCTGAAGCTGCAGGGCAACAGCTGACCCGCGGCCGATCCGCCCGGTCCTTAGGCTCGCTGCGATCTGGGATGGGCCATGAAGGTGCTGGTGTTCGGCGGGACCGGGACCCTCGGTCGACAGATCGCCCGTCGTGCCCTCGATGCCGGCCACACGGTGCGGTGCATGGTGCGGTCGCCACGCAAGGCCTCCTTCCTGCAGGAATGGGGCTGCGAGCTGACCCGGGGCAATCTCCTCGACGGCGAGTCTCTCGCCTATGCCCTTGAGGGTCAGGAGGCGGTGATCGACGCGGCCACCACCCGGGCGAGCGACAGCGACAGCGTTTACCGAATCGACTGGGAGGGCAAGCGCAACCTGCTCAGCCACTGCCGCCGGGCTGGCGTCGACCGCTTTGTGTTTCTGTCGCTGCTGCACGCCGAGGCCTACCCCTCGGTGCCGCTGATGGACATCAAGGCCGCCACGGAGGAGCACCTGCAGGAATCGGGTTTCGCCTTCACGATCCTGCGCAGTTCAGCGTTCATGCAGGGCCTGATCAGCCAGTTCGCCATCCCGATCCTTGAATCGCAGACGGTCTGGGTGAGCGGCCAGGCCGCCCCCATCGCCTACATCAACACTCAGGACCTGGCCCAGTTCGCCGTGGCGGCCCTGCAGCGACCGGAGACGGAGGGCCGCCGGTTCGATGTGGTGGGGCCCCGGGCCTGGAACACCGGCGAAGTGGTGCAGCTGTGCGAACGGCTCACCCGCCGGCAGGCCCGGGTGATCCGCGTGCAGCCGGTGGTGCTGCAGCTGATGCAGGGGCTGTGTTCGTTCTTCGAAGCAGGTCTGAACGTGTCAGAACGGCTGGCCTTCGCCGAGGTGGGCAGCGACGGCCGGGCCCTCGACGCACCGATGGACGAGACGTACGCCAGCTTCGGGCTCGATCCGGCCGCCACCACCCGTCTCGAGGACTACCTGGAGGAATACACCAGCGGCATCCTGCGGCGGCTGCGGGAGATGGAGGCCGATCTCGATCAGAACGCCCGCAAGAAGCTGCCGTTCTGAAGCCGGGCTGGGTTGCGCTTCAGATCAGGCTCCTAGAATCAGGGCATCACCATCTGCAGCCTTGCCTCGCCGCATCGCCAGCCTGCCATCCATGGCATCCACGTCCCCCGAGCGGTCAGGTCAGGTCCCGGGCGATGCTGGCGAGATGCCGGATGCCGCGGCCCCGAACCCCGGCAGGGATGAGAGCATTCAGGTGAATCGCCTGGTCGAGCAGCTCATCAGCTCGATGGATGAGCTCAGGGACGGGGCGCATCCGCTGCTCAACCGCAACGCCCTGCAGCATCTGGTGGAGCGCTGCCAGTCGCTGCTGGTGGGCTCGTCGCTGGCGGCCCTCACCACCCTGGGGGGCATCGGAGCCGGCGCTTTCGAGACCGATCGGATGAAGGAACTGCGGGTGGGGCCCCTCACCCTCGACCCGCGCAGCCTGGACGTCACCGTCCACGACCGACCCCTGAACCTGACCCGCAAGGAATACGACCTGCTGCGTTTTCTGCTCAGTCACCGGGGCGAGGCCCTGGCCCGCGACCGCATCCTCGAGCAGGTGTGGGACCGGGACCATCTGGGCAAGGAGAACCTGCTGGATGTGTACATCCGATCCCTGCGCAGCAAGCTGCGTCCCCTGGGCGGCGACGGCATGATCCAGACCCTGCGCGGCACCGGTTACATCGTTCGCGACTGGCCGGAACCGGAGAGCCCCGGAGCCTGAGACCCAACCCCCAAGACTTAAGCCAGTACGCACTCAGTGTCCACAAAGATGACTCTTGCAACTTCTGCATAAGCGGCTTTGAGGGATTGTCCTCAGGCCCTGCGACAACGACAATGGGTGCAACTTGACCGAGGGTGCCGCGTGGACACCAGCGAGCGACCTGGCGATGCGATGCGAGCCGTTCTCTCCATCAACCGGCAGACCGAACAGCTGGCGATGGCAATTGATGCCATCAAGGGTCAATGTGATCCGTTGCTGAATCTCTCGGCCCTTGAACTGCTGATCTTCAGAATCCGTCAACTGCTGGGGCGCCCTCTTGCCACCAAGGCGAATCTACCGGCCCGGCTGGAGGCAGGCCCCCTGGTGATCGACCTGCGCAGCAATGATGTCACCGTTGCTGGACGACGGATCGACCTGTCGCGGCGGGAGCATGATCTGCTGTGCTTTCTGATGCGCCATCCCGAAGAAGCCCTGTCGCGCGAGCAGATTCTGCTGGCGGTCTGGGGAGAGGCACACCGGGGGAAAGACAACCTGCTTGACGTCTACATCGCCTACGTGCGCGCGAAGCTCAGGCCCCATGGGGCCGAAGGCATGATCGAGACCCTGCGGGGAACGGGTTACATCCTGCGGGCTCCCCAAAAAAGGGGGGAGGGAACGAGTGAGACTCGGCAAGACTATGCAAGTTCTGCATACCCGCCAGCTGAAACTCATTCTGCGGCAATCTTGTGCCAAGGTGCAATCAGGTGCCTCTGACTAACAGTGGTTGAGACGGGCGGGGCACCGACTGATCAGCGACCCCTGGACCAGACGTTTCACCCCATCCAGGCGCTCATCGATCAGTTGCTGAACGCCCTCCAAGAGCTGCCACCGAACGATGTCGTCAACCTTGACCGCACCCGTTTGCGCCAGCTCGTGACCCTGCTGCGCACCCAGGCCAGCACGGTCGAACTGCTCACCATCGGCTGTGTCCGCCTCGATGGTGAAACCCGCGAAGTGGTGGTGGCCGACCGGCGGGAGTCGCTCACCCGTCGCGAATTCGACCTGCTGCATGCGCTGATGCGGCACCCCGGTGAAACCCTCAGCCGCGAACAGATCCTCGGCTGGGTGTGGGGCGATGCCCGCAGGGCCAGCGGCAACCTGGTCGATGTCTACATCCGTTATCTGCGCAACAAGCTGCGGCCCCTGGGGGTGGCCACCTGCCTCGAGACCATCCGGGGGGTGGGTTACCAGTTTCAGCCCCTGGAAGCGCCCAGGGTTCCACCGGCCCGTCGATAAGCGCCGCTTCTGGCGGTGATCGGCCATTCCAACGGCTGCGGGGCCGCAACTCCCCCGTGGGCATCCATAAACTTCCGCGACATGGTTCCCACACCGGAGCCGCCCAACGACCCTTGCCATGACCGCCTTTCTGCTCCAGACGGCCTGGCTGGTGCCGCTGTACCCCCTTGCAGCCGCCCTGCTCTCCCTGCTCTGGTCACCAGGGCTCATCTCCCGCACCGGCCCACGCCCCTGCGGCTACCTCAACCTTTCGATGGTGACGGTGGCCTTCGTGCACAGCACCCTGGCCCTGATGGCGCTGCACGCCAATGCCAGCGCCGGCGAGGGAATGCTCTACGAGCCCGTCCGCTTTGGCTGGACCTGGCTGCACACCGCCGGGCTGAACATCGGCTTCGAAGGGGTGATCACCGAGCCTGCCCTGATCGCGATGACCGTCATCACAGGCCTGCACGTGCTGGTGCAGATCTACAGCATCGGTTACCTCGAAATGGACTGGGGCTGGCCGCGCTTCTTCGGCTCCCTGAGTTTCTTTGAATCCGGCCTGTGCGCCCTGGTGCTCACCGATTCGCTGTTCTTCAGCTACGTGATTCTTGAGCTGCTCACCCTCGGCACTTATCTGATCGTGGGCACCTGGTACAACCAGCCGCTGGTGGTCAAGGGGGCCCGCGACGCCTTTCTCACCAAGCGCATCGGTGACCTGGTGCTGCTGGCCGGCGTGATCGCCCTGCTGCCCCTCACCGGCACCTGGAACTTCCATGGCCTGGCCGCCTGGGCCGCCGACCATGCCGCCGATCCCGCCCTGCCCCGGTGGCTTCCCTGGATCCTGCTGGCCCTGGTGGCCGGACCCATGGGCAAATGCGCCCAGATTCCCCTGCACCTCTGGCTTGACGAAGCCATGGAGAGTCCGCTGCCCTCCACGGTGCTGCGCAACTCGGTGGTGGTGGTGGGCGGCGCCTGGGTGCTGCTGCGGCTGCAGCCGCTGCTGAGTCTCTGCCCTCTGGTGGGCTCGGTGCTGGTTGTCATCGGCGGCACCACCGCCGTGGTCGGGGCGCTCATCGCCCTGGCCCAGATCGACGTCAAGCGGGCCCTGTCGTTTCTGGTGAGCAGCTGGCTGGGTCTGCTCTTTCTGGCGGTGGGCCTGGGGGACACGGTGGTGGCCGATCACCTGCTGCTGGTGTACCCCCTGCCGATGGCGGTGATGCTGATGGCGGTCGGGGCGATCATCGTCACCAACGTCACCCAGGACCTGACCCAGCTGGGGGGGCTCTGGAGCCGCCGCCCGCTGATGGGCCTGGCCTTCCTGTCCGGGGCTGCCGGCCTGATGGCCCTGCCGCCCTTCGGTGGCTTCGCCGCCCAGCGGGAACTGCTGGCCCTGGCCGCCGCCAGTGGTCGCCCGCTGCTGCTGGGGGGCCTGGTGCTGCTCACCAATGCCCTGCTGAGTGCCGGTCTGGTGCGCATCTTCGGCTCGATCTGGGCCGGCCGCCCCACCACCTTCACCGCCCGGTCGCCGGAGGTGCTCTGGCTCATGGCCCTGCCCACCCTGCTGCTGATGGGCCTCGTGCTGCACCTGCCCCAGCTGCTGGTGCGCAACGGCATCGTGGGGCTCACCCCCATTCCCGGCTGGGGCCCCCAGGCCCTGCCGCTGCTGCTGTCCACCCTGGTGGGCGGCGGTCTCTCGGCCCTGTTCTATCTGCGGCCCCATCCCCTGGCGCACCTGCCGGCGACCCTGGGGGGCCTGCAGGACTGGCTGGCCCATGACCTGCAGACCGAACGCTTCTATCACCGCACGGTGGTGCGCCTGGTGGTGGGCCTCTCCCGGCTCAGCGCCTGGACCGACGAACGGCTCGTGGATGGCTTCAGCGGCGCCAGCGGTGCAGCGGCGATGGCCGGTGCCCGGCGCCTCAGCCTCACCACCTCGGGGCGTTCACAGGTCTATGCCCTCACCCTGCTGCTCGGTGTCCTGGCCATGGCGGCCTGGATGCTCAACGGTTCCCTGCCCCTGCCGCTGTTCCGCTGATGTCACCGCTTCTGCTGCTGCTGCCGGGGCTGCCCCTGGTGGCCGCCCTCACCCTGCCCCTGCTTCCCCAGAGCCGCTGCCGCGCCGCCATTGCCCTCGGCGCAGCGGCCGCCGGCCTGCAGCTGCTGGCCACCCTGCTGGCCTGGCGCCTGGCACCGGCTGACCTGAACCTGCCCTGGCTGCCGTCCCTGGGGCTGCAGCTGCAGCTGGGCCTGGATGGTCTCTCCCTGCCCCTCGCCCTGCTGGCCGCCCTGATCAGCACCCTGGCGATCCTGGCCACACCGGAGGACCAGAACCGGTTGCGGCTGTTCGTGCCCCTGCTGCTGGCCTGCGACGGCGGGGTGACCACCGCCTTCATGGCCCGCAATGCCCTGCTGTTCGTGCTGGCGTTCGAGCTGGTGCTGATCCCCACCACACTGCTGATCGCCATCTGGGGCGGCCAGCGCCGGGCCGGTGCCGCGGTGCGCTACCTCATCTATGGAGCCCTGTCGGGCCTGACCCTGCTGGCGGCGATACTGGCCCTGGGCTGGGCCGGTGGCACCGCCGCCTTCGACTTCGACAGCCTGGCGGCCCTTGACCTGAGCCCCGCCGGCCAGCGCTGGATCCTCGCCCTGCTGCTGCTGGCCTTCGGCCTGAAGCTGCCGATCGTTCCCCTGCACGGCTGGCAGCCCCTCACCTACAGCCAGGCCCCCACACCGGTGGTGATGCTGCTGGCGGGCACAATCTCGAAGCTCGGCGCCTACGGGCTGCTGCGCTTCGGGGTGGCGATGCTGCCCGAGGCCTGGGCCGCCTGGTCCCCCTGGATCGCCGCCCTCGGGGCCTTCAGTGCCGTCTACGGCGCGCTCAACGCCATCGCCCAGACCGATCTGCGGCGGCTGATGGCCTACAGCTCCCTCGGTCACATGGGTCTGCTGGTGCTCGCCCTGGCGGCGGCCACCCCCCTCAGCCTCCAGGGCGCCGTGGCCCAGGTGCTGGCCCACGGGCTGATCGTCGCCCTGCTCTTCGCCTGCGCCGGCCTGATCGAACGCAAGACCGGCACCACCGCCATCGCCAAGCTGTCCGGACTGCTCAACCCCCTGCGGGGCCTTCCCTTCACCCTCGGACTGCTGCTGCTGGCCCTGATGGCCGCTGCCGGCATTCCCGGCCTGGCAGCCTTCCCGGCCGAACTGATGGTGTTTGAAGGCAGCTGGGTGCGCTTCCCGGTGGCCACCCTGATCTCTCTTGGGGCCTCGGGCCTGACGGCCGTGTACGCCGTGCGCCTGTTCAACCGCGTGGGCTTCGGCCGTCTCGACAACGCCCGCGCCCACTGGCCGGTCACGAGCTGGTCAGAACGACTGCCGGCCCTGACCCTTGCACTGCTGGTGATCGGCGTGGGCCTCTGGCCCACGGCCCTCACCGGCTGGAGCGAAGCCTTCACCGCCCACATCGCCCTGCCGTCATGACCGCCACCACCAGCCCCCAGTCCACTGCGGCGGCGCCCCTGCCCCCATCGCAGCACCGCTGGGCCGACGTCATCCATCGGCTCGAGGCCGGCGGTTCGATGCTGCCGGACACCCCCGAGAACCTGATGCAGATCATCGGCATCTACAAGGCCTACGCCGTGCCGATGGACTTCTACTGGCGTGATCTGCTCTACATCGCCGAGCGGGTGTTTCTCAACCCACTGCCGGCCTTCAAATACTTCATCAGCCAGGAGTACCTCGACCGCCCCAACAGCTACGCCGGCGACCGGTCACCCCTGAGAATCTGGCGTGGCGGTGAGAAGGCCCATCCGGAACTGCTGGCGTTCATGGAACGGGGCGAAACCACGGCGATGCCGAAGCTGCTGCACCACCTGTGGCACGACCGCATCAACATGGAGTTCGCGGAAGCCTGCATGCAGGCGATGCTCTGGCACCAGGGCATGGGCGGACGCTTCAACGACTACCTGGTCAGCGACACCTACCGGGCCAATGCCGACAAGGCCATCCGCGCCTACTTCCGCGGCAACCCCGTGATGCTGGGCCTCTACCGGCTGTTTCCGGAGATGTTCCTCGAGCAGGTGCGTCAGCTCAGCTACACGGCCAACCTCGGACTCTTCTGGGAGGTGATGGCGCCCGTCTTCTTTGAGATGAGCGACATCTACGACGAGGGTGGCTTCCAGGGGGTGCCCGATGCCATGGCTTTTCTGGTCAATGGCATCTTCGCCGTTGCCGGCCGCCCCATCTATCACCACGTCTACATCGACGGGGAATGCCACGAGATCATTCCCAAGAGTGAGGGCTTCACCTGGCTGTACGAAGCGGCTCTGCCCTACGTCGAAGCCGTCTTCTATCGGACGGCACCCTTCCGGGGCACCAAGAGCTACAACGCCCAGGCGGGGCAGGTGCCCGTCGACCAGGCCGATTTCCACTACGGCATCCTTTACGCCGATGTGTACCCCGTCGGTTCAGCCGGCATTCCGCCGACGCTGCTGATGCAGGACATGCTGCACTTTCTGCCCCCCTACCTCCAGGATCTGTATCAGCAACACCGCCGCGGCAGCGACGACGAATTGATCCAGCTGGGCATCACCTTCCAGCGGTCGATGTACAACGTCACCTCGGCGGTGATTCAGGCCCTGCGGGCTGCCCTCTTCTATCCCCTCGACGATCCGGATCCGGAGCACCGCCTGGCGAACCGGCGCTTCTTCGAGGCGCAGATGGACCGCTTCCTGCGACCCGAGGCGCGCCTGGGGGACATCCAGAGCCAGGACTACCGCTGACAACCCCGACCCCGATTCCAGCCATGGCCTCGATCCTCGACACCGCCCGCAGCGCCGGCTGCTTCCAGACCCTGCTGGCCGCCGTCGAGGCGGCCGGTCTCACCGCCGCCCTGGAGGGTCCGGGCCCGTTCACGGTCTTCGCCCCCGTGGATGACGCCTTTGCCGCCCTCCCCCCCGGCTGCGTGGACACCCTGGTGCAGAACCCGCCCCAGCTGGCCCGCATCCTCAAGTACCACGTGCTGGCCGGCGCCCACCCCCGCGACCGCCTGGTGGCGCAGGACACCTGGGACAGCCTGGAGGGAGCCCCGGTGCCGATCCGGCGGGCCGACCCCTTCGAGGTCAAGAACGCGACCGTCATCAGCCCCGACGTCACCTGCGACAACGGCGTCGTGCACGTCATCGACCGGGTGATCCTGCCGGGGTGAGCAGACGACCGATGCGCAGGTCCTCCTGCGGTGGGCCGCGCCGCGCTGAGTCGGGGCGAAGGCTCCAGGCGTAGGCGACGGGCCGGTCGGCCCCATCCACGAACAGGGCGATCGTGCCCCTGCCGGCCCCCCCCTGCGGACCGCGCCGGTCGTCGGGCCCGTGGCCCGTGCGCGACGAATCGATGACCACCAGGGCGAGCCGGCCCGCGGAAAGAACCCGCGGGCCGGCGGCCGCCAGCATCAGGTGTCCTGTGACGGTCGAGCCCCGCCCGGCGCCGTCCGGAGGCCGTCGGTAGCGGATCGCCAGCAGGTCTCCCGGCCGGATGGCACCGGCCGTCTCGATCGGTTCGAAACCGTCGGCACGGGCAATGGCGTCGTGGTAATGGGCGGCTGTGGGATTGGCTGACCCCAGCCAGCGCCGCAGGGCCGCGCCACCGAGACCGTAGGCCTGGCCCAGCAACACCGTCACAAAGCCCGAGCAATCGCTGCTGTTGCCGCTGGTCGCGGCACCATCGACCCCCCGCCAGCTGAGCCGGGCCGGCGGACCGGCGTAGCGGTTGTGGGCCGGTTGCAGGTCGGCCAGCAGCCGTTCGGCCCAGACCAGATGCCACGGAACGGCCACGGGAGAGACCACCTGGGCGAGGATCGACAGCAGCAGGGACGGCAGCACGGGCGGGCAGGGGCAGGATCGGCGTCAGAACGGAAACAGCTGCAGGGGAGTGGCTCGGTTGGGGAGAACCACCACGGCGGGGGCCCCCCGCAGGGCCGCCAGCCGGCCGAGCTCCTCGGCGGGCGGATCCTGCAGGGTCAGCTGCACCTGGGTCTGGGCACCGGGCCGGGCCGATGGCAGCGCACTGACGGTGGCAACAAAACGCCGCCGCAGGGCCGGAATCTCGACTTCGCCCCGCTGACCCGCCCGCAGCTGACGCGCCACAGGGCCCGGCACCAGGGCCACCACCACCGGTGGCGGCTGGTCCCGCTGCAGGATCAACACCGTCTCCCGGGGTCGCACCGGGTTGCCGCTCCCCCGCAGGATGCGCACCACGACCCCCCGCAGGGAGGCGTGCACGGTGCCGTACAGGCTGCGGGCCCGCAGACTCGCTTCGCTGAAGGCCCGCGGCTGGTCCGCCGCCAGGCGGCGCTGGGTCTCCTCCTGGCCGCGCAGAGCCTGCAGCCGCTGCTGGAACACCTGCAGACGGGCCTGTTCCGTCTGCAGGCTGCGACGCAGCTCGGTGGTCCTGGCGCTCCGCAGCCGCTCCAGCGATGCCTGGCGGCGGCTGTCCTGCAGGCGGGCCGTCACTTCAGCCAGCCGGATGGCCGTGCCGTCCACGTCGTCCTCGGTGACGGCACCGTCGTTGAGCAGCCCACGCCGGCGCTGCAGAACCTGCTGCTGTCGCCGCTCCTCGCTGGCCAGCGCCGCCACGGCCACGGCGGCCCCGTCGGGATCAGCGGCCTGCTGCTCCAGACGGCTCTGGGCCAGCCGATCCTGCAGGTCAAGCACCCGCAGCTCGGCCTGGCGCGTGCGGTTGTCGAGGTTGTCGATGTCACGGCTCAGGGCCCGGTCCAGCAGGTCCTGGTCGAGGCGAGGATCGGGCTGGAGGGTGAACAGGGCCTGGCCGGGGGCCACCGCCGTCCCCTCGGCGACGAACAGCTGGCCCACCAGCCCCTGGCGGGGGGCCGCCACCGCCTCAAGGACCGGCTGCACCGGACCGGGCGGACGGCCCACCACCGCCTGCTCGAGCCGCACGCTCGTGGCCGAGCGCAGCAGCTGCTGGGCGGCCCAGGGCAAGGGAGCCAGGCCCAGCAGCAGCAGAGGCAGCCAGCGGCGGGAGGGGGGGCGTGGCGGCGTTGGCGGGGCCGCCAGGCCCACGAGGCCGCACGCCACCGCCTGGGCCAGCTGCCGCAGCGCCGAACGGTCATCCGGCTGCAGCGGCTCCAGGCGGCAGCAACGGCCGGGCCCGGGGGACGACGACGGCAACACCACCAGCAGGATGCCGATGGGTTCCTCCGGCAGGGTCGGCACGGGGGACGCGAGCCTCAGTTCGGCCCGCAGGCAGTCGCCGGCATCGAGGCGACGGCCCCGGGGCAGCAGCCGCAGCTCCCCGGCCGCAAAGGCCAGCAACGGCAGCGGCCGGCCCTCCACCCAGAGTTCCAGGGCCGGGACCGGCACCACGGCCAGCGCTGTCATGGCCCCACCTCCGGGGGGAGCGGTTCGAGGGGCGAACGACCGCGGGTCGGTGGGTCCGCCCCCGGCCAGCGGTCGTGACGCAGCGTCACGCTCACCGGTGCCGTCACGCGCAGGTGGTCCTGCATCGGGTTGCCCCGTGGAGGCTGGCCAGGGGGGTCCCAGGCCACCAGGCTGAGGGCCGCCACCGCGGCGGTGGTGCGTCGCCCCGGCACCGGATCCAGCGCGACGGCGACCCCCAGGGCGCGGCTTGCCGCCGGCACAGCCAGATCGATCCGGAAGGGGGTCCAGCGGCCATCGCCGCCAGGCCCCAAGCGCTGCGAGGTGCGGGCCTGGGAGGGGCCGCGCATCGCGTCGTACCAGCTCAGCAGCAGCCGGGGGGCCCGCTCCGGGGCATGGCGCACCTGCCCCAGGAGGGTAAGGGTCTCGCCCCCCCGGACGGGCAGCCGGTGGCTGGGGCGGAGCAGCACCGGTCCCCGCCGGCCGGGCTCCCGCAGCAGCAGAGCCTTCCCGTCGACCACCTGCGTGGCCGGCGGCTGCAGGGCCCACAGGGGGGCATCATCCCGGCGGCCATCGACCACCTCATCGGCGAACGACCCCACCCAGAGCCGGTCGCGCCCGAGCTGCAGCGCCGCCGCAGGGTCTGCGGCCACCACCCGCCAGCCGGGCGCCAGCCGGTGGATGGTCGCCTCTCCTGAGCGCGGGTGCAGCCGCAGGGTCAGGGTCCGCTGCCCCAGGGGCTGGCCCGGCAGCAGCACCAGGGCGCCGCCTTCGATCGCCATGGGGCCCGGTTCCAGACCGGCCAGCATCCGGGCCACGGCATCGGCGAGGCGGCCGGTGATCGCCCAGGGCACGAAGCGATCGAGAATCAGCGGTTCGGCACTGGCCTGCAGCAACCGGCCGTCCCGCAGATCCACCACCAGCAGGGTGGAGGGGAACGTGGTCCAGAGCATCTGATCGAACAGCAGGTTGCCCAGGGAACGGGCCACCAGCGCGCCGGAACTCCAGCGGAATCCGCCGAGCACATACGGATGGTGGTTGAGCACGAGCCGGGCTCCGGCCTGCACCGCCAGGGCGCTGAGCCGGGCCATGCTGTCGGTGGGCGTGGGCTGGTACTCGTTGCCCCCGTGCAGCATCGCCACCACCGTGGCCCCATCGGCGCGGGCCCGGCGGATGGCGGTCGTGAGGGCCGCCGGCGTGCACCCCGCCGCCCCGCCCTTGGCCTGGGCGGTGGAGACGATGTAACTCTCCGGATGCTGATGACCAGCGATGGTTGTGCAGCCCAGCAGGGCGAGCGATGCGCCGCGCAGCCGGAGTCGGGCCGGCCTCCAGGCCTCCTCGGGGGTCAGCCCTGCGCCAAAAAAGCTGCGGCCAGGCCTGTAGCCCGCGGCCTGAAGGCTGCTGACGGTCTCGAGCAACCCATCATTGCGCTGGTCGAAGAGGTGATTGTTCGCCAATCCGATGACATCGACCCCCGCCTGGCGCAGCCCCTCCGCCAGCGCCCGTGGACTCGCGAACACATGCTCCTTGGAGGCATGGAAGCCCGCCGGTCGCGGCCGGCCGGGCTCCCAGCGCGGCTGGGCCACCAGCGGGCTTTCCAGGTTGACCACCACCAGGTCGGCCTGCTGCAACAGGGGGGCCACGCCGGCCAGCAGGGCAGCGAAGCGGGCGGGCGGTGACTCGGGGGCCAGCACCGGCGGCGTCCTGGGGGCCACCGCGTCTGGTTCAAAAAAGCGCCGCCCCACCATCACATCCCCGCCGACCACCAGGCGCACGGTGCCGGGGGCGGCGGGGGTGAGCCGCAGCAGCACCCCGTCGCGGGGCGTTGCGGCCCTGGTGCGGGGCAGGTAGGCCGGATGGCGCGCCATGAGCCACTGGGCGCCATCCGCCGCCGGGACCCGGAACCGACCGTCGCGGTCGCTGCGCCCCCGGCCCAGGGCCGTGCGCAGCTCGGCGCCGGGAACCGGTCGGCCGGCCAGGTCGACCACCCGCCCCCGGAGCCAGGCCCGCGGGGGACGACTCCGGGGAGCGTCGCAGGCCGCGGGCAGCAGCAGAACGACGGCGAGCAGCCCCTGCCAGCGGCGGGCGGCAGAACGGATCAGCAGGACAGCCATGGGCGTCAGACTGGCCAGCGACCCATCCCCCGGCGGGCCCCTGGGGCAGCCATGGGGTTGATCCACAGCAGGGGCCGCCGACCGGCGACGCCGCCCACAACCTGACGGCAGCGCCCCGTCCGGCTTGGAGGTCTTCGTTCTCTATGCGGGACTCGTGGTGCTGCACAGCGCCTGGGCCATGGCCGATGCGCGCCGCTTCGCCCACCGGCGGGATGCCATTCCCTGGCGGGTGCATGTCAACGGCATCCGCGGCAAATCAACAGTGACCCGCTACCTGGCGGCGGTCTTCAGGGCCGCGGGCTGGCATGCCTTCGGCAAGACCACCGGCAGTGCCGCCCGGGTGCTGATGCCCACCGGCCTCGACACCGTTGTGGGACGGCGCGGCTACCCCGACGTGGGTGAACAGGTCCACCTGCTGCGCTCCTTCGCCCGCCAGGGGGCCGAGGCCGTCGTGATCGAGTGCATGGCCGTGAATCCCGTCTACGCCCGCTGGCTGGAGGAGCGCGTGATGCGATCCCACGTCGGCGTGATCACCAATGTGCGTCTTGACCACACCGATTACCTCGGGGAGACCCTCGAGGCGATCGCCACCGCCCTGGCGCTGACCATCCCCCGGGACGGTGTGGTGATCACCGCCGAACATCGCCCCCCCCTGCTGGCGATCCTGCAGCGGCACGCCGAGCGCCGCGGCTCCCGGCTGATCCACGCCCGGGGTGACACGGTTCCCACGGCCGACCTGCGGGGCTTCTCCCACTTCGCCATCGAGGACAACGTGGCCATCGGTTACGCCATGGCCGAGGTGCTGGGGCTGCCCCGGCCCGAGGCCCTGGCGGCGATGCAGGCCGCCCCAGCGGATCCTGGCGCGATGCAGCTGCTGTCGCTGCACTGGCGGAGCCGTCCGCTGGTCTGGGCGAACCTGTTCGCCGTCAATGACCGCGAGAGCTTCGTCGACCTGAGCCGACGCCTGACGGCATTGCATCCCGGCCACCGGCGGATCGTGATCCTCAACAACCGCCTCGACCGTCCCACCCGGGTGGAGCTGTTCAGCGAGCTCGCCGTTGAACTCGCCATGGACGACATCGTCAGCTTCGGCGACTACGAGGAGGCCGTGAACCAGTGCTGCCGCCGCCATGGGCGCGGGGTGATCAACCTCGGCAACACATCCCCGCACCGCGACAGCGCCGCCGACATCCTTCTGGATGCCGTGCTCAGCGGCGCCCCCCCCGGCGAACCGGTGCTGCTGATCGGCACCGTGAACATTCACACCCCCCAGGCCGAAGCTCTGCTGGAGCTCTTCGATCGGCTGGCCGGCGAATGATGCTGCAGGCCATCGGCACAGCGGAGGTGCAGCGCCTGGCCCTGGCCTACGGCACCCTGCTGGCGCTGGCGTACAAGGAGCGCTTCGGGATCCTGCCCGGCGGCATCATCGTGCCGGGCATGGTGGTGGTGGTGGGGATGCTCTCCCCGCTCTGGTGCCTCACCGGCCTGCTGCTGGCGCCGCTGCTGCTGCTGCTCTACCGCCGCTGGCTGCAGCGCCCCAGCCACATCCGGCGCACCCCGATGTACGTCTTCGCCGGCCTGTCGCTGCTGGTGAGCAACCTGGTGGCGATCGTGTACATCCACCTCGGCTGGCTGCCCCCCTCCCTCGACGGGCTCAGCGGCACGCTGCTGCCCGGGATCGTGGCCTGCACCCTCCATCGCCAGCAGCCGGCACGGGTGTGGCGGGGGCTGCTGCTCACGACCGTGACCAGCGCGCTGCTGGTCGTTGTGACGGTGCGGCTGCTGCAGGCCCTGACCATCGATCTGGGGACGATCGGGCGGGCCTATGCCGCCTATGGCCCCGAACCCGTGCTGCGGCTCCAGGCCCACGGCCTCACCTTCGCCCTGGCCTTGCTGGTGGGGTTCATCATTTACCGCTCCAGCGGCCTGCGGCCCGGGGGCTACGTGGTGGCACCGGTGGCCGCAGCCCTGCTGGGGCAGATCACGAGCGCGGTGTTTCTGCTGGTGGGCTGTGGCCTGGTGACGGTGCTGCTGCGCTGGATGGAGGCCCAGAGCCTGATGGTGGGGCTGCGCCGTTACGGCGCCGCACTGCTGTTCAGCATCCTCTGGGTCTGGGGCGTCGAGCTGTGGTGCCTGCAGCGCGGCGTGGCGGTGCTGCCCTTTCAGGGCAATCACCTGTTCGTGATCATCGCCATCGCGTCCTATGCCAACGATCTGGTGCTGCAGCCCCCCCGCCGGGTGCTGCCCTGGATGCTGCTGGCGGTGCTAGTGGCGCTGGGGGTGCAGCAGCTGCTGGCTCTGCTGCTGCCGACGTCCTGAAGTCGGTCCTGCATCAGTACCGCGGATGCCAGCGGGCCGCCTCCAGGCAGCGGCGGGCAGCGGCGGCATCGGCGGCACGGCTGGCCAGGCCTTCGGCCACGGCCGCCAGGGCGGCAGCTTCGGCCACCGCCGCCGACACCTCCTGCACCTCGGTGAGGGCGGGCATCAGCGACGCATCGGGGTCGGCGGCGGCGGGGATGCGGGCGGCCAGGGCCTCGAGGGCCGCGTCGATCATGCCGTCGCTGATGGCGCGGGCCCCCACCGCCACGGCGGCAAACCCCAGACCGGGGAACAGAAAGCAGTTGTTGCACTGGCCGATCAGCCGGTCGCCCACGGGGGGGAAAGGACTGCCGGTGGCCACCAGGGCACGGCCGTCGCTCCAGGCGAGCACATCGGCGGGGGTGGCCTCGGCCAGCGCTGTGGGGTTGGACAGGGGTAGCACCAGGGGGCGGTCGATCCCCGCGAGCAGGGCCTCGATCACCGGTCGCGAGAAGGCACCGGCCACGGTGGAGGTGCCGATCAGCACCCCCGGCCGCACCTGACGCACCACCTCCAGCAGGGGGATGATCCCGTCGGCATCGCGGATGAAGCCGGCGACCTCGCCAGCTCGGCGCCCATGGACCAGGGCCGCCTCGGACACCCCGGCCTGCCCCTCCAGCACGAGGCCATGGCGGTCGATGGCCCAGATCCGCTGCCGCGCCTCGACTTCGCTGAGCCCCTCGCGCTGGAGCAGGCGCACCAGACGATCGGCAATGCCGCAGCCGGCGCTGCCCGCTCCGAAGATGACGATCGGCGCAGCGGTGAGGGGGCGTCCGAGACCGCGGCAGCCCGCCAGCACCGCGGCCGCCGCGACACCGCTGGTGCCCTGGATGTCGTCGTTGAAGCTGGGCAGGCGCAGGCGGTGGCGTTCCAGCAGACGCCTGCCGCGGCGGGCGCCGAAGTCTTCCCAGTGCAGCACCGCCCCGGGAAACGCCCGCGCCACCGCCGCGACGAAGGCATCGACGAAGCCGTCATAGGCGCCATCGTCGAGCCGCGGCTGCCGCAGCCCCGGGTAGAGCGGATCGGCCAGCAGCGTGGGGTTGTCGGTGCCGACATCGAGCACCACCGCCAGGGTGCGGCGGGGATCGAGGCCGGCGCAGAGGGTGTAGACCGCCAGCTTGCCCAGGCAGATCTCGATGCCGCCGACCCCCTGGTCCCCCAGCCCCAGGATCCCCTCGGAGTCGGTGACCAGCAGCAGATCAGGGGGTTCGGGCACCGCCTGCAGCAACAGCTCCTCGAGGCGGTCCTGCTGGGGGGCGGCCAGGAAGAGGCCGTCGACGGGGGTGCGGTAGTCGCGGGCGAAGCACTGCACCGCCCGCCCGACGGTGGGTGTGTAGACCACCGGCAGCACGGCTTCGATGTGCTCTTCGAGGAAGCGGTGGAAGAGGACCCCGTTGCTGCGGCGCAACGACTGGACCAGGGCGTAGCGGGCCAGATCGTCGTCGAGGGCATCGAAGGCCCGCCGGACCCGCTGCACCTGCTGCTCCAGGGTCTCGACCTGCCAGGGCAACAGGGCCTCGAGGCCCAGGCGGCGACGGGCCTCGCGATCGAAGGCCGTGCCGCGGTTGCGCCAGGGATCCGCCAGCAGGGCGGCCCCCGACGGCTCTCCCTCGGTGGCAGCGGTCACGGCAGTGGGGGCGGGGGCCGCCAGTGTGCCATCGACGGACGATCGCTGAGCCGGCACGACATCGGCGCCGGCAGCCCTTGATTTACATTTCTGGGCCGTTTAAATAAAAGATTGGCCATGCACCCAGGCTCCCGATCGCGGCGGCTGGCCCTGGCGGGCCTGCTGGCTCTCCTCCCCGGGGGGGCCTGGGCCGGCGACACCACCGTGGCCCGCGTCGATGCCGGACCGGCGACCGTGATCCTGTCGCTCCAGCGACGTGAGATCAGCGTCGAACGCGACGGCATGCGCTTCGGCCCCTGGCCGGTGGCGGTGGGAGCCCCCGAGAGCCCCACCCCGCGCGGCACCTTCGCGGTGCTGGCCAAGACCATCAATCCCCTGTACGAAAGCACCAGCACCGGGGTGGTGCATCGGGCGGTCGGGGCCGCCAGCCCCCTGGGGGAACGCTGGATCGGCTTCCTCTCGAGCGGCGGTGACGACTACGGCATCCATGGCACCCCCTGGCCGGTGTGGGTCGAGCGCCGGGAGGCGGTGTCCCATGGCTGTGTGCGGATGCTCAATGCCGATGTGAAGGCCCTCTACGACCTCGTCGACGTGGGGACGCCGGTGTTGATCCGCGACTGACGCCGGCCAGACGATCGAGACGGCGCTGCTCCTCGGGGGTGACCGGCCGCCAGGCCCCGGGCTCGAGGCCTTCCAGGTCCAGGGGGGGACCGCCATCGAGCAGATCCATGGCCACCCGCAGCAGCCGCAGGGTCGGGCAGCCGACCGCGGCGGTCATGCGCCGCACCTGACGGTTGCGTCCCTCCCGCAGATCGAGCTCCAGCCAGGTGGTGGGCACGGTGAGACGGCTGCGGATCGGCGGCTGGCGGGGGGGCCAGGGCACCTCGGCAGCGGCCAGACGCCGCACCTGCGCCGGGCGGGTGGGTCCGTCCCGCAGCAGCAGCCCCTCGGCCAGGCGCTGCAGGTCGGCAGCGGTGGGATCCCCCTCGACCTGCACGTGGTACCGCCGCGGATGACCGAAGCACGGATCGGTGAGCCGGCGCTGCAGAGCCCCATCGGCGGTCAGCAGCAGCAGACCCTCGCTGTCGGCATCGAGACGACCGGCGGCGTAGACCCCGGGGACCGGCACCAGCGGCGCCAGGCAGCCCCAGCGGCTGCCCGCCTCGGGGGTGAACTGGCTGAGCACGCCATAGGGCTTGTGCAGCAGCAGGGTGGCAGGACCCGAGCCGACCATCGGCTTAAACTATGAATGAACGTTTGTCATGACCTGTCCGCTGCATGATTGAAACCTCCGGTGTGATCGAGAAGGAGCAGGGCAACGGGTTCTATCTGGTCACCCTGGAGCAGCCCGCAGGTCACCAGTGCCTCTGCCGTGCAGCCGGCAAGCTCACCAAATTCCGCATCAAGCTTCTGGCCGGCGACAAGGTGCTGGTGGAGATCAGCCCCTACGACCTGAGCCGCGGCCGCATCACCTACCGCGAGCGCAACGCCGGAGCCC
Source organism: uncultured cyanobacterium (assembly GCA_903871775.1). GTDB lineage: Bacteria > Cyanobacteriota > Cyanobacteriia > PCC-6307 > Cyanobiaceae > CAIQIA01. The sequence goes on from CAIQIA010000016.1 coordinate 22,605, forward strand.
CTCCGGGTGGCGGGCGCCCCCCCGGGGGGGCCCGGCGTCGCTGAACCGGCCGCACTGAACCGGCCCGTCAGCCCACCCCGGCCAGCAGACCCTCGATCGCCTCGCGCACCACGCTGCGCTGCTGCACCCCCCGCCATTGCTGGCGCAGGTCCTTGCGGAAGAACAGCTGCACCGTGGGGGTACCGGTGACACCGGCCTGGGCCGCGATGTCGGGGTCGGCCTCCAGGTCGATCTCGACCCCCTGGGCGGCCCCCTGCAGCTCCTGGAGCACCCGCTTCAGCTGCGGCTTGAACACATGGCAGGGGCCGCAGCTGGGGGAGGTGTAGACCACCAGCAGGGGTCGGTCGCTCTCGTGGTAAAGCCGTCGCAGGGCATAACTGCCACCCTGCCAGAGGGCCGCGGGGTCGAAGCTGGCCTCCGTGGCGGCACTGGTGGGCTGGGGCAGGTCCGCCGCCACCGGATCCACCGGGTCCCGGGCGACCGTCACCGCCAGATCGTGGTGGCTGAGCCAGCGCTCGGCGGCCAGGGCGGCCTGACAACCGCTGGCGGCGGCGGTGATGGCCTGGCGCCACTGGGCATCGGCCACATCTCCGGCCGCCAGAACCCCCTCGATGCTGGTCTCGGGACCGCCCGGGCGGGTCACCACATACCCGGCGTCATCGAGCTGCAGCTGCCCCCGCACGAGGCGGGTGTTGGGGGTGTGGCCGATGGCATAGAACAGACCCCGCACCGCCAGCACCTCGGCGGGCTCGCCACTGCCATCGAGCAGATGCAGGGCCTCGAGCCAGTCGGCGCCACTGAAATGGCCCACCTGTCGGTTCCAGTGCACGGTGATGCGGGGATTGGCCAGCACGCGATCGGCCATGGCACGGCTGGCCCGCAGCTCGCCCCTGCGAACAATCAGATGCACATGGCTGCCGTACTTGGTGAGGTACACAGCCTCTTCGCAGGCCGAATCGCCCCCACCGACCACCGCCAGCTCGGCATGGCGGAACTGGGGGGTGGCGCCGTCACAGATGGCACAGGCACTGATGCCACGGCTCCAGAAGGTGTCCTCGCCGGGGCAGTGCAGGCGGTTGGCGCTGGCGCCGGTGGCCAGGATCAGGGCCTGGGTGCGGATGGTGCGTCCGTCAACGGTGATCGCGAAGGGGCGGCGGCTCAGGTCCAGGGCCTCCACGTCGGCCTCGACCACCCGGGTGCCCCAGCGTTCGGCCTGGGCCCGGCAACGGTCCATGAGGTCGGGGCCAAGAATGCCGTCGGGAAAGCCGGGAAAGTTCTCCACGTGGGTGGTCGTCATCAGCTGACCGCCCGGAATGCCTCCGTCCTGGTAACCGGTGATGAGCAGCGGCGCCAGGTTGGCCCTGGCGGCATAGATGGCGGCGGTGGTTCCGGCGGGGCCGGAGCCGATCACGACGAGGTTCTCGATCGGCTCGCTGGACGCGGTCACGGCAGGTTATGCGGAGTCAGTTCGCATAGACCTTAGCGGCACCACCAGGGGAGCACCGAGGGACACCGGACAGCCCAGCAGCCAGTCGCTCCACTCGGCGGTCAGGGCGAAGGCGGATTCGTAGTCACCATGGGCCTCCACCAGCGCCAGACGGCGTTCAACCCAGAGCAGATTGCCGGCGATGCAAGGCTGCAGCGACAGACGGTCGTCCACGGGCGATCTCCGGTTGGGACCCAGGTTGGGGCAGGTCGACCCCGTCTGGGTGCGGGTGCTGCGGACGTTGGCAGTTTTCCCGCAGGCAAGGTGTATTGGTGCACACCCCGCGTCAGAGGGTGGTGCCGTCGTAGGTGTCGACCTGAAGCGACCGGGGAACAGCCGGGCCCGTCTGGAGCTCCCTAGGCAGGCGCGACCAGGGGTCCAGAAGCGGCTGGGACGGCAGGGTGGTCCCCGGCAACGGCGGCAGGGGCACGGTCAGGATCGACTGGGGGCGGGGCTCCTGGGCCTGGGCAACCAGGGCCGGCGCAGGGACCGGTGCCGCCAGCACGGCCATCAGCGGGAGGAAGGTCATGGACGGACGGTACCGGCCATCGCGGCCATGGCAAGCGGCCATGAAAAAGGCTCCGCTGCCCGGCAGCGGAGCCTGATGGTGACGTGCTCGCGGGGGCGCCGGGCTGCTCTCATTCCGCACCACCATTGGAGCGCCAGGAGATCCCCGAACTGTGACTGGATCAGCCGGCAGCCTGACCAGATGTGACTGAGGCTCCGCGGCGGGTCAGAAAGGGCGGCAATTCGGGGCCTGTGAGAGCAATCACACCGCCGGCGCGGTCGGCCACGGCCCGCAGGGGCAGCACCGCTGCCGTCCCTCCGACGCCGGGATCCGTCTCGGACTCTGCCCCGTCCGGCAGCGGCCTGAGCCGGTAGGGGGCACTCAGGCTCCAGCCGGAGGCGTGGGCCATCAGCAGCGGATCGGCGGGGGCATGGATGCTCGACGGATGCCGTGGCACCGGCTCCCGGGCCGCCTGCTCGCCGTCGAGCCGCACCGCCCGGGTGATCGCCTGCAGAAAGCGGCTGCGGGTCACGACCGTCGTCAGATAGGCCACCACCCGCAGCCGCGGGGCATCGAAGCCCTCGGCGCACATGTCGACGCTCACCAGCCAGCGGCCCTCCCCCCCGCGGAACCGCTGCAGGGTCTCCGCCGCCTCGGGGTCGAGGGAATGGACCACCCGCACCGGATCGCCCTCTGCCTCCAGCAGCCGGCCGATGGCCAGGGCGTGGTCGATGTCCCGGGCCACCACCAGCCCCGACGCCGACGGGTCCAGCTCCCGCAGGCGCATCAGCTCGCAGCGGGCACTGGCCAGCACCCGACGGGCAATGCCGTCGGGTTCCCCCAGGGCCACCGCCCGCCGCAGGTTGCGGGCCCTCCAGCTCTCCCGCCGCTCCTCCGACAAGGGGGAGGTGGCCTGCGGATCGGCGCCCCCCTCCCCCCGCTGGTGGTCGACCCAGCCGTCCTGAAAGTGGAACACAAGAGGGCGCACATCACCGGAGGCGATCAGCTCCCGGGGCTCGACGCACAGATCCGGGGCGATGACCCGGTGGCAACCGCCGTCGTCGTCGTCGGTCTCGAGGTGGGCCCGGGCGGCGCAGAACCCCAGCCGATCAGCCCTGAAGGGGGTGCCGGTGAGCCCCACGCGCAGGGCGGCCCCGCCGCTGAGGGCCTCGAACCCGCAGCCCCAGCCCCCCTCGGGTTCCTCGGGATCCAGACCCAGATGATGCACCTCATCGGCCACGAGCAACCAGCGGTCCAGGGGGGCATGGGCCAGCAACCGCTGCCGCGGCACCCCCGGATCGCGGGCCAGGGTCTGATAACTGCACACCAGCCCATCGCCCGACGGCAGCCCGTCCCCCAGCACCAGCCCCAGCCGGGCGGCGGCGGCCAGCCACTGCTCGGTGATGGCCGTGCGGTGGGTGCAGATGCAGAGGGCATCCAGGCGCCCCTCGGCCTGCAGGACCCGGAAGGCGAGCAGGGTGCCGAGGGTCTTGCCGGCCCCAGGCCCGGCGTTCACCAGCACGTCGCGATCGTGGGCCCGCTCGAGCCGTCGACGCAGCAGATCGGTCAGACGACGCTGCCAGAGACGCGGACGCACCCCGGCCGGGGCGGCATCCAGCCGGAACGAAGGGGTAGGCATGGGGGCATTTTGAGTGTTTCTGCGCAGGTCGCCCCCCCCCAGGCGTGCATAGGGTCCGACCATCTACCGGACCCACGCCCATGGCCTCAGCCCGCCCGCCCCGTCCGGGGCCCGACGCCCAGCGCCGCCCCGCCGCCCTCCGGCGTCACCTGGAACGCTGTTTTCGCCGCGAGTGCAACATCGACCCCCTGATCCTGCGGATCCGTCGCCTGCGGCGGCGCTTCCCGGGCCAGGCCCGCTGCCTGGAACAGGAGCTGCTGCCGATCGTCTGAAGCGACCGCTGCCGCCCGGGGAGCCGGATCCGTTCGAGCCGCGCTTCCCCTGGTGGGGGCCCGACCTGCAGACCCTGCGCGACACCCTGCGGGCCCCCCGCCGACCCCGGGATCCCCAGGGCCGCCCCCTGCAGCTTCCCCTCGCCGGCGGCGGCGCCCTGCTGGCCTGGCACGCCCGCCCCGGGCAGCCCCGCGCCCTGGTGGTGCTGCTGCACGGGCTGGGGGGCGACAGCGAGAGCCCCGGGGTGCGACGGCTGGCGGGCCTGCTGCACACCGCCGGCCTGGCCGTGCTGCGGCTGAACATGCGGGGGGCCGGTGGCGGACGCCCCCTGGCCCGGGGCACCTATGCGGCGGCCTGCAACACCGATGTGCTGCCCGCCCTGCAGCAGGCCCGCGACCTCGCCGACGGCACGCCGCTGCTGGCCGTGGGCTTCTCATTGGGCGGCACCGTGCTGCTCAACGCCTGCCTGGAGAGGGCAACGGCGCTCGATGGCCTGGCCTGCGTCAGCAGCCCCCTCGACCTGGCCGCCTGCATCGACGCCTTCGAGGCCCCCCGCAACCGGCTTTACCACCGCTGGATGCTGGAGCGCCTGCGGCACCAGGCCCGCCAGGACCCGGGCGGGCTCAGCCCCCGCGAGGCCCGGGTCCTGGGGCATTGCCGCAGCCTGCGGGCGTTCGACGATGGGCTCACCGCTCCCCGCTGGGGCCATGCCGACGGAGCGGCCTACTACGCCGCCGCCAGCCCGCTGGGCCGCCTGGCGGGCCTGGCCACCCCGGGGCTGCTGCTGCAGGCGGCCGATGATCCCTGGGTGCCGGCGGCGGCCCTGGAGCGCCTGCAGCCCCCCCCGGGGCTGCAGACCCGTCTCACCCGATCCGGCGGCCACAACGGCTTCCACGATCGCCACGGCTGCTGGAGCGATCGTGTGGTGCTGCAGTGGCTGCAGGGGCGGCTGGCGGCCGAGGGGGCCTGACGGACCCAGGGAGCCTGTCGATCCAGGGCCAACTCAGCCGTTGCCCGCGGGCGGCACCAGGGGGGTGCGGCGCACGATCCAGTCGTCGACGGGGCGGTCGCCCAGCAGATGGTCGGCGACGATCCGCTCGATCCGTTCCGGGGTCACGCCGCCGTACCAGATGCCCTCGGGCCAGACCAGCAGCACCGGCCCCCCCTGGCAGTAGCGGAGGCAGTCGACCTTGCTGCGCAGCACCACCCCGGCCGGATGGTCGGGATCGTCGAGGCCATGGCTGCGCAGCAGGGCCTTGAGCCGCTCCCAGCTGGCGGCCCCGGTGCCGTCGTCATGGCAGAGGGGCTTGCTGGGGGTGGCGCAGAGCAGCAGATGCCGGCGGACCGGCGGCTGTTCTGCCTCAGCGGATGGCCTCGGCATGGTTGAGCAGCAGATGCTGCACATCCTCCAGGCCCGTGGCGGCAGCCTGACGGGCCTGGTCGAGATCCCCGTGGGCCTCGCCCACCAGCGAGGCGGCCACGGCCTCCACCAGCCGCTCCCGGTGCTCCTGCAGCAGCGAGAGCAGTTCAGCCTCGATCACCTGGCGCACGGCCCTGGAGCGCAGGGCATCATGGCCGGCCTCGGCGAAGGTTCCCCCCACCAGCTCCTTGACGAAGAGCCGCTGCACCTCGCTGCTGCGCAGAAAGCTCTCAACGGCATTGATCGTGCCGTCGGCCACGGTGCGTTCGACCTCGGCGGGGGCATCGGCCAGCTTGAACTCCCAGTCGAGGTGGCGGCGCTGCCAGCCCGACTGCTGCAGCATCGGCACCACGGTCTGGGAGAAGGTGTCGACCGAGATCTCGTAGATGCGCTCGGCCAGGCGCTCGCACCAGTCCTGACCATGCTGCCGCAGGTTCTCCTGCAGTTCATGGCGCTCCACCCGGTGGCCGCCGTGGTGGCTGTGGCAGACATCACCGGGGCATTCGACGGCGCTGAGGGGCATGGCGGGCGGGGCACGTTCCCCCGTGTTACCTGCGCCCCGGGGAGGCGACGTCGACATACCGGAAGTCTTCGGCAGTGGCGGTGGCGGCCGCCTCCAGCACGGCCCGTCGCGCCCAGGCATCAACGGCCAGCACCTCCTCCAGGCCGGGGTCGGCCCGCAGGTCGGTGCGGTGACGATCACACACCCGTTCGATCAGGCGGGGGATGTCGAGGAAATGGATCCGTTCATCAAGGAACAGGGCCACCGCCTGCTCGTTGGCGGCATTGAGCACCGCCGGCATGGTGCCGCCGGCCCGGCCGGCGGCGTAGGCCAGGGCCATGCAGGGATATTTCTGCTGGTCGGGGCTGCGGAAGTCGAGCCGACCCACCTGGGCCAGGTCGAGGCGGGGCCAGGGGGTGGGCAGCCGTTCGGGCCAGCTGAGGCAGTACAGGATTGGCAGCTTCATGTCGGGCCAGCCCAGCTGGGCGAGCACCGACGTGTCAGCCAGTTCGACCATCGAATGGATGATGCTCTGGGGATGGATGACGATCTCGATGTCGTCGAAGTCAAGACCGAAGAGGTAATGGGCCTCGATCACCTCCAGCCCCTTGTTCATCAGGGTGGCCGAGTCGACGGTGATCTTGCGGCCCATGCTCCAGTTGGGATGGCGGATGGCATCGGCGACCGTGGCCCGGGCCAGATCGGCGGCGGGCCAGTCGCGGAACGCCCCGCCCGACGCTGTGAGCTGCAGCCGCCGCAGGCCGGGGGTGGGGCGGCCGGTCGACAGCCGCGCCGTGTCGGGCCAGGGGGTGCCCTGCAGGCACTGGAAGATGGCGGAATGCTCGGAATCGGCGGGCAGCAGCCGGCTGCCGCTGCGCTGCAGGGCAGGCAGCACCACGGGCCCTGCGGCGATCAGCGTCTCTTTGTTGGCCAGGGCCAGGTCCTTGCCGGCCTCGATGGCCGCCAGCGTCGGCAGCAGGCCGGCACAGCCCACGATGCCGGTGACCACCAGATCCGCCGTCGGCCAGGCTGCCGCCTCGGCCAGTCCGTCGGCACCGGCCAGCAGCCGGGCCCGGCAGGCGGGAGCCGCTGCCGCCAGCCGTTCCCGCAGGGCCGGCAGCAGCCCGGGATCGGCCAAGGCGACGACCTCGGGATCGTGGCGCAGCACCTGCTCGACCAGCAGTTCGAGGTTGCGACCGGCCGTGAGGGCCACCACCCGGAAGCGGTCGGGAAACTCCGCGACGATCTCGAGGGTCTGGGTGCCGATGGAACCGGTGGAACCCAGCACGCTGAGGGCTTTCACGGGCAGGGAGGCACAGGCGCCGGCCAGTCTCCCATCCTCACGGCTGGACGGGCCCCAGCTGCAGCAGCAGACGCTCCGCGATGGGCTCGGCGACGGGCAGGATCGACAGGCGGTTGCCCTGGCGCACCACCGTCAGCTCGTCGACGCTGTACGTGCGGCGCAGCTCCTCGAGGCTGAGCAACCGGCTGAAGCGTCCCCGGTAGGCCAGGCGGACGCAGTCCCAGCGCGGGTTGTCGCGGCTGGATCGGGGATCGTGATACTTGCTGGCCGGATCGAACTGGCTCGGGTCCACCAGGCCCGTCTCGATCACCTCCATCAGCCCGACGATGCCGGGGGGCGAGGCGTTGGAGTGGTAGAAGAACGCCTGGTCGCCGGGGGCCATGGCCCGCATGAAGTTGCGGGCCTGGTAGTTGCGGATGCCGTCCCAGAGGGTGGTGCCCTCGGCGGCGAGGTGGTCGATGCCGTACACCTCCGGCTCGCTCTTCATCAGCCACCAGGCCATCGCTCAGAACGCTCCAGGCACCAGCAGACGGAAGATGCTCAGGCCGTTGAGCACCGGACCGAGGGGTTCGACGGCGCTGCGGATGCTGTCGTTGGTCTTGGCCCAGCCATGGCGATCGACGACGACCACATCGCCGTCCCGCAGGGGGGGGTTCTGCTCCGAGCCCAGGGAAGCGGCGGGGGTGAAGGCCAGGGTGCGCCGGTTGATGGCGCCGCTGGGCTCGAGACGCAGGAGCTCGAGGGTGTTGCGGTTGCCCCGGCGGGTGATGCCGCCGGCACTCATCACCGCCTGGGACAGGGGGCTGTTGGCCCGCACCTGCTGGGGCCCCGGACGTTCCACCTCGCCGATCACGTTCACCGTGATGGTGGCCGGCGCAAAGGTCGAGGAGGCGACGGCGATCAGTTCGCTTTCGGGTTGCTGCTGCTCGGCGATGGGCACCACGACGCTGTCACCGTCGTAGATGAGCGGATTGACACTGCCCGCCCTGGCCCCCCGGAGCACCGACCAGAAATCGACACTGAATTCGCGGGGGGCGCCACCGGCGGGATCGGGGCGCTGAACGGTGACGCGCCGCAGATCGCCGCGGGCCGTCAGGCCGCCGGCCTTCTGGATCGCCTCCACCAGGGTCGGCCAGCCGCTCGACTGGATGGCCGGGCCGGCGGCCTTGCCATCGGCGGCACTGAGCTGGTTGGTCTCGGCGCGGCTGATGCTGTACAGGCCGGGGCGCTGCACCTCTCCGGTCACCGAGATCCGCAGGGGGCGGGTGCCGATCAGATCGAGGTAGACAGACGGGCGCCTGAGAAAGCGGGTGTAACCGCGGGTGATGCGGTCCCGCGCCTGGTCGATGGTGAGCCCCCACACCGGCACGCTGCCCAGCCGGGGCAGGTTGACGGTGCCGTCGGGCAGCACCTCGGCCTGGGTGTCGTACCCCTCCATCTTGAACAGCGACAGCCGCAGGCGATCGCCAGGCCCGAGGCGGTATCGCAGGGGGGAGGCCGCTGGAGGTGCAGGCGCCACCTGGGCGGGGGGGACGACCGCCAGAGCGGGAACCATGGGGGGTGATCGACGGGCGGCGCTCGAACTTAGACGACCAAGACCCGTTCCAACGGATGGGTCGTGCAGCCCGGACGCCGTCCCAGCTCCCGGACCATGGCCAGCCCCCCTTCCGCCAGGGCCCGTCGCTGGCCGGGGGCGTCGACCAGTGCCGCGATCGCCTCCAGCCACAGGTGCTGATCATCGGCCAGCAGCAGCCCCGTCTGCCCGTGGCGGACGCTGCTGCGGTAAGGCTCCCGATCGGAATAGAGCCCCACCGCCCCGAGCCGGGCCGCATCGACGACCTTGACGGCGGCCCGGCCCGCATTGAACGGATCCTCGAGCAACGGACAGAGCAGCAGATCGATGCTGCGGCTGCCGGTCTCCTGCAGATAGCGCTCCCAGTCCATCGGATGCAGCAGCCGCACCCGGGGCAGGTGCCGGAACTGACGGTTGATGGTCAGGTCGCCGAACAGATCCACATGGGTGTGCTGCCAGCGTTGCTGCAGAGCCGTGAGCAGCGGCAGCAGCCAGGCGAACTCACGCTGGTGGGCGGCGGTGCCCAGGTAGGCCAGCTGCATCCGCGGCTGCCGCTGCAGCAGCCGCGGATGGGGATCGAGGGGCAGCAGGCGGGGGGAGAGATGGGCGTACTTGCGGGCCAGGGCGGCGCTGGTGACCCAGACCTCATCGAACAGGCCCGGCACATGGCGGCGCTGGGCGGTGATGGCCTGCCGCAGGCGGCGGCGGTAGGTGTCGGGCAGGCTGCCGGCGGCGGCTGGATCCAGCAGATCGTCATCCATCAGATAGATGAGCCGGCAGCCCTGGCGACGCAGGGCCCGCAGGGGGCGCAGCCAGGGGGCCGGCAGGGCCCGCACCACCACCAGCAGAGATGGCAGCCCGTTCAGACGCGCCAGTTCAGCGGCGGGATCGTGGCGGCTGTCGAGATCGTGGCGGCCGCAGCCGAGCCGCTCGAGGGGGGCCGCCAGAAAGTGATCGATGGTGGGGCCGGCCCCCTGATGCAGCAGCACCAGCGATGGCGGACTGGGTGACATCAGCGACAGCGGCCCTGGACGGGTGCTGCAGAATCCCGGCCATGCCTGTCCTGCCGGACCACCCCCCTCCGGGGAACGACGCTCTCGACAGCCCGGCGCTGCCCGATCTGCCGCGGCAGTATCCGGGCGGCCTGTTCTTCCGCCAGGGGGACCTGGAGACCTATCTGCTGCGGCCCGACGATTTCGGCACCCTGGCCGGCGGCATCGGCCGGCTGCGGGCGGAGGCCTTCCGGGAGGTGTCGCCCCTCGGTCCACGGCACAGCGACCTTGACGGCCGCGATGCCCACTACTGGCATCTGCTGGTGTGGGACCGGCGCACCGGCAGCGTGGCCGGTGCCCAGCGGCTGAGCTTCTCGCGCTGGCAGCCCGAGGCCTGGGACGGCCACTGCTCGTACCTCGAGCACTGCTTTCCCGGCCTGGCCCGGGACCTCACGGAAGCCGGCCATCACTATCTGGAGGTGGGCCGCATCTTCGTGACCCCCCTCCACCGCGCCGACTTCCGCATTCTGCCCACCCTGCTGCGGTCGGCGGCCATGCTGGCGCGGGCCACCGACCACCGCTGGACCCTGGGTCTGATGTCGTTCTGCCAGATCGGGCAGCCCCAGGCCCTGGTGGAGCGGTTCCTTGAGCGCCTGCGGCTTCCACCCTTCTGCGCCGGGGACCTCAACCTTCCCCCGCCCCGCCATCCCGTGCCGGGCCTGCACGACACCGCGGCGGCCGATCCCGCCGACCTCGACTGCCGCACGTACCGCGAGCTGGAGCAGCAGCTGCGCCAGGTCGACGAGCGCTTCCGGGTGCCGGGCCTGGTGCGCCTCAACGCCGGCCTCAGCGGGGCAAGGGTGGCGGGGTTCTCGATCGCCCGCGACTTCAACCAGATCATCGAGATCCTGATGGCCTGCGATGGCTGGGAGCCGGCGCCGGCCCAGTCGCATCCGGCTCTGGTGCTGCCCCATCGCAGCCCCTGGCTGCCGGTGGCCCCGTGATAGAAACACGCAACCGCTGATCCCGTATGGCGTCGTCAACCCCGACCGGAGCCATGACGGAAGCCCAGGCCCTCGACATCCTCGGCGACCTGCTGCGCACCATCGCCGGCGTCGAGCCCACCAAGGTGCAACCATCGTGTCGCTTTGTGGAAGACCTCGGTGTCGATTCCCTCGGCATGATGGAAATGATCCTGGAGGCCGAAACGCGGTTTTCCATTGCCATCGACGCTGGAGAGCTGCCACGGCTGCTGACCGTGGCCGATCTGCTGCAGCTGCTGCGTCAGCACGGAGCGATTGACTGACCGCATCGCCATCACCGGCCTGGGTGTGGTCTCCCCCCTGGGCAGCACCCACCCCTCCACCTGGCGGTCCCTGCTCGAGGGCCGCAGCGGCCTGCGTGCCCTCGATCCCGCCTGGAGTGCCGACCTCCCCAGCCGCGTCGGGGGCGTCAGCAGCTTCGAGATCCATGCCCTGCTGGAACCGCACCGGGCCCGGCGCCTCGACCGTTCAGCCCAGATGGGCCTGGTGGCGGCCCAGGAGGCCTGGACCCACGCCGGGCGCCCCAGCCTGGCCCCCGAGCGCCTCGGGGTCGTGTTCGGCACCGGCATGGGAGGCCTGGCCACCCTGCAGGAGCAGTTGACCGTGCTGCGGGAGCAGGGCCCCGCCCGGGTCAACCCGCTGACGGTGCCGATGATCATGCCCAACGCCGTGGCCGCCCAGATCGCCCTGTTCCTGGGGGCCCGCGGCCCCCTGGAGGCGCCGGTCTCGGCCTGCGCCTCCGGGGCCGACGCCATTCTCTGGGGGGCTCGCCTGCTGCAGCAGGACCTGGCCGACGTCGTGGTGGTGGGCGGCTGCGATGCGCTGCTCAACCGTGCCGGCATGGCGGCCTTCGGAGCGATGCGGGCCCTGGCCGGCTGCGACGGCCCCCCGGAGGAGGCCAGCCGCCCCTTCGACCGCGACCGCTGCGGCTTCGTCATGGGTGAGGGGGCCGCGGCCCTGGTGCTGGAACGCCCCGAGCGGGCGCGGGCCCGCAATGCTCCAGTGCATGGCTGGCTGCGGGGGGGAGCCGTCACCGCCGATGCCCACCACATCACCACCCCCCAGCCCGAGGGGCGGCAGGCCGAACGGGCCATGGGCCAGGCCCTGGAGCAGGCCGGCGTCAGTCCCGATGATCTGCAGCTGGTCAAGGCCCATGGCACCGGCACCGTGCAGGGCGACCACGCCGAGGCCCTGGCCCTGGGCCGCCTGTTTGACGGCAGCGCTGGGGCTCGCCGCCCCTGGCTGCTGGCGCCGAAGGCGGCAGTGGGGCATCTGATCGGCGGCGCCGGTGCCCTCGAAGCCGTGCTGACGGTGCTCTGCCTGCGGGAGGGTCTGGTGCCGGCCCAGCGCAACTGCCCCCATCCCGACCCGGCCCTGCCCCTGCCGATGCCCCAGGCGGTCAGCCGGCTGGAAGGCCCGGCCAGGCTGGCACTGGCCAATGCCTTCGGCTTCGGGGGGAAGAACGTGGTGCTGGTGTTCGAAGGGCCGGGATGACAGCGGCGTAGCGCTGCCGCAGAACGGCGCCCAGGGCGTCGGGATCCTGGCAGTCGACCGGATCGAGGGCCGGGGTCTCGCGGGCGATCACCGTCATCGCCGGGCTGGGCAGACGCCGCAGCACCTGCAGCAGCAGCGGCCCGTCCTGCGGCGGGGCCACGAAGCTCAGCTGGCGGATGGTGAGCACCCAGGGCACCAGCGGTCGCTGCTGACCATGGAGGGTCTGCACCAGCTCGGCGTCGATGCCGCCCGGCGGCAGCCGCAGGCCATCGCCGCTGCGGAAGATCCCCTGCAGCAGCAGGGGACCCACCAGGGGCAGGTCGTTGAGCAGCAGCCGGGCCCCCGCGGGAACCGGCTCCGCCCGGCGATCAAGCAGCACCCGCACCCCCAGGGCCTGCAGGGCCCGGCGGGCACCGCGATGGCTGCGGCGCTGGGCACGGCGGTGGCAGCCCAGCAGTCCCCAGCCCAGGGCCAGCCCCTGGTGCCCCGCCGCCTGTGCCAGGCCGATGAGGCGCCCGGCCACGACCAGTGGGCCTGGAGATTGCACCGCATCCTCCTGCTCGAAGTGGGGTGCCACCGGAAACAGGCTGGCGAAGGGGAAATAGCCGTCGAAGTTGCCGTTCACCTGGGTGGTGTCGATCAGATGGCGGTAGAAGCGGCGGAACAGATCCCGGTCAGACGGCTGGGGAGCCGACCAGAACCCATCGAGGGGCTGCTGATCAGCGAGACCCTCGAGGTTGAAGAACGCCTGACCCAGCACCTTGAGGGGAACGGCATGGAAGAGGGCCTGCAGCGCCACCGAACTGTTGACGGTGATCAGGCCGCGGCAGGCGGGATGGGTGAGGATCGGCGCCAGCGGTGCGTCATGGAAATAGAGCACCCGGTCGGCCACCCCGGCGGCGGCGGCGGCCGTGGCGATCAGCCGTCCGTAGTGGTGATAACCCCGGTCGCGGGGATGGTGTTTGAACACCAGCCGCAGGGAACCGGGGGCATGGCGGGCAAAGGAGGTGATGAGCTGCTGGATGAAGGGTTCCATGCCGGCGAACGGGGAGCCCATCGTGATCTGGGTGTCGGTTGACACCTGCAGGGGCACGAGCATGAAGGGGGTCCCGTCGAGGATCCGCCGCCGCAGGGACGCCTGGCTGAGCGGATACACCAGCCCCCGCAGCACGCCGATGTACTGGCAGAGGATGTCGCGGGGGGTGGGCTGCAGCTTGTGGGCCTGATCGAGGATGCGGTAGCGGCTGAAGCAATGCAGGATGAAGATCGGTGGCTTCCAGTACCGCCGCCAACGCACGCCCGCTTCTCGCCGTGACTGGGGAATCACCTCCACCGGTGGCAACGAGCGATAGAACTCGACGGGCTGGTTGAGGTTGGAACGGCAGTTGACGCGCATCCGCTCCAGGGTCACGTAATTGGGGCGCGCATACCCCAGCTCGAACACCCAGCCGTCAATCGTCCGCTCGGCCTGCAGCTCTTCGATCAGCTCAAGGGCGAGGCGATGGGGCTCGATGAAATCGCCGTACATGAACACATGGCGGATGCCATGGCGCTCGATCAGGTCCTTGAGGAAGGGTTTGAGCTCAGGCAGGGGGCCGGCGAAGGGCACCTGCTGATGGCGAGCGAAGCCGAATTCCTGCAGGGGCAGCATCAGCTTCAGCACCGGCACCCCACGGCCTTCGAGATGACGGGCCAGGCGCGCAAAGAACTGACCCAGCGGGCCCATCAGCAGCAGCACCGGTCCCTCGATGGTGATGGGCTGCAAGATCGCCGGGCGGAAGCGGCGCAAGACTACCGGGACCGGGACGAGAATCTGTCGCCGAACAGACGCTCCTGCAAGGGTCTCCAGCGCCGCAGCAACCGCCGCCGCAGGCCGAGGGGCTGGGCTGGCTGAGACCGCCAGTCGAGCAGCTGATCCAGGGCCAGCTCCGGCGGGATGTGATCGCCGCTGCGACGGCAGACATAGATCGGGTAGTGGATCAGCGCGCCGAACACGAGCTCATCCAGCTGCAGCGCACGACCCCGCCGCCCACAGCGCAGGCTGTCCTGGGTGAGCCCCCAGCCGGCATAGAACGGCAGCCCATGCACATGCACCGGCCGCTGGCGCAGCAACGCTTCGAATCCCGTCAACGACGTGAGCACGTGCACGGCGTCGACCACCCCCAGCAGGTGGTCCATCGCCCCGTGCAGCAGCACCTCATCGGCCAGCCCTGGGCAGTGGCGCTCACCGGCTCCCCCGTGGCGCAGCCCCGCCACCACATCGGGATGGGGCTTGTAAAGCAGATAGGCCTCGGGCTGCGACTCCCGGACGGCCGCCAGCAGATCGGCGTTGCTGCGGACGGCGCTGTCGGCGGGCACCCCGAAACGGATCGAGGCATCGCCCGGCACCTGCCCCGGCACCAGCAGCACCGGCCGCCCGTCGTCCATCGGCGGCCGCCGCCAGGGATCGGCCTGCAGGTTGTATTTGGTGAGCCCGGCGGCGACGATGCGCTCCCGCAGGGCCCCGGCACGCCGGCGTTCCTCCGGAGCAAAGCCATGGCCGGCCAGAAAACGCTCCAGGTCGCTGGGCGCTGAACAGTCGTAGTAGATGCCGCTGCGATCGACCACCCACGACAGGGGCTCGATCAGGTTGGCCCCCAGGCCCACCGACCGCAGGAAGCCATCCTCCAGCTGCAGGCTCGGGGCTGGCAGATGGGCCTGGCGCCCCCAGACCACCGCCATGGTGCCCGGCGCTGGCGCTGGCGCCCCCAGCCGGCGGAACCGCAGCCGGCTGCCCCTGGGGCCCCGTAGAAAGCGCCGCAGCACGGGCCGCTTCCAGCGGCGGAAGCCATAGGCCACGAGGTCGGTGGGCACCGCCAGCAGATGGCGCCGCTGCAGGGCCAGGTGCTCGATCAACCGCTCCGGGCCGCAGGCGGCGCCGCTGACCGGATCGCGGTAGCGGCTGTAGCCCACCAGCACCCCATGCACCAGCCGCTCCAGGTCGGCTCCGCCCTGGCGCCAGGCCGGTGGGGGACGGCGGTCGACGGTCAGCCCCCAGCCGGCATAGAAGGGCAGCCCGAAGCAATGCACGGGGCGGCCCCAGAGCAGCGCCTCGAAGCCCATCTGCGAGGTGACCACGTACACGGCCGTGGCCCGCTCGAGCAGGGCGACGGGGTGACCGCCGTCGGCCATGGTGATGATGCGGTCGTGGCGCAGCTGGGCCGGGCTGAAGTGCCCGTGCTTGCGGCCGGCGACGACATCGGGGTGCTGCTTGACGACCACCCGGTGCCGGGGATGGTCCGCCAGGGCCGCCGCCAGGGCCGCCGCGAAGGCCTCGGCGTCGCCGGCACCCCAGCGCAGGGACAGGTCGCCGGCAGTCTGGTCCACCACCAGCACGAAGTCGTCGTCGGGGGGCGGCGATTCGCGGGCGCCGTTGTACTTCGAGAGGCGGGCGGCACACCAGGCCTGCCGCAGCTCCACAGCCCGCCGGCGTTCCTCGGGGCTGAGGTCGGCCGCCACCAGCCGGTCGAGGCGACTGGGGGCGGTGCTGTCGTAATAGATGCCCGTGTCATCCAACACCAGCGCCAGGGGCGGGTCCTCGGGGCCGAGACCGAGGGAGCGCAGAAAACCGTCCTCGGCACGCCAGAGGGGCAGGCCCCGGCGCCGGGCCTCGGCCTCGGCCCAGGCGGCGCTGGGTTTGCGCCCCCAGGCGAGCAGGGCCTCCAGGTGCGGATCCCGCCGGCAGGCCCGCCGTCCCAGCACCAGCGTGTGGGGACTGAGCAGCTCCGCCAGCCCCGGCAGCCGGGCCATGGCGGGATTGGGCACACCGAAGCGCATGGCTCACGCCGAAGGACCGTGGATAATTCTCGTTCCAGAGGGCAGCCCGTGATCCGACGCCGGCTCTATGTGCTTGGGGGATTCGACCCCCGGGGAGCCGGCCAGGTCCAGCGGCTGCTCTTCGAACAACTGCAACGCCATCCCACGGCCGGCGGGCAGTTGCAGCGGCAGCGCCTGGGGGGTGGCCCTCACCACAGCCGCTGGCGGGTGAGCGATGGCGATGACCCGCGAACGGCCCTCGAGATTGTGACGCTGCACTGGGATGACCTGGTGCGGCGGCAGTGGCCGCGCCACGGCCTCAGCCTGCTGGCCGACGGGGCCTGGCTCTACCGGCGGTACCTGGCCAATGGCGTGCTGCGGCTGGGGCTGCGATTGAGCCGTCGGGCCGGCTTCACCCTTGTGTGGCCGCTGGTCTTCGTACTGCTGTGGGGGGGGTTGGTGGCCATCATTGCCGCAGCCTTCGGGCTGCTGGTGGCCGCCGGTGCGCCGGGGCTGGTGCTCGCCCTGGGGGTGGCGCTCTGCGCCGCCCTCGTCTGGCTGGGCTGCCTGGAGGCCGATCGACGGCGGATCAGCTGGCTGTTCCGCTCGATCCGCTACACCGACCGGCTGGCGCGGGGACTCGACGGCGGCCTCCACGAGCGGTTGCAGGAGCAGCAGCGGCGGCTGCTGCTGCTCGAACAGAGCGACCCGGCCACCGATGTGGTGCTGCTGGGCCACAGCTGTGGCACCTACGTGGCGGCGATGCTGGCGGCCCGGCTGCGGCGCGACCCCCTGGCGGGGTCGGTGCTACCCCGGCTGCGGCTGCTCACCCTGGGGCAGAACCTGATCCATCTGGCCGGCCTGCCCGAAGCCCGTTGGTTTCGCGACGATCTGCACACCCTGGCCACGGCGCCGCCGCTGCCCTGGCTGGATGTGAGTTCGTTCGACGACTGGATCAGCGGCGCCGGTGTGAATCCCTACGACCTGAGCGGCATGGGCCGCCCCTCGGATCGGTATCCCGAGCAGCGGGTGGTGCCCCTGCGCCAGCGATTGGGGCTCAACAGCCGCTGGAGCCTGCTCAACAACCAGTTCCGGCTCCACTTTCAGTATTTCCACGCCGTGGCAGACGGCATCGACAGCGGCGGTTTCGACCTGATCGACGACCTGCTGGCCGAACCAGACCGCACGGCAACACCCCTGATGCTGGATCGCCGCTGATGGCGGCCTGGGTCCCACCATTTCCGGAACCGCCACGGCGCCCCGGCTGGCGCCAGCGGCTCGAAGGCCTGCGCAGCTGGTTCGCGTGGCTGACGCCCTTCAGCTATCGCCTGCCGGCAGGACGGGCCAGCCTGCTGGGGCAGACGATGGTGCTGGTCAACGACCCCGGCGAGGTGCGACGGCTGCTGGTGGATGAAGTGGACGAGCACCCCAAGCACCCGCTGACGCTCTGGGTGCTGGCCCCCCTGATCGGCCGGGGGGTGTTTTCGGTGAACGGCGAGGAATGGCAGCAGCAACGCCGCTGGATTGACCAGGCCCTGCAGCAGGCCAGCCTGCAGAAGGTGTTTCCGCAGATGCAGGAGGCGGCGGCGGCCGTGGTTGAGCGGTTGGCGACTCGGTTGCAGGCCGAGACCGACGCCTGCATCGACCTGCAGAGCGAGATGACGGCCTACACCGCCGACGTGATCGTGCGCACGATCCTCAGCGAACCGGTCACAGGGCCAGATGCCGCCGCTGTCTTCGAATCTTTCGCCCGCTATCAGCACCGCACGGTGCCGGCCCTGGTGCTGCGGCTGCTGGGGGTGCCCGGCCGCTGGCTGGAGGGGTATCTGCAGCACCACGCCCGCCCCATCAGGGTGTGGCTGGCCGAACGGGTGCGGCGCAGGCTCAGCGGCGAAAGCCCGCCACGCCCCGACCTGCTGCAGGTGCTGATCGACAGCCGGGCCTTTGATGCAGAACAACTCGTGGACCAGGTCTGCGTGCTGTTCCTGGCGGGCCACGAAACCTCGGCGATGCTGCTTGCCATGGCCGGCTGGCTGCTGAGCCGCGATCAGCCCTGGCAGGACAGGGCGCGCCAGGAGATCGACGACCTGCTCGCCCAAACCGGTGGGGTTCCGAGCCCTGCGGACCTCCGGCAACTGGTCCAGACCGCTGCCGTGCTGAATGAGACGTTGAGACTCTATCCGCCACTGCCCTTCGTCATCCGTCAATCCGTCCATGGCGAACGGGTGGCCGGGGAACGCTGCCCTATGGGAGGTGTCCTGACACTCTCCCCATGGGTCCTGCAGCGGCATCGCAGCCGCTGGAACGACCCAGATGGCTTCTGCCCGGAGCGATTTCTCGGAGAGGGGGAGCGAGAAGCGATCCGCGAGGCCTACCTGCCGTTTGGCCTGGGTCCCCGACGCTGCCCCGGCGCCGCCTTTGCCCAGCAGGAGGCCCTGGTGCTGCTGGTGGCGCTGCTGGGGCGCTACCGACTGGACCCGGCAGACACAGCCCCACCTCAGCTGGTGGGAAGACTCACACTGCGCTCGACCAGCGGGGCGATGGTCACCATCCACGAACGACAGTGGCCGGATCGGCGAGGGGCTGTCGCGAGAGCGGCAGCAGGTTGAGATCTGTGATACTGACGCCGATCCCCCCCAGCACGAGCATGGCCGCCATTGACCTGATCCGTGACGAGCTGAGCCGATACCGGTCGCAGGATGTCGACCAGGTCGGAGCTGAGGTCGAACTGGGGGGAGCATTTCCAGGTCTGGATGACTCCGTCATTCAGACCTGGAACAGCACCGATGACCCGGCAGCATTGCTGTCCCAGCCCTGCACGCTGCTGCGGGGCGACTGGCTGCACCTGGACACCTACCACCTGACGCTGTTCCTGGACGCGCTCAGGGAAAACACAGCATTGACCAGCGTCGGCTGCAGGCTCAGGGGGTGTGGTCGATTCCGACTGATCATCAAAGCCGTCTCGCGCCACGGGGAACACGTGCTGCGTGAATCCGTCGTCGAAGGGGGCCGGGCCTTGAGCGCCTTTGATGCCACCGATCGCGAAGCGGGAATGACCACCCTGGACGAGTGGGAACGCCAGGGCAACCTGGCGAATCTGCTGGGTCCATGGTTCGACGTGAAGGTGATGAGACCGGGCCACCGACTCACGGCTTCGGTGGAATGCCTGTCTGAGGTGGGTGTCCTGGGTGGGTTCCGCTGGCTGGGTCGCCCGGGCAACCGGCGTCTGAACCTGGGACAGCGGGTGTACCTCTTCCGGACATTCGGCAATCCAGACCTCGTGGCTCGCAGCCTGAACCTGCTGCAACAACGCGTCGTCAACGACAACATTTGGAAGCATTTTGTCAAAAGAAGCCTGTTCATTGTCTACGATGCAACGGGCAGAGATCAGGCTGATCTGTTCAGCTCAGCAGCATCTGGACTGAGGGTTTTGTACACCC
The DNA here is from genome assembly GCA_903871775.1 of uncultured cyanobacterium. GTDB lineage: Bacteria > Cyanobacteriota > Cyanobacteriia > PCC-6307 > Cyanobiaceae > CAIQIA01. The sequence goes on from CAIQIA010000016.1 coordinate 42,073, forward strand.
AAGGAGGCAACTACGGCGGTGGCGGCAACGCCTCCTTCCTGGTCGAGATGGTGCGACGAGCTGGCGAAGGCCTGGGCACGATTGATGAGGTGATCATCATTGATGATGATGCTGGAATTGATCCAGAAACCATTCTCCGCCACGACGGCTACGTCAGCCTGCGTCGCGACAAAGTGTTTGCATCGGGCATTGTCTTTGCCCGCGAGAATCCGCTATGCATCCAGGAATGGGGTGGCTACTGGGGCCGGTTCTTCAGTGAGCTGTCTGATAGACCAATGCAACCAAGCATCCCGAAAAACCAGCACAAGCTGTATCCCTACCTCGTGCGTCACGGGCAAAACATCAAAGAGCCTTCGCACCTCAATAATCTCAGCCAGGCCTTGGATGTCGATTTCTCGACCTTCATCTTCATCTCATTTCCGTTTGCTGCCCTCGACAACATCGGCGGTTTACTTCCCGTTTTTCTGCGCAACGATGATGTTGATCTGTCCCTGAGACTCAAACAACAGGGGTACAAGCTTGTTATCAACAGCAATCTTTTTGCGTACCACGACAGTGGCCATTCGCTGAGCAGTGAATTCTTTGCCAATCTACACGGGCTAATTGTCAACTCCGCCTATTTCGGCCTTTCACTTGAAAGCATCCAGCGCTACTTCAGCCGCCGAATTGGGGCAGCCCTGGCCACCCGAAACGTGCTTCTACTGAAGGCCTATGACCATGTCCTGAAAGCATTTCTCCAAGGACCAGACTTCATGTCCCCAACAGATGTCTATGGTCGCTACAAACAAGCAATGGCTGCTCTCGGGGAATTGCAGAAGAAGACCTTGCGCGCCATTCCCGACGAGATTGTGGAAGAGCTGCGCAACAAGAACCTGGTGGATGTGCGTGCTCTGCTTGACCCCTTGGCTCCAGCACCCAGCAGCCTGCGCGGAGAGGTGATCTTTACAGACCAATCGAGGAATGGCTACTTTTCATTAGACAGCGACACTGTCAACGACGAAATTACATCTACAACCTCATCACTTTATGCATCGCTGGCAGCGATGAGCGTTCATTTTGATGCCACCACGGCCGGCTGGAAAGATTGGGTGCAGTCCTTCAACAGCTACGACTTCTGGAACCAGGAAAGCGAAGCCTTCCGCATCGTGAATGACAGCATGCAGTCCCGTCACGAACTGGCACAGATCAGTCAAAACAGCCCCCATCACGACGCAACGGGCGCTGAGCAAGGAGTCGTGACCTACAAACTCAGGGGTCTTCATCGCGACAGGCTGTTGACTCAGATGCTGCCTCACGATCCGGCAGCCGCTGGGCCACTCCCCACGGCTGCCTCCGTGGTAGCAGCACCAGCGTCAGCACCCACCGTCAAAGCAGCATCTTCGCGGAGAGCAACCGGCCGTCGGAAAGGACTGCTGCGGCAACTGATGACATTGGGGACATCAGGAGCGGAACAGCCCTCCAGTCAGACGAACGGTATCCCGACAGGTCTTGACCAACGGGAACTGCCCTACGGTTTCAGCCCAGAGCGCTATCTGAATCTGAATCCAGATGTCAGGGCATCAGGTGTTGATGCGGTCACGCACTACCTGCGCCACGGTCGTTTTGAGCAAAGGCAGTACTGAGTCTAAATAACAATGAGCATTGCCACCAGAGTTCGCGTTATCAATGCCCTGACATTCCGGGAACTAAGAACCCGGATCAGTCATAATTACGTGGGCTTTATGGGTCTCATCATAGGCCCACTGCTGTCAATTCTAAGTTTTAGCGTCATTTTCACTTTTCTGCATCCACTGCACGACGACTCGATTGACCCCATCATATTTTTCACAACTGGCATTGTTGTTTTTACCGTTTTTTCCGAGACTTCTGTCAGAGCGGTGCACGCTTATCAAGCCAACGAAGCCCTATTTTTTTATCGGCATGTGCGGCCTATTGACACAGTAGTTTCGAGGGCCCTTGTGGAGCTGGGCTTGCTTTGCCTCCTCACCATCATCATTCTTGGACCATATTTCATCATCTTCCCAAATCAACGAATTGACGATCTTCCTCGTCTATTTGCCTCCATATTGCTCACATCTGTCTTCTCGTTTGGCTGTGGAGTATTTTTCATGATCACCGGACGGCTATATCCAGTCATCGAGGTTTTTGTGCCCATGATTATGCGGCCTTTGTGGTATATATCAGGGGCGCTTTTTTCGCTTTCCCACATCCCTCAGCCCTACAGACAGTGGCTGGCCATCAATCCGATTATCCAAGGTGTAGAGATTTCTCGCAATGCATTTAATAGTCACTACACACTAGAAGGCACTGGGGTCAGCATGTTTTACTTGTTCACCAGTGCCTTGATCACTGTTGTGCTGGCCCTGTGGGCATACACGTTGGTAGAGAAGAAGCTGAGGAGATCCCAATGATTGAACTAAGTAGAGTAACAAAGTCGTATGTCCATAAAGGACAACGCAGTTACATCTTCAAAGACCTCTCTCTCAGGTTACCGAAAGGCCAGTCTGTTGCGCTACTCGGTCGCAATGGCGCTGGAAAGTCAACCCTCATCAACCTGATTGGAGGTATTGACGAACCAGATAGGGGGGTAATTGAAAGACATTGCTCTGTCAGTTGGCCTGTTGGGCTTGTCGGTGGATTTCAAGGCAGTCTTTCCGCCAGAGAGAACGTCAGATTTGTAGCCATGATTTATTGCTCAGACGAAGATGAGATCCAGGATAAGATTCAGTTCGTGGAAGAGTTTGCCGAAATTGGTGTTTATTTTGATCGTCCCTTCAAGTCCTACTCCAGTGGCATGAAAGCCAGGGTCACCTTTGGCCTGTCCATGGCCTTTGATTTTGATGTCTACCTCATTGACGAGATTACGTCGGTCGGTGACGAGGCCTTTCGAGTCAAATGCCGCGAACATTTGATGCGTAAGCGTAAGGCCTCTGATTTCATCATGGTGGATCACAACTTATTGGGATTGGAGGCTGACTGTGATTATGCTCTTGTGCTCGTCGATGGGCAGTTTTACCGGTATGATGACGTCTTGGAGGGAGTCGAAATCCACAAACGTATTTTAGTCGAGCCTGGTTTCAAAGAACTTTTTCTGGCACAACAATGAGCATTTACGACGATTTTCTTGGGGTTGATCATGCCCTTGAGTCACTGCTGGCTCGAAAGTCCAAAGACGATGATGTCCGTCCCGAATCAGCTGCAGATCCCAATTCCCCTGAGCAGCTGCGGTTGCTTCGACAGCGACGCAGACCAAAAATTCGATGGGGCCTCGTGGCCTTGGTATCTGTCGCTGTTCCAGCTGGGATTTTCTTCCTGGGCTTGGCTGCCCCACGGTACGAAACACGCTCAAAGTTTTTGATTAAATCTGCTGATAGCACCGACAATGCTGCTGCAGGGTTTGCCGCAATGTTTACCAAGAACTATGCTTCGTCTCAACAGGATGCAAAGTATCTCAAATTATACTTGCGCTCGCCTGGCGTCATCAAACAGCTCGACAAGGATCTTGATTTGATCGCTAGATTTAGCGCAGCAACAGTTGACCCTATATCTCGTTTCAATGGGAAACCAACACGTGAAGCCTTGGCAGAATACTTGGCTCCAAAGATCCGTGTTGAGACAGATGACACCAGTGGCTCTATTGAACTTTCAACCATAGCCTTTGATCCTCAGCTAAGCCTATCCATCAACAAGAAACTGCTGGAGTATTCGAACAGATTTATTGACAAGTTCAATGAACGGATTTTGGTTCAAGAGCTTGCCAGCAGCAAAAAACAGATGGATACAGCGGAGCGTGATGTTGATGAGGCATCAAAGACAGTGCAGGCATTCCGCGTCAAGACGAGGACGGTTGACTCTGACTCTGAGCGCAAACTCAACACTGCTTATCTGAAAGAACTGAAGAGTGAATATTCAAAAGCTGCTATCGAGTATGCTGTTTCACTCTCCAAGTATTCCGATCGGAACGATCCTGATCTGATCGCACTCCGCGATCGGATGGCATCACTGCAAGGCTTGATCAAGACTGAACAATCCAATCAATTGGATGCTCGCGGAGGCGACTCTGCTCGCCGTCCTGTCGTTGAGTCTCAATTGGCTTCTAAGCTGCAGCTTGCTGTTGACATCTACAAAGCTTCGGTCGCCAGCTATCAGAAAGCCCGTGTTGATGTTAGTAAACGTCAGAAGTTCTTGCTTTATATTGACCAGCCCATTATGCCCGAGCGGCAACTGAAGTATTGGCGCTGGAAAGCCTACGGAACTGTTCTTCTCATTGCGGTTGGCCTATACAGCTTTTACGTGATGCTCTTGACGATAACCAAAGATCGCAGCTAGGCAAAGAAAAGATCCACCCATGATTTCATGGATGGATCTTGAGATTGCGATTAGAAATACGATGCTTGTGGATCAGTAGTCGCAGTGATTAAAGCCAATCAGAGCAGAGGGACGCCGTCCCTGGCGAACGGGATGATCAAAAATGTGCGCAAATGCAAAGCAATAGTGCCAAAGCATTGAAGCGTGGTTGGGACGGACTTTTTTCATGTCTATCTTACGAAGATGATTTCGATGATTGTATTCGGCGATAGCAAGTGCCTCACCGCAGAAGCTATTTTGCATAACATTGACATATGAGTCGTCAACCCACACGCCGACAGCTGGCAACAATGTCTCCGGATGACCCTCGAGCAGCTTAAGTGCATCAACACTCGATGTATAGAGATCAACATCCAGGGCAAAAAAGCCAATTGGTTGCGAACTCAGGTTCGGCTTCTGAAGATAGCGAGGAGCTGTCTCAGCCACATCGCCAATTTCAAGAGTACAGAAGGGAGGAAGTTGGCTGCGAAGCAGATTGAGATCAGGCATGACCATCTCACCCTCCTGCCAAAGCTCAGGATGGTCTCTCCAGTCTGTACATTTTGGCAATCCTTTACCGGTATCAAAGCCGGCCACATTGACTTCCAGGTCAAAAGTGTAGCGCAATGCACTAGCCCAATAGCAGAGATTGCGAAGACCACGGCCGGTCCACACCCCTGTCTCAACCAGCGTTACGCCAGGAAGACTGAGCCGACGTGCTTGCTCGACAGCAAGAATGGCGCCGTAGGCGTAGTTCAGACGCTCAAAGCAATCGTTAAAAATAATGGCTTGCAGGAGCCCCGGATTGAGTCGATAAGGGACAGAAAAAAGACGTTCAAAGACAAGGAGCGTATCGTGGGGCTGAAAGATCGATGTAACTTTCTCTCTAGAGAATTGGAGCTCAGACAACTGCCGGAAGATATCCGTGTATTCCTGAAAGACATCAAAGGACGCAATCAGTACATGATCAACAGCAGCGAAGTCAATGGACTCGGGGGAGAGAATTGACCGCCGGCCGAGCGCTCGGCCAACAGTGACAGGGTCAAACGAGGTGTAAACAATTCTGTCGTCTTCATACAACCCCAACAAACCCAGAAGCTTTTCGATCCGCTCTTCAGGAGCGACGACTACCACGGTCGGACTGGCCACGCAGAGGGATGGATCAACGCCACTCTAAATTAGCACTAAACGGAATAGGGGGCTTTCTCTGATTGTGCCAGCTGATGCCCAGAAGGAACACCGTCAAGACAGCCCAAAGCCTGCCAGGTAAGCATCAGGATGACTCATGGGTGAGTGACAAGATTACGGCGTCATTCAACCAACTGGCCATCGGCGCAGAAAAGGCTGACATGGCAACAGTCTGAGGCTGTAATTTTCCTCGTTTCTTGAGAAATGGGGGTTGTACCATGGGTCCGAGCCAAGCCACGGGCCCCAGCGGGCCAACATTGTTGCCCGCTCCTGCTGCCACTGACGATAAGCCTCGCCCATCGGTGCTCCGCGGCTGCGGGATTCGTGGTGGTAGAGCCGCACATCAGAGCAACAGAGGTTGCGCCATCCACGTGTGACAAGCCGAAGGCACAGATCGACATCGTTGTAATTCACTGCCAGATTGGATGCGTCAAAGCCGCCGACGGATTCAAACTTTTCACGAGTCACGGCCATGGCGGCGGCTGTCACGGCGGCAAACTCTCGTCGCAACCGCAGAGTTTGCAGGTCTCCTTCATCAGAACCATACAGATACTTATGGGCATGGCCTGCCACTCCGCCAATGCCCAACAGCACGCCCCCATGCTGGACACTGCCATCGGCAAACAACAGGCAGGCACCCACGGCGCCCACATCAGGTCTCTCAGCCTGGGCCACCAGCCGCTGCAGCCAGTGGCTGGAGATCACCTCGGTGTCATTGTTGAGAAACACCAGAACTTTGCCACGGCAGAGAGCAACAGCACGATTGTTCAAGCGTGAATAATTGAAAGGGGCGTCATCACGGATGCAAAAGATCTGCCCCTGATCCTGCAAATGCTGCAAATACTCAAGGGTGGCGACATCCGTGGATCCATTGTCGACCACCACAACTTCCCAGGTCCCTGTGTCGAGAGGTTGCGTCAGGTTCTGAATCGACTCCAGGCAGCGTCTTAGAAGGTCAACCCGATCCCGCGTCGGAATGATGATCGAGACTCTGATCCTCTCAGGCCCCCCATCGGCTGCGATCGACACAGGCGGATCCAGCCGCAAACCAAGGTGACCCTCCCGGGACACCTGCCAACCCGGGCAGCGCGTCCGATACCACCTGCGGACAGCGGTCTCCCAGCAATCAAGCTCCGCTACCCCCAGAGGCTGAAGCCGCCGCGCCAGGGGCTGGGGCAAGTGACCGATCCGGTCGTGCGACAGCTGCTGCAGCAGTTCAAGGCGAAGCATCGGCCCATCCGTTGGCAGATTGGCGTCAACCAGAGCCTGCCGACAGCGGTCGAAAACCTCCCGGCGCACCCACCAGGGACCATGGCAGCGGGGATTGGCGCGAAACAACTCCCGATCCCAGATCGGCAGCAGCAAGGCACGGGAGGGCCGTCCATGCCCATCCAGATCCAGCAGATCGGCATGCACGAGATCGAGCCCCGGATGCTCGTCGCCGGCGGCGACCATGGTGGCCGCCGCACCGGGAACAAGCTCAACCCCGGGATCGCTCAACAACAGCCATTCCGCCTCCGCTGCCGGTCGCACGGCAGGGGAATGGACCTGTGGCCTGATCCGTTGCTGGTGCCGTAGCCACTGGTCCACGCGGATGCATCCAGCCCCGGACCGCGCCAGCAGGCGGTTGTACAGCAACCAACGTCGGCGGCGCAGGCCGCGACCGCGCTCCAACAACTGGAAACGGCGCAGCTTGCGATGGATGAGCGCCCAGGCCCGCTGGGCCGGGACACGGCGAAGGTCGAGACGGTCGACGTCGTCGCACTGCAGGGGCGCCACCAGGGACAGGCTCAGCACGCGCCGCTGTCGCAGCCGCAGCACACGCCGTCGCAGCTGCCCGCGCCCCAGGGCACAGGCCTGGCCAGGCAGCAGGGACTGGACGGCATTCTCGGCCTGACAACAACGGATGCTGAGCACGTACCAGCCCGCCGGCAGGGCCGTCGGGGTCTGGAGCTGATGACCTTCGCAGAGCCAGTCGGAACGGCGCAGCCGCAGCACAAGCGGCCATTCCCGCCAACGGACCAGCCCAGGCAGGCCCATCAACGGCGATCGTCTACCGCCAGCCCCATCGACTGGCAGCGCAACAGGGCCGAGCCGATCACGGCATGCATGTCGTAGTACTTGTACTCGGCCAGGCGTCCTCCGAGGATGTAGCGATCAAGCCTGCCGGCCTGTTCGGCATAGGCCTTGTAGATGGCCATGTTGGCATCGTTGTTGACCGGGTAGTAGGGCGTCTCCGTCCGAGACCAGGCCATCGGCGTCTCCTTCGTCAGCACCGAGCAGTCGGGATCGTCGGCCTGGGGGCTGAAATGTTTGTGCTCGATCATCCGGGTCCAGGGCACATCGGCATCGCAGTAATTAATCACGGCATTGCCCTGAACATTTCGCTGCTGGTGCCAGGTGTCCTCAAACTTCAAAGCCCGATATTCGAGTTCTCCTTGGCTATAGCCGAACAGTTCATCAATCTTGCCCGTGTAAACGATCTGCGCTCCCTGGGACTCCCAGTATTCTCGGGATTCGTGGTAATCAACACCAACCTGCACATCAATACCCTCCAGGAGTCGATTGAAAACCTGGGTGTATCCATCAACAGGTATACCCTGATAGCGATCGTTGAAGTAATTGTTATCGTAGGTGAATCGCACCGGCAGGCGACGAATGATTTCGGCAGGCAAATCACGGGGATGCTTCTGCCATTGCTTCTGGGTGTACCCAAGAATCAGCCGCTCATAGATGTCGTGGCCCACCAGCGACAGCGCCTGCTCCTCAAGGTTGGCGGCTGGGCGATCGAGTTGCAGCCGCTGCTCTTCGATGCGAGCCCGCGCCTCGTCAGGGGTCCGGGTCTGCCAAAGCTGATAGAACGTATTCATGTTAAAAGGCAGACTCAGCAGCTGCCCCCTGGACAATGCCAATGGTGAATTGACGAAATTATTGAATGTGGCAAAGCGATTGATAAAAGCCCAGACAGCCTCGTTGGACGTGTGAAAGATGTGAGGACCGTAGCGGTGAATATGGATGCGCTCCTTTTCTTCTGTATAGCAGTTTCCAGCGATGTGGGGCCGTCGGTCAATGACCTTGACCCGATGGCCATTGTCCGTGGCAATGCGGGCGAAGCAGCTTCCGAACAGGCCTGCGCCAACGATCAGGAAATCGTAGGGATACGAGGCAGCCGCAGTCATGCGAAAGGTGCGATCGCGACCTGTTCTACAACAGCGCCCATGGGTCGCAGGACACCTGTCCGCACCAGTGGCAGGGGCTGGGGGGCAGCGGTGCCCAGACAGCGCTGCAGCGCGCCGTCGAAGGCCGCCTGGGTCGTCTCGATGCTGGCGGCGGGGATGGCGTCCCATGCCGCCTGCGTCTCCCAGCCCACCAGCACCACCGCCTGTTCCCGCCGGGAATCCCAGAGCAGATCACGGCCTCGGTAGCCGGCCTGCCGTTCGAGCCAGGGTTCCCACACCGCCTGTTCCGCCCGCTGCCAGCAGGCCCACTGGGCCTCGGCCACGGTCAGCTGCAACACCTCCACGACAGCGGCCGCCGGGTCCAGGGGCCGCAGGGCCCAGGCCGGAGGCACCGGCAGCAGGCCCACCGACACCAACGCGGCAGGAATCAACCAGGCCAGCAACAGGGCAGCCCGCAGCAGCCGTCGTCTCATGGCTGCTGCAGCAACGCCACGGCATGGCAGGCGATGCCCTCTTCCCGGCCACAGGGGCCCAGTCGTTCGTTGGTGGTGGCCTTGACCCCCACCCGCTCGGGCTCGACGCCGAGACGACCCGCAATCAATGCGCGCATCGCCTCGATGTGGGGCCGCAGCCGGGGCCGCTCGGCGATCACCACCGCATCGACATTGACCACCTGCCAGCCCCGCTCCCGCACCAGGCCCACCACCTGCTCGAGCAGCACCAGGCTGTCGGCTCCGCGCCAGCGCTCGTCATCGGGCGGGAACCAGCGGCCGATGTCCCCCAGGGACAGGGCCCCGAGCAGGGCATCCATCAGGGCATGCACCAGCACATCGGCATCGCTGTGGCCATCGAGGCCCAGCCCCTCCGGGTGGGTCAGCCGCTGCCCCCCCAGGATCAGCGGTCGCCCAGGCACCAGCCGGTGAATGTCGTAGCCGTTGCCGATGCGCAGGTTCATGGGGGGGAGGCTAGGCCCCCGTCAGCCCCGGCGAGCCAGGCGGCCCAGAGGTCTGGCCGGCGCTCGCGGGTGCGCTGCTGCTGCTGCTCGGCCCGCCAGCGGGCAATGGCACCGTGGTCACCGCTGCGCAGCACCGCCGGCACCTCCATGCCGCGGAAGGCGGCCGGCCGTGTGTAGTGGGGGTGTTCCAGCAGACCGGCGCTGTGGCTCTCGTGCTCCAGCGACTCGGCGGTGCTGACCGTGCCGGGGAGCAGCCGCACCACCCCGTTGATGATCGCCATCGCCGGCAGCTCGCCACCAGTCAGCACAAAGTCCCCCAGCGACACCTCTTCGTCGGCGAGGCTGCGGATGCGTTCGTCGAACCCCTCGTAGTGGCCGCAGAGCAGCAGCAGCTGATGGCAGGTGTCGGCCCAGCGCTGCAGATCGGCCTGCTGCAGCGGCCGGCCCTGGGGGCTCATCAGCAGCGTCCGGCAGGACGCCAGCCGTGGGATCGCCTCGACGGCGGCGAACACCGGTTCGGGCTTGAGCACCATGCCGGCACCACCGCCGTAGGGCTCGTCATCCACCTTGCGGTAGCGATCCGTGGCGAAGTCCCGCGGGTTGTGGGTGTGCAGCTCGGCGATGCCGGCGGCGAAGGCGCGGCCGATCACCCCCAGCCCCGCCAGCGGCGCAAAGGCCTCGGGCACCAGGGTCACGACATCGATGCGCAGGCCGCTCATGCCGTCGCCTGCGGGCGCGTCACCCGCCGCACCTCGGAGCAGAATCCCGCCGACAGCAGCGCCTCACCCTGGCGGGCCAGCAGGCTGCGCAGGCGCAGGTTGGGCTTTGCGAACCAGATGGTCTCGAGATGGTCGATGCCGTCGGCCCCATGGCTCAGCTGCAGCCGCCCCTCCCCTTCCAGCTGCCAGTTGCCCTGGACGCCGCCGTCGGCCTGCAGCCGGCCGTCGCGCTGAAACGTCAGCCGTTGCACCCGGCCGTCCGGGGCCCGGCTTTCGAGCACCCCCAGCAGCTCCCCCTCGGCGGGGGCCGCCGTCCAGGTCTGCCGCAGCTCCCCCCGTTCGCTGGCATGCCACGCGCCGTCGTCATCCCCCTGGGCCTGGCACAGATCGAAGCGCGAGCGCAAGCTCAGCCATTCTCCGGCGCAGAGGGCCAGCAGGGCGGCGGCATCGTGGGGGGGAAAGGTCTCCGTCACGTGGATCCGGGCTCGGCCCCCCATGCTCCTATGCGGCCCCCCTTGGACCTAGGCCGAGCCCCGGCCGAAGGTGTCGCACTGGCGCAGGTCACCGCTGCGCAGGCCACGGGCGAACCACTCCTGGCGCTGGGCCGAACTGCCGTGGGTGAAGCTGTCGGGGCGCACCCGACCGCTGCTGCGCTGCTGCAGCGCATCGTCACCGATGCGCGAGGCGGCATTCATGGCCTCCTCCACATCCCCCTCCTCGAGGGTGCGCCGCTGGCGGTGGGTCTGGTGGGCCCAGACGCCGGCCAGACAGTCGGCCTGCAGCTCGAGCCGCACCGACAGCTGGTTGGCCTGCCGCTGGGACGACCGCTGCATCGCCTGCCGCACCTGGCCCTCGATGCCGAGCACGTTCTGCACGTGGTGGCCCACCTCGTGGGCGATCACGTAGGCCTGGGCGAAATCCCCCGGGGCGCCGAGCTGCTCCCGCAGCTGGCGATAGAAGGCCAGGTCGATGTACACCTTGCGGTCGGCCGGGCAGTAAAAGGGCCCCATGGAGGCCTGGGCGCGGCCACAGGCCGAGGCGACCACGCCATCGAACAGCACCAGCCTGGGGGGCTCGTAGGTGCGACCGAGGCGACGGAACTGGTCGGTCCAGGTGTCCTCGGTGTCGGCCAGCACCACCGAGACGAAATCGGCCTGGCGATCGCCGGCCCCAGACCGGGGGGCACCCCGCGGCGGCTCGGGGGCCACACCCCCCAGACCGCCGTTGGCGGCCTGCTGCAGCACCGCCCCGGGATCCCCCCCCAGCAGCCCCACCACCGCCGCCAGCAGCAGGGTGCCGAGGCCGATGCCCCCCGCGGCGAGGGCACCGCCGCCCCCGCGGCGGTCTTCAACGTTGCTGCTGCGTCGTCCGTCGGCCCAGCGCATGGCTACACCTCCGCCACGGCCCGTTCCACCAGCCGCCGGGCCACCGCCTGCACCCCGGTGTGGGCGTAGGTGTCGGTGAAGGCATCGAGGAAAGCCGCGAACTGGTCAAAGCGCCCCTGCCAGGGACCGAGGGTGGTCTCGAGGCCCTGCACAGCCCGCTGACCGCTGAGCCCCATCTGGTTCACAAAGCCGCCGGCCCAGCCCAGCCAGGTGTCGACCCCCCGGCGCAGGAAGCCCAGGTGCTCGGCATCGCCGCGGCCGGGGATCAGCGCCGCCATGCGGCCATAGGCCGGCAGCCGCCGCAGGTCGGCGCCGCCGGCGGCACCGAGCAGCCCGTCGAGGCGCTCGAGGGCCTGATCGCCGAGGGGCAGCAGGCCGTCGAAACAGACGAGGGCCGCCATGCGCAGGCGGGCATCACCGGCGTAATCGGCGAGGGCGGCGCCGAAGTCGGCGAAGCTGTCGCCGGGGAGACCGTTCACCTGCGTGAAGGCCAGCAGTTCGGCGGCCACCTTGAGGCTCAGATCCACCGCCTGCAGCGTGTCGCCGGGGGGCGTGACGCGGTTGAGCATCTTCAGCAGCGGCAGGCCGCCGGTGACGTTGGCCAGCACCCGCAGGCCGCCGGTGGCGTGCTGGGAGCGGTTGACGGCGTCGTAAAGGCTGAGGGCGCGGGTGTAACCCTCATGGCGGGCCCGGCTGAGGGTGTCGGCCCGCTGGCGCACCTGGGCCACAAAGGCCGGGTCACTGCTGCCGCTGACCTCCCGGATCAGGGCATCGGCGCTGGTGATGTTGGTCCAGCCACCCGGCAGCACCGTGGCCAGGCCCTGCAGGGCCAGCACCGTGAGGTCGCGGCGGGGCAGCCGCTCCAGGCGTTCGAGAACGGTGGTGCTCATGCGGCGGGCTCCAGAACCTTCGGTGCCTGCGCTGCCTTCAGGGCCTTCGGTGCCTTCAGGGCCGCGAGGCCCTTGAGATCAAAATCTGCCAGCACCTCGCGCCGTTCGGCCTGGGGCAGGGCCTGGTTCTGCTCGATCACCTTGACCTGGAACCGGTCCGCCACCAGCAGCGCCGAGGCGTGCTCCCCCTGCTCGACCAGGGGCCAGCCCTGCAGCCGCTCGGAGGCCGTGCTGAATTTGTCGCGGGCTTCAGGGGCGGTGGCCGTGTCGGAAATCGCCAGCAGAGCCAGGGTGCGGTCGTCCTGCTTCAGACGGGCCTCGCTGAAACCCCGCTTCTCCTGGCTGAACACCAGCTGCCGGTCAGCCCCCGGGGGCGGAAACAGCGGGTTGAACGCCGAACCGTTGACCACCGCGGCGGTGGGCAGGTCGGCGACGGTGCCGCCCGGCAGCCAGCTGCGGAAGGGCAGAACCACCACCGCACCAACCACCAGCAGCACGACCAAGGCTCCTCCCAGGAGCCATCGCAACGCCTTGGGCATGCCTCCTCCAGGCACTCTGCTGGAGTGCTAGCCACGGCAGCGGCGTCAGGCCGCAAGACCGACCAGACGGCTGGAGAGATCCCAGACGCGCTCGGCGGTGACCTGGTCGCTGGCCTTCTCCGACAGCTCCTGGATGAACTGACGCCCGTCTTCACGCTGGCGGTTGCCCCAGCTCCAGTGGGCGCCGGACGCGGCGAAATCCCTGTCGGCCACCACCTGGGCCACCCGCTCGCCGGCGAGCTCCTGACTCACGTAGCCGCCGGTGATGGTCTTCTGGAACCAGGGGAAAACCTTCTGGAACACCGGCAGGCTGTGGCGGAAGAGCGGCGTGTCGGCCACGCAGCCGGGATAGAGGGAGCTGAAGGTGATGCCGGTGTCGGCATGGAACCGTCGGTGCAGCTCCCGGCTGGTGATCATGTTGCAGAGCTTGCTGTCCTTGTAGGCCTTGCCGGGCTTGAAGGGCTTGCCATCGGCCATGGCCAGCGGCGCCTGGAAGCCGGCGGCGAAACCGGCGAGGTCCCCCAGGTCGGCAGGGGCCGGGATCGGGATCTTGCCCCCCAGCTCCTTCGAATTGGCGGTGACGGTGCCAAGGGTCACGACACGCTTGTCGTCGCGGGGGGAGGCGATCAGATCGTCGAGCAACAACCGGGTCAGCAGAAAGTGGCCGAGGTGGTTGGTGGCCATCGAGAGCTCATACCCCTGGGGAGAACGCTCGGGCTGCTTGAGCAGCGGCTTGTAGACGGCGGCATTGATCACCAGGGCGGCCGGGGGGCGGCCCAGGGCGCGCACATCGGCCACGAACAGCCGAACCCGCTCGAGGTCGGAGAGGTCGAGCGGAAGGATGACGAGACGGTCGGACGGCAGCCCGAGCCCCTCAGCGGCGGCACGGGCCTTGGCGGTGTCGCGGCAGGCCATGACCACGATCCAGCCCCGTTCCACGAGGGCGCGGGTGGTCCACAGACCGACCCCGGATGATGCCCCCGTGACGATCGCCAGCCGTTCGGGCTCGAGGGGGGGCACAGGGGTCATCGGCGGCGCTCAGGGGTGGGGTTGGACGGGGTTGCGGGGGCAGAGGTGGGTGCAGGCAACCAGACAATGCGGCGGCGGTTGGGGGCGATCCACTGCTGTTCCTGCTGGAAGACCTCCTGCTGGCCTTCGAGGGAGAAGAGGCGATCGAGCTGGCGCTGGCGGTCTTCGAGACGCTGCACCTGCAGCTTCAGGTGGGCGCTCACGGCAAGATGGTTGTCGAGGCGCTGCTGATGGGCCAGCGACAGCTTGGTCAGCGACACCGCCGCGAGCACCACGCCGGCGACCTTCAGCACCAGCCCCAGGGAGGGATACAGCAGATCCCGGCTGACGGGAGCGGCGGCCACGGTCGGCTGGGGGGGGCGGGTCACCATGCGGGTCGGAACGGGGCCGGGGGGAGGAAGCGACAGCCGCTTCTAACGCACCCCGGGCCCCCTGGCCAGCGGGTGGATCAGGCGCGGTAGAGGCTCACCGACAGCCGCACGGCAAGGACGGCGGCATGGGCGGCCACCACGAGGGCGATGGCGATCTCGGCGGTAGACATCGGTTGGGCGCAGACAGGCCCATTGTCCTTGCCCGGCCGTCGGCGCAGGGCCGCTGTCACACCTCTTGACCACGACGGCCAGGAGACAGGCCGGGGATGCTGACTAGGCTGAGTGGGTGCTGAAACCTCGCGTTCCCCACCACCGTCCCTGGCGGCCCTCCCGGCCCGGCGCCACCCGCCATGCCCTCGGTGCCCTCAAGCAGAAACTGCTGCGGGTCGGGTCGATGGTCGAGGAGTCCGCGGTGCTCACCCGCGCCGTGCTGGCCGTACCCGACCTGGAGGCGGCGCCCATGGTGCGCCGGGGCGACGACCGCATTGACCGCCTGTACAGGGAACTGGAGCACGACTGCCGCCAGTTGCTCACCGGCCGACGCCTGCGGGACCCCGAGGTGGGCGAGGTGCTGAGTTATCTGCACGGCGTCCGCGACCTCGAGCGGATCGGTGATTACTGCAAGGAGGTGGCTGAACTGGGGGAGCAACTGCTGCCGTACCAGCCCCTGGCCCTGCGGGAGCCGCTGCTGACGATGCTGGACCGCTGCCGTTCCCTCCTGTCCCTCGCCCTCGACGGTGTGAGCGACGGGGATACCGGCGCCGGCGCGCGGCTGCTCGCCCTCGATGACCTGGTCGACCACGACTACGAACGGCTGCTGAAGGTGCTCTGCGAGCAGGACCACACCATCGGGCTGCCGGCGGAGGCGACACCGCTGCTGGTGCTGACCGTGCGCTGCCTCGAGCGGATGGCCGATCATGCCGTCAATGTCAGCCGTCGGATGGGACGTCCAGGCGATGGCTGACCCCCAGCCCCCTGTCCGAGCCGCCATGGAGACCACCATCACGGTGAGCGCCGATCAGATCCGCCGGCTCGACACCGATCCGCTGCAACCCCTGCGGCAACGGCCCACGGCCGACCTGCTCGCCCTCGAGGACAGCGTCACCCTTGCCCTGGAGTGGCCGCGGGCCGACGATGACCTTCGCGAACTGTCCGAAATCCCCGAACTGAGGCTCTGGAGCCTGCGGGCCGATGCCCGTTGCCCCTGGTTGCCGTTGCTGCTCGAACGCCGCGCCGGCCAGCTCAGCCGCCACGTGGCGATGCTCGTGCCCCATCAGTTCCAGCGCAGCGAGGGGCTGCGCTTCGACGCCGATGCCCTCAGCCTCTGGGTCAGCCAGCGGTTGTTCCTGCTCGATGACTGGGCCCTCGAACGGGGCGTGAACCTGCGGGGGCGCCTGGCCCAGATGGCGGCGGTGCTGGGCTTTGAGCTGGACGAATCGTTCTGGGATGGCCTGGCCTGAGGCCCCTCACCCCTGAAGCCAGAGCTGCAGGGCCCGGCGGCCGCTGTCGACGGCCAGAACCACCGTCATCAGCCGCAACCCCTGGGCGATGCGTCGGGGGGGCATCCCCTGGAGCCGCCGGGCGGCCCAGCGGGCACCGCAGGCGGCCGAGATCCCCAGCACCAGGGCCGGACCGGGCAGCCCCCTGCCGACGGCCAGGAACTGGGCCGAGGCGCCGCAGGCGGCGGCCAGCACCGCCACCGTGCTGAGCCGCACCGCCTGGTGAATCGGCTGCTGCAGCCAAGCCACCAGCAGCGGCACCATCACCAGACCGCCACCCACCCCGAGCATGCCGCTGGCCAGGCCGGCGATCGAGCCCACCAGCAGCAGACCCGCCACGGAGGCAGGCGCCGGGGCCCCATCGCCAGCGGCCTCGTCAGCATCGGGCCGGGCACGGATGGTGACGGCCAGCAGGGCATAGAGCAGCGCCTGCAGCAGCAGCAGCTGCCAGCCCACCAGCCGCCCCCCCAGGCGACTGAAGAGCACCCCGAAGACCACGGCCCCGGAGGCCATGGCCACGGCCGAGGCGGGTGCCAGCCGGCCGCTGCGCAGGTGGGTGAGGGTGCCGGCGGCAGTGGTGGGCACGATCGCCAGGGTGCTGGTGGCCAGGGCCTGGTGGGGCCCCAGGCCCAGCAGCAGCAGCAGCGGCGAGAACACAAGGCCGCCGCCGATCCCCAGGAATCCCGAAAGCACGCCGGCGACGAGGCCGACGGGCACCATGGTGAGCGCTTCCAGCATGGTGGCCAGCCCCGGCACGGATGACGGTTCCAGACTCCCCCATCGCTGGCACCATCTGGGGCCTGCTGCCATCCCTCGACGCCGACGGCGCGACCCAGATGACCCTGGATCGCTGGATGCTGGCCGCCGTGGGGGAAAACGGCCTGCCGCCGGCCCTGCTGCGCTTCTACACCTGGACCGCCCCGACCCTCTCCCTGGGGCGCCACCAACGGCAGGGCCCGGCGTCCCTGCCGGCGGGGGTGGCGCTGGTGCGGCGCCCCAGCGGCGGGGCGGCGGTGCTCCACGGGGGGGACCTCTGCTACGCCCTGGCGCTGGCCGCCCCCCCCCGCGGCCGGCGCCGCAGCTACGCCGCCACCAGCCAGTGGCTGCAGCAGGCGATGGGCCGGCTGGACCATCGTCTGCAGCCCGGCAGCGCCCCCCAGACCGCAGGGCCCCACTGCTTCGCGACGGCCACGGTTGCCGACCTGCTCGATGAAGGCGGCGACAAGCGGATCGGCAGTGCCCAGCTCTGGAGCCGCGGCCGGCTGCTGCAGCACGGCTCGATCCAGCTGGATCCGCCGATGGCCCTCTGGCGGCAGCTGTTCGGCGAGACACCGGGGGCCCCACCCCCCTGGCCGATCACGGCCGCTGCTCTTGCAGAGCACCTGACCGCCGCCGCCACCGACGATCTGTTCGGCTGTCAGCCCCTGGTGCTGCCGCTGCCCAACTCGGACGCCTCGGGCAGGGCGGCGATGCTGCGGGCAATCGAGGCCAGCGAGAAGCCCATGGGGTAGGTGCCCTGCCGACGGGCCTGCTCGAGCAGTGGCACCGGCAGACGCAGGGCCAGCCGGGTCAGCACCGCCTCGGAGATTTCGGGCCGCTCGAGGGTGCCGGTGGGCAGGCCCGCGGGGCTGACCACCAGCAGGCGAGCCATGGGGCTGTCTTCGAGGGCCAGCACCGCCTGCCAGAGCGGAGCCCCCTCGGGAATGGAGGGCAGGCTGTCGAGGGGCCGGGCCTGGCTGAGCAGGGTTTCGTGATCCCAGCGCTGCACAGGCACCTGCCGCAGGGCACCGTCGTCGACCCAGCCTCGCCAGCGACCGCCGTCACAGAGCAGCACCCAGTCGGGGCGTGGGTTGTCACTGGAGAGGCGCAGCTGGCTGAGGGCACGCAGGCTCGCTGAAGGCTCCAGCACCCGCAGCCGACGGCCGGCGGCATCCCGCACCCGCAGATCCTTGAGGGCCTTCTGCAGGGTCAGGAGCTGCAGCTGGCTGCGGGAAGCCCCGAGCAGGAACCAGCCGATCAGCACCAGCCAGAGGCTGTCGACCGAGCCACCGCGGAACAGCAGCAGCAACCCGAAGGACATGATCATCCAGGCGAGCAGCCGACCGCAGGCGCCGGAGACGCGGACACCGCGCTCGCGGCTGCCGCTCACCTGCCAGACCAGGGCCTGCAGGATCTGGCCACCATCCAGAGGCAGCCCCGGCAGCAGGTTGAAGAGGGCCAGAAGCAGGTTGAGCCGGGCCAGCTCCTCGGCCATCAGCCCGAGGAGGGGCTGCAGATGGCTCATGGCATGGATGCTGAGGCCGAACAGCAGGGCCAGGCCCAGGCTCACCAGGGGGCCCGCCACCGCCACCTGCAGGCTGCCGAGGGCCGTGCGGGGCTCGCGCTCGATCGTGGCCACCCCACCCAGCATGAACAGGGTGATGCTGCGCACCGGCACCCCCAGCCTCAGGGCCGCCAGGGAATGCCCGAGTTCGTGGAGCAGCACCGAGCCGAACAGCAGCAGCGCCGTGACCAGCGCCGCTGGGGCATGGCCCCCGAGCGGCCTCAGAAAAGCCAGGGTGGCCAGGGGCAGCACCAGCAGCCAGCTGGGGTGGATGTAAAGGGGAATGCCGGCGATGCGGAACAGTCGCCAGCCCTGGGAGGTGACCCGGCCGCTCATGGCGATCAGACCCTGCTGGGAGACTGTCGTTCGTTCATCTTATGGAGGGCGCCGGCGGCCATGGGGTCTGGGCGACCGTTGCTGAAGATCTGCGGACTCACCGTGCCGCAGGAGGCCGCCGCCGTGGCCGCCGTGGGCTGCGACGCCATCGGGGTGATCGCCGCACCGCGGTCGCCCCGCTGGCTGCCGCCCCTCCAGCGGCCGGCGCTCTGGCAGGCCGTGGCCACCGCGGCCCCGGGCTGCCGTCGGGTGCTGGTGGTGGTGGATCCCGACGAGACCACCCTGGCGGAGCTGGAGGACCACCCGGGCCATCAGCTGGTCCAGCTGCACGGGGACGAAACCCCGGAACGCTGTGCTGAGGTGGCGGCCCGCCTGGGCCTGCCCGTCTGGAAGGCCCTGCGGGTGCGCTCGGCCGATGACCTCAGGCGGGCCGCCAGCTATGCGGGGGTGGTGGAGGCGGTGCTGCTGGATGCCTGGGTGGCCGATGCCCACGGCGGCACGGGCCTCCGGCTGCCCCTCGACTGGCTCGAGGGGTTCCGGCCACCCCTGCCCTGGTGGCTGGCCGGTGGGCTGGGCCCCGGGACTGCCGCCACGGCCCTGCTGCAGCTCCAGGCCGGTGGCGCCAGCCCCGTGGGGGTGGATGTCTCCAGCGGTGTGGAGCTGGCTCCGGGGCGCAAGGACCTGGAGCAGGTCCGGCGGCTGTGGGCCGAACTCAGCTGTACTGAGCTTCCTGCTGCTTGACCAGCTCGAAGAACTCGGCCTTGAGGGCCGGGTCGTGGCGGAAGTCACCGCGGACGATGGAGTTGACCATGCTGGTCTGGAGCTCCTTCACCCCGCGCCACTTCATGCAGTAGTGCTGGGCCTTGACCAGGATCGCCAGACCCAGGGGCTCACAGAGGCGCTCGATCTCATCGGCCAGGATCATCACCGCTTCCTCCTGGATGTGGGGGCGGGAGAACACCCAGTCGGCCACGCGGGTGAACTTGCTGAGGCCGATCACCCGCTGGCCGGGCTTGATGCCGATCCAGCAGTGGCCGAGGATCGGCACCAGGTGGTGCGAGCAGGCGGAACGGACGGTGATCGGTCCGACCGTGTAGATCTCGTCGAGCTGCTTGACGTTGGGGAAGCTGGCGATCTTGGGCTGGGGGTGATAGCGCCCCTTGAACACCTCGTGGAGGTACATCCGGGCGACCCGCTCGGGGGTCTCTTCGGTGTTGTGGTCGTTGTCGATGTCGATCAGCAGGCTGCGAAGCAGATCCCGCACCCGTTCGGTCACCTCCCGCTCGAGCAGCTCGAGCTCGCCGTCGCGGAGATGATCGGCGACGTTGTCGTTGGCCAGGAACGGAACACCGGCCGCCTGCAGCCGCTGGCGGATGAGGGCGCTGATCGGGCGGGCGGCGGCGGCGCTGCCGTTGAGGGCGCCGTTCCCCAGAACCGGGGCGGAGGAGGCAGAGCTGCTGCCGGACATGTCGAGGGGAGTCATGGGATCAGAGGGCGCCAGCGGCGGGCAGAAGGGTGAGGTCTTCGATCAGGAGATGGTCCGGCTGTTCAGCCATGAACAGCAGCGTGCGGGCCACATCCTCGGGACGGAGCATGCCGTCGCGACGGAAGGTGGCCTGAACCGTGGGGCTGTCCCAGAGCGAGGTGTCCACAGCTCCGAGCGTCAGGGTCGAGACGCGGATGCCCCCGTCGCGCTCCTCGACCGAGAAGGCCCGGCTGAGGGCCTGCAGACCAGCCTTGCCGACGCCGTAGGCGCCCCAGTCGGGAAAGGCGTGGCGAGCCGCATGGCTGCTGATGTTGAGGATCAGTCCACCCCCGGCGGCTCGCAGAGCGGGCACCAGAGCCTGACAGATCTGAAACACACTCGTGAGATTGAGCTGCAGCAGCCACTGCCAGCGGTCGGCGTCGGTGCCGACGAGCGGGGCGGTGAGGCCGGCTCCGGCGTTGTTGATGATCACCCCAGGGGTGCCGCCCTGGTCCAGGGTCGCGGCGATGGCAGGGGCCACGGCAGCGGCATCGGCCAGGTCAACGGTCGTGGTGTGAACGCTCACGCCGGACTGGCGGCAGCGCCCGGCGATGGCGGCGAGGGCCTCACTGTCGCGGGCCAGCAGCTGCAGATCCCAGCCGGACCGGGCGAAGGCCTCGGCGGTGGCCGCACCGATGCCACGGGTGGCTCCGGTGATCAGAGCCCGACGGTGCCGGGGGGGCGCCTGGGCGGAGGGCAAGGAGGCGATGGCGAGGTCCCTGGCGAAAGGAGTGCGCGGGAAGGGGCTGACCCGAAAGGATCGAAACCTGAAGAAAGCCTAACGGAGTCGTCGCAGGGTTGGAGCACCCCGGACGGTCATCCGCCCCCGTCCTCCAGCAGATGGCCGATGCGGCGGTACTTCTCGTAGCGCTGCCGGCGCAGGGTTTCCGAATCGAGGCTGAGCAGCTCCTGCAGGGTCTCCTCCAGGGCCTGCCGCAGCACGTCGGCCGCCTTGACCGGCGCCCAGTGGTTCCCCCCGGAGGGCTCGTCGATGACGCGATCCACCACACCCAGCTGCAGCAGATCCCGGGAGGTGATGCGCAGGGCCTCGGCCGCTTCGGAAGCCTTGGCGGCATCACGCCAGAGGATCGAGGCACAGGCCTCGGGGCTCGCCACCGTGTAGACGCTGTGTTCGAACATCAGCAGCCGGTCGGCCACGCCGATCCCCAGGGCACCGCCGGAGCCACCTTCCCCGATGACGGTGGCAATGACGGGCACCGACAGGGCGAACATGTCGCGCAGGTTGACGGCGATGGCCTCCCCCTGGCCCAGCTCTTCGGCCTGACGGCCGGCGTAGGCGCCGGGGGTGTCGATGAAGGCGATGATCGGCAGCCCGAAGCGATCGGCGTGCTGCATCAGCCGCAGGGCCTTGCGATAGCCCCCGGGGGAGGCCATGCCGAAGTTGCGGGCCACGTTCTCCTTGGTGTCGCGCCCCTTCTGATGGCCAAGAAAGAGCACCGGCCGGCTGCCCAGGCGGCCGAGGCCGGCCACAAGGGCCTTGTCGTCGCTGCCGCGCCGGTCGCCGTGCAGCTCAATCCACTCCTCGCTGAGCAGCTGGACGAAATCGAGGCAGCTGGGGCGCTGGGGATGACGGGCCACCTGAATCTTCTGGGCCGGGGTGAGGGATCCGAAGATCTCCTCCCGGCGGCGGGCGGCAAGGGTCTCGAGCTGCTGCAGCTGCTGGTTGACGTCAACCTCGGAATCCCGGGCCAGCTGACGGATCTGATCGATCTGCTCCTCGAGATCCACCAGCGGCTTCTCGAACTCGAGCAGGAGACGGCGGGCCATGGCGTCAGGCGACGAGCGAATGGACGGTGGACTGGGGGCTCAGGGCCAGGGGCTGGAAGCCATGGCGGCGGGAGGCGGCACCGATGCGTTCCATCGCCTCGAGGGTGATGTTGTTGCGACCCCAGCTGAAATTCGTGTGCCAGCCCTCGAACTCCAGCAGCATGGCCTCGGCGAAGCAGGCGAAGAGCTGGCGCTGGGGTCGCTCCATGTCGGCCGCCTCCATCATCTGCCAGCCGATGTCGGTGTGGAACTCAACGATGCCGCCCTTGAGCACATGGATGTCGGGGTGGGAGAAGCGGCTGTCCAGGTTCTTGGGGTAGCCCCCATCCACCATCAGGCAGGGCTTGCGCAGGGTGGCTTCGTCGATGGTCAGGGTCTTGGGCAGTGACGCCACCCAGACGACCACATCGGCCTCCGCCAGGGCCAGGTCGAGGGGAAGAATGCGCGAGCTGCCGGCAAGGGAGTCCCGGAGCTCCTCCAGGGGGCCCTGCTGCCGAGCCACCAGCAGCAGTTCCGCGACCCGGATGCTCTCGGCCATCCAGCGGCACACCGCACTGCCGATGTCACCGGTGGCCCCCACCACCGCCACCCGGGCCTTCCCCAGGTCGATGCCGAGGGTTGGCGCATTCAGCTCGACCTGGCGGGCGATCACCCAGGCGGTGTGGGTGTTGCCGGTGGTGAACCGTGACCAGTCGAGGGTGGTGGCCCGCACCTGCTGCTCCCGCAGCAGGTTGAAGTTCTCGAAGATGATCGAGGTGAAGCCCCCCAGGGCGGTGATCTGCAGCCCGGTCTTCTGGGCCAGTTCCATGGCGTTCAGGACCTTGCGCTTGGCGGTCTTGAAACGGCTCAGCATCTCGGGCACGAAGCACGAGTCGATGTAGGAACCTTCGATGGTGGCTCCGGTCAGGCTGGTGATCGAGACCGATTCGACCAACTGCGGCGGTGCGGTGCACCACACGTCCAGATCACCATCCGCAAAGGCGTCGTAGCCGAGTTGACGGGCTTTGACCCTCGCGTCAGCGAAGCTGCTGGAGTGACCGATCAGTCCGAACATCGAAACAGTGCTGGGCCGGACCTGCGCCGGTTCGCCAACGGTGGGGCAAGTCTCCCATGAAGGGAGACCGGGTCATCAACCTGCCAGGGCGGCGGCGCCAAGGCGGGCCAGGTCGCGGGTCGTGAAACCCACGTCTGCGAGGGCTTCCTGGTAGGCGATCAGAAAATCTTCGATGAGATCTTCCTTGCCCATGTGAAGGACAGCTGCATCATCGGCCACCTGCTCAAGCATCGAACGGATGATTGGCAGATTGACCTTGTTCGCAACTTCGATCTCGTCGCGGCACTCCTCAAAATGGGCCTTCAGCCAGGCCTGACCGTAGTTGAGATGGGTGTACTCATCCTTCACCACCGCCTCGGTGATGCGACGGGCAAAGGGATCGGCGACAGGGATATAGATGTGATAGGCGGCAATCGCGAAGGCCTCGATCATCAGGGCCTGGATCACCAGGCAGGTGGCCACCCTGTTGTCGGCCAGGGCAGCCTGGAAGTTGGCATGCAGCGGAGCGAAGAACGTCTGGGCGAAGGGCATGTCGGGCTCCACCGACAGGTTCCGGGCGCATGACTGGAACCCCTTCATGTGGCGCAGCTCCATGCGCGCCAGCTGGGCGAGGGGCTCAGCCTCATCGGGCAGAAGCGTGCCGATGGCCATGTAGTTGTCGTGGGCCTCCTGCTCCCCTTCGATGACGATGGCGTTGATGCGGCTGTAGGCCGAGCGGTAGGCGTCGGTCGTGAAGTCGGGCAGTCCCTCGGGGATGCCGTCGACGCAGGAATCGAGAACGGAGGCGGCCATCAGACGGGGGGTGCGGCTGGAGCCCCGGCCGGACCGGGGACCGGTGTTGGACGCTGCACTGTACTGATACCGGGCCGCCGGTGGGGCCATGGGGTGGCCAGCAGGTCCGCCAGCAGGACCGTCCAGCCCGCCACCAGCCGTTCGTGGATCCGGTCGCCCTCTGCCACGCCTGCCCCGGCGGGGTCGCCCACCACCCCGCTGGCACTGAGCTCCCGGGTGGTCCAGGCGCAGGGGACGGCCCCCTCCAGGGAAAACCCGGCCGGTGCGGCCGGCGGCGACTCGGCGATCGGCAGGGGCCCCACGCGCCCCGGATCGAGGGCGAGCATCAGGCTGGTCTCGGCCCGGCCGGCATGGAGCCCACCGGAACGTTCGGGTTCCGGGATGCCGTCGAACACCTGCCCGGGCCCCGACCACAGGAAGCAGGGGAGCACCCCCAGCCGGGGCCAGCGGGCATGGATCTGCCGCGCCGCCACCTGCAGCAGGGCGATCTGACCGCCATGACCGTTGAAGAGCAACAGCCGCTCGAAGCCCGCGCCGGCCACGGCGGCCCCGACGGCATCCAGCAACCCCAGCAGCACCGGCGCCGGCAGGCTCACGGTGCCCGGAAAGCCCTCGTGTTCGGGCGAGAACCCGAAGCTCTGCAGGGGCAGCCGCCAGATCGGCAGGTCCGGCGCCAGCCGCGCCAGCACACCCTCCAGCACCCGCTCGACGAAGAAGGCATCGGTGCCGAGGGGCAGATGGGGGCCGTGCTGCTCATGGGCCCCCAGGGGCAGCACGACGGTGCTGCCGGGCCGCCGGGCCGCGGCCTCGACGGCGGGCCAGGCCATGGCCGCGAGGCAACGCTCGACCGGCTCGACTGTCGGCGGAGAAGGCACGGGAGAAACCGGTGGCGCTGCCTACAGTGTGGGATCGGACGTCTCTCAGACAGGTCATGGCCGGCACCGGCAGCGACAAGCCCCGCACCCCCAACGGTCAGGCCACACCGCCACGGAAACCCCTGGCGATCCTGCACATCAGCAAACGCGAGGAGGAGGAGCGGCGCGCCCGCGACACGGAGAAGGCAGACCCGGCCCCCGCCGTGGCCGCCGCCCCGGAGCCCGTCCGGGCCGAACCGCCCACCCGCCGGGACGTGGCCGACGACGATGACCTGGGGGGCCTGACCATGGCCGATCTGCTGGGGGCAGCCCCCGCCCCTGAGCGCAGATCGCAGCCGGAGCCGGCAGCCGCCGCCAGGGCCGCCCGACGCAGCGTCGATGACTTCGATTTCGATGAACAGGCCTTCCTGGCGGCCCTCGACGAGAACGAACCGGTGGGGACCACAGGAGAGGTGGTGAGCGGCGTGGTGGTCGAGCACGAGAGCGACGGCATCTACGTGGACATCGGCGGCAAGGCGCCGGGCTTCATGCCCAAGGCCGAGTGCGGCCTCGGGGTGATCACCGATCTCAAGAACCGGTTCCCGAAGGGCAGCCGCGTCGACGTGCTGGTCACCGGCGAGCAGAACGCCGACGGCATGGTCACCATCAGCTGCCGGGCCCTGGCCCTGCGCCAGGCCTGGGAGAAGGTGCGCCAGCTGGAGAAGGAGGGCCGGGTGCTGCAGGTGAAGATCACCGGCTTCAACCGCGGCGGGGTCACGGCCGATGTGGAGGGTCTGCGGGGGTTCATCCCCCGCTCCCAGCTGCAGGAGGGCGACAACCACGAAGCGCTGGTGGGTCGCACCCTGGGGGTCACCTTCCTGGAGGTGTCCCCCGAGACGCGCAAGCTGGTGCTGTCGGAGAAGCGGGCCGCCACGGCGGCACGGTTCGCCGAACTGGAGGTGGGGCAACTGGTCTCGGGCCAGGTGGCCAGCCTCAAGCCCTATGGATTCTTCGTCGACCTCGGCGGGGTCAGCGGCCTGCTGCACCAGAGCTGCGTCACCGGCGGTGGCCTGCGGGACCTGCGGGAGGCCTTCAGCCCCGGCGAGACCATCCAGGCGCTGGTGACCGATCTCGACCCCGGCCGCGGCCGCATCACCCTCAACACGGCCCTGCTGGAAAACCAACCCGGCGAGCTGCTCATCGACAAGGCCACGGTCATGGCCGAGGCCCGTGACCGGGCGAACAGGGCCCGGCAGATGCTGCGCCAGCAGGACCAGTCGGCGGGATGAGCGGCACCACCCCCGACTGGGAACTCGACTACTACTCCCGGCCGCTGCTGGACCCTGAGGGCCGCCGGGTCTGGGAGGTGCTGATCTGCGCCGCCGGCACCCCGGGCGGCAGCCCCTTCCGCTGGAGCCGCCGCTGTGCGTCGGGCAGCGTCAACTCGGTGTGGCTGCAGCAGGCCCTGCAGGAGGCCCTGGAGGCCCAGCAGGCCCACGACGGCGGCCGGCCCCGGCGCCTGCGCTGCTGGCGCAGCTCGATGCAGACGATGGTGCAACGGGCGGCGGCCCCCCTCGATCTCGAGGTGATCCCCAGCCGTCGCTGTTATGCCCTCGTCGAATGGCTGCAGCAACGGGAACGGGAGGTCTACCCCGCCATGGAGGGCTACATGGCCGGTCCCCTGGCCCCGGCCCCCGGCGCCACGCCGGCCCCCCCCCGCCCGCTGCCGGAAGCCGTGCAGGGGGATGGCTGGTGCTGGGCGCAACTGCCCACCGAAGCCCTGCAGGAGGCGGGCGAGTGGCCGATGGATTTCGGTGGCCTGGTGGAGCTGCCGCCCCTGGACCCCGGAGCGCGGATCCCCGGAGTGCGTCTGTTCAGTCCCCGGCGGGCCCTGGCCCTGGCCGGCTGGCTCGCGGGGCTCGAACCCGTGCGGCTCGAGCTGCGCCAGCGACAGCTGGTGCTGGAGGCCGGTCTTGACGACCGCTGGCTGGTGTCCGATGTGGCCGCCGAGCAGGTGGCCGAAGCCCAGGCGGCCTTCGCCCACAGCCGTGACCGGGCAGGGGGGCTGCAGTTTCTGGCGGTGCAGAGCGACCCCGACAGCCAGCACTTCGCCGGCTTCTGGCTGCTGCGGGATCTGCCCGATCCCTGAGGGTCCGGTAGTTGATGCCAGAGTGCGGTCCCCGTCGTCCGCCGCATGGCGTCCAGCAGCCCCGACCCGGCTGACCACGATCCCTTCGAGCGCCCGGATGCCGGCTTCAACAGCCTGCAGGGCTGGACCTGGGTG
Organism: uncultured cyanobacterium; assembly: GCA_903871775.1. Lineage (GTDB taxonomy): Bacteria > Cyanobacteriota > Cyanobacteriia > PCC-6307 > Cyanobiaceae > CAIQIA01. Next base: position 69,130 of record CAIQIA010000016.1, read on the forward strand.
GGCACCTACGGCGGCCACTATCTGCAATGCGATCGGCTGGCCGCCTTCGAGCACGGCTTCTTCACCCGTCGCTGGCACGGCCGCGAGCCGTCCGAGCTGGTGGGTCACCTCAGCGCCGGCGTGTCGGTGCACCGCCCCCGGCAGGTGCACGGTGCCCTGGTGCTGCCGGCCTCCGAGGCCAGCGCCGCCCCCTGGCCCGAGGCCGACGGCCTCTGGAGCGACGCCGGCGGCCAGAGCCTCTGGGTCTGCGGAGCCGACTGCACCCCGGTTCTGCTGGCTGATCCGGCCAGCGGTCGGGTGGCGGCCTGCCATGCCGGCTGGCGCGGGGTCGCCGGGGGCATCCTCGCGGAAGCCGTGCAGGCCCTCGAGGCCGCCGGTGGGCGGCGGGAACAGCTGCTGGTGGCCCTGGGGCCTGCCGTGAGCCTCGAGAACTACCAGGTCGAGCCCACGGTGAGTGCCCAGCTGGGCGACCGGGAGCGGCTCGAGGCGGCCGGCGCCATCGCCCCCGATCCGGAACCGGGCCGGGAGCGCCTCGACATCCGCCGGGCGGCGATGCTGCAGCTGCTGGACCTGGGTCTGGACGTTGAGCAGATCAGCATCTGCCCGCTCTGCACCGTGGCCGAACCCGATCTGTTCCATTCCTGGCGCCGGGATCAGGTGCGGGCCGTCCAGTGGAGCGGCATCGTCAGCCAGCAGGCGGAGGCGTGAGATGACCCAGGACTTCTGGCGGGCCAAGCCCTGGTGGTGTCAGCCCTGGTCGATCGTCAGCACCGGCGTGCTGGTGAGCGCCGGCAGCTGGCTGGTTCTGCACCGCTGGTGGATCACCCTGCCCGTGGCCCTGCTGGTGCTGGCCTGGTGGGGGCTGTTTCTGGTGGTGGTGCCGTCGATCACCCCGGTGGAGCCAGAGCCGTAGGCTGGGGCCCCTGCGACCCCGCCGATGGCCGGCCGACGGTCCGTGGCCCTGCTGGGCCTGCTGCTGGCGTTGGTGCTGGTGGTTCCCGACGGCGCCACCCTGTTCCAGCAGCACTGCGTGGGCTGCCACGTGAACGGCGGGAACATCATTCGCCGCAACAAGACACTGCGCCTGGCGGCCCTCGAACGCAACCGGATCGTCGATGCGGCGGCCGTGGGCGCCATCGCGGCCCAGGGCGTCGGCAGCATGGGCGGTTACAGAGAGGTGCTGGGCCCCGGCGGGGCCGAGGCCGTGGGCGACTGGGTGTGGCAGCAGGCCCAGGCGGGCTGGCCCCGGGGCTGACGGCCGCTCAGAAGGCCTGGATCCAGGGATGGACCTCGACGGCCGTCCAGATGCCCTGGCGCCAGTAGACGTCTCCATGGACGAGCCCCTCCACCGTCTCGCGGCTGTCGGCCTCGTAGATGCCGAAGACATGGGTGCTGCCCTCGGTGGGGCCGAGGGTGATCAGCACCCCGTCGTCCTTCAGGCGCTGCAGCCCCGCCAGATGCTCCTCCCGGTAGGGGGTCCGCCGCTCGAGGGCGTTGTCGCAGTAGGTGCCCCAGAGCACGAAACGCATGGTTGCAGACGGGATCGGCTGGGGCGAGGCTAGGCCGCAGGGGGCGCCGCCGCCCGGCCGAACACGAGGGTGCGGTTGTTGGCCGGCATCACCTCCTCGGCCAGCAGCGCCAGGCCGTGGGCGGCGGCCACCGCGGCGATCCAGTCCCTGTCGCGCAGCCCCATGGCCGGATCGAGGGCGCGCAGGTGGGCATCGAAGGCCGCATTGCCGGGCTCGAGCGGCTGATCGGCCCGCCGGAACGGGCCGTAGATCAACAGCCGTCCAGCGGGGCCAAGACAGCCTGCGGCCCCGGCGATGAGGGCCTCGACGGCGGCCATGGGCACGATGTGGGCGGTGTTGGCCGTGAAGACCGCCTCGTAGGGACCGGCGGGCCAGGCGCCCTGGGTCAGATCCAGCTCCAGGGCTTCGCCGAGGCCGCTGCCCTGGGCGAGGCCCTGGCGTCCCTCCGCCTGGAGGCGCTCCCGCAGGTCCGGCAGGGCCTCGCCCCGCTCGCTGGGCTGCCACTGCAGGCCAGGGATGGTGCGGCAGACATGCACGGCGTGCTGGCCGCTGCCCGAACCGATCTCGAGCACCCGGGCCGGCCGCGGCAGCCACGCCTCCAGCACGGCCCGGATCGGCTCCTTGTTGCGTTCGCAGGCCTCGGAGAACCGCATGACAGGAAGCGTTCAGGAGTGCTGGCGCCGTTCAGGGACGGTCGAGACCCTGGCGCAGGGTGGTGCAGAAGGCCCCCGCAGCGGCGGCCACATCGTCACCGGCCGCATGGGCCGCCGCCATCACCTTCACCAGGGCACTGCCGACGATGGCACCATCGGCCCCCCAGCCCCTCACCTGACGGGCCTGCTCGGGCCCGGAGATGCCGAAACCCACCGCCACCGGCGGACCATCCTGCTGCCGCAGGGCCTGCAGCAGAGGCTCCACCCGGTTTTCGAGGGCCGCCCGCACACCGGTGACCCCCGTGACGCTCACCAGGTAGGTGAAGCCACGGCTGGCGGCATGGATGCGGGCCATCCGCTCCGGGGGTGTGGTGGGTGCCACCAGCAGCACCAGATCGAGCCCATGGCCGGCGGCGATGGCCGAGAGCTTCTCGGCCTCCTCGAGGGGCAGGTCGGGCACCACCAGGCCGGCGGCACCGGCGGCGGCCGCCTCCTGGCAGAACCGCTCCATGCCCCGATTCAGCAGCGGGTTGCTGTAGGTGAAAAGCACCACGGGCGTGGTGAGCTGGCCCCGCAGGCGCGTCAGCAGATCCAGCACCCCGCCGGGAGTGGTGCCCGCCGCCAGGGCCCGCCCCGCGGCGGCCTGAATCACCGGACCATCGGCCAGGGGGTCGCTGTAGGGGATGCCCAGCTCGATGAGGTCGGCGCCGGCCCCCTGCAGGGCCAGCAGGCTCGCACCCGTGACCTCGAGGGACGGGTCACCGGCCACCAGAAAGGGCATCAGGGCGCAGCGGCCCTGGGCGGCCAGGGACGCGAACCGTGCCTGGATCGGGGTGGGGCTGGCGACGGGGGCAGCAGGCATCGGGCCTTGGGGTGGGCAGTGCCCACGAGCCTATGGGGTGGGTTCTCCGCCCCCCTGGCCCACCTCCCGCAACAGGGCCGCCTGTTCGTCGGGGCTGAGGCTGGCGAAGCGTTCGCGCAGGGCTTCGGTGGTGAGGGTGTCGTAGGCACTGCGGTAGCGCCGGCGCTGCTCCATGAAGGTCATGCGGCCGCTCACCACCCGCAGGAGGTAGCTGCCGGTCCAGAGCACCACCACCGCGATCAGCAGGGCCTCGGCGACGATGCCGGCCTCCATGCCGTCAACACCGGCGAGCCGCAGCCCGGCGTAACCGGCGCCGCCGAGCACGAACAGGCCCAGGCAGAGCAGAAGGGCGCGGCCGCGGGTCACGAGGCTCCGGAGCCCTGGCCGGCCAGGCGGAAGTTGAGGAACGGCGCGAACAGGATCAGGCCCGGGAAGAACAGAAAGACGAGGCCGTAGATGCCCACCCGCTCGAACCGGCCCATCCGATGCCAGCGTCGGTTCATCCAGAGCATCAGCCCCAGGGGCACCACCAGCAGGTAGGCGCCGGCGATGGCGACGTAGGCCAGCAGCACCGGCAGGACTTCGGCGGGCAGCTGGGGCAGGAGGACGGCGGCGGGCAAGGGCGGGCGGGGGAGTGGGGGATCGGGGGCAGGTGCCCGTGGCGGGATTCGAACCCGCACTGGAGCGATTTTAAGTCGCCTATCTCTACCGTTGGATTACACGGGCCCACGTTCCCATCATGGAACTGTCTCCCGGGCGGGTCCGTGGCCGAAGAGCAGCTGCAGCGATTTCTGGTCAAGGTCGGCGATCTCAACCGCCTGGTGGCCCTGATCGACGCCGACCCTGCCCTGCGACGCCGCCTGCGGGACTGCAGCAGCCACGACGAGGTGGTGGCCCTGGCGGCGGGCCTCGGCCTCGAGATCGGCCGGCGCTGGGGAGACGACCCCGGTGCACCCCGGGTGATGAACCTCTGGCAGGGCCCCAGGGCCGGGGTCGGGGAGGAACAGCTGCAGACCCTGCTGCAGGCCCGGGGCCTGCGGCTCGAACGGATCCATTCCTGTGCGGCGGCGGCCCCCGAAGGCGACTGGACCGACCAGGCCGAGGGGGAATGGGTGCTGCTGCTGCAGGGCCACGCCGAACTGCGCTTTGCCGACCCTGACGCCAGCTGCCATCTGGGCCCCGGCGACATGCTCTGGATCCCACCGGGGCGGCGCCACCGGGTGGAGCGCACGGACCCCGGGGCCGGCTGCCTCTGGCTGACGCTCTTCGTCGCCCCTGAGCTGGCGCCGTCAGGGACGCTGCTCGACCCTGCCTAGGCTGGGACGGCTGGCCACCGACTGTTGCCCATGCCCCGCCGCCCCGGTGCCGCCGTTGCCACCCTGCTGCCGTTGCTGCTGGGCCTGGCGGCCACGGCGGGCCATGGCCAGGCCCGACCGCAACAGACGATGCAGCAGGCGGCCGAAGCGCTGCAGGTGTGCCGTCGCATTCCCAAGCCCGACCGCGACCGGGCCGTGGGCGAGCAGGCTGCCCTGGCCTGGGTCGAGAGCCGACCGAACCGCAACGCCGAAGCCCTGCGGGGCTCAGCGCTGCTGGCGGCGATGGGCGAGGTCTATGCCGACCGCATGCGCCAGGAGGGACAGCTGATCGCGATGGGCTGCAGCCAGGGGGTGCTCGAGCGGGTGCTGCCGCAGCAGTGGAGCACCGTCCACACCGGCGCCCGCGAGATGCTGATCCGGCTGGGCATGGGCGATCGGCTCAGTCCAGGGGTGGCTCCCTGACGGGTTCGGGCGGTGGGGCAGCGGCAGACCGCCGGCGCTGGGCCTGCTGCTCCACCAGCCAGTAGGCAGCGCACAGAAAGAGCGTGGCCCCCCCCAGACCCAGCAGATACAGCGGGCTGTTGCCGTTGTCGGAGGGCAGCACGATGATCTTGCGGGCGACGGCGGTGATGGCGGTGATCAGCACCAGCTGCAGCTGCAGGCCTTCGTCGCGCAGATACGACGCCACGTTCTCGAGCACCTCAACCGCGATCAGCAGGGTGAGCACGTCACCGAGCACGCTGTTCAGTTCGGTGCCGATCAGCGGCAGCTGCCCCGGCACCAGATGGGCGCCGATGCCCAGCAGCAGCTGCGCCGTGGCCACCAGGATGACCACGACCAGCGCCAGTGACACCACCCGCGCCAGGGCCCGCTGGAACCGGCCGAGCAGGGCAAGAAACCGGTGGTCATCCCGCCAGAGCCGCAGGGCCATGGGGCGTCAGTCCGGGAAGGGGGAGAATCGCGGCCGGGCCTGGGTGTCGCCCGGGGGGTTGATCAGCTGGGTGTCGCAGGTCTCGGAGCCGTCGGCGTTCTGACGGCAGTTGACCGGTTCCACCCGGGTGGAACGGCCCACGTCGGACCCGGGTCCGAGCAGATAGTCGAGGGACTGGCTGCGGGCGGGCGCCAAGGGGGCCAGTGCCGTCAGGAGCAGCACGGCCGGCAGGACTGCGCGGGGCATGGGGCACGCGTGGATTGCCCTCACTCTGCCCCAGACAACCGTCGTGCCGTCAGGCGGCCTCGTCACGGATCTCCCGCAGGAGCAGGTCGAGCTGGGCGAGATCGTCCGCCGGGGCCGGAGTGCCCGCCGGCAGCATCCCGTGCTGCCACTCCCCCTCGATGCCGCAGAGACGGTCGGCGAGGCCGCTGAGGCCCGCCTGCTGCACGGTGCGCTGCAGCTCCTGCAGCAGGGCCGGCATGCGGATCGAACTGGCCCGCAGGGCCCGGCGCAGGTCGGCCTGGGTGCGCCCGCAGTGGCGCAGCCAGTCCTTCAGGAAGTCCTCGAGCTGGTGCAGCTGATCGGGATCGAGACCGGGAGGGGAAGGAGCCATGGCGACACCTGCTCTTTCCCACCCTGGCATCCGGAATGGCCAGCCGTCAGGAGAACCAGCGATCAAGCCGCTGACGGGCCCGGTCCCGGATGGAATCGGTGAGGTGGGTGCGGTACATGCCCAGCAGAGCGGTGAGGGCCACCACATCGTCACTGAAGCCGGCGATGGGCAGGAAATCAGGGATCAGATCGGTGGGCACCACCAGGTAGGTGAGGGCCGCCAGCATCGTGAGGCGCACGGTGTGGGGGGTCTGGCCGTCGAGGAGCAGCTCCAGGCACTCGACAGCGGGGCGGGCGACGGTGCGGCCGGCCCGGCGGAGCATCCGACGCAGCAGACCTTCATCAACCACAGAGCTGTCAACGACGGTGGCGTCGACGGTGGGGGCGGACTCAGACACGGAATCGGGATCGAGGTCAGGAGTCACAGCCTGATCCCAGGGCTCCCCTCGCCACAGTGGGAAAAACCGGCCGAAGCACTCCAGCCGGGGGATGGGTGGAATGGAGTGAAGGGGAGGGGATCAGCCCACTTCCACCAGGCCGGACTGGATGCCGGCGCGGCGCAGCTTGCGCAGGGACCGTTGCACCACCTGGCGGCAGTACTCGCGGCTGCAGTTCATCTGCCGGGCCACCTCGGCGAGGGTGCGCCATTCGTGGGTGCCGTCCAGGCCGAAACGCAGCATCACCACGGTCCGCTCCTTCGGGGTGAGGCTGGCGTGATCCAGCAGCTTCCAGACGGCCGCCATGCGCTCGGCCATTTCGGCACGCTCCATGGGCGGAATCTCTTCGCTCGGCAGCACATCAACCAGCTCCGAAGGATCGGATTTCGATTTGACGACACCCTGGAGGCTGACGGTGACACTGCGCAGCTCACATCCCAGCAGATCCTCGACCTCCTCGAGCGGCAGATCAAGGGTGCGGCTCAGCTCAAGGGGGCCGGGCTGGCGACCGGTGGCCTGAAACAGCCGGGCCTTGGCCGCGCGCAGCTTGGTCAGTTTCTCATTGATGTTGACCGGAATCCGAATCGTTCGACTCTGGGTGGAGAGGGCACGGTTGAGCCCCTGACGAATCCACCAATAGGCATAAGTGCTGAATCGATGCCCCCGGGTCGGATCGAATTTCTCAACGGCACGGGTGAGCCCGAGGGTGCCTTCCTGAATCAGGTCGAGCAGCTCAAGGCCCTTGCCCTGGTAACGCTTCGCCAGGTTGACGACCAGACGCAGGTTGGCGGTGATCATCTGATTCTTGGCCCGCTCGCCGAGGCGGATGGTGCGCCGCTCCTCGTCGGTCAGCTGTTCGGGCGGGCTCTCAAGAAGCGGCATCATCGCCTGCACCTTGCGCCCCAGGGTCAGTTCCTGCTCGGGGGTCAGCAATTGATGCCGACCGATCTCGCCCAGAAAGGCGCTGAGGGAACTGGCCATGACGGTTACCGATTTCTGGACTGAATTGAACGTAGGGGACCTTGCTGTTTTTCCCGGAACCTTTGGAAAGGTTTTCCACTTCCCATTTGATTCGCATTTCAACGCCCCAATCCAGTGCACGATGGCGAGGTCAGCTGCCATGACGAAGCGTAAACCGGACAAAAAACAAAGCCGATAACGAAGAAAGAATGACGCTTCTTTTTTCGCCGCAAGCTGAAAAAAATCAGCGCTTTGCCGGCCAGCGAGGCGGGGCAACGGTGGCCCCGCGACGGCACCCGGGCACCGGAAGGGGCTACCGTCCCGGCCCACGCCTCTTGTTGAACGCCATGGCCCAGGACCTGCTGACCCGCGCCGGCGTCGCCTACCTGCACGAGATCGGTTTCATGGTGTGCTTCGCCGCCCTGCTGCTCGAACGCTGGCTGCTGCGCCCCGACCCTGACCGGGCCACCGCCACCCGCCTGGTGATCATCGACATCGTCTATGGCCTGGCGGCCCTCACCCTGCTGGTGAGCGGCATCCTGCGGGTGATCCACTTCGGCCAGGGCTCGGCCTTCTACACCACCAATCCGCTGTTCTGGTGGAAGGTGGGGCTCTTCCTGGGCGCCGGTGCCCTGTCGCTGTACCCCACGGTGACCTACGTGCTCTGGGCGATCCCCCTGCGCCGGGGCGAGGCCCCCAGCCTCTCAGCCGCGGCCACGACCCGCCTGCGCTGGGTGATCAACATCGAACTGTTGGCCTTCGCCACCCTGCCGCTGCTCGCCAGCCTCATGGCCCGGGGCGTGGGCCGTCCCGCTTGATCCCGGCCGCGACCCCACCGGACTGCCCCCCGGTCGAACAACGCCGCCCCCTGGGCCAGGAGGAGCTGCGGCAGTTGGCGACGAGGGTCCCCCCGGAAGCCTCCGGCCAGCCCCGCCCCGGCTATGGCGACCGCCTCCAGCCCTCGTCCATCGGCTGGGTCACCCGTGCAGTGTGGTGCGTCTGGATCGAGCCAGATCCCAACCCTGACCTGTTCAGTGGTCGCTGGCGCCGCGGGGTCGACGACGCCCTGGGCCGCTGGAGCCATGAACTGACCCTGCGACGGGTCGACAACCCCGAAGACGCCCAGCTGCGGCTCTGGCGACGCCGCCCCCCTCGCCTCGGGGGCCGCGCCAGCTGGGGCCGCGCCCTGCTCGCGCTGCAGATGGTGCGGCGCGGCGGCCCTGAGCGGCTCGAACCCCTGGTCGAGGTGCTGCTCGACCCCGGCCAGCGCCTCGAGGGTCTGCGGGCCACCGCCCTGCACGAGCTGGGCCATGGTTTCGGGCTCTGGGGACACAGTGACCAGCCTGATGACGTGATGGCCGCCTCCCCCGGCCCCAGCCCCCCCGTCGACCTCAGTCCCCGGGACCGTCTGACCCTCCGCTGGCTGCTGGGACGCCCCTCCCTGGTCGGATCCGGTTCGCCAGGGCCAGGGTCAGCAGAAACACCAGCATCTGCACCACCACCACGGTCGGGCCCGCCGGCAGATTGAACAGCGCCGAGGCCAGGACCCCCAGGACGGAACCCACGCCCCCCAGCAGCGCCGCCAGCAGCTGGTAACGGCTGAAGCGCCGGCAGAGCAGGCGGGCGGTGCAGGCGGGGATGACCACGAATCCACTGATCAGCAGCACGCCCACCGTGCGGATGCCCACCGCCACGACCACGGCGAGCAGGACCAGAAACACCAGCCGCTCCACCCCCTCAGCCACCCCCCGCGAGCGGGCCAGCAATGGATCGAACGACAGAAGGATCTGGGCCCGGCTCCGCGGCAGGAGCAGCACCAGCGTCAGCAGCAGCAGCAGGGCCAGGAGGCCCAGGTCAGGCCAGCTGACCCCGAGGATGTCTCCGAAGAGCAGCGCGGTCAGGCGGGGGCGGGCCGCCGGCAGCAGGCTCAACAGCACCACGGCCGCGGCCAGCGACGAGGAATACACCAGGCTCAGCAGGGCATCGGCCGGCAGACGGCTGTGCTGCAGAAGGGTCTGCACCAGCAGGGCAAACAGCACGGCAAAGGGGATGACCACCAGGGTCGGCTGGAGTCCGAGAAGCATCCCCACGGTCACCCCGAGCAGGGCCGAATGGCCGAGGGCATCGCCGAAGAAGGCCAGCTGCCGCAGCACCGCATGGCTGCCGAGCAGCCCGCCCAGCACCCCCGTGAGGGCCGCCGCCAGCAGCGCCCGCACGATGAAGGGCTGACCGACCAGGGCGATGAGATCCGGCATCGGCTGTCAGGGGTGGTGGTGATGGTGGTACGGCACGAACCCTGGGCCGTACAGGTCCTGCAGCCGGGCGGGCGCCAGGGCCTCGGCGGGGGTGCCGCTGCAGCGCAGGCGCCGGTTGAGACACAGCACCCGGTCACAGCTGCGTCGCACCATCTCCAGGTCGTGGGACACCTGGAGGATCGTCCAGCCCTCCGCCTGGCGCAGCTGCTGCAGCAGGGCATGGAACTGCTCGCCGGCCCGGGGATCGAGGCCGCTGCTGGCCTCATCCAGCAGCAGCAGCCGCCGGGGCTGCACGAGGCAGAAGGCCAGCAGCACCCGCTGGCGCTCCCCGCCCGACAGCTCGGCCAGGCTGCGGTCGGCCAGCGGACCGGCGTCGACCCGCTCGAGGGCCCGTGCCACCGCAGCGCCCGGGCGTCCCGGCGGATCCCAGCCGAGGGCGACGAATTCGGAGACGGCCAGGGGAAAGTTCGGCGCCGGCGCCACCGCCTGGGGCAGGTAGGCGATCTGACGACGCACCGCCGGCGGCAGGCGCCCCCCGGCAGCCAGGGGCTCCCCCAGCAACCAGACCTGCCCGGCCTGGTGGGGCAACAGACCGATCAGGGCCCGCACCAGGCTGCTCTTGCCGGCACCGTTGGGCCCCACCAGAGCCGTGTCCGTGCCGTCGTCCAGCTGAAAACCGACGTCTTCGACCACCGGCAGCCCATCGCGCTCGACCCGCAGGTGCTCCACCACGACGAGGGGCTGGGTCATGGACGGGGAACGGGCAACGGATCAGGGGGCCGGCAGGGGCGCAAGGCTGGCAAGGACGGCGGCGGCGTTGGCCCGCTGGCGGCGCAGATAGGGCTCCAGCCCGGGTGGCGCCTCGGGGTCAAGCGTTTCGATGGGATCGAAGGGCAAGGCGCGCAGGCCCAGGTCCTGGAGGATGCCGTCAAGACCGGCGCTGGCTCCGGGTTCCACCAGGATGCCGCGCAGCTGATGCTGACGGGCCAGGCTTCCGATCCGTTGCAGATCGCCGGGCCCCGGGGCCTGATGCTCGCCGCCGCCCGGGGGCATCAGGGACGTGAGCCGCAGGCCGTAACGCTCTGCGAAGTACGCCCCCAGGTCGTGGAGGCCGAGGACCGTACGTTCCCGGACCGGGGTCAGCTGATGGCGCAGCTCCAGGTCCAGATCGCGCAGCTGGGCCTCGAGCCGGGCCTGCCGGGCCGGGAGGCCGTCGCGGCAGGCGGGGATGGCGGCGTGCAGGGCCGCGGCGATCGTGATCCCCTGCTGGAGGGCCCGCAGGGGATCCAGCCAGATGTGGGGATTGGGAACCGACGGTCCACCGGAGGGCAGGGTGGCGATGCCCCGGCTGCTGTCGACGCGGCGCAGATCCGGGGCGGCTCCTGAGCGCAACAGGGGCTCCAGGGACAGCTCAGCCTCCAGCTCCAGACCGTTCTCGACCAGCAGCGCAGCCCGCCGCAGGCGCAGCAGATCGGCGGGGCGGGCCTGGGCTTCGTGGGGATCGCCCCCTGGCGGCAGCAGGGGCTCGACCCGGGCGCAGGGGCCGGCGAGGGCCCGGGTGACGAGGGTCAGGGGGGCCGTGGTGGCCAGCACCAGGGGCCGGGGATCTGTCGGGATCGATGGCGCTGCCCCCGGTCGGGTACAACCAGCGGGGGCCAGTGCCAGAGCCATCGTCAGGAGCGCTGGGAGGGGGAACCGTGGACCTGGCGCGGGACGAGGAGACAGGGGCAGGGCCGGAGCCACTGGAAGATCACGGGAATCATTCCCAACCTATCCGGCCTGTCGCCGGGGCGCCCCACGACGGTCGGCCAGCACCTGCAGCACCTGACGCCAGGGCACCCCGTGCTGGGCGAGGGCCACCTGCAGATGGAAGACCAGATCGGCGGCCTCAGCGGCGATGGCCGCGCTGTCGTCGTCCTTGCAGGCCATCACGAACTCGGCGCCCTCCTCGCCGATCTTCTTGAGGATGCGGTTGTCGCCCCCCTCGAACAGGCGATTGACGTAGCTGCCGGCCTCGGGAAGCCGCTGCCGCTGCTCGATCACCCGGAACAGCTCGCTGCAGGCATCCGCCGGGGGCAGCGGGGCCTCGGCTCCGCCCGACGGCGGCTCAGCGCCTGACCCGAAGAAACAGCTGGGGGCGCCCGTGTGGCAGGCGCCGCCCCCCAGCTGCTCGACCGTCAGCAACAGCACGTCGGCGTCGCAGTCGTAGCGCACCCCCCGCAGCCGCTGGATCTGGCCGCTGGTGGCGCCCTTGTGCCACAGCTCCTGCCGCGAGCGGCTCCAGTAATGCACCTCGGCGGTGGCCAGGCTGCGGGCGATGGCCTCGCGGTTCATCCAGGCCACCATCAGCACCGAGCCATCGAGCCAGTCCTGGGCGATGGCCGGCAGCAGGCCGGCCCCATCGAAGCGCAGATGCTCCATCGGCAGGGGCGCGAGGGGGGGCAGGCTCGGCGGGGTCATGGCCGCAGGGGAGACTGAAGCTCTCAGCCTTGCAGCCCACGGTCGACGCCATGCACACCTGCAGCAAGCGGTTCGGCGGCTTTCCCTGCTGCCATCGCCAGCCCGACCATCCGGGCCACTGCCGCTTCGTGCACGGCTACGACCGCAGCTTCACCTGCTGGTTCGGCGCCCGGGAGCTGGATGTCCACGGGTTCGTGGTCGATTTCTCGAGCCTGCGCCCCCTGCGCCGCCTCCTCGAGGAGCAGTTCGACCACACCTTTCTGGTGCGGGGCGATGATCCGCTTCTCGAGCACTGGCGGCGGCTGCACGATCTCGGCGCCCTCGATCTGCGGGTGATGGACAACGTGGGCATGGAAGCCAGCGCCCTCTGGGTCTGGGAGCAGGCCAATGCGCTGCTGCGGGAGCGCGACGGCGGCCGCAGCTGGTGCTGGCGGGTCGAAGCCCGCGAGAACGACCAGAATGCCGCCCGCTGGGACGCCCTGCCGCCATGGTGTGCCTTGCCCTGATGCAGCCGTCAGCCGAACAGCTGGCCACCGCCTGGGCCATCTTTCAGGGCCTGCTGGTGGAGGCCCTGCCCTTTCTGCTGATCGGGGTGACCCTGGCGACCCTGGCCCGGGCCTGGGATCCCCGGGGCCGGTGGCTGCAGAGGCTGCCCTCGGGCGGCGTGGCCGGCGCCCTGACCGGTGCCCTGCTGGGGTTCGCCCTGCCGGCCTGTGAATGCGGCAATGTGCCCGTGGCCCGGCGGCTGCTGGCCTCCGGCGCACCGCTGGCCGCGGCCTTCGGCTTTCTCTTTGCGGCACCGGTTCTCAATCCGATCGTGCTGATCGCCACCTGGGCGGCCTTCCCCGACCGCCCGTGGCTGCTGCTGCTGCGCCCCCTGGGAAGCCTGCTGATCGCCCTGGCGGTCACGGCCCTGCTGCTGCTGCTCCCCGAATCGGGGCTGCTGACGCCGGATCTGCTGGCCGAGCGCCGACTGGTGCAGCCGCTGGGGGAGGTCAGCCTGCTGGAGCGCCGGGCGGGGCTGCTGGGACCGGAGGCAGCCCTGACACCGCCCGCCGCCCCGGGCCCACCCGCCCCTGCTGCCCTGCTGGACCACGGCGCCCGGGAGTTCCTGGAGCTGGGTGCTCTGCTGGTGCTGGGCAGTGGGGTGGCGGCCCTGCTGCAGACCCTGATCCCTAGGGATCTCTTTCTCGCCCTTGGTCAGGCCCCGACCCTCTCGGTGCTGAGCCTGATGCTGCTGGCCCTGCTGGTCAGCGTCTGCTCGAGCGTCGATGCTTTTCTGGCCCTGGGCTTTGCAGCCCAGGTGACCCCAGGGGCCCTGCTGGCCTTTCTGCTGCTCGGCCCGGTGATTGACCTGAAGAGCCTCAGCCTCTTCGGACGCATTCTCAGGCCCCGGGCCCTGGCCATCACCCTGGCCGCCGTGGCCCTGGCCGTGCTGATCATGGGTCAATGGCTCAACCTCGCCCTGCTGTGATCCCGTGGCCGCCGCTGGTGCTGGCCGTCTGGGGACTGGTGCTGCTGCAGGCCTGGGGGTCAGGTCGGCTGCACGTGCTGCTGCAGCCTGACTTTCACGCCCTGGTGCTGGTGGCGGGGCTGGTGCTGGTGCTGCTGGCGCTGGCAGGGCTGCGCTGGCCCGCCGGAATCAGCCGGCGGCGGCCCGCCCCGGCGGCGCTGGTGCTGCTGGTGACCGCGGCGCTGGTGCTGGCCGTGCCCCCCAGGCCGTCGCTGTCGACCCTGGCGGCGAACCGGGGTGCGGCGGATCCCGGCAACGACGGCCTGACCTTTCTGCTGCCCCCGGAACAACGCACCCTCACCGACTGGGTGCGGCTGTTGCGACAGCAACCCGATCCCCGGCTCTGGCAAGGAGAACCGGTGCGGGTGAGCGGCTTCGTGCTGGCCCAGCCCGACGGGCCACCCTCCCTCGCCAGGATGATGGTGCGCTGCTGCCTGGCGGACGCCACGCCCATCAGCCTGCCCGTGCGCTGGCCCCCCAAGGATCCACCCCCCGCCCCGGACCGCTGGCTGGCCGTGGAGGGGGTGATGGGCGTGGAGCGGCACCAGGGGGAGGAACGCAGTGTGCTGCTGGTCCGCCGCCTGCGGTCGATCGCGGAGCCGGCCCGCCCGCTCGAACCATGAATCCACGCATCTGGATCTCCCTGGGCGCTGCCGGCGGCCTGGCGGTGCTGCAGCAGCAGCTGCTGTTGCGCCAGCCCCCCCGCCTGCTGGAGGTGAGCAGCCAGCCGGCCGGCTCGGGGATGGCGGCGCTGCAGCTGCGTTTCAGCCGGCCGATGGCGATGGCCAGCCTGCGGCAGGACCTGCGGCTGGAGCCGCCGAGACGGTTCGAGCTGCTGGGGGATGGCCAGCGGCTGCGATTGCAGCTGCCGGTCGCAGGCCCCATCGAGGGTCCCCTGCGGCTGCGGGTGGCCGGACGCGACGGTCGCGGGCAGCCCCTCAGCCCGCGGACCCTGCTCTGGGACCCGCGGCCCCGGCTTGTGGCCGCCAGGCCTGACGGCGCGGTCGACCGGCTGGACCGATGGGACGGTGAGCGCTGGCGCCCCCTGGGCCGCAGCGCCGGTCCGGTGCAGACCCTCGAGGTCCTGGGGGATGGCAACGGCGTGGCAGTTGTGACGTCGGCGGACCCGATGGCCCTGCAGGTGTGGCGCCACGGGCTCGACGCCGGCAGCCGCCCCGTCAGGCCGCAGCGCCTGGGGAACCAGCCCCTGCTGTTCGCCCACCTGAGCAGCGACCAGCAGGGTGGGCTGCTGGTGCAGGCGGGATCCCGGCAGGGGAAGGTGTCGGTGGCCCTCTGGCCACCGAAGGGCAGACCGCAGACGCTTGATCTCAAGGGCAGCGGTCCGATCCGGCTGCTGCCCCAGGGGGGACGGGTGGTGGTCCCGGAGAGGGACGGGCTGGCCCTGCGCACCCTGCCACCGCTGCCACCGCGTCGCTCCTTCCTGCCGGGCAGCCGGGACCTGAGCAGCTTCTGCCCCGAAGCCGGACGGGCCCTGCTGGTGCGCCACTGGCCCGACTACCGCCGCTCGATCGAATGGCTGGAACCGGGCCGACCGCCGCGGCAGCTCTGGATCGGCGAGGAAGCCGTGGTGGCCACCGCCTGCGCCGGTGGCGGCGACGGTCTCTGGGCCCTGCTGATCAGTGGCCTGGCGACGCCCAGGCTGGAGCTGCTGACCCTGCAGCGCCAGGGGGGCACCGGACAGCGCCGGATCCTGGAGGGCCTCGAACTGGAGCCCGGCACCGGGCTGTCCCACGACCCGACCCGCCGGCGGCTGCTGCTGCAGGTGCGACGGCAGAGCGATCCCGCCGCCGGATCCCGGGCCGCCCTGGTCGATCCGGCCAGCGGCCGTGTGCAGCTGCTGCCCGGCCCCGTGCGCCAGGTGGCCTGGCTGCCTGCCGCCGGGCCCGGGCCGGCTCCCTAGGATCCGGTGAGGCTGTTGGGCACCGCGATGGCGCCGGCACTCACGGCACGACAGTCGGCACTGCTTGAGTTCCTGCGGTCGTGCGACGGGGAACTGAGCGGCCAGGCCCTGCACGGCCGCCTGCGGGAGGCGGGGGTGACCATCGGTCTGGCGACCGTGTACCGACACCTGCGGACCCTGCAGCAGCAGGGGCTGATCCGCTGCCGCCATCTGCCGAACGGCGAAGCGCTGTACGCGCCCCTCGAGCGGGATGTGCACCATCTCACCTGCCTCGAGTGCGGCCGCAGCAGCGAACTGCCCCTCTGCCCCGTCGGCTCGGTCAGCGTGGGCGAACACCTGCCTGCAGGGTTCCAGCCGCTCTTTCACACTCTGGAGATCTATGGGCTGTGCGCTGGCTGCGCTGCGCCAGCGGCTGCCCTGCCAACGCGCGAACCGACCCCCGACCGTGACGGCGCCGAGTAAAACGGGAATCATTCTCAGAGCGATCGTCTCCGCCATGGCTTCCCTTCAGCGTCGTGTCCCGCGGACCCTGCGCTGGCGTTGCGCCCTGATCGTGGGATTGGCCCTGGCAGCCCCCACCGGCCTCCGGGCTGAAGAGAGCGAACCCGCCCTGCGGCCAGGGTTCTTCGTGAATGCGGAGCAAAGCGGTGCCTGGACGGGGCTCGGCATCGACCCGACCTGGACCACCCCTCGCCTGGGCTACCGGCAGCCGGGCGACACCCTCGACTGGTCTGTGCAGCTGGGGCCCCGTTTCGTGGGGGCCGAGCGCACCGACTGGACAGCCAAGCTCGAGATGGCCTGGCGTCCCGCGGGCGCCCTCGAGCTCTACGGCGAATGGGAACCGGCGATCAGCACCGCCCGCGGCGACAGCGGCCTGTACCAGGAAGCCAAGGCCGGGGTGGTGATCAACCTGGGTTCAGGCCCGGTCAACTTCGACGACGTGCAGGACTTCGCCAGCGTCGCTCGCGGGCTCTATCTCAAGGTCGAACAACAGGGGGCCTGGGGCGTGGGCGGGCGTCAGGAGCTGGTGAGCGCCAGCCCAAGGCTGGGCTGGGCCTTCGAAAAAGCCCCCGTCAGCCTTGCCGTCGAGGCCGGCCCGGGGTTTCTGTTCTCGGGCAGCGGTGATCAGCGCACCGACCTCCTCGGGAAGGTGGATCTGGGCATCAGCCTCAGTGATCGCTGGGAGCTCTATCTGGAGTACGAGCCCAGCGTCGGCTTCGTGGCCGAGGAACGCGGCTGGGTGCATCGCCTCAAGGGAGGTGTGGTGTTCGCGTTCTGAGGCTCCTAGCGTCAGAAGGACCCGTCACGATCCGGCCCGCCGTCACCATGTCCGCCCGCCCCCCAGCCCTGCCCGTCACGATCCTCACGGGATTCCTGGGCGCAGGCAAGACGACACTGCTCAACCACATCCTCTCCAACCAGGAGGGGGTGCGCACGGCGGTTCTGGTGAACGAGTTCGGGGAGATCGGCATCGACAACGATCTGATCATCACCAGTTCGGATGACACCGTCGAGCTGAGCAACGGCTGCATCTGCTGCACCATCAACGATGAGCTGCTGCAGGCCGTGTACCGGGTGTTGGAACGCCCCGACCCGGTGGATTACCTGGTGGTCGAGACCACCGGCCTGGCGGATCCGCTGCCGGTGGCCATGACCTTTCTCGGCAGCGACCTGCGGGATCTCACCCGGCTGGACTCGATCATCACGCTGATCGATGCTGAGAACTTCGATGCGGCAGCCCTGACCACCGAGGTCGGCCGGGCCCAGGTGCTCTACGGCGACATCCTGCTGCTCAACAAGAGCGATCTGGTGGGCGAGGAGGCACTGCAGGCCGTCGAGCGGCAGCTGGCCGGCATCAAGACCTCGCCGCGGATCCTGCGTTCGGTGAAGGGGCAGGTGCCACTGCAGCTGCTGCTGAGCGTCGGCCTGTTCGAATCCGATCGCGTCGCGGCCCCGAAACCGGAACCGCCGGCGGAGGACCACAGCGCCTGCGACCACGACCACGGGCACTGCACCCATGACCATGACCATGACCATGGTCACCACAACCATGACCATGGTCACCATCACCATGGCGAGGCGTCAGCGGGTGCCATCGAAGGCTTCACCTCCCTGTCGTTCCGCAGCGACAAACCCTTCTCCCTGCGCAAGTTCCAGTCGTTCCTCGACCACCAGATGCCGGCGGCGGTCTTCCGCGCCAAGGGGATCCTCTGGTTCAACGAAAGCGAACGCCGGCACGTCTTTCACCTGGCGGGCAAGCGCTTCTCGATCGACGACAGCGACTGGGAGGGCCCCCGCAGCAACCAGCTGGTGCTGATCGGTCGCGACCTCGACCACGACCGCCTGCGGCGGGAGATCAGCGCCTGCCTGGCACCGGATGCGGGAAAGGGCTTCGGCTGAACCGTCGGGAGCGCAGCCGATGGCGATACTGGAACAGGGCCTTGAGGAAAGTCCGGTGCGACTCCGGCGCTGTCCCGCAACTGTGACCACCCGCCGGGGTGCAGCCAGAACGCTCGCGGTCCCGTCGTGAACCCTTCTCCTGCCGGCGCGGACCGGCTGCCCTGATGACCCTTCCGATCTCCCCGCTGTCCCGCCGTGGGCTGCTGCTGCCGGCCCTCGCCGGCATCGGCTGCGCCGCCCTCTCGGCTCTGCCGGCCCAGGCCCATGGCCAGGCCGCTGGGGATGCGGCCGCCGGCCTGCTCCACCCCCTGCTCGGCCCTGATCACCTGCTGTTGTGGCTCGGCCTCGGCGCCCTGGGGTCGAAGGCCGGCCATCGCTGGCTGCTCTGGGGCGGTGCCGGCGGCGCCCTGGGGGGGGTGCTGGGCTCCCTGGGGGTGACCCTGCCCCTGGCCGAGCCCCTGGCGGGCCTGGCGGTGGCGGTGCTGGGCCTGCTGCTGCTGCTGCTGATCAGCCGTGGCGGCACGGTCGCCGCCCTCCCCCTCGGGGGCCTCGTGGCCGGCAGCTGTGCCATCCATGGCCTGCTGCATGGCGCCGAGGGAAGCGGCGGGGCCGGCTGGTGGCTCGGACTGCTGCTGGGTTCGGTGGTGCTGGTGGCCACCGGCCGGGTCGCCTTCCCGCTGCTGGCCCGGCACTGGCAACCCCGGCTGGCCCTGGGGCTGGCCGCGGCGGGGCTGGTGCTCACAGGGCTCGCCCTGAACTGACGGCACTCCCCAGCCGGTGCAGGCTGGCTAGCATGCGACCAATGATGGAGCGGTGATGCTGGAGCTTTCCTTGCTGGGGCTGGTGCTGATCTCCATCGCCCTCGTCCTCAGCTGGGACGCCGATTCCGATGACGACGATTCCAGCGGCGGGCTGCTGCAGCCCGCCCTGGTGCCGGTGCGGGTGCGGCGCCAGCGCTGACCCGTTCCTCCCTTCAGATTGCCGCTGACGGCTCGCCGGTGAGGCCCGCACAGGTCGGGCAGAGTCCGCGGACCGTCAGCCGTGAACTGAGGAGCCTGAAGCCATGGTGCACAGCGGCCCGGCTGCCGGCATCCAGCACTTCAGGGCTCTCGAATTCTTCCGTGCGACCGCAGGCGGCGCAGAGCAGATGGTGATGGTCATCGTCGTCGGCGGTGGCCAGCTCGAAGCGGCGGCTCCCCTCCGGCAACTCCAGTTCGCGCAGCAGGTCGAGGCTGGAGAGCAGCCTCAGGGTGCGGTACACGGTGGCCAGCGACACCCGCGAGTCGGCCCGCAGCAGCTGCTGGTGCACGTCTTCGGCACTGAGGTGATGACCGGCCCCCACCCGTTCGAAGAGCTCGAGAATCCGCTGGCGCTGGGGGGTGAGCCGCTGGCCGCGATGGTTGAGGTCGTGGCGCAGATTCCCGGAAACAGCCAAGGGTCCGCCCTCGCTGTTCTCAACACTACCCGTTATTGCGAGTCGCCGCCAGCCGCTCGTCCAGCAACGTGGCCCCGGCCGCCAGGCCTTCGGCCATCACGCTGACCAGGCGGTAACTCACCAGCACCGCCAGCAGTTCGGCGGTGGGCACGGCCCCCCGCAGGCGCGCCAGCAGCACCAGTTCGAACACCCCCAGCCCCCCGGGGGCGCCCGGCACCAGCAGACCAGCGGTCCAGGCCAGGGCGAAGCCCCCCAGCCAGGGCCCCCAGCCCGGAGGCACCGGAGCGCTGAAACACAGCAGACAGCAGGCGAAACCCGCAAAGCGAAATCCCAGGAAGGGCAGCTCCAGCAGCAGCGGTCGCCAGGGCCAGCTGGCGGGAGCCTGCAGCACCCCCTCCCCATCCGGATCCTGCAACAGCCGGCGTTTGCCCGCGATCAGCCGCTGCAGCAGCGGCTGCAGCCAGCGGGGCCGCAGCAACAGCACCGCCAGGGGGCTCGCCAGGCCCAGCCCACCCTGCAGCCCGCCGAAGGGCACCAGGGTGAGGGCGGCCACCGCCATCAGCAGCGGATCGAGCACCACCGCCGCCAGGGCCTGGCGGCCGGGCCGCCCCCGGGACTGGAGCCAGCGCAGCCGCCCCAGCAGGTGCCAGACCCCCCCCGGCAGGTACTTGAGGGGGGTCGTGCGCACATACAGCGGCAGCACCGCGGCCACCGGCTCCGGGCAGCCCAGCCAGCCCAGCACCCCCCACCAGGCCAGGGCATTGCTCCACTGGGCCACGGTGGTGAACCCCAGACCGAGCAGCAGCAGCCCCCAGCCCCGCCGGTCGGGGGCCAGGGCCAGCACCTCGCGCCCATGGGTCACCAGGGCCAGGCCCAGCAGCAGCGCACAGGCCCCGCCCACCCAGGGCCGCAGCCCCCCGGGCAACCGCAGGCGTTGCCATCCGTCAGGCCAGCGCACCATCGTTCCCCTCCTTCGGTACGTCCTCAGGTGGAACTTCCCCTGGTGGAACCTCCTCAGGTGGAACCCCCAGGCGGTCACGCAGCTCCCGCAGACCCAGGCCCTGCTCCCGGGCGATGCGGGCGAGGTCGTCGGCCTCCACCTTGACCCTGGGCCCGTCAGGACCGGGGTGGCGCTTGGCCCGCAGGGCCCCCCAGGGGCTGGGCAGCTCCAGGGGCTGCCGCGGCAGCTCCCAGCGGTCCTGCAGCTGCTCCCGCAGGCCCAGGGTGGTCGAATGGCGCCACCACACCTGGCGCAGCTGCGGCGCCTGGGAGGGCCGGGCCAGGCACGAGAGCAGCACCCCGGGGCGGCCCTTCTTCATCTGCAGGGGCTGCAGGAACACGTCGAGGGCACCGGCCTCTCGGAGCGCCTCCTGCAGGAAGGCCAGGGCCTCGCCATCCATGTCATCGATCTGGCATTGCTGCAGCAGCACGGGTTCGGGGCGGGCCGGCCAGCCGCCGTCCGTCGCGGCGGCCCCGGGCAACCACAGCCGCAGCAGGTTCGGCCGGTCCAGCTGCCGATGGCCAAGGCCGATGCCCACGGCACCGGGCACCAGGGCCGGCGCCGGCCGGTAGGCCTCGACCCAGACGCTCAGCAGCGCCAGGCCGGTGGGGGTGCACAGCTCACCGGCCGGAAACCCGGCGCTGTCGGCGAAGGGAATGCCGTGGCGCAGGGCCAGTTCGAGCACCGCCGGTGCCGGCAACGGCAGACGGCCATGGGCGGTGTCGACCCGGCCGTGGCCGGCGGGGGGCGGCGCGGCCAGCAGCCGGCCGATCCCGAGGTGCAGCAGGCCGGCGCAGACACCCACCACATCGACGAGGGCATCGACGGCCCCCAGCTCATGGAAGTGCACCGCGTCGGCGGCACAGCCGTGCACGGCGGCTTCGGCCTCGGCCAGGGCCGTGAAGGTGGCCAGCACCCGCTGCCGCAGGGGCTCGGGCCAGGGGGCGTCCTGCAGCAGGGGCTGCAGCTGCCGCCAGTGGCGCTGCGGCGGCAGGGTCTCGAGGGGCTCGACATGCACCCGCAGCCCCCGCAGCCCGCCCGACTGGCCGGCGTCGACCGACAGCCTGAAGGCCCCCTCCAGCCCCAGGGCCCGCAGGGGAGCCAGCACCACTTCTTCGGGCACGCCCAGGTCGAGCAGGGCCGCCAGCAGCATGTCGCCGGCCACCCCGGTGGGCAGGTCGAGGTAGCCCCAGTCAGCCGCCATGGGCCTCCGCAGCCAGCAGGCGGTCGGCCTCGGCCTCCAGGTCCGCGCGCCGGGCCGCCAGCCAGCCCTCCACCTCCCGGCGGGCCCGCCGCTGTTCCAGGCGGGCACTGGCGACGGGCTGCCCCGACAGACCCCACAGCCGCCCCAGGCGGCGGCGATCGTCGTCATCGCCCTGGCAGCTGCCGTAGATCAGCCGTTCGGCGGCCCCACCAGCCAGCAGCACCCGCGTCCAGCGCCGCAGATCCTCCAGGGGCAGGCGCGCCGTGGCCGGCAGGGGCAGTTCGGTGCTGCCGCAACCGTCGCGGCCGGCCCGCAGGCAGGCCAGGGTGCCCACCAGGGTCGGTCCGGGCTCAAGCCCCTCATGGCTGGCCACCAGCCGGTGGCCGGCTTCATGGAGGGCAATGCGCCGCAGACGGGCCTGGCCCCCGGGCAACCGTTCGGCCAGCAGATGGCCGCCGCGGCCGTTCCAGAGGGCGGCATCGGCACTGAAGGCGGCCAGCCCGAGCACGATGCTGAGCACCAGCCAGGCGGGCGACAGCCCCAGGGGCGGCCCGGCGATGGCGGTGACGCTGATCAGGCCCACCGCCCACCCGGCCCTGGAGCTGTCCACCCTCAGGCCGGCCCGGGGGTGCGGCGGACCTGGCGCCGGCCGCCGCGGCGGTCACCGCTGCGGGGCAGGGGGCCCACCACCTCGAAGCTCTCGAGGTCGAGCTGCTGCCCGCGGCGACGGGCTCCGAGGGAGACGAAATGCCGCAGGTGGTCGAGGGGCACCTCCCCCCGCAGGGGAATCTTGAAGGGCTGGGGGCGGCTGCCGTCGGCCCGGGGCTTCTGGCGCACCTTGATCACGATCTCGCCGGTCTCCGGCCGGGTGAAGACCAGTTCGCCCCGCACCGAGAAATAGCCGTCGCCTTCAGGAAGCACATCGGGGGTGTCGGCCACGGCATCCCCCTCGCCGCGGGCAAGGGTGCTGGGCTCCCACACCCCCATCAGCTGCAGCTGCAGGCGGCCCGCCTCGCGGCTGCGGGGATAGCAGACCCACAGGTGGGGGAGGCCCAGATCCAGGTGGCGCTTGAGCAGGCTCAGCACCCGGCCCAGCACCACGGCATCCACCGCCTCACCGTCGGCGGTGGTGAGCACCCCCCGGGCCAGGTTGTCGGGATCCGCAGGCGTGTAGGTGCCCTCCACAAGACCGATGGCCCTGTACTGCAGGGGCTCGGTCACCGGTGGGATGGGGTGGGGGCGCATCGGGCCGGGAGATCAGGGGTGAATCTAACCGTCCCTGACAGGCGTCACCGGAGG
Organism: uncultured cyanobacterium; assembly: GCA_903871775.1. Taxonomy (GTDB): domain Bacteria; phylum Cyanobacteriota; class Cyanobacteriia; order PCC-6307; family Cyanobiaceae; genus CAIQIA01. Next base: position 91,920 of record CAIQIA010000016.1, read on the forward strand.
GGGTTAACTGGGCCCAGTGACTGCTGCCGCGGCGTGCAACTCGGTCCCTTCGCCCTGCCGTCCCTGCGCCGCGATCAGCTCGGCCCGGGGGTCTGGGCACTGCTGGGGGGTGGGGCGCTGCTGGTGAGCGGCGGCCTCGGCTGGTGGGCCGGACGCAGCAGCCTGCCGGTGGACGGCCCCACCACCGCCATCGAGCAGCTGCGCAGCCGTCGCGACGGCCTGGAGGGACGACAACGCAGGGGCCGGGCCACAGCCGTGGAACAGCAGCAGCTGCTGCGGCTGCGGCTCGCCCTCGGCGACCGGGAGGGGGCCATCGACCTGCTCGAGACCCTGGCCGACCGGGAGCCCGACCGACCCGGGCTGCGGCTGCTGCTGGCCGACCTGCGGGCCCAGGCCGGTGACCGCGCCGGTGCGGAACGGGAGCTGCGGCTGGTGCTCAACCGCCACCCCCAGGACGTCGCCGCCCTGCGGGAGCTGACGCGGCTGCGGCTGGCCCGCGGTGACGGGAACCAGGCCGAGGCTGACCTGCGCCTGGCGCTCACAGCCAGCAAGGGTCAGCCGTCATCCCTGCCCCTGGCCCTGCTGCTGGCCGATCTGCTGCAGCGGCGGGGCAAGGGGGCCGAGGCCGACCAGCTGCTGCGGGAGCAGATCGCCAGCCATCCGGATGACCCCAGGCCGCTGCTGGCCCTGGCCCTGCTGAAGCAGCAGCAGGGATCCGGGGAGGAGGCCCGGCGGCTGCTGGCGGAGGCGCGCCAGGTCAGTCCGGGCCTGGCACGGCCCGTGCTCGACCGGGTGGCCACGGCCTGGTCCCTCAGCGACCTGCGGCGGGCGCCGGCAGCAGCGACGACGCCCGGGTCAGGGGGCGACCGGCCGAACGGGCGCTGAGGGGCGGGCGCCGGAGGGTTGATCCAACTGCTTCAGGGCCCGGTCGATGGCGTCCCCGGGGCTGGTGGCGTTGTCCATGCTGCTGAGATTGCGCAGGCGGTTCATCAGCTCGAGCGGATTGGCCACATCGAGCAGGCTGCGCTTGTCCTGGGTGGGGGAGTAATCGCTGAACCGGCGTTCCGTCGTGCTCTCCTGGGGGGTCGCGGGGGCCGCCCGGAGACCGGTGGCCAGCAGGACAGGCCCGATGAGCAGGGCACCGGAGACCACTGCCGCCAGTCGTGGGGTCATCATTCGGGTCATCCCTCGCTTTATCCCTCGGGGGCAGCTTAGGAGAACCGGACCGTGCGCATCGCCACCTGGAACGTCAACTCGATCCGCAGCCGCCAGGACCATCTGCTGGCCTGGCTGGAGCGATCACGGCCCGACGTGGTGGGGCTGCAGGAGACCAAGGTGCCCGATGGCGACTTCCCCCACGACCCCCTGGCCGCCCTGGGCTATCGGGCCGCCGTCAGCGGCCAGAAGACCTACAACGGCGTCGCGCTGCTGAGCCCCCATGGGCTGGAGGACGTGCGCGTCGGGTTCTCGGCGCTGCTGCCCGGGGATGCCGAGGCCGAAGCCCTGGGCGAGCAGCGGCGGGTGATCAGCGCCTGGGTGGAAGGCGTGCGGGTGGTGGACCTCTATGTGCCCAACGGATCGGCGCTTGACTCCGACAAGTACGCCTACAAGCTGGCCTGGCTGGGCTGCCTGCGCCGCTACCTCGCGGTGCAGCGCGACCAGGGCGAACCGCTGTGTGTGCTCGGGGATTTCAACATCGCCCCCGAAGCCCGGGACCTGCACGACCCGGCGGGGCAGGAGGGGGGAATCATGGCCAGTGCCGCCGAACGGGAAGCCCTGAGGGCCTGCCTGGGGGACGACCTGCAGGACGCCTTCCGGCTGTTCGAGCCGGATGCCGGCCACTGGAGCTGGTGGGATTACCGCGGCGGCGGCTGGCCCCGGGACCGGGGCTGGCGGATCGATCATGTGTACCTGTGCCCGCTGCTGCAGGAACGGGCGATGGGCTGCCGCATCGATCGGGAGGAGCGGGGGCGCGAACGCCCCAGCGACCATGCCCCGGTGATCGTGGAACTGGCCGACGCCCCCGAGGAGGCCGAACCGGAGGCCTGAGGGCTCAGGCCCGGGGCTGGAACGACAGCACCACGGGGGTGACGAAGCCCTCGGGGGGCAGGGGCTGCGCGTCGGCCCAGGCCTGAATCGAGGTCATCAGGCTGGCGTCACTGGGGGGCTTGAGCAGCACGATCTGCCCGTCGGTGAACATCACCACCGGGATGTGCTCGACCCGGCGGGAGGCCGCCAACGGCGAGCTGAGGTTGACGCTGCCCGCGGGCAGCACCCGCAGCCGGCGCTCGAGCCGTTCGCTCACCAGCAGGTTCTGGACCTGCTGCCGCAGGGGTTCCCGGAGGGATTCGGGCAGGTCGGCGTAGGGATCGGCGGGCAGCTGCTCCCGGGGAGCTGCCGCTGCGGCCCGGGTCGAGGGCACCACCGCGGGGGGCTCGAGCCGGCTGATGGCCATGGCTTCAAGACCGGCGGGGGGCGGCGACTGCTGCTGGGCCCACTGCTGGGCATGGCGACGGACCGCCGGATCGGCGGCATCACCGCCGATGGCGACACGACCACGGGGATCCATCGACAGCTCGACGGTCTGGGGGACCCCCGCGGCGGCCGGCAAGTGTGCCGGGGCGGGGGCAGGGGCGGGCAACGATGCGGTTTCGGCCCGGGCTGGAGCCGGAACCTGAACTGGTGCCGACGCCGGGGCTGGGGTGACCTCAGCGGGGGGCACGGGGATGGCCTGGGCAGCGGGAGAGGCTGTCTGAACGGCTGGAACTGCAGGGACGGTGGGAACGACCGGGACAGTCGCTGTGGCGGCCGGTCGGATGGGGGCGACGAAGGCCGGCATGGGCAGGGGGGTCGGCAGATCCGGCATCGGAGTGGTCAGCAGCGCGAGGCTGTCGTCACCCGGGGGAGGAGGGGGCAGCTGCTCGGCTCGGGCCGTGACGGCGCCCGGAGCTGTGGCGGGGCCAGGGGTGACCGGCACGACCGAAGCAGAGGAGGCGACAGGAACGGAGGACACAGCCGCAGCGGAGGGAAGATCGGCGACCGTCGGCGACGGGGCGGGCCGCTGGGTGCCGCGGGAGAGCAGCTGGGTGACGTGATAGGCCGCCAGACCACCGGCCGGCAGCGCCAGCAGGAAGAGAAAGTTGAAGCGGATGCGGAAGCGCCGGCGGGTGGGCTCGGCCTGCTCGGCAGGCTCGTCCTCCTGTTCGGCGTCGGCGTCGCGGCGGGCCGGCTGCAGGGTGCCGCCGGAGAAATCGTCGATCAGGCCCAGGGACGGACCCGGCTGCGGTGGACCGGAGACGGGCTCGGCGTCTGAAAGGTCCGGCTCGGCGACGACCGGGTCCATGGTCTCCCGCACCGGCACCTCGATCGCCTCGGAGGAGGGCTCATCCATCCGCACCACCGCATCGTCGGCCTCAACGGTGGCCTCGACCCGGTCGGCCAGGGGGTGAACCGTGAAGGCCGGAGCCGGAGCGGGGATGACCCTTTCAGGGACGACGACGGGTTCGGGCTCAAGCACCGCCTTCGCAGGCGCTGGGACGGTCGGTTCGGAGACGACAGCCGGCTCAGGAACGATGACCGGTTCGGGGACCACAGCCGGTTCGGGACTGACGACAGGCTCGACGACAGCCACAGGCTCGGGCTCGGGGGCGGGCTCGGGCTCGGCCACCGGTTCAGGTGCGGCGACCGGCTCCGGAGCGGCGACAGGCACAGGGATCGCCACCGGCTCGGGGGCCGCGGCCGGCTGGGGTGCCACAGCCACCGACCGTTGACCGTCGCTCAGGGGGGAGGGCTCGGGCAGGTCCGATCCACTCCGGTCGGCCTGCAGGTCAAGGCTCTTGAGGACCGGCTCCAGGAACGTGGTGGCGGACGCCACCATGGCGCGGGTGCCGGCACTGGGGGTCTGGGTCGTGGCCAGCCGCGAATTGAGGGCCGCGAAGCAGGCCTGGGCCAGCTCAGGCTGCAGGCCGCTGCGGATGCGGTCGAGGGGACCGGAGCAGAAGGCGCGGAGGCTGTCGGCGGAAGCGGCCTCGTCATCGGTGGCCAGCAGACGCCCGGTGGCCTCGAGCGCCGAGTCGAGCCGCAGGATGTCGTCGATGAACGACTGACCGGCCGCCGGGGCAGCCACAACGGTCTGTTCGAGGTCCAGCACCCGCACCACGGCGGCGAAGTTGTCGCTGAACCGCTGGCTGTGGAGCGCGGGCCGGCTGTGGAAGCTGTCGCGCAGCGTTTCGAAGACACGGATCTGGCGCTCGAGGCGCAGCCCCTGGAAGGGACCCTGACGCTGCAGGGGCTCAAGGAACTCGGCCCCACCGGCGAAGACATCCTCCAGACCGCCTGGGGCCCGGTGGGCCAGCAGGGCGTTGAGGGTCCAGAGGGCGGCGGGCTGCACCCGCACGGGCAGGTTGTCGGAGATCCAGCCGAAGAGCGACGACCGGAAGGTGGCCACCGAACCCGGTCCCTTGGAGCGCAATCCCGGGGCGATCTCACCACCGGCGGCATCGATGCTGCGCTCGAGGTCGATCAGCTGACCCTCCTGCAGCTGGCCCAGCCGCGCCGCCTGAACCACCGACCGCTCGGCCACCAGGGCCGCGACGACGTTCGGCTGGGCCACCCGGCCCCGGGGGTCGGAAGCCCCGGCCGCCAGGGTGTCGAACAGGCGCCGCTGCATGGCGCCATCCAGCTCGGCCAGGCCGCCGGAGCCCGACGCCGACGGGCCGAAGGTGGGCTCGAGAAACTGACGCACGCCGGCGAACAGCTCGTCGATGGTGTAGGGCGGCTCCTGCTTCAGCCGGGCGTTGAGGGCCTGCAGGGCCGAGGTCTGCACATCGGGGGGAAGCACCCGCTCGAGGCGCTCGAAGGTCACCTCACGGAACTCGCCGACCGAGTTGGCCCCCTGGCTGGAGAGCCCGTGACAGAGCACCCCGCCGGCCTCGTCGATGTGCTGCTGCAGGGCCTTGACCTTCGTGTGGTCCAGGCGGCCCTCGCGGGCGGCGTCGAGCAGGAACTGCTCGGCGGCGTAGGCCATGCAGACGTGGATGAAGGTGGCCTGCGATCGGGGGGGATGGCTCTCGATGCCCTCCTGGATCGTGCGGAAGACGTTGAGCTGACGCTCGGGGGTGAGCTTCGTGAAGATGCTCTCCGCCATGTACACCTGAGGGTCAGCAAACACAGTGGGGCCGATGCTCGCGGCACCCTATAACGCCCCCCCAGGCAAGGCAAGACAGCGGCTTCCTCGTCAGAAGACCTGCGCCAGCGCGTCCGAGACCCCCAGCTGACGGCCGCGGACCAGGGATTCGCCGCAGGTCTGCGGTGTGGGAAAGAGCTTGCCGGGATTGGCCAGGGTCAGGGGATCGAAGGCCGAACGCACCCGCTGCATCAGGGCCAGGTCAGCGGGTCCGTACATGCGGTCGAGATAGCAGCGCTTGTCGGCGCCCACCCCGTGCTCGCCGGTGATGCTGCCCCCGGCCTCGATGCAGAGGTCCAGGATGGCGGCGGCCAGGGCCTTCACCCTCTCGGCCACCCCCGGCTCGCTGCCGTCGTAGAGGATCAGCGGGTGCAGGTTGCCGTCGCCGGCGTGGAAGACGTTGGCCACCGGCAGGCCATGGCCCGCCGCCAGGGCGTCGATGGCGGCGAGCACCATCGGCAGGCGGCTGCGGGGCACGACGCCGTCGTGCAGGTAATAGCTGGGGTAGAGGCGACCAAGGGCCGAGATCGCCGATTTGCGGCCCTGCCAGAGGCGGTTGCGGTCGTCGGCCGTGCAGGCCCGGCGGACCTGGCGGGCACCGGCGGCGCGGCAGAGCCGCTCGCTGAGCCCGGCCGCCACCTCCACCTCGCGGGCGCTGCCGTCGAGTTCGATCAGCAGGGCGGCCGCCGCATCGGCGGGATAGAGGCCTTCACCGAGCATGGCGACGACCGCCCGCAGGGTGAGGTTGTCCATGATCTCCATGCCCGCCGGCAGCACCCCGGCGGCCGTGACGGCCCGCACGGCCTCGCCGGCCGCCTCCATCGACGTGAAGTCGGCCAGCAGCACCTCGACGGTCTCCGGCACCCGCAGCAGCCGCAGGGTCACGGCCGTGGCGATGCCCAGGGTGCCCTCACTGCCGATGAACACCCCCCGCAGGTCGAGCTCGGGCTGTTCGGCGACGCCGCCCCCGAGGGTGGTGACGGTGCCGTCGGGGAGCACCACCTCGAGTTCGAGCACGTGGTTGCTGGTGACGCCGTACTTGAGGCAGTGCACGCCGCCCGAGTTCTCGGCCACGTTGCCGCCGATGCTGCAGATCACCTGGCTGGAGGGATCGGGGGCGTAATAGAAGCCTGCTCCGCTCACCGTGCGGGTGACCCAGCTGTTGATGACGCCGGGCTGCACGCGGATGCACAGGTTGGGCAGGTCGACCTCGAGCACCTGGCGCATGCGGCTAGTCACCACCAGCAACGCCGGCTGCTCCACCAGAGCCCCGCCGGAGAGGCCGGTGCCGCTGCCGCGGGCCACGAAGGGCACCCCACGGGCATGGCAGAGCTTCAGCACCGCCGAGACCTCGGCCGTCGTCTCCGGCAGCACCGCCAGGGGGGGGCGATGGCGGTCGAGGGTCAGACCGTCGCAGTCGTAGCTGAGCAGTTCCTGGGGCCGGCTCACCACCGCCCGGGGGGGCAGCAGCTGCCGCAGGTCGTCGGCCAGGGCAGACCAGTCCAACGGCATCGGAGTGACAAGGGGCCACGGTATCTGCGGCCGGGCCCGCGTGGCGCTGATCGCTGCGTCAGGATGACCTCAGTCATGCGTCGTCATCCCTTGGCCACCGTTGCCGCACTGAACACCAGCCGCTCCGAAGCGTTGTTCGCGGCGGCCCAGACCCTCATGCCCGGCGGCGTCAACTCGCCGGTGCGGGCCTTCCGCTCGGTCGGCGGTCAGCCGATCGTCTTCGAGCGGGTCGAGGGGGCCTACGCCTGGGACGTGGACGGCAACCGTTACATCGACTACGTGGGCAGCTGGGGCCCGGCCATCTGCGGCCACGCCCACCCCGAGGTGATCGAGGCCCTGCATGGGGCCCTGGGGCGCGGCACCAGCTTCGGCGCCCCCTGCGAACTGGAGAACCAGCTGGCGCGGATGGTGATCGACGCCGTGCCCAGCGTCGAGATGGTGCGCTTCGTGAACAGCGGCACCGAGGCCTGCATGGCGGTGCTGCGGCTGATGCGGGCCTACACCGGCCGCACCAAGGTGATCAAGTTCGAGGGCTGTTACCACGGCCACGCCGACATGTTCCTGGTCAAGGCCGGCTCGGGCGTGGCCACCCTGGGTCTGCCCGATTCCCCCGGGGTGCCGGCCAGCACCACCAACGACACCCTCACGGCTCCGTACAACGACCTCGAGGCGGTCAAGGCCCTCTTCGCCGCCCACCCCGATGCCATCGCCGGCGTCATCCTCGAACCGGTGGTGGGCAACGCCGGCTTCATCCCGCCGGACTTCGGCTTTCTCGAAGGCCTGCGGGAACTGACCCGCGACCACGGGGCCCTGCTGGTGTTCGACGAGGTGATGACCGGGTTCCGCATCGCCTACGGCGGCGCCCAGGCCCGCTTCGGCATCACCCCAGACCTCACGACGATGGGCAAGGTGATCGGCGGCGGCCTGCCGGTCGGTGCCTACGGCGGCCGGGCGGACATTCTCGGCCTGGTGGCGCCGGCGGGCCCGATGTATCAGGCGGGCACCCTGAGCGGCAATCCCCTGGCGATGACGGCCGGGATCAAGACCCTTGAACTGCTGCGGCGGCCCGGCACCTACGAGCGGCTCGAAACCATCACCCGCCGGCTGCGGGATGGGTTGCTGGGCATCGCAGCAGAGGCGGGGCTGCCCCTCTGCGCCGACTCGATCAGCGGCATGTTCGGCTTCTTTCTGTGCGAAGGGCCGGTGCGCAACTTCGGCGAGGCCAAGGCCGCCGACACCGCCCGGTTCGCCCGCCTGCACCGGGCCATGCTGGAGCGCGGTGTCTACCTGGCCCCCAGCGCCTTCGAGGCCGGCTTCACCTCGCTGGCCCACTCCGACGCCGACATCGACGCCACCCTTGAGGCCTTCGCCGCCAGCGTCGCCGCCACGGCCGCCTGACGCGATGGTCCGTCGACCGATCCGGCGCAGCCTCCCGTGGCTGCTCGCCCTGGCACCGCTGCTGGCCGCCTGCAGCCGGCCGGCGGCCACCCTGCCCACCACGGGGCCCCTGCCCGTGGGGGCGGTGCTGGCCCTGACCGGCAACGCCAGCCTCTACGGCCAGGACCAGCGCATCGGCCTTGACCTGGCCCGCGCCGCCCACCCCGGCCAGGGGCGCCCCCTGGCCCTCACCATCGAAGACGGCGGCAGCGACGAGGCGGGCGCCACCGGCGCCTTCCAGCTGCTGATCCGCCGGGGCAGCCTCGCCCTGATCGGCCCGACCCTCTCGCAGCAGGCCTTCGCCGCCGACCCCATCGCCGAACGCCAGGGGGTGCCGGTGCTGGCGCCGTCGAACACGGCCACCGGCATCCCCCAGCTGGGGGCGTTCATCAGCCGCGTGTCGGCCCAGAGCTCGGTGATCGCCCCCCTGTCGATCGACCGGGCCCTGAAGCTGCTGCCGGGCCTGAAGCGGGCGGTGGTGTTCTACGCCCAGGACGACGCCTACAGCACCGCCGAGACGACCATCTTCCAGAAGGCCCTGGCCGACCGGGGCCTGAAGCCGCTGTCGGTGCAGCGCACCCAGCTCAACGACCAGGACTTTCTGAACCAGATCAGCGCAGCCCTGGCCCTGAAACCCGATCTGGTGGTGCTGTCGCTGCAGGCGGTGGACGGCGGCAACATGGTGCGGCAGCTGCGGGAACTGGGCTACACGGGCACGATCGTGGTCGGCAACGGCATGAACACACCGAACATCTACCCCCTCTGCCGGCGGGCCTGCGACGGGCTGCTGATCGCCCAGGCCTACAGCCCCGAACTCGACACCGCCGCCAACCGCGCCTTCGTGCAGCGCTACAGGGCCGCCCGCGGCAGTGCCCTGCCGCCCCAGCTCACGGCCCAGGCCTTCACCGCCTGGCAGGTGGTGGCCGAGGCCCTCGCAAGGCTGCAGAGCCGCCGGCCCCTGGGGGGCCTCCCCCTGGCCGAGGTGCGCCGCGAGCTCAACCGCGAGATCCTGGCCGGCCGCTACGACACCCCCCTCGGGCCGATCCGCTTCACCCCCGAAGGTGAGGTGATCCAGGAGCGCTTCTACGTGGCGCAGGTGAAAATGGCCCCCGACGGCCGTACGGGCCGCTTCGCCCTGCTCCCCTGACATGCCCGCCGTTCCGCCCATCCTGCCCAGCGTCCTCCGGGGCGGCGCGGTCGCCGCTGTGGTGCTGGCCCTCACGGCGGCCTGCAGCCCTGCGGCCCGCCGCGTCAGCACCCCACCCCTGCTGGGGGCTGCGGTGGCCCTGACGGGCAATGCCAGTGCCATCGGCCAGGACCAGCGCATCGGCCTCGACCTGGCCGCCGCCTTGCTCGGCCCGGCCGGCCCCGGTCGGCCCCTGCCCCTGACCCTGGCCATCGAAGACGCCGGCACCGACGAGCAGAGCGCCAGCCAGGCCTTTCGCACCCTGATCGGCCGCGACGTGCTGGCGATCATCGGACCCTCGCTGTCGCAGCAGGCCTTCGCCGCCGATCCGGTGGCCGACCGGGCCGGCGTGCCGGTGGTGGGCCCGTCGAACACCGCCCGCGGCATCCCCGAGATCGGCCCGTTTGTGCTGCGGGTGTCGGCGCCGGTGTCGCAGGTGGCGCCGCTCTCCATCGCCCGGGCCCTGCGCAACGACCCCGCCCTGCAGCGGGTGGCGGTCTTCTACGCCCAGGACGACGCCTACAGCACCTCCGAGACGGCGATCTTCCAGAAGGCCCTCACCGACCGCCGGCTCAAGCCGGTGAGCGTGCAGCGGCACCAGTTCAGCGACACCGATTTCCAGACCCAGGTCACCGCGGTGCTGCCCCTCAACCCCCAGCTGGTGGTGATCTCGGCCGGACCTGTCGATGGCGGCAACCTGGTGCGGCAACTGCGCACCCTGGGCTACCGCGGTCAGATCGTGGCCGGCAATGCCATGAACTCGCCCAACATCTTCCCCATCTGTCAGCGGCAGTGCGACGGCCTGCTGATCGCCCAGGCCTACAGCCCTGCCCTTGCCGGCGAGGCCAACCGCCGCTTCGTGGCGGCCTACCGGCAGAAGCGGGGCAGCGACACGCCGCCCCAGTTCACCGCCCAGGCCTACACCGCCGTGCAGGTGGTCGCCGATGCCCTGCGGCGGCTCGATGCCCGCCGACCGGTGCGGGGCCGGCCGCTGGCCGAGGTGCGCCGCGAGCTCAACGCCGAGATCCTGGCGGGCCGCTACGACACCCCCCTCGGGCCGATCCGCTTCACCCCCGAAGGCGAAGTGATCCAGGAGCGCTTCGGGGTCGCCCGCGTGCGCATGGACGCCGACGGGCGCCAGGGCCGCTTCGAGCTGCTCGACTGAGGGCCGCCGTGATGGACACCCTGCTGCAGATCCTGGTCAACGGCATCTCGGTGGGGGCCGTCTATGCCCTTTTCGCCCTTGGCTACACGCTGGTGTTCTCGGTGCTGGGGGTGATCAACTTCGCCCATGGGGCCCTGTTCACCCTCGGGGCGTACCTCACCTACCTGGGGGTGGGGGGGGCGGTGGGCAGCAACGGCGCCCTGGCGGGCTGGGCCCTGCCCCTGGCCCTGCCGTTTCCGGTGGCCCTGCTGCTGGCCGGGGCCGGCTGCGCCCTGGCCAACCTGCTGGTTGAGGCCATCGCCTTCCGCCCCCTGCGCCGCCGCGGCGCCGAACCGCTGCTGTACCTGATCACCAGCCTCGGGGCCGGGGTGGTGCTGGTGAACCTGCTGCAGATCGCCTTCGGCGCCGAGGGCTATGCCCTGCCCGCCGATGCCCTCGGTGATCTGCCGCCGGTGCTCAGCCTGGCGGGCGCCCGCATCCGCAGCGTTCAGCTGCTGCTGCTGCTCGTCTGCGCCGTGGTGATGGCCGTGCTCACGGTCTGGCTCGAACGCAGCCGTGGCGGGCGGGCCCTGCAGGCCGTGTCGGAAGACGCGGTCACCGCACGGCTGCTGGGCATCGACAGCGACGCGATGGTGCGGCTCAGCTTCGCCCTCAGCGGCCTGCTGGCCGGTCTCTCGGGGGGCCTGGTGGGCCTGAGCGTCAGCATCGCCGGCCCGTATTTCGGCATTGTCTACGGCCTCAAGGGCCTGGGGGTGCTGGTGCTGGGGGGCCTGGGCAGCGTGCCCGGGGCCCTGCTGGGGGGCCTGGTGGTGGGCCTGGCCGAGGCGGCGGTGCCCGGCGACCTGTCGGGCCTCAAGGACGCCGTGGCCTTCGCCTTTCTCTTCGCCATCCTGCTGCTGCGGCCCCAGGGCCTGCTGGGGCGGCCACCGATCAGCAAGGTGTAGCGATGCCCGACGGTTCCCTGCTGGTGCAGATGCTGATCGGCGCCCTGCTGGGGCTATCGGTGTACCTGCCCCTGGCCGCCGGCCAGCTGTCGCTCGCCACCCCCGGCTTCATGACCGTGGGGGGCTATGTGGCGGCGCTGCTGTCGACCCGGGTGGCCGCCCTGGGCGGTGCCGAGCCCCTCTACCCCCTGCCCTGGCTGCTGCTCGAACTGGTGCTGGCCGCTGTGATCGCCCTGGCCCTGGCCCTGGTGGTGGGCCTGCCGGTGCTGCGATTGCGGGGCATCTACCTGGCCATCGCCACCATCGCCCTCAACGAGATCCTGCGGGTGCTGCTGCTCAACAGCAGCTGGACCGGTGGGGCGGTGGGGATCTTCGCCATTCCCCAGCCCTTCGGCGATCCCCTCGGCTACCTCGCGGCCCTGCTGCTGCTGTTGCTGCTGGCGGGGGCCGCCTGCCAGGTCCTGGCGGGTCACCCCCTCGGCCGGGCGATGGCGGCGGTGCGCGACGACGAACTGGCGGCCTCGTGCAGCGGGGTCGACAGCTTCCGGGTGAAGCTGCTGGCCTTCGGGGCCAGTGCCGTGCTGGCGGCCCTCACCGGCGTGCTGGCCGCCCACTTCTTCAACACCTGGAACGCCCGCCAGGGCAGCTTCGACGCCAGCATCACCACCCTGGCCTTCGTGGTGTTCGGTGGCTCGAGGCTCTGGCTTGGCCCGGTGCTGGGGGGGCTGGTGCTCACTGCCCTGCCGGAACTGCTGCGGCCAGTGGGTGACCTGCGGCTGGTGGTCTTCGGCGCCGTGATCCTGCTGGGGCCGCTGCTGTTCCCCCAGGGGGTGGTGACCCCCGCGCTGCTGCAGCGATTGCCCCTGCCCGCCGGCTGGCGGCGGAGGCTGCTGCCATGAGCCTCGCCCCCCTGCTCGAACTGCGGGATGTGAGCCGCCGCTTCGGCGGCCTGCAGGCCCTCGACGGGGTCTCGTTCGCGCTGCAGGCCGGCGAGATCTTCGGCCTGATCGGCCCCAACGGCGCCGGCAAGACCACCCTGTTCAACGTGATCACCGGCGTCACCCGCCCCAGCAGCGGCCAGGTGCTCTGGAAGGAGGCCGCGATTGAGGGACTGCCGCCCCACCGCATCCACCGGCTGGGCCTGGCCCGCACCTTCCAGAACCTGCGCCTGTTCGACAGCCTCAGCTGCCTCGACAACGTGCAGGTGGGCCTGGGCCGCAGCGACCGGCGCCGGGCCCTCGAGCTGCTGGCCCTGTTCGGGCTGCAGGACCGGGCCGCTGAAGCCGCGGCCGGTCTGGCCTACGGCGACCGCCGCCGGCTGGAGATGGCCCGGGCCCTGGCCTCGTCGCCCCAGCTGCTGCTGCTCGACGAACCGGCGGCAGGCCTCAACCCCACCGAGAAGCAGGAGCTGAGCAGTGTGATTCGTCGCCTGGCGGCCGAGCTGCGGCTCACGGTGCTGATCATCGAGCACCATGTGCCGCTGATGATGCAGCTCTGCGACCGGCTGGCGGTGCTCAACTTCGGCCGCCGCATCGCCCTCGGCCGCCCCGAGCAGGTGCGCCACGATCCGCTGGTGATCGAGGCCTACCTCGGTGGTGCCGGCGGTGACCCGCCCCCGGAGGTCAGCCCATGACAGCCGCCCCCCCGCTGCTGCAGGTGCAGGGCCTGAGCGTGCGCTACGGCAGCGTGCTGGCCCTCGATGGCCTCGACCTCGAGGTGCACGCCGGCGAACTGGTGGCCCTGCTGGGGTCCAACGGGGCCGGCAAGAGCACCACCCTGCGGGCCATCTCGCGGCTCGTGCCGGCCAGCGCCGGCGGACTGTTCTGGGGCGGGCGGCCGCTGCTGCCCCTGCGCACCGAGCAGACGGTGAAGCTGGGCATCAGCCACTGCCCCGAAGGCCGGCGGGTGCTGGCCCGCCAGACCGTGGCGGTGAACCTCGAACTGGGGGCCTGGCTGCGGCACGACCGGGCCGGGGTGAACGACGACCTGGAGCGCTGCTACAGCCTCTTTCCCCGGCTGGCCGAGCGCCGCCGCCAGCTGGCCGGCAATCTCTCGGGCGGGGAGCAGCAGATGCTGGCCATCGCCCGCTCGCTGATGGCCCGCCCGACCCTGCTGCTGCTCGACGAACCGAGCCTGGGCCTGGCACCGCGGCTTGTGGAGGAGGTGATGGGCACCCTCGCCGACCTGCACCGCAACGGCCAGACCCTGCTGCTGGTGGAGCAGAACGCCGAGGCGGCCCTCGCCATCGCCGACCGGGGGCTGGTGCTCGAGGCCGGCCGGGTGGTGCTGCGGGGCAGCGCCGCCGAACTGCGACAGAACAGCGGCCTGCGGGCCAGTTACCTGGGGGGCTAGGGCCGCTCGGGCACCGCCGCTCCCTCAGGCCGGCGGGGGTCCACCGCCCCGAGGCTGCCCCCGCCGGGCAGCACCTCGACGCTGTTGGCCGACCCCATGGCGGGCCCGTCGTCGAGCCGATGACCCCGCTCGAGCAGCAGCCGGCGGGTGTCGGGGCTGAAGCCGTCTTCGAGGCGCACCGCATCGGGCCATTGCTGGCTGTGGAGCCGTGGGGCCGCCACGGCACCGGCCAGGTTGAGGCCGTGGCGCAGGCGGTTGAGCAGCACCTGCAGCACCGTGGTGATGATGCGGCTGCCGCCGGGGCTGCCGGTGGCGATCCAGCCGCGGCCCTCAGCATCGAGCACCAGGGTGGGCGTCATCGAGCTCAGGGGGCGGCGGCCCGGGGCGATCCCGTTGCGATCGCCCTGGCGCAGGCCGAAGGCATTGGGCGCCCCGGCCACGATCGTGAAGTCGTCGATCTCGTTGTTGAGCAGCACCCCCGTGCCGGGCACGGCGATGCCGCTGCCGTAGGCCAGGTTGAGGGTGGTGGTGAGGGCCGCCAGCCCCCCGTCCCGGTCGGCCACCGACAGGTGGGTGGTGTTCTCGCCGCCGCCACCCGGGGCCAGGGGCGGTGGACCGAGCCGATCGGCGGGGGTGTGCCGCTGCGAATCGATGGTGGCCCGCAGCCGGTCGGCGTAGGCCCTGTCGGTGAGGGCCGCCACCGGCAGGGGCCCCCCGTCGGGATCGCCGAGCAGGGCGTTGCGGTCGCGGTAGGCCAGGTTCATCGCCTCCACCATCCAGTGGATGGCGGCGGCGCTGTTGAGCCCCATCCCCGCGAGGTCGAGGGGTTCGAGCAGGTGCAGCAACAGCACCAGGGTCACGCCACCGCTGCTGGGGGGCGGCATCGACAGCACCGTCAGGCCGGCGAAGCTGGTGCCCACCGGGTCGCGCCAGCGGGGCCGGTAGGCGGCCAGGTCGGCCTGGTCGATCAGGCCGCCGCCGCGGGCCATCAGCGCCGCCAGGGCGGTGGCGAAGGGGCCGCGGTAGAAGCCGTCGGGCCCCTGCCGGGCCAGGCGGGCGAGGGTGGCGGCCAGGGCGGGCTGGCGCAGCCGCTCGCCCACCCGGTAGGGGCGACCCTCGGGGTGCAGGTACACGGCGGCCGCGGCCGGATCGCGGCGCAGCCGCGGAGCCGCCTGGGCCAGGGACCCCGCCAGCCAGCTGTCGACCACGATCCCGTCATGGGCCAGGGCCACGGCGGGCGCCAGCACCTGGGCCCGCGACAGCCGGCCGAAGCGCTGCTGGGCCTCGAGCAGACCGGCCACCGAGCCAGGCACGGCGACGCTGAGCAGCCCGTCGGTGGTGCGGCGAGGGTCGACGCTGCCGTCGGGCCGCAGGTAGAGCTCGGGCCGCACCCGCCGGGGGGCCGTTTCGCGGAAATCGAGGGCGTGGGCCCGGCGGCTGCGGGGATCCCAGACCATCAGAAAGCCGCCACCCCCCAGGTTGCCGGCCTGGGGCAGGGTGACCGCCAGGCAGAAGGCCGTGGCCACCGCCGCATCGACGGCACTGCCCCCCTGGCGCAGCACGGCGGCCCCGGCGGCGCTGGCCCGGGCCTCCTGGCTCACCACCATCCCAGCCGGCGACGCCACCGGCCGGAAACGCTGGCCGGCCTCCTGCAGGGAGCCGGCGGTGGGGGCCGTGGGGGTGAGGGCAGTCGGGGTGAAGGCCAGCAGCAGCGGCAGCAGCACGGCCGGCAGGGCCCGGCCGCCGGGGGCGCCGAAGCCGCCGCCGCCCGGGGTGAGCAGACGCAGGCCCTCGCCGGCGGCCAGGTCAAGGCGCACGCAGCCCGGCAGGGGCTCGACGGTGCCATCGGCGCGCAGGCGTTCGTTGCGACCCGTCGCACCGGGGGCCCCACCGCCGAGGCCGAAGGGGGCCACCTGGCGGGAGCCGGTGAGCAGCGCCACGGTGACGGGTTCGAGAAAGCGCAGCTGCCGCACCATGCCGTCGCCCCCGGGCCAGCGGCCGGCCCCGCCACTGCCGCGGCGGATGGCCAGCTGCTCGAGGCGCACCGGCAGCTGCTCTTCGAGGATCTCGGGATCGGTGAGGCGGGCGTTGGTCATGTGGCTGTGGATCGCAGCGGCGCCGGCGAAGCCCCGGCCGTCGGGACGGCAGCCGCCCCCCGTGCCGCCGCCGATGGTCTCGTAATAGCGGCAGCCGCCGTTGCCGAAGCTGAGGTTGTTCATCGTGCCCTGGGCAGCGGCCTGCAGGCCGAGGGCGGCGAACAGGGCGGCGGCGACGGCCTGCGACGTCTCGACATTGCCGGCCACCACGGCCGCCGGCGGCCGGGGCCGCAGCAGGCACCCCTCGGGCACCACCAGATCGATCGGGTCGAAGCAGCCGTCGTTGAGGGGAATGGGCTCGTCGAGCAGACAGCGCAACACGTAGAGCACCACGGCCCGGGTGACCGCCAGGGGGGCATTGCGGTTGTCGGGCTGCTGGGGCGAGGTGCCGCTGAAGTCCATGCAGGCCCGGCGGCGGGCCCGGTCGATGCGGATCGCCACGACGATGCGCAGGCCCCCGTCGAGGTCGACCTGAAAGCAGCCGTCGTGGAGACGGTCGATCACCCGCCGCACCGCGTCCGCCGCCGCCGCCTGCAGGCGGGTCATCGCGTCGGTGACGGCGGCGGCCCCCTCGCGGCTCACCATCGCCTGCAGCCGCTCGACCCCCAGCCGGTTGGCGGCGACCTGGGCCCGGAGGTCGGCCAGCAGCACCTCGGGGGCCCGCACCGGCCAGGGTCCTGCCGCCAGCCGCCCGGGCCAGTCGTCGGTCACCGCCCCCCCGGCCCGCAGCAGCGGCACCTGGCGCAGCAGCAGCCCCTCCTCCTCGATCGAGCGGCTGTGGGGGGGCATCGAGCCGGGCGTGAGGCCCCCCACATCGGCGTGGTGGCCGCGGCTGGCAACGAAGAACAGGGGCGCCGCAGCCCCCTCTGGCGGATCGCCATCGGCCGCGGCGGCAAAGACCGGGGTGATCACCGTCAGATCGGGCAGGTGGGTGCCGCCGTGGAAGGGGTCGTTGCTGACCCAGGCGTCCCCGGGCCGCAGGGGGGGCCGCTCGCCGCTGGCCACCATCGCCAGCAGGTCCACCACGCTGGCCCCCATCGACCCCAGATGCACGGGGATGTGGGGGGCATTGGCCACCAGGGCGCCGCGACCGTCGAAGACGGCGCAGGAGAAATCGAGCCGCTCGCGGATGTTCACCGACACGCTCGTGCGCTGCAGCCGCGTGCCCATCTGTTCGGCGATGGCGGTGAAGCGTCGGTGGAAGAGCTCGAGCCGCACCGGATCGGCGGCCAGGGCCCCGGCGGCGATGGCCACCGCGGGGCGCCGCTCGAGCCGCAGGGACCCGTCGGCGAGGGCCTGGGCCCGCCAGCCCGGCCGCAGCAGCAGCGTGCCGGTGGCCTCGAGGATCAGGGCAGGGCCGGCCAGGGTGGTGCCGGGGGGCAGCTGCGACCGCTGCAGCAACGGCAGCGTCTGCCAGCCGCCGTCGAGGTGCACCGGGGCGGTGGCCGGCAGGGGAACACCCGACCCTGGGGGCTCGAGCGGGGGCCGGCGCAGGGGCTCCTCCCCGCGGGCCCGCACGGTCTCGACCACCAGACGCTCGACGACGGGGGTGGGGCCCTCGCCCGCCCCGGCGCCGTAGCGGCGGGCATGGGCCCGGGCGAAACCCTCCTGCAACGCCTGCAGCGACCCCCAGGGCAGGGGCAGCGGCGGGGTGCCGTCGTGGCCGGGCAGGCGCAGCAGCAGCTGCACGTCGGCCGCCGGCGGCAGGGCCGCCACCCGAGGCGCCAGCTCGGCCAGCAGGGCGGCGGTGAGGGGCCGACGCAGCAGCTGCTCGTGGCGGTCACGCTCGTCCGCCAGGCCGATGCCGTAGGCCGACAGCACCCCCGCCAGGGGATGCAGCAGCACCCGCTCCATCCCCAGGCTCTCGGCCAGGGCGCAGGCGTGCTGGCCGCCGGCGCCACCGAAGCTGCAGAGGGTGGCCAGCCGCGGATCGTGCCCGCGCTCGAGGGCGACCCGCCGGATGGCCTCGGCCATGGCTTCCACGGCCACCGCCAGCGCCCCCTCGGCCGCCGCCTCGGGGCTGAGCGGTGCGTCCCCCTGCCCGAGGGCGGCGGCCAGGTCGACGAAGCCCCGGCGCACCACGGTGGCATCGAGGGGCTGGTCGCCACCGGGACCGAAGACGGGGGCGAATCCTTCGGGCCGCAGCCGGCCGAGCAGCAGATTGGCGTCGGTGATGGTCAGCGGTCCGCCGCGGCCGTAGCAGGCCGGACCGGGGTCCGCCCCGGCGGAGGCCGGCCCCACCTGCAGCCGGCCGTCGTGGAGCCGCAGGATCGAACCGCCCCCGGCGGCCACCGTGTGCAGCGGCAGCATCGGCGCCTGCAGGGCATGGCCGGCGAGGTCGGTGGCCTCGGCCCGGTCGGCGGCGCTGTCGGGGCTCACGTGGCAGACGTCGGTGGAGGTGCCCCCCATGTCGAAACCGACGATCACGGTCTCGCCGACGGCGGCGGCGGTGCGCACGGCCCCCACCAGCCCGCCTGCCGGCCCCGACAGCAGGGTGTCTTTGGCCCGCAGGCGGTCGGGATCGATCAGGGCGCCGCTCGACTGCATCACCCGCAGGGGCACGGCGGGCCCCAGCTCGCGCCGCAGGCCGTCGAGGTAGCGGCGCAGCACCGGCCCCACATAGGCCTCCACCACCGTGGTGTGGGCGCGGGGCACCAGCCGCGGCAGCGGACTCACCGCATGGGAGAGGGCCACGAACGCAAAACCCAGCTGCCGCAGCCAGGCCCCCAGCCGCTGCTCGTGGGCGGGCTGCCGCTGGGCATGCAGCAGGGCGACGGCGACGCTGCTGAGGCCGTCGGCCAGGGCCTGGCGCAGGGCCTGCTCGAGGGCGTCGTCGGGCACGAAGGGCTCGAGCTCGCTTCCGTCAGCCGCCAGCCGACCGCTGACCTCGAGCACCCGCCGGTGCAGCGGCGGCGGCCGCTCGATGGCCTGGGCGAACAGATCGGGACGGTGCTGATCGCCGATGCTGAGCAGGTCGGCGAAGCCCCGGTTCAGCAGCAGCAGCGTCGGGGCACCGCGGCGCTCGAGCAGGGCGTTGGTGGCCACGGTGGTGCCCAGCCGCACCTCCGCGATCGAGCCGGGC
This sequence comes from uncultured cyanobacterium, assembly GCA_903871775.1. Lineage (GTDB taxonomy): Bacteria > Cyanobacteriota > Cyanobacteriia > PCC-6307 > Cyanobiaceae > CAIQIA01. The sequence goes on from CAIQIA010000016.1 coordinate 110,879, forward strand.
GGCAGGGGGTCGCCGGCGGCCAGGCCCAGCACCGAGCGGATCGCCCGCACGGCCGGATCACCGCAGCGGCCGGGCTGCTCGGAGAGCACCTTGCGCACGTGCAGGCCGCCATCGGGGTCCCGGGCGACCAGATCGGTGAAGGTGCCGCCCCGGTCGATCCAGAAACGCCAGCCCGGGCCGTCGCCGCTCACCGGTAGTTCTGGAACTGCAGCGGCACCTCGATGTCCTGGTCCCGCAGCAGCTGGATGGCGGCCTGCAGATCGTCCTTGCTCTTGCCCGTCACCCGCAGGCTGTCGCCCTGGATCGAGGCGGTGACCTTCTTGAGCTGCTCCCGCAGGGTGCGGCTGAGGCCCTTGGCAAGCTCCTGGCTGAGGCCCCGGCGCAGGCGGATCTCCTGGCGGACGCGGTTGCCGCCGGCGGCCTCCACCGGCTGCAGATCGAAGATCTTGGGCGACAGGTTGCGCTTGGTCGCCTTCTGACGCAGCACATCGACCACCGCATCGAGGGTCATGTCGCTGGCGGTGGTGATCACGATGGCCTCGTCCTGCAGGTCGATCTCGGTGGCCGAGTCCTTGAGGTCGTAGCGCTGGCTCACGTCGCGACGCACCTGGTCAACGGCATTCACGAGCTCCTGTCGGTCGAAGTCGGAGACCACGTCGAAGCTGTAGGTGTCGGCCATGGGGGACGTCGGCAGCCCGGGACCGTTCCAGCCTAGAAAGGGGCGCCACTGTTGTTCCTCTGTTCCTCTGTGGTCGGTTCCTCCGTGGTCAGTTCCTCTGTGGTCAGCCCCGCCCTGCCCTACGTCGCCTCCCTGCTGCTGTCTGCCGCGGTGGTGGTGGCCAGCGTGATTCCCCTCGGGGCCGCCCGTTCGCAGGCGAATTTTCAGATTTCCGACCTGCGGGCGCCCCGGGCGATGTTCGACCGGCTGCCCCCCTGGGGCCAGCGGGCAAGCTGGGCCCACCAGAACAGCTTCGAGGCCTTCGGGCTGCACGCCCCGGCGGCGCTGCTGTGCGTGGCCCTGGCGGTGGCTTCGCCGACGGCGGCCCTGGCGGCCTGGCTGCACCCGGCCCTGCGGCTGGCCTACCTGGGGGCCTACATCGGCAATGTGCCCGCCCTGCGGGGCCTGTGCTGGGCGGCCGGTCTGGTCTGCACCGGGGTCCTCTACGCCGAGGGGCTGCGCGCCGTGCTGGGGGGCTGAGCGGCAGCGGGGGCTGTGGCGGGGTCTGTGGCGGCCTCGGCGCCGATGCTCATTCAGTCGAAATAGAGCAGGGTGACGACCTTGCCCAGGTCTTCGGCGATGCGGCAGCTGTCGATGAGCGTGACGCTGTCGTGGAACACGAAGCAGATGAGCTGGTCGCAGCGGCTCACGATCTCGCGGTTGCAGATCGCGCTGGCCTCGACCAGCGGCAGGGCGTCGTGCTCGGGTTTCTGCACCAGATGCAGCACCGCGCTGAGCTGATCGCGGGATTCGGGCGGCTGGCGCTCGATGCTCTGGGGAAGGATAACCGTGAGCCGGGAGGCGTCGACCCCGAGCACGCCGCGGATGACGGCGCCGTTCACACCCTGGCCGCCGGAGGTGAGCAGGCTGTGGCCCTCCAAGGCCAGGGAGCGGGCCACGAGTTCGACGAGATGCACCGACACCACCGGGACGTGGCGGGTGCCAAGCATCGCGATGCGTCGTTTGCCGGTGTCCTGCAGGAGCGCGAGTTCCTGGGCAAGAGTGTCCACCTTGCCCAGGGCTGGCAGATCAAGGGACCGGGTCACTGGCAGGGGCCCACGCTCGGCGGTTGCCCGACGGTAGCAGCGTCGTTCTCCGGCAGGGGTCAGGCCCCCAGGCCGAGGCGTTCGAAGAGCGGTGTGAAGTCGCAGTGTTCGGCCACCATGCGGCAGGCATAGGTGGCCTTGACGGCCTCGTGCAGGCGCACATGACCGAAGGCCTTCTCGACGGCGGCCACGGTGGTGAGGGTGTCGTGCTCGACCTTGAGCAGCGGCACATCCAGCTCCTGGGCACGGTTCACGAGCTGGGGCAGGGGTTCGGCGGCACCGGTGAGGATCAGACACTGGGTCGAGGCCTCGAGCGCCGCCAGCTGGATGTCGGTGCGGTCGGCACCGGTCACGACCGCCATGTTGCGCTGACGGCGGAACACCTCCATGGCCGAATTGACGTTCATGGCGCCGATGCTGAGGCTCTCGACGAGCAGATCCCCCCGGTCGGCGCAGCACAGCACCCGGGCCTGCAGACGGTTCACCAGCTCGGCCACGGTGACGCTGCGCAGCAGCGGGCTGCGGGGCAGAACGCCGTAGACGGGCAGACCGAGACGGTCGAGGGCCGGCACCACCTCATCGACGACCGTGGCGATCTGCTCGGCGGGCACGTTGTTGAGCACCACCCCCAGCAGGCGATCCCCCAGGGCCTCGCGGGCCTCGAGCAGGGGCTCGACGCTGCGCGAGTCTTCCCAGGCATGGGCCAGCAGCACCGGCGCCGCCAGGCCCCGGGCCAGCTGCGGCAGCGCCAGGCCGAACAGGCGCCCCTCGCTGAGGGAGCCGGCGGCCTCGAGCAGGGTGACCCCATCGGCCGCGCCGATCAGCCCGGTGAGGGCGGCGACTGCGGCGTCGGCCGCCACGCAGGCGCCGGTGAGCAGCTGACGGCGGGTCGGCTCCTCGCCGAGGGCACAGACGGAGGGCAGCAGGGCTTCGGGGGGCAGATCAAAGAACTCGCCGAGAAAGCGCACGTCGTCGTCGAGCATCGGCCCGTCGCCGCTGGCCTCTTCGAGGCTAGTGGCCAGGGGCTTGCCGTAACGGATCGGCACCCCACGGGAGCGCAGCTGCCGGGCCAGACCCATCACCAGGGCCGATTTGCCACTGAACGATTCGCAGGACCCCAGCAGCAGGGTGACGCTCGGGTGCCCCATCGGTCCTGGCCAATAGTGCGAGAATCTACAGAAGCTGCGACGGTCTGATGGGCGCTGCGGCGACCTCTCCGTCCGCTGGTTCCTACGCCGGTCGCCGTTGCGGTGTCACCGGCGCCGGCGGCGCCCTGGGACGCGCGCTACTGGGCTGTCTGCTCGACGAGGGTGCCCACCCTGTGGCCCTGCGGCACGGGCCGGAGGAGCTCTGCCTCGACCGTCCTGACGGCAGCCGCCATCCCGTCGAGACCGTGGCCTGGGCCGTGGGTCAGGAGGAGGCCCTGGCATCGCTGCTGGCCAGCCTCGACGTGCTGGTGATCAACCACGGCATCAACCGGCTGGGGGCCCGCGATGCCGACGCCCTGCGCCAGAGCCTTGAGGTCAACACCCTCAGCGCCCTGCGGCTGTTCGAGCTGATGCTCGCCCTGCCCCCCCGGCCGGGGCAGCCGCGGGAGGTGTGGGTGAACACGTCCGAAGCCGAGGTGAGCCCGGCCTTCAGTCCGCTGTACGAGATCAGCAAGCGGACCCTGGGGGAACTGGTGAGCCTGCGCAGCCTCGATGCCGACGGCGGTTGCACCGTGCGGCGGCTGGTGCTGGGCCCCTTCCGCTCAGACCTCAACCCCTACGGAGTGATGCGGGCCGACGGCGTGGCCCGGGCCGTGCTGCGCCAGGCAGCGGCGGGGCGGCGGCTGGTGATCGTCACCCCCAACCCCCTCACCTGGCTGCTGATGCCCGCGGTCGAGACCGCACGCCAGCTCTACTACCGGGCGGTCACACGGCGTCGCGATCGGTGAGGATCTCACAGCCGTCGGCGGTGACCAGCACAGTGTGTTCCCACTGGGCCGAGAGGCTGCCGTCCTGGGTGACGACCGTCCAGCGGTCGCGCAGGGTGCGGCAGGCCTTACCGCCGGCGTTGAGGATGGGTTCGACCGCCAGGGTCATACCCGAACGCAGGGTGACGTTGGGCAGGTCGTCGGTGCGGTAGTTGAACACCGACGGTTCTTCGTGCAGGTTGCGGCCAACGCCATGGCCGGTGAAGTCTTCGACGACGGCGTAGCCATGGCTTTCGACGTGGTCCTGCACGGCGCCGGCCAGCTCAAGGAGGGTGCTGCCGGCACGGATGCGGGAGAGGCCCTGCATCAGCGATTCCTGGGCGACGCGGGCCAGCCGCCGGGCCTCGTCGCTGGCGTTGCCCACGCAGATGGTGATGCAGCTGTCGCCGTGGTAGCCGTCGAAGCAGGCCCCCGTGTCGACCTTGAGCAGGTCGCCGTCGCGGATCACCCGGCGGGGGCTGGGAATGCCGTGCACCACCTCGTTGTTGATGCTGGCGCAGATGGTGCCGGTGAAGCCGTGGTAGCCCTTGAAGCTGGGCACGGCACCTTCTTGGCGGATGCGTGTCTCGGCGTAGGCGTCGAGGTCACCGGTGGTCATGCCGGGCTGCACCATGTCGGCGATCTCGCGCAGCACCATGGCGACGATGCGGCTCGAGCGGCGCATGATCGCGATCTCGCGGGCCGACTTGATCTCGATGCCCCGCCGCCCGCGGTCGATGCGGGGGCCGGTGGCGGTGAGGGCGGGGGTGCCGGAACGGTTGGCAGCCAGCAGATCAGCGAACAGGTTCATGCCAAGGGGGCTGGCCGTCAGATTCAAACTATCAACCCTGTCCCCGTCGTCGAGGATCCCGACCGTGACCGCCCTGCTGCCCGTGTTGCGCCGCTGGCACGCCCGCCTCGCGCCGGTGGTGCTGGCGCCGCTGCTGCTGACGGTGGTGAGCGGCATGGCCTACCGGCTGCTGCGCGACTGGGGGGGCCTCGACCGCGACCGGGTGCATCTGCTGATGGCGCTGCACGAGGGGGAATGGCTGGGGCCCTGGGGGGAGCCCGTGTACGTGCTGCTCAACGGCCTGGGGCTGCTGTGGATGCTGGGCACCGGCGGGCTGATGCTGGGGCAGCGCTGGCGGGCCGCCCGGCGGCGGGGGGCCGAAGCGGAGGGGGCAGGGCCAGGAGGGTAAGCTGGTTGTTTGGCCTGTCATCCGGCAACCGGGGTTGTCGATCCAACCGTCATGACCGCAGAGGAGAGCACCGCAGCAGCGGAGACCATCGAGGAGACCCCCGGCGAGGAAAGCCCCCGCGAGGAGACCGCCGCCACCGGGGCGACCGCAACCACCGTGGCGGCCCCTGCCACCCCGGGCCGCCGGCTGAGCGGCCGGGAGCTGATCGCCGCCTTCGAGGCCGCCCAGCTCAAGGACGACCTGCCCGACATCTACGTGGGTGACACCGTGCGGGTGGGCGTGCGCATCCGTGAGGGCAACAAGGAACGGGTGCAGCCGTATGAGGGTGTGGTGATCGCCAAGCGCCACGGCGGCCTGAACGAGACCATCACCGTGCGCCGCATCTTCCAGGGCATCGGGGTCGAGAGGGTCTTCATGGTGCACAGCCCTCAGGTAGCCTCCATCAAGGTGGAACGACGGGGCAAGGTCCGCCGGGCCAAGCTCTTCTACCTGCGGGACCGGGTCGGCAAAGCCACCCGGGTGAAGCAGCGCTTCGATCGCTGAAGCGTCGTTTCACCGTCCCTTGCCGGCGCCTAACGTGCGTCGGCCGGGGGGTCATCGACCCTGCGCCGTTAGTTCAGTTGGTAGAACGCAGGTCTCCAAAACCTGATGTCGGGGGTTCAAGTCCTCCACGGCGCGTTCGATGATCCCCCCGTCCAACTGTTGTTGTGGTTCTCAGGAACGAGGTACGAAGACCCATGGAATTGGATCTGCAGCCAGGCGATGTGGTGAAGGTGCTGGAATCAGCAGCCCTCGGTTGGGTGAGGGCCCGGGTGATCCGGGTCAAATCCGGCGGCCGGGTCGTGGTGCAGAGCGATCAGGGTCGTGAGTTCACCGCCCGCGGCAACCAGGTGCGCCTGATCGAACCTGCCGGGTTCCGGCCCTGAGATGCTGATTCTCGCCGCCAGCAGCGGGGAAAACCTGACGATGGCCCGGCAGATCGCCGCGGCCGCCGAGGCCGATGGCGTCAACGCCGAGATCATCGAGCTCTGTCGCCTCGATCTGCCCCTCTACAACCCCACCGCCCCCGACCTGGACCCCGGCCCGGGGCTCGAACGGCTGGTGGACGCTCTGCAGCGCCACCGGGCCCTGTTCGTGTGTGCTCCCGAGTACAACGGCTCCATCCCGCCGGTCCTCAGCAATGCCATCGCCTGGCTGTCGGTGCGCAGTGCCGACTTCCGGGCGCTGTTCCAGCAGCGGCCTGTGGCCCTCGGCAGCCACAGCGGTGGCGGGGGCCATCGGGTGCTGGTGGCCATGCGCCAGCAGTTCGCCTACCTGGGCTGCACGGTGCTGGGCCGCGAACTGCTGGCCACGGCCCAGAAGCCCCTCAACCCCCAGTCATTGACCGATCTGGTGGGCCAGCTGGATCGTCTGGATCGGCTGGAGCCCGCCGGTTGACGGAGGGCACCCCAGAGGCCCATAGTGTTTGTTCCCCCGCAGGGGGTTCCGAGGTCATCAGACCGGTTCGCCGGCTCGACCTCAGCGTCTGGGACTGTAGTTCAATCGGTTAGAGCACCGCCCTGTCACGGCGGAAGTTGCGGGTTCGAGCCCCGTCAGTCCCGTTTCCTGAATTTCGCGTGAGTTCCGTCCGCGTTCGTCTGGCCCCGAGCCCGACCGGCACCCTGCACATCGGCACCGCCCGCACGGCAGTCTTCAACTGGCTGTTCGCCCGCCATCAGGGCGGACAGTTTCTGCTGCGGATCGAAGACACCGACCGCGAACGGTCGAAACCCGAATTCACGTCCAACATTCTTGAAGGCCTGGCCTGGCTGGGGCTGGCGTGGGACGAAGAGCCGGTGATCCAGAGCGCCCGCATCGCCGCCCACCGCGAGGCCATCAGCCGGCTGCTGGCCAGCGGCCATGCCTACCGCTGCTACGCCAGCGAGGCCGAACTGGAGGCCATGCGCGAAGGCCAGCGCCAGGCCCAGCAGGCCCCCCGCTACGACAACCGCCACCGACACCTCACCCCCGAGCAACAGGCCGCTTACCAGGCCGAAGGCCGCGAGGCGGTGATCCGCTTCCGCATCGACGACGACGCCGTCATCACCTGGACCGACCTGGTGCGGGGGGAGATGCGCTGGCAGGGCAGCGACCTGGGCGGCGACATGGTGATCGCCCGCCGGGCGCCGGCCGACGCCATCGGCGATCCGCTGTACAACCTGGTGGTGGTGGTCGACGACGCGGCCATGGCCATCAGCCACGTGATCCGCGGCGAAGACCACCTGGCCAACACCGCCAAGCAGCTGCTGCTGTACCAGGCCCTCGAGCTGCCGCTGCCGCAGTTCGCCCACACCCCGCTGATCCTCAATGCCGAGGGTCGCAAGCTGTCGAAGCGCGACGGCGTGACCTCGGTGTCTGACTTCCGGGAGATGGGCTACACCGCCGAGGCCCTGGCGAACTACATGACCCTGCTGGGCTGGTCGCCACCGGAGGGGATGGGCGAACGCTTCAGCCTCAGCGAGGCGGCGACGGTGTTCGGCTTCGACCGGGTGAACCGGGCCGGTGCCCGCTTCGACTGGGACAAGCTCAACTGGCTGAACGGCCAGGTGCTGCACGCCCTGCCCGCCGATGCGCTGCTGCAGCGCCTGCAGCCCCTCTGGCAGGCGGCGGGGCTGACCCTGCCGCCCTCGGCCCCCTGGGCCCTCGACCTCTGCCGCCTGCTGGGGCCGTCGCTGCTGCGCCTCAACGATGGGGTCGAGCAGGCCCGGCCGTTCCTCGAGCGGCCCACCCCCGACGACAGTGCCCGCGACCAGCTGACCCAGCCCGGCGCCCGCGAAGCCCTGGCGGCGTTGCTGCCGCTGCTGCCCGATCAGGCCACCCCCCTCGACGCTGACAGCGCCCGCGGCCTGCTGGACCAGGCCGTGGCCGCGGCCGGCGTGCGCAAGGGGGTGCTGATGAAGAGCCTGCGGGCGGCCCTGCTGGGGCGGCTGCAGGGACCGGACCTGGTCGACACCTGGCTATTGCTGCATCCCCTCGGCGAGGACCGCAGCCGGATCGAGGCCAGCCTCGGCGGCTGAGGGGCCCTGGGTCTGCACCAGCCCCAGGGCCCGGGCCAGGGGCGGGGCCGTGAGGCCGTGGATGCCCACGGTCATCAGGATCGTCAGAAACACCAGGCCCTGCAAACGGCCGGCCCCGGGGATGCCCGCCGCCTCGAGGCGGATGGCGAACAGGCTGGCCACGGCGGCCGTGACGATGCCCCGGGGGGCCAGCCACATCAGCAGCAGCCGCTGGGGCCAGGACAGATCAAGACCCTCGGTGGCGACTCCCACCGTGAGCGGCCGCTGCACCAGCATCAGCACCAGCACGCAGGCGACGCCGCCGAAACCGAGGGGGCTGAGCTCGGCCCACGACACATCGGCGGCCAGCAGCGGAAACAGCACGGTGATCGACAGCTGGGCCAGCTGGCGGATCAGGGCATCGAGCTCTTCGGGGCGGCTGGCGGGCCGCCGGGCCACCACCCAGCCGGCGGCCACCGCAGCGGGCAGGCCCGATTCTTCGAGCTGGCTCTGGCAGGCGCTGGTGAGCAGCAGCAGCACCCCGAGGGTGATCTGCAGGCGCAGGCCGCCGCCGGGATCATCGGGCAGGCGCCGCAGCAGTTCTGACAGCAGCAGGCCGGTGAGCAGACCCATGCCGAGACCGAAACCGAGCCGCAGCAGCACCCCGCGGGCCACCCCCTCCCAGCCGTTCACCTGCCCCAGCACCAGATCCAGCAGCAGCAGCGCCAGCACGGCACCGATGGGTTCGAGCACCAGCCCCTCCCCCTCGAGCACCTCGCCCAGGGGGGGCCGCAGGCCCATCTGCTCGACCAGGGGGGTGACCACCGTCGGACCGGTGGCCAGCACGATGGCGCCGTAGACCGCCGCCAGGGGGGTGTTGAGGCCCGCCAGCCAGTGGGCGGCGGCCGCCCCGCCGGCGAGGCCCAGGGCCAGGCGCACCAGCACGATGCGCAGCACCGCCTCCCGCGGGCCCCCCGCCGGCAGCCGCAGGTTGAGGCCCCCGTCAAAGAGCACCAGGCTCACCAGCAGCCCCACCACCGTGCCCAGCCCGGTGCCCAGGTCGAGGGGCTGCACCCAGCCGAACCCGGCCCGGCCGATCACCAGCCCTGATGCCAGCAGCAGCACCACGCCGGGCAGACCGCTGAGGCGGGCCAGCACCCGCGCCGTGGCGCCGGCGGCGATGGTGAGCCCCCAGAGCAGCCGCAGGCGGTCTTCGGTCATGGCGACGCGATGGAGGGGGGCAGATCAGCCATCGTCGAGGCCGCGGTATTCGGGTTCCACGTGCACCGCCAGCACCGCCTTCGGCCGCAGCACCAAGTACTCGCCTTCGAGCTGCCGCAGGGGCACATTGACGAAGGCCTGGGCGTCGGGCTGGTTGAGGTTCTCGGCATACCAGCTCTGGAAACTGGCGATGTCGGGAAAGTGCACGGTGTGCCGGTGGCCCCCTTCGAGCAGCAGATGCACGGCGTAACGGCTGGGCTGGCGGGGCATCGGGGGCGGCCGGCTGCCTCCAGGATGCCCGATGCGGCAACACCGCCTGCCAGGCTGGGCCGCAGCGACCACCGGCCATGGCGAGCCCCCGACCGTTGCTGCTGCTGGTGGATGGCCACTCGCTGGCCTTCCGCAGCTTCTACGCCTTCAGCAAAGGGGGCGACGGCGGCCTCAGCACCCGCGACGGGGTGCCCACCAGCGTCACCTACGGCTTTCTGAAGGCCCTGCTCGACACCTGCGGCGGCCTCGACCCTCAGGGTCTGGTGATCGCCTTCGACACCGCCGAACCCACCTTCCGCCACGAGGCGGATGCGGCCTACAAGGCCCACCGCGACGAAGCGCCCGAGCACTTCTTCAGCGACCTGGCGAACCTGCAGCGGATCCTGCGGGAGGGGCTTGACCTGCCCCTGTGCGAGGCGCCGGGCTACGAGGCCGACGATGTGCTGGGCACCCTGGCCCGCCGCGGGGCCGACGAGGGCTGGCGGGTGCGGATTCTGTCGGGGGACCGGGACCTGTTCCAGCTGGTCGACGACGAACGCGACATCGCCGTGCTGTACATGGGCGGCGGACCCTATGCCAAATCGGCCGGGCCGACCCTGATCGATGCCGCCGGTGTGCTGGCGAAGCTGGGGGTGACACCGCCCGAGGTGGTGGACCTCAAGGCCCTTACCGGCGACAGCAGCGACAACATCCCCGGCGTCAAGGGTGTGGGCCCCAAGACGGCCATCGGCCTGCTGAAGCAGCACGGCACCCTCGACGGCATCTACGCCGCCCTCGACCAGCAGAAGGGGGCCCTGCGCACCCGGCTGGAGGAGGGCCGCGAGAGCGCCTACCGCTCGCGCCATCTCGCCGAGATCCTGGTGACGGTGCCCCTGGCCGAGGCGCCACGGCTGGCCCTGGGGCAGGTGCGCAGCGACCGCCTGAGCCAGGAGCTCGAGACCCTCGAGCTGGCCAGCCTGGTGCGGCAGGTGCCCCGCTTCGCGAGCCTGTTCTCGTCAACGCCACCGGCGGCCAGCGAACGGCAGGAACCCACCAACCGCAGCGAGACCTCCGAGGTCAGCAGATCCCCCGACACCAGCGCACCGACCGAGGCCCCACCGGCCCCGGCCGCACCGGTGCTGGAGCCGGCGATCATCACCACAGCGGCGCAACTGGAACAGCTGGTGCAGCGGCTGCTGGCCTGCACCGACCCGGCGGCGCCGGTGGCCCTCGACACCGAAACCACCGACCTCAATCCGTTCCGGGCGCAGCTGGTGGGCATCGGCCTGGCCTGGGGCGAAGCGCCCGATGCCCTGGCCTACCTGCCGGTGGGCCACACGCCCCGGCTCGACGAGCCCGGGGGATTGCCGCTGGAGCAGGTGCTGGCGGCGCTGGCCCCCTGGCTGGCCAGCGGCGACCATCCCAAGACGCTGCAGAACGCCAAGTACGACCGGCTGATCCTGCTGCGCCATGGGCTCGAGCTGGGCGGCGTGGTGATGGACACGCTGCTGGCCGATTACCTGCGCGATGCCAATGCCCGCCACAGCCTCGATGACCTGGCCGAGCGCTGCTTCGGGTTCAGGCCGACGGGCTTCGCCAGCCTGGTGGGCAAGGGCCAGACCTTTGCCGATGTGCCCCTCGGGGCGGCGGCGCAGTACTGCGCCATGGATGTGCACCTGACACGGCGGCTGACTGCCCGCCTGCGCGACGAGCTGGAGGCCCTGGGGCCGAAGCTGCGGCCCCTGCTCGAGCAGCTCGAGCTGCCGCTGGAGCCGGTGCTGGCGCGGATGGAAGCAACGGGCATCCGCATTGATGGCACCTACCTGGCCGCGCTGGGGGCCGAGATGGCCACCGACCTCGAACGGCTCGAACGGGAGGCCCAGGCCGCCGCGGGTGTGAGCTTCAACCTGGCATCACCGAAGCAGCTGGGGGAACTGCTGTTCGAGACGCTGGGGCTCGACCGGCGCAAGTCGCGCCGCACCAAGACCGGCTGGAGCACCGATGCGGCGGTGCTCGAAAAACTGGAAGACGACCACCCGGTGGTGGCGCTGGTGCTGGAGCACCGCACGTTGAGCAAGCTGCGCAGCACCTATGTGGAGGCGCTGCCGGCCCTGGTGGAACCCGAAACGGGCCGGGTGCACACCGATTTCAACCAGGCGGTCACCGCCACCGGCCGGCTGTCGAGCAGCAATCCGAACCTGCAGAACATTCCGGTGCGCACGGCCTTCAGCCGCCGCATCCGCCAGGCGTTTCTGCCGCAGGAGGGCTGGCGGCTGCTGAGCGCCGACTACAGCCAGATCGAACTGCGCATTTTGGCGCACCTGTCGGGGGAGGAGCAGCTGATCGAGGCCTACCGGACGGGGGATGACGTGCATGCGCTCACGGCCCGGCTGCTGCTCGACAAGGAGACGGTGACCGCTGACGAGCGGCGGCTGGGCAAGACGATCAATTTCGGCGTGATCTATGGCATGGGCGCCCAGCGCTTCGCCCGCGCCACGGGGGTGAGCCAGGCCGATGCGAAGACGTTTCTGGGGCGCTTCAAGGAGCGCTACCCGCTGGTGTTCGCGTTTCTGGAATGGCAGGAGCGATTGGCCCTGAGCCAGGGCTGGGTCGAAACGATCATGGGTCGCCGGCGGCCGTTCGCCTTCCATCCGCAGGGGCTGGGGCGCCTGCTGGGGCGACCGCCGGAGGAGATCGACCTGGAGGTGGCGCGGCGGGGGGGCATGGAGGCGCAGCAGCTGCGGGCGGCGGCGAATGCACCGATCCAGGGCTCCAGCGCCGACATCATCAAGAAGGCGATGATCGACCTCGACCGCGAACTGGGCAGCGGTGACCTGCCGGCGCGGCTGCTGCTGCAGGTGCACGACGAGCTGGTGCTCGAATGCGACCCGGCGGCAGAAGCCACGGTGAGTGCCCTGGTGGTGCGCACGATGACCGAAGCGGTGACCCTGCGGGTGCCGCTGCAGGTCGACATCGCCGCAGGCCCCAACTGGATGGAGGCCAAGGGCTGAGCCTGGAACCTGGGTCTGGAACCTGGACCTGGAGCCTCGAACCGTGGCCAACAAAAAACCCCCGCTTGCGGCGGGGGCGTGGGGGAGGAAAGGAAACCTTGCCAGGACCCGTGATTGGATCCCTGGAAACCAGGATCAGGTGAGGAAGGTGATGTCGCTCTTCTTGATGGCACCCGAGACGACATTGAGAGAGGTCGTCTGACCGCCGGCGGTGAAGGTGACAGAGGTGTAGCCAGAGGTGTCGTCGCCACCGGAGAACACCAGGGTGGTGTCGATGCCCTTGTCGAAGACGAGGCGATCGGTGCCGGATGTGAAGGCCGTGAGGGTGTCGAGGTCGCCCGTGACCACCTGATCGGTGGTGTAGAAGAGCGTGTCGAGGCCAGCACCGAGGTCGATGCTGTCGCTGCCGGAACCACCACGAATGAGGTCGTTGCCGCCGAAGGCGTTGATGACGTCGTCGCCGGCACCACCGCGGATGAAGTCGTTGAGGAAGGAACCGACGATGGTGTCGTCGCCCGTACCACCGTGCACGTAGAAGTTGGTGGGGTTGGGAGACATGTTGCCACCGGCAGCGGCGATGGTGACAGAGGAACCCACGGTGTCGCCGGTGACAGTCTGGGTGAGATTGACCGTGGCGTTCACGTCAGAGGCATTGGCGGCGCCATTTGTGGTGTTGAGCTCGATCGAGATCAGCTTGCCGGAGTCAGTGCCGAGGAACTGGGCAGATTCAATGACCTGACCACCACCGAGAACAGCAATGTTGGCGGCACCACCACCAACATTCAGTCGGTTGTTGGTACCGGTCAGAACGACGTTCTGAGGAGCAGACTCGAAGTTGGTTGTGGAGTAGGTGGTGGTCTGGCCGCCCAACAGTGTGCCGCTCGGGGCGGTGGCATCAACCGAATTGGCGTTGGTATTCGGTGGTGCTACCGGGACCGCCAGAGGCGACGTGAAAATCGAAAGGGTCGAGGTGTTGGTAACAGTCATTGGTCGGCCCTGAAGCGGTGATGGAGTGCTTGAGCAGAAATTACCACGTCGAGATGCAATTCCGGAGCGATCCAGCCGCAGGGGGGCGCCCATGTCAGCAATCGCGGATTAGGGGTCTCTCAGAAACACGCAGCGCCTGGCCCCTCAGAGCTGCTGCCACAGGGCCAGGGCGTCGCGCAGCAACGTGCGGCGGCACTGGCCCGCCAGCCGACTCGACAACCGTGGATAGGGTTCGGGCGCCACATTCCAGGCCTGGCCAAGGATCTGGGCGGCCTCCGGGGGCCATTCCCTTTGCGGCAGTCCCAGGAATCGCCCCACCCGCTGACAGGCTGCTGCCGGATCAATCACCAGATCTTCAAAGCGCAGCACAAGGATTTGGTGTTCCTGGTAACAACGATGCCAGCGCCTGATCTGGTCCACGTAGAGACTGCCCGCCAGACAATTGGGTGCCCGCCATCCCAGCACCGCCCGTTGCTCGGGGGTGAGAGCCGCCAGCGACTGCAGTTCGGCATCAATCAGCGTTTCGGCCTCGTCGCTGCCCCCCAGCAGACGCTGACGATGCTGAAACCAGCTCAGGGCGCGCCGCAGGGGCTCGCGCAGCAGCACGATCAACCTTGCCTCGGGCATCAGCGCCGCCGCCCGCTCGGGGGCCTGGGGATCCTGCAGGTAATCGGGCGTGGCCTCGATGGCCAGGCGCCCCTGCAGCCGCGCCGGTGAGGGGAACTGCATGCGATACCAGGCCTCGCCCCACGACCAGCGGCCATCGAAAAAATGCAGCTCCTTGCGGGGGTGGCGCCAGAGTTCGGGAAAGACCTCGAGATAAGCCAGCAGCGATGTGGTGCCGCTCTTGGGAGCGCCGATGAGCAGCACCCGGGGCAGCGCCCCCTCGTCGTGGGGATCAGCGAGGGCCCCCCGGGCCAGGCGACGGGCCAGGTCGCGGTCGCCCGACACCCATTCCCAGTCAGACCGCACCCAGCGGAGCAGTGGTGGGGTCCCGTCGTCGAGGGGCAGCTGGCGCAGCAGTGGCAACAGGGCGCCGATGGTGGCGTCGTCGAGGGACTGAAAATGCAGGGCCCGGGCGAGATCGGCCCGCCCCGGGTCGGCCTGCAACCCCTGCAGCAGCCCGCGGGCCCGCGCCACGGCCCCGTCACCGTCAGGCATCAGCGCTGGGGGCCAGCAGTTCCCACCCCTGCTGCCGCAGCACCACCTCGCTGCCGGGCCCCGGCAGGGTGAGCCCCACGGGCTGCAGCCGCCAGGCGCCCGGCAGCCAGGCAGATCCGAGGGTCAGGGGCAGCACGCGGTCAGGCCCCCGCTCGAGCAGCACCAACCGCTGGCGGCCCGGCGACGGCTCGACCGGTGGGGTGGCCTCGGCCGACCACAGCCCCCGTTCGCTCTCGGGCACGAGCCCCGCCTCCTCAAGCCGTTCTCGCACCCCCACCGGATCGCGGCTTGCCCACGGCTGCACCGGCAGACCCGCCGGCAGCAGGTCATGGGCCCGGGCCCAGAGCAGCGGCGCCAGGCTGCGGCCGTGGATCACCTCCAGGCGGCCCACGGCCTGCAACCGCTGGCGCAGGGGCAGCCGCACCGCCAGCCCCGGAGGTGGCGGGGCTGAACGTCGCCAGGCCTGCCGCCGGGCCAGCGGCGTGCGGCCCCAGCTCTGGCGCAGTTCGTCGTCATCGGGCAGGGCCCCGAGCTCCTCGAGCACCTCGAGGGTGCGCCACCCGCCCACCTCAAGCAAAATGCGCGCCCGCAGCCTGAGGCCCCAGGGATGGCCGGGGGCAAAGCCCAGGCCGGCCTCGGCGGCCTCGAGGGCCTCGTCGTGCTGCCGCTGCAGCCGCAGCACCCGGGCGAGCTCGAACCACACCACCGCCTGGGCCACGTCCTGCCGCAGCGAGGTGCGGAACCAGCGTTCGGCCTGCCAGGCGTCGCCCCGGCGGAAGGCCGTCACCCCCAGGCGGTTGCAGGCGGGGGGCTCAAGGCCAGAACGCACCGCCAGGTGCCGCAGCAGCGCTTCGGCCACCCCGTCGTGGTCGAGGGCCAGGCAGAGGTCGGCCATGCCCAGCTGCACGGCCTCGGGCGGCGCCTCCCCCGCCAGGGCGGCCCGCACCAGGGCCGGTGGCACCGGTGCGGCCGGCTGGCTGCGCAGATGCTCCAGCAGATCCCGCCAGGCGGGGGGCAGGTCGGCAGCGGTGAGAAGGTCAACGGTGCCGGCCGCCTGGGGCCCCTCGAGCCGGCGGCGGGCCCGGGCCAGATCCGGCTCGCGGTCAGCAACGCCGGTGGGCACCAGGCTGAGGGTGCGCCAGCGCGCCGCCTCGGCGGTCCAGCCCTCCCGCAACAGCCGATCGGCCAGGCGGCCGCACAAAATCAGAAGCTCCTCTTCGGGCAGCTCGCCGGCCAGCTGCTCGAGCAGGGCCGTGTCGTCGGCCGGTTCAGATGCCATCGGGCAGACCTCCGGTCTGGCGCAGATGCTGCAGCACCGTGATCAGCGGGTCGTGGTCGAGCACGATGGGTTCGGCGATGGGGGCATCAAAGAACAGATCGCTGTAGAGCGGCGGCGGCAGCTGAGGTTGTTCGAGCCGCCGGTGCTGCAGTCGCCGGTGGGCGGCGATGGCATGGAAGTAGCGCGGTCCGTAGCGAGTCTGAACCAGCTCGAGCACCACGGTGCCCGCCCCGCAGAAGGCCAGGTTGGCGAGGGCGCTGCCGTGGGGGGCCACCACCACCCGGGCCGCCGCCAGGGCTGCAGCCTGGTCGGCCAGGGCCAGCCCCTGCAGATCCAGCGGTTCGAGCGGCACCCCAGCCGCGGCCGCCGCCGCCAGCAGCTCGGCCTCCCCCCAGACCGGCCGCCGCAACGACGGGGCCCGCCCCAGCCAGAGCCAGCGGTCGCCGGGCCCATCCACCGTTCCGGCCGGCAACAACCGTTCGCGCAGCCAGTCGATCACCCGCGGCGAAGGTTCGCCGAAGGGGGCGATCCAATCGGGCACGATCAGCTCGGCAGCCTCCAGGTGGGGGTGGTCGGCGGCGGCGATCCAGCGGTCGCGCGGCACCAGCCGGTCGATGCCGAGGGCCTCGAGCAGGGCCGGCTGGCCGGCGTTGTGCCACAGATGCAGCCGCGGGCGCTCCTCGGGGGCCAGGCGTTCGAGGGCCAGGCCGAGGCGCGGGGCCAGCTCGAGCAGCTGGTGGTAGTAGACCTCGGCCGACAGTTCGGCCACCGCCAGCACCGGCCCGTCGACCACCAGGGGCTCGGCGGCCGGGCGGGGCGGCGGCAGCGGGTCGGCGTGCAGGCAGGCGCTGCCCCCCAGCGGGTAGCGGCGGCAGAGGGGTTCGAGGGGCACCCCGCCCCGGTCTTCGACGGCGACCGCCAGGGTGTTGCCCCAGGGGTCGCTGGCCGGCGGGCGGATCCAGATGCGACCCCGGGGCAGCCGGTGCAGGCGAAACGGGCGCGGCGGCGGCGCGCTGGCGGGCGCGAGGCTGGGGCAACGGGGGCAGTCGGGCCCCAGGCACTGTTCCAGCGGCGGCTGCCAGGGGGCGAAGGCGTCGGCCGCCATCGGATCGTCGGGGGGCAGCAGCCGCCGCAGGGCCTCGGCCGCCGCCGGCTCCTGCGGCTGCAGCAGGCGGGCCAGCAGTTCGGCGGTGAGGGGTCGGGGGTCGAGGGCGAACAGGGTCTCGAGCCGTTCTTCGACCTGGCGGCGGCCGCGGCCCCACTGCAGCCGCACCTGCCCCAGCAGCAGCTGCTGAAGACCGGTGAGCAGCACGGGCACCGCCGTGGGTTCGACGCCATCCCAGGCCAGCAGTGCCTCGATCCAGCGCAGGGCCCGGCGCCGCTGGCGGGCCAGGGCATCGGGCTCGGGGGGCTGGGCCTGCCACCAGGGCCAGAGGCGATCGGGGGCCCAGGGGGCCCAGGCCGGCTGGCAGCGGGCGTCGAGGTCGGCCTGCAGCTGCTGGCGCCAGAGGGCCAGGCCGGCGCTGGGGGCCCCGGCCACCAGCAGCCGCCAGCCGTGGTGATGGCGGTCGGCGGCGGTGGCAGCAGCAGGGGGATCGGTCGGCGGCGGCTCGCCGCAGGGGCGCCCGCGCAGCAGGCTGCTGAGCTGCTGCCAGAAGGGGGAGGCGAGCAGGTCGTCGATCGCCACGGGCGTGCCGGCGCGGGCGCCCTGCTGCACGACCATCCCGGCGAGGGACCACCAGCTGCGGGCGGGGCCGTAGGGGCTGAGGCGCCAGCTCTCGAGCAGCAGCTGCTGGGCCAGGGCCGGTTCCCCCTGCTGCCAGGCATACCAGCCGCACCAGACGCGGGTGCCGTGGCGCAGCCTGACGGCGCTGGCCTGGAGGGGATGGTCGGCGGGCAGGGCGGCGAGGTGCTGCTCGAGCACCGCCACCAGCCCCTGCACCTGCCCCGCCACCGACCGGCTGGCCCCGGCCCCATGCACCCGGTAACCGCAGAGGCAGCGGCGCAGCCAGGCCCCCGGCGCCCCGGCCAGGGCCAGGCGCAGCAGCAGGTCGACATCTTCGGCATGGGCCAGGGAGGGGTCGAAGCCCCCCACCCGCTCGAACCAGTCACGGCGCAGCATCCAGGCGCTGGGCAGCACGGCCTTGTGCAGAAAGGCCGGCAGCGGCTCGAAGCCCGCCCCCTCGGCCCAGGGGGAGACCTCGGCCAGCACCCGGTCGTGGTCATCGATGCGGCGCCAGCCGCAGAGGCTCTGGGCCAGGGCCGGATCGGCGTTGAGCTGGGCGGCCTGCAGGGCCAGCCGGCCGGGGTAGGCCAGGTCGTCGGCGTCGAGAAAGGCGATGAGGGGCGCGGTCGCCGCGGCGACACCGGCATTGCGGGCCGCCGACACCCCCTGGCCGCCGGCGTCGAGCAGCTGCAGGGGCACATCGGGCCGCAGGCCGGGCCACACCTGGGCGATCAGGTCGGCGGAGCCGTCGCTGGAGCCGTCATCGACCGCCACCAGCTCAAAGGCGACCCCCTCCTGGGCCGCCAGGGCGGCCAGGGTTCTGGACAGCCAGCCAACTGCATTCCTGAACGGAATCACGAGTGAGACGCATGCAATCATGGCCCGACGACCTCGATCTAAAGGAACTGTTCCAATGGCGATGCGACGTCCCAGTCTGCGACGGGCCCTGATCCGCTTCCTGGGCGGCAACGCCGGCGACACCCCCGCCCAGGCCCCCCTGCCCACCCCCGAACCCGAATCTGACGGGGCCGAGCGGGCCTACGCCTACGCCGAACAACTGAACCTGCAGGGGGCCCCCGACCTGGCCGCCGCCTTCTACCGCCAGGCCTACATCCAGCTGCTGTCAAGCCTCGGCAGCGGGCGACCGGCGCTGCCGCCGGCCCGCAGCCCCCTGCCGGTGGCGCCGCTGACCATGGCCACCGCCCCGGCCCCGATGGCCCCGGCCCCGATGGCAACCGCCCCCGCGGCAGGGGTCACCCCCCTGCGGCCGGTGGAGGCCCCGCGGGCCAGCAGCGCTGACCTGCAGCAGCGCTTCAACCAACTCAAAGAAGCCCTCGAGCCCGGCAACGCCGCCGCCATCGAGCAGGAACTGATGACCCTGGGCCGGGCCGGCTTCAAGGATCCCGACCTGCTGAACAGCCTGGGCCTGGCCACCCTGCTGCAGCAGCGCACCGACGACGCCGAGCGTTATTTCCGCGCGACGCTGCAGCAGCAGCCCGAACACTTCAGGGCCATGGTCAACCTGGGGGGCCTGTGCCTGAGCACCGGCCGCCTCGACGAGGCCCAGCGGCTGCTGCAGCGGTCGCTCGAGCTGGTCGACGCCGACAGCCCCGCCGCCCTGGCCCCGCTCACCAACCTGTCGCTGACCCAGCTGCAGCTGGGGCGGCCGATGGAATCGGCCCAGCTGGTGCTGCGGGTGCTGCGCATCAAGCCCGACCACCTCAAGCCCCACACCCTCGAGCAGGCGGCCGCCACCCTGCAGGAGATGGGCGATGAAGACGGCCTGCTCACGGTGCTGCAGCAACTGCGCCGCCAGCAGCCTTCGCCCGACCTGAGCCGCCGCCTGGCCGAACTGCTCGAGCGCCGCGGCCAGTTCCAGGAAGCGGCCCTGCTCTACCGCGACCTGCTCGGCCCGGTGCCCACCGGCGCCGCCGCCTGAGATGACCGACGCTGGGGGCCCCGTGCTCGCCAACCCGGCAGAGGCCTGGCGGGCGGTCACCCTGCCCGCCCCCTCCCTGCTGCAGGAGCTGGCCGCCAGCGACCTGCTCGACGGCTGGCTGCAGCGGCAGCTGCTGCAGCAGCTGGCGGGTGCCCTGGGCCCGGTGCCCTGCGATGCCGACACGCTGCTGGCCTACGGGAACCGGCTGGGGTTGCCCAGCCTCGAGGCCCTCGACCTGTGGCGGGAGCAGCGGCAGCTGACGCTGCCCCAGCTCGAGGGTCTGGCCACCTTCGCCGAGGCCGTGGCCCAGGCCAGCGAGGCGGTCTGGGCCGACCAGGTGCCGTCGCTGTTTCTCGAACGCCGCGAGCGTTACGACAGTGTCACCCTCAGCCTGGTGCGGGTGCGCGATGCCGACCTGGCGATGGAGCTGTTCTTTCAGCTGCAGGAGGGCTCGCTTGATTTCAGCGAAGCGGTGCGTCGCTACGGCGAAGAGCCCGATCGCCGCAGCCGCGGCCTGGTGGGGCCGGTGGCCGTGCACAACCTGCATCCGGTGATGGCCCAGGTGGTGCGCCGCCATCCCCCCGGCACCCTGATCCCACCGCTCGACATCAGCGGCATGCAGCACCTGGTGCGGGTCGAGGCCTTTGAGGCCGCCCAGCTGACCGAACCAATCCGGCAGCAGCTGCTGGGGGAGCTGCGGGGCCGCTGGCTGGGGGACCAGCTGGGCCAGCTGCGCCAGCGCCTCGCCCAGGCGGCCACCCCCGTCGCCCCGATGCCCGTGGGCACCCCCGCCAGCCAGGAGGCCGCATGAGCCTGATCGTCAACCAGCTCCGGCAGCAGCCGCTGTTTCAGGGGGTCGATGATGCCGTCATCGGCGGCCTGGCGGCGGCGGCGCGGCCGGTGACCCTGGCCATGGGCCAGGCGTTTCAGCGGGCGGGCCAGCTGGCCCCCGGCGCCGCCCTGGTGCTGGAGGGCCGCCTGCGGCGGCTTGAGCAGCCCCCGGGGGGGCTGCCGATCAGCCTCGGCTTCGTCGAGGCGAACACCTGGGTGGGGTGGAGCTCGCTGTGGCGCAGCGAACCCGAGCTGACCCTCACCGCCTCGCAGCCCACCAGCCTGCTGCTGCTGCCGGCCGCCGCCGTGCGCGAGGCGCTGCTGCAATCGGGCAGCCTGCGGGAGGCCCTGCAGACGGTCACCCCCGAAGAACTGACGGCGGTGCTGCTGCCCCACTGGCAGCAGGAGGGCCGGCGGCTCGACCGGCCCCAGAGGGCCCTCGAGCATCTGCAGGGGGCCTGCCGGCTGCTGCAGCCGGGGGATGCGCCCCGGGAAGACGAGCTGCTGCTGCTGAGCGGCCCGGTGCCCGAGGGCAGCGAAGGCCCGGGCAGCCCGGTGAGCCCGATCAACGCCGTCTGGAACCAGCGGGTCGACGGCCTGCCGGTGCGGGTGCTGGCGGTGTCGAAGCCCCGCCTGGCCGAAGCCGAAGCGCTGGGGCAGGCCCCCGCGTCGTCGGCGCTGGCGGTGGTGACCCCCCAGGAATCGCTGCCGGCGCCGCCGGCGGCCCGCAGCGGCCGCAGCCTGCGGCGCGACAACGTGAGCTTCGCCCCGCCGGGCGGGGTCGACAGCCGTGTCGAAGAGGCCGTCACCTGTGTGCTGCACCTGGCCCGGGCCCGCCGCATCGCCTTCTCCGAAGAGATGGTGCGGGCCAACTTCCACGAGGTGGAACGGCGCCTGGGGGCCCTGGGCCTGCCCCAGGTGGGGCTGCAGCTGGAGGCCCTGGGGTTCGACACCCGGCCACTCAAGGCCCGCCCCTGGGACCTGGCGCGGCTGGAGCCGCCGGCCCTGATCGACCTCGACGGCCACTTCGTGCTGGTGCTGGCCACGGGCCGGGGCGGCGGGGTGCTGGTGGGCGACCCCCGCAGCGGCCTCAAACGGCTCAGCCTGCAGCGGCTCGAAGAGCTGGCGGGCGATGGCCTGGCGGTGCTGGTGGTGCGCGAAGGCCGCACCAGCCCCAGCACCGAGGGCTTCGGCTTCGGCTGGTTTGTACCGGCCCTGCTGCGCTACCCGTGGCTGCTGACCCTGACGCTGGTCACCAGCTTCACCGTGCAGCTGCTGCAGGTGGTCGAACCCCTGGGGCTGATGCTGATGCTCGATGCGGTGCTGGGCCGCAACAACCCCTCGCTGCTCTGGCCGATCACAGCGGTGCTGGTGATGGCGGTGCTGGCCAGCGGCATCCTCGGGGCCCTCAAGGCGCTGATCACCGCCGACCTGTCAGACCGGGTGGATGTGCGGCTGGGGTCGGCGGTGGTGGAACACCTGCTGCGGCTGCCCCTGCCCTACTTCGAAGAGCGGCAGGTGGGGGCGATTCTGCACAACGTCAACAAGCTGTATGAGCTGCGGCGGTTTCTGCTCGACCAGGTGCTGGGGGTGGGGCTCGACATGATCTTCGCCAGCGTGTTTCTGCTGGTGCTGTTCATTATCAGCCCGATGCTGGCGCTGGTGGTGCTGGCGGTGGTGCCGCTGCTGATTCTGCTGAACGTGCTCAGCACGCCGGTGCTGCGGCAGCAGATTCTGCGCAGCAACCACTTCGGCTCGCGGGCGGGGTCGTTTCTGGTCGAGGTGCTGTCGGGCATGCGCACGGTCAAGAGCCAGAACTTCGAGGTCGAGGCCCGCTGGGAATGGCTCAACCGTTACCGCAGCTACACCGAGGCCCGCTTCAGGCTCACGCGCTTCAGCAACCTGGTCGAGGCCCTGGCCAAAACCATCAAGGGCCTGGGCAGCACCACGGTGATGGTGGTGGGGGTGAGCCTGGCCCTGCAGAGCCAGATCAGCGTGGGGGCCGTGATGGCGGCGCGGCTGCTCGACGACCGGGTGATCGGGCCGCTGTTGCGCCTGTCGAGCCTCTGGCAGGGGGTGCAGGAGATGCGCATCGCCATCGCCTGCATCGGCGAGATCATGCTGTCGACCCCCGAGGTGGGCGACGACGATCTGCAGGCCCTGCCGCCACCGCCGATCAAGGGCCAGGTGACCTTTGACCAGGTGTCGTTCCGCTATGGCAACCGCGGGCCGCTGCAGCTGGACGGGCTGAGTCTGCAGATCGAACCGGGGCAGTTCGTGGGCATCGTGGGCCTCAGCGGCAGCGGCAAGAGCACGATGGTGCAGCTGATCGACCGCCTCTACCGCCCCCGCGAGGGCCGCATCTACCTCGACGGCGTCGACATCGAAAAGCTGCAGCTGGCGGGCCTGCGCCAGCGCATCGGCTATGTGCCGCAGGATTCGCTGCTGTTCGAAGGCACCGTGCTCGACAACCTGCGGCTCAACAATCCCGACGCCGACATGGGGGCCGTGGTCGAAGCCACCACCGTGGCCTGCGCCCACGACTTCGTGGTGGGCCTCGACAAGGGCTATGCCACCCGGCTGGGGGAACGGGGGGCGGGCCTGAGCGGCGGCCAGCGCCAGCGCATCAGCCTGGCCCGCACGATTCTGCAGTCGCCGTCGCTGCTGATTCTCGACGAGGCCACCTCGGCCCTCGATGCCGACACCGAGGCGCAGATCTGCCGCAATCTGCTGCAGCGCTTCCGCGGCACCACGGTGCTCTACATCACCCACCGCCTCACCACCCTGCAGGGGGCCGACCGCATCTTGTTCATGGAGAAGGGGCGCATCATCGAAGACGGCACCCACGCTGACCTGTGCCGCCAGGGTGGCGCCTATGCCACGCTGTTCCAGCAGCAGGTGTCGGGGGCCGCGATCGCATGAGCCGCAACTCCTCCCTCACCCGGCCGCCGGCCCCCGGGCAAGACGACGCCCTGCGGGTCGAAAGCCGCCCCACGCCGGTGTTTTCGCTGGTGGTGGGCGGTGCCCTGAGCCTGCTGGTGCTCACCATCGCCGGGGCCGTGTCGATGGTGCAGGTGGACCAGATCCTGGCGGTGTCGGGCGAGCTCAAGACCCGCCGCTCGACCCAGGACATCAAGACGGCCGAACCCGGCGAAGTGACGCGGGTGCTGGTGAAAGAGGCCCAGACGGTGCAGGCCGGCACCCCGCTGGTGGTGCTCAATCCGCGGGTGCTGCAGAGCCGCAGTGTGGCCCAGCGCGAACAGAACACCTCGCTGCTGGTGCAGGGGCGGGCCGAGCTGGTGCGGCTGCAGCGGCAGATCGAGGCCAGCCGCGCCGCCCGGGCGGGGCTCGAATCGCAGCTGCAGATCACCGAAGAACAGCTGCGCCGCACCGATGCCCTGATGAAAGAGGGGGCCGCCCCCTACTTCCAGGTGCTCGACTATCAGAAAACGGCCTCGCAGCTGCGGGCGCAGATCGACCAGAGCCGCCAGGAAGAGCTGCGGGCGGTGGCCGAATCGCAGCAGAAGCAGGCCGAGATGGCGGGCCAGGAAGCAACCCTGCGGGCCGATGCCATCGAAACCCAGGAGAAGCTGCGCCAGGTGGTGCTGCGGGCGCCGGTGAACGGCTCGGTGCTCGATCTGCAGGCCAAGACGGGCCAGGTGGTGGGGGGCGGTGAAGCGCTGCTGCGCATCGTGCCCAGCGACAACCTGCAGGCCCGGGTCGAGGTGCCCAATGCCGACCTGGCCTTCGTACGCGAGGGGCAGACCGCCAAGGTGTCGGTCGAGGCCTACGACCGCAACAAGTACGGCACCATCGACGCCACGGTGAAGACCATCAGCCGCGATGCGATCGAAGCCAAGGCCGCCGGCGAAACGCCGAAGTTTCCGGTGACCCTGGTGCTGGCCCGCCAGACCATCAGCTACAAGGGCAAGACCTTCGAGCTGCAGCCCGGCATGGCGGTGCGGGCCGACCTCAAGCTCGACCGCCGCTCGATCCTTGAGCTGTTGCTGAGCCAGTTCAGCAACGGCGCCAACGCCCTGCGCACGATCCGCTGAGCCATCGGCCGTGCGGCTGCTGCTGCTGCATCAGAACTATCCCGGCCAGTTCGCCCACCTGGCGGTCGCCGCCGACGGTGCGGGCTGGGAGGTGGTGGGCATCGGCAGCCGACCCGAGCCGCAACGGCCGGTGCCGGGGCGGTACCGCGCCAGTGGCGGCGATCCGGTGCCGGCCTGCCGCCACCCCGACCCGGCGCGGGTGGTGGAGGCCCAGCTCGAGCAGGGCCAGCGGGTGCGGCAGCAGCTGCAGCGGCTGGCCGGCGAGGGCTGGCGGCCCGACCTGGTGGTGGCCCATCCCTTCTGGGGTGATGCCCTGTACCTCGACGATGTGTTCGCCGGGGTGCCGCTGCTGGCGTTTCTCGAGCTCGACCTGGGGGGCATCGACCCCGAGGGCTTTGATCCGGCGGCGGCGGCGCATGCCAACCGCAGCGATACGGGCGCCGGCCGGTCGCTGCGGCAATGGGCCGACTGGCAGGCGATGAAACGCATGGGGCTGGGCTTCACCAGCACCGGCTTCCAGCGGTCGACCTTTCCGGCCTGGCTGCAGCCGCGGCTGCGGGTGGCCCACGAGGGCATCGACCTCAGCGACTGCCGGCCCGACCCGCTGGCGCGGCTGGTGCTGCCCGATGGCCAGGTGCTGCTGGCGGGCCAGCCGATCGTGACCTTCGCCAGCCGCTCCCTCGAGCCCCTGCGGGGGTTCCACCGGCTGATGGCCGCCCTGCCGGCCCTGCAGCGGGCCCACCCGACGGTGCAGGTGGTGGTGGTGGGCGACGACGGCACCACCTACGGGCCACCGCCACCGCCCGGTCGCCGCTGGCGCGAATGGCTGCTGGCCCAGGCCGGTGGCGCCATCGACCCGAGCCGGCTGCACTGGCTGGGGCGGGTGGCGCACCGCCAGCTGCACGACCTGTTCTGCGTCAGCAGTGCCCATGTGTATTTCACCTATCCCTACGTGCTGAGCTGGAGCCTGCTCGAAGCCATGGCCTGCGGCGCCCTGGTGGTGGGTTCGCGCACGGCGCCGGTCGAAGAGGTGATCAGCCACGGGCGCAACGGGCTGCTGGTCGACTTCTTTGACAGCGATGCCCTGGTGGCGACGCTGCTGCAGGTGCTGGCCAACCCGCGCGCCCAGGCGCCCCTGCGGCTCGAGGCCCGGCGTACGGTGCTGGAGCGGTACGGACGCGAGGCCTGCATGGCCACCCAGCTGGCACTGCTGCACGAGGCCCTGGGCGATGGCTGACAGCGACGCCGACCTCGAGCTGCAGGCGCGGCGGGCCCTGGGGGCCGAAGACTGGCCGACGGCGACGGCGGCCCTGCGGCAGCTGCAGCAGCGCCATCCGCAGCACCCCGAGGTGCTCGACCTGCTGGGCTTCAGCCTGGTGATGGGGGGGGCGCCGGCCGAGGCGTTGCCGGTGCTGCACGGCGCCCTCGATGCCGGCGGCCGCAGCCCCTGGATTCCCCACAAGCTGGGCGATGCCCACCGGGCGCTGCAGCAGGCCGAGGCGGCGGCCGACTGGTTCGAAACGGCCCTGGCCTGGGGCAGCGACAGCCCCCTCAGCCCCCGCAACCTGCTCGAGGTGCTGCACAGCCTCGACCCCGAGCGGGCCCTGGGGCGGCTCGAGCGGTTCGCGGCGGCCGAGCCGATCGACTGGGGCCGCAGGCCCCTGTGGCTGCAGGGGGCCGAGGCGGCGGCGGTGCGGGTGGTGGGCAGCGACCTGGCCCGCTGGCTGTGCGACCACGGCTGCCCTGAGGCGCCGGTGCGGGCGCTGGTGTGGCAAGACCACCTGGCCCGCCTCGACGGCGCCGGCGCCCTGGCGCTGCTGCGGCGCCAGCCGCAGCCCGAAGAGCAGGCCCTGCGCCAGCGGCTCGAACGGTTACTGCAGGGCGGCGAGGGGATGGCCGGCGGGTAGGGCCGCCAGCAGCTCGTGGCGGCCGGCCCAGCGCAGCAGGCTGCCGAGGCGTTCGGCCACGATCGCCGCCAGCCGTTCGGGGGCGAGGCGGTCGGCCACCGCCTGGCGGCCGGCCATCGCCAGCCGGCGGGCCAGGGTCGCATCGGCGGCGAGGCGGCGCAGATGGCCGGCGGCGGTGGCGACGCAGGGGTCGACCCAGCGGCAGCCGCGGCGGTAGTCGCCCTGGCTGTGCTGAATCGTGACCGGGGTGCCCGGCACCAGCAGGGCACTGTCGCTGTCCATGAATTCGAGATTGCCCGAATAGCCGGTGGCCACCACCGGCAGGCCGGCGGCCATGGCTTCGGCGAGGGTGAGGCCGAACCCTTCGGAGCGGTGCAGGCTCAGCAGCACGTCGGCGCCGCGGTAGAGGCCATCGAAGGCCTCGGCGCTGAGGTGCCGCTCGATCAGCTCGATGCGGGGGTCGGCGATGGCCCGGGCCCGCAGGCGGGCCGCCAGGTCAGGAAACTGCCCGGCACTCGAGAGCTTGAGCCACAGCTGCGCCGCCGGGGCCCCCTCACCGTCGCGGGGGAAGGCCATCTGAAAGGCGTCGATGGCGGCAAAGGGGTTCTTGCGGCCTTCGGTGCTCCAGCCGTCGAAGGCATAGAAGACGGTGAACACGGCCGGCCGGGGGCGCCAGGCCCGCTGGCGGGCCAGCCGGTCGGCCCGCGACCAGTCGATCAGGTGCGGCAGGGCCGTGACCGGCACGGGGCTGCGCAAGCCCAGGGCGGCGGCGGTGAAGGCCGAGGGGCACCAGAGCTGGTCGAGGCCGGCGAAGGCCCAGTCCCAGCCGGTGGGGAACTGCTCGAGCTCCCAGGCCCAGAAGCCGATGCGCAGGGGGGCCTGCAGCTGCAGGCGCCGCCCGAGGCTGTCGCTGCTGCGCAGCACGTTGGGGTTGGTGTGGATCAGGTCGATCAGGGCCGGGCCGCCGGGACCGTCGGGGGGCAGCGGATGGTCGCCGGGATGGCTGCTGAGGGGCAGGTCGCACCAGCGCACCTGCAGCCCGGCGGCCTCGAGGGCGCGGGCGGTGCAGCGGGCCCCCTCACCGAGGCCGAAGGAGCCGCTGAGGTGCCCCCAGAGGTTCACCAGCACGGGGCCGGGTGCGACTGGGGCCATGCTGGCATCGACCGGCACTTCGCCTGCGCCATGGCCGCCGACGCGCTGTACCAGCAGGGTCGCGAGGCCTTCGACCGGGGCGAGGTCGAACGGGCCGAGGCGCTGCTGTGGGCCTGCCTGGCCGCGGGCCCCCCCCACGGGGCGGCGCTGCACTATCTGGGGCTGCTGCGCCGGCGCCAGGGCCGCACGGCCGAAGCCCTGGCGCTGCAGCGGGCCAGCGGCCGAGTGCATCCGCAGCTGGGCTGGAACTGGCTGGCCGCCGCCGAACTGCTCGAGCAGCAGGGGCGCTGGGGGGCGGCGGCCGATGCCTTCCGCCGGGCGGCGATGGCCCTGCCGGCCGAGCCATGGGTGGGCCTGCGCTGGAAGGAACTGGAGGGCCTGGCGGCCCTGCGGGGGGAACGGCTGGCCCGGGGGTTGAGCGGCCGGGCCTACCGGCTGTGGCTGCGGCGGCTGGAGCAACGACCGGCGGCGGGCTTCACACCGCTGCCGGCCGGCTGGCGGCTGCTGCGCGACCCCCACTGCCAGCTGCGGCCCGACCTGGGGGCCCTGCTGGCGACCCTGCTGGACGAGGCAGCGGCCCGGGGGGAAGCCGAACCCGACCTGGTGTATGGCGATGAAGACCGGCTCGAAAGCGGCGGGCGGCGCTGGGACCCGTGGTTCAAGCCGGGCTGGGTGCCCGAGAGCTTCTGGGCCACCCCCTGGCTCGACAGCCACAGCCTCTGGCGCCAGGCCTGGCTCGACGCCCGGGGCCTGCCGCCGCCTCCGGCCGAGCCGCTGGCGCGCTTCGCCTGGCAGCTGCAGGCCCTCGAGGCGGGCCCGCGCATCGCCCATCTGCCGCAGATCGTGGCCCATCGGCCGGGGCAGGCGACCACCACGGCCGCCACCGCCGCAGAGCTGGCCCACCATCTGGGGCGCCAGGGGGAACGGCTGGCGCTGGTGAGCGCCGATGGCGACGGCTACCGCCTGCAGTGGGCCCTGCCGGCGGCGCCACCGCTGATCAGCGTCGTGGTGCCCACCCGCGACCGGCCCGACCTGCTGGCCCGCTGCCTCGAGGGATTGCGCCAGGGGGCGGCCGCCAGCCCGCAGGTGCGGCTGGAGCCGTGGGTGGTCGACAACGGCTCGCGGCTGCAGGCCACGGCCGACCTGCTGCAGTGCTGGCAGCAACGGCCGGGGCTGCGGCTGCAGGTGCTCGAACGGGATGAACCGTTCAACTGGAGCCGGCTCAACAACGCCGGGGCCCGCGTCGCCCGCGGCGAGCTGCTGCTGTGCCTCAACAACGATGTGCTGGGGCCGGCGACCCCCTGGCTGGCTCGGCTGGCGGGCCAGGCCCTGCGGCCGGCGGTGGGGGCGGTGGGGGCGGTGCTGCTGCATGCCGACGGCACGATTCAGCATGCGGGGGTGGTGACGGGCCTGGGCAGCGGCTGCGAACACCCCTACCGGCACCTGCCCGAGCAGCACGGGGTGCACCGGGGCCGCAGCCGGCGGCTCACGGGCTGGGGCCTGGTGACGGGGGCCTGCCTGATGCTGCGGCGCGAGCTGTTTCTGGCGAGTGGCGGCTTCGATCCGGCGTTTCCGGTGGAATACAACGATGTGGACCTGTGCCTGCGGTTGGGGGCGGCGGGCTACCGGCAGCTGGTGCCCGACGGGGTGGTGCTGCGCCACGACGAGGCCTCGACCCGTGATGTGAAGCGCAGCGCCACGGCATTGCCGGCCCGGGAGCGGATCGAACAACGCTGGCCGGCGGCCCTGGCGGGCGAGGGTCCCTGGTGGCCGGCGGCCAGCAGCCGGCGGCACCTCGACGGGCGGCCGCGGGCGTTCGATGCGCTGGGGTGGACCTAAGCCGGCGGAATGCCGCGGTGGTCGAGCAGCAGCCGAAAACGGGCGACGGCCAGGGCGAGGCGATCGGGGGCGGGCAGCTGCTCGTGGGGGGGCGGCATGGGCCGGTCGGGCCAGAGGCTGCGCCAGGCCTCTTCGTCTTCGTGGCGCAGCAGGGCCTGCTCGACATCGGCCAGGGCCACCTCGATGGGTCGCAGATGGTCGGGGTCGCAGACCCGCTGGCGTTCGAGGGCCTCGCGGAAGCTGCGGGCGGCGGCCACCCGTTCGCCCTGGGCGTCGTGCAGGCGGCCGATCTCGAACCAGCACCAGGGAAAGGTGGGGGCCAGTTCGGCGCAGCGGTGCTGGGCGGCGATGGCTTCGCTGCGGCGGCCGGCCCGCGCCAGGCAGTGGCCGTGCAGATGGTGGCCGTAGGCAAAGCCGGGGTTGAGCTGCACGGCCCGGCCGGCGAGGCTGAGGGCTTCGCGGCTTTCGCCCAGTTCGTGGCAGGCCTTGGCCGACAGATAGGCAACGTAGGCTTCGAGGTCAGACCCCTTGGGCACGTGGGCCAGCTGCTGCAGAAACACCCGCCGCAGGGTGGGCCAGTCGCCCTGGGCCTCGAGCTGGCTGCCCAGCAGCTGCAGCAGGCCGGGGTCACCGGGCACGGCCACCAGCCCCTGGATCAGCGTTTCTGTCTGGGGCTGCACCACGGCTGGCGGCGGGGGGCCCCCATTCTGGGGCGGGCACGATGACGGGGTGGATCTACGCCCTGCCGGGCAGCAGCCTGGCACCGGGCCTGCCGGCCGGGGCACCACCGCTCGAGGCCCTCGAGGGGCAACCCGGCCCCTGGCGGGCATTGGTGCTGTATGGGCCACCACCGCGGGCCCTGGCGGCCCTGGCAAGGCAGGGGGGCGACCTGGAGACCTGGCGACGGCAGCTGCAGCTGGCGGGCCAGCTCAAACGACGCCACCGCCAGCGGCTGACGCTGCTGAACACCGCGACGATGTCGGCCGACGAGGCCACAACGCTGCAACGGCAATGGCCCGAACTGCAGGCCAGCGGCAGCACGAGCAGCGGGCCGGCGGCCCTGCTGACGCTGGCGACCCAGACGGTGCTGCGGCTCGACCCGGCCCTGCGAGCGGCCTACCTCGACCTCGAAGCCGAAGCCGACGGTGGCGCCGACGATGCCACGGCGCCCTGGCGCCATGACCCCACGGCCCACGACTGGCTGCGCCTGCTGCAGCAGGGGGCGGGCGGCAGCCCGGCAGCGCCGCCGGCCCCTGCGGCAGACGGCATGGCCGACGATCTGCCCCGGCAGCTGCGGCGCCAGCACGAATGGCTGCAACTGCTGGGGGACCATGAGGCCCAGCTCGAGCACGAACTGGCGAGCCATCGGGCAACGGTGGAGGCGATGGCGGCATGGCTGCCGCTGCTCGAAAGCCAGCTGGCGAGGGCCCGCCGGGCGCTGGAGCAGACCCCATGAGCCAAGGGCCGTCGCTGCAGGTTCCGCTCGAGACGTTGCTCGAACTGCCGCTGGGCGCCGAGGCGCTGGCGACGGTGTGGCGTGAGGCGATGGGCTGGACCAGCGAACCGGCCGTGCGGCGGCGGCTGGCGCTCGAGCTGGCGGTGCTCGAGCTGGACCGCTGCCGCGAACTGGGCGAAACCCAGGGGTGGACGGCAGTGCTGCCGCGACTCGAGGGCTGGGAGGCCACCTGGCAGAACCTGTGCGCAGTCGCCAGCGACGACGAGCTGGCCGAGTGCGAGCCCCAGTGGCAAGGGGCGATGGAGCGGCTGCTGACGGCCTTGCAGCAGCACCTCAACACCACCATGCAGGCACCGCCGGCCACCGAAACAGAAACGCCAGAGCTGGTGGCCTGGGCCGAGCTGCTGTGGTGGTGCTGGCAACGGCGCAACCCCGACCAGGGCGACGAGGCGCTGCGGGAACGGCTCTGCCGCCTGGGGGCGATCGCCTGGTCGGCGCTGGCCGGTTTCCGACGGGGCACACCGGCGGCGTTGGAGGCCAGCGGCCGAGCCCAGGTGCTGCTGGTGGCACTGGCTCAGCAGACACCGGCAGATGTTGTGTGGATCCGGAATGCCCTGCAGGACGGGCTGGCCGATCACCTGGCCGCCGGGGCACCGGCTGACAGGGATTGGGGCCGTTGGCTCGCCTGGGCCGAGCTGATCGTGGAGCGGAGTCCGAGCGCAGTGGAACGCGAGCGACGTGAACGCGAACTGTGGCCGGCCCGGGCCGCACTTGAAATTGCTGAAACCCTGGGGGTCTAGCGGCGGGCGAGGCAGACCAGGCTGTGGTGCACGACCCCATCGAGCACATGGCGGATCTGGCGGTCGCTGGCACCCAGGCGGCGGGCCTGGATCAGCTGCAGCGCGGCCTGCTGCTGGGCCTGCAACCGCAGCAGAACGGGACCTGTGATCAACAGCAGTCGCCGGGCTTCGGCCAAGGCTTCGTCCATGGGGGCAACGTTACTGGCTAAGGTGACCCAACCTGACGCGGCGGCGTGGTGGTGACTGGAAGCAAGCCGGCGCTGATGCCGTCGGAGGCATCTCTCGCCCTGCATCATCAGCATCGGCTCTACGCCAGTTTTGATGAATTTGAACCTGACCTTGCGCAGTTGCTCGCTCAGGGGCAGCAGCTGGACGAATGCGCACAGATGACACGGCTGCTCGGCCTGATGGAACCGCTCACCGATCGGCATGTGGCGCCAGAACTGATCGAGGTGAGGGGCCCGAACTATCGCGAATCGCTCATGGCGCGGGGTTGCCTGTCACGACACAGGGCCCTGTTGCTGGTGCTGCAACAACTGTATGGAGATCTCACGACACTCCAAGAACAGCGGGTGTACCTGGTCGAGGCCGTGACCGGCTTCGCGCTCTGGATGAAGCATCACCTGAGTCAGCTCACCACCAGCGAGTTCTTTGACGGTGGCCAGATGGCTGAACACGACGACATTGACCATCAGGACCTGTGCCAGCTGACCTACGCAAGCGACTCGTTCGACCTGGTGATCGCCAATGAACTGTTTGAGCATGTCTACGACCTGCCCACAGCACTCACCGAGATCATGCGGGTGCTGCGGCCTGGCGGTCGCCTGCTGGCCACATTCCCGATGGCCTTCGGCCAGCGCGACAGCATCATCAAAGCGCGCTGGAACGCCAACAACGGAGAAGCCGAGGTGATCGGCGAGGCCGACTACCACGGCGACCCGATCCGCCCCGAACTTGGATCACTGGTGTACCAGATCCCGGGGTGGGATGTGCTGGACCAGTGCCGTCACAGCGGTTACCACACGGCCCTGATGCACTGCGTCACAAGCTGGAAGTTCGGAGTTCTGGGTGGAGATCTGTCGGGGGTGCTGGTGCTTGAGGCTGCAAAATAATCAGTCAAAAGCTATTTTCGACCCACAGCCCCCGCGTTAACAGCCTAATACAATGATAGACATCATAAGCACACTAGAAAATCACTGGAAATTGCGTCAAGCAAACCATTACAAGCAATGGCACGACCAAAGCCAGAGATGAACTCAGCAGGAGAGAAGCGATCAAACCCCAGAAACCTCTACTGACGTAAAGATCTGCAACTGCATGTCAGCTCACCCCGCCCAAGGGGCACACATTCAGAGAGACTAATAAAAAGAGTGGGATTATGTTTGGCGCAGACAAAAAACACATCCTCTTTTGCCCACTCGAGAAGTGGCACCCCCTTCACCTCGCCAACGAAAAGCCAAGATTCACATTTGCATCGTATTCATACACAAGCCAAACAGATGGATATGTCAACTTTCCAGCCGACCTTCACGTTGACTTGGGCGAGACACAAGGGCTAGGGCATTCACTTTACCTTTTATGTCGATTGATTGCAGAGCACCATTCAGGCTATGACTTTCTAAGCCTATTCAACGGAGATGTGCTATTCGACTTTGCCAGCATTAACAGAATGTATCGAATTGCCGATGCACTCAACCTCAACTGGTATCAACCGGCCCTTAGCCATAGCTCATTCTATTCTCATGATTTTACACTCACACAGCCCGGCCTTACATTGCACAAAGTCCAGTTTTGCGAGCTAATGTGCTTTACAATACCAATGCAGATAGTGCAGTCCATCGCAAATCATAACTTATATAGCCTTAGCGGATGGGGAATGGACTGGCATTTGATACCCTATCTCTTATCTAAAGCCAATATTACGGGCGATTTGACACCATATGTCATAGATGCTTGCCAAGTAGATCACCTCAAAGAACTTGAAGATGGTCGGAACAAGGTTTACTCAAACGGCCTTACTGCCTATGAGGAACTAAAGCACTTAGAGAGGGCAATCAGCACTCTAGCAACTCAGAATGAAAATCAATGTACACCATAGGACACTGACACGAGAGCAGAAAGCTGCTTTGGACTCAGAAAGAAAAAAATCCCCCAGCACCTAGGGACAGGCTTGCACACTGAGAGCAAAGCGCCCATAACGTCAAGCAGCAAGACTTAACCTTTAGCAATACGCACCAATAGTTGCAATTTACCAATTAGGGCTTCCTGAACTAGAGCAGACTGTTTGCGCCGCAATGGCTCTGAGCAGTTTTTGGCGATAAAATGCAGCTCAAAGGGCTAATCTGAGCCCAAGAGCTGCCCAGAGTTTTGCACATGTACCGACGTGAGGTGAGCATCGTCATCAGGTCTCGTTCGAAGACTTCTTCATGCCGTTTGGTGGCAAACTCTCTGGTGACAATCGCTGGATCAAGCTGGCTAAGCTCATTCCGTGGGATGAACTGGAGGCCGACAACGCGGCACAATTCTGCAAGGGCTTTGGTGCACCGGCAAAACCCTTTCGCATGGCACTGGGTGACTTGATCATCAGAGGCCCGTCTCGGGCTCACGGATGAAGAACTGTTCGATCACATCAAGGAGAACCCATATCTACAATTCTTCATCGGCCTGGATGCGTCCCAATACTCGGCACCGTTTGATTCATCGATGATGGTGCATTTCCGCAAGCGCCTACCAGAAGCTGTTGTGAATGACTGCAATGAAAGGATTGTGAGCCATGGCCTGAAGGTGATTCGCTCGTCCAATCCCCAGGGCCTCAGCTAAGTCGGGACTCCTGAAAAACGTATCGCGAGTCTGGGTTCAGAACACCAGCGGATCAGGAGTGAAGGCAGGTTGAAATCGCGGTTATGCAGCAACCAGCAATTGAGCTGTCTCAAGCCGGCAGATTCTCCTGAGCGCTACCAAGAGAGGGCCAAGACGTAGACAACAATAAATCCCCGCATAAAAAGCGACAAAAAAGAGGCAGAGCAGCCTCAGAATCTTCTCGGCACACATTACCAGGAATGCCATAGAAATCGAGGTTTCTGCACCCTTGGGTAGCCGAGCCATGATGAGCTGCAGTGTATACTTGCGCTTACCTGAACCAAAGACCCCCTCGACTTCGTTTCGCCTCCGCTGGTCAGCGCTGAGCAGCTGCTTCTGCGCAGCATTGACCTCTGGATCCATCGGTGGTCTTCCCAACCGCTTGCCAGAGAGGCGAATCTTGTTCTTGGTGAAGAAGTTGCGATTCTTGGTATTGATCTAGATGCGATCAGCGCAGATTCGCTCGGGGTAACAGCCGTGCTCTTGCTTATATTTTTTGGCTTGCGGGATCAAGTCCTCAGACTCATTGTACGGATCCCAGCTGATCCTGTGCAGGAAAGCAAAGCCATTACGCACCGAGACACTGATCTTGGCCCCAAACTCCACAGCCGCCCTTGCCTTGCCGCGAACAATGGGTCGAACATGTCTCTGAACCAAGTTGACGATGCGATCGGGGATGCTTCGCGTCTTGGCGACCAGCAGGATCGTCTGTTGTCGGTGCAGCTCGCTGATCACGAGAAGCTTTCTCCACCAATGCACCTTAAGAGCCGAAAGCCTTGCACCAGAGGCGCTTAGGGTGTCAATGGCATCAAGATTTCGCTGCAGGTAGTCGAGCTGGCGGCGTATTGCAGCCTTGATCTTCCGTCGGCGTGGCTGCTTCTGTTTGGCAACATAGAGAAAAGCCGCTCGTGCCCTACCACGATCGTATCGAGGCTTGTGCTTGCGATGATCTGAGTGTTGATCGCAAAGATCATCGATGATTCGCTCAGTTGACTCCCTCGCCTCATTGAGTAGCTTCAGATCAGTCGGATAGGTGATGTCCGCTGGGGTGCATGAGGCGTCAATGGTGAGTGTTCCCCAATTCTTGCCCTCAGGCCAATCAGCTGGTTTCATGAAATCGTCGATTGAGATCTGGGTTCCTGCATCAGCACCTGGATCGTCGGAGTCGTCGTCGTCTTTTAGCGACGACACAGCCTCGATCACCATGGCCTTACCACGTTCTACGATCAGTTCGTTGATCCGCTTGAGATCCTCCTCAGAGAAACGCTTGCGGGAATAAACCATCATCGATGGGTCGAATGGTGCCTTACTGGAGTAGCCGGCAAAACCAAGGAAAAACTGCATATAGGCATTTTCTCGGATCTGCTCAACAGTCTCCTCATCGGTCAAGCCAAGCCGCTGCTTGATGAAGAGCGCACCAAACGCCAGTCTCACAGACTTCGCTGAGGCACCAGTCGTAGGACTGAACTGAGGAGCATATGTTGCCTCCAGCTCGTCCCATGGCATCAGGGAGGAGAAGACGACCCAACGGTTGCTCGGGTCCAACGTGCCGCCAAAAGGCACATGAAACTCTTAGCTAGAGAGCTGTCCGTTATGATGCTTCCGATACATCTGCAGCGTTCAAGAGTTGCAGCAATCGTTGATTGCCCATTACAAGGCCAGTTTACCGGGTCTCGATCGCTGAAACCAGCTGCGCCGCAGTCGATCTGACTTTTTCAGGAGTCCCTAAGTCAGTCGCAGTAGTGATGGATGTCAACACGGTCACGTCAGTGAACCAGATCTGGGCTGACGTAACCCCCTTCGTCGGTCCAGGCCTTATGAGAGTGGGTGGGTGTGGTCATGCTGCAGCTCTCTGTTGAGCTGCCTCCAGGGGCGTACGCCCCTGGAGGGCCGAATGGGGCCTGAACGTGTTGTAGTCCCAGCGCCAACGATCGGCCAGGATCTGTGCCTCTGGGGCTGTGGTGAACAGCTCAGTGTTGAGAAACTCATCCCTGAACCGGCCACGGTGACTGCCAGGAAAGATGACGCCCCTGCGGCCGGTCAGGCAGCCATCAACAACGTAGCCGCAGTGACGCCGTTTTCTTGTAGCGGCGGATTGATCCAGACCACCTCCGGTTGATTCCAACATCGGGAGGATCGACTCCAACGCCGTGGATGACGTTGACGGGCCTGCTCGTAGACGCCGGCACGGTGGCGGCTGATCGCAACGGCTTCTCCGCTGTGGCGCTGGGACGGCGTCACGAACCGGATGCCGCTGTGACGGTGCCGATCGTTGTACCAGCCCACAAACCTCGCCACCCAGGCGCAGGTCTCCTCGACGCTCTGGAAAGGATGCCTCGGATAGTCCGGCCGGTATTTCACGGTGCGGAACAGGGACTCCGAGTAGGGGTTGTCGTTGCTCACCCTCGGTCTGGAGAAGGATCTGAGCACTCCCAGCTCCTCCAGCCGGCTCTCCAGCGTCGCCGCCCGCATGGCGTTGCCGTTGTCGGCATGGAGGGTCAGCGGTTTGGGGCGTCCCTTGCTGATCCTCTCCCGCAGACAGGCTCTACTGACGAGATCAGCGGCGATCTGGGCTTCTTCCCGCTCAGCGACGTCCCCGGCCACTACTTTTCGGCTCCAGACGTCAATCACCAGGTAGAAGTACAGCCAGACACCACGCACGCTGGTGGGCAGGTAGGTGATGTCCCAGCGCCAGACCTCGTTGGGCCCTCTGGCCTCCAGCCGCGGCATAGGGCGGGTCTCCTGGGGCGGCCGGGCACGGCCACGGCGATGGGCCTGGCCATAGGCATGCAGCACGCGGTAAAAGGTGCGCTCAGAACCGATGTAGAGGCCCCGATCGGCAAGGGTCGGCACCATCTGGCCCGGCGGCAGAGCCGTGAACTCGGGTTCGTTGCAGGTAAGCAGGATCCGCTGGCGCTCCTCGTCAGTGAGGCGGTGAGACACCAGGCGGTGGCTGCCTTTACGGCCATCCAGGCCGTCCCCATCACCCGCGAACCGCCGCCGCCAGCGCTGCAGGGTGGTGAGACCAACGCCCAGCAGTGCAGCCACCTCTCGGGCCCGTGCACCGGCCGCCCTGGCGGCATCGAGAATCTCCAGGGCCTCGCGGCGATCTTCCGCTGCGGTCAGTCCCCCTCGTCCTCGCCCCAGTAGGACTGGATCTTTTTTGAGGCGATCAGCAACGCCGCCGCCTCCGCCAGGGCCTTCTCCTTGCGCCGCAACTCCTGCTGGAGCCGTTTGATCTCTCGCTGATCCTCCTGGTGCCGCTTCTGGAGATCCTTCTGATCGGCCATCGTCAGCAGCGGCTGGGCATTGGCATCCTCGGCGGCCTGGCGCCAGCGGGCCACCTGCTCGGGGAACAGGCCGCGCTCACGGCAGTAGGCACCCAGTTCGGTGCTGTTCAGCCCGGCGGTCTCCAGGACCACGGTGAACTTGTCGGCCGGACCCAATCCCTCGGGATCCTTCTGGCTGGCCGGGACTACCTCCCCCTGCAGCCGCCTGGCCTTGCGCCACTTGTTGAGGGTGATCACGTGGATTCCCAGCTCCTGGGAGATCTCCGCCACGTTCTGGCGATGGGGAGGCCCCATCCGACGACGGACATCAGCCTTGGCGGCCTCGCTGTAACGACGCATCGATCGATTCCATCAGGCCCCCTGGTAGTTGTAAAGGTCGGGATGGAGAGGCGTCATCTTTCCTGGCAGGGGGGAGGGTGTGGTGTAATATACCTAGAGGGGACTGGGAGGGTGGGATGCAAAGCTCTATAAACATTTTTTAGGCAAGCGCCCGCTTGTAATCGATGCTTAGCCATCCGAGCCACTCCCGTAACCTGATTTAGTCTTTCCTTATGGCCCTGCTAGACGTTCAGGCCCTTGTCAAAGCCTCCAAGTACACCGAGGCTCTTGATCTGCTCTTGTCAAGCAGTGAGATATTACACAAAAATGATCAACTCTATCTAGCCCTTGAGGCCAGAATCTACAGTGGCATTGGCAATGACGAACTATTCTTTCGAGTCATAGACAAATTCATAGCATTATATCCAATCTCCCATAACCCTTATGCACTTTTATACGAGCATTTCTGCAAGAATGGTGATTATGACAATGCCATACAAGCATTGCGTTCATCACCCTTGCCGCCTGACTTGGAATTAAGAATATCAATGATTTACAAGTCATTGCAGGCCGAGATATTCAGCGCTTCTCTTAACGCAACTACGCCTTTTACCGACCCCTCGCAATGCGATCTAGAGTGTGCACCTAAACTCGCAATCTGCATGATGGTCAAAGACGAAGAGGATATTATTTATGCCAATCTAACTCACCATTATAAATTGGGCTGTCGCAGATTTTTCCTGCTTGAAAACAGCTCTACCGATGCAACCTTGGCAAAGATTACAGAATTTAGGGACACTCATAGCGATGCACTATGTGTCATCATAAACGATCCTGTAGTCGGCTACTACCAAGAGAACAAAACCAAAGCCCTGTGCAATTACGCTTACAGCTATTGCAGCGGATGTATGCTTGATGTTGAATTTTTGCTTATCCTAGATGCCGATGAGTTTATTGTGTTACCACAAGGAGTTGGTCTTCAGTCCTTAATAAACACGTGTTTTGAACAAGGCACCAAGGGCGTGGTCTTCGACTTGTGTGACAGCTACTTTGAGCGAGGGTGGAGTTCAAATGCTGAATGTGAAATTTATAATGCCCCCATCAAGACATCTTACCGCTCTAGTCATGTCGTCACCAAAAATTTGATTCATTACACCGTTATTGATGGCATCACAATGGGCAATCATACTCTCAAAAGCACAGACATAACCAGTGCAAATATTTATCCAGCGATCCGTTGCGGTGGGAGAATTTTGCATTTCGCCTATCGTGGGCTTGAACACACAAGAAAAAAGATTGTGAATGGTGGCCTTGCATATATAGAAGCAAATCGCCTCAAACGTTCAAATTTTGGCGATCACTGGAAAAAAGCCTATGAGGCCTACCTGCAAGATGCAGACAGAGCGGTTTCGCATAAATATCAATCATATGTCGACAAGATATCAGGTGAAATTGCATCCATTCCACAGAATTTTCATTATTCCCTATAGTCATCAGCCTGCATATAATCCTGTCATTAGCCACAAAAACTTGCATTTTGCGGCACCACGATTGTACTAGACCCATTCGTGTATACCCTTCGTCTTAGGAGGAGTTCGACTTGATTCATGACACTGCAATTGCTGCCAAGTTGCACGTTCGCGCGTGAGCCATTTGACGCATGCCAGATTGCCAGCAAATCTCTGACGAGCGTTTAATGATAAGCTCTCAGGCATGCAAGAATTGAGTCGTACCGCTTCGCATCAGACATGAAGGCCGTCATTCTAGCGGGTGGCTTGGGTACACGCTTGGCCGAGGAGACCCACCTTAGGCCTAAGCCCATGGTTGAGGTGGGTGGCAAACCTATCCTCTGGCACATCCTCAAGACCTACAGCCACCACGGCATCAACGACTTCGTGATCTGCTGCGGTTACAAGGGCTACGTCATCAAAGAATACTTTGCCAATTATTTTCTGCACACGTCTGATGTGACCTTCCACATGGACCTCAACCACATGGAGGTGCACCGCCAGAAGGCTGAACCCTGGAAGGTGACCCTCGTCGACACCGGAGATGAGTCGATGACCGGTGGTCGCCTGCGTCGTGTGCGTGATTACCTCACCGACACCTTCTGTTTCACCTACGGCGATGGGGTTGCCGACGTGGATGTTCAGCAGCTGATTGCCCATCACCGTGCCGAAGGGCGCCAGGCCACCCTCACTGCCGTGCAACCGCCGGGCCGCTACGGCGCCCTGCACCTCGAAGACACTGCCGTGGCCCAGTTTCAGGAGAAACCCGATGGCGACAACGCCTGGATCAACGGTGGTTACTTCGTGCTCGAACCATCGGTGATCGATCTGATCGACAGCGACGCCTGCGTCTGGGAGCAGGAGCCCCTGCGGCAGCTGGCGGCCTCTGGTCAGCTCACCTCTTACCTCCACCGCGGCTTCTGGCAGCCGATGGACACCCTGCGCGATCGCCAGAAGCTCGAAGAACTCTGGGCCAGCGGCCGTGCCCCCTGGAAGGTGTGGTCATGAGCACCGCCATCGATCCCAGCTTCTGGCGTGGTCGACGGGTCTGGCTCACGGGCCACACCGGCTTCAAAGGCAGCTGGCTGGCCCTCTGGTTGCTTGAGCTGGGTGCCCAGGTCAGTGGCGTCGGCCTCGAACCCGACAGTGACCCCCACCTGTTCAGCCAGCTTCGCCTGGCCGATCGGCTTGATCACCACATCGCCGACATCCGCGATCCCCAGGCCCTGCAGGCCCTGGCGGCAGCGGCCCAACCCGAGGTGGTGCTGCACCTGGCGGCCCAGCCCCTCGTGCGCCGCAGCTACCGCGACCCTCTCGGCACCTGGGCCACCAATGTCATGGGGTCGTTGCATGTGCTCGAAGCCCTGCGCGATCTGGCCCACCCCTGTGCCGTGGTGATGGTCACCACCGACAAGGTCTATGCCAACCGCGAGTGGGACTTTGGTTATCGCGAAAACGACCGTCTCGGTGGCCACGATCCCTACAGCGCCTCCAAGGCCGGTGCCGAACTTGCCATTGCCAGCTGGCGGTCGTCGTTCTGTGGTGTCGCCGCCCACCAGACCCCCCACCTGGCCATCGCCACCGCCCGTGCCGGCAATGTGATCGGTGGTGGCGACTGGGCCGCTGACCGCATCGTCCCCGATGCCATGCGTGCCCTTGCCGCCGGTGAACCTTTGCAGGTGCGCAATCCCGTCGCCACCCGCCCCTGGCAGCACGTGCTCGAGCCGCTCGGTGGTTATCTGCTGCTCGCCCAGAGGTTGCATCAGCACCAGCTCACCGCAGCGGCAGCGCCCAACCCCTGGGCCGATGCCTTCAATTTCGGCCCCCAGCTCGAGGCCAACCGTCCCGTGCGCGACCTCGTTGAGGCCATGCTGCAGCACTGGCCCGGCCAGTGGCACGATCTGTCTGACCCGGCGGCACCCCATGAAGCCGGTCGGCTGCATCTGCAGATCGACAAGGCCCTCCATCAATTGGGCTGGCAGCCCCGCTGGCCCTTTGCCACCACCATCGCCCGCACCGTCGGCTGGTACCACGCCGTTCACCACGGCACCGCCACGGCCGAAGCCGCCTGTCTCGATGACCTCGCCGCCTATGGCCAGGCGTCCCTGATCCATCCACCTGCCTGACCCTGATGACCGACCTCTCAGCCCTCAAGCAGGAAATCCTGCAGCTCACCCGCACCTACGCCCGCCAGGCCCACGCCGCCTTCAGGCCCGGTGCCGATCCCGATCGCACCCCCTGGCAGCCCGGTGCCACCATCCCCTATGCCGGTCGCGTCTTCACCGAAGACGAAGTCGAAGCGGCGGTGGGGGCCACCCTCGACTTCTGGCTCACCCTCGGCAGCGAAGGTGCCGCCATGGAGAAAGAACTGGCAGCCTTCATGGGGGTGCGCCACAGCCTGCTGGTCAATTCAGGCTCGTCGGCCAACCTCGTCGCCATCTCGGCCCTCACCAGCGCCAAACTGCCGGCCGCCCGCCGCTTGATGCCCGGTGATGAGGTGATCACCGTCGCCGCCGGCTTCCCCACCACCGTTGCCCCCATCGTGCAGGTGGGTGCCGTGCCGGTTTTCATCGACGCCGATCCCATCACCGGCAATGCCCGTTGCGACCAGCTGGCCGCCGCCTTCACCCCCGGCCGCACCAAGGCCGTGATGATGGCCCATGCCCTTGGCAATCCATTCGACCTCAGCACCACCCTCGCCTTCTGCCGCCAGCACGACCTCTGGCTGGTTGAAGACAACTGCGATGCCCTGGGCTGCAGTTACTCAATGCCCCGAGCCCTTGCCGAATCCCTCGGTTTCAGCGACAACAGCCCCGGTCTCGACGATGGCCCCGACCGGGTCGTGCGCTGGACAGGCACCTGGGGTGACATCAGCACCCAGAGCTTCTACCCACCCCATCACCTCACCATGGGTGAAGGCGGTGCCGTCAACATCGTTCGCGATCAGAAGCTCAAGGTGATCGCCGAAAGCTTCCGCGACTGGGGTCGCGACTGCTGGTGCCCCAGTGGGGTCGACAACACCTGCAACAAACGCTTTGACTGGCAGCTGGGCGAACTGCCTGCCGGGTATGACCACAAATATACCTACAGCCACCTGGGCTTCAACCTCAAACCCCTCGATCCCCAGGCCGCTATCGGTCGCGTGCAGATGACGCGTCTGCCCGATTTCATCGAGGCGCGCAAGCACAACTGGCAGACCCTTCGGGTCGGCCTGGCGTCGTGCGACGACGTGCTCGAATTCGCTCTGCCCACCCATGCCACGGCCTGGAATCCTGATGGCAGCTTTGCGTGGGACGACACCGGTTGCCGCACCACCTGCTCCTGGTTCGGGTTCAAGATCGCCGTCAAGCCCACGGCGCCCTTCGGCCGCACCGACCTGGCCCGCGAGCTCGATGCCCATCGCATCGGCAACCGCATGCTCTTTGGGGGCAACCTGCTGCGCCAACCGGCCTTTGTGCAGCTGCGCCACGACAATCCCGCCGCCCTGCGCGTGCTGGGCAACCTCGAAGGGTCCGACGAGATCATGAACACCACCCTGTTTCTGGGCACCTACCCTGGCCTCACCGCGGCCATGCTGCAGGCCGAGGTCGATGTCATCTCTGCGTTCTGTCAGCGGTCGGCTGGCTGAACGCCATGCACATCTTTCTCACCGGTGGCACGGGTTTCATCGGCAGCCATGTGTTGCAGCTGGCCCTCGCCGAAGGCCATCAGGTGCTGGCCCTGCGGCGCCCCGGTGCCAGCTGCCGCATCCCCCTCGATCGTGAACCCCACTGGCTCGATGGCGCCCTGGCTGACGACTGGAGCGTTGAGTTGGGCCGTTGTGACGCACTGCTGCACCTGGCCGCCTACGGGGTTGCCCAGTGGGCCAACGACTGGGATGGCTGCTTTCAGGCCAACGTGATCGATGCCCTGCAGCTCTGGCGCCAAGCCGTGGCCGCCGGCGTGCGCAGGTTCCTCATCGTGGGCTCTTGCTTTGAATACGGCCGCAGCGGTGAGCGTTACGACGCCATACCGGTATCGGCGCCCCTCGAACCCACCACCGCCTATGGCGCCTCCAAGGCCGCCGCCACCATGGCCGCCCTCGCCCTGGCGGTCGAGCAGCAGCTGCAGCTGGTGGTGGCCCGGCCGTTTCATGTCTATGGACCCGGCGAAGCCTCCGGGCGGTTCTGGCCTTCGCTGCTGACGGCCGCCACCAGCGGCCAAGACCTCCCCATGACCAGTGGTGCCCAGGTGCGCGACTTCCAACCCGTTCAGCAGGCCGCCCGGCAGCTGCTCGACTGGTTGCAGCATCCCCAGCTGCAGCCGGGGCAACCCCGGCTGGTGAACCTCGGTACCGGGAAGCCGCAGTCGCTGCTTGACTTTGCGCGAACGCAATGGCAACAGTACCAAGCAGATGGTTCACTGCGGCCAGGCGAAATTCGCTATCGACAAAATGAAGTCTTTCGTTATGTGCCAGAAGTCACCTCGCCATGAACACTTATGTCCGCATTTCTCAGGGCTTGCCGCGAACACGCATGTCGGTCCATGTGACGTGCCCTCCCGTGCCGGTTGTGGCCCTATTAAGATTCCACCGAAAAGCCAGCCAAGAGAGAGTAGCCCAACGGGTCTCAGCAGACGTGCCCCAGCAGGAGCATCATTACAGCTCTACCCGAGAAATTAATTCAGCCAGTTTGATCCAGCCGCTGTCACCAGAGAGTTTGACGCCAAACGGCGAGAAGAAATCTTCAAATGAGAACTGATGACGAGACTCATGTCGATACATTTGGTAAACTCAGGGCAGCTTCTGGGTTCAGGTTTGCCATTTGAGCTACATTTTAGCGCCAAGAACTGCTCAGAGCCATTGCGGCACAGCCAGTCCGCTTTTAT
This sequence comes from uncultured cyanobacterium, assembly GCA_903871775.1. Lineage (GTDB taxonomy): Bacteria > Cyanobacteriota > Cyanobacteriia > PCC-6307 > Cyanobiaceae > CAIQIA01. The sequence continues at coordinate 155,285 of CAIQIA010000016.1, forward strand.
TCAGGAGGCCCCACTTACACGACAGAAGCGCATCGCCCGTGATCTGTCACTCATGTTTCGGAGAAATTACTAGGGAGCTTCTGCCCATGCCCACAGCTTGAAAGGCAGGCAGAGCTGAGGGCTTATCTTAGGCGATGTGCTGTAGCAAGTTTGCATAAAGTCCAAGATGGGCTTGAAAGCAATCTTTCGCCAAGAGTGGCGGGCTGATCTGATCGACCAGCCCTTGATGCAACTCGCGGTTGCCGATGCAACGTTCAATGCGACTGGCGAGGGAGGCTTCGCTTTGGGCGGTAAAGGTGATACCACCACGATCGTTGATCTTTTCGGCAGTGCCGCCGATGTCGCTGCCGATGATCGGCAACTGATTGGCAAAAGCCTCTTGAATGACCACTGGTGAGTTTTCCCACCAAATCGAGGGAATGATCATCCAATCGGCATCAGCCATGAGCGCCTTGATCTCGGGCTGACGGTAGCTACCGCGCAGCAGCACCCGATCACGGACGCGTTCGTGCAAATGATGAAATTCATCCTGAAAGTCTTGAGGTTGGTGTTCAAGATTGGCGCCATGGAGCTGAATCATGAAGTTACTGACCCCCGATTCCTGCAGCATGTAAGCAGCCTTAAGCAACAGCAAGATCCCTTTGTAGAGATTGAGCTGACCAAAGAAAGCAAAACGGTTGAGATCGGTGGAATAGCTACGGCGTTGGTGCAAGGAAGAATCCATTCCTACATCACAGGGCAGACCGTTTTCGATCATCACAAACAACCTATGGTTGATGCCGCAGCTGCGATACCGATCGATCAGAAACTGACTTGGGCTCACAAGGGCATCACAGCTTTTAAGAATGGTGCTGATGTAGTGATGCCGCAGAAACATATCCTGAGCAGAACGTTCAGGGTAGCAGAGCGAACAAGCCAGGGGTGAGGCCTTTTCACACAGCTTCTGCTGGCTGGTCTTGACCATTTGGCCGTTGTGCATGCAAAGGGCCAGATATTCGTGGAGGGTGACGACAATGCGGCTGTTGGGGCTGAGGGTCTGCAGCAGGGGGATCACATCAATGCCGAAGTGGCTGTAATGCTGCAGATGAATAATGTCGGGTTGAATGTGCTCCAGCAGACGCTGCAGGCCACGACGCAGGCTGGGGATGTGGGCATTGCTGAAGCGAAACCAATCGCAGGCGGTACCGATCAGGTATTCGCGATCCGATCCTTCGACACTGCGCAGTTCACCATGGCTGAGCACACCACGGCTGGTGTGAACAGCGGCGAGAATCCAGGCGTCATGGCCATCGCTGGCGACGGCTTCGCGAAAGAGCGAAAAAGCGGCATTTTCGGCACCACCCACCGAGAAGCTTTCGTGACCGTGGATGAGGTAGAGGATTTTCATGACTGGGTGGCACCAAGGCGGCAGTGCTTGAGACGGTCGATGGCGCTACACCAGCGCTGGTGATGGGTGAAGGCATTGGCAGCAACCACCTTCTGACGCAGCAGACCACTGGCATCAGCGAGGCTGACGCTTTGGCGTTCGAGGTGAAAGAAGCTGGCTTCGAGATCAACGTAAAGGCTGCCGCCGCTCTGGCGCAGCTTCCAGCAGAGATCAGTGTCTTCGAAATCACCAACGATGAAGTGACTGTCGAAGCCACCTACAGCGCGGTAGTGGTCGGTGGCCACCAGCAAGCAGGCGGCGGTGATCGATTCGACCTCGCGCAACTGAAGGCGTTCCGCCTGGCTGAAGCCGACGTTCACCCCCTTGAGGGGATGGTCATTAAGCCACACATGACCCAGATCACCATCGAGATCTTCTTGTTTAACGAATTCCATACCCACGTGCTGAATGGCGCCGTTATCGAAGAGCAGGCGGGCCCCGAGTGCCGCGACGGCGGGATGGTGCTGACGCATGGCCTTCAGCATGGTTTCGATGCTGAGGTCATGGGCGGGCAGCACATCGGAATTGAACAGCAGCAGCCAGGGGGCGGTGGCAAAGGCGGCGCCACGGTTGTTAGCACCGGCAAAACCAAGGTTGCGGGGATTGATGACTGTCTCGAAGGGCATGCGGTAGAGGGTCTGACAGCGCTTGCTGAGGGCGCGAAAGTCGGCCTCGAGGCTGGGGTCATCGAGCACATAAATCAGCTGCAGCTGCGGTGCATCGGGCCGACGACGGCGCCAGGCATTGAACCAGTTGAGCTGATATTCCATGAAGTCGATGCGCCCGTAGAGGGGCACCACCACCGACAGCCCGGCAGCACCATCGAGCAGGCCATGACACTGGTGTTCGGCGGGCTCGCTGAGGCGCTGCTGGACCTCGTCGTACCAGGCATCACGCACCCGGGCGAGGGCTGCAGGCGAGCGCAGCACGCAACGATCGCTGATGGCGTCGTTGAGCACCTGCTTGAGCTGCTCGGTGCCCAGGGGCAGGCTCTGCAACAACTGCCGGAGGCAGAACTGGTCACCGTTGTGCAGCACCACAAACAGTTCGGCTGCTTCGCCGGCCTGCAGGGGCGAACGTTCGTCGGCGATGAAGAGGCGGCTGAGACGCAGACCGGCATCGTGGTCAGCCGGGGAACCACAGCGCTGCTGCACGTCGCGCAGGTCGGGCCGGCTGAAATATGAGGCGGCACCAAGATCGAGGCGATGGACGCAGGCACCACGGATGAGGCAGATCTCGCTGAGCTGACGACTGGCATCGACGATCCAGCCGTCGATGCGCAGGAGGGTGCCGCAGGGGCTGAGGCCGATGCTGTCGATGGCGGCGACAAAACCGCATTCGGCGGCCTTGTCGACGACATGGGGTAACTGACCGCGGGGATTGTCGTGCAACCAGCCGAGGGTCGAGAGCACCCGTGCAACCAGTTCGACTTCGGCGCCATGGGCGCTGCAGAAGGGGGACGCCTGCAACCAGTCGAGGCGGGCCGCGGCGGCATCGCGCTGGCCGTTTTCGAGGTCGAACCAGGCAAGCGACAGCTGGGCGTGAAATGCAGCTTCGGCTGCGGTGGGGTGGGGGGCGTCGTCGCGTTGGGTGAGGGCCGCCAACAGATCGGCGGCCGGGCCCCGCTGGCCAAGGGCGAGGGCACTGCGGGCGGCAAACAGTTCAGCCCAGGGCAGCAGATCACCGGCAGCAGGCCCGGCATCCGCGGTGGCCTGCAGGAGCGGGCCGGCCAGGTCGTGCCGTTGGGCCACGAAGGCGGCATGACCGAGGGCGTAGCACTCACTGGGCGACAAGGCCTCTACCAGGGCAAGCAGGGTGCCCAGGTCGAGGCTGGCAAGCACCTGGCCATGGCAACCGGCAGCCACGTGGGTGGCGAGGGTTTGGATCTGGGTGGCGGCCACGGCCGCTGCCGCGTCACCGTCGAGGGGCTCGAAATGGCGCTGCAAACCGCGACTGTCTGGCAGCTGGGCTTCGAGCACCGGCTCGGCCACGGGCAAAGTGGGAACCACCGCTGGCGACGACGGCTCGGCGATGGGCTCATCAGGCTGGCCCGAGAGACGCCGCCAAAGGTCTGGCTGGTGGGGATTGGCCAGCAGACTGCGTTGCAGGGCTTCACGCGATCCGGCGGTGGAGGTCATCGGCAGCCCCCGATTGTGAAGCGAATTACAGTGACATGGCCACTACGCCCAATTCTACGCGTGGTCAGCCACAAACCACTGCCGCAGTCGAAAGCTGACTGGGTGGATCGGGGACTTAGAGCCCCACTGACCAGCTGCCCCGGTAAGTTTAGCCAAGGTTGGCAGCGAAGGGTGGTGAGCGGCACGGGCACGACGCGACCGACGGCGAACAGCTGCAGTCGAGCGATCATACTGCGGGGATTAGGGAGCCGACCGCCGAAGGTGAACCAGAGGCCGCAGACGCCGGCTTTATTCGTTCACAGGGCAACGGCAACACAACAGGTGCGTCAGATGAGGCAGCAAGCAATCTGTCGCCGTTTTGCATGAGACCGCGAAGGGTGGAGATGGTGAGCTGCAGACGCCGCCAGAGCTGTTCAGGGCCTCGACCAACAGCGCATGACGAGCGGTAGCCCGCTGGGCTTTAGCAACCGAAAAGAACGCCGATACGCAACAACATGTCGCACAGCAACATCCGAGACTCGAGCAGAAACGAGACTGCAGGGTTGGGGCTATTGATGAGGGCCTGCAACGCGGCGACGCCGCCAAACGCAGGCCATGCGAAAGCCGCAGATGAATGGCCCACAGATGCGGGACAGTAGGCATATGATCAAGCAGTTACAGGGTACGGAGCAAAACTACGGCGTTCAAGCTGCGTTTTATGCCAGCAGTCAGTACCTAACAGCGCAAAAAGTAGTGCACCAGCTCTACCTACAGCTGCTTCAGCAGCAGGTGGTGAGTTTGGCCTTATCGCAAGGCGACTGCATTTCGGCTTCGAGGCAGCCCTGCAGGGCATCAGGGGTGCTCACCACGGTGGAAACCACAACGATGATCATTAAAAAAGTATCTGAGCCATCAAGGACTAAGTGGGCATGGGGAAAGTGATCAAGCAACCGTTGGTGCTGGTGCTGGTGCTGAGGGTCTAGCAGTAGCAGGTCCACACGTCCGAGGCGACGCTCAGGAGTAGACAGCACCTTAGGCGAATCAACTGTCAAGCCCCTGCGACAGAAATTGCTGCCGTGGGCACAGCAGGGGCCGATCCGGCTGTTGAGCCCCCCACAGCAGCAGCACTTACCGAACACACCGGTGACGTTGGCCATTAGCCCGGCTGGGCAGCTCTTCTGGCGCCAAAGAAGGGCAGGCGCTCGTACTGCCGGGGCCAGCTGATGGGCCCAGTTTTTGCTGGTGGCGTCGTGCCAGGGCACCAGCAGGTCGATCACGGGGATGGCAGGGCCGCCAGCAGGCGACCCAGGTCGGGCCCGAGGGGATCCCAGCGGGCATCGAAGACGAGGCTGCCACCATTGCCCATGGCGTCGAGGGTTGGCTGGGGCAGATCGAGCAGCAGGCCGGGGTCGGCGTCTTCGGCCAGCACCAGGCAGCCCCCCTCGGGCAGGGGCAGCAGGCGGGTGCCGGGGGTGGCCGGCTGGGCCGGCAGCCGTGGGTCAGCGGCTGCGGTCCAGCGCCACAGGTTGCGGCCCTGATTGTCGACCAGGGCGAGCGCAAGCAGGCGCAGCACGCCCGGCTGTTCTGAGGGGTCGAGGCGCAGGGCCCGCAGGGGGCCGACGCCGGTGGGCAGGGGCAGGGTCTGCTGCACCTGCCGTCCGCGGGCCACGGTCACGCTGCGGCGGCATGAGGCCGCTTCGTGAAAGTCGTCGTCGCCGGTGCGCCAGAACAGCTGGGCGGTGTCGAGCAGCCCCAGCTGGTCGTCGAGCTGGCGCAGGTGGCCGGCCAGCCGGGCCGAGGCCTGGTCGCAGGCGGCCCGGCAGCGGCCTTCGTCGGGATCAGCCAGGGCTCCGTGCACGCCGAGGGCCAGCCGCAGCAGTTCGGGGTCGGCCGTGGCCGCATCGGCGGCGCGGCCGTGGTCGAGGCTGGGGTCGATGTGGGCGCCGGCAGCGGCGATCACCTCGGGTGACAGGGGGGCGAGGCCCGGCAGCAGCGCCCGGCAGGCCTGCAGGGCCGACGGCGGATCCTGCAGCAGCTGTTGAAAATCGAGCCGCACCCGGGGAAGGTGGCGGGTGTGGCGTTCGGCCTCCAGCTGGTGCTGCAACCACAGCAGCAGCCCCCGGCTGAGGGGCAAGCCGTCACGGCGGGCCAGGGAGGCCGCCACGGCCAGGGGGTGGCGCTGCATCAGCACCACGGCGGCCTCGAGGCCGCGCTGGGCCAGCAGGGCATTCCAGAGGGGCTGCAGCCGGCACTGGCGTGGATCCTTGATCAGGGCCACGGCCAGCGGATCCCCCGCCGGAAAGTCGGCCTGCAGGGCCCGCGCCAGCTGCTGCAGCCGGGCCGGGGTGGGGGCGAGGGGCGCCAGGTGCGGGTCGTCCCAGCGGCCGCCGGCCTCGTCGAGCAGGGCGTTGTGGCAGGCCAGCAGCTGCAGTGGTTCCCAGTAGCCACGGGGATTGAACGGATCCGCCGGCGGTGACCCCGCAGGACACAGCAGGCCCGAGCTGGCCAGCAGACCCGCCATGGCCGAGGTGCCGCTGCGGTGCATGCCGAGCACCAGCAGCAACCGCTGGGGCAGCTGGGGCAACAGCTGTTGCAGCAGCTCAGGGGTGGGCAGGGCCAGGGCGGCGTCGCCGGGGGGCAGCAGCCGTTCGGCGGTGTGGGCGATGGCCCGCGGCAGCCCCCGGTGGCCGGGGTCAAGCTGCAGCGCCCGGTCGTAGTGGGCGAGGGCGGCCTGCCAATGCCCACGCTGCCGTTCGCCTTCGGCCAGGCCGATCCAGCCCGGGGCTGATCCGGGCTGCTCGGAGAGATGGCGGCTCAGCAGTGCCTCGGCCTCGGCGGCCCGGTCGAGCCGCCGCAGACAGCGGGCCAGGGCGGGGTAAAGCCCGCGGTGGTCGGGCATCTGGGCGATGGCCTGGCGGTAGAGGTGCACGGCAAGGGTCAGATCGCCGGTGTCGCTGGCCCCCTGGGCCTCGAGGCTGAGCTGCTGGGTCACCTCGGCGTGGTTGCTGGCCGGCGGACCGTCAGCGAGCCGGTCGACTTCGTGGCGACAGTGGTCGTCGTCGGGATGGAGCAGGGCCTGGTGCAGGGTCAGGGCCCAGGCGAGCCGGGCGGGATCGGCGGCGCTGACGGGGACCGATGGGAACCTGGCGGGATCGATCTGGGCGGCGAGGCGCCGGCGGGGCAGGGCCCGGCTGTGGCGTTCGGCCTGCAGCTGGTGGGCGCACCAGAGGTCAAGGGCCCCATCGATGGCCACCCCATGGCGGCGCTGCAGCGCCGGCATGGCCAGCACGGGATGGAGGCTCAGCAGCACCACGGTGGCCTCGAGCCCCCGCTGTTCGATGAGGGTCTGCCACAGGGGCAGCTGGGTCGCCAGGTCGGCCGGAGCCAGCACCGCCTGCTCTCCCGGCCGCACGGCCGGCAGCTGCGCCGCCAGGGCGGTGACGCTGGGCTGGGCCGGGGGGGGCAGCGGCGGATAGGCGGCGGTGGCGTCGGGCAGACCGCAGACAAGCACCAGCCGCTGCGGCAGCCACGGCAGCAGGGCCGCGTGCCGGTCGGGCGCCGGGGCATCACCAGGCAGACGGGCCTCGGGTTGCAGCCGGCTGGTGGCCTGGTCGAGCAGATCTGACAGGTCGGGATCATCGGGCAGGGCCGCCAGCAGGGGGGCCATGGCGGCCAGGAGGGTCTGCCATCGCCCTTCCTCGGCCAGACCTTCGAGGGTCGCCAGCTGCAGCGGCAGGGCTTCGGGCTGCAGCCGCAGCTGCTGCTCGAGCAGCACCGTGGCTTCGGGGTGGCGGCCCAGGCGTCGCAGGCAGCGGGCCGTGGCCTGCACGATGCTGCTGTCGTGGGGGGCCAGCAGGCGGGCCTGGCGCCAGAGCAGCAGCGCCTGCTCCCAGTTGCCCTCCCGCTCGGCGGCGAGGGGGGCGTCGGCGTAGGGAGCAGCGGTGTTCACGCCAACGCAGCCGGGTCAGACCAATCCTGCAAACGGCATCGCCAGGGTGGTGCCGTCGAGGGGGAATTCGTGCAGTGGCTGGCGCAGGCGGAACTGTTCGCCGCTGCGCAGCACCACGAACAGGTGGCCGTCACCGCCGGTCGGCGATGGCACGGCTTCTTCGACCCCCTGCACCATGGCCAGGCGGAAGCCGGCGGGGGTGTCGTCCGGCAGGCCGGCCTCGGCGAGCATACCCGACAGATCAGGCCGCGGCAGGTTCTGGGGGCTGCCGAGGGGCAGGGGCAGGGCCCGCTGGCCGCAGAGCAGCACCAGATGGGCGATGGCGTCGTCGGGAACGAGGCGCCAGCCGGTGATCTTGAGCAGCGATCCGCAGGGACTAAGGGGTACTTCAAAGACGATGATGGTCAGACCGTCGTCGTCCTAGCGTTAGGCCGAAGGCAAGGCGGCGGGGAGCGGCGGCTAGCGGGATCGGCGCCAAAGGCATCGAGCAGGGGCAGGGCCAGCATCTAGACGGCCTCACTCCTGGAGGATCTTGAGTCATGTGATAAAAATAATACGTGTCAGGTTGCTCAAGAGATGAGCCTAATATAGTTATAGCTTGCCTGCTTGCGACTGTATCCTGACGATCAACGCCGGAAATCAGGGCGTAGTTGTTGCGTGAACAGGAGCCGCAGTTGGCACTCGAGCAAAAAATGCTGCAGTCAATCGTGCTGCTGTCATGTGTACTGGCGAGACATCCGTCTACAGAAGGGGAAGGAACATCAGCCAGGCACGCACTTGGAGCGGAAGATCTGAGACTCAAGCTCAGAAATTCGTTGCTGTTGGGACTCTATTGCCAACATGGCGATTGCCAAGGCGTTTAAAACTTTTAGCTTGTCTTCTTCAATAGAGCAAGCATGCATGGCAGCAGGTACCGCGATGTCAAGCAAACTACTTTCGTGCATAAAGTGTTTGTCAAGATTAAACTTTGTTAAAACTTCATTGAATAGCTTAGCGCGCAGGTTGCAGGCTTCAACAAGAATCGCCAAATCATCACCTCTTGGAGCAATATCCGAAGGGATCTGTACACTGACAGGAGCCCTCGTAGACAGGCGTTGAATTGCTCTCAGAACGCCGTCCTCAAACCGCTCCGGGGGCGATTTACCTGTTTGCATGGATTGATAAACAGTTCTAAGCAAAAAAGTCAGCTGATCGTCTTTTTGGTTCATTCTTTTGCTTTCGCCACCTTTAATTGTTGGCTGAATATCAGCGAGACTACAGAACTCTTCTAAAAGGTCGCAAGTCTTGTCCAGCGAAATCAAATTTTTGGATTTGAAGTATGTACTGGAGAGCCAAAGGCCGAGTTCTTCGTGGATCCACGGCAAACCATCACGCTCGAGCGCAAGCCATTCGCCAAAGCTGAGCAATGGGCCGGCCAATGTCTTGTCTTTAACAAACCACTGCATGTATGACGAAAACGCAAGCTCAATAAAATTTCTTACGACGACGATATATGCCAGGTCTGCCTTATCTTTCACCCGATTGAAGACTGGCTCGAAGGCAGCATATAGACCAAAAATGCTTTCGTTGGAAACAATGATTCGCGGTATATTATTTTTAACCGCTTGCTCAATTTCTCGTTCAACAATTTCAATGTACTGTTCTTGCCAGTCACCCGTGGCGAGCATGGAATGAAATCCGCCATCGCTTTGCCACGGCTGGACCACCTCGCAACAATGCTGAAGGTTAGTGCCTGTATAAATGAATTCGGCGGATCCTTGGATGCGACCCGCCTCGAGAAGGTGCTGAATTGAGGTTGAACCACATTTTCCAAGGCCCACATGAAAAACAATCAGCGGCCTGGCGGGGCGGTCGGCGTGGGCAAGCTCGGAATTCAATGCGATCGGAGCAAGAAAAGCCTTTACTTAGTAAGCCCCCTCAATTTAGCACAGACTGCGGGTCCTTGCATTTCAGATCTCCAGCAAGGGCCAACTTGGAGACTATGTCTTTGGCGGGTTGGCTTGTTTCTACCATGAATCACAGGCCGAAATGCCGGCAGATCAGCCAGGGCGCCAGCAGGGTGAGGCCCAGGGTGAGCGGGGCGCCGTAACGGGTCATGTCGAGAAAACGGTAGCGGCCGGGGCCCATCACCATCAGGTTGCACTGATAGCCGATGGGGGTGAGAAAGCTCTGGCTGGCGGCGAACAGAATCGCGTAGATGAAGGCCAGCGGCGGCAGCGCCAGGCCGCGGGCCAGTTCGGTGGCGATGGGGGTGAGCAACACCACGGTGGCGCCGTTGCTGAGGGTTTCGGTGAACAGCTGCGCCAGCAGAAACACCACCACCAGCACGCCATAGGCGGGCCAGCCCTGCAGCGAATGCAGCAGATCGAGGGCCAGCCCCCTGGCCAGGCCAGTGTTCTGCATCGCCACGCTGAAGCACGACAGCGACCCCAGCAGCAGAATCACGTCCCAACGCACCGCCCGCTGCAGTTCACCGGGCCGCAGGCAGCCCGTGGCCACCATCACCACCACCCCCAGCAGCACCGCCGCCATCAGGTTGATCAGCTTGAACAGCGGCAGCACGATCACCAGCACCGCCACCAGCAGGGCGATGCCCTTGCGGTTGGTGGTGGGCAGGTCTTTTTCGAGTTCATCGAGCAGCACCAGGTCGCTGCTGTCCTGCAGGCCGCGCAGGGCATCGAGCGGGGCCTGCAGCAGCAGCACATCCCCGGCCTGCAGCACCACCTTCCCCAGCAGATCACGCAGCACCTGGCGACCCCGGCGCACGGCCAGCAGGGTGGCGTTGTAGCGCTGGCGAAAGCGCAGCTCGCGCACGCTGCTGCCGCCAATGCTCGAACCGGCAGGCAGCAGCACCTCGACCAGGCGCTGGGTGCCGCTCTGCAGCTCGTCGAGATCTGCCTCCTTGTCAGAGATCGGCGCCAGGGTCACGGTGCGTTCCTGCTGCAGCCGCAGCAGGTCGTGGCGCTGGCAGCGCAGCAGCAGCCGGTCGCCGGCCTGCAGCGGCAGGTCGGCCAGGGGGGCGGTGAAGCTCTGGTTGCCGCGGTGCAGCTCAAGCACATCGACGTCGAAGCGCCGCTGCAGGCGGCTGTTGTGAAGCGATTGCCCCACCAGTTCTGACCCCTCGGGGATCAGCACATCGGTGAAGTATCCGCCACGGGTGAGGTCAGCCAGCAGATCGTCGCCCTGGAGCCCGCGATCGGGCAGCAGCCGGTCAGACACCGCCACCAGGTACAGGCCCCCCAGCAGCCAGATGGGGATGCCGATGGCGGTGAAATCGAACAGGTCGATCGACCCGAAGCCCAGCTGGCGGCTCACGTCACTGGCCAGCAGGTTGGTCGAGGTGCCGAGCAGGGTGAGGGTGCCGCCCAGCACCACGGCGAACGACATCGGCAGCATCACCCGCGATGGCGAGATGCCCCGGCGCTGGCACCAGTTCTCGAGCACCGGCAGCAGGGTGGCGACGATGGGGGTGTTGGGGATGAAACCCGAGATGGGCGCCACCACCGCCACCAGCAGGGCGATCATGCGCCGGGGGCTGCGGATGGCGTCGCTGCCGATCAGTGCCCGCAGCCGGTCGACGCCACCACTGCGAAACAGGCCGGCCGAGAGGGCGAACAGGCCCATGAGGGTGATCAGGGCCGGTGCCCCGAAGCCCTGCACCGCCTCGTCGGGCTTGAGCACCTTGAAGGCCACCAGCAGTGCCGCCGCCAGCAGGCCCGTGACCTCGGGCGCCAGCCAGCCGGTCACGAACAGCACGATGGCGCCGGCGAACACCGCCAGGGTGGTGGCTCCGGCCGGGGTGGCGGCGGCCGCCAGAAAGCCGGTCACATCGGGGCTGGTGGTGCTCATGCCGTGGCGGTGGGTCCGTCGAACTGGCCGACGAGGTCCGCGGGAAGCGGACCAGAGGGAATGATGAGAATCATCAGGCAGCCAGGCTGAACCGGAGACTCAACCGTGACAGATCGTCTGAGGTGAGGCCGGCGATCTCCATGGTGTCCTCAGGGGTGGCGGCGGCACCAGAAGCCAGCTCGACCGTCGCACGTCATACCCATTGAGATGGTTATCTCCAAGCGTGTAGGCGAGCAGTTCGGCCTCAGCCCCGGGCAGGCTCTGCAGGTGCTGGCTCTGCCGCAGACCTGCGTGGCTTTCTGAAAGAGCCCAACACCTTTCAACGGGAGGCCGATCGACTGTGACGCCTCAGCGGGTGGTGGTGGATCTTGACAGCCGGTTGGCCCTCGCTGCTGCCCAGCTCAGCCATTCCCTCAGGTTGCCGATGGCCGACAGCATCATTCTTGCGACAGCCAGGGACCATCAGGCCAGGCTCCACACCATGGACAGCGATTTCCGTGGCATCGCCGATGTGGAGTGGATCGCGTCGATGCCTTGATGACCGTCTGCGGATCCTCGACGCTCTCTACATCCCCACCCGCTATCCCGATAGCCTTCCGGATGGAGCTCCTGCGCCATGCCCGTTCGATCGTTGACGCAATCGCTGCTGCGCTGGCCTGACCCCCAGCAGGTGCTGACGCAGGTGGTCGACTGGGCGGCGCAGGTGGCGCCCGATCATCCGGGCCTGCAGCGCCTTGCGGTGTTCGGCAGCTACGGCCGCGGCGATGCCGGTGTGGGCAGTGACCTTGATCTGCTGCTGATCGATGGCCAGGCCACCGGGCCGCAGCACCAACGGCTGCTGGAATGGCCTCTGGCGGAGCTGCCCCTGAGCTGCGATGCACTCGTGCTCACGCCGGCCGAACACCAGGCACTGCTGGCCGCTGGTTGTGGTGCCGCGGGTGATCAGCGATGCCAGGATGAACGCCTGTTGTTGGTGTCAAGCAACAGCATCAGCGCTCACTCCATTCCTGGCGCAGGGCCTGCTGCAGCTCCAGGCTGTCCAGTGGGCGGTCACGCCACAATCTCGAAGCCTGGCGCAGCGCCTCGGCCCGCGACAGGCCCCGCTGCCGACAGAGGGCATCAAGCTGTTCGCGCTCCGCATCCGGAAGATCCACGATCGTTCTCATCGTGATGCCGTTATCTGATGACGTCACCTTACCGGGTCGCCCTGAGCGGTGGATGCAGGGCGGCCACAAGCTGGCCGAACGGGTGACTGTGACGATGCCAGCTGAGTTGATCGCCGGGATCGATCGCATCGAAGCGAATCGCAGCCGCTTCATTGCCGAAGCCGTGCGTCACGAATTGCAGCGGCGCCAACGGCTCGAACTGCTCCGCTCCCTGGACAGTCCCCATCCCGACAGCACCGCCACGGCCGTGGAGTGGCGCCCGGAATCGGGCTGGCAGCATGTCAACTCCCCCAAGATCCAGCCTTGAGCCGACCCGCGGCCATGAACAGCACAGCACGAGGCCCTGCGTGGTGGTGAGTGATCCGGCAGTCAACGAGAGCCAGCGGTTCCCGTTGCTGGCCGTGGTGCCGATCACGGGAACGCCGGCACCCTGTGCCCTCTATCCGCCCCTGGCCCCGGGCTCCAATGGCCTCACCAAGCCCTCCTGTGCCCTGGTCGACCAGCTGCGTTCGATCGACAAGCAGCGCATCTGCCGTCCGTACGGCCAGGTCAGCGAGGCGGACCTGGCCGCGATCGATGCCGGTCTGCGCATATACCTGGGCCTGATGCCAGATCCCGGCAGAGCTACAGCCGGTGGGGGTCATCTGCGTGAGGTGGTTCCACATCAGGGAAATCTGGCCAATGAAGGCGATAGGCGCGGCTGCGGCCCTTGCTGATCGGCTCGATCGCCCCGTGCGCCACCAGGTCGGCCAGATCGCGCCAGGCCGTGGCACGGCTCACCTTGGTGAGGCTGATGGCCTTGCGCAGAGTCATGCCACCTGTGAATCCTCCGGGTTCGGCATCCAGCAACCGATTGAGCAGTTTCTGTTGGCGGCCATTGAAGCCACTGTGGCGGTGGCTCCACCAGAAGGCCGCTTTGCGCTGCACGGCATCGACGACGGCGCCATTGCTGATCGCCGCGGCTGTGAGCTGCTGCAGGAACCAGAGCAACCAACCCGTGACATCCAGATCCCCCCGCTGGCAGCGCTCCAACACCGCGTAATACCCCTTCCGCTCCCGCAGGATCTGGGCAGAAATGCCCATGGCACGGCCAGACAACTCCTGATGGCTCGTGGTCATGCAGTCCTGGGCCAGAAGCCGATCGGTGATGGCCCTGGCCAGGCGGCCGTTGCCGTCTTCATAGGGGTGGAGGGTCAGAAACCACAGGTGGGCCAGGCCCGCCCGCAACAGCCCGTCCAGCCGTGCTGGCGGAGAGGCGATCCAGTGCAGAAAAGCATCCAGCTGATCCTCCAGCCGGTCTCGGGGCGGCGCTTCAAAGTGAAGGCGTTCCCTGCCGATGGCGCCGGAGAGCACCTGCATTGAAGCCGCATCGCGCAGGTCACCAATCCGAATGGCGCGCAGGCCATCGGGACCATTGGCGAACAGGCTCTGGTGCCATTGATTCAACGTGGCCAGGGTGAGACGACCCTCCAGTGCGCTGGTGGCTTCCAGCAACACATCCAGCAGGCCCTCCACCTGTGCGCTGGCGGCAGGCTGACCCTCGGCCAGGGGGAGGCACAGCCGGCGGGCGATCGAGGATCGAACCTGGGCGGGATCCAGCAGCTCACCTTCAATGGCCGCCGTGCCCAGGCTCTCGCGGCCCAGCAAGGCAGAGATCACGTCGCGATTGAGCGTGGGCTCGAGTGTCTCCAGCCTGATCAGCAGCTCCTGGCGAGCAGCGCGCGCCTGCCCCAGCGGGGAATCCAGAACGGCACTGTCCCAGCGGAACCGGGGCCAGTCAGGCTGCTGCCAGATCCAGGATGAAGCCATTACGCCACCCTAATCGCTTCACCCCATGAAGCGATTAGGGAGCGGCAATCGCTTCATGACCCTCGATCCGCATCGCCCACGGCCGGGGAGCCTCAGGGCGCTGCGGTGCCGGGACCTGACCCTGGCGAGGATGTTGAAGGTGTTACCGATCTGATCGAGCCACCGCTCAATCGCACCGGCTTTGGCGGGGTCCTGCTCACGGGTGCGTTCGATTCCGGCCTGAATTTCGCCAACCAGGCCAGCACGACGCCATGGGGGCACCTCTTGGGGGTACCAGCTCATCTGTGCGGGGTTCAGGGGCAAGCAAAAGGTCCTTAAGACTGGGCCTGGCGGCCGCCAGAAAGCCGGTCACATCGGGGTTGGTGGTGCTCATGCCGGGGCGGTGCTGCCGTCGAGCCAGTGCAGATCGATCGTGCCGATGCGCGGTGCCTCGGGGCTGGGCGGGGTGAGGGTGAGGATCAGCAGGCGACCGAGCACCTCGGGCCGGCCTTCAAGGGTGAGGACCAGCTCGGTGGTGCGCAGCTGCAGCTGACAGTCGAGCCGGGGGGCACATCCTTCGGGCCAGGCCCACACCTGCAGCTGCAGACCCTGGGCTTCGCTGAGACGCAGCTGCAGCTGGCGGTCGTGGGGATGGGCATCGAGCCAGAGCTGCAGCGGATAGCCCTCGAGCATCGCGTAAGGCTGCGGCCGCACCACATGACCGGCGGCGATGACGCGCTGAATGATGCGGTCATCAAGGCTGGGATCGACGACGCGGCGGTTGAGCCTGAAGCCCGAGCGTGGGTGCGGCACCCCGCTGTAGCCGCTGTCGCCCCGCAGCAGAATCTGCTGGGCCTGGTCAGGGCTGATGGCACCCTGGTCGATGTGCCGCTGCAGATGCTCGAGCACCGGCACGGTGGTCTGGTTCTTGAGGGCCTGGCTGATGTAAAAGGCCATCTTGGTGGCTTGGCCGGCGGCATTGCGGCAACCGGTGAGGTGCACGATGTGACCCAAGGGATGGGGGAAGAGGCTGTCTGGGGCGATGGGGTTCTGCTCGACACCCACCAGCCAGCCGTGGTCGAGGTGGGCTTCGGGGCTGATGGCGGCGCGTTTGAACACCCCCCAGCGGCGGGGCATCAGGGCCAGGGAATCGCTGTCGTACACCGCGTCGCTGGCCCGCAGGCCGTCGACAAAGATGTTCTGCAGGGTGAGGCAGGCCACGGAGTAGGGCGAACGCCAGAAGCTGTCGACTCGGTCGTGATCGAGGCAGAAGAATTCGTCGGTGTCGTGAATCACGACCAGGTCTTCGTCGATGGCGCTGTAGGCCGAGATGCGCTTGTCGCGTTCGTTCGACCAGTCGGCGTAGTGATACCGCACGCGTGGATCTTCGATCAGCTGCCGGCCGATCTCGGTTTCGATGAGCGGCACCAGCTGATCGTCGCGGGTGAGCAACGGTCGCCGGTAGCCATAGGGGCCATCCCAGATGTAGAGGCGGTCGTAGGGGTCGAACAGGCCGGCCTGCAGCTGCTGGGCGAGCATGTCGCTGTCGCTGAAGTAATTGATCAGGGCCGCGGTGGTGGGTGGTGCCAGGGGCACGGCGGCGGTGGGTTGCGACTGCTGCAGCAGAAAGCGGGCCAGCTGCAGCTTGGGGTGGTGCTGGTTGACGGTGATCAGCCAGGGGTGCTGGCGGTAGAAGGCCAGCGACAGCTGCAGCTGCTGCTCGATGCCGAAGGGTTGCCCCTGGCGCTGGCCCCAGCCCTGGCACCAGTCTTCGAGGGCGAGGGCCTGCTGCACCCAGGGATGGATGGGCAGGGAGAGGTTGCCGAGCAATTCATGACGGGCGGCGGGCGGATCGACCGCGGCGGGGACGCCGAGCTGCTGCAGCACGGCCCGGGCCAGCAGGCGCAGGGCGGCCTAGGTGGGCAGGTTGATGGTGTGCATCAACGGTGTGTGGCGCAGCTGGGCGGCGATCTGATCAGCCATGCCGACGCTGCACTGCTGGTCTTGCTGGGCCAGGGCCATGAGGGCGGTTTCGGCCTGGTGCACGAGGGTGTCGCGCAGGGCGGGGTTGAGGGGTCGTGCCAGCAGGTCGGCGGCGTCGAGATCGGCTTCGACGGCAGCCATTGCCAGAAAGTCGTGGTAATCGCCCAGGGGCGACAGGGCCTGGAGCTCGGGCAGGCGCCCATCGGGATCGTGGGCATAGCCGATCCAGGGGTGCAGACCGTCGAAGTGCAGATCAGCAATCAGCAGCGTGGTGGCGTGCCGGGGCAGGTGGGTCTGCAGGGTGTCGGTGTCGAGGCCGATGCCGTCGCGAAAGCCGACGGGCAGCCGATGGGTGATGAGCACATCGGTGTCGGCCAGGGTGCCGTGCAGCTCTTGCACCTCGGCGGCACTGATCACATCGATGCACGGGCAGGCACGGGCCACCAGGGCGGGCTGCAGATGCTGCAGTTCGAGCAGCAGGGGATGGGCCTGGGCATGGCCCACCACCACCAGGGAACGGTCGGGCGAGGGCCGATCCATGGCGGCCTGCAGTTCCACGAGCATGTTGGGAATCCAGGCCAGCTGGTGGCGATGCAGCCGGTGGAGGCGTTCGAGCAGCTGCACGCCCTGGGGCAACCAGGCCTGGGCCTCGGTGGCATCGGCCTGCAGCAGGCCATGGATGGCCAGGGCCGCCAGGCGGCAGCACTGTTCTTCGCGGGTGTGCAGCCAGGGCGGCGGCACCGCCGGCTGCTGGCGAAAGGCATCGATCAGGCCGAGGGCCGCCACGGCCAGCGGGATGGCCTGCAGGGGGTGGCTGTCGTTCAGCTCCTGCAGGCGGCCATGGCAGAGGCTGCAGACCTCAAGCAGGGCGGCGGGATCGGGGGACGGGTCGGCCAGCAGGGTCTGGGCCCGGTCGAGCAGCTGCTGGTCGGCGGGCTCCATCAAGGCTGGGGTCGCTGTGGGGGCATGCAGGCTGAGGCCTCAGGGTAGGGCCTCCTGAGAAAGCGAGATGGGTGCCAAGCCGATCAACAGCGCATCCCAGATGGGCTGAATCCCTGAAGTTCATGCAGGACTGATCTGTGGTCTCAGGATCGTGAACTCCGGTCTCTCCCCTTGTTCATTGCTGAGCAGTAGCTGGAGCCAATACGCGAAACGAACAAAAAGAAGCCCCAGCAGCTTCTGGAGGGTCAACACCAGTGCATTGATCGCAATGGTTGAAACCTGAGTCACTGCGAGCTTCTCACGAATCAGGCCGAGCCCATAGCGCCGTTTTCCTTGACAAATCTTGCCTGCAACGGCATTCCGATCCCGGTCTGGAGCCCCGCGATGCCCGCCCCTCTGTCGTTGCGGGTGGCGCCCATCGATACGGCGTGGGCCTGGCCGTTGTGGCGCAACAACAGCAAGGTGGCGGCGTCGCCGTCGGTGGGCGCCACCGCCTCTTCTTTGGCCAGGGCGAGGGTGCAGCTGAAACCAGCGGCATGGTCAGCAGGCAGACCGCGCTCGGCGAGCAGATGCGCGAGGTCGGTGCGCACGCGACGGCTGAGGTGTTCGGCCTGCCGTTGCTGATCAGCTTCGATGAGCCAGCCTTCGAGCTGCAACAGGGTGGCGGTGGAGGCAGGCCTGGGGCGAGGGTGAAAAGCACTGCGTCTGCCATGTTTGCAGGATTGGCAGGGTGTCAGACGCTCCAGATCTCTCGCAGCTCGATCTGCAGCCCGGGGAAGAGGGGGCCGGCATCGAGGCTGACGGCGGCTTGGATGCGCTCGGGCTCGCTCTCGCCGGCGGCGGGCCAGATCTCCACGGCCTGAAGGTGGGGGATCAGCAGCCAGCCCAGCTGGGCGCCATTGGCCTGGTAGCTGTTCATCTTGCGGCGCAAGGCGGTGAGGCCTCGGGGCCCTTCGTCGCTGGGGCTGGCCAGCTCCACCACCAGATCAGGGCAGAGGGGCGGAAAACCCCGGCGCTCGGCTGGCGTCAGTGCATCCCAACGCTCCATGCGTACCAGCGCGGCATCGGGGCTCAGCACCGAGCCATCGGGCAGGCGAAAGCCGCTGGAGCTGTCGAACAGCTTGAGCAAGAGGCCGCTGGAGCGCACCGCAAGACCCAGCAAAACCAGGAGGGTGCTGTTGCGAGCGCCGGTTTCACCACCGGTGGGGGTCATGTGGATCAGGTGGCCGCTGGCATCGAGCTCGAGCACGGCGTCAGGGTTGGCGCTGCAGACAGACCAGAACTGCTCGGGGGTGAGCTGCAGATCGCCTGGGAAGCGAAGAGGGCTCAGCGCATCAACACGCGTGGGTTGGGTCGGGGATGGTGCCGCAAGCGTCATGACCCATGATCAACGCTGAGCTCAGCGTAGGTCGAGTCTGGGGGTTCTTGGATGCCAGGTACCCGCCGACGTAATTGAAGCGCGAGCCTACTTAGTTGACACCGGGCACATCTCAACGCTCCAGTCGTCAGCCAGGGCGCCATCGAGCCAGGGTGGTTCACGGCCAAGGGGGTTGACGCGGGACACCGCATCGCCCACGGCCGGGGAGCTTCGCGACAACGACGATCACCAGCCCCACTGCCGCCGCAGCACCGCCGGATGGGGCCAGGTGGAGCTCCAGGCGGCCATGGCATCGCTGGGGCCGTGCTCCCAGGGGCGGGCGAGCACGGCCGCCAGCTGCGCCGCCGGCGACAGCTGCGGATGGCTGCCGGGCGGCGCAGCAGCTGCACCTCCCAGTAGGCCCGTTGGGCCTGGGGCAGGGGCGCAGGGGATGGGGCCGGCGGCTGGTCGGGCAGGGTGGCAAACCAGGCGCCACGGGCGGCCAGCTGCAGCAGCCGATCGAGCCAGAGGGCTGCGGCGGGCCAGGGGCCGGCCTGGTCGAGCGGCGGCGACGGCAGCAGCCCGTCGAGCAGGGCGCTGTTCACCACCACGGCACCGGGGGGCAACCCGTCCCAGAGCAGGGGCAGCAGCCATGGGTGAAGGCCGTTGAGGCCGTAATCGCCGGGGGCCAGGTGGGCAAAGCGTCGGCTGCCAGAACCCAGCAGCACCAGATCAGCCGATCCGGCCAGGGGTTCGAGCTCTGCGGCAAGCCAGGCCAGCCGTTCGGCATTCACCTCGGTGCCGGCGGGCAGGCACCAGCTGTACCAGGCGGCGGCGGGGGGGCCTGCGGCGCTGGTGGTGGCCAGCAGGGGCCGCGACGGGTCGCGGCAGCGGGGCCACCAGTGGGTGGCGCTGCGCACATTGCCGGGCACCACGGTGGTCAGAAAGTCCTGGTTGCTGCGGGCGAGGGCATCCCCCACGATCGAGCGTTCACCGTCGGGCAGGTGCTCGTAGCCATGGTTCTGGTGCAGCAGGCCGGCTGCGCCGCTGGCATTGATCACCGGCAGGCCACAACGGCGCGCTTCGCCCACAAGCCAGTTGTCCCAGCCGGCGCGGCCGATCACCAGCGGCGGCACCTCGGCAAAGGCGCCGGTCGGAAAGGCGAACACATCCAGGGCGCCGATGCCGCCGAGGCTGCCGCCGTGGTGGGCCAGACGCTGCAGGTGGTTCTGCCGTGGGGCCCCATCGAGGTGGCTCAGGTCGCCCGTGGGGCTGATGTTGCAGCGCCGGGCGGTGAGCAGAAACATGGCGTGGGCGCTTGCCACCTCGGCCAGCACCATCAGAAACGACGGCAGCAGCAGGATGTCAACGTTGAGGTAGATCAGCTGGCTGGCGCCGGGGCAGGCGCGGCGGGCTTCGGCCAGCAGGGCATCGAGCCGCGGCAGCTGCAGATCACCGGGCCAGCGGTGCTGCGCGCCATAGCGGTCGCAGAGGGCCGCGACGGCCTCCCCGCCACCGAACACCAGCCGCGGCGCCCCTGGGGCCAGGGCCTGCAGCTGCTGCAGGGCATTGACCTGGGCCGTCCACCAGGCGCCGCCCGGGGGCTTGAGGGTGGTGAGAAAGGCGGGGCCGATCGCTGCAGGGCGGTGCACAATCCAGCATCGCCCGGGCAGGTTGTGGCGGTACAGTCCCGCGATTCTCCCCAAATCAGCGATGGTCAGCAGCAGCACCCAGGGGCGTGTCGCTCTGATCACCGGCATCACGGGGCAAGACGGCAGCTACCTGGCCGAACTGCTGCTCGAGAAGGGCTACGAGGTGCATGGCCTCAAGCGACGGGCCAGCAGCTTCAACACCAACCGCATCGACCATCTGTACCAGGATCCGCACGAGAGCGATCAGCGATTGGTGCTGCATTACGGCGACCTCACCGACAGCAGCAACCTGATCCGCATCATTCAGCAGATCCAGCCCGACGAGATCTACAACCTCGGCGCCCAGAGCCATGTGGCGGTGAGTTTCGAAAGCCCCGAATACACGGCCGACTGCGATGCCCTGGGCACGCTGCGGATTCTCGAAGCCGTGCGGCTGCTGGGGCTGATGCAGAAAACACGCATCTACCAGGCCAGCACCAGTGAGCTGTATGGCCTGGTGCAAGAGATCCCGCAGAAAGAGACCACACCGTTCTATCCACGCAGCCCGTACGGGGTGGCCAAGCTGTATGGCTACTGGATCACGGTGAATTACCGCGAAAGTTATGGGATGTATTGCTGCAACGGCATTTTGTTCAACCACGAAAGCCCCCGGCGTGGTGAAACGTTCGTGACGCGCAAGATCACCCGCGGCCTGGCCCGGATTGATGCCGGGCTGGATGATTGCTTGTACATGGGCAACCTCGATTCGCTGCGCGACTGGGGCCACGCGCGTGATTACGTCGAGATGCAATGGCGGATGCTGCAGCAGCAGCAACCCGAAGACTTCGTGATCGCCACGGGCCGCCAGGAGAGTGTGCGCCGGTTCATCGAACTCACGGCCGAAGCCCTGGGCTGGGGTGGTATCGACTGGTTTGGCACTGGCGTGGAGGAATACGGCCAGCGGCGGGGCACCGGGGAGGTGGTGGTGCGCATCGACCCGCGGTACTTCAGGCCGGCAGAAGTGGAAACGCTGCTGGGGGATCCGACCAAGGCCCGCGAGAAGCTGGGCTGGACGCCCACCACCACCCTCGAGGAGCTGGTGAACGAGATGGTGGCGGCCGACCGTGAAGAGGCGAAGAAGGAGGCCTACCTGCGCCGCAAGGGTTTTACGGTGGTGGGGTCGATGGAGAACCCCCCCAACACCCTGGCGGGCCGTGGCTGAGACCGATGTGCGCTGGCAGCAGGGATTGATCAAGGCCTTTGAAACCACGTTTGAACTGGCCTGGAACACCCTGCGGGAAGCCTTGCGGCTGGGGCTGTTGGATGACGGCGAAGCCTGGATGCTGATGATTCAGGACCGTAACCTCACCAGTCACAGCTACAACCGTGCAACCGCTGAAACGCTCGAGCAGCGCCAGCGTCTGGATGCATGACCATCACGGGTAGCCCGCTGCTGAATCTGCTGTCGCAACAGCCGCGGCTGGAGGCCGTGTGGCTGTTCGGCTCGCGGGCGATGGGGCGCCAGAGGCTGATGGCGTCGGTGGATGATCTGCTGTTGCCCTGGCAGGTGGACCTGGTGCTGCAGCACGAACTGCCCGACGATCTGCGGCAGCACCTGCAACGGGTGGGACGATGCCTGTGGAGACGGGCCGCCGGGCCTGGCTCTGCGCAACAGAACCCATCTGAACCCGCTTGAAGTGACGTTGATTTCCACCACTGATCGCATCTTTGTGGCGGGCCACCGCGGCATGGCCGGCGGGGCGATCGTGCGGGCCCTGGGCCGGTCGGGCTATGAGCAGCTGCTGCTGGCGGGCCGCGACCAGCTCGATCTGCTCGATGGGCAGGCCGTGCAGGAGTGGTTTGCGGCCGAGCGCCCCTCGGTGGTGGTGCTGGCGGCGGCGAAGGTGGGCGGGATTCTGGCGAACGACACCTACCCGGCCGATTTTCTGCTCGAGAACCTCAAGATTCAGCAGCATGTGATCGAAACCGCCTGGCGCAGTGGTGTGCGGCGATTGCTGTTTCTGGGCAGCAGCTGCATCTATCCCAAGTTCGCCGCCCAGCCGATCACCGAAGACGCACTGCTCACGGGTGCGCTGGAACCCACCAATGAGTGGTACGCGATCGCCAAGATCACCGGCATCAAGCTGTGCCAGGCGTTACGACGCCAGCACGGCTTTGATGCCATCAGCCTGATGCCGACGAACCTCTACGGGCCGGGTGACAACTACCACCCCACCAACAGCCATGTGCTGCCGGCCCTGATCCGCCGGTTCCACGAGGCGAAGCTGGCGGGGGCACCGGTGGTGGTGTGCTGGGGCAGCGGCACGCCGTTGCGCGAGTTTCTGCATGCCGATGACCTGGGCGATGCCTGTGTTTTTGCGCTGGAGCACTACAACCCCGATCCGCAGGAGCCGGTGCAGCACCTCAACCTGGGCACCGGCATCGACCTGTCGATCAGAGAGCTGGCCGAGCTGGTGGCGCGCACGGTTGGGTATGAAGGCGAGATCAGGTGGGACACCAGCAAGCCCGACGGCACCCCTAAAAAACAGCTTGATGTGAGCCGGCTGCAGCAGCTGGGCTGGACGGCCTTGATCCCGCTGGCCGACGGCATTGCGATGGCCTATCAGGACTTTCTGGCGAATCCTTCAACACGGCTTTGATTGAGCGGATGCTCCCAGAAATCACGATGATCTACTCGATGATGAACATGGGAAACCGCTCAAACTGCGCCTGGCGGGCCGATTTGCCAGTCATGCACCCGAAGCGGCTACGCCTTCAAAGTTTTCATGAATACCGTAGCGCTCAAGAAGGTGATCTAGCAAGGGGTAATCTTGACGCAGCCACATCAGGACCCGCGGATAATACTTTTTAATCAATGACACATAGCCATGATGGTGCACAACAAAGCCATGGGCTGTAT
Source organism: uncultured cyanobacterium (assembly GCA_903871775.1). Classification (GTDB taxonomy): domain Bacteria; phylum Cyanobacteriota; class Cyanobacteriia; order PCC-6307; family Cyanobiaceae; genus CAIQIA01. The sequence goes on from CAIQIA010000016.1 coordinate 178,413, forward strand.
AGCTTTGATCCTCCATCCAGTGGAAGAGGTTTTGGTTTAAACGGCTATCCAGCACTCCTGCCTCGGTGAGCCTGGACCCCGGCGACAGGCTTGCCATTGCCAGTGGTAGGGCGATCTGATCGAGGTAGGGCCAGCGTTCAGGCACCCACTCCCAGTCATTGTCGGCCAGACAGATCCTCTCCCACTCTCCACCCAGCTCTGCACCATTGGGTGCAGAGACCACTCCGGCGTTGAACCAGGGTGGACTGGCATGCACGCCGTCGCCGCAGAGCACCTGAAAAGCTGGCGTGGGCAGGTTGAACGTGCTGTAGAGCCGCTCCCAGGGAAAGTTGTGCCGACCGTGCTCAGGGGTGGCCGCCGGCACTGTTCGACCGACCAGATAATCAGACGGGATGGGACGCAGGAAAACACATCCGAATCGCACATCAGAACAGGCCTTGAGCCGAATGCTGATAGCGCTCGCACCTTGTTAAGAATCCGGTAAGTCATGCCCTCCACTTGTAACGCTCGCGGCGTGAAGGGGATCAACTCCACTCCCAAGGCCTCAAATAACCCGCCGGCAATCCAAGCTCAAAGGGGGCGTCAGCCGGGACGGCGAAGTGAAACCGTGTCTCCGGGAACGACTTGCGAGAAATGATCGCTGCGACCATGCAACCAAGCGACAGGCGCTCGCCATCAGCCACCATCAGTACGTCGAGCGCAGCCATAGCTTTTTTATGCCGGATAATCACACATCCTAACCCAATGAGGCTGGGCCAAGGTACCCTCATTCATCAAACCGCAATGCCGAGATTTCCACGTTCTGTAGGCAGCGATCATGGTGTATATCTCAGCATGTCATTCATTGACCAGGGGATGTAATGCCGCTGCAGTTTCCAGTGCGACCCACCATCCCAGACTTCACGGACCCATGCCGATCCACCCCAATGACCGTCTCACCCAAAGGCCATCAACAGATCTACATAATGACGGCGGCAAGGCCGAACCGGTCAAGCAGGCACCGGTCGGCAGCGTCCCTGGAGGCACAGCCCGTCTTGTGGGGCGTCAGGATCGAAAGGCGGAGAAGCCCACGGGAGCTTCATAATTTATCTAGATGATTGAGCTTCTTCTTCCCTTCACCCCTGGTCTTGGCTGCGCCACGGCCGCAACCACGGCAGCTTGTGTGGAGCACAAGGTTCCCTGGCTGCGGCCACGGCTGGTGGCTTGCTCGGCTCCCCCGGGGCCTGAACGAGCGCTGGAGGCCCTGACCCTGGCGGGCGCCGCGCCGGTGTTGCTCTGGAACGGCGCAACAGCCCTGGATCCAACCTGGCTGGATCCAGCTGGCCTGGCCCCACTGCCGGCAGCAGTGGCCATCGGGCCTGGTACCCGTGAGGACCTCTGGAGAACATGCGAGAGCATCCTGCACTTGCCAGCCCAGCCCAACGCCAACGGCTTTGTGCTCGACCTGATCTGGGCCCCTGATGGTGCAGCCCTCGCGGCTCTCTGGCGCGATAGCGAAATTCAACTGAAACCCAACCTGCCTGCTGATCTCTGGCCCCACCAGCGGCTGATGCTGGCCTTCCCCCCGGCCCTTCGCCGCCTTGCGCCTGAACGGCACCTCAATGAAAGGCAAAAGCTTCCGCCGGCATGGCGCCAACGTAAGCCCCCGATTGATGGCGTCGGCCCTGTGATCGGGGAAGAGACTCCTCTTCATGAGCTGCTCTGGTCGAGCAGTGATCTCGGGGCCGATCTCACCCGCCTTGCAGAGATCGGATTATCGAGTGATCCGCTTCCCGGCGCACCTCCCCCCTACGCCGCGATCAAGGCCGCCACCCTGCTGAGGCAGCCATCACTGCTGGCCCTTGCCTGGGAGCAACTTCTCGCCGCTCCTGCAGATCCGCAACACTGGGGGCTCGCCCTGGATCTGTGGTTGGCAGCAGGCCGCTGTTGGCCCTTTACACCACCATTGCAGACACCAGAACAGCTTCCGGTCCAGCACCGTGTGCTCCTGCTGCAGGCTCTTCAGGCTGGCTGGATGACGCCGCCGTTCCCACTGGACGCTCTGATGGCATCGGTTCCAGTGGCACATCAAGCCTTGCAACAGCGTCCAGTGGCCATCGACACGGTTCTTGATGCCTTGCCATCCGTCACTCCGGAGGATCGAGCCTCCCTCCGCAGCGCCTACCAGGCGGCACCCCCCAGCATCCGCCACTCGGCATTCCGATGGGCCAGCGTCGATGCGGTCGATCCGGCTGCACTGACCCGACTGGAACGCGGCATCCTCCAGGCCCTCAGCGACGGTTCAGGGTTCAGCCTGTTGCGGCTTGGTGACGGCGAGGCTCTGTTTCTTGCCGGCGAGCGACCCTGTCTGGGTGGTGCCACCAGCAATGGCCGTCAGGTTGACCCTCGGCTGCACGCGGGGGCGCACCTGCCGCCCGATCTGCATGACCTCCTCGCCAATCGTTTTTTGCAGGCCATCGAGGCTGCCGATGCCGTCGGGGTTCCCGACCTCTCCCAGTGTCTGCAGGGACCGAAGCATTACAGCCTGGTCATGACCATTCTCTGGCGTCTGCTGCCAGCAGAACGCCAGGCGGCGCTGGCCCCCCGGCTGCTGCCGGGCGGCTGCCATCTGCACCTGTACTGGCTTGCCAGCGGGGCCTACGAACGCCCCCCCTTTCTGAACGTGCACGGGGTGATTGCCCCCCAGCTGCCCCCCAACCTGGCCGGACGGGTGAACTGGCAGCCGATCCCAGGGGAGAAAGGCCACCACGGCGATGCCCCGGGACCCGCCCATTACCCGGTCGTGTACAACGAAACCCTGGCCTGGATTGATCACCAGGCAGGGCCGGGCAGACTTTTTCTCGTGGGGGCCGGCATTCTTGGCAAGATCTACTGCGATGCCATTCGCGAGCGCGGCGGCGTCGCCATTGATGTGGGCTCAGTGATGGATCTCTGCGGCGGCCTCAGCACCAGCCGGGGAGAGTTTCGCCTCAATCCCTTTTTGCAGCCCCTGGCCGCCCGGGCCTTTCGTCAGCCCCCCGCCACCGCCTGAATCGCCTCCACCGTGATGTGGTCTGGCATCGGCTTCATGGCAGCAAGGGGCACCACCAACCGATCAGCCTGGCGCTGCAGGCCTGCCGAGGTGAGATTCTGAAGGGCCACCTGGTTGCGACCCGTCTCAGCAAACGCCATCGAGAGCAGCTGGTCGGGCCAGGGCTGAGCCCGGGCCAGCAACTGCAGCAGCGTCTCTTCAATGCCGAGGCCGAACACCCGACAGCTGACCACCATCTGCCGCACCAGGCCTGGCTGCAGCACGGCCACTGCCGTGATGCCATAGGGCGTATGCACATCGGTGATGTCGAAACCCCAGAGCTGCGCGCCGGCAGCCAGGGCCGCCGCCAGCCCTTCATGGGTCCAGCGTTCACCGGTGGTGTTGAACTGGTTGGTCTTGTTGATCAGTTCAAGGCAACGGCTGGCGCTGTCGCTGCCCATGCCCATCAGCGGCAGGGGACGCAACCGCAGCTTCAAGCCGGCCAGAAAACTGCCGCGATCAAGCTGCTGGCGCTGAGCTTCCCGCCGGATCTGGCCCTCCACCATCGCCGACCGCTGCGCCGATTCGCGGCTGATGCCACCGCTCTGAAGTTCCGGAGACCACAGCAGGATCCGCCGCAGCACGTGCGGATCACGACCCAGCACGCGCATCGTCGGATAGGCCGCCTGCATGGCCTGGCGCTCGGCCGGGTTGTCATCGATGAACAGAACGTTATGGGGCAGCAGGTTGGTGGTTGCCAGCACCTCCTGCATGTTGGTGGGCTTGTCGGTCCAGTTGATCATCAGCACGCTGAACTGCTCAGGCGGCAGCAGGCTCGACCAGCGCCCCATCACCGTCTGCGGATCGTTCTTGCTGATCACCGCCAGCAGCACGCCCCGCTGCCGCAGGAACGCCAGAGCCTCGGCGTAACCGTTGGGCCAGCCGTCGCTGAAGACAGGGCCGTCCCATTCACCGCTCACCCCCCGCCAGAGGGTGTCATCCAGATCGGTGACCACCAGCTTGATGGCATCGGTGCCCCGCACACTGCGAAACGAAGCCCGCAGTTCGTGCAGGCACTCGAGGATGAACTCATAGGCCTTGGATTCGAACTTGCTCAGCTGGGGCGCCACCGGCTCGAGGCGCTTCCCATCAAGGGGATCGTCGGTGACACCGTAGACAGCATTGTGGGTGCTGATCCACATGGCTTCGTCAAGGATGTAGCGCTTGCCCAGCGAAGCGGCAATGGCATCAACATCAAGAATGTAGGCGTTGGCATAACCACCCACAATCTCAGCCAATGCACGGTTGAGTTCTTCAAAGAAGAAGACGAGATTGCGATGGTCGTTGCGAGGCAACAGCCGGCCCGCCGGGTTGACCGTGGGCACAAAGAAGTTGGCCACGAAGGTCAACACGCCCCGCTCGCGGTTGTAGCGCATCAGCTCGTGCATGATCAGCCTCAGCCTCTCCACGGCTGTGGTCTGCAGCTGCTGCCAGTCGTGCAGCCGCTCCTGACTCAGCATCAGATGCTCGGTGTCGCGCCAGAAGGCCCTGGTCGAGGTCTGGATCAACTGGAAGTCGTAGGTGTCGAGGGGCTGAGGTGGCTGCTCGGGCAGGGGCTGCAGATTATTGAGGGCGATCCAGTCGGCCTCGCAGCCGGGCCAATGCCTCTGAATATTCTCAGGTATTGAGGCGATCAGGCAGCTGCCGATGACCAGCACGCGCTTGGGGTAGCCCGGGGTGACCTCGAGGTCATTGGGAGTGCGAAAACCCAAACCCGTCAGCATCTGAATACGGTCTTGACAAGTAGTGGGGAATACTACCGATTCCACAGGCCAGCAGCACCCCTGACAGAGCCATCAAACCCTCAAGCGTGTGGCGCAGGGGTATGCAGATTTTGCAAGATCGCTGGCCTCGCCAGCTGACCTAGGGTCAGCCCCACGACATCGCCTCAGCGACCCTCAACAGACCGTGCTCGACCTGCTCCATCTGCACGGGTTCAAGTGCGCCGGCACCACCCTCATCTGGGCCCTGCAGCGGCACTACGGCGACGCCCTCGGCTACGTCGAAAGCCCCGACAGCGGCAGCCGCCTGCCCTGGCAGTGCCTCGCCGCCGCCCTGCCCCAGCGGCCCTTCAGGGCCGTGACCTCGCACCTCATCACCCTGCCGCCCCCGGGCCAGCTGGCCCACCTCAAGGTGGCCTTCGTGCGCGATCCCATCGCCCGCCTCGCCTCGGCCTACCGCTTCCAGCGCGACCTGCAGCAGCCCCGGCCCGACTGGATCGAGGGCCTCAGCTTCGAGGGGTACCTCGAGCAGATGGTGCGCTCGTCGCTCTCCAACTACCAGACCCGCCACCTCTCACCCCAGGAGCCGGCCGACTGGCAGCTGCGCAACGGCTGGGGCGCCCGCCCCGAACTGATCGACTTCGAACGGCCCGACCTGTTCGTGGGCGTGGTCGAGCGCTACGACGATTCGCTGCTCGTGCTCGAGGCCCTGCTCGAGTCCCAGGGCACCCCCCTCGACCTGGCCTATGCCTTCGCCCGCAACACCACCGAGGCCACCCCCCAGGACCGGGCCGATGAGCAGGCCCTGCGGGGCAACGGCGACCTGTTCATGACCGAACTCGACCGCAGCCTGCGCCGCCGGGCCGACGAACGCCTCGACCGCCACCTGGCGGCCCTGCCCGACCTTGATGACCGCCGCCAGGGCTTTCGCCGGCGCTGCGCCGCCCTGGCCGCCGACCCGCCCGATCCCACCCTGCGGGGTCAGGCCGACTGGCACTACCTCACCCAGGACGGCTGGGTCGAAGTGAGACACTGAGCCCCAGTCTGGGCCCGCGCCATGCTCCCCCGCCGCGGCATCATCCTGGCCGGCGGCTCCGGCACCCGCCTGCATCCCATCACCCAGGCCACCAGCAAGCAGCTGCTGCCGGTGTACGACAAGCCGATGATCTATTACCCGCTCAGCACCCTGATGCTGGCGGGCATCCGCGAGATCCTGGTGATCTCGACCCCCCACGACCTGCCCCGCTTCCGCGAGCTGCTCGGCGACGGCAGCGCCTGGGGCCTGGCCCTCAGCTATGCCGAGCAGCCCAGCCCCGATGGCCTCGCCCAGGCCTTTCTGATCGGCGACCGCTTTCTTGACGGCCATCCCGCCGCCCTGATCCTGGGCGACAACCTCTTCTACGGCCACGACCTGGTGCTGGGCCTCGAGGGCGCCACCGGCCGGGCCGACGGGGCCACGGTCTTTGCCTACCGGGTGGCCGACCCCGAGCGCTACGGCGTCGTGGGCTTCGACGGCGACCTGCGGGTGGTGTCGCTCGAAGAGAAACCCCAGCGGCCTGCCTCCAACTACGCCGTCACCGGCCTTTATTTCTACGACGAGCAGGTGGTCGAGCTGGCCCGCCAGGTACGGCCCTCGGCCCGGGGTGAACTCGAGATCACCGACCTCAACCGCCTCTACCTCGACCAGGGGCGGCTGCATGTCGAACTGCTGGGCCGCGGCATGGCCTGGCTCGACACCGGCACCTGCGATTCGCTGCACGAGGCCGGCAGCTACATCCGCACCCTCGAAAAGCGCCAGGGCCTCAAGATCGGCTGCCCCGAAGAGGTGGCCTGGCGCCAGGGCTGGATCAACGACCAGCAGCTGCTCAGCCTCGCCGCCCCCCTGCGCAAGAGCGGCTACGGCGCCTACCTCGAAGGGCTGATCGGCGAGGCGCTGCCCAGCGGGATCAGCCGATGAGCGCCACCGCTCCGCTGCTGCTGATCGGCCGCCAGGGGCAGGTGGCCAGCGCCCTGCAGCGCCTCGCCCCCACCCTTCTGCCCGAGCGGCCCCTGGTGGTGCTGGGTCGCCCCGACCTCGACCTGGCCGCCCCCGCCGTCGAGCTCGAGGCCGCCCTGACCGCCGCCCTCGACCGGCACCGGCCGGCCCTGGTGCTCAACGCCGCCGCCTACACCGCCGTCGACCGGGCCGAAACCGAGGCGGCCCTCGCCGAAGCCGTCAACGGCACCGCCGTCGGTGTGCTGGCCCGCCAGTGCGCCGCCCGCGACCTGCCCCTGTTTCACCTCTCCACCGATTACGTCTTCGACGGCAGCGGCGAGCGGCCCTGGCGCGAAGACGATCCCACCGGCCCCCTGGGGGTCTATGGCGCCAGCAAGCTGGCCGGCGAACAGGCCCTGCGGGCCGCCGGCGGCCGCCATCTGCTGCTGCGGGTCAGCTGGGTGTTCGGCCACGAGGGGGCCAACTTCGTGCGCACCATGCTGCGGCTGGCCGCCGACCGGCCCGCCCTGCGGGTGGTCGACGACCAGGTGGGCGGCCCCACCAGCGCCGAAGCCATCGCCCGCATCTGGCTCACCCTCGTCCCCCGCGCCCTGGCCGACCCCACCGGCTTCGCCTGGGGCACCTACCACGTCGCCGGCACACCGGCCCTCAGCTGGTGCGGCTTCGCCGCCGAGATCTTCTCCCAGGCGGTCGACCTCGGCCTGCTCAGCGCCGCCCCCACCCTCGAGCCCATCCCCACCAGCGCCTACCCCACCCCGGCCCGGCGCCCCCCCAACTCGCGCCTCGACGGCACGGCCTTCACCGCCGCCTTCGGCCTGCCCCAGCCCGACTGGCGCGACGATCTGCACCACTGCCTGCTCGCCTGGACATCCCAGCCATGACCCGTTCGCTTCTGATCACCGGCGGCGCCGGCTTCATCGCCGGCAACCTGGTGCACCACTGGGCCGCCGCCCATCCGGCCGATCGCCTGGTGGTGCTCGATGCCCTCACCTACGCCGGCAACCGGGCCACCATCGCACCGCTCATCGACAGCGGCCGGGTGGCCTTCGTGCACGGCAGCATCACCGATGGGCCGCTGGTGACCGCGCTGCTGGCCGACCACGGCATCACCCATGTGGCCCACCTGGCCGCCGAATCCCACGTCGACCGTTCGATCAGCGGCCCCGGCGCCTTTCTCGACACCAACATCCACGGCACCTTCGTGCTGCTCGAGGCCTTCCGCACCCACTGGACCGCCGCCGGCAGCCCCGACCACTGGCGCTTTCTGCACGTGAGCACCGACGAGGTGTTCGGCTCCCTCGAACCCCACGACCCCGCCTTCCACGAAGGCACCCCCTACGCCCCCCGCTCGCCCTATGCCGCCAGCAAGGCCGCCAGCGACCACCTGGCCCGCGCCTGGCAGCACACCTACGGCCTGCCGGTGCTGGTGAGCAACTGCTCCAACAACTACGGGCCCTACCACTTCCCCGAGAAGCTCATCCCCCTCACCCTCATCAACATCCTGCTGGGGCGGCCCATCCCGGTCTACGGCGACGGCCAGAACGTGCGCGACTGGCTGTTCGTCGAAGACCACTGCCGCGCCCTCGACCGCATCCTCGAGGCCGGCACCCCCGGCGGCACCTACTGCATCGGCGGCTGCAACGAGGTGGCCAACCTCGACCTGGTGCATCAGCTCTGCGACCTGATGGACGAACTGGCCCCCGAGCTGCCCGTGCGCCCCAGCCGCGGCCTGATCCGCTTCGTGGCCGACCGGCCCGGCCACGACCGCCGCTATGCCATCGATGCCTCGCTGCTGCAGCGCGAGCTGGGCTGGCAGCCGCAGGTCACCGTCGCCGAAGGCCTGCGCCGCACGGTGGCCTGGTACCTGGCCCATCCCGACTGGTGGCGGCCCCTGCTCTCCGACACCTACGCCGCCTACCTCGACAGCCAGTACGCCCAACGGCTCAACCCCTGACCGCCATGGAGATCGAACCCCAGTCCATCCCCGAGGTGCTGCTGCTCAAGCCGAAGGTGTTCGGCGACGAACGCGGCTTCTTCGTCGAGACCGCTCGCGAGACGGTGCTGCGCGAGGCCGGCATCCCGCCCCTGGTGCAGCACAACCAGTCGCGCTCGGGTGCCGGCGTGCTGCGGGGCCTGCACTACCAGCTGGTGCAGCCCCAGGGCAAGCTGGTGCGCTGCGCCCGCGGCCGGGTCTTCGATGTGGCGGTCGACGTGCGCCGCGGCTCCCCCTGGTACGGCCAGTGGGTGGGCGCCGTGCTCGATGACGTGAACCACCATCAGCTGTGGGTGCCCCCCGGCTTCGCCCATGGCTTCGTGGTGCTCAGCCCCCTCGCCGACTTCTGCTACCTCTGCTCTGACTACTACCATCCGCCGTCAGAGCAGGGCATCCGCTGGGACGACCCCGCCATCGCCATCGCCTGGCCCCCCCTGCCCGAGGGGGTGACCGTGCAGCTGTCGGCCAAGGACCAGGCGGCCCCCACCCTCGCCGCCCAGGCTGCTGAACGACTGCCAGTGTTCACGGCCGCGGCGCCGTGAGGCGGCCCCCCAGCCAGCCCAGCACCAGCCCCACCCCCAGCCCCTGCAGCTGCCAGAACTGGTGCCGGTAGCGGTAGGGCACCGACCCCAGCTGCAAACCCACCCACAGGGCCAGGGCCACCCCCAGCAGCACCCCGCCGCCGCGCACCAGGCCACCGCCCTCGGGCGGCCGTCGATCGAGGGGCCCGTCGGCCAAGGCAATCAATGCGCACGCCGTAATCTTGCCGCAGCCAGGCGCCCGCGTCGTCGACCCTTCGGTTCCCCTGCAGCAGGCGGTGTGGATCCGCCTCACGGTCCGGGCGGCCCTGCCCTGCCGCGGTGAACCCGTGCGGCTGCAGCTCACCCTGCGCAACGGCCGCAGCCAGGTGCTCGAGCTGCCCCTCTGCGATCTCACGGCCGTCGAGCGGCTGCTGCTGCCCCTCGACGACGCCCCTACGGCGGTGGCGGTGCTCAGCGCCCCCGAGGCCCTCGCCACCAGCTGGCAGACCCTCACGCCCGCCACTGCCGCCCTGGCCCTGGCCCGCGAGCTCTGCGCCGACGACCCCGGCACCCTCTACGGCGATCCGCTCGAGCTGGGCCGCGAGCTCGAACTGCTGGGCCTCGATCCCCTCGACCGCCTCTGGGGGCGCTACCGCCGCTGGCTGCACGAGCGCCCCCGGCCCCTGTTCCGCCGCACCGCCCTCGGCCGCCGCCAGCTGCCCACCGACTTCCGCCATCCCGACGACACCGTCGCCCTGGTGCGGGCCCTGGCCGTGGCCTGCGACCGGCGCAACGACCCCGCCCTGCCCCTGGTGTCGATCGTCATCCCCACCTACGGCAAGGACCCCTACACCCTGCGCTGCCTCGAATGCGTGCTGCAGGCCCAGCGGCGCCAGCCCGTGCCGCGCCAGCGGCTCGAGCTGATCGTCATCGACGACGCCGCCCCCGCCGAAGATCCGCCGCTGCTGCCGGCCCTCGAAGGCCTGCCAGGCCTCACCCTGCTGCGCAACCCCGACAACCTCGGCTTTCTGCGCAGCTGCAACCGCGCCGCCGGCCAGGCCACAGGCGACTGGATCTGCTTTCTCAACAACGACACCGTCGTCGCCGACGGCTGGCTCGACGAGCTGCTCGACAGCTTCTGCTGGTTCCCCGACGCCGGCCTGGTGGGGCCGATGCTGCTCTACCCCAACGGCACCCTGCAGGAGGCCGGTGGCATCGTCTGGCAAGACGGCAGCGCCTGGAACTACGGCCGCAACGGCGATCCCGATGACCCCGCCCACGGCTTCGCCCGCGATGTCGACTACGTCTCGGGGGCGTGCATCCTGCTGCCCACGGCCCTGTTCCGCGAACTGGGGGGCTTCGACGGCCGCTATTCGCCCGCCTACTACGAAGACACCGACCTGGCGCTGGCGGTCAAGGCCGCGGGCCGGCGGGTGATCTACCAGCCGCGGGCGCGGGTGATCCACTTCGAAGGCATCAGCAGCGGCCGCGACGAAGAATCGGGGGCCAAGCGCTTTCAGCTGCGCAACCAGCAGCTGTTCTTCCGCAAATGGCAAACCCACCTGGCCAGCCATGGCGCCAACGGCCAGGACGTGCTGACCCACCGCAACCGCGGCCGCCGGGCCCGCATCCTGGTGCTCGAGAGCTGCACCCCCACCCCCGACCAGGACGCCGGCTCGTATTTCATCGTGGTGCTGCTCTGGAGCCTGCTGCTGCTGGGCTACGACGTCAGCTTCATCGCCGTCGACAACCTGCTCTACATGCCCGACTACAGCGGCTGGCTGCAGCGGCTGGGGGTCGAGGTGATCAGCCATCCCCACATCGACAGCCTCGAGCAGCACCTGGCCCAGGCGGGCAGCAGCCTCGATGCCGTGCTGCTGGCCCGGCCCGACGTGGCCGAACGGGCCCTCGAGCCCCTCAAGACCCACGCCCCCCATGCCCGCCTGCTGTACTACACCCACGACCTGCACCATCTGCGGCTCGAACGCCAGCGGCAGATCGAGCCGGCAGCGGTGAGCGACGAGGCGATCGAGGGCATGCGCCGCCTCGAGAAAGAAGTGGTCGATGTGGTCGACGGGGTGCTGTACCTGAGCGACAGCGAGCGCGACGAAGCCCTGCGGCGGCTGCAGCCCCGCTCCCGCGCCCACGTGCTCCCCCCGCCCCTGGCCGGCCGCCGCGCCGCCGCCGGCCACGGCCAGCGGTCCGACCTGGTGTTTCTCGGCGGCTTCCGCCATCCCCCCAACGTCGACGCGGCCCTGTTCTTCGTGCACGAGGTGATGCCGCTGCTGCGCCAGGCCGGCAGCGGGCTGCGGCTGCACCTGGTGGGGGCCAGCCCCACCGCCGAGCTGCTCGCCCTCGCCGGGCCCGATGTGATCGTGCATGGCCACGTCGACGACCTCGACGGGCTGCTGGCCACCCGCCGCATCGCCGTCGCCCCCCTGCGCTATGGCGCCGGCGTCAAGGGCAAGGTGCTCACCATGCTCGGCGCCGGCGTGCCGCTGGTGGGCACCGCCGTTGCCGCCGAAGGCATCGGCCTGCGCGACGGCATCACCTACCTGCGGGCCGAAGAACCGGCCGAGTTCGCCCGTTCGATCCTCGAGCTGCACCGTTCTGCCGATCTCTGGCAGTCGATCGCCGATGCCGCACACCGCCACGGCGAAGAGGGCTGGGGCCTGGCCGGCGGCCTCGAGCGGCTGCGGATGATCCTGGCCGACCAGCTGCTGCCGGTGCCCGAGGTCTGCCCCGCCTGGGTCGACCTGCCCCCCCTCACCGGCCTGCGCCTCGGCCCCGAAGGATTGCTCAGCTTCTACACCCTGCGCGGCCACGGCTGAGGGGGGCCCACCCCCGCGGGCAGAATCAGCCCAGCCCCCGCCTCAGACCGCGGCTTCTGCATGACGCTCAGGCTCCACAACACCCTGCACCGCCGCCTCGAACCCTTCGAACCGCGGCAGCCCGGCCAGGTGAGCATCTACTGCTGCGGCGTCACCGTCTACGACCTCTGCCATCTGGGCCACGCCCGCAGCTACATCGCCTGGGACGTGCTGCGGCGCTATCTGCTCTGGCGCGGCTATGCCGTCACCTTCGTGCAGAACTACACCGACATCGACGACAAGATCCTGGCGCGGGCCGCCGCCGAAGGCACCACGATGCAGATCGTGAGCGAACGCAACATCGCCGCCTACGAGGCCGACATGGCGCGGCTCAACATCCTGCCGCCCGATGTGATGCCCCGGGCCACCGCCAGCCTCGACGCCATCCGCAGCCTCATCACCGACCTGCAGGCCCGCGGGGTCGCCTACTCGGCCGATGGCGACGTCTACTTCGCCGTGCAGCGCCATGCCGGCTACGGCCGCCTCTCGGGCCGCGACCTCAGCGAGCAGCACGACAACGCCGCCGGCCGGATGCAGGCCGATGAAGAGGCCCGCAAGCAGCATCCCTTCGATTTCGCCCTCTGGAAGGGGGCCCGGCCCGGCGAACCGTCGTTCCCGTCGCCCTGGGGGCCCGGGCGGCCGGGCTGGCACATCGAATGTTCGGCGATGGTGCGCGAGACCCTCGGCGACAGCATCGACATCCACCTCGGTGGCGCCGACCTGATCTTTCCCCACCACGAGAACGAGATCGCCCAGTCAGAGGCCGCCACGGGTGAACCCCTGGCCCGTTACTGGCTGCACAACGGCATGGTCAATGTCGAAGGCACCAAGATGTCGAAGTCGCTGGGCAACTTCACCACCATCCGCGGCCTGCTCGACAGCGGCGTGGCCCCCATGACCCTGCGGCTGTTCGTGCTGCAGGCCCATTACCGCAAGCCCCTCGACTTCACGGCCGACGCCCTGGCCGCCGCCGCCAGCGGCTGGCAGGGCCTGGCGGCGGCCCTGGGCCTGGGGGTGCAGCTGGGCTGGCCTGCCACCGGCGACACCGACCCCGAGGTGGCCGACCCCGACCTGGTCGACCCCCGCGACCGCTTCGTCGCCGCCATGGACGACGACCTCAACACCGCCGCCGCCCTGGCGGTGCTGTTCGACCTGGCCCGCCCCCTGCGGTCCCTCGCCCGCCGCCTCGAACGGGGCGACGCCGCCGCGGCCGCCGAGGGGGCGCCGCTGCAGGGGCGCTGGCGGCTGCTGCACGAGCTGGCGGGGGTGCTGGGGCTGCAGCCCGAGGCCTTGGCCGCGGCCGATGCCGACCTCGACCAGGCCCTGGCGGCCCGCATCGATGAGCGGCGCCAGGCCAAGGCCGAACGCCGCTACGCCGATGCCGACCGCATCCGCGACGAACTGCGCGAGCAGGGCATCGAGCTGATCGACCGGCCCGGGGGGGTCACCGACTGGATCCGGGTCTGACCCGGTCGCGCATCGTCTGCTCGATCCGGCGGATGCGGGCGGCGGTGCGGGTCCACACCTCACGCCGCAGCCCCGGCTCGCAGCCCTCCACCAGCTGCTCGATCGGCTCCCCCCGCTCGAAGGCATCCCACAGTTCCCGTTCGAGCCGGGCGATCTCGACGAAATTCCAGCGTTGCCACCAGGCCGTCACCGCAGGCTCCGCAGACTGCGACGACCCTAGGCCGCCAGCACCAGCGACGGATCGCCCAGGCCCACCCGCCAGACCTTGAGGCCCGCCGCCCGGGCCGCCTCGAGATCGGCCAGGCCACGGGCATCGAACAGCCAGGCCGGATGGCGCATCACCATCGCCAGGGCGGCCCAGTCGAGGCTGGCGTAGGCATCCCATTCGGTGAGGATGATCAGGGCATCGGCACCGGCGGCGGCGGCGGCCACCTCGGGGCAGAACTGCCAGCCACCGTCGGCGTCGCTGCTGGCGCAACCCAGGTCGCTGGCGATGGTGTCGGGATCGACCTTGGGGTCGTGGATGGCCAGCCGCGCCCCCTCTTCGAGCAGCGCCTGGCAGATGCGGATCGCCGGTGTTTCGCGGGTGTCGTTGGTGTTGGCCTTGAAGGCAAAGCCCAGCACCGCCAGCCGTTTGCCGGTCACGGTGCCGAACAGGCGCGACACCACCAGCTGGGCGATGCGCTCCTGCTGCCAGGTGTTGATCTCAACGACGCTCTCCCAGTAGCGGGCAACGGTCTCGAGCCGGTAGTGGCGGCAGAGGTACACGAGGTTGAGAATGTCTTTCTGGAAGCAGCTGCCGCCGTAGCCGGGGCCGCTCTTGAGAAACTTCGAACCGATGCGGCTGTCGCTGCCGATCGCCCGGGCCACCTCGTTGACATCGGCACCGGTGGCTTCGCAGAGGGCGGCGATCGAATTGATCGACGAGATGCGCTGGGCCAGGTAGGCATTGGCGGTGAGCTTGCTCAGCTCACTGCTCCAGAGGTTGGTGAACAGAATCCGCTCCCGCGGCACCCAGCGGCCATAGACCGACGCCAGGGCTTCGCGGGCCGCGGCGTCTTCGCCGCCGATCAGCACCCGGTCGGGTTGCTCGAGATCGGCGATGGCGGTGCCTTCGGCCAGAAATTCAGGGTTCGACAGCACCACGAACGAGCGGCCCTGGGTGTTCGAGCCGAGAATCGCCTGCACGGTTTCGGCGGTGCGCACCGGCAGGGTGCTTTTTTCGACCACGATCGTGTGCCCCTGGGCGTGTTCGGCCACCTGGCGGGCGCAGAGCTCGATCCAGCGCAGGTCGCTGGCCTGGCCGGCGCCGATGCCGCGGGTCTTGGTGGGGGTGTTCACCGACAGAAAGACCATGTCGGCCATCGCGATGGCGGCATTGACATCGGTCGAGAAGTGCAGGTTGCGGCCCCGGGCCCGACCCACCACCTCGGCCAGCCCCGGCTCATACACCGGCAGTTTCACCAGATCGTCGTCGTTCCAGGCGGCGATGCGCCGCTCGTTGATGTCGACCACATGCACCTGAATGTCGGGGCAGCGGTCGGCGATCACACTCATCGTCGGCCCGCCAACGTAACCGGCCCCGAGGCAGCAGATGGTGCGGATCGTCGTCATGGCAGCGGCAGAAGGTTGAAGGGAGAGCGATAGTCAGAGACGGCCTCAGGCGGCCAGCTCGTCGCGGAAATGGGCGATGGTCGGTTGCAGCCCCTGGGCCAGGGGAATCTGCGGCTCCCACCCCAGCACCGCCCGGGCCAGGTCGATCACCGGCTGGCGCTGCAGCGGATCGTCCTGGGGCAGGGGCCGCTGCACCAGCTCAAGGCCGGGGTTGATCTGCCCGCGGATCAGTTCGGCCAGTTCGCGGATCGTGAATTCGCCTGGATTACCGAGATTGATGGGCCCCGTCTGATCACAATTCATCAGCCGGATCAGCCCCTCCACCAGATCATCAACGTAGCAGAAACTGCGGGTCTGGGAGCCATCGCCATAGAGCGTCAACGGCTCACCCCGCAGGGCCTGCACGATGAAGTTGCTGACCACGCGCCCATCATTGGGCAACATCCGCGGGCCGTAGGTGTTGAAAATGCGCGCCACCCGCACCTCGGTGCCGTGCATGCGGCGGTAGTCGAAGCAGAGGGTCTCGGCGATGCGTTTGCCCTCGTCGTAACACGAGCGGATGCCGATGGTGTTGACACAGCCGCGGTAGCTCTCGGGTTGCGGATGCACCTCGGGATCGCCATACACCTCGCTGGTGCTGGCCAGCAGCAGGCGGGCCCCCACCCGCCGGGCCAGCCCCAGCATGTTGTAGGTGCCCAGAAAGCTGGTCTTGGCGGTCTTGATCGGGTTGAACTGGTAATGCACCGGCGAGGCGGGGCAGGCCAGGTGCCAGATCCGGTCGACCTCGAGCCTGATCGGTTCGGTGACGTCGTGGCGGATCAGTTCGAAGCGGGGATGGCCGATCCAGCGGGCGATGTTGGCCTTGCGGCCCGTGAAGTAGTTGTCGAGGCAGATCACCTCGTCGCCGGCGGCCATGAGCCGATCGACCAGGTGCGAGCCCACGAAGCCGGCCCCGCCGGTGACCAGATGACGCAGAGACATGGCAGGCGCAGGCAACGGGGAACAGGGAACGGTGTGAACCTGGGTGGGCAGAGGTCAGCGGCCGGGCAGGGCCTGGTGCCAGCGCCAGGCGTCGGCCAGGATCGTCGGCAGGTCAGACCGGCGCGGCTCCCAGCCCAGCTCGCCGCGGGCCCGGTCGGCGCAGGCCACCAGCCGCGGCGGGTCGCCCCCGCGGCGGGGGGCCACATGGGCCAGCAGACCGCGGCCGGTCACGGCCTTGGCCGCCTCGATCACCTCCTGCACCGACGCGCCCTGGCCCGTGCCGAGGTTGTACACCAGGGTGCGGAAGGGCACGGGCGCACCATCGGCCGCCGGCGCCGCCCGCCGCAGCAGCAGCCGGTTCACCGCCAGCAGGTGGGCCTCGGCCAGGTCGCAGACATGGGTGTAATCGCGGATGCCCGTGCCATCGGGGGTGTCGAAGTCATCGCCGAAGATCTGCAGAAAGGGCGAACGCCCCGTCATCGCATCCAGCACCCGCGGAATCAGGTGCGTCTCGGGATCGTGCACCTCGCCGATCTCGCCGTCGGGGTCGGCGCCGGCGGCATTGAAGTAGCGCAGGATGATGCTCGGCAGGCCATGGGCCAGGGCCAGATCGCGGATCAGCTCTTCAACCATCCGCTTCGAGCGCCCGTAGGGATTGATCGGTTCGAGCGGATGGTCTTCGGTCAGCGTCAATGTGCGCGGCAGGCCGTACACCGCACAGCTCGACGAAAAGATGAACGGCGCCGGGCCCGAGGCGGCCGCCGCCCCCACCTCCACCACCGCCTGCAGCAGGCTGAGGGCCTCACTGACGTTGCTGCCGTAGTACTCGGCCGGCCGCTGCCACGACTCACCGACGATGCTGCGGCCGGCGAAATGGATCACCGCCTCGACGCGCTGGCCAGCGCAGGCCGGATGGTCGCCCGTGAGAAGCGAGCGCACGAGGGCCCCGTCGCCGACGCGGCCCTCCACGAACGGCACCCGCAGCGTGTCTTCGACCACGGCCCGGCGGCCGCTCGAGAAGTCATCGAGCACCAGGGGCGAGTGGCCGGCCTGGCGCAGGGCCTTGACGGTGTGGGACCCGATGTAACCGGCCCCGCCGGTCACCAGAATCAACATGGCAATGACCCCTGGTCGCCGACCGCTTCAGGCGGCGCGACTCTCTCACATTGGCTCCCATTCCGAAATCGACCGGTGTCGACCTGTGGTCGAAACGGGTGGCCATGGCTACGGTCCGGCAAGCGTTTTACACCCCCGCCACCCCATGGCTCTCTCCACGACCGAGCCCGCACCCCTCGCGGTGATCAGCATGCTGCAGAAAGGCTGGCAGGGCTTTCGCAGGGCCCCGTGGCTCTTCGTGGGGTTCACCCTCGTGTCGCTTCTGCTCAACTGGATCACCTCGGCGATGCAGGAGCGGGCCACCGATGCCATGGAGGCTGCCGACGGAGTGGCCATCGCGCCGCTGATTCTCTTCGTCATCGGCCTGGTGCTCAGCGTGCTGGTGAGCCTGTGGACCAACATCGGGCTCTTCCGTGGGGCCTGGAAGGCCATCGGCGGCGAGACGCCGGTGCTGGCCGACTTCATCCGCCTCGACTGGGCGGCGATGCGGCGGCTGTTGCTGATGGGTCTGCTGCTGCTGGCGATCTTCGGCGCCGTGATCCTGATCGCCGTGCTCACCGGGGGCCTGCTGAGCATGATCAGGCTCGAGCTGAGCATCCTGCCGCTGGTGGCCGGGTCCCTGGTGGTGATCTGGCTCTCGGTCACCCAGATGTTCCATCTGCCCCTGGTGGTCGCCCGGGGCGATCAACCCTGGACCGCCTTCCAGCACGGCCGTGAGGTGGTGCAGCCCCAGTTCGTCCGCATGATCGGCTTTGGCCTGCTGATGTTCGCCAT
The DNA here is from genome assembly GCA_903871775.1 of uncultured cyanobacterium. Classification (GTDB taxonomy): domain Bacteria; phylum Cyanobacteriota; class Cyanobacteriia; order PCC-6307; family Cyanobiaceae; genus CAIQIA01. The sequence goes on from CAIQIA010000016.1 coordinate 196,536, forward strand.
CACCCTGCTGGGCGTGCTGGTGTTCGGGGTGGGCATCCTCGTGGCGGCTCCGGTGGTGGTCTGCTCCCTGGTGGCCGCCTACCGCTCCCTGTTCGGCGACGAAGACCGCACCGGCTTCCTCGCCGGCTGAGTCACCAGCCCCCGGCGCTGAGCAGGGCCTGGGCCACCGCCCCGGCCGCCGGTGCCGGCCAGCCGGCCTCAACGCCGCGGCCGGCACCGCTGAGCACGAAACGCAGCGCCCAGGCCTGCCGGTCTCCCTCCAGTTCGATCCACCAGTCACCCTCTTCGGCGCTGATCGTGATCGCTTCTTCGGCCATCAGCTGATCGGCTAGGGCGGCATGCTGCTCGACGAGCCGGCGCAGCAGCCGGCTGAGGGTCGTGGCCTCAGCCGGCAGCAGTTCGGTGGCCCAGCCGGCACCGGCAATCAGAACGCTGTAGGGCTCCCGACCGGGATCATGGCCGTAGCGCCAGCCAGCCCCCTCACGCAGCAGCCGCTGCCGACTCACACCGCCAGCAGATCGGGCTGGTCCTGCTCGTCGCTCAGTTCGATGATTGCCCGCTGCACAGGCTTGATCATGCTGTCGTCGAGCAGCCCCTCGAAGTCATCAAACCGGCGCTGCTTCGCCCGAAAAGCGATGCGCACGGTGGTCAGGTAGCGGTTGCTGGCCTTGCGGATCAGGCTTTCCGACCGGCGGGCCAGCTCCTTCGCGTCGGGTTGCTGGGTGAACTGCATGGCGGCACCGGCGCGGCGTCAGCCCTCCATCCTAGAGCGAACGGTCTCATTCGGCCGCCGACGCCTGCCCGTCGCGGTGCAGCGGCAGCCGCACCGGATAGACCCGCTCGGGCATGCCCGGCGCCGTCAGGCGGATCTGCCGCACCAGCTGCAGGGCATCGAGGGGGTCGCGCAACAGATGGATCAGGCCGTTCACCACCTCCAGGTGCTGCCGGTCGCAGCAGTCGATGCGCAGGGCCGACCAGCCACGGCTGAGGCGGCAGTCGAGCAGGGGCTCGAGCCGGGCCAGCTCCGCCGGATCCTCCCGGTAGAACGACAGCACCATGCGCAGCAGACGATCACCCGCCATCTTCTTGAATGTGGACCCATTGCTCTCAATCTGAGCCTGGGTTCGCGATCCTGCGGGCCTCTCTGCAAAGGTTTCAGAATTCGCCCCGCCCCTGCCCGTGCCGCCGCCATCCCAGGGGACCCTCGCCATTGATCTGGGCACCAGCACCACCCTGGTGGGCTGGCAGGGGAGCCCCGGCGCCCCCCTCGAGCTGCTGCGCCTGCCCCCCCTCAGTGCAACGGGCAGCGATGCAGCGGCGGCCGCAGCGCCCCTGATCCCCTCCCTGGTGCTGCCCACCACCCTGCAGCCCCTCGTCGGCCAGCAGGTGCTTGACGCCGGTCGCCCCCCCGAGACCCGGGCGGGCTTCAAGACCCGCCTGGCGGGCGACAGCGCCGACGCCAGCGCCCGCTGGGCCGCCGAACGGCTGCTCGATGCCATCTGGCGCGCCCTGCCCGCCGCCCTGCAGCCCCACCGGCTGGTGCTCACGGCCCCCGTCGAGGGTTACGGGGCCTATCGCCACTGGCTCGCCGCCTGGGCCGAGGCCCTGCCCGTCGCGGAGGTGGCCCTGGTCGACGAATCCACCGCCGCCGCCCTCGGCGCCGGCCTGGCCCCCGGCAGCGTCGTGCTGGTGCTCGACATGGGGGCCGGCACCACCGACCTGTCGCTGGTGCGGCTCGAGGGGGGCCAGGGCCGGGCGGCCCCCATGGCCGAACTGCTGCGCTTCGGCGGTCGGCCCCTGCTGCGCCCAGACCGCAGCCCCCGCTGTGCCCGGGTGCTGGGCAAGGCCGGCCTCGGCCTCGGCGGCCAGGACATCGACCGCTGGTGGGCCGAAGCCCTCGGCGCCCCCCAGCCGCCACCGCCCGACTGGCTGCAGGCCGCCGAACAGCTCAAATGCGCCCTCAGCAGCGCCGACGAGGCCGCCGTGACCGTGCTGGGGGCCGCCGGGCGGCGATTGCGGGGCCGCCGCCGCGACCTCGAACAGCTGCTCGAACAGCGCGGCCTGCCCGAACGGCTCGAAGCACTGATGGCCAGCGTCGAAGCCGCCGCCCGCCGGGCCGGCCTCGGCGACGGGGGCATCGACGCGGTGCTGGCGGTGGGGGGCGGCAGCCAGCTGCCCTGGCTGCGCCGCTGGCTCGACCAGCGCCTGCCCGGCCGGCTGCTGCCCGGTGATCGCCCCATCGAGGCGGTGGTGCGCGGCGCCCTGGCGATGACCCCCGCCCTGCAGGTGAAGGACGTGCTCAGCCGTGGCGTCAGCCTGCGCATCTGGGACCGGCGCCAGGGCCGGCGACGCTGGCATCCCCTCTATCTGGCGGGTCAGGCCTGGCCGACCCCCGACCCCCTCGAGCTGGTGCTGCGGGCGGGGGAGGCCGAAACGGCCCTCGAGCTGCAGCTGGGCACCATCGCCGCCGGCGCCCGGGGGGAGGTGGTGCTGATCGACGATCGGCCGGTGCTGCGGGCCGCGGATGACGGCGGCGGGCCCGTCAACCCCTGGCCCGGAGCGCCGCTGCAGCTGCCCCTGGCCGCCCCCGGCCGGGACGGTGACGACCGCCTGCGGCTGCGCTTCCGCATCGACGACCGGCGCCAGTTATGGGTCGAGGGCGAAGAGCTGCCCGATGGGCGGAGCATCGGGGTCCACCGGCTCGGCATTCTGGATTGACGATGCCCCGACAGCCCAAGCGACCCAGCACCTTTGCCCGCCTCTGGCTGCTCGCCAGCCTGGGGGGGTTTCTGCTGCTCGCGGGTCTGCTGGGCTGGTGGCAGCGGCAGCTGCCGGCCCGCCTGCAGAAGGCCGCCGCGGCCGGACGACTCGAAGACTGCGTGCGCCTCGGGCGCCAGCTGGGGGCCCTCCAGACCCTGCAGCCCGCCCAGCAGTCGCTGGTCGAAGGCTGCCTGCGGCGGCAGGCCCGCCAGCGCTGGGACCAGGGCCAGTGGTGGGCCGCCCTCGACCTGCAGCGGCGGCTCATCGCCCGCAGTGCCGACCCGGTGGCCGAAGGCCAGCAGCTGCAGCGCTGGCGCCAGGCGCTGCGCCAACAGGTGCTGGAGCGTTACCAGAAGCAGGGTCTCGAGGCCGCCCAGGGTCTGCTGCAGGCCAGCGGCGAAAGCCGCTTCCCCGATGGCCAGGAGCTGCGCGACAGCCTGCGGGAGCACTGGGCCGCCAACCGCTACGCCCTGGCGGCAGCCCGCAGCGCCGCCGACGGGGGCCACTGGTGGGATGCCCTCAACCAGCTCAACCACATCGACCACCCCTGGTGGCAGCTGCAGGCGGCCCCCCTGCGCCATCGCATCCACGACGCCATCGGCGACCTGCGCCGCCAGCGGCAGGACGAGGACAGCCATCGGGGAGGGCACACCGGCGGCATGGCCGTTGATCCGCAACAGCTCGACGGCCGCATCCAAACCCTCATGGGTCAGGGGCTGTCGGACTGGGCCGCCTTCCAGAAGGCCTGCAACGACCTGGGCGGCCGCATCGTCGAAGACGGGCCCGAAAGCGCCTGCCAGCGGCTGTCGCGCTGACCCCGTGGCCGATGGCCCCATGACAGGATGACGGCGAGATCGGAAAGCGCATGACGCCTGGGGAACGGGTTCGCGTCAGCCAGTCGGTGGTGGTCTTCACCCACCCCGAACACCGTGGCAGGCCCTTCGACCTGCAGGGTCAGGAAGGCGAGGTGGTGTCGGTGCTGAACGAATGGAAGGGACGGCCGATCAGCCCGACCCTGCCGGTGATCGTGGCCTTCGGCCGCTTCAAGGCCCATTTCCGCAACGACGAGCTCGAATCACTGGGCTGAGGGCGCCAGGGGTCGCAGCAGCTCCACGCCGTCGACCCCATCCACGTCCTGCAGCATCAGGTGGATGAACTCCTGACGGCTGGTGGGCACCACCCGCCCCACCCAGTCGGGCTGGATCGGCAGTTCGCGATGGCCGCGGTCGACCATCGCCAGCAGCCGCACGCACGCCGGACGGCCCCAGGTGTGCAGCGCATCGAGGGCGGCCCGCACCGTGCGACCGGTGAACACCACGTCATCCACGAGCACCACGGTGCGGCCGTCGATGGGCAGCGGCAGATCGGTGGCCGCCACCGGCACCCGGGTGCCGACCCGGCCCAGATCGTCGCGATGGAAGGTGGGATCGAGCACCCCCGCCGCCACCGGATGGCCGGTCTGACGCTCCAGCTCGGCCACCAGCACCCGGGTGAGGGCCACCCCGCGGGTGGGGATGCCAAGCAGCAGCAGCTCGCGGGGTTCGGCCACCGCCTCCAGCAGCTGCGAACACAGCCGCAGCACGGTGCGGTGCAGCTCGGGACCGTCGAGGATCACCACCCGTTCGCAGGGCTGATCCGGCAGCGAGGCGCGTCCCATGGGTCGCGGAATGGGTGGCCGATCGTAGCCGCGGTGCCCGTCACCCGTCGGCAAAAGCTGACCCCCGCGCCCGCAGACCTGAGCTTCCCCTGGCATGGATGTAATTTCGGGTGAGTCCCAGAGATCCAGCGGGTGACAGCTGCCACACCACCCAGTGCTGATCCGGGCCTGCGCGGTCGTAGCCTGCCCCCGGTGGCCCCGGTGGTGCTCGCCATCCTCGATGGCTGGGGCCACCGACCCGAAACCGCCCACAACGCCATCCTCCAGGCGGGCACTCCGGTGATGGATGCCCTCTGGACGGCCTATCCCCACACCCTGATCGAAGCCAGCGGCGCCCATGTGGGCCTGCCCCGCGGCCAGATGGGCAATTCGGAGGTGGGGCACCTCACCATCGGCTCCGGCCGCGTCATCCGCCAAGAACTGGTGCGCATCAGCCAGGCGGTGGAAGACGGCAGCCTGGCCGCCAACACCGCCCTCAACGACCTGGCTGACCGCCTGCAGGCCCGCGGCGGTCGCCTGCACCTGCTCGGCCTGCTCTCCGACGGCGGCGTCCACAGCCACATCGACCACCTGGGCGGCCTGCTGCAGTGGGCCCGGGGCCGCGGCATCGACGACGTCGCCATCCATGGCATCACCGACGGCCGCGACACCCCCCCCAGCAGCGCCCTGCAGTACCTCGAGCGGCTGCGCGACCTGATCGCCGCCGCCGGCACCGGCCACCTCAGCAGCCTCTGCGGCCGCTACTGGGCCATGGACCGCGACAACCGCTGGGAACGGGTCGAGAAAGCCTACCGGCTGCTCACCGAGGTCGGCACCCCCTCACCGCTGACCCCTGAAGCGGCGGTGCTGGCCCAGCTACAGGGGGGCACCAGCGACGAATTCCTCGAGCCGGTGCGCTTCGACGAGGCGGTGCTGCGTCCAGGCGATGGCCTGGTGATCTTCAACTTCCGCCCCGACCGGATGCGGCAGCTCACTGCCGCCCTGGTGACCCCCAGCTTCGAGGGCTTTGCCCGGGAACCCGTCACCCCCCTCGACGTGGTCACCTTCACCCAGTTCGAACGCAGCCTGCCGGTCGCCGTCGCCTTCCCCCCCGAATCCCTCGACGACCTGCTGGGCGAGGTGGTGTCCCGGGCGGGCCTGCGGCAGTTCCGCACCGCCGAGACCGAGAAGTACCCCCACGTCACCTACTTTCTCAACGGCGGCATGGAGAAGCCGTTCCCTGGGGAAGACCGGCATCTGGTGCCGTCCCCCAAGGTGGCCACCTACGACCAGGCGCCGGCCATGTCGGCCGAGACCCTCACCGACGGCTGCGTGGCGGCCATCCGCAAGGGCATCTACGCCCTGGTGGTGATCAACTACGCCAACCCCGACATGGTGGGCCACACCGGCAACATGGAGGCCACCCGCGAGGCGATCACCACGGTCGACCGCTGCGTCGGCCGCCTGCTCGATGCCACCGGCCGCATGGGCGGCACGCTGCTGATCACCGCCGACCACGGCAATGCCGAGGTGATGGAGGGAGACGACGGCAACCCCTGGACGGCCCACACCACCAATCCCGTGCCGTTCATCCTCATCGAGGGTGAACAGCGCAAGCTGGCCGGCCATGGCGGCGTGGCTGACCTGCGCGAGGGCGGTGGCCTGGCCGACGTCGCCCCCACCATCCTCGACATCCTCGGGCTGCCGGTGCCCGAGGCGATGACCGGCAAGAGCCTGGTGAGCCCCGTCGGCACCCCCGAGGCCCCGTCACCGTCCAGACCTACAGTCGTCTGATCGCGTTGTTCTCATGATCTCCACTGCCCTGAGCTGGGTCTGGTCCATCTCAGGAGTCCTGCTGATCATCTCGGTGCTGCTCCACAGCCCCAAGGGCGACGGCATGGGGGGGCTTGCCTCCAGCGGCAGCTCGATGTTCACCAGTGCCCGCAGCGCCGAGAACACCCTCAACCGCATCACTTGGACACTGCTGGCCCTGTTCCTCGGGCTGGCCGTGGTGCTCAGTGCCCGCTGGCTGGGCTGACGCCCCCTCACCCCCATGCCCACCAGCCGCCTCAACCGCCTGCTGATCGGCCTCAAGCGCGGCCTGTTCGGCGCCCCGCTGCCCAGCAGCGCCCACGACGAAGAACGGCTCAGCAACCCAGAGGCCCTGGCGATCCTCAGCTCCGACGCCCTGTCGTCGGTGGCCTACGCCACCCAGGAGATCGTGCTGGTGCTGGGCATGGCGGGGGCCGCCGCCCTCGGCTACACCCTGCCGATCACCGCCCTGATCGTGCTGCTGATGGTGGTGGTGGGGCTCAGCTACCGCCAGACCATCAAGGCCTATCCCCTCGGCGGTGGCTCGTACCGCGTCTCCCACGACAACCTCTCGCCCCTGGCCGGTCTGGTGGCCGGCGCCTCCCTCTCCCTTGACTACGTGCTCACGGTGGCGGTGAGCGTGGCCGCCGGCATCGCGGCCCTCACCTCCACCTTTCCCGTTCTCGACGGCGTGCGGGTGCCCCTGTGCCTGCTGGCGGTGCTGCTGCTGATGGGGGCGAACCTGCGCGGCGTGCGCTCCAGCGCCCAGGTGATGAGCCTGCCCACGTATCTCTTCATCGGCTCCATCGGGCTGCTGCTGGTGACCGGGGTCGTGCAGCTGCTGCAGGGCAACATGGCCCCCATGCCCCTGGCCGACCAGCAGAGCCAGCTGCTCGAGGCGCTGTCGGTCAACGGCCATGGCCATCAGCACGGGTTCGCAGCCATCGGTCCGGTGCTGCTGATGCGGGCCTTCAGCTCGGGCTGCGCCGCCATGACCGGCATCGAGGCCATCAGCGACAGCGTCATGGCCTTCCGTCCCGTCGAATGGCGCAATGCCCGACGGGTGCTGGCGACGATGGTGACGCTGCTGGCGGCGATGTTCCTGGGCATCAGCCTGCTGGCCCACCATCTGGGCCTGGTCTATCGCGAAGACGGGCCGACCCTCCTGTACCAGATCGGCGAGCGGGTCTATGGGCAGGGTCCGCTGCTGCTGCTGCTGCAGCTGGGCACCCTGCTGATCCTGCTGCTGGCCGCCAACACCGCCTATGCCGACTTCCCCCGGCTGGCGGCCTTCCTCGCCCAGGACGGCTACATGCCCAGGCAGCTGGCCTCCCTCGGCGATCGGCTGGTGTTCAGCAACGGCATCCTCTCCCTGTCCCTGGCCGCCGCCTCCCTGCTGGTGATCTTCGGCGGCAGCGTCAGCCGGCTGATTCCGCTCTACGCCGTCGGTGTCTTCACCAGCTTCACCCTCTCCCAGGCCGGCATGGTCGTGCACTGGTGGCGCGAACGCAGCGGCGGCTGGCTGGGCAAGGCCCTGATGAACGGGGTGGGGGCCGTCGCCACCTTTGTGGTGACGGGCATTCTGCTGTTCAGCAAGTTCCGCGAAGGCGCCTGGCTGATCGTGCTGGCCATCCCCCTGCTGGTGGCCCTGTTTCTCACCATCCACAACCACTACCGGCTGGTGTCGAAACGGCTGCGGCTGGCCCCCGACGTGCAGCTGAGCCTGCCGCCGGCACCGGCCGCCGGCACCGGTTCGCCCGCCATTGTGCTGGTGGGGCAGCTGCATCGCGGCAGCTACGAGGCGGTGCGCTACGCCCACAGCATCGCCAGTGAGCTGGTGGCCGTTCATGTCGAACTGGGCCTGCAGGCCAGTGACCGTTTCGAGCAGCAATGGCAACGGCAGCTGCCCGATGTGCCCCTGGTGGTGCTGCACTCGCCCTACCGGTCGCTGGTGGCCCCGGTGCTCGATTTCGTCGCCGAATTCGAACGCACCCACCGCAAGGGAGCCAACCGCTTCTGCACCGTGGTGCTGCCGGTCTTCGTGACGCGGCACCGCTGGGAGAACCTGCTGCACAACCAGTCCACCTACTTTCTGCGCAGCGCCCTGCGGGAGCAGGGCACCCGCGTCATCACCTCGGTGGGGTTCTACCTCTGAACCCCAGCCACCCCCTGCCGCGCTGACGCCGGCAGCCCCCGTTCCTAGGGTCCGGGAACCCGATACGGCATGGGGACTGGGGGGCCATGGGCAAGAAGCACGGGAAAGGCAAGGGCAGCGGCGAAGGCGAAGGCCCCTCACGGCTGATGGATGATCTGGCCGGCGAGAACGGAGAGTCCAGCAGCCGGCTTGACCGCCGCTTCTACGAGAAGGAGCTGGTGCGGCTGCAGGTGGAGCTGGTCAAGATGCAGTACTGGATCAAGGCCACGGGCTTTCGCCTGATCGTGCTGTTCGAGGGGCGCGATGCGGCCGGCAAGGGGGGCACGATCAAACGCATCACCGAACCCCTCAACCCCCGCGGCTGCCGCGTGGTGGCCCTGGGCACCCCCAGCGATCAACAGCGCAGCCAGTGGTACTTCCAGCGCTATGTCGAACACTTCCCGTCCGCCGGTGAAATGGTGTTGTTCGACCGCAGCTGGTACAACCGCGCCGGCGTGGAACGGGTGATGAACTTCTGCACCCCCGAGCAGCTGCGGGAGTTCGAGCAGTCGTGTCCCGAATTTGAACGGATGCTGGTGCGTTCAGGCATCCTGCTGCTGAAGTACTGGTTCTCGGTCAGCGACGACGAACAGGAGGCCCGCTTCAGGGCCCGCATTGATGACCCCACCCGACGCTGGAAACTGAGCCCGATGGACCTCGAATCGCGGGATCGCTGGGTCGAATTCTCCCAGGCCAAGGACGAAATGTTCGCCCACACCAACATCCCCGAAGCCCCCTGGTTCACCGTCGAAGCCGATGACAAGCGCCGCGCCCGGCTGAACTGCATCCGCCACCTGCTCAGCAAGGTGCCCTACGAAGACATGACCCCACCGGCCCTGAAGCTGCCCCCACGCAAGAGCGGCAAACGCTACGTGCGGCCGCCGATCAACGAGCAGTTCTTTGTGCCCAACGGTTATCCCTGACGACGCTCTGATATCCCTGACGACCCTCTGATATCTCTGACGACCCTCTGACCAGCCCCTGCCCATGAAAAAGGGAGGGCCGAAGCCCTCCCTGACCGGGTCCCTGCGGAGGGCCGCAGGGAGTGACGCAGAGGATTGACCCAGACGTCTGACCTCGATTGAGATCAGTAGTCGAAGTCGCCACCCATGCCGCCAGGACCACCGCCGGCGGGAGCGGCTTCCTTCTTCTCGGGCAGATCGACCACGATGCACTCGGTGGTGAGCACCATGCCGGCGATCGAGGCGGCGTTCTGCAGGCCCGAGCGGGTGACCTTGGCGGGGTCGATGATGCCGACGGCCAGCATGTCGACGTACTCGCCGGTGGCGGCGTTGAAGCCCTCGTTGAAAGGCTTGTGACGCACGTTCTCGGCCACCACGGAACCGTTGGCGCCGGCGTTCTCGGCGATCCGCTTGAGCGGAGCGTTGAGGGCCTGGGCCACGATGCGGGCACCGATCAGCTCTTCACCAGCCAGGTTCTGGGCGGCCCACTCCTCGAGGGCAGGGGCCAGGTGGGCGAGGGTGGTGCCGCCGCCGGGGACGATGCCCTCCTCAACCGCCGCCTTGGTGGCGTTGATGGCATCTTCAAGGCGCAGCTTCTTGTCCTTCATCTCGGTCTCGGTGGCGGCGCCCACCTTGACCACGGCCACACCGCCGGCCAGCTTGGCCAGCCGCTCCTGCAGCTTCTCCTTGTCGTAGGTCGAGTCGGTCTCGTCGATCTGCTTGCGGATCTGCTCGCAGCGGGCCTTGACCGCCGCCTCGTTGCCTTCGGCGACGATGGTGGTGGTGTCCTTGTTGATCGTGATGCGGCGGGCGGTGCCCAGCATCTCGATCTTGGCGTTCTCGAGCTTGAGGCCGGCGTCTTCGGTTATCAGCTGGCCGTTGGTCAGCACCGCCATGTCTTCGAGCATCGCCTTGCGACGGTCACCGAAGCCAGGGGCCTTGACGGCGGCCACGTTGAGCACGCCGCGCAGACGGTTGACGACGAGGGTGGCCAGGGCCTCCTTCTCGATGTCCTCGGCGATGATCAGCAGGGGCTTGCCGGTGCGGGCGATCTGCTCCAGCACAGGCACCAGGTCCTGCACCAGGGCGATCTTCTTGTCGGTGAGCAGGATGTAGGGGTCGTCGAGGACGGCCTCCATCCGCTCGGTGTCGGTGGCGAAGTAAGGGGAGATGTAGCCCTTGTCGAAGCGCATGCCTTCGGTGACCTCCAGTTCGGTGGTCATCGACTTGCCCTCCTCGAGGGAGATCACGCCTTCCTTGCCGACCTTGTCCATGGCATCGGCGATCATCTGGCCGACTTCCTCGTCGTTACCGGCCGAGATGGCACCCACCTGGGCGATCGACTTGTTGTCGGTGATGGGCTTGGCGTGCTCCTCGATCTTCCTGACGAGGAACTCGGAGGCCTTGTCGATGCCGCGCTTGAGGCTGATGGCATTGGCACCGGCGGCGACGTTGCGCAGACCGGCCTTGACCATGGCGTGGGCCAGCACCGTGGCGGTGGTGGTGCCGTCGCCGGCGGCGTCGTTGGTCTTGGAGGCGGCCTGACGGATCAGGGCGACACCGGTGTTCTCGATGTGGTCTTCGAGTTCGATCTCCTTGGCGATCGTGACGCCGTCATTGATGATCTGGGGAGCACCGAACTTCTTCTCGAGCACCACGTTGCGACCCTTGGGGCCGAGGGTGACGGCCACCGACTCCGCGAGGATGTCGATGCCGCGCTCGAGGGCACGACGGGCGTTCTCGTTGTAAATAATGCGCTTGGCCATGGGAGGAAATCAGAAGAGCAGTCGGGGAAATCGGTCCACCGGCGTCAGGCCGGCAGGGGGGTGCGTCAGCTGACGACGGCGAGGATGTCCTTCTCGCTGAGAAGCACGAACTCGTCACCGCCGAGCTTGATGTCGGTGCCGGCGTACTTGGAATAGAGCACCTTGTCGCCGACGCTGACCTCGGGGGCCTGGCGGGTGCCGTCGTCGTTGCGCTTGCCGGGGCCCACCTGGACGACTTCGCCGACCTGGGGCTTCTCCTGGGCGGTGTCGGGCAGGAGGATGCCGCCGGCGGTGCGCTCGTCAGAAGCGGACACCTTGATGAAAACGCGATCACCGAGGGGTTTAACGGTGGACACGCTGAGGGATACAGCAGCCATGACGTCTGGTTCGATCTCAGAGCTTGGGTGTGCTGACGGGCATGAAGGGGCGCGTTGGCACTCTCGCCCGTCGAGTGCCAACTTACAGCCGTGCCGGGTCGTGTCGCAATCGGGACGCCTGGGCGGTTCCCCGTACCCCCGGGGGCGGTCGGCGAGGGGGCGCCGGTTGGGTGGTAAGTTTTCACGGCCCGAAAGGCATGCCCTTTCGCCCCAACGCTTTTCACCATGGCCGCTGCAGCCCCCGCCACCATCGGCACGAAAGGAATCGTCCGTCAGGTCATCGGCCCTGTGCTGGACGTGGAATTCCCCGCCGGCAAGCTGCCGCGCATCTTCAACGCCCTCCGCATCGAAGCCACCAACTCCGCCGGCCAGGCCATCGCCTTGACCGCTGAAGTCCAGCAGCTGCTGGGGGACCACCGGGTGCGGGCCGTCGCCATGAGCACCACCGACGGCCTGGTGCGCGGCATGGAAGCCCTCGACACCGGCGCTCCCATCTCGGTGCCCGTGGGTGAGGCCACCCTCGGCCGCATCTTCAACGTTCTCGGCGAGCCCGTCGACGAGCAGGGTCCGGTCACCACCACCGCCACTGCCCCGATCCACCGCGAGGCTCCCCGTCTCACCGACCTCGAGACCAAGCCCAAGGTGTTCGAGACCGGCATCAAGGTGATCGACCTGCTGGCCCCCTACCGCCAGGGCGGCAAGGTCGGCCTGTTCGGTGGCGCCGGCGTCGGCAAGACCGTGCTGATCCAGGAGCTGATCAACAACATCGCCAAGGAGCACGGCGGTGTGTCGGTGTTCGGTGGCGTGGGTGAGCGCACCCGCGAGGGCAACGACCTCTACCAGGAATTCAAGGAGTCCGGCGTGATCAACGCCGAAGACCTGAGCAAGTCGAAGGTGGCCCTCTGCTACGGCCAGATGAACGAGCCCCCCGGCGCCCGCATGCGCGTGGGTCTCTCGGCCCTGACCATGGCCGAGCACTTCCGTGACGTGAACAAGCAGGACGTGCTGCTGTTCGTCGACAACATCTTCCGCTTCGTGCAGGCCGGCTCCGAAGTGTCCGCCCTGCTGGGCCGCATGCCGTCGGCCGTGGGCTACCAGCCCACCCTCGGCACCGATGTGGGTGCGCTGCAGGAGCGCATCACCTCCACCCTGGAGGGTTCGATCACCTCGATCCAGGCCGTCTATGTGCCCGCCGACGACCTGACCGACCCCGCCCCTGCCACCACCTTCGCCCACCTCGACGCCACCACGGTGCTGAGCCGCGGCCTGGCCTCCAAGGGCATCTACCCCGCCGTGGATCCCCTCGATTCCACCAGCACCATGCTTCAGCCGGCCGTCGTCGGCGATGAGCACTACCGCACCGCCCGGGCCGTGCAGTCGACCCTGCAGCGCTACAAGGAACTGCAGGACATCATCGCCATCCTCGGCCTCGACGAACTGTCGGAAGACGACCGCCGCACGGTGGATCGGGCCCGCAAGATCGAGAAGTTCCTCTCCCAGCCCTTCTTCGTGGCTGAGGTCTTCACCGGTCAGTCCGGCGAATACGTGAAGCTGGCCGACACCATCAAGGGTTTCCAGCAGATCCTCGCCGGCGAGCTTGATGACCTGCCGGAGCAGGCCTTCTACCTGGTCGGCAACATCGAACAGGTCAAGGCCAAGGCCGAGAAGATCCGTTCCCAGGCCAAGGGCTGATCCCCCGCCCCTGTCCCTGAGCCCTCAACACCATGCCTCTCACCCTGCGGGTGCTCTGCCCCGACCAGAGCGTCTTCGACGGCCCTGCCGACGAGGTGATCCTGCCCAGCACCACCGGCCAGCTCGGGGTGCTCCCCGGCCACGTCTCGCTGCTCACCGCCCTTGACGTGGGTGTGCTGCGTTTGCGCGAAGGCAACCGCTGGACGGCCATCGCCCTCATGGGCGGTTTCGCCGAAGTTGAATCCGACGAGATCAGCGTGCTCGTCAACGGTGCCGTGGCCGGCAGTGCCATCGACCCCAGCGAAGCCCAGAGCCAGCTGGACGCCGCCCAGCAGAAGGCCTCCGGCTTCGAGGGTCAGCCCAACAGCCCCGAAAAGCTGCTGGCCCAGCAGGAGCTGCTCAAGGCCCGGGCCCGGCTGCAGGCCACCAGGGCCAACGGCTGATCCCAGCGGCTCCCACGAGCCGCCAGCAATGCCAACAAGAAAGCGCCCCCTCGCGGAGGCGCTTTTTTTATGCACAGGCTGGGACGGACGATCCAGACCGGCCCTCAGGCGGTCCCGCAGAAGGTGACTTCGGGGAACTTGAGCTTGGCATCGTCGAGGCTCTTGCCCTTGCCTTCCTCCTGCCAGAAATTGATCACCTCGGTGGCCTTGTTGAGGATCTCGACCCGCTCGTTCTCGGTGATCCAGCTCTTGGCCTCGAGCACCCCCTTGAGGGTTTCCCAGGCGTCTTCCCGCGGCCAGAAGAAGTAGGCCGTGAGCGGGCTCGGGCCGCCACCGACGATCTGATCGACCGCCAGGGCGACGTTGTCGGGCAGCCACAGAATCTTCAGCAGGAAACGGCCCTCGTCGGCCTTGGGGGTATATCCCGAGGGGACCCCGTCGGCATCGATGGTGGCAGTGGCCAGCACGGCACTGGCACTCTTCATGCCCGTGGGCCGGGGGGCCGGGATGGCTGCGCCGGTTTCGTCGGCAGCGGTGTCAGCGGCGGTGTCAAGGGTGTCGGAATCGACGGCAGCGGCGGCGGCGGTCTCGGTCACGGGGCTCGTCTCGGCGGGACTCTGGGGCAAGGGGTTCAGCCTGGCACGGCAGGCAAACGACTAACCTACCAGCCTCCTTTTCTGCCCCATGGCCCTGCGGCTGCTGCTCGATTCCGCTGCAGCCCACGACTGGCAGGCCTGGCTGCCCGGCGGCCTCTTCCGCGGGGTGACCACCAATCCCACCCTGCTGCGCCGCGCCGGCGTGCCCTGCCGCACCGAGGCCCTCGCCGACCTCTGCCGCCGGGCCCGCGACCTGGGCTGTCTGGAACTGCATCTGCAGGCCTGGGGGGCCGATGCCGGCACCCTGCACACCTGCGGCCGACGGCTGGCCGACCTCGACCCCGGCCTGGTGCGCGTCAAGCTGCCGATCGACCGGGCCGGGGCCGAGGCCGGCCGGCAGCTCGTCGCCGCCGGCGTGCCGGTGACCTTCACCGCGTGCTACGAGGCCCCGCAGGTGTTGATCGCCGCGGCCCTGGGGGCCAGCGACATCGCCCCCTATCTGGGGCGGATCCAGGACCAGGGCCGCGACGGCCTGGCCGAACTGACCGCCATGCAGCGCTGTCTCGACGGCCTGGGTTCCTCCCTGCGGCTGCTCGTGGCCAGCCTGCGGCAACCCGATGACCTGGTGGCCCTCGCCGCCGTGGGGGTCGACAGCTTCACCCTGGGGCCAGCCCTGGTGGAACGTCTGTACCGCTGCGCCGCCACCGAGGCCGCCGCCGAAACCTTCCTGGCCGATGCCACCGCCGATGCAAAGGCTGCCCCATGACCATCGTTCCCCGGGCCCTACTGCTGTTCGACATCGACGGTGTCATCCGGGATGTGGGGGGCAGCTACCGGCGAGCCATCGCCGCGACGGTGCAGCAGTTCGGCGGCCCCGCCCCCAGCCTGGCCGCCATCGACAGCCTCAAGGCCGAAGGCTGCTGGAACAACGACTGGGAGGCCTCCCGCGAACTGCTGCGCCGCAGCGGCGTCGTCCCCCTGCCCCCCTTCGCGGCGGTGGTGGAGGTGTTCAACGGCTTCTATTTCGGCGGCGATCCCGACGGTGACCCCGGCCAGTGGCAGGGGTTCATCCGCGAGGAACCGCTGCTCGTGGAGCCCGGCTTCTTCGCCGGCATCAGTGCAGCCGGCCTGGCCTGGGGCTTCGTGAGCGGCGCCGAACCGCCCTCGGCCCGCTTCGTGCTCGAAGACCGCCTCGGCCTGACGGCACCACCGCTGATCGCCATGGGCGATGCCCCCGACAAGCCCGACCCCACGGGCCTGCTGGCCCTGGCCGCACGGCTGGAGGGCACGGCGGGCCCCCTGCCGCTGGCCTATGTGGGCGACACCGTCGCTGATGTGCTCACGGTCGTGCGGGCCCGCAGCGCCGACCCCCGGCGGCCCCTGCGGGCCATCGGTGTGCTGCCCCCCCACCGGGGGGCCGAGGGCCCCGCGGGCCCCTACGGCGACCAGCTGCGGGCCGCAGGGGCCGACCTTGTGCTGGCCAGCCTCGCCGCCCTCGAACCCTTCACCCTGGCGGCCGCCCTCAGGGGCGACGTTCCATGGCCTCCGGCTGCTTGAGTGCCGCGGCCGTGAGCACCTCGGCCCCGTCGGCGGTCACGGCCACGTCGTCTTCGATGCGGATGCCGATGCCCTTCCAGCGCTCGTCGATGGCCGGCTGACCCTCGGGCACCGGCAGCCGGTCGCTCACGTACAGCCCCGGCTCGACGGTGAGCACCATGCCCGGCTGCAGGGCCACGGGGTGCTCGCCGAGCCTGTAGGCGCCCACATCGTGCACATCGAGCCCCAGCCAGTGGCCGGTGCGGTGCATGTACAGATGCCGGTAGGCCCCCTGCTCGATGATGCCGTCGACGCTGCCCGTGAGCAGTCCCAGGTCGAGCAGCCCCTCCACCAGCACCCGCACGGCGGTGCCGTGCACGTCTTCGGCGGTGCCCCCAGGCCGCACGGCGGCGAGGGCCGCCTCCTGCGACGCCAGCACCAGGTCGTAGAGGGCCCGCTGTTCGCCGCTGAAACGTCCGTTGATCGGGAAGGTGCGGGTGATGTCTCCGTTGTAGTGGTCATCAAGGCTGCAGCCGGCATCGATCAGCAGCAGATCCCCGTCCCGCAGCGGGGCGTTGTTGGCGGTGTAGTGGAGGATGCAGGCGTTGTCGCCACCGGCGACGATCGAGGGGTAGGCGAAGCCGCGGGTGCCGCTGGCGAGAAAGTGGTGCTCGAGCTCGGCCCGCACGTCGGCCTCGTTGAGGCCCGGCCGCACCAGGGCCCGGGCCCGTTCGTGGGCGGCGGCGCTGATGGCCGCCGCCAGCCGCATCCGCTCCAGTTCGCCCGGGTCCTTGACCAGCCGCATGGCATGCAGCAGCGGGCAGGGGGCCACCAGCCGGTCGGCCCCACCCCCCCGGCGGGGGGCCCGGTCCAGCTGCTCGGCCCAGGTGCGCAGCACCAGCGGTTCGAGGTGGGGATGGCGACCGACCCGGAAGCAGAGCCCCTCGGCCCCCTCGAGGTAGTCGGGCAGCAGGCTGTCGAGGTCGGCGAGGGGATGGGCCAGGTCGGCGCCGAACTGGCGCACGGCCCCTTCGGTGCCCCAGCGGAAGCCGTCCCACACCTCGGCCAGCGGATCCTTCGCCGGCACGAAGAGCACGAACGGGGTCTCCGGGCGATGGGGCAGCAGCAGGGCCACGGCACCGGGTTCATCGCAGCCGGTCAGGTACCAGAAGTCGCTGTCCTGACGGAAGGGGAAATCAACGTCGGCGTGGTGCCGCTGCAGCACCGCCGCAGGGATGATCGCCGCCAGGCCCCCCAGGGCCTCAAGGAAACGGCGGCGGCGGTGGTCGAACGAGATCGGCACGGGCTCTGTCGGTTCCACCCGGAGGCGGTTTAATTGAGTGTGTCAGTTTCGGCTCCCGTCCGGGACTCTGTGAGCGATTTCCTCGTCCTGGCCGGACTCGTGCTGGTGGTTCTGGCCGGTTCGGCACTCCCTGCCGCCGTCGAGGCCGCCCTGCTGAGCGTCAATCCGCTGCGGGTGCACGACATGGTGGCCCGGTCGGTGCCCGGCGCCCTCAAGCTGCAGTCGCTCAAGAACCGCCTGGGCCGCTCCCTGGCGGTGCTCGTGATCTCGAGCAACGTCTTTCAGATCTTCGGCAGCCTGATGCTGGGCGGCGTGGCAGCGGCGGTGTTCCAGCGCCATGCCCTCGGCAAATCGACGCTCACCGCCTTCAATTTCGGCCTCACCCTGGTGGTGATTCTGGTGGGCGAGATCATGCCCAAGGCCCTGGGCACCCGCATGGCAGCCTCCCTGTCGCTGATGTCGGCCCCGGCGATCATCCTGCTCACCCGCCTCTGCACGCCGCTGATCCTTCCGCTCGAACAGGTGATGCCGGCCATCACCGAAGAAAGCGAGCTCACCACCGATGAGGAGGAGATCCGCCTGCTGGCCCGGCTGGGGTCCCAGAAGGGGCAGATCGAAGCCGACGAGGCGGCGATGATCGCCAAGGTCTTTCAGCTCAATGACCTCACCGCCCGCGACCTGATGCTGCCGCGGGTCTCGGCCCCCAGCCTCAGCGGCGCCGCCCGACTCGATGACCTGCGCGACACGTTGCTCAGCAGCGATTCCCCCTGGTGGGTGGTGCTGGGCCAGGAGGTGGACGAGGTGCTGGGGGTCGCCAGCCGCGACAACCTGCTCACCGCCCTGGTGCAGGGGCGGGGCCAGGCGACGGTGGCCAGCCTGTCGGAACCGGTCGATTACGTGCCCGAGATGATCCGTGCCGACCGGCTGCTCACCGGCTTCCGCCGTCGCAACGATTCGGTGCGGGTGGTCGTCGATGAATTCGGCGCCTTCGTGGGCATCGTGGGCGCCGATGCGGTGCTGGCGGTGCTGGCGGGCTGGTGGCGACCGCGGCGGCCATGACCGGCGGCCCTCGCCAGACGGTGGCCGCAGCCCTGGGCCGCTGGCGCCGGACCCTGCGGCCCAGCCCGCGGGAGCAGGCGGCCCTGGGCGAGGCGCTGCCTGGGCTGGACCGCCAGCTGCAGCGCCTCGAGGCCGGGATTCTGCGGCTGGTGGTGCTGGGGCGGGTGGGGGTGGGCAAGAGCAGCTTGCTCAATGCCCTGCTGGGGGTCGATCGCTTCGCCACCGACGTGGTGCATGGGTCCACCCGCGACGGTGAGGAGGCCCCCTGGCCCCTGCCGTTGCCGCAGCTGACGGCGGTGCGGCTGGTTGACACCCCCGGCCTCGACGAGGTCGACGGCTCTGGCCGCGCCGCCCTTGCCCAGCGGCTGGCCGACGGGGCCGATCTGGTGCTGCTGGTGCTCGACGGCGATCTCACCACCCCTGAGCTGGCGGCAGTGGAACGCCTGCGACGCCAGGGGAAGCCGCTGCTGCTGGTGGTCAACGGGGCCGATCGCCGCACCGCCGCCGAGCGGCGCGATCTTGAACGGTCGCTCACGCAGCGGCTGACGCCGCTGCTGCCGGAGCCCACCCTGATCTGGACCGCCGCCGCCCCCCACCGGCCGCAGCAGCTGGCCGACGGGCGGGTGCGCAGCGTGGCCGGGCCGGCCCGGCTGGGGGACCTGCGCCAGCGGCTGCAGCAGCTGCTCAGCGACCAGGGGGACCTGCTGCTCTGCCTCAACACCCTGGGCCAGGCCGAAGCGGTGGCCACGCGGCTGCTCGACCTGCGGCTGACCCTGCGCCAGGGTGCCGCCCGACGCCTGATCGGCCAGTGGGCCGCCCTCAAGGCCGCGGGTCTGGCCGCCAGCCCCCTGGGCTGGCTCGATCTGGCGGGCAGTGCCGCCGCCGATGCGGCCCTGGTCAGTCAGCTCTGCCGGCTCTATGGCATTGCCCTCGGCCCCCGGGAACGCCAGCGGCTGCTGCGCCGCATCGGCACGAACGGGGCCTGGATCGGCGGCAGCCAGCTGGGTCTGCAGGCCCTGCTGGGGGGGCTCAAGCAGGTGCTGCTGCTGCTGGCGCCGGCCAGCGCCGGCCTGAGCCTGGTGCCCGCCGCCCCCGTCGCCCTGGCCCAGGCCGCCCTGGCGGTGCAGGGGAGCCGGCTCACCGGCCGTGAGACCGCCCGGCAGCTGCTGCTCGGCGCCCGCCAGGGGCCCAGCCGGCCGGCGACCCTGCGGCGGCGGCTGCTGCGCGACGAACCTTCAGCCCGGCACTGGCTCGCCGGCTGCCGATCGACGGCCGTCGACGCGGGGCTGCCATGACCCCCACCGTCGCCCTGTTCGGCACCAGCGCCGACCCGCCCACCGTGGGCCACCGGGCGGTGCTCGAGGGCCTCACGGGGCTCGTGCCGCTGGTGGCCACCTGGGCCAGTGACAACCCCTTCAAGCAGCACGGCGCCCCCCTGGAGCTGCGGGCAGCCCTGCTGGAGGCCGTGGTGCGCGATCTGCAGCAGCAGGTGGGGCCCGGGCGGCTGGAGCTCTGCCAGGACCTCAGCAGCCGACGGGTGCGCGACAGCCTCGAACGGGCTGCCCAGCGCTTCCCCGACCACGACCGGCTGCTGGTGGTGGGCAGTGACCTGCTCGAGCAGATCCCCCGCTGGGCAGCCCTCGAGGCCTGGCTGCCGGGCTGCCGCCTGGGGGTCATTGCCCGCCAGGGCTGGCCGGTGCAACCGGCCGCCCTCGAACGGCTGCGGCAGCTGGGGGGCCGGCCCGAGCTGCTGCCGCTGCACATCCCCGCCGCCGCCAGCTCGAGCATCCGCCGCCATCCCGACCCCCAGCTGGTGCCCCCCGAACTGCTGCCCCGGCTGATGGCGCAGAATCTCTATGGCTTCTCCGCTGACGGTTGTCCTCCCCCCTGCGGATCGCGCTGATTCAGATCAATCCTCTGGTGGGGGATCTCGACGGCAACCGCAGGGCCATCGCCGACCGCTGCCGCCAGGCCGCCGCCGCCGGTTGCGGCCTGGCCCTGGCACCGGAGCTGGCCCTCTGGGGCTACCCGCCGCGGGATCTGCTGCTGCGACCGGCCCTGCAGCAGGAGCACGACCGGCAGCTGCAACGGCTGGCCGACGACCTGCCCGGCGGGCTGCAGCTGCTGCTGGGGGTGAGCGAAGCCGGTGCGGCCGGTTGCCACAACGCCATCGCCCTGGTGGACGGCCGCGGCTGGCGCATCGTCGCCCGCAAACGGCTGCTCCCCTGCCACGACGTCTTTGACGAGCGGCGTTACTTCCAGCCCGGCGCGGCGGCCTGCTGGCTTGACCTGCCGCTGGACGCGGCGACGGAACGGGGCTCCCTGCGGCTGGGGCTGACCATCTGCGAAGACCTCTGGGTGGTGCCCGGCGCCGCCGGGGGCCGCGGCGGCGCCGTCGATCCGATCGCCGACCTGCTGCCGTTCGGGGTCGATCTGCTGATCAACCTCTCGGCGTCGCCCTATGGCCGCGGCAAACCCCGGCAGCGGCAGCTGCAGGCCGCCGCCGCCGCCCGGCGGCTGAGCACGCCGGTGCTCTACGTGAACCAGGTGGGGGGCAACGACGAACTGATCTTCGACGGCGGCAGCTTCGTGCTCAACGCCGACGGCAGCCCCGCCCTGCAGCTGCCCCGGGCGGCCGAGGCCCTCGGCATCTGGACCGTCGGCGAGGCCGCCTGGGCGGCGTCCCCGACCGTGGACGACCCCCAGCAGGAGCTCTGGCAGGTGCTGGTGCTGGGCCTGCGCGACTATGCCCGCAAGTGCGGCTTCCGTTCAGCGCTGCTGGGGCTCAGCGGCGGCATCGACTCGGCCCTGGTGGCCTGCCTGGCCGTGGCGGCCCTGGGGCCCGGTCGGGTGAGGGCGCTGCTGCTGCCCTCCCCCCACAGTTCCCGCGGCTCGGTGGTCGATGCCGAAGCCCTGGCCCACCGCCTCGGCATCCGCGCCGACACCGTGCCGATCGCCGGGCTGATGGAGGGCTGTGACACCAGCCTGACCCCGGTGCTGGGGGGCGCCCCGCGGGATGTGACCGCCGAAAACCTGCAGTCACGCCTGCGGGGAACCCTGCTGATGGCCGTGGCGAACCAGGAGGAGCATCTGCTGCTGGCCACCGGCAACAAGTCGGAACTGGCGGTGGGCTACTGCACCCTCTACGGCGACATGAACGGCGGGCTGGCGGTGATCGGTGACCTGTTCAAGACCGAGGTGTACGCCCTGGCCCGCTGGCTCGACAGTGACGCCGCCAAGGGGGACCGGGCCCGTTGCGGGCTGGCGGCGACCGGAGCGCTGATCGGCCGCGAGATCCTCGACAAACCGCCCAGTGCCGAGCTGCGACCCAACCAGAAGGACAGCGATTCGCTGCCTGACTACGCCACCCTCGATGCCCTGCTGCGGCGCTACATCGAAGACCACGCCACCCCCGAGGAACTGCTGGCCGAGGGGGGTGATCCGGCTCTGGTGGAGCGGGTGTGGCTGCTGCTGCGCCGGGCCGAGTTCAAACGCCGCCAGGCCCCGCCGGTGCTCAAGTCAACCGGGCAGGCGTTCGGCAGCGGCTGGCGGATGCCCATCGCGGCCGGCGGCTAGGGGGGTGCCGCGCAGGAAGGGGGTGGGATCGAGGGGTTCCTCGAGCAGCCGCACCTCGTAGTGGAGGTGCGGCCCGGTGCTGCGACCGCTGTTGCCGACGGTGGCGATCCGCTGGCCGCGACGCACGGCCTGGCCATCGATCACCCGGCAGCTGTCGAGGTGGCCGTAGCGGGTGCGCAGCCGGGGCCCGTGGGCGATCTCGAGCAGCAGGCCGTAACCGTCCTGGACCGAGCAGCTGATGACCCGGCCATCACCGGCGGCGACGATCGGGGTGCCGATCGGCGCCGTCAGGTCGATGCCGTCGTGGCGGGCGCCGACGCCCCAGAAGGGATCGGCGCGGTAGCCGTAACCCGAGCTAATGCTGTACGGCTCGACGATGGGCGGACCGAGGGGAATCGACCGCAGGTTCCCCTGGCCCTGGCGGTTCCAGTGGGCCAGCTCTTCCGTGAGGCGCCCGAAGGCCAGGGGACCACCGCGACCGGGCGGTGGCGGCGGGGTTCCGAGCCGCTGCAGGGTGCCCCGGAACTGCAGGTATTCGCTGCGGAAGGCCTGCAGAGTGCGGAGCTGCTCATCCAGCTGACGCCGCTGCTGACGGAGGGACGCCTCCCGCTGCCGGAAGCTGGCCGCCATCGCCCGATCGCGGAGCTGCCAGCCCACCCCCAGTCCGACGGCGGCCAGGCCAGCGACGAGGGCCGCGAGCCCCAGGGGTCGCAGCCGCAGCCGGCGGGGCAGACCGCCAGTGTCCTGGTCGGTCTTCTGGATCCAGTGAATCTGGAGCAAACCGTTCAGATGTTTTAAGAGTTCGTGAAACAGTATCAGAAAAGATGCTGGAGAGTCTGTGCCGGTGATGGTGGCGGCCGGGCCATCCGCCAGCCAGGCTTGAGAGAGCGCCCCCGGCTGCCATGGCCCCTGCCACCCCCACCTCCATCGCCAGCATCGGGATCCCACGCGAGATCAAGCGCGATGAACAGCGCGTGGCCCTCACCCCCGACGGGGTGCGCGAGCTGACCCTGATGGGCCTGGAGGTGTGGGTCGAGACGGGGGCCGGCAGCGGCGCCGGCATCAGCGACGACGACTTCGCCGACGCCGGCGCCCGCATCGGCAGCCCCGAGCAGGCCTGGGGGAGCGATCTGGTGGTCAAGGTCAAGGAACCGCAGGACTCCGAATTCCGCTTTCTGCGCCGCGACCTGGTGCTGTTCACGTACCTGCACCTGGCGGCCTACCCCGAGGTGGGTCGGGCCCTGCTCGAGAGCGGCTGCACCGCGATCGCCTACGAGACGGTGCAGCTCGAGAACGGCGCCCTGCCGCTGCTGGCACCGATGAGCGAGATCGCCGGACGCATCGCCACCCAGGTGGGGGCGATGCTGCTCGAGCGGCCCCATGGCGGCCGGGGGGTGCTGCTGGGGGGCTGCACGGGGGTGCGTCCGGCG
The DNA here is from genome assembly GCA_903871775.1 of uncultured cyanobacterium. GTDB lineage: Bacteria > Cyanobacteriota > Cyanobacteriia > PCC-6307 > Cyanobiaceae > CAIQIA01. Next base: position 219,678 of record CAIQIA010000016.1, read on the forward strand.
CGGGTGGTCGTGCTCGGCGCCGGCACGGTGGGCTGGAACGCCGCCCGCATCGCGGCGGCCATGGATGCCGAGGTGATGCTGCTCGACCGCTCCCCCCAGCGCCTGCGCCAGCTGGAGAGTGATCGCCGCGGCCGGCTCGTGAGCCTGGTGAGCAGCCGTGGCCTGATCGAGCGGCTGGTGCCGACGGCCGACCTGCTCATCGGGGCGGTGCTGACCCCGGGGGGACGGGCCCCCACCCTGGTGGACGAGGCCCTCGTGCAACGGATGAAACCCCGGTCGGTGATCGTCGATGTGGCCATCGACCAGGGGGGCTGCATTGCCACCAGCCAGGAGACGACCCACACCGAGCCCGTCGTCGAGAAGCACGGGGTGCTGCACTACGCCGTCGGCAACATGCCCGGAGCCGTGCCCTTCACCTCCACCGAGGCCCTGGTGAGCGTGACCCTCCCCTACATCGTCACCATCGCCGGCCGGGGCCTGGCGGAGGCCGTGATCGAGCGGCCCGAGCTGCTGTCCGGGCTCAACACCAGCGACGGTTCGGTCTGCCACCCCGGCGTGGCCCGGGCCCTGGGGGTCACCCCCCGCCATCCGATGGCCTGCCTGCGCTGACATGGCCCTGATTCCCCGCGACGACGCCCGCCCCTGGCTGCTGGTCAACCACCAGGGCGAGGTGCTGGCGATCAATGACCGGTTCACCCTGGTCTACGGCTGGACCGAAGCCGACCTCCTCGACCAGCACATGGAGCGGATCCTGCCCGACTCCTTCCGCGACAGCCACCACGCAGGCTTCGCCCTCTTCCGCCTCGACGGCATTTCCCGGGTGCTCGATCATCCGCTGGTGCTGCAGACCATCTGCCGCGACGGCACCGCCATCCGGTCGGAGCATTTCATCACCGCCGAGCGGCGTGACGACGACTGGGTGTTCGCGGCGACCCTCACCCCCCTGGAGGGGGCCCATGCGACCAGCGGCGCCGGCAAAGGCACCGACGACCTGCCACCGTGAGCGCGCAGGATCAACCCCTCAGGGGCCTGGTCGCGAGCCTGCAGCGGTCGCTGGCCTGGCTGGACATGGCGATGGACGGCCTGGCCGACGGCCTGGTGATCGCCCATGACGACGGACGGCTGCGTTGGGCGAACCGCAGCTTCAGCCGCTCCTGCGGGGTGGAGAGCTGCGTCACCCTGGTCGATCGGCCCCTGGGGGACCTGCTGCGCGACTGGCGTCCCGCCGATGCGGCCGCCGGCTGGTCGCTGCTGCCCCTGCCCCGTGACACCGGCGACAACGAGGGGGTGATCCAGCTGCAGCGGGGGGAAGCGGACGATCGCCTCTGGCTCGAGCTGCACTGGCGACATCTGCGCTTCCAGGACAGCGCCCAGCTGATCGTGACCCTGCGTGACATCACCCTGGCGGTGCGGGCCGAGACGGCGCGCCAGAGGGAAGAAGAGCGGCTGCGGCTTCAGCTCGAGCAGGAGCAGGCCTTCGCCCAGGCCATGGCCCACGAGCTGCGCACCCCCCTGGCGATCGCCAGCCTTGAACTGCAGTGCCTCGCCCGCGAGCTCCAGGCGCCGGAGGCACGGATCGCCGCCGTCCACCACGAGCTCGATCGCATGGCCCGGCTGCTCGAACGCATCAGCTGGCTCAACAGCCTGCAGCTGCAACCAGCCGAGCCCGCCGCGCCGATGGCGATCGCCCCCCTGCTGGAGCAACGGTTCGGGGTGGTCGATCCACCGCCCGACCGGTCGCTGCAGGTGCTGGGCAACCCTGGGGAGCTGGACCAGCTGCTGCAGGAGCTGCATCACAACGCCGTGCGCTTCGGCGGCAGCGAACCGAGGGTGTCGCTGGCGACCGACGGCCCGAGGCTTCAGCTGACCGTGCACACGGCGTCCCCGGGCCTGGGGGAGCAGGACCTCACGCGGATCTTCGAGCGCTTCGTCAAGCTCGACCACCATCGCCACGACAGCCGCCCGGAGGGGAGCGGCCTGGGCCTGCCCATCGCCCGCGCCCTGGCCCGGCGGATGGGGGGCGACCTGATCGCCAGCAATGACGCCGGGATGCATCTGTGTTTTCGCCTCTCCCTGCCGATCGCTCAGAGCATCTGAGGCAGCCGCTGCGACACCCAGGCCAGCAGACGGTCCACCTCGAACGGTTTGCCGAGAACCGCATCGGCACCGGCCTCCACGGCACACCGGTCGAAGGATGGATCCTGCAGCGCGGTGATCATCAGCACCGGACAAGCCAGGCCATGGGCACGCAAGCGGGACAGCAACTCAAGGCCCGTCATTCCCGGCAGCATCTGATCGAGCAACAGCACGGCAGGGGGCTCGTGAAGGCAGGCTGCAAGGGCTGTTTCAGCGTCCACAAAGGAAGAGACAGCAAAACCCTCAGACGTCAGCACAAGTGCCAGCAGCGATCTCAGGCGAGGATCATCTTCAACAATGGCAACCGTGCAGGCGATGGCTTCAGGAGGCGTTGCTGGCCCTGAGCATATAACCAACCCCCCTGTAAGTGTGAATCAACTGCGGACGGTCTGGCTGCTCAATCTTCTGACGCAGGTATCGGATGTAGACATCCAGAACATTGCCATCGCCGAAAAAGTTCGGCCCCCAGACATTCTCAAGGATCTCACCCCTGGCCACGACCCGGCCCGCCTGCCGCGCCAGGAACAGCAGCAGGTCGTATTCACGGGCCGCCAGGGAGACGGTCACCCCGCCCCGGCTCACATCACGGCTGCGGGGGTCGATGACCAGATCGCCGATGGTGAGCAGCCCCTCGCTCACCGGCGCCTCGACCGCCGTGCGACGCAGCAGTGCCCGGCAGCGGGCGAGCAGTTCCTCAAGGGCGAAGGGTTTGATCAGGTAGTCGTCGGCGCCGGCATCGAGGGCCTGAACCCGGTCGGTGACCTCGTCACGGCCGGTGAGCATGATCACGGGCACCCGCACGCCGGTCTCGCGCAGACGTCTGCACACCGCCAGACCATCCATGTCCGGCAGGCCCCAGTCCATCAGCACCAGGCTCGGGCACTCCTCACGAATCATGGTGAGGGCCTGGATCCCGTCCTGGGCCTGCCGCACCGTGTACCCCTCACATTCGAGTTCCAGGGTGAGAAAACGGGCCAGGGCGGGGTCGTCGTCCACCACCAGCAGCGTGAGGTCCTGGTCCATGGTCACGGAGTCCGGCTCCGAACCGTTCTTCCTGCACCTTACCGGACCCTGACGGTGAGGCGAAGCTTTTCGGTGCAGCACGGGGGCCCTGCAGCAACGGCGGTCTCAATGGGAAGACACAGGGGACATGACGATGGCATTCACCCAGGCACTGCTGCCCGCCCCCCGGGAGGAGGAGGCCCTCCTGCAGTGGTGCGACAGCCGGCTGCTGCCGGCCCTGGCGGAGCTGGGTCTGGTGGTCGAGCAGTTCGACGACATGCCGGGGCTGATCTTCGCCAGCGATCCCCCCGGCCAGGGCCTGGCCCCGAAGGCCCACGTGAAGCTGCTCTGCGACTGGTCATCGGCCACGGTCAGCGGTGATGTGCTCGTGGAGATGCGCAGCGGCGAACTGATGGCCGTGCGCGACACCCGCTGCCAGCAGTTGATGGGCCGGTTTCTGGAGCTGATGCAGGCCGGCGACGCTCCGCTGGAGCCGGTGAGCCTCAGGGTGCGGCGACCGGGGCGGCCAGCGGTCTGGCCAGGGCTGCTGGGGCCAACCCCTCACGCAGGGCCAGCACCAGCCCTGCAGCCTCCGCATAACTATCCGCGCTGAGCACCCCAAAGCCGAGGGCAGCCCCGTCGACCTGCAGAAGACAGCGGTTGCTGCGCACCGCGATGACGGGGATGCCCCGGGCCAGGCAGCGCAGGCTGGCCTCGCCGCCGAGGGCCCCCGCCGGCAGCACCGCCACACCGATGTCATCAATGGCGAGGTCGCCGGCCCGGGCGGCCGCGGGGGGCACCAGGTGGGGCGCCCGGCTCAGCCCCACCAGCACGCACGGCAGAAAGGTGTGACCCAGTTCTTCGGCGGCGGCCCTGGGGTCGAGGGAGGGCAGGGGCGGCAGGGGCGCCAGGGCCGGTGCATGGGCGCAGGGCAACGACAGATGGCGCACCAGCAGATGGCTGATCAAGGCCTCGGCGCCCGCCAGGGCATCGACACCGCTGCCCTGGCGGTAGGCCGAGAGGGTCTCGCTGCCGGGGTCATCGGGGAAGCGGGCCACCACCGCGATCGCCGTGGCGCCGGCCTCCCGCAACCGTTCGCCCGCCCGCAGCAGCACCCCCGGATCCCGCAGGCGCCCCCAGCTGCTGCCGCTGGCCGACGGAGCCAGCTCGACCCCCACCGGCCCGTCGCTGACCAGCACCGGCCCCGTGTCGAGGCCGAGGGTGGCACCGGCGGCGTCGAACACCTGCCGATGGCGCAGGGCCAGGTCGGGCTCGATGGCGGCGTCCAGCAGCAACCCCAGGCGCTGGCGGCGACAGGGGCGCAGCAGCAGCTCGCCGCGGGCGAAGGCATCGAGGCTCCAGCCCTCCACGTACTGCAGCCGCGGATCACTCCAGTACAGGGAGGCCCCGTTCACGACGTTGGGGTGGGTGATCAGACAACCGCTGGCGGCCGCCAGCAGGCGGGCCACCGGCAACGCATCGCCGGCGTAGCCCCCCTGGTCGCAACCGATGCCGGTGGGCACCACCAGCAGGCAGGGCAGCGGTGGGGTCACGGGGTGAGCAGCACGGCTTCGAGGCGCAGCCACTGCTGACCATCGGCACGGGGTTCGGCGGCGGTGACGGCCCAGCGCAACGGTTCGCCGTGGGCCGCCAGGGCCTGGTGGCAGGCGCCAGCCGGATCATGGCGCCACACCGCCCTGGGGAGCAGCAGATCCAGCTCCAGAAACCGCATCACTTCTGGTACTGGCCGAACTGGGCCTCGTAGAGCGCATCCTCCTGGCCGGCCACCAGCTCCAGGTCGGTGAGGGGATAGGCCACACACAGCAACGCGAAGCCGGCCCGGCGCAGCTCGTCCTTGACCCCCATGGCGTCGGGCTGGTTCACCTGGCCGGCGGTGAGGCGGGCGGCGCAGGTGGTGCAGACGCCGGAACAGCACGAGCTGGGCAGGGGCACACCAGCGGCTTCGGCAGCCTGCAGCACGGTCTGGTCGGCGCGGCAGGCGAAGCTGTGGCGGACGCCGTCCAGGTCGGCGTGGATGGTGAAGCTGGGAGACTCGGACACGGCCAGGCGTTGGCTGCTGCCATCGTCTCAGGCCAGGGGGAACCACTCCTGGGGGTGGGGCGCCAGATACTCGGCCGCCGTCACGCCGGCGGGGGCCGTGAGCGCGAAGTCCAGGCTGATCGAGAAGCGACCCTCCTCGTCGTCGTTGGGCATCACCGCGTGGTCGGTGCTGCTGGGAAAGAGCACGAACAGGCCGGCGCGGGGTGCCAGGTCAACCCAGGGCTGCAGCCAGCCGGCCGGAGGTCCCCCGTTCGAACGGAATGGACCGTCGTGGCCCACCGCCAGGCCCGGCACCAGTTCATTCACCTGTCTGGACGGCCAGAGACGCAGACAACCGCTGCGACCGCTGCCGTCGCCGTTCAGGTAGTAGACACCGCTGAGATGGGCGTTGGGGTGGTGGTGGCGCCCCACCACTTGCCTGGGCTCACTGACCACGGGCCAGCAGCGCTGCAGATGCAGGGCCAGCCGGCTCCGGTCGAAGCCCAGGGCATCGAGGTATGCAGCGGCATGATGGCTGAGCTCGTCGACCAGCCCGCTGAAGGCCGGATGACGATGGAGCTGCCCGATGCCGTTGAGGTCACCGGTCCAGGCGCAGGCCGGATCAGGATTGCCATCAGCAGCACCACGCAGCTCCAGGATGACCTGAAGCTGCCGGGCGATGACGAGGGGGTCGGGTCTCAGCTGCACCTGCCCGAGGGCAAGCGGGAAGAGACCCTCGATCTGCACGGTCGGCTCCGCCAGCGTCAGGCCATGGCTGCCGCGCCACCCACCACTTCCAGAATCTCCTGGGTGATGGCTGCCTGACGGGCCTTGTTGTAATCAAGGGTCAGGGAACGGGCGAGGGCCTTGGCGTTGTCGCTGGCGTTGTTCATGGCCGTCATGCGGCTGGCCAGTTCGCTGGCAGCCGCTTCCTGCAGGCAGCGGAGGAGCTGATTCTGCAGATACAGCGGCAGCAGGGCGTCGAGCAGCTGGCTGGGGCTCTGCTCAAAGACGGTGTCCGAGCGCAGCGGCGGCTGCTGGTTCGGAGCACTGCCACGCTCAACGGTGAACTCGCCACCCCGGGTGGTGAGGCGGAAGATCTCGTCGTCCGGACGGGCGATGCCCTGGGGATCCAGGGGCAGCAGGGTCTGGAAGACGGGGTTGCCGCTCACCAGGTTGATGAACTTGGTGAAGACGAGTTCAACGCGATCGGTGCTGCCCGAGAGAAACTCGGCCAGGAGGGTCTCGGCGATGCTGGCGGCCTCGGCGGCCGTCGGCACCTGGTTGAGGCCCGTGAAGGAGGCATCGATGCGGTACTTCCGATTGCGGAAGTAGGTGTCGACCTTGCGGCCGATGGTCACCAGAGACACCTCGAGACCGGCCGCCTTCAGTTCAGCGACCCGTTGTTCGGTGCGCTTGATGATGTTGGCGTTGTAGCCGCCGCAGAGGCCGCGGTCGCCGGTGACGGCGACGAGGGTGACGTGGCGGGGCTGGCGGGTGCGGAGGAGGGCAGAGTCAGCCGCCTCCAGACCCATGCGGGAGTCGAGGTTCTCGAGCACCCGGGCCAGGCGGTCGGCGAAGGGACGGGTGCGCAGCACCTGGTCCTGGGCACGACGCACCTTGGCGGCGGCGACGAGCCGCATGGCCTCGGTGATCTTGCGGGTGTTCTTGACGGACGCGATGCGATCGCGGATTTCCTTGAGGTTTGCCATGGCTGCGGCCTCAGGCGCCGACGGTGACGCCGGCGACGACTTCCTTGATGGCTGCCTTGAGCAGCTCTTCGGAAGACTCGCTGAGGACCTTTTCAGACTGGACGGCGCTGATGTACTCAGGCTTGCTCGACTTGAGGTACTCGCGCAATTCGCGAACGAAATCGGCAACCTTGTCGACGGGAACCTCATCGAGGTAACCCTTGGTGCCCGCGTAGACGATGGCCACCTGCTCAGCGAGGATCAGGGGGCTGTACTGGGGCTGCTTGAGCAGTTCCCGCAGGCGCTTGCCACGGCCCAGCTGGGCCTGGGTGGCGGCATCCAGATCCGAGGCGAACTGGGAGAAGGCGGCCAGTTCATCGAACTGGGCCAGTTCAAGCTTGAGGGTGCCGGCGATCTTCTTGATGGCCTTGGTCTGGGCGGCGCCGCCCACCCGGCTCACCGAGATGCCGACGTTGATGGCCGGACGCAGGCCGGAGTTGAAGAGGTCAGAGCTGAGGAAGACCTGACCGTCGGTGATCGAGATCACGTTGGTGGGGATGTAGGCCGACACGTCACCGGCCTGGGTCTCGATGATCGGCAGGGCGGTCATGCTGCCCTTGCCCATGGCATCGGAGAGCTTGGCGGCGCGCTCGAGCAGACGGCTGTGGCAATAGAACACGTCGCCGGGGTAGGCCTCACGACCGGGGGGACGACGGAGCAGCAGCGACATCTGGCGGTAGGCCTGGGCCTGCTTGGTGAGGTCGTCATAGACGACCAGGGTGGCCTTGCCCTTGTACATGAAGTACTCGGCGACGGCGGCACCGGTGTAAGGGGCCAGGTACTGAAGAGCGGCAGGGTCGGAGGCGGTGGCGGAGACGACGACGGTGTAGTCGAGGGCGCCGCGCTCACGCAGCACTTCAATGACGTTGGCCACCGACGCGGCCTTCTGACCCACGGCCACATACACGCAGACGACATCTTCACCCTTCTGGTTGATGATGGTGTCGATGGCGATGGCGGTCTTGCCGGTCTGACGGTCGCCGATGATCAGCTCGCGCTGGCCGCGACCGATGGGGATCATTGCGTCGATGGCGGTGATGCCGGTCTGCATGGGCTCATGCACCGACTTGCGCTGAATGATGCCGGGCGCCATCGACTCGATCAGCCGGGTTTCGCTGGTGGCGATGTCACCCTTGCCGTCGATGGGCTGGGCGAGCGGGTTGATCACACGACCCAGCAGAGCCTCCCCCACGGGCACAGCAGCGATGCGGCCGGTGGCCTTGACGGTGCTGCCCTCCTGAATGCCGACGCCCTCGCCCATCAGCACGACGCCGACGTTGTCGTCCTCGAGGTTCAGGGCGATGCCTTCGGTGCCGTCCTCGAACTGCACGAGCTCACCGGCCATGACCTTGTCGAGGCCATAGATGCGGGCGATGCCATCACCCACCTGCAGCACGGTGCCGACGTTGCTCACCGAGACGGACTTGTCGTAGTCCTCGATCTGCTGCTTGAGGATGGCGCTGATCTCGTCGGGACGGATGGAAACCATGGCTGGAGGGGCGGAGGGGGGAGGAGGAGGGAGAACGACAGGCCGGGCTCAGCTGGCGCGGGCCAGGCTGAGGCCGAGGCGACGAACCTGACCGAGCAGGCTGGAATCGATCACCTGGGAGCCGATGCGCACGACGAAGCCGCCGATCAGCGACGGGTCGACGCTCTGGCGCAGCTCGACGCGGGAGCTGCCGGCCACGGTCTTCACCTTGTCGGTGAGGCGTGACAGCTGGTCGTCACTGAGGGGAGAGGCCGAAACGACCTCCGCCAGGGCGATGCCCCGCAGCTGGCGGTAAAGCTCGAGGAAGCGCTCGAGCACCGCATCCAGCACACCGATGCGCTGGCGGTCGGCCAGCAGCTTCAGCAGGTTGGCCATGGCCGGACTGATGTCCTTCTGGAAGAGCGCCGCCAGGGCGTTCTTCTTGGAGTCGACCGACAGCACCGGTGAACGCATGGCGTCGCGGAGGCTCTCGGAGGCATGCCAGACCTGGAGGAGCTGCTGGGCTTCCTCGGCCAGACGGTCGGTCTCCTGGCGAGACTCGCCGACCTGCAACAAGGCGTCGGCGTAGGGAGTGGCGAGGGTGTTCAGGAGGGGCATGGCCTTATCCGAGGGCGTCGAGGGAACGGTCGATGATCCGCGCCTGGGCCGCATCATCCAGTCGGCCGGGCATGGCCTCCAGGGCCTTGGCCACCGCAGCGCGGGCGGTCTCCAGCCGCAGGGCCTCGGACACCCGGGCGGCCTCGGCCGCCAGGTTGGCCTGGGCATCCTGCTGAACACGGGCCATCTCGGCGATCGTGCGTTGCTCGCCCTGCTCGCGGATCGACTGGGCCCGGGTGCGGCCATCGCTCAGGATCGTCTGGGCGGTGGCCTGGGCCTGGGTCAGTTCCTTCTGGGCCGCAGCCAGGGCCGTGGTGGCCTCGGCGAGACGCTGTTCGGCGTCGCGGAGGTCAGCCAGGACAGCCTCGCGACGACGCTGAAGGATGCCCCCGAGGAACCCTCGCAGGAACCACACCAGCACCCCCACCACGATGGCGAGGTTGATGATGTTGGTGTCGAGGATGTTGGTGTTGATGCTGAAGCCGTGGTTGGCCAGCACCAGAGAGTGCAGAGAGAACATCAGACGGCCAGCAGACGATCAACGATGAGGGCACTGAGGCGCTCGGCCTGGGCATCCAGACCGGCGAAAGCCTGTTGCTTCTGGGCTTCCACCTGCTGACGGGATGATTCCCGCTGGCTGTTGGCTTCGGCCTGGGCCATGGCGAGGGCTTCGCGGTAGAGGCGATCAACCTCCTGCTCGGCTTCGACGATCACCGACTGGGACTGGCGGCGGGCCTCCAGGAGCTGCGCCTTGAGATCAGCCTCCAGGCGCTCGGCCTGGGCAAGCTTTTCCTTGGCCTGGGCACGGCTGGTGCTGATGAAACCCTCGCGCTCCTCCACGGCCTGACCGACCGGGCGGAAGAAGAGGGCATTGAGGATGAAGGTGAGGAGCACCACCTGCACCGCCATCAGCGGCAGGGTGGCGTCGAGGTCGAAGAGACCTCCCTTGGGAGTGGCGGCTTCGGCCAGCAGGAGCCAGCTGTGCATGGGACCGGGGGCGCTGGGACGGGACGGGGCGAGGATCGGGAGGCGTCAGACGACGCCCCCCGTCATCGAGGGCTCAGCCGTTGAAGGGGTTGGCGAACAGAAGCACGAGCGACACCACCAGGCCGTAGATGGTGAGAGCTTCCATGAAGGCCAGGGACAGCAGCAGGGTGCCGCGGATCTTGCCTTCGGCTTCGGGCTGGCGGGCGATGCCCTCGACAGCGCCACCGGCAGCGGTGCCCTGACCGATACCGGGGCCAATGGCGCCAAGGCCGACGGCGAGACCAGCGGCCACAACGGACGCAGCGGAGGTGATGGAATCCATGGTGGAAGGGAGGGGTGGGGCGCTGGGAGAAGCGCGGGATGAACCGGGATTGGGAACCCTGCGCCTGGGACACCGGCTGAATGCCGGTGGGCCTGGCCTCAAGCCGGACCTGCGCGCAGGAGATTTAGCAGAGCGGGAGAACCCGCTTCGGCATCAGCCGATCAGTGGTGCGATTCGTGGACAGCCTCGCCGATGTAATAGGCGGCAAGGGTGGCGAAGATCAGGGCCTGGATGGCACTGGTGAACAGCCCCAGGAACATGGCCGGCAAGGGCACGACCAGGGGCACCAGGAAGGCGAGAACCGCCACCACAAGTTCATCGGCCAGGATGTTTCCGAAAAGACGGAAGGACAAGGAGAGGGGCTTGGTGAAATCTTCGACGATCTTGAACGGGAGCATGATCGGTGTCGGCTCCACGTAGTACTCGAAGTACCGAAGTCCCTTGCGGCTCAGGCCGGCATAGAAATAAGCCAGCGACACCAGCAGTGCCAGGGCGATGGTGGTGTTGATGTCGGCTGTGGGGGCACCGAGTTCACCGCTGGGCAGATGAATCAGTTTCCATGGGATCAGAGCGCCGCCCCAGTTGCTCACGAAGATGAAGAGGAACAGGGTGCCGATGAACGGCAGCCAGTCGCGGTAGGCCTTCTCGCCGATCTGATCGCGGGCGAGGTCACGGATGTAATCCCACAGGAACTCCAGAAGGTTCTGGAGACCCTTGGGATCCCGTTCCATGCGGCGGGTGCCGAGAACCACGACGGCGAGCAGCGCACCGATCACGATCCAGGAGCTGATGAAGACCTGGCCGTGAAGATTCAGGTTGCCGATGCGCCAGTAGAGGTGCTGACCGACTTCGAGTTCAGCAAGGGGCAGGTGGAGAATCACCGATTCCTAAGCGTTTGGGACGGGGGGCTGCGCAGGTCGAGCACGGTGGCGATGATCACCGCCGGCTTGTAGACCAGGAAACCGATCAGGGAGGGCACCAGTTGCAACAGAGGCCAGCGGGTGGACAACAGCACCAGGGCTGCCGGAATCACCAGCTGAACCTTGCCCACCTGACGCTGGTCCGGTCCGAGCCGCTCAACCCCTCGGCTGAGCAGCCGGAGGTAGAACAATCCGGCTCCGGAGCCGATGGCCACGCTGAGGGCCGTGTCGGTGGAGAAGCGAAGGGCCGCCACCGACACCACCAGCAGAGACAGCACCGCCGTGATCACGAAGATCAGACGCTGCAGCTGCCGGTAGGCCGCCATGGGATCCGTGGGGGGCACCACAACGGCCTCAGGACCGTGGGTGGCCAACGGAGCCGCCGTGGCTAGCGTGGTGCCACGGCCCGCAAGCCCCCGCAAGACGGCCGAACGCAGATCTCCGTCTTCAGCCGGGGCAGAAGTGCCGGAGGCCTGGCTGGACACAGGGTTGCAGCGGCCAAGGCCCGGGGAATCTATCACGCAGCTTCAGCCCTCCTGCAGGAGCAGCACGGCCTTCGCCTGCAGATCCCGCACCCGGGGCAGATCGGCCCGATCGACCACCGCCCCCAGGGCGGCATCCGGCGACGCCTCGACGGCCTGCAGTAGGGCCAGATCCTCGGCGCTGAGATCCAGGGGTTTCAGGTCCTGGTCCAGCAGCTGCCGGCCGGGCCACCCCCACAGGCACGGGTTGCGGGTGCCGCGGGCAGCCAGCAGCACCTCATCGTCATGCCAGGTCTGCCGTGGCAGGGGACGGTCGGAGAGGAAGAACTCGAAATGGCTGATCTCCGGGTCGAGGGCCTCGATGAGCTGCCAGCGCTCCCGGTCGGGCAGGGCCAGGGCCCGCTCGAGCAGCTCGCCGGTCAGCAGCCGCGACGGGTCCCAGCGCTCGGGATCACTGAACCCAAGAAAGGACAGGCCCGCCCCCTCGATCAGCGCCCAGAGCCGCGGCAGGTCGTAGCTGGTCTCCTGGGGATGCAGGTACATGTCGGCGAAGTTGGCGTCGGACTGGGTGTCCAGCGCCCAGCGCTCCTCATGGCGGCGCCGCAGGCGGTTGTCGGCCGGCAGTTCGGCCAGCAGCCGGCGGCCGAGGGCCAGCCCCTGCTCCCCGGTGCCGACCTCCAGCAGCCGCAGGGACCGCTGCAGGCGGTGGATTTCCCAGCGGCCCCCGTCGGCATAGAGAAACAGATGCAGCAGCCCCCCGGGGGCCAGCAGCCCGGCCAGGGCCCGCAGGCCCCCGGAGGGATCGGCCAGGTGGTGCAGCACGCCGACACTGTTGATGTGCTCGAACGGTCCTTCGCCCGCCAGGTCGAGCAGGCTGCGGCAGGCGAAGCGGACGGCCCCCAGGCCGCCGGAACGCCGCAGCCGTTCGTCGGCCACCTCCAGGGCGCCCGGGCTGATGTCGACGGCGGTGACGGTCGCCCCGGGATTCAGATGCACCAGATAGTCGGTGCTCACGCCGGTCCCGCAGCCGGCATCAAGGATGCGGGGCGACCGGGCTCCGTCGGGCAGGCGACCGGTGCAGTGGGCGTGGGCGGCCGCATGGCACCAGCGCCAGTTGTACCCGGGGGGCGGACCGTCCTGGAGCGGATCCCCGGGGTAGGGGAAGCGGTCGTAGAAGGCGCTCACCTGGGGGGTGGCCCCGTCGGTGGGGGCGGAACCGCTCGGCATGGCTGGCCGTCGTGATCGATGGAGCCCCGAGCCTCTCACCGAGGGGCCCCGGGGGGCGACGGCGCTGCAAACATTTGTTCATGCCATCCCTGGGGGCCAGGACGCCAGCCGTAACGTGCACGAGCCCCGGTTCCGACCGGTTGCCAGAGGAGCTCTTCCATGTCCGTGACCGCCAGCAGCGGCAGCCCCAGGGTCAGCCCCCAGCTCTATGACACCCTGCCTCTCTCCAGCGTTCGCCAGGCGGAGCAACAGGACCGGTTCCCCGATGGCGGCGAACTGGAGGCCCTGATCACGTTCTTCCGCAGCGGTCCCAGCCGGGTGGCGGCGGCGACCCGGCTGACGGCCAATGCCGATGCCATCGTGGCCAAGGCCGCCAACCGCATCTTCGTGGGCGGCACGCCGCTGGCCTACCTCGATCGACCGGCGGCCCCCGCCGTCGGCGAGGTGCTGGCCAGCGACCAGCAGGCCTTTGCCACCTCGGTGCAGACCTTCGTTCAGGGAAGCGGCGGCACCGGCCTGTTCGGGCGCATCCGCGAAGGCTTCCAGGCGGCGGCCGACGTGCGGGTGGTGCTGCCCACGGGCTTCACGCCGATCAATGTGTCCCGCTACGGCCCGGCCTCGATGCGCAAGTCGCTGCGGGATCTGGGCTGGTTCCTGCGCTACGTGGGCTACGCCGTGGTCGCCGGCGACCCCAGCATCCTGGCGGTCAACACCCGTGGCCTGCGCGATGTGCTCGAGAAGGCCTGCTCCCTCCCCGCCACCAACGTGGCCCTGCAGGAGATGCGGGCCGCGGCCGCGGCGCTGTTCACCGATGAACCCGAGGCCCGGGCCCTGGTGATCGCCTGCTTCAACGTGCTGCTGCAGGAGCTGGCCCTGCCCACCCCCTCCACCCGGGCCCGCCTCGGCAGCCCCGAGCAGCAGGGTCTGCAGCTGCCGGCGATCTACGCCCTGTCGGCCGAAGGAGCCCAGCGGTTCGTGATGCGGCCGGCCCTGTCGGGCGGCCAGAAGGCCGAAGTGATCCGTGCCGCCTACCGCCAGGTGTTCGAGCGCGACATCCAGAAGGCCTACTCCCAGGCGCCCTGCCCCGTGGAAGCCACCCAGGTGCGCCAGGGCCAGATCTCGATGCGTGAGTTCATCCGTGCCCTGGGCCACTCGAAGGAGTACCGCCAGCAGTTCTATGGCCGGTTCTCGAACAGCCGCGTCGTCGAGCTGGCCTTCCGGCACTTCCTGGGTCGGGGACCCAGTTCGCTGGAAGAATTCCGTCGCTACTTCGCCATCGTCAGCGCCCAGGGCCTCAACGGTCTCGTGGACGCCCTGATCAACACCCTTGAGTACGGCCGCGTCTTCGGCGAAGAGACGGTGCCCTACCTGCGGGACCTGGGGGAGGAAGCCCAGGAGAGCGCCGGCTGGGGTTCGAACCGCCGCCTGTTCCGCTACAGCGCTCCCTTCGAGACGGTTCCCCAGCACCTCACCGTCTACGCCGCCTACCGCCAGCCTCTGGGGGACCAGCACGCCTACGGCGGTGGCAACGATCCCCTCGGCCTGACGTACGGAGCGATCTTCCCCTCGGCGACGGCCTCCGTGCGCACCCGCCCCGCCCCCGTCGGGTACGCGAACCGGCGGATCCTGGTGGGCAACGGCATCACTGCCCCCGGCCAGATGGCGAGCCCCGGCTTCCGCCAGGCCCAGCCGCGACGGGTGGGCCCGCGGGTGGTGCGGCTCCAGCAGATCGCCACCGGCGGCAGTTCGGTGCCCCGGCGCAGCGGCCAGCCGAGCGTCCGCAACACCGAAGCCAGCACCCAGGCCGTGATCCGCGCCGTCTACGCCCAGGTGCTCGGTTCGGCGGGCTATGCCGGCGAACGGCTCACCGTCGAAGAGATCAAGCTCGAGAACGGTGACCTCAGCCTGCGGGAGTTCGTGCGTCAGGTCGCCCGCTCCCGGGCGTTCCGCCGTCGCTACTGGGATGGGCTCTACATCACCAAGGCCATCGAGGTGATGCACCGACGCATCCTCGGCCGGCCGACCTTCGGCCGTTGGGAGATCAACGCCTACTTCGACACCGCCTCCCGCAGCGGCTTCTACGGGGTGGTCGATCAGATGCTGAACAGCAGCGATTACCTCGACGCGTTCGGCGAAGACACGGTTCCCTTCGAGCGCTTCCTCACCCCCACCGACCTCGTGGCCCGTCGCGTGCCCGGCTTCCGCCAGCCCCTGGCGGCAACGGCGATCGTCGAACCCGCCGGTCGCCGTCCCGAGGCCAGAACCGCCGACACCCTGCGGACCCCGGGCACCCTCACCCCCCGCAACCTGTCTCCCCGCCCCTTCGTGGGCCCGGGCATCTGGTCATCGCGGGTGAGCGGCGAACCCGAGGGCGCGGCCCGACCCGCAGCGGCCCAGGGCGAGGGATCGCCTCTGGGCCTGCGCCAGCCCCCCGAACCCAGCCGCAGCTGGAGTGCCCCGCGCTGGCGCCCCGGCCAGAACCAACCGGTGGTCTGGAATCCGGCCGTGAGCTCCGTCGCCGTCGCGCCGGTCGCTCCTGCGTCCATCCCCACGGCGGTCAGCCCTGGACAGGCACCGCGCTGGAGCGTCAGTGCGGCGGCCGTGGGGGGTTTCGGCCAGGCCGAGACCGCCACAACCGCCATGGGCCGGGCCCTGCGCTCGAGCGATCCCCGTGGCCTGCGCCGACGCTCCTCCCTCGGTCGGGCGATCACCCTGGTGCCGGGCGCCGATGCCACAGCGATCGACGAGGTCATCGAGGCCACCTATCGGCAGCTGCTCAACCGGGTGCCCTTCGCCGCCGAGCGGCTGGGGGATGCCGAATCCCAGCTGCGCAACGGTCGCCTGACCGTGGCCGAGTTCGTCGCCCAGCTGGCCGGCAGTGATCTGTTCCAGAAACGCCTGCTGGCGATGGCCCCCCTGCGGGGTGCCGCCGCAGCCCACATGGCGTTGCTGGGGCGGGCACCGACCCCTGCCGAAAGCAGCGCCTTCCTGGCCACCCGCAGCAACCGCGGCCAGCTGGCCGCCCTGGATGCCCTGCTGTCATCGGCGGATTACGCCGGGGCCTTCGGTCGGGACACGGTTCCCTACCTCCGCCTCGCCAGCCTGGACGGCATCCCCCTGCCGACCCTGAACCGCTCGGCGATGCTCTACGGGGGCAACGCCGCCCTGAATCCACCGCCCCGCGGCGCCATCTGACACCGGCCAAGGCTGGGACGCACCCCCGGGGAGGACGCCTCTCCGGGGGTTTTGCCATGGGCATGACCCGAATTTCTGTTCACGATCGGACCCTTGATTCTTGTCAACAGACACCCGGTCATGATGTTAAGAACTCCCCTGAAACCCGTTGCCAGGACAGGGTTCTCGTGATCGATAGCGCCGTGAAGAACTGTTACCGGCCCTTCGGCCCAGCGGGGCCCTTGCCACAGAATGCTCAGGCGGTCAGGCACACTGACCCAGCGGCTGGCCCCCGGCCAGTCAACCCACCCACAGGATCCCCGGTCACCGTTAAGGCGGCCGCTTGCTTCGAGGCAGAACTGCATGAGCATCGTCTCCAACTCGATCATCAACGCGGACGCCGAAGCCCGCTATCTCAGCCCTGGCGAACTCGACCAGATCAAAGCCTTCGTGAGCGGCGGCCAGCGCCGTCTCCGAGTGGCCCAGATCCTGAGCGAAGGTCGTGAGCGCATCGTGAAGCAGGCCGGCGGCGCGTTGTTCCAACGTCGTCCCGACGTCATCTCCCCCGGCGGCAACGCCTACGGCGAGGAGATGACCGCCACCTGTCTTCGTGACCTGGACTACTACCTGCGCCTGGTGACCTACGGCGTCGTCGCCGGCGACGTCACCCCGATCGAAGAGATCGGCATCATCGGTGCCAAGGAGATGTACAAGGCTCTGGGCACGCCCCTCGAGGCGATGGCCCAGGGAGTCCGCGAACTGAAGACCGCTTCCATGGGGCTCCTCACCGGAGCCGATGCCGAGGAAGCTGGCTTCTATTTCGACTACGTGGTCGGCGCCCTCGCCTCCTGAGGCCCGCGCACGCCCCATCCCCTTCATCTCCTCAGGATTCCATGCAAGACGCCATCACCAACGTCATCAACCAGTCGGATGTCCAGGGTCTCTACCTGGACACCTCCTCCATCGGTCGGCTGGAGAAGTACTTCGCCAGTGGCGAACTGCGCGTGCGTGCAGCGGCCACCATCAGCGCCAACGCGGCCAGCATCATCCGTGATTCCGTCGCCAAGGCTCTGCTGTACTCGGACATCACCCGTCCGGGCGGCAATATGTACACCACCCGTCGCTATGCCGCCTGCATCCGCGACCTCGATTACTACCTGCGTTACGCCACCTACGCCATGCTGGCCGGTGACACGTCGATCCTCGACGAGCGGGTTCTGAACGGCCTCAAGGAGACCTACAACTCCCTGGGCGTGCCCATCGGCGCCACCGTGCAGACCATCCAGGCCATGAAGGAAGTGACCGCCGCCCTGGTGGGTCCCGACGCCGGCCGTGAGATGGGGGTCTACTTCGACTACCTGAGCTCCGGCCTCGGCAACTGAGCTCTCCTTCCGCTCAGGAGCCCCATGCGACTCTTCAAGATCACAGCCTGCATTCCCTGTCCGGAAAAGATCCGGACCCAGCGGGAACTGCAGAACACCTACTTCACCAAGTGGGTGCCCTACGAAAGCTGGTTCGCTGAACAGCAGCGGATCATGAAACAAGGCGGCAAGATCATCAAGGTCGAGCTCGTCACCGGTCGTCGCCAGACCAACGTCGGCAACTGAACCCTTCAAGCCCGGCTCCGGCCGGGCTTTTTTTTGTCCCCGGCCAGAGGCGTTCGCCACCCCGGGGCGCGGTAATGACCACAGTCCCGAGTGCAGGAATGGCCCGAGCGGCTTCACCAACCCCCGGGGGGCTGCTGCCCCTGCCCCTGTCCGTCTGGCCGACGGAAACGCGCCTGCTGCTGGGGCTTGTGGTGACCTGGTGTCTCTTCGGCCTGCTGGTGCTGCTCTCGGCCAGCTGGTGGCCCTCGCTGCAGGAGACCGGCAATGGCTTTTACACCATTCAGCGCCAGCTGATCTGGCTGGCCATCAGTTGGGGGCTGCTGCTGCTGGTGATCCGCACCTCCATCCGGCGCCTGTTGCACCTGGCAGGGCCAGCGGTGCTGCTGGGCTGCGTGCTGATCGCCCTGACGCTCGTGGTGGGCACCGAGGTCAACGGGGCCAGCCGCTGGCTGGTGCTGGGCCCGATCCAGCTGCAGCCCACCGAACTCGTCAAACCGTTCGTGGTGCTGCAGGGTGCCGCCCTCTTTGCCCACTGGCGACGGATCAGCCCTGACCAGCGGATGCTGTGGCTGGGCGTCTTCGGTGCCCTGATCCTGCTGATCCTGAAACAGCCCAACCTCAGCACCGCCGCCCTCACCGGTCTGCTGCTCTGGTTCATCGCCCTGGCCTCGGGCATGCCCCTCACCATCATGGGAGGCGTCGCCGGCCTCGGTGCCGCGGCCGGCACCCTCAGCATCCTCGTGAATGACTACCAGCGCGAGCGGGTCACCTCCTTCCTGAACCCCTGGAAAGACGCCCGCGACAGCGGCTACCAGCTGGTGCAGAGCCTGTTGGCCATCGGCTCCGGCGGCACCACCGGCAGCGGCTTCGGCCTCAGCACCCAGAAACTCTCGTACCTGCCGATCCAAACCACCGACTTCATCTTCTCGGTCTACGCCGAAGAGTTCGGCCTGGTGGGATCACTGGTGCTGCTGCTGTTCCTGGCGGTGTTCGGCCTGGTGGGTCTGCAGGTGGCCCTCCGGGCCCGGGGCAATCAGCTGCGCCTCGTGGCCATCGGCGCCACGACCCTGCTCGTCGGACAATCGATCATGAACATCGCCGTCGCCAGCGGAGCCATGCCGACCACCGGTCTGCCCCTCCCCCTGGTGAGCTACGGCGGCAACTCCCTCCTGGCCAGCCTGTTCACGGCCGGTCTGCTGATCCGATGCTCCCTGGAATCCGCCGAACATTCATCGCCGGTCTCGGGGCGGTCACCCTCCTGACCGCCTGCGGGGCCAGTGGCGGACCACCCGCCGCCCAGGCCCCCCAGCAGCCACCGGCCCCCCTGGCGGCCCTCGAGGACCAGGCCGGTCCGCCGGCCCCCAACGGTCGCCGCTACCCGCAGGTTCCCGACGAGCCGGGGCCCCTCGGTCAGCAACTGGGTGAGGTCGAGCAGGCCCTCGCCAGCGCCGATCTCGATGCCGACGCCCTGGCGTCCCTCGCCCATCGCCAGCAGGTGCTCTACCGCCGCTGGTCCCTCAGACCCGCATGGGACAGCGCCGTGCTGGCGGCCCTGCCAGCCCAGCTGCGGCCGCGGGCCCAACGCCAGGTGGACGCCCGGCGCGAATTCCTGGCCATGCACCGCCGGGCCCCCGTGGCCGACCAGCTGCCGGCGTGGCGGATCCTCACCCCCCTGCCGGCCGAACGCCTGCAGGCCGCCTACCGCAAGGCCGAACGGGAGACGGGCATCGACTGGGCCACCCTGGCCGCCATCAACCTCGTGGAAACGGGCATGGGACGCCTGCAGGGGCTGTCGGTGGCCGGTGCCCGCGGCCCGATGCAGTTTCTGCCGAGCACCTGGGCCGAGCCGGGCATCGGCCGCGGCTCGATCGACAACCCCGAAGACGCCATCGCCGCAGCCGGCCGCTACCTGGTGCGCCGGGGCGGCAAGCAGAACCTGGCGCAGGCCATCTGGGGCTACAACAACAGCTGGCATTACGTGCGGGCGGTGCAGACCTACGCCGACCTGATGCGGCACGACCCCAGGGCGTTCCGCGCCTTCCACGGCTGGCAGATCCACTACGCCTCCCCCTCCGGTGATCTGTGGCTGCCCGAAGGCAGCGAGCACCTGCAGCCGGTGCCGGTGGCCGACCACCTGCGCCAGGCCCCGTGGAGCGCCCCTCCGGCTCGATAGGCTGACGCCGTGACTGCCGCCTTCCCCGCCGCCCTGGCCTCCGTCGCCGACCTGGCTGCCCTGGCCCACTGGAGCGAGGGGCTGCTGCAGCGGGGGCTCGACCATCCCGGGCCATCCACCCTGCTGCTGGTGTTCACCGCCGGTCTGCTGACGAGCCTCGGGCCCTGCAACCTGTCGCTGCTGCCGGTGAGCGTGGCCTATCTGGCGGGCTTCGGCGATCGCGGCGGGCCGGTCTCCTCCGCCCCCTGGCAGCGCAGCCTGGGCTTCTGCAGCGGCGTCGTGGCGGCGCTGGTGCTGCTGGGCAGTGCCAGCGCCCTGCTGGGACGGCTCTACGGCCGCACCCCCGAAGGCCTGAACATCGCCGTGGCGGTGCTGGCCCTGCTGATGGGCCTCAACCTGCTGGGACTGCTGCCCCTGCGCCTGCCGGCAGGGCCCGACCCCGACCGTTGGCGCCAGCGGGTGCCGGCGGCCCTCGGACCCATGGCCGCCGGTCTGGCCTTCGGTCTGGCGGCGTCTCCCTGCACCACGCCGGTGCTCGCGGTGCTGCTCGCCTGGATCGGCCGCAGCGGTTCGGCGGCCCTGGGCATGGTGCTGCTGGCCTGTTTCGGGGCCGGCCAGGTGCTGCCGCTGCTGCTGGCCGGCAGCCTGGCGGCGGCCCTGCCGGTGCTGCTGGCCCTGCGGCCCCTGGGCCGCTGGATTCCATCCCTCAGCGGTGCCCTGCTGGTGGCCCTGGGGGGCCTGTCCCTGGTGGCCCAGCTGCCATGAGCGCGAGCCTGGCCCCGGCCCGGAGCGCCCTGCTGCGCGGCCTGGCGCTGCTGTCGGATCTGCGGTTGGCCATCGTGCTGCTGCTGGCCATCGCCCTGGCCAGCACCATCGGCACCGCCATCCCCCAGGGGGAGGAAGCCGGCTTCTATCTCGAGCGCTACGACGCCCACCCCTGGCTGGGGCTGCTCAAGGGGTCCGCCGTGCTGGGCCTCGGACTCGACCACCTGTACACCAGCTCCTGGTTCCTGGTGCTGCTGGCCTGGCTCAGCCTCGCGCTGCTGTTGTGCAGCCTGCGGCGCCAATGGCCGGCCCTGCAGGCCGGTCTGCGCTGGATCGACTACCGCCAGCCGCGACAGCTCAGCAAGCTGGCCATCGCCCTCAGCCGTGACAGTCACGACGGGCCGGCGGCCCTCGACCGGCTGGACGTGCTGCTGCGGCAGCGGGGCTGGGCGGTGCGTCGCCAGGACGGTCGGCTGGCGGCCCGCCGGGGCCTGCTCGGGCGGGTGGGGCCGCTGCTGGTGCATGCCGGCATGGTGGTGTTCATCGCCGGGGCCGTGGTCGGCGCCTTCGGTGGCCAGCGCCTCGAACGGTTTCTCGCCCCCGGGCACAGCCTTGAGCTGATCAGCCCCCGGGGCGGACCGGGCCTGGAGCTGGCTCTGGAGGCGTTCAGCATCGACCGGGACCCCCAGGGCCGCCCTGAGCAGTACACCTCCGAGCTGCTGCTGCGGGATCAGCCCGGCGACCCCGGCCAGCCGGCCCGGGTCAGCGTCAACCATCCCCTGCGCCACCGGGGCATCACGGTGTACCAGGCCGACTGGGGCCTGGCCCGGGTGGGGCTGCAGCTCGGCCGCAGCCCCGTGCTGCCCCTGCCGCTGCAGACCCTGCCCCAGCTGGGGGAGCAGGTGTGGGGCCTCGTGCTGCCCACCCGCCCCGATGGCTCAGTGCCGGTGCTGCTGACCCTGCGCAGCGAGCTGGGGCCCGCCGAGGTGTTCGGCGCCGACGGCCAGCGGCTGGGCCTGCTGGCGGTGGGGGGAGAACCGGTGGAGGTCGAAGGTCTGCCCCTGCGGCTCCGTGAGGTGCTGCCGGCCAGTGGACTGCTGATCAAGCGCGATCCCGGGGTGCCGCTGGTCTATGGCGGCTTTGCCGTGCTGCTGGCCGGCGGGGTGCTGAGCCTGATCGCCACCCGTCAGCTGTGGGCCATCGCCGATGGCGATCGCCTGCACGTGGGCGGGCTGTGCAACCGTGACCTCACCGGCTTTGCCGACGGCCTGCCGGGGCTGGTGGACGAAGCCGTCAGTTCCCGTGCCGCAGGCCGTGGCGGACCGTGACGACGGTGTGCACGTTGCCCCGGGGGTTGAAATCGGCCTCCAGCTGCATCCAGAGCGGATCGGCCGCCAGCACCAGGTCGTCGAGGATGCGGTTCACCACCTCTTCGTGGGAGATGCTGACGTCGCGCCAGCGATTCACATACAGCTTGAGGGCCTTGAGTTCGAGCACTCGCGGGCCGGGCTGATAACAGAGCTGCAGGCGGGCGAAATCGGGATACCCCGAGAACGGACACAGGCAGGTGAACTCGGGCAGGGTGATGGTCACCTCATAGACCCGACCGGGCCGGGGGTTGTCGAAACAGATGAGCTGGGCGTCCGCAATGGCCCGCTCGCCGTAGTGGGGCCTGACCGTGGCATCGGCAGGGGCGGGCTCGGGGGGGATGGGCGCGGGTGCGGGGGCCTCGGGGTGGGGGGCCTCGGGGGGAATCGCCTCGGGCGGGAGAGTGGTCACGGGACGAAGGGAAGACGAGGTGGAGCGCCCGTAGCGATCGCTACGGCCGATGGACCGACGGCTTCATGGAATGGCCACCGGTCCATAATCCTGGCAAAGACCCCAGCACCATGAAGAAGATCGAGGCGATCATCCGTCCCTTCAAGCTCGACGACGTCAAGATGGCGCTCGTCAATGCCGGCATCGTCGGCATGACGGTGACCGAGGTCAGGGGCTTCGGCCGCCAGAAAGGCCAGGTGGAGCGCTACCGCGGCTCCGAGTTCACCGTCGAGTTCCTGCAGAAGCTGAAGCTCGACATCGTCGTTGAGGACGACAAAGTGGATGTGGTGGTCAGCGCCATCCAGGAGGCGGCCCGCACCGGCGAGATCGGTGACGGCAAGATCTTCGTCTCTCCGATTGAGGCGGTGGTGCGCATCCGCACGGGCGACCGCGACGGCAGCGCCATCTGAGCTCACAGGGCCGCCAGGGCGGCCTCCCACTCCCGGTCGTCGAGGCCGGGGGCCGGCCCCAGCCAGAGCAGCAGCTCGCGGTTGCCGGCCGGACCATGCACCGGGGAGGCCACCAGCCCCCGGGGGTGCCACCCCAGGCCGGCCGCGGCCGTGGCCACCGCCACCACGGCATCGCGGCGCCCCCGGGGATCGCGCACGACGCCCCCCTTGCCGACCCGCTCGCGCCCCAGCTCGAACTGGGGCTTGACCAGCAGCACCGCCTCGGCGGCAGCGCCACCGGCCAGCAACCCCTGCAGGGCCGGCAGCACCAGGGTGAGGGAGATGAACGAGAGGTCCGCGACGGCAAGGTCGGGCCAGTCCTCCCCCGGGGCGTAGAGATCATCCGGACGCAGATGGCGCACGTTGGTGCGTTCCCGCAGCACCAGGCGCGGATCCTGGCGCAGGCTCCAGGCCGTCTGGCCGTAGCCGACATCAATGCCATGGATGCGGCGGGCACCGTGCTGCAGCAGGCAGTCGCTGAAGCCACCGGTGGAGATGCCGGCATCGAGGCAGCAACGGTCGTGCACGCGGATCGGCAGCTGGTCCAGAGCGGCGGCCAGCTTCTCGCCGCCACGGGAGACAAACCGGGGGGGCTGGCTGACCGTCGGCGTCGCCTCAAGGGCGATGAGCTGACCGGGCTTGTCGAGCACCTGCCCATCAAGGCGCACCCTGCCGGCCCGGATCAGCTGCTGCGCCTGCTGGCGACTGGCCACGAGCCCCAGCTCCTGCAGGCGCAGATCAAGGCGTTGGCGGCTGGCCATGGCAGTGCTGTCACAACGGCGACCGGCCGCAGGGGCCTCCATCAGCCTGCCGTAACACAGACCGGCAACAAAACCGAGGAAAAGCGGTCGAGCCTCCGGTGACGCGGAAATCCGCCCGAGGATTCATCCAACCCGAAGGGATGCATGAACCCCTCCGAGACCAGCCCCGGCCAGATCCTGCCCTTTCCGCAGGTGCTGGAACCCGGCAGCTTCGTGCGGCTGCGCCAGCACCCCGACGATCTGCCGTCGTTCGAGCTGATCCGCTGCGAGGGTCGACGCTGCTGGGTGCGCCAGCAGGCCTGGGGGCCGCTGGTCGAATGGGAGGTGGCCCGCCGCAGCCTCACCCCCGACGATGGCCACTCGGAGAGGGGACGGCGCACCCCGGCCTAGGGTGGTCGGTCGCGACCGACGGCAGCTTGATCGAGCGTTACACCCTCCCCGAGATGGGGGCGATCTGGACCGAAGAGGCCAAGTTCCAGAGCTGGCTGGACGTGGAGATCGCCTCCACCGAAGCCAACGCCGAACTGGGCCGGGTGCCGGCCGAGGCGGTTGCCACCATCAAGGAGAAGGCCGGCTTCAGCGTTGCCCGCATCCTCGAGATCGAGGCTGAGGTGCGCCACGACGTGATCGCGTTTCTCACCAACGTGAACGAGCACGTGGGTGATGCCGGCCGGTACATCCATGTGGGCATGACCAGCTCCGATGTGCTGGACACGGGGCTGGCGCTGCAGCTGAAGGCCTCGACGGCCCTGCTGCGCACCGAACTGGATGCCCTGGCCGAGGCGATCCGCCGCCAGGCCCGCGCCCACCGCGCCACGGTGATGATCGGCCGCAGCCACGCGATCCATGGGGAGCCCATCACCTTCGGCTTCAAGCTGGCGGGCTGGCTGGCCGAGACCGAACGCAACCGGCAACGGCTGGAGCGCCTCGAGGCCGAGGTGGCCGTGGGGCAGATCAGCGGTGCGATGGGCACCTACGCCAACACCGACCCCCAGGTGGAAGCGCTGGCCTGCGCCCGGCTGGGTCTGACCCCTGACACGGCCAGCACCCAGGTGATCAGCCGCGACCGCCATGCCGCCTACGTGCAGACCCTGGCCCTGGTGGGGGCGTCGCTGGAGCGGTTCGCCACCGAGATCCGCAACCTGCAGCGCAGCGATGTGCTCGAAGTGGAAGAAGCCTTCGCCAAGGGCCAGAAGGGCAGTTCGGCCATGCCCCACAAGCGCAACCCCATCCGCAGCGAACGCATCAGCGGCCTGGCGCGGGTGCTGCGCAGCTATGTGGTGGCCGCCCTCGAGAACATGGCCCTCTGGCACGAACGCGACATCAGCCACAGCTCGGTCGAACGGATGATGCTGCCCGACGTGAGCGTGACGCTGCATTTCATGCTGCGCGAGATGACCCGGGTGGTCGACGGCCTGGAGGTCTATCCGGCGAACATGGAGCGGAACATGAACGTCTACGGCGGCGTGGTGTTCAGCCAGGCGGTGCTGCTGGCCCTGGTGGCCAGCGGCCTCAACCGCGAGGAGGCCTACCGGATCGTGCAGGGCCATGCCCAT
Source organism: uncultured cyanobacterium (assembly GCA_903871775.1). Taxonomy (GTDB): domain Bacteria; phylum Cyanobacteriota; class Cyanobacteriia; order PCC-6307; family Cyanobiaceae; genus CAIQIA01. The sequence continues at coordinate 244,934 of CAIQIA010000016.1, forward strand.
GCCGCCTGGAATGTGGAGGGGGGCGACTTCCGCGCCCGCCTCGAAGCCGATCCCACGGTGACCGCCCGCCTGAGCCCGCAGCAGCTGGCCGACTGCTTCCGCGGCGACCGCCACCAGGAGAACCTGGAGGTGATCTATGGGCGGCTGGGGATCTGAGCAGCCGTGGCGGGCAACGCGGGCCTGTGGCTACGCTGGCAGAAAGGGGAGGTCGATGGCAGACCAGCAGCATTCAGCACCAGGCACCGGGCGGTCCCGGCCGTCACGACGGCGAATCCACTGCCCGTTGCATCCCGAGACGCGACTGCTGAGCGTGTCGGCGAAGCTGTCGTTGTTCACCACCGAACTGGGCGACCTCATCGTGCGTGGCCATGGGCGAGCCACGGCTGCCAACCTGATGCTGGCCTATCGGCAGGTCGTACCCCTGCATAACGAGTGGCTGGAGGGGTTCTGGTGTGACGACTGCCAGCAAACCCGCTGGTGGCATGTGCAACGCCACGACCGGGTGAGGCATACCCTCAGACCGGTGGCCCCGGGGCTGTGGCAACAGGCCGCCGGGGTGATTCACCCCCGGGGAAACCCCACCGTCAGCGACTTCAGCCGCCGCGCCGCGAGGGCCAACGGCATCCATGGTCTAAAACAATTTGGAACCATCTAGGAACGCACCGGATCAACAGCTATTGTAAAGAATGGAGTGCACAAACACCCCACCTTCTGAAGTGAATGGTGATTGAGCGTGACTCTCACCCACTTCTGAAGATCTGACGACTCACTGCGTGAACAATCCTGGTACCAAGCAGATCAAACGTTTCTAACGATATGAAGGCGTCTTTCGCAGCAGGAAGCTCTCTACTCATCACTGGCGGCACCGGCAGTTTTGGCAAGGCGTTTGTGCGCACCGTGCTGGAGCGTTATCCAGAAGTAGAGCGGCTTGTGGTGTTCAGCCGTGATGAACTCAAGCAGTGGGAGATGCAGCAGATGCTGCCGGCTGCTCGCTATCCCCAGCTGCGCTTCTTTCTGGGTGACGTGCGCGATCGCCGGCGGCTGGAGAGAGCCTTGCATGGGATCGATACGGTGGTGCATGCGGCAGCTTTAAAGCAGGTGCCAGCAGCCGAATACAACCCAATGGAGTTCGTCAAAACGAATGTGATCGGTGCCCAGAACCTGATCGAGGCCTGCCTGGATACCCATGTGAAGCGCTTGGTGGCGCTCTCCACCGACAAGGCGGCTGCACCGGTGAATCTCTATGGCGCCACGAAGCTGTGCTCCGATAAACTTTTCATCGCAGCTAACGAATATGCGGGATCGGCTGTAGGGTTTTCAGTTGTGCGCTATGGCAATGTCATGGGGTCCAGGGGTTCGGTGATCCCCTTTTTTTTGGAGCGAGCGTCAACGGGTGTGTTGCCGATTACGGACCCACGCATGACTCGATTTAACATTTCATTGCAGGAAGGAGTAGAGATGGTGCTTTGGGCCCTAGCCAATGCCCATGGCGCGGAGTTGTTCGTACCGCGGATCCCGAGCTATCGGATCACCGATGTGGCCGAAGCGATCGGACCAACCTGCGAGAAGCCAGTGACTGGGATTCGACCTGGCGAAAAGATCCACGAAGAGATGATCACTGCCGCCGACAGCTTCACCACAGTGGATCTGGGTAATTACTATGCAATCTTGCCCACCTCTGGTCCATCAGCAGCAAATAGTTACTGCCAACGCACAGGTGCGCAACCGGTTCCGGAAGGGTTTGCCTATAGTTCCGGCAGCAACCCAGCATTCCTATCGGTATCACAGATCCGAGAGCTGATTGTGGAGCATCTAAATCCCGATTTTCAACCAGTCTGAGCAAGCCAGTGATCATCCAGGCTGCACCCTCCAGTCAAGCGGCAACGGCTGACTTCCTCCCCTACGGCCGTCAGACGATCACCGAAGCCGACATCGCCGCGGTGGAAGCGGTGCTGCGCAGCCCCTTTCTCACCCAAGGCCCAGCAGTTCCAGCCTTTGAGAAGGCGGTGGCCGCAAAAGTGGGAGCCGCTTATGGCGTGGCGACAAATAGCGCCACAAGCGCGCTGCACATCGCCTGCCTTGCCTTGGGGCTTGGACCAGGTGATCGGCTCTGGACATCGCCGATCACCTTCGTGGCCTCAGCCAACTGCGGCCGCTACTGCGGCGCTGCTGTGGATTTTGTGGATATTGAGCCCACCACGGGGCTGATGAGCGTGACGTCGCTCGAGCAGAAGCTACAGCAGGCTGAACGCAGCGGCACCCTGCCGAAGGTGGTGGTACCAGTACATCTGGCCGGCAGCAGCTGCAACATGGCTGCGATCGGGGCGCTGGCTGAGCGTTATGACTTTGCAGTGCTGGAGGATGCCAGCCATGCAATCGGCGGCCGCTACCGCGGCGAACCGGTGGGCAACTGCCGCCACAGCGCCATCACGGTGTTCAGCTTTCACCCGGTGAAGATCATCACCACTGGAGAGGGAGGGCTGGCCACCACCAACGACCCGCAACTGGCACAGTCGATGGCGGAGCTGCGCAGTCATGGCATTGTGCGCGATCCGGAGCGCTTTGAGCGGCCAGCAGCGGGACCCTGGGTGTATGAGCAGCAGCAGCTGGGCTTCAATTACCGAATGACTGACCTGCAGGCTGCGTTGGGGCTTAGCCAGCTAGAGCGGTTGGAGGCAACAGTGGAAGAACGCAACCGGCTGCTGCAGACCTACCGAGAGCTGCTTGCGGAATTGCCAGTGCAATTGCTCGACGTGCCCAAGGACGTTCTTAGCTCGGTACACTTGGCGGTGATCCGGATGGATCGGGCCAGCCCTACGCAGCACCGGCAGATCTTTGAAAGCTTACGGAATTCAAACATTGGCGTACAACTTCACTATAGTCCGGTTCATCTTCATCCCTACTATCGCACGCTAGGATTTATGGAAAAGACTTATCCCGAGGCCGAAATGTACGCAACAAGCGCGCTCAGCCTGCCACTATTTCCTGGCTTAAAAAAGTCAGAGAGCACCAATGTGGCAGAAACATTACACTTTTTAATCAAAGATTATGCCTAAGGTGTGCCCAATGAAGCATCAAGAAGTGCGAAGCATTAGGGTCGGAGATTTCCTGATTGGCGATGGTCATCCTTGTTTCATTACCTATGAAGCAGGTCCTACTCACAACGGAATAGAATCGGCAATTCGTTTAGTACAGGAAGCTGCCAAGTCGGGAGCTAACGCTATTAAGTTTCAGATTTTTGATGCCGATCGCCTTGTAGCCGACCGAAAACAACAGTTTCAGTATTCAATCTTGATAGACCGGTCCACTGGGGAAACACAAGAAGTCGCTGAACCCCTTTACAACATTCTACAGCGCCGCTGTCTGAATGTAGATCAGTGGAGACGTGTTAAGGCTGAATCAGACTCATACAACCTTGCTTTTTTTGCGACCGTCGGATTTGAGGATGATCTTCGACTTTTGATAGATCTAAATTGTCATTCTGTGAAAATAGCGTCAGCTGATGTAGATCATGCCCCTCTCTTGCGTCTAGCGGCAAGATCAGGGCTAAATGTACAACTCGATACTGGCAACGCTGAGATCGAGGAAATAGCTAGCGCTGTCAAGATTCTCGAGGCGGAAAGATGTCATTCTATCATTATTCATCAATGCCCTAGCGGCTATCCTGCTCGCCTTCCTAGCATATGCCTGCGAATGATTCAAAGTTTAAGAGATAAGTTCCCGTTCTATCCAATTGCCTACTCTGATCATACTCCTGAAGCCGACATGGATATTGCGGCTGTGGCCCTTGGAGCAAATCTAATAGAGAAGACAATCACTCTCGATCGATGCACTCCAAGCGTGGAACACATCTTTTCACTTGAACCACCTGAGATGAAGTCCTTTATCCGCCGTTTGCGTGACGTGGAAACGGCCCTAGGGATACCTGACCGCCGCTTGACAGAAGAGCAAAAGGATTCTAGAAGAATGATTCGGCGTAGCCCTTATGCAATCAACCCTGCTGGTAAAGGCACTGCATTACACGATTTGGAAGTGGAATACCGGAGACCTGGTACCGGACTTTCACCCTTGGAGTGGGAAGAGGCTTGTAAATCAGGGATGCGACTTACCAGTGACATCAAAGCAAGAGAGCAACTCAATAAAGAACTTATAGGGTAGATATGCCTATAAATTATCACAAATCCCAAATCACTAGCCGGTTAGCCTTAATTCCAGCAAGAGGAGGCTCAAAGCGTCTCCCGCGCAAAAACATACTTCCTCTCGGGGGACAACCTATGCTCTGCTGGAGCATTAATGCGGCAATAAAAAGTCAACTTTTTGAGCGTATTTGTGTCAGCACGGATGATGCAGAAATCGCACTCATAGCTAACAACGCTGGAGCCGAGGTTCTTCGTAGACCTACATACCTAGGGACTGACGAATCAACAGTTGCAGATGTCTGCAAATATCACATCCAAGATTTCAAAGACAACGGAATAACATTCGACCACTTATATTGCTTGTACCCAACAGCGCCTTTGCGCAATGCCGATGACCTCATTGCAATGGCATCAATTTTCGAGAAAAGACATGATGCGATAGCTGTTGTTGCAGTCACCAAGTTTTTGCATTATCCCCACCAAGCACTCCACATTGAAAAGAATGGATCGCTAAAAGCATTCTGGCCTCAACTAACCAAGCTTAGAGGAAGTGAGTTGCCAACGTTAGTTGCGGGGAATGGGAGCACTTACGCAGTATCAATTGCTCATTTTTTAAAAACACTAGACTTTACACCTGAGACTGGTCTTTACGCTCATGTGATGAGCCTAATGCGATCGATTGACGTTGATACACCAGATGAATATGAGCTCCTAAAGGCGGCTTTCGCTGTAATTTCACAAAGTAATTAACCATAATGATCCGTGCGTTTAGGGGTCATAATGACTCATTGACCCCTTAACTACGACATGATTGCCGGTTTACAAGATGAAAGGACCAGCCGTGATGACACACCTCCAGCTGTGATAAACTGAGGTGGTGACTAGTAACGCCAGCTATCATCCGAACTTTCTATTTCGCCCAACAGCGGGAGATATAAAGGAGCCTACCGATTAAGAACACACTAGCTGCGGCTCAATGGAGGTAAGCAATTATTGCAGTTAAGATCAAGTACTCTTGAACCTAACCATCACCACCTTCCTAGATGAAGCAAGTGGTGTCCTGGTTCGGGATGATCACCCAGCGGGCGATCCGGCGGGCGATATTGTGGAGCGGACAGCAACCCATCGCGAAAATATATCAGTTCATCGCGAATAAAAACAACTCAAAGTCCCCATTCAACTGGACCACAACGACGGATTCAATCTTGGGGAAACATCAAAGACTTTGCGCTAAAATCCCCAAGACTCAATACCAGCCAGAAGCCGGCCAATAGTTATTTGCGGTTAATTGGCTCTGAAGATAAACCAGTCTTTGAATAAGCCGGGAAGGTTATGCAAGGGTTATTCTTGTTAGTGGCTATCATATAAGGATTGCCTAGCCAGTTTTGTCCCTAAAGAATCTTGTCTTACAAGGAGCATTAAGCACCTGCAGTTGTTCCATCCAGCAATTAACTTAGCTTTGCCTTAACGCCTTGAAGCATACACCGCATATCGTTAGACTTTAGCGTTTAGCGGCCTAAAAGGCCTTACAATGCATTTCAATTAAAACTCGCCAAATGAATTATCCTACTGAACAAGAAAACTTCTGGCATGGCGAATTTGGCAATGCCTATACAGACAGAAATGATGGCGAGAAGTTTGCCAGGGCTAATCTTCTGTTCTGGGGAAACGTGCTAAAGCGCACTGGAGCCATCCAAAGCTGCTTTGAACTTGGCTGTAATCGTGGTCTTAACCTGGGTGCCATTAAAACGCTACTGCCAACCTGTAAGACTTCTGGGCTTGAGATCAACGCCTACGCGGCCAAGGAGTGCGCGAGCAAAGGGCATCTAGTTTTCGAAGGCTCGATTCTGGCTTCCCCTCCTGAATCAAAATCAGCAGGGCTTGCGGATTTGAGCTTTGTCTCGGGCGTGTTGATTCACATCGAACCAGGAAGCCTTGATGCGGCTTACGATCTCCTGTTCCATAACAGCAAGACTTTCATCCTGCTTTCCGAGTATTTTAATCCTCAGCCCGTTGCCATCCCCTATCGAGGTCATGAGAACCGTCTCTTCAAACGCGATTTTGCGGGTGAGTTATGGGCTCGTCATCCTTACCTGAGACTTGTTGATTACGGGTTTGTCTGGAGCAAAGATCCAGTAGCTCCTAAAGATGACACAACATGGTTCTTATTCCAGAAATGATTTACTACGCTGTATAGGGTTATGAGTTCAGTTCTAGTCGTCGCCGCCCACCCCGACGACGAAGTGCTTGGCTGCGGTGGCACCATCGCCCGCCATGCCGATGCCGGCGATGCGGTGCAGGTGCTGATCGTGGCCGAGGGTGCCACCTCCCGGCAGGAGCAGCGCGATAGGGGCAAGGCAGCCGAGGAGATCTCCAGCCTAGCTAAGGCAGCCAAGACGGCTGGCGCCATCCTGGGCTCGGTGGGAGTGGAGCTACTGAACCTGCCTGATAACCGTCTCGATACCCTCGACAGGCTCGATTTGATCAAGCTGATCGAAGAGCGCATCGCCCGGCATCAACCCCAGGTGGTGTACGTGCACCATGCCGGGGATGTGAACATCGACCATCGCCGGCTGCATGAAGCGGTGGTCACCGCCTGCCGGCCCACGCCCGACCAACCGGTGCGGCGTCTGCTCAGCTATGAGGTAGCCAGCAGCACCGAATGGCAGCCGCCTGGCTCGGCGCCAGCCTTTCAGCCCAATTTGTTTGTGGACATTACATCCCAATGGACTCGCAAAAGCCAGGCCCTGGAGGCCTATGGAGCCGAGATGCGGCCCTGGCCCCATGCCCGCTCGATCGAAGCTTTGGAACACCTGGCCCGCTGGCGCGGCGCACAGGTGGGGGTGGAGGCCGCTGAGGCCTTCTGCATGCTGCGGGAGCTGCGCTGAGCAACTTAACTGGCGGATTTAACCACTGACGATCCAAGTCCGCCCCAAAGGCTGTGCCAACGCAGCGGGCCCGCATCAGCGAAGCTACGTTGGAACCGCGCCGGCGATCAGCCTGTGCACGTCCTGGCCAACACCCCCACGGTGGCCTGGGCTGAATCGATCCGCCATCAGGAGATCAAGGAGCCGGCCGATCCGGCAAGTGTTTCTGCAGCCCTGTGGACCGTGCTGATTCCTGATCACTGGAGTGATCAAGATCTTCAGCCGGTGAACCTGTCCACGGAGCTGGTGCTGGGCACAACACCACAGGCTGCAGATGCGCGGCTTGCCCTGGTCGATCAGCTCAATGCCCAGGGTGCCCAGGGCCTGTTGGCACCCACGGCAGCGCTGCATCACAGTGATACTGCCCTTCCGATCCCTACGCAGGTGATCCTGATCTGGTGCGCAGCTGGGCTGCTGCCGCTGGTGCGGCGCTAGGAGATGTTGCGAGCATGACCCCGCTCAAGCAGCTCGACCGCTTCCTTCTCGCAAGCGCATTCGGCAAAACCCTGCCTGGGCCTGTGGTCACCACTGGGGCGGCTGTGCTTCTGGGTCTCCCGGCCGATCCGTAGCCTTCGCCACTCCTGGTTGGTCGAATGACTCTCGTTCTATTGGTTGTCTGCGGCACGTGGTATAGAGACCGAAGTTCCGAGCTGGAACGAGCTGCGAGCGAGACACGCAGCCGAGATTTCAAGCATCGATTCGAAGCTCTCATCGATGAGACAACAGAACGCGTTGTTGAGAGAGCAGAACGCGCTGAGGAGGCAGCAGTTGGAGCACTTCGATCGAGCCTTTGTGGTCTTGAGGCGCAAGCTGCGAGCTCAGACGTGGCAGCCGGTTCCACCGCTCGCGCCTATCTCGCCCTCCTCGAAGGAGAAGGCTTGACAGTCACCCCGGGAGATCCTCCTGCTGGTTCCGAACCTGAGGAACAGCTGGCATGATCTCCATCTTCATCCGTGCTGACGCCTCCCTCTCGATCGGAAGCGGCCATGTGATGCGCTGCCGCACCTTGGCACGGGAGCTGAAGCGCCGGGGTGCGGCAATCACCTTTCTATGCCGGCGTCAGCCCGGCGATCTGATCAGCTTGCTGGAGCAGGAGTTTCCGGTGTTGGCATTACCGGAGCTTCCACTTGCAGTCACGCAGTCACCAGAAGAGCAACCGCTACAAAGCAGGGAGCTCTATACCGCCTGGTTGGGCTGCACCCAGGAGCAAGACGCTGCTGATTGCCTCCAAGCCCTGCGCGACACCCGTTACGGGAGCGCCAGCTGGCTGGTGGTCGACCACTACGGGCTGGATGCCACCTGGCAACGTCAGCTGCTGGCCGGCTTTGCCGCCAGTGCCGCGCCCAAGTTGCTTGTGATTGACGACCTGGCCGATCGCACCCACCAAGCCGATCTGCTGCTGGATCAGAACTTCTTTGGGGCAGCCACCGAAACCCGCTATGCGGGACTGGTACCTGAGCACTGCCGCCAGATGCTGGGACCCCACTACGCCCTGTTGGGGCCCGAATATGCCCAGCTGCATCCGCTGGTGCCACCGCGCACAGAGCTGCGGCGAGTGCTGGTGTTCTTTGGCGGCGTGGACCCTGACAACCTCACAGGCCAAGCCCTGAAGGCGCTGTGTGCGCCCGAGCTGGCCCATCTGGCGGTGGATGTGGTGCTAGGTATGCAGTCGCCCCATCGCCGAATGGCTGCTGAGCTGGTGGCACATCGGCCGCTCACCACCCTCCATGATCCGCTGCCCAGCCTTGCGGGCCTCATCACTCGGGCTGACCTGGCGATCGGTGCAGGCGGCGCAACGACCTGGGAGCGCTGTTGTCTTGGTCTACCCTCAGTTTTAGTGGTTTGCGCATTTAACCAAGAGCAGATCAGCGAAGAGATTGTCAAACTGGGAGCGGGGGTTATTCTATATCCAACCGAAAAGACCAGCCGTGAAATTCAAGAAAACATAGTCATGCTGTCGACCAATAGTGAAGAGTATTTGCAAATAAGTCGCAGGGCAAAGATAATTTGCGATGGCCTCGGTGTCACGCGAGTCTCTCAAGAAATAGATTCAACTCTAAGCAATACTAATAATTAACAATGGCTGACATCTCAATAGTAGGTGGTGGCATCACAGGTTTGGCCATAGCCAGTTTGGCTACTAAATCCGATGAAGTTTTAGAGGCCTCAAAGAATTTAGGAGGGATCCTGAGAGACCTAAGTTCTAAAGGGAATTATTTTTTTCAGCTTGTCAATACTTCAATGGAGAGTCTTCATGGCTTCATCAGATAGGAATTGACAAAGCTCTATATGAGTTTGATCATATCTATGGCTCCTACACAGACCTATTTGGCAAAAAACAACCTCCAACTAATTTGCTGGCCCAGTTTATGAGGGCTTAGAACTAATTCATAATAAATCTGAAACATCTCACGGAACAAGCCTAGCGGAACGCTGCGGACTTTACCCTATAAATATATCTAACCAATTAAAGAAATGGTTCAGGCACATTGGCGTTGATGTAGATATGACTCACCATTCTGTAATTACAGGTTTTCAAGCAAGCCGTATATATGCTTTAGGACAAGAAGAAAAGATGAAAGAACTCAAAGACAGAGACGTTCTGGCAGACAGAATTTATGGTCTGCCTCGCAATGTCGTTAGTCTATCATCGATAAAGTCATTCCTCCCCAAAAGAGGCTTCAATGACCTGTTCGATAAGCACATAAATCAAAATCCAAAAGAAAAGGTATGAAAGGAATACAACTGTAGACTTCGACATTTTGAATGACAGAATAGTTCCAAAGACAAAAGGGGCAGTTTTGAGCCAAATCAAGTTATATGGACAGGTGATCCAACAAAATTAGCATCCAAGGCTTTCGGAATATATTAGATTCACAGAAGTTTTCGGCAGAAGTCCTTGCTGGTTTTCTTGACTCATCTGTAGATAACCCTTTTTATATACAGACATACTCTATGGAGTCCAAGGTAATGCGAATCTTTTTGTATAATATTAAAGGCCGCGGCTGCTTCACAATCGAAAAGGGCTTTGATGATGTAATGACAAGCCAAGTGGTTAGGTTTTGCCAAACGGTGATCAACAGTTTCTTGCCCAGGAAGATTGCGGAGGCTGTGATTAGAAAGAAAAACATACGCTTTTTTGCGTATACAATCAAAGACTACAATGTTCTTTTCGACTTGAAGTCACAGGTGCATATAAAGAATCTTATTACCCCAGATTACCTGAGTTACGGGCGAGATGAAAAGATAGATTCAGTTATGGATCAGCTTTGCAGGCATTAATTACGATTGATCAAATTACAATAAATCCCGGTCGAAAATTGCTTTCAGTCATGTGGCTGCCCTAGGCAAGGTAATGCGCTGACATAGGCTAGAATGAGCAAGGCATCATACAAATAGTGACCTTTTGAGGTACCCAATACTCGGATATTTTAAATTACACAAAAGCCTTAAATCTTGTGATCCACATGGAACCAGGAAAAGTAACTATTGTTGCCGAAATTGGCATCAATCATAACGGAGACATGGGGTTAGCGCGGGAAACAATTATGGCAGCTGCTGAAGCTGGTGCAGACGTGGTGAAGTTCCAGAATTATAAAACCGAAGACTTTATTGCGGACCGTAATCTACTGTTCAAATATCAATCACAAGGCGAGGCCATCCAAGAGCCACAATACGATATGTTCAAGCGATGCGAGTTAACACGCGCTCAGCTGACATATCTCAAAGAGCAATGTGATGCGGTTGGCGTTTTGTTTCATAGTACACCCACCAGTGTAGAAGGGATCGAGGATCTGCAAGCAGTCGGTTGCCAACTTTTGAAAAATGGTTCCGATTATCTGACCAATTTGAGGCTCATCCGCGCCATGGGGAAAACGGGCCTTAAGACGATTATCTCCACAGGCATGGCGACTCTTTCCGAAATTGATGATGCTGTTCGTGCGTTCCGGGAAACTGGGAATCAGAACTTGATGCTGCTCCATTGCACTTCGTCCTATCCAACTCCCGCAGAGGATGTGAATCTTGCTCGCATTTCAAGTCTGCGCGCGGCATTTAATGTTGAAGTGGGATTTAGTGATCACACAAATGGTACGACTGCTGCTGTTGGTGCGACGATTCTCGGAGCGCGATGGATCGAGAAGCACTTCACCCTAAGCAAGGATTTGCCTGGCCCGGATCATTGGTTTTCGATGGATGCGCTGGAGTTGCGTCAGCTTGTTGCTTCAGTTCGAGCAGCAGTGAAGATGTTGGGTTCCTCGGCTGTGGGGCCTACTCCAAGTGAATCACTGGGGCGACGAGATTTTCGCCTATCCTGCGTAGCAGCCCGAGATATTTCGAAGGGAGAATCTATTAAGCCTTCTGATATCAATTTTCAGCGCCCGGGTGATGGTCTAGCACCTATCCATGAGGGATTGTTGGTGGGATTGAAAGTTATTCGAGATATCAGAAAAGGCCAACAGATTGAAAAAGGAGACTTCAATGGATAAGCAATCTGTGACATTTGATCCGATTTGGGAAGAGAAATATGCAGCCGGGCATGTCCAGAATTATCCATGGGACATGGTTGTTTTTTTTGTCTTTCGAAATATCCCTAGAGATCTTGTGCGTTCTCAAAAAAGATTATGGAAGTGGGCTTTGGCTCGGCCTCAAATCTTTGGTTCGCTGCTAGAGAAGGTTTCAAGGTCGCTGGGGTGGAGGGAAGCTCCAGCGCAGTTGATTTTGCAGTAGAACGATTTAAGAGTGAGAACCTTTCTGGGGATCTCCGTGTCAGAGATTTTACTAGCTTACCTTTTGAAGATGATTCCTTTGATTTGGTAATTGATAGAGCGTCTCTTTGTTGTGTGGGTGCTGAGGCTCAGAAACAGGCTATCGCTGAAGTTCACCGCTGCCTTCGCAAAGGGGGGCGGTTTCTGCACAACGGCTACGGCGACAGCCATTCCAGCATGCGCGCTGGCGAGCTAGGTGCAGATGGCCTGATAAACAACATTACAGGTGGTAAGCTTGTGGGGGTGGGCCAAATCCATTTCACTTCCCTGAGCGAAATCAATGAACGCTTTGCAGATGACTGGAACCTAGTACAGTTGCAGCGCAGAGAGTGGGGATATGCTTAGCATAAGTAGTGATATTCACGCTGAATGGGCTGTTATAGCTCAAAAAGTCTAAATAGATTTCAAGAAGCATAACTATGTCAATGAATTATGGTTCTCCCATCACAGCCAAGGCTTTTCGCTTGCGCGACATTGAGGCCAACGATCGTGAATTACTTTTTGAATGGCGAAACATCCCTGAGATCATCTCACTTAGCTCCAACCAACGATCCGTGTCTTGGGCGGAGCACGTTGTCTGGTTTGACAAAATAGTTTCTAATGACAGATATTATGTCAAGATAATTACCGAAGAAGAACGGCCAATTGGGCAGGTTCGTTTCGAAATGACTGATAAAACTACAGCTCAAATTGGAATCTATCTTATACCTTCTTCAGTTGGGCAGGGTCGCGGTTCACGTTTGATTGGCGAGGCAAGTGCGCTGGCTAAACAGAAATGGCCATTTATACAACACCTCCATGCTTACATAAGACAAAATAACTTACGAAGCATCAGAGCTTTTGAGGCTGCTGGGTTTAAGTTTGATGCAAACAATGACTGCGACAATAATTATAGTCTAATGAGGATGACTATGGATGTAGGTACATTAAGATGAACTCAGATGATAAGCGTAATGTAGATATTTACGAGGCACTGCTTGCAGAACATGGTGAAACGTACCGTGCTCTAGATTGGGGTAGCCGTGAATCACAGCAAAAGCGTTTCGAAGTTCTTGCTGGCATTGGAATAAGTGCGGGTGATCGCGTTCTTGACGTTGGCTGTGGGCTTGCCGATTTAAATGCATGGCTAATTGAGCATAGACCTGGCGTTGAATATTCAGGCATAGATTTGACCCCCGTCATGGCAGAAAGGGCACAGGCTCGTTTTCCTAACGCAAAGATATCTAATCAAACAATATTTGATTTGGATTTTCCGATTCAAGCATTTGACTATTTAGTTGCGAGTGGGATATTTGTTTTTCGTCAGAAAAGCCCAGAAGAATATTTGTTTTCAACGATAAGAACTATGTATAAGTTCTGCATAAAAGGGGTTGCGTTTAATAGTCTAAGCTTTTGGGCGGAAATAAAGTCACCCAATGAATTTTATGCAGATCCAGCAACTGTAATTAATTTCTGCAGAAGACTTACCCGCAAAGTCGTACTGAGGCATGATTATCATCCGGCTGATTTTACAGTTTACATGTACAAGTAAGAATATAAAATGATTATCACTATCAACCAACCCGCTTACTTGCCATGGCTTGGATACTTTGATCGGATAGCCAAGTCGGATCTGCACATAATTCTTGATCATGTGCAGTTCGAAAAAAACAGTGTTACGAATCGAAACAAAATTCGTACGGCAGCTGGATGGTCATGGTTATCTGTGCCGGTTTTAACAAAAGGTCGTTTCGGTGAGCTGTCAATTGACCAAATTGAAATTGATCACATTTCAAAGTGGGCAAAAAAACATTTCATGACGCTGCAAACAAGCTATTCGCGCTCTCCTTACTACCGCTGTTATTCAGATTATTTTGAGAGTTTCTACCATCAGGAATGGAGATATCTTGCTCCTATGTTACATGAGAGTACACGTTACTTGCTGGAGAAGCTTGGGGTTCAAACTCCGCAACTAAGGAGTTCTGATTTGTCGCCTAAGGCCAAAAAAGCGGACCTAATCTTAGAACTGTGTGTTAAAGCTGGTGCAACTACATACTTGTCTGGCCCATTTGGACGAGATTATTTAGACGAAAATGCATTTAAAAAGGCAGGCATTGAACTTAGATATCACGACTATGTTCATCCCAAGTACGACCAATGCTTTGAAGGTTTTGAGCCGTATATGAGCATCGTTGATCTACTTTTTAATCAAGGGGAAAAAAGTTTAGAGATTCTAACTTCATAAGTAATACGGTTCACGTGGTTGTCGCCCATGCGGACAACGTGATTGTCGGCTGCGGCGGCACATTCGTAGGGCGTATGAGCAGCGTCCCAAGGAGAGAGGTGGTCTGCTTTTCTGAACAGGTCCTATCGTTAGCCTGTGAGACTGGATACAGCTCCTGAGAGGGACCCACTGACCAATGGGCAGCGCCGCAGCAGTGAGCACCGAGGCAATCCACCAGTCTCTAAGAGTTTGCGGAAAAACCCAGCCACCCCTGCGACAATGGGGCAACTGCTCGGCTGAGATGCGAGGTCAACAGGAGCGCAGCGGCTCCCTGTTCTCCTACGTCTCGATCGAGGATCGGATCCCGGCCAGTCATCCGTTGCGGCGGATCCGTAAGCTGGCGGATCAGGCCCTCGATCGGCTCAATCCCACCTTCTGCAAGCTCTACGCCGCAGAGGGCCGGCCATCGGTGCCGCCCGAGCAACTGTTGCTGGCCTCGTTGCTGCAGGCGTTCTACGGGATCCGCTCCGAGAGG
>CAIQIA010000017.1 GCA_903871775.1 uncultured cyanobacterium
CAAGTCATTCGTCCCGATTCATCGTGGCCATATGAGGCGCATCTGCACCTCCTGAATGACAGCCCGTCATTCCACCCTGTTCACCCTCTGATCAGGGCATTCGGGCCTCGGGTTTTACACCACGCAAAGGGACGCGGCCTCAACGACTCACCGTTGCTTCTCACTACCGATAGCGACTTTCACATCTACCGCCGCCATGGAAGACAGAAGATTCCACTGATAAGCCCGTGATTGGCGAGGCTGCAGCAGCAGATGCGAATCTTGGCGGACAACGTCTGTCGATGAGCGACTCATCAGACAAGGGCTAGAGAGATGGGGGCGAAGCGGATACATTTTAGAGCTGGCATACTCCCTGTATAGCCGCTGGGTTGCTGTGCAGACTGAGGTTGGCCTTGGCGTTGGCTCTGCAGTCAGCTTGAGTGCCAAGGATGGCGAGCTTGTCGTGAAGCCGTCGGTTGCTGCTCGCCTCAGCCTTGACGATCTCTTGGCAGAGGTCTCAGAGGAGAACCTCCATTCCTCGATCGATACGGGCTCTGCTGTCGGTGCGGAGATCTTCTGTTGACTGTCAGTGAGCTGCTGCAGGCGTCGCTGGCGAAGTACGCGAACCGCTCAATCGAGGCCGCTCAGGTGATCGAGGAGCTGATCGCCATGGCCAGGCAGTTCCGTGATGAGGCAGGCAGGCTGGAGGCCCTAGGCCTGACCACCGCCGAGATCGCCTTCTACGACGCCCTCGCCAACAACAAGTCGGCCCAGGAGCTGATGGGCGACGAGGTGCTCACAGAGATGGCGAGGGGCCTGGCCCAGAAGCTCCGCCAGAACCTCACCATCGACTGGCAGTACAAGGAGAACGTGCGGGCCCGCCTGCGCACGATGATCAAGGCCCTGCTCAAGCGCTACAAGTACCCGCCCGATCAGGAGGCCGCCGCCGTGGAGCTGGTGCTGCGCCAGACCGAGGTGATCTCGGAGGAGTGGGCTCGGGAAGACCCGGGCAACAAGATCCAGGCGGCGGTGGCCAATGGTGAGCTGGCAACGGCCCTGGCCGTGCTCCTGCTTGAGCTGCAGGCGCAGGGTTTCATGCCACAGCTGCCGGGTGGCCATGCGCCAACACCTGCGCCAGACACCAAAAAACCCAGGCCTGGCCTGGGCTTTCTCGATGGAGCCAAGGAGACTCGAACTCCTGACCCCCTGCATGCCATGCAGGTGCTCTACCAGCTGAGCTATGGCCCCATTGCCGCGTCGGCCGTTGGCGACTGCCGCGACGTTGTTCACCATACACGGCCGGCGTCCCGCCAGACCCCCACCAGCCGACCTTGGATGGTCACCTGATCAGCCGGCAGTTCGAGGGGTTCGTAGCGCGGGTTGGCCGCCTCGAGCCGCACCCGGTCGCCATCGCGGTGGAAATGCTTGAGGGTGGTGCCGCTGCCGGGCACCAGGGCGCTGACGATGGTGCCGGCCCGCAGGCGCTGCGGATCGCTGACGGGCTCCATCAGCACCACGTCGCCATCGGCGATGTGGGCGTCGATCATGCTGTCGCCGTTCACCGTGAGGGCGAACAGGCCGCGGGTCTGCAGCAGCGGCGTCAGGTCGAGGCTGTCGTGCACGTCGTCGAAAGTCTCGACCAGACCGCCGGCCGCCACGGCCCCCAGCACAGGAATCACCGGCCCGGCGACCTGCTCGGCCACCTCACCCAGCAGCTGCAGCGTGCGCGCCTGCCCCTCCTGCCAGGTGAGCCAGCCCTTCTGCTGCAGATGACGCAGACGGCTCTGGATCGGCGCCGGCGAACGCAGACCCATCGCCTCCATCATCTGGCGGATCGAAGGGCTGTGGCGATGGTCCCGGATGAACGCCACGAGCCAGTCGTAGAGCTCCTGCTGGGCGGCGGTGAGGGCCTCGGTGGGCATGGACGGACACAGCGGCATGGGACTGATACATTTGTGCCATCCCAAGGCCGATCTGTCCAGTCCCCGGCGCTGACCTGCACCCCTCGTAATCTGATCCGAGCCATCCACGGGCCATGACCTTCCACGGCACCCTGGCGGAACTCCAGGACCTGCTCCGCACCCTCGAGGTGCCCTGTCACTGGGAGCACATGGGCCCCTTCGAGATGGCGGTCATCGACGATGGCGTCAGCAACCTGCGCCTCAACTGGTGGCCGGCCACGGGCGACCTGCAGCTGACCGGTGAACCGGCCCAGCGCGAGCCGTTGCTGGCCCGCCTGCAGGCCGCGCTTTAGTCGACGACGTTCAGCACCGCCGCCAGCAGCGCCTGCTGCACGTGCAGGCGGTTCTCGGCCTGGTCGAACACCCGGCTGGCCGATCCCTCGATGGCGCCGGCGCTGATCTCTTCCCCCCGATGGGCGGGCAGGCAGTGCAGCACGATCGCCCGCGGATCGGCCTCGGCCAGCAGCTCTTCGTTGAGACACCAGCCTTCAAAGGCCTGCAGCCGCTGCTGCTGCTCGTCCTCCTGCCCCATCGACGCCCAGACGTCGGTGTAGACGGCCTGGGCACCGCGCACCGCCGCCACCGGCTCGTGCACCACCTCAAGCCGGCAGCGGCCAGCGGCCAGGGTCTGCGCCCGCGCGAGCACCGTCGCATCCGGGGCAAACCCCTCAGGACAGCCGATGCGCACGTGCACCCCCAGCAGGGCGCCGGCCAGCAGCAGCGAATGGGCCACATTGTTGCCATCCCCCACGTAGGCCATCGTCAGCCCCGCCAGGTCATCGGGATCGGTGCCGAAGGCGTCCTGGAGGGTCAGGTAATCGGCCAGGGCCTGGCAGGGATGTTCGAGGTCGGTGAGGGCATTGATCACCGGCACCGTGGCCCAGTGGGCGTAATCGGCCAGTTCGTCGTGGCCGAAGGTGCGGATCGCCAGTGCATCGACATAACGGCTGAGCACCCGGGCCGTGTCGGCCACCGGTTCGCCGCGGCCCACCTGGGTCACCTGCGGATTGAGGTCGATGGTCTGCCCCCCGAGGCGGGCCATCGCCACCGTGAAGCTCACCCGGGTGCGGGTCGAGGCCTTGCGGAAGATCAGCCCCAGCACCCGGCCGGGGGCCTGGGGGCGCAGTTCGCCTCGCTTGATGCCTGCGGCCAGCCGCAGCAGCGAGCGGGTGCGGGCCGCGTCGAGGTCGGCTGACGAGAGGTAATCGCACCCCGCGAGGGCCTTGAGGTCCTGAGCCATCGTCGGCGGCGGCCAAAGGTCACTTATCCGGCCTCGGGCCGCCGTTCGTCAAGGGGTCAGGCGGCCACGGCCTCGGGGCTGATGCTGCGGCTGAGCAGATCCCGCAGTTCGTCCCCTTCGATCACCTCCTTGTCGAGGATCTTCTCGGCGATCTCCTCCAGCAACGGCCGGTTGGCCTCAAGGATCGCCAGGGCCGTGTCGTGACCACGGTCAACGAGGGCCCGCACCTCCCGGTCGATGGCCTGGGCCGTGGCATCGCTCACCACCCGGCGGGGATTGTTGCCGCCACCAAGGAAACGGCCACCACCCTGCTTGTCGTAGGCCAGGGGGCCGAGGGTGTCGCTCATGCCGTAGGTGCCCACCATCTGTTCGGCGATGTCGGTGGCGCGCTGCAGATCGTTGGCGGCACCGGTGGTGACGCGGCCGAACACCACCTCCTCAGCCGAACGGCCCCCCAGCAGGGTGGCGATCTGCCCCTGCAGATCTTCGCGGGAATTGAGGAACCGGTCTTCGGTGGGCAGCTGCAGCGTGTAACCCAGGGCGCTCATGCCCCGGGGCACGATCGAGATCTTGGTCACCTTGCTGCCGCCGGGCATCAGATGGCCCACGATGGCGTGGCCCACCTCGTGGTAGGCGACCACCTTCTTCTCATCGGGCTGCAGCACGCGGCTCTTCTTCTCGAGGCCGGCCACCACCCGTTCGATCGCTTCGTTGAGATCTCCCTGTTCGACGCTGGTGCGGTTGGCGCGGGCCGCCAGCAACGCCGCCTCGTTGACGAGGTTGGCCAGGTCGGCACCGGCAAAGCCGGCGGTGGCGGCGGCGATGCGGTCGAGGTCGATGGCGGGGGCCAGCTTCACCTTGGCGGCGTAGATGCCGAGGATCGTACGGCGACCCGACAGGTCGGGCCGGTCGACCAGCACCTGCCGGTCGAAACGACCGGGGCGCAGCAGCGCCGCATCCAGCACCTCGGGCTGGTTGGTGGCCGCCAGCACGATCACCGGCTTGTCCTTGGCCGAGAACCCGTCCATTTCGGTGAGCAGCTGGTTGAGCGTCTGTTCGCGCTCGTCATTGCCGCCCACCACGCCCATCGAGCCGCTGCGGCTCTTGCCGATGGCATCGAGTTCATCGATGAAGATGATGCACGGCGCCTTCTTCTTGGCCTGCTCGAAGAGATCGCGCACGCGGGCTGCGCCCGCCCCCACAAACAGCTCGACGAACTCTGAACCCGAGATGATGAAGAACGGCACATCGGCCTCACCGGCGACGGCCTTCGACAGCAGCGTCTTGCCCGTGCCCGGAGGCCCCACCAGCAGCACCCCCTTGGGGATGCGGGCGCCGATGGCGGCATAACGCTCGGGCTTCTTGAGAAAATCGACGATCTCGGTCAGTTCGGCCTTGGCCTCGTCGACCCCGGCCACATCGGCGAAGGTGACCCGCGACTGCTCATCGGGCACGTAGACCTTGGCCTTGCTCTTGGTGAAGCTCAGGGCCCCCTGGGCGCCGCCGGCCCCGCCCATCGCCCGGCGGGCGAAGAACTGCAGCACCAGGATGAAGATCAGCGGCGGCACCACCCAGCTCAGCACCGTGCTGAGGATTCCCGGGCGCTTCGGCGGCGCCGCGGCGAATTCAACGCCATGCTGCTCGAGCCGCTGGGGCAGCTCCATATCGAAGATCGGCGTGGTCGCCAGCACCGCCGGCTGGTCGTCGCCGGGGTCCTTGAGTTCGTAGCGGATCTGCTCCTGGGTGATGTAGGCCCGCTTGACGGCCCCCTCATCCACCTGGTTGATGAACAGCGAATAGGGCACCCGCGGCACCTGCAGCTGCGGGCTGGGCAAAAAGCTGCTCAGCAGAAACAGCACCCCGACACCGATCAGCACCAGGTTGATGATGCGAAGCCGTGGGTTCGGCGGAGAGTCGTCCTGGCGGAGGGCCATGGCAGCGGGGCGCAGTCGTCCCAAGCTAGGGGCAGCGTTCCTGTCGCCCGGAGGCCGCCGGGGTGTTGATGACCCGCCATCGCTTCTACGACGGCCTGCACGCCCTCTGCCTGCTGTTGGTCGCCGGCTTCGCCGCCCCCCAGCGCTGGCTGGCGCTGGTGCTGGTGGGGTACCTGCTGCTGGGCCTGCTGCTGCTGCTGGGCCTGGGCCGCCCGCTGCACAGCGATCCCTGGGGCTGGCGTGACCGCCTGTTTCCCCTGCTCGGCCTCACGACCCTGACCCTGCAGACCGTCTGGCTGCTGATGCCGATCGGCGCCCGCGCCGGCTCCCTGCCCCTGCTGGGCCTCTGGACCCTCTTTGTGGCCACCGCCTGCCTGCGATTGGTGCGGCTGCTGAGCCTCGAACGGCGGGTGACGCTGCCGATGATCCGCGGCGCCGCCGCCGGTTACCTGCTGCTGGGCCTCACCGGGGCCCTGCTCATGAATCTGCTGGAGTGGGAGCGGCCCGGCAGCTTCGCCCTGCTGGCCAACGGGCAGGTGCTGCCGCGGCCCCTGCCCCTCGACGGCAATGCCTGGGCCGGCGATCTGGGCCGCATCGGCTACTTCGCCTTTGTCTGCCTCACCACGGTCGGCTTCGGCGACATCACCCCCCTGACCCCACCGGCCCGCATGCTCAGCGTCGGCCTGGCGATGGTCGGGCCCCTGTATCTGGCGGTGGTGATGGGGGTGCTGATCGGTCGCTTCAGCGCCGGCCCCGGCGAGGGCCTGGGCTGATGTGCGGCCGCTTCAGCCTCACCAGCGACCTCGACCGGCTGCTGCCGCGGCTCGGCCGGCGGCTGCCCCCCGCACTGGAGCGCTACCACCGACCCCGGCCGCAGGTGTATCCCGGCGAACCGGTGCTGGTGCACCGGCTCGAGCACGGCCAGCGCAGCACGGCGCTGATGCTGTGGGGGCTGTTGCCGGCCTGGCGCCGCGATCCCAGCGGCTGGCGGCGGCCCATCAATGCCCGCGCCGAAACCGTGGCCGAACGGGCCTCGTTCCGTGGGCCCTGGCGCCACCGCCGCGCCCTGCTGCCCGCCGATGGCTTCTACGAATGGAGCGACCACGGCCAGAGCGACGGCCGCCGACGGCCCTGGCTGATCCGCCGCCGCGACGGGGCCCCCTTCTGGCTGGGCGGCCTGTGGGAGCGCTGGCTCGGGGCCGACGGCAGCGAACTCGAGACCACGGTGGTGCTCACCAGCGCCGCCAACGGGCTGATGGCCCCCCTGCACGACCGGCAGCCGGTGGTCATCCCCGACGGCCTCGAGGAGGCCTGGCTCAGCCCCACCGACGGCGCCGCCCTGCGGGCCCTCGAACCGCTGCTGCACCCGTGGGATCCCGCCGGCTGGGAGGCCGTGCCCGTCAGGAGCGATGGCCCCACACCTCCAGATGCCGATCCCCCAGCGGCCGCACCTGCAGCCCGGTGAGCCCCGCCTGCAGCAGCTGCGCCTCCACTTCGGCCGGGGTGAAGGCCGCCGCCAGGGACGCGGCGAAGTCATGGCGCAGCACCGGCGGAGCAGTGGCGGCATGGACGGCCACCAGGGCCTGGCGCCGGGCCTCATCGTCGGGCCGGCGCAGGTCCCGCAGCAGCACCAGCGCCCCCGGTGCGGCCAGATCGACCAGGGTCCGCCAGAACACGGCGGGATCATGCAGATGGTGCAGCAGGCTGTTGCTCACCACCGCATCCCAGGGGCCCTCGGCCCGCAGGGCCCGCGTCGCCTCCGGGTCGAGGGGGAGGCACCCCTGCCGGTAGGCCAGGCCGGTCAGGGGCGGATCAGCCCGCCGGCGGCGGTCCTCGGCGATGGCGAGCATCGCGGCGGCGCCGTCAAGGCCGAGCAGGCGCGCCGCCGGCAAGCGCTGGGCCAGCCGCTGGCAGATGTTGCCCGGTCCGCAGCCCAGATCCAGCACCGCCCGGCCGCGGCCGTCGCCCCAGCCAGGGCCCGCCAGGGCCACGAAGCGGTCCACCAGGGCACCATCCTCGACGGAGAAATCGGCGGCGGCATAGGCGATGGCCTGGTCGTCGCCGTCCATCAGTTCCGGCTCGGGCCGCCGTGCCGGCGGGCTGGGGAGGGCCAGGCGCCAGAGCCGGTCATGCCCCAGGGCCGTGACCCCCAGATCCGTGGGCCGCGGGGCCGCATCCAGATCCTGCAGCCCCAGGTCCCCCAGCCCCGTGCGGGCCGGGTCACCCCCCAGCAGCAGCGGCGCCTGCACCAGGGCCAGCTGCTGCACGCAACCCTGCCGCAGGGCCGCCGCCGCCAGCCCCGGCCCGCACTCCCACAGCACCCGGTTGCAGCCCCGGGCCGCCAGGGCCTGCAGCAGCGCCAGGGGACTCGCCACCGCCAGCGGCAACCGTTCGACCCCCAGGCCATCGAGCCAGGCCAGCCCCTCGGCCCCGGGACCATGGGCCACCAGGGTGGGGGCGACGCCGGTGTCCCAGAGCTGCGCCCGGCGGGGCAGATCGAGGCGGCGGCTCAGCACCACCCGCAGGGGCTCGGGGGTCCGCCGACCGCGGCTGGTGAGCAGCGGATCATCGGCCCGCAGGGTGCCGCCGCCGATGATCACGGCATCACAGCGGCTCCGCAGCCGGTGCACCCAGTCGCGGGCCGGGGCACCGCTGATCCACTGGCTGGCGCCGTTGGGGAGGGCCGTGCGGCCGTCGGCGCTGGCGGCCCACTTGAGCCAGCCCTCCGGACGCCCCTGCTGCACCCGATGGACGAAGGCGCTGTTGAGGCGCAGGGCCTCCTGGCGCCGCACCCCCTCCACCACCGTCAACCCCGCCGCCCGCAGGCGCTCGAGGCCGCGGCCGGCGACCCGGGGGTCGGGGTCGGCCATCGCCACCACCACCCGCGCCGGCGCCGCCGCCAGCACCGCCTCGGTGCAGGGGGGGGTGCGGCCGTGGTGGCAGCAGGGTTCCAGCGTCACGACCAGCGTGCCGCCCCGGGCGCGGTCGCCGGCCCGGGCCAGGGCCAGGGCTTCGGCATGGGGCTCCCCCGCCCGCCGATGGAACCCCTCGGCCACGAGCTGCCCCTCGGCATCCAGCACCACGGCCCCCACCAGCGGGTTGGGGCTGGTGCCACCGTCGGCCAGGGCCGCCAGGCGCAGGGCCCGGTCCATCCAGGCCGCGTCCGACGGCAGCACGTCAGAGGGGACTGTCGGGAAGGTCACGCCATTCCTGCACGACGAACGGTGGCACCGGCAGTTCGGTGAACACCCCGGGCAGCTGCAGCCGCAGGGGCCGGTTCTGGCTCAGATCCGCCAGCAGCGGCGCCAGGTCGAATTCGGCGGCGGCGGCCCGGCCGTCGGCCGCCAGCCGCGGATTGGCGAGGGTCACATCGGCCAGCTCCCAGCGGTGTTCACCGCTGCGCACCCGCAGGGGGGTGGGGTGGTCGAGCCGCACCTTGCCCGGAAAGCCCACCACCCGCAGCCGCAGGGGTCCCCCGGGGGGGCCTTCCCGCCAGGCCACCAGCTGCCAGGCCTGGTAGTCGAGGTCCCGCAGGCTCTCGAGGCTGCGCAGCACCGAGGGTTCGCCGTCCCCGGCGGGATGGCGCTGCAGCTGGGCATGGGCCTCGTCGGCCGGCAGCACCATCACCAGCAGCAGCAGCGTGGCCAGGGCAAGGCTGAGGAGCCGCCGGCGCAGGTCGCTCATGCCGGCCTCCGCTCGGCGCCGGGGATGGCCTGCCAGCCGGTGTGGGTGGCCCAGAGGGCCCAGAGGGCCATGGCCCGCAGGTAGTGGCAGGCGCGGAAGGTGTGCTGGGCGGTGATCGCCTCGGGCGTGCGGAACTGCAGGCCCCCCTCGTACACCTGGCGCACCACGGCGCCGGCGATGGCCTCGGCGGTGCGGCCCTCGCCCATCAGGCGGTAATAGGCCGCCAGGCCGAAGCTGATGCCGGTCCACACCTCCAGCGGGTGGGTGCCGTTGGGGTCGAGGGGGGTGCCATCGCGGCGAAGGCCGTTGGCCACCCCGAGGCTGCCCCCCGCAAAGCCTTCGAAGCAGGCTTCCCGCACGGCCCCCAGGGCACTGCGGGCACGGTCATCGGCCACCACGGGGGGCAGGTCCAGCAGGCGGGCGTAGAAGTCGCCGCAGAGCTGATCGGCCATCACCACCGGCGTGCCGCTGCCGGCATCGATGCGGTAGTACTCACCGTTCCAGAGCAGCCGGTCGAAGTTGGCCCGCGACTGCTCCAGCCAGGCACCGAAATCCCGCTGCTCACGGCTGGTGTCGAGGCCCAGCTCCAGGGCCAGGGTCTGCCCCATGGCGAGGGCCGCCTCGAGCGCCGCGATCCACAGGGCACCGCAGTAGGCACTCACCCCCTGGAGGGGCCAGTCGTCGAAGGTCTGGTCGGGGGCGCCGCCATTGTCCGGCAGTCCATCGCCGTCGATGTCGAAGGTCTTGAGCTGGCGCAGGGCCTGGACCGCCGCCGGCCAGCAGTCGGCCAGGAAGCTGAGATCGCTGCCGTCGGGGGCCAGCCGGTAGGTGCGCCACACCTGAAGCACGAAGTCGCTGGCCAGGTCCTTCCAGAGGTTGCAGTCCTGGTAGGCGGTGTAGTTGGTGGCGTCGAAGGGGCGTTCGTTCGGGGCCCCAAGGTCGTGGGGGGTGGCGCCCGCCACCTTGCGGGGGGCCTCCACCCGGCCCCGGCCCTGGGTGAAGTACCAGCCGATGGGCCGCGGCGTCGGATCGTCGTGGGGGATGGCGCGGGCGAAGCTGCGCAGCACCGCCCGGTCCAGGGCCGGCCACAGCTGCAGCAGGGCGAAGGACCCGTAGAGGCGCACGTCGATGCTCTCGTACCAGGCGTAGTCGAGGCACTCGAGCACCCCGAAGCGGCCCACCGGATCCCGGGGCCCGGCGGCGGTCCAGAGGGTGCCGCCGCTGGCCAGGTCGTAGAGCTCGTTCAGCAGGGCCATGCGCAGGGGTTCGGGCAGGTCGCTGCGCTCGAGCACCGGCCCCTGCCAGCGGTCGATGGCCGCCCGCCATTCGGGCCAGCGGCGCAGCCCCTCGGCGGCGATGGCCGCGGCCGCGTTGCCATCGGCACCGAAGAAATCGGTGTAGCGCCGCAGGGCCTGGCTGCCGCTGGCAAAGGCCGTCACCGGCAGGTCCCAGCTGATCACCACCGGCAGCTCGCGGGTCTCGCCCGGGGCGAGGGTGAAGCGCAGGGCCAGGGCGGCACTGGCGGGGTCGTCGCGGCCGCTGCAGCGGTCATCGCTGCTGTCGGGAATCGCCCCCTCCCGGGCAAAGGGCTGCCAGAGCTCGGCGCCGCTGCCGGCCGGATTCCAGCGGTTGCAGCGCATGAGTTCGACGCCCTCCAGCGCGGCGGGCACCGCCAGGCACCACTGGCCCTGGCCCTCGGCCAGCGGCTGCGACCGTTCTCCCTCGAGCAGCAGGCCCCGCAGGTCGGCGGTGTCGAGGCGACGGTTGCGCTGGCCTTCGCTGCGACCGATGGCCGGGAAGTAGTCGTGCTCGGGGCTGCCGTCATCGCGGAAGTGCACCGCCGGCGTGGCGACGGTGTTGGTGAACCAGCCGACGGTGTTGCGCCAGCTGAGCAGCAGCGACAGGGTCAGGGGGCGGCGGGTGGGGTTGTGCAGGCTCCAGCGGAACACCGCCAGGGGCAGGCTGGTGTCGCGGTAATCGCCGGGGAGGATCGGGCTGAAGCTTTCGCAGACCACCTCGGCCCTGAAGACGTGGCTGTAGCGGAACCAGCTCAGGGGGTACCGGGCGCTGTACTGTCCGGTCTGATGCTGGCCGTCGCTGGCGGGGTACCAGCTCCAGGCCCCGAGGGGGGCACCTTCGCTGCGGCTGTGAGTGTCATCCGTCTGGGGGGCCACGGCGAGGGCGTGGGCGCGGCGATCCTCACCGTCGCTCTCGAACAGGGCGAACTGGCAGTCGGGGATGGAGCCATGCCAATGCTCACCGCCGTCCAGGTGCCAGAGGTTGAAGTCACCGCGGGAACTGCGGCCGATGCAGCCGGCCCCGAAGCCCCCCAGGGGCGCCCCATGCCAGGGGCCGTCGTCGAGGTTGCTGGCGTAGCGGACCGTGTAGGGCCTGTCCCAGCCGAGGCCGAAGGGACGCGACCAGCTGGCGACGGGTGCCGCATCGGCGACGGTCCCCCGCCGCCAGAGGTCCTGCAGCCCCTTCAGCCCCGGCAGCGCCATGCCTGTTGCCCCATCGGCGGCCAGCATCGCAGAACAGCGACGGCGGCGGCCGCTCAGCGGGCCAGCGGGGCGGAGGAGACGAACCAGGCCGCCCCGAGCCGCCGGGCCCCCTCGGCCCGCTGCTCACCGACCACGGCCCGGGGGCTGTAAGTGGCCAGCACAGCCACACCGAAGGGCAGCAGGAACACCACCCACCCCAGCAGACCGGCCAGCAGCATGGCCTGGGAGCGGCGGCAGCCCCGGCGGACCAACGCGGAAGGCAGCTGGGTCAACAAGGAAGACAGTGACATCAATGCCATTGTGCCACAACATTAACTGGATATTAATCCCGGCGGCGGCGCATCCGTCGCGAGTCCTGCGGGACCCAGCGGCTAGGATCCGCCGCTCCCCCGGGGTCTGACCTTGCCCAGCGCCACGGCCCCCCGCGTCGAGACCACGCCGGTCGTTGCCCCCCGGGCCCGTTTCCCCTACAGGGCCGACCTGGATGGCCTGCGGGGCCTGGCGGTGCTCGCCGTCTTCATCTATCACCTCTGCCCCCCCTGGCTGCGGGGGGGCTTCGTCGGGGTCGACGTCTTCTTCGTGCTGTCGGGCTATGTGGTCACCGGCGTGCTGCTCGCCGGCCAGCCGGCGCCGCCCCTGCCCACCCTGCTGGGCTTCTACGCCCGCCGGCTGAAGCGCCTGCTGCCCAACCTGCTGCTTTGCCTGGTGGGCACCGCCCTGGCCTTCGCCCTGCTGGTGCCGCCCTCCGACCAGACCAACCGCATCTTCCGCACCGGCCTGCGGGCCGTGTTCGGCTGGTCGAACATTTACCTGAACGGCAAGGAGACCGGCTACTTCGATGTCGACACGAGCCTGAACCCCTTCACCCACACCTGGTCCCTGGGGGTCGAGGAGCAGTTCTATCTGGTGTTCCCGGTGCTGCTGCTGCTCGGCCTGGCCATCGGCGGCGGCCGTCGCCGGGGGGCGGTGCTGGTGGTGGGGGCAGCAACTCTCGCATCGCTGGTGCAGGCCCTCACCCTGGTGGGGGTCGGATCGAGCCAGGCGGCGTTCTACCTGATGCCCCCCCGCTTCTGGGAGCTGGCCATCGGGGCCCTGCTCGCCCTGGGCGTGCAGGGGCTGCCCCCCCTGCCACCCCCCCTGGCCCGGGTGCTGCGGCTGCTCTCCCTGGCGTTGCTGCTGGCGTCGGTGACGCTCATCAGCACCGGCCAGACGTTTCCGTTGCCCGTGGTGCTGCTGCCGGTGCTGGCCAGCCTGCTGTTCATCACCGCCGGCCACGGCCGCGGCGACCGCTTCCTGCCCTGGCCCCCCGTCGAACGGCTGCTGCTGGGCCTTGGGCTGATCTCGTATTCCCTCTACCTCTGGCACTGGCCGGTCTTCGTCTTCTTCCGCCTCACCTTCGGGCTCAACACCCCCCTGCTGCGCCTGCTGGCCAGCCTGCTGGCCCTGGGGCTGGCCCTGGCGGCCTGGGCCCTGGTGGAGCGGCCCCTGCGCCGCCGCCGGGCGGGCACCGGCGCCGTGTTCGCCGCGGCTGCCGTGCTGCTCACCGCCGGCTGGGGCGCGATGGATGCCCTGGCCTTTCCGATCGGCCGGTTCTTTCTGGGCAACCGCGATGTGCGCGTCCCCCGGTCCGAACGCTACGAAACCGACACGGTGCTCGACCCCAGCGGCCCGATGACCCCCCGCCGCTGCCGCGGTGTTAACGGCGACCCCGCCCCCCGGGCCGACCGCTGCCACCGCCCCGCCCCTGCCGGCCGGCCGACGCTGATGCTGCTCGGCGACTCCCATGGTCTGCAGTACGCCCCGATGGTGTCCGCCGCGGCCCGCCGGGAGGATCTGGGCTTCCGGCTGGCCTGGAAACCCGGCTGCCTGGTGCTGCCTGGGCTGCAGGCCGTCCCCGACATCCCCGGCTACAAGCCCTGCACCCCCTTCGTGCGGCAGGAACTGGCGGCCGCCGAGCGGCAGCTCAGGGCGGGTGACGTGCTGGTGCTGTCGTCGTTTCTGCAGCTGTATCTGTTTCCCATGGACCAGACGCTGTTCGAGGAGGCGATCCACCCGAAGCTGATCGCCGATGGCCGGACCCTGCCGGCCGAGGCGGGCCGACGGCGCTTCCAGCAGGAGGTGCGGACCCTCATCCGACGGTTCGCCGACCGGGGGGTGCGGGTGGTGCTGATCCAGGACCTGCCGGTGCTGACCGGCCGCACCTTCACCTGCGAGGGGGCCCAGGCCCTGCCCCTCGCCGGGCTGATCACGAGCGGCTGCGTGGCGCCGGCGCAGGTGACGGCCACCCAGCGCCGGCAGATGCACGACCTGCTCGCGGCCACCGTCGCCGGCACCGACGCCGTGGTCTTCGATCCCGCCGACCCCTTCCTCGATGCCGGCGGCCGCCTGCGGTACCGCGATGACCGGGGCCGTTACACCTTCGTCGACGACGACCACATCACCATCTCCGCCAGCCGCGACCTGGCGCCCCGGTTCTCGTCGTTCCTGCGGGAGCAGGGGCTGGTGCCCGCGGCACCGGTCCATGGGGGCTGAGCCGGGGATCGCCGTGATCGGCGTCGGGGCCGATGGTCTCGACGGCCTGACGCCGGCCCAGTGGCGACAGCTGCACGACGCTGATCCGGTGGCGGCATCGCCCCGATTGCTCCCGGAGCTGCAGGAACGGCTCCCCGGTCGCACCCTGCTGTCGACCCGCGAACCGGGACCGCTGCTGGACGCCCTGGCCGCCGCCCGTCAGCGGGGGGAACGGCCGGCGGTGCTGGCCAGCGGTGATCCCCTCTGGTTCGGCATCGGCCGGCGCCTGGCCGAACGCTTCGGCGCCGACGCCCTGAGGGTGCAGCCGGCCCCCAGCGCCCTGCAGCTGGCCTTCGCCCGCCTGGCCCGTCCCTGGCAGGACGCCGCCTGGGTGAGCCTGCACGGCCGCGATGATCAGGCGCTGCTGACCGCCCTGGGGCGACGGCCGCCCGCCCTGGTGGTGCTCACCGACGCCGGTGCCGGCGGCCCCGCCCCCGTGCGGCAGTTGCTGCAGGCCCAGGGACTGGCCCCCGCCTACGAGCTGTGGCTGATGGAACGCCTCGGCCATCCCGCCGAGCGCCGCTGGCTGCTGGAGGCCCACGACCCCCTGCCCGCCGACCTGGATCCGCTGCATCTGGTGCTGCTGCTGGCGCGCCCGCCGGAACGGCCGGATCCGGCAGGCCTGCCCCGCTTCGGGCTGGCCGATGGGCTCTGGCTGCAGCACGACGACCATCCGGGGCTGATGACCAAACGGGAGGTGCGGATCCAGCTGCTGGCTGACCTCGACCTGCCCGACCGGGGTGTGCTGTGGGACCTGGGGGCGGGCACCGGCAGCATCGGCCTCGAGGCCCTGCGGCTCTGCCCGGCTCTGGCGCTGTGGGCGGTGGAACGCCGCAGCGGCGGCGCCGACCTGATCAGGGCCAATGCGCAGCGGCTGGGGCTGCAGCCCACGGCCGTGCTCGAGGGGGAGGCGCTGGCCCTGCTGCCGCAGCTGCCCGACCCCGACCGGGTGGTGATCGGCGGCGGTCGCGACCGGCCGCAGCTGCTGCAGGCCGTGCTTCAACGGCTGCGCCCCGGAGGGGTGGTGGTGCTGCCCCTGGCGACGCTGGAACCCCTGGCAGGCCTGCGGCCGCTCCTCGAAGAGGCTGGCCTGCGGCTCAGCCTCACGCAGCTGCAGATCAGCCGCGGGGTGCCCCTGGCCGAGGGGACGCGGCTGGCGCCGCTGAATCCAGTGCTGGTGCTGCGGGGTCACCGACCTTGAGCCCCAGCTCCCGGGCCCGCCCCGCCCTCAGTTCCAGGAAGCCATCGACCATCCCCGGCGAGTAGACCACCGGGCACGGCAGCCGCGGGCAGGGGGGCACATCGGCGCTGATGGCCGCGATCCGACCCTGGCGCAGGAACACCAGGTCGAGAGGGGCGATGCACTGGTGCATCCAGACACCCACCTGGGCGGATGGGTTGTAGCGGAACCACATGCCCTGCCAGGGCCCCAGGGCCGGCCGCTGCATCAGCCCAAGCTGCTGCTGGGCCTGGGTGCGGGGCACCTCGAGCTCGAAACAGCCCTGGGGCACACACCAGCGGGCCTCCACCGGCAGGTACTGGGGGGGCGGCGGCGGCGGAGCGGTGATGGGCAAGGCGGCTCAGAAGGGGGTGTGACGGAGGCCATAGCCACGGCCGCGGACGGTGTGGATCAGACGACGTTCGCCGTCGGCCTCGAGTTTGAGCCGAAGGTACCGGATGTACACCTCAATGACATTGCCGCCGCCGGCCTCCTCGGTCTGGCCCCACACCTGGCTGAGGATCTCGTCGCGGCTCACGGTCTGGCCGCGGTGTTCCAGCAGCAGCAGCAGCAGCGCGTACTCCCGGGCCGTGAGCTGCACCTCGCGACGGCCACGCCACACCCGCTGCTGCACCGGATCAAGCCGCAGATCCCCCTCTTCCAGCAGCCGCGGGGGCGCCGTCGCTCTGGCGGACCCCCGCCGATGCAGCCGCAGGCGCCGCAGCAGATCACTGGGGGGTGCCGACCGCAGCCAGAAGTCACTGGCGCCGGCCTCGAGGCAGAGGCTGCGGGCGGCGATGCTGTCGTCCTCAACTTCGAGCAGCAGCGACAACCCACCGCCCGGTTCCTGATCCGCGAGGCTGCGCAGGGGGGCCGCCAGGTCGATCGCTGCGGCCGAGAGCACGATCGCCAGCAGATCGGCCGGCAGCACCCCTGAGGCCACCGCCGCCGCCGCCGCCGGACGGTCCCAGGTGAGGGTCGCGTAGCCCGAAGCTTCGAGCCTGTCCGCCATGGCCGTGGCGGCAGGGCCGACCAGCAGCAGCCGACCGGAGGAGGCCTCGGCGGTCATGGGGCATCAGAGGGGGCGCCGGGCTTGGCCACGTGGGGCAGGCCCCAGCCGAGCTTCTCGCCGAGCACCCGGAAGAATTCGTGGTCCTGCAGCCGCAGGAAGCGGGCGGGGGAGTCGCTGCGGCGGATCAGCACCCGGTCTTCGGGCCACACATAGCAACCGGCGCTGCCGTCGACGACCATCATCAGCCGTTCGGGCGTGGCCGGGAAGATCGTCACCGGTTCGCTGTCGCTGAACACCAGGGCCCGCGAGGCCAGTGAGTGGGGACAGATGGGGGCCAGCTCCAGCACAGGGCAATCGGGGGCGATCACCGGACCGCCGGCACTGAGGGCATAGGCCGTCGAACCCGTGGGGGTCGAGAGGATGACCCCATCGGCCGAGATGTCGACCGGCGCATGGCGGCCGATGGCGATCTCGAAGTGGCACATGCTGGTGAGCGGCTCCCGGTGCAGGGCCATCTCGTTGAGGCAGAGCACCTCCCAGCGGCGCTGGTCCCCCCGCAGCACGGTCACCAGCAGGGTCGTGCGGTCTTCGACGGTCCAGCGTCCCTCGAGCACCTGCTCGAGGGCCATGTCGAGGTGGTCGAGGTAGGTCTCGGCCAGAAAGCCGAGGTGGCCGGTGTTGATGGTCAGCATCGGCACCCCGAGGGGGGCCGTCTGCCGGGCCGCCGACAGCACCGTGCCGTCGCCCCCCAGCACGATCGCCATGGCCATCTCGCGGCGGAACGCGGCCGGCACGCAGGCCATGTGCCCCAGGGTGCGCAGATGCTGATCGGGATTGGCGAAGCCCACCATGCCGCCCGCACTGCTGGTGCGCACCACCTCCCAGCCCCCCTCCTGAAGGCGGGCTTCGATGCGCTCAGCGGTGCTGACGGCCAGGTCCTTGCCGTCGTTGACGATCAGTCCGGCACAGGGCACCGATCGAAGGCCAGCCAGGGCACTGAATCTTACGGGCGATGGCCCTCAGAACCTCAGAACTGCTCCAGAAACCGCAGGTCACTGTTGTAAAGGCGCCGGATGTCATCAATGCCATGGCGGACCATGCAGAACCGCTCGACCCCCAGGCCCGCGGCGAAACCGCTCCAGCGCTCCGGATCGAGGCCCAGCCCCTCCAGCACGGCCGGATCGACCATGCC
This sequence comes from uncultured cyanobacterium, assembly GCA_903871775.1. Lineage (GTDB taxonomy): Bacteria > Cyanobacteriota > Cyanobacteriia > PCC-6307 > Cyanobiaceae > CAIQIA01. Next base: position 17,294 of record CAIQIA010000017.1, read on the forward strand.
GCAGCCCATCACCTCGAGCCAGCGGCCGCGCCACTGGACATCGACCTCGGCGCTGGGTTCGGTGAAGGGGAAGTAGCTGGCACGGAAACGCACCGGCAGGTCGCCGAAGAAGGCCCGCAGAAAATGGGTGACGGTGCCGCGCAGATGGCTGAAATCCAGGCCCTCGTCGATGGCCAGCACCTCCACCTGGTGAAACACCGGCGAATGGGTGGCATCCACGGCGTCGCGGCGGTAGACGCGACCGGGGGCGATCACCCGCACCGGCGGTGCGTGCTGCTCGAGGTGGCGGATCTGCACCGGCGAGGTGTGGGTGCGCAGCAGCTGGCCGTCCGGCAGATAGAACGTGTCCTGCATGTCCCGGGCCGGATGGTCGGCGGGGATGTTCAGCGCCTCGAAGTTGTAGTGATCGGTCTCGATGTCGGGCCCCTCGACCACCCGGTAGCCGAGACCGCAGAAGATGTCGACGATGGCGTCGGTGGTGCTGAACAGCGGATGCCGATGCCCCGGCGGCACGTGGCTGGCGGGCAGGGTGACGTCGATGGTCTCGGCGGCGATCCGTTCGGCCAGGGCCGCCTGGCGCAGGCCGGTCTGGCGCTGCTGCAGCAGGGCCTGCAGCTGCTCCTTGAGCACATTGGCGCGCTGGCCCACCAGGGGGCGCTGGTCGCCGGGCAGCCGGCCCATGGCCCCGAGCACCCCGGACAGGCGGCCCTTCTTGCCCAGCAGATCGATCCGCAGCTGCTCGAGGGCGGCGGCATCGACCGCCGTGGCGATGGCCTGGCTCGCCTCCTTCTCGAGGGCAGCGAGCTGGCCGGTCAGCTCCTCCAGGGTCAGGGTGGTGCTCACGGCCGGGGCAGAACCAGAGAGCGGCACTGTACGGACCGGACCGGCGTCCGCCGGACCCGGTTAGCTTGCCTGCGACGCCGGCGCCTGCCATGGCCGATCCCCTGCGGATCCTGATCAGCAACGACGACGGTGTCTTCGCCGAGGGCATCCGCTGCCTCGCCCGCGAGGCGGCCGCCCGGGGCCATCAGGTCACGGTCGTCTGCCCTGACCAGGAACGATCAGCCACCGGCCACGGCCTGACGCTGCAGAGCCCGATCCGTGCCGAGCGGGCCGATGGCCTCTTCGAGGGCGGCATCGAGGCCTGGGCCTGCAGCGGCACCCCCTCCGACTGCGTCAAGCTGGCCCTCGGACGGCTGCTGCCGTCGCCCCCCGATCTGGTGCTGTCGGGGATCAACCACGGCCCGAATCTGGGGTCCGACGTCTTCTATTCCGGCACCGTGGCCGCCGCCATGGAAGGCACCCTCGAAGGCCTGCATGCCCTGGCGGTGAGCAGCGCCTGTTTCGACTGGCGCCAGTTCGACGGTGCCGCCCGCCAGGCCCTCGACGTGGCCGAAGCGGCCCTGGCGGGCGGCTGGCCCGAAGGTCTGCTGCTCAACCTCAACGTGCCGGCGGTGCCCGCCGAACGCATTGGCCCCCTGCGCTGGTGCCGGCCGGCGGTGCGGCGGTACGTCGACCAGTTCGACCAGCGCCACGACCCCCGCGGCCGGGCTTATTACTGGCTCGCCGGTGAAGTGGTCAATGACCTCGAGGCCCTGGGATCAGGCCCCCGCGACTGGCCCACGGATGTGGCACAGGTGCAGGCCGGTGGGGTGGCCCTCACCCCCCTGCAGCCCGACCTCTTCTGGCGCCATGGCCTCGAGGCCCTGCCGCCCCTTCCAGGCGCCGGCGATGGCCCCTAGGGCCGCTGGATGCGCTGCAGCAGCCAGAGGATGACCCACAGGCCGATCAGATGGCCGGTGATCACCTGGGTGTTGGCCAGCACCGAGAACATCTCGAGGGAGGTGATGGCGTTGTTGCCCAGGCCGGCGGTGCCGGCGAAACCGGGCTGCTGCAGGGAGGCCTGGAAGGTGAGGCTGCCGGCGAGGGCCTGATAGCCCACCACCCCCAGGGTGACCCCCGCGAGGCTGGCCAGGATGTGGCGCTTGAGCCGGGCCGTGGTCTCCCCCCTGGAGGGCCGGGCACCGCCGGCGCTGAGGCTGCGGCCGAGGCCGATCAGCCCCCAGTCCTGCCAGACCGACCAGGCCAGCAGCAGCAGCGCGAGGGTCGTCATCGACAGCCCCGGGCCCAGGCCGATGGCCCGCTCGCGGTTGCGGATCAGTTCGGCGCCGAGGCTGTTGAAGGTCAGCACCCCCAGGCAGACCACCGCCATGGCCAGCTGGGCCCAGAAGGTGATCCAGCCGAGGCCGCGGAAGGCGGCGCTGATGCGCTGAAGATCGAGTCGGTCGGCCAAGGGCGAAGCCGGCGGCGGCGTCCCCAAGTTGCCATGGGAGGATGCGACCGGCACCGCCGATCGCGTTGATTCCCCTGCGCTCACCCCAGCAGGCCGCCACGCCCACGGCCCTGGCCCTCGGCAGCTTTGACGGTCTCCATGCCGGCCATCGGAGGGTGATCGCCGCCGCCGTGGCGGCCGCCCGCGACCGTCCGGGGCTGGTGCCCACGGTGGTCTCGTTCTGGCCCCACCCCCGGGAGGTGCTGGCGGGAGAACCACGGCTGCGGCTCGACCTGGCGAACGAAAAGCAGCAGCTGCTGGAACCCCTCGGCATCGCGCAGCTCGTGCTGGTGCCCTTCGACCGCAGCCTGTCCCTGCTGAGCCCCGCTGATTTCGTCGATCAGGTGCTGGTGGGGCAGCTGCGGGCCGGTGCCGTGGCGGTGGGGGAGAACTTCCGCTTCGGACACCGCCGCAGCGGCGGCCCCGAAGACCTGCGGCGGCTGTGCGAAGCCGCCGGCATGACGGTGGCGGTGCTGCCGCTGCTCGATGATCGCGGCGATCGCATCAGCAGCAGCCGCATCCGGGCGGCCCTGGCGGCGGCCGACCTGGCTGAGGCGGCCCGGCTGCTGGATCGGCCCTACCGCTTCCGGGGCCTGGTGGTGAAGGGCAGGGGGCTGGGGCGGGGCCTCGGCTGGCCCACCGCCAACCTGCAGGTGGACGGTCGCAAGTGCCTCCCGGCCGAAGGGGTCTATGCCGCCTGGGTGCACCGCGACGATGGCGAGGCCCTGCCGGCGGTGATGAACCTGGGGCGCCAGCCCACCGTCGACCCCGAAGCGCCCTCCGCCGTTGAGGTGCACCTGCTGGACCGGAACCTGGAGCTCGACGGCACCTGGCTGACGGTGGAACCCACGGTCCGGCTGCGCAGCCAGCAGACCTTCCCCTCCCTGGAGGCCCTGGCGGCCCAGATCGCCCGTGACGCGGCCGATGCCCGGCAGCGGCTGCTGGGGTCGGAGGGTCAGGCCGTCGGGTAGGCGTGGGTGAGGCCCCAGGCGATGAAGGCGGCGATGCCCCCGAGGAGCACCGCCCCCCAGATCACCACCTGCATCGGGCTGTCGGCACTGGTGACGGCGGGCAGCGGCGCCGCCGGTCGGGGTTCGCCGGACGGATTGGGGGCGTCGGCCACGGGCCAGGCATGCTTTCGCCCAGGCTAGACAGGAGTCGCCGCCAGCGCCCAGACCCCTGACCGCCGCCCCGACGCCCCTGCTGCGCCTGATCGACGCCAACCTGAACCGGGCCCGCGAGGGTCTGCGGGTGGCCGAGGACTGGGCCCGTTTCGGCCTCGACCGCCGGGATCTGGTCGAGGCCTTCAAGGATCTGCGCCAGCAGCTCGGACGCTGCCACCGGTCGACGTACCGCCTGGCGGGCCACAGCGCCGGGGATGTGGGGGCCGGCCTGGGCCATCCGGCCCAGGAGGCACGCACGGAGCCGGCGCAGGTGGTGGCGGCCAACTGCGCCCGGGCCCAGGAGGCCCTGCGGGTGCTGGAGGAATACGGCCGGGGCCTCGACCCTGACCTGGCCGCCACCGCCGCCCGGGTGCGTTACCGCCTCTACGACCTCGAAGTGAGGCTGCTGGCCTGCCAGGAGCGGCGGCAACGGCTCGGCCAGGCACGGCTGTATCTGATCACCGCGGCCGTGCCCGACCCCATCGGGGTGGTCGAGCAGGCGCTGCAGGCCGGCCTGAAGCTGCTGCAGTACCGCAGCAAGCAGGCCGATGACCGCAGCCGCTACCGGGAGGCCTTGGCCCTGCGGGACCGCTGCGCCGACCATGGGGCCCTTTTTGTGGTGAATGACCGCCTGGACCTGGCCCTGGCGGTCGAAGCCGACGGGGTCCACCTGGGCCAGGACGATCTGCCGCCCGACGTGGCCCGGCGCCTGCTGGGGCCCGACCGGTTGATCGGCCGCAGCACCCATGCCCTGGAGCAGCTTGAGGCAGCCGTGGCCGCCGGTGCCGATTACATCGGCGTCGGCCCCGTGCACGCCACCCCCACCAAACCGGGCCGGCAGCCGGTGGGCTTCGGCTACCTGCAGCAGGCGGTGGGGGCCGCCGTGCGCCCCGCCTATGCCATCGGCGGCATCGACCTCGACACCGTCGATGCGGTGCTGGCCACCGGCGTCTTCGGGGTGGCGGTGGTGCGGGCCGTGATGGAGGCCCGGGATCCGGCCGCCGCCACCGCCGCTCTGCTCGAGCGCCTCGAGGCCCATCCCGTCCCCGTCCGGAGGGGCCCATGAGCGCCGATGCCCCGCTGCAGGTTCAGATCAACGGTGAGCGGCGCCCCTGTGCCGCGGGCCTCACCCTCGAGGCCCTGCTGGTGGAGCTCGGCTACCGGCCGCAGCTGGTGGTGGTGGAGTTCAACGGGGCGATCGTGCCGCGGCGCCTGTGGAACGAGCAACCGGTGCGCGACGGCGACAGCCTCGAGGTCGTGACCATCGTGGGGGGCGGCTGACCGCACCCGTCGGACCGGCCGCTGTTCCTACGATTCAGGCTGTGATCCCGGCGAGGTCGTCTCCATGGCCCGCAGCCACCGTTCTCTGCTCCGTCGTCTGATGCGACTGTTCACCCTCTCGCTGCTGCCGCTGCTCGCGGCCGGCCTGTTCACGGTGGCGGCCCCCCAGCCGGCCCAGGCCGCCAGCGGCGGACGCATCGGCGGCGGCAGCTTCCGCTCCTCCAGCCCCTCCTTCCGAGGCGGTGGCTATGGCGGCGGCAGTTATGGGGGCGGCGGTCGTTACGGCGGTGGGTATGGCGGCGGCTACGGCGGCGGCATCGGCTTCCCGTTTCTCATTCCCTTCGGCTTTGGCTTCGGCGGCGCCGGCCTGTTCGGGTTCCTGATTCTCATGGCCGTGGTGGGGGTGCTGGTGAACGGCCTGCGGGGGGCCATGGGCGGCGGTGATGCCATGGGTCTGCCGGCCCAGGCAACCGACGGCCCCGTGACGGTGGCCCAGATGCAGATCGGGCTGCTGGCCAGCGCCCGCGATCTGCAGCAGGACCTGCGCCGCTCGGCCCGCACGGCCGACACCGGCAGCAGCGCCGGCCTGCAGCAGGTGCTGCAGGACACCACCCTGGCTCTGCTGCGCCATCCCGACCAGTGGGTCTATGCCAACAGCGAGGTGGGCCAGGTGCCGTTCAACGCCGCCGAGGCCACCTTCAACCGCCTCTCAATGGCCGAACGCAGCAAGCTCACCAGTGAGGTGACCACCAACGTCGACGGTCGCCGCCGGGCCGAGGCCGACGCGGCCGTGCAGGCCGGTGATGCCGATGCCACCAACGACTACATCGCCGTCACCCTGCTGGTGGCCAGCCGCCGGCCGATCCCGCTCAAAGGGGTCGACTCGGCCGATCAGCTCCGCGAGGCCCTGCGGGTGCTCGGCGCGGTGCCGTCCTCCGAGCTGCTGGCCCTGGAGGTGATCTGGCAGCCCGACGCCGAGGGCGACGTGCTCGAAGCCGGTGAGCTGCTGACCGCCTATCCCCAGCTCAGGCACCTCTGACGCCGGCGGCGTCAATCAGCTCGGCCGCGAGCCGTTCGGCGCTGCGCCAGGCGCCCTCGACCCGGCCGAAGCCGGGGCCCGAGACATAGTCCCCACAGAACGCCAGCCGGCTCAGGCCACACAGCATCAGGTCGGGGGGCAGACCGGGGGGCAACGGGAAGGCCGCCCCCCAGCGCATCAGCTGCCGGTTGTCGCTGCGGCGCAGGCTGGCGACCATCGCCGGCGTCAGCCAGGGCTCCAGGGCGTCACAGACCATGGCCGCCAGGCGCTGGATCACCTCGGCTTCCTCCACCTCCCGGGGGGGCAGGGTCTGCAGCAGGGCCACGGCCGAGCGGGAGCCGTAGACGCTCAGGTGCTCGGTGGCAAAAACGGTGCTGGAGTGGGCCACCAGGGTGCAGCGGCCATCCCCGAGGGGCAGGATCCGCAGCCGCGAGAGACCGAAGCGCTGGCGGGCGGCGGCGTCGAACTCCAGCAACCGGAACGGCAGCGCCGCCCAGGCGGCGGCGGCCGCGGCGTCACACACCACCAGCAGGTTGCTGCGGGGCTCCGTCCGGATGGCGGCGATGCGTTCGAGGGCATGGTTGAGGCGGGCATCCCCCAGGGCGGCGGCGGCCCGGCGCAGGGGCGCCTCATCCCAGCCGAGCACCAGGCGGCTGCGGGGATGGGCCGGCAGGGTGCTGCTGACCACCAGCCAGTCGGCCTCCCCCAGAAGAGCACCGTCGGCGTCCTGCAGCAGCCAGCCCCCCTGGGGCCGGGGCTGCAGATGGCGCACCAGCTGGCCGAAGCGGGCGGTCACCCCCTCATCGGCCATCTGCAGCATCGCCGCGCAGAGGCGATCCATGCCGTCCGGGGCGATCAGCAGGCGCCCCTGCACGAGCGGGTCATGGCAGCCAGCCAGCAGCTGCTGGGTCTCCCCCTGGAGCAGGGCGACCGGATCCTCGAAGGGGGCCAGGGCCCCGGCGGCCAGCAGCGAATCCAGCAGCAGCGGAGGCTCGGCAACCGCGAGGTTCAGCAGCGGCGCGCCATGGTCGAAGCGCAGATCGGCGTCGTGGCGCGACCGGCGGCTGGCGGTGCGACCGCCCGGCCCGCGGCCGATCTCCCAGAGGGTGATGGGCCCGGGCCAGCCCAGCTGGCGCAGGCGGGCCACCAGGGCGCATCCCGCCACCCCCGCACCGATCACCGCCAGCCGCTGGCCCTGGGCACCCATACCGGCACCGTAGCGACGGCGGACCCATGGGCGACCATGGGCCCCTGCCTACCCTCTCCCGGATGACCCTGGCCAGGTTCTGGCGTCCCGTCTCCCTCGAGCAGCTGCTGCGGGACCGCTGCAGCGGCCTCTCCGACGTGCGCCTGCTGCTGGCGGTGCTGGTGGTCTTCAGCCACTCGTGGCCGCTGCTGCTCGGCCCCGAGGCCGAGGTGCGCCTCGGCCCGCTGCAGCCGGGCGCCATGGCCGTGCGGGCCTTCATGGTGCTCTCGGGCCTGCTGGTGGCCCGCAGCGCCCGGCGCCATCCCCCGCTGTCGTTCCTGCGCCGACGGCTGCTGCGGCTCTACCCCGGGGTGCTGGTGGCCCAGCTGGTGACGGTGCTGCTGATCCTGCCCCTGTTCGCCTGGGCGGTGCGGGTGCCCTACCTGCCGAGCCTGGGCGGCGACCGGGGCGGCCTGCGCTATCTGCTGGCCAACCTGTCGCTGCTGGTCAAGCAGTCGGCGCTGCTGCCGTTCACCGACCTCTTTCCCTACAAGGGGGCCTTCAACGGCTCCCTCTGGACCCTCTGGCCCGAGGCCTGCGGCTACGGGCTGGTGCTGCTGTTCGTGGGTCTGCTGGCCCTGCCGGGGCGGGCCTGGCTGGTCAGCCTGGCCGTGCTGTTCGTGGCCACGGCCGTGCCCGCCGTGCTGGGTCTGCTCAGCCTGGTGGCACCGCCGTTTCTGCTGGTGGATGGCCTGACGATCTGGCTGGGGGTCTACCTCGTGGTGGGCGTGCTGCTGGCGCGCTGGGCGCCGCGCATCCCGCTGGCCCCCCTGCCGGGGCTGCTGGCGGGCCTGGTCCTGCTGCTGCTGGCGCTGTGGGGGGGGCTGCCGCAGGTGCTCTTCGAAGCCGTCTCCCTGGTGCTCGGTCCCTACGGGCTCCTCTGCCTGGCCCAGGGCCTGGGCGGCCTCGGGCGCCTGCCGGGGGATTTCTCCTATGGCGTCTACGTCTATGCCTTCCCGTGTCAGCAGATGCTCGCCGCCCTGCTGGGGAAGCATCTGCAGCCCTGGAGCTTCTTCGGCCTGTCGCTGCTGCTGGTTCTGCCCCTGGGGGTGGCCAGCTGGTTCTGGGTGGAGCGACCGGCCCTGGCCTGGGCTTCGCGCCTGGATCAGCGCTGAACGCCGAGGATGCGCAGGGCCGCCATCGCCGCCCCGTAGCCGTTGTCGATGTTGACCACCGTCAGGCCGGGGGCGCAGCTGGCCAGCATGCCGTCGAGGGCCGCCCGACCGCCGGCGCTGACGCCGTAGCCGACGCTGACCGGCACGGCGATGACCGGCTGGGGCAGCAGACCGGCCACCACGGTGGGCAGGGCCCCCTCCATGCCGGCACAGGCGATCAGCACCCGCGCCTGCCGCAGCCCGGGCAACACGTCGAGCAGCCGGTGCAGGCCCGCCACCCCCACATCCAGCAGCCGCTCGCAGCGGATGCCATGGCAGGCCAGGGCCAGCTCAGCCTCGGCCACCACCGTGCGGTCGCTGCTGCCACCGCTGAGCAGGGCCACCGGGGATGGTCCCGGGGGGGGCGTCGGCAACGGCCCGAGGGTGAGACAGCGGGCCTGCGGATGACGCACCACTGCGGGCAGCTGGGCCTGCACCGCGGCAGCCTTGGCTTCATCGACCCTGGTGACCAGCGTCAGCCGGTCGGCGGCAGCGAACTCCCTGGCGATGGCCACGATCTGATCCTCGCTCTTGTGTTCCCCCCAGACGGCCTCGACCATGCCCAGCCGGTCGGGGCGCTGCAGATCGAGGCGGTGCTCAGGGGAGGCCATGGTCAGAGGGGGAGCTTCAAGGCAAAGAGGGGAAGCTCACGGCAACGGGCGCTCCCAGATCTGCTCCACCAGGGCGGGGGTGACCCAGAAGGCCTGGTGGCGGGCGGCCTGCGCCAGGTCGGCCTCGAGGGCGCGCTGGTCCTCCGCGGTCCAGAAGCCGGCCTGGGCCAGACGGGGCGGATAGGCCTCCAGAAAATCCTGCAGCCACAGGGCCTTGGGGTCTTGGCCCGCGCCGCAGGCCATCAGGCTGCGGGCCTGCAGCAGGCGCAGCCCCCGGGCCTCGAGCTGCGCCGGCAGACGGCCGGCCACATCGGGATCGCCCCCTTCGGAACGCCAGTGGGCGATGGTGCGCTCGACGAAGCGGGCGACGCCCCCGCCAGAGGGATGCAGGGAGAAGGTGTCCCAGCGCACGTAGTCGTGCACCACCAGGCGCCCCCCCGGCCGCAGGGCGGCGGCGATGCCGGCGAGCAGCGGATCGAGCCGCGGCAGGAACAGGCACACCCAGCGGCACCAGGCGCCGTCCCAGCCGCCCCGATCCGGCAGGGTCGCCCCGTCGTCCGTGGCCAGGTCCAGCTCCAGCACCTCCAGCTGGGGCAGCCGGCGCTCGGCGGCCTCCCAGCGCAGATGGTCCAGGTAGGCGGGCGACCGGTCGACGGCCAGCACCCTGCCGCCGGGGCCCACGAGGGTCGCCAGATCGAGGCTGGCGAACCCCGGACCGCAGCCCAGGTCGAGCAGCCTCTGGCCAGCCGTGAATCCGGCCCGGTGCCAGGCGGCCAGGGTCTCCTCACGCCAGATGGCATGCTGCCGCTCCAGCCGCCGGCGTTCGGCGGGATGGGTGCCCAGGGCGTAGGAGCCGTCGGCCATCCGGCAGGGGACTGGGATGGGCTGAGCCTATCCAGTCCCGCCGGCGGAGCCCCGACCAGCGGAGCCTCGAGCAGCAGAGTTTGGAAACAGGTCTTGAACTTTTCCCAGGGGATTCCGGAGCCGGCCCCCCGGGGGACTTGGATGGAGAGTGACCCCCTGTGTGCGCCGGTTCGTCCCGGCAACGAAGGCCATGACCGCAACCGTGACCCGCCCCGACGGGGAAGGCAGCGTCCAGGTGCACCAGGACTCCAGCCTGCGCATCGAGGAAGGAGCCCTGGTGATCGCCGTCTACGGCAAGGGGGGGATCGGCAAGAGCACCACCTCCTCGAACCTCTCGGCAGCCTTTTCGAAGCTCGGCAAACGGGTGCTGCAGATCGGCTGCGATCCCAAGCACGACAGCACCTTCACCCTCACCAAACGGATGGTGCCGACGGTCATCGACATCCTTGAGACGGTCGATTTCCACACCGAGGAGCTGCGTCCCGAAGACTTCGTCTTTGAAGGATTCAACGGGGTGCAGTGCGTTGAATCCGGCGGCCCACCGGCGGGAACGGGCTGCGGTGGCTACGTCACCGGGCAGACGGTGAAGCTGCTCAAGGAGCACCATCTGCTCGAAGACACCGATGTGGTGATCTTTGACGTGCTGGGGGATGTGGTGTGCGGTGGGTTTGCCGCGCCCCTGCAGCACGCCCATTACTGCCTGATTGTGACGGCGAACGATTTCGACTCGATCTTTGCGATGAACCGCATCATCGCCGCCATCCAGGCGAAGGCCAAGAACTACAAGGTGCGGCTGGGCGGCGTCGTCGCCAACCGCAGCCGCGACACCGACCAGATCGACCGTTTCAACGAACGGGTCGGCATGAAGACCATGGCCCACTTCCCAGACCTTGACGCGATTCGTCGCTCGCGGCTCAAGAAATGCACCATCTTCGAGATGGAACCCAGCCCCGACGTGGAGGCGGTGCAGAACGAATACCTCAACCTGGCCCGCCGGATGCTCGAGAGCGTCGAACCCCTCGAAGCCGAATCCCTCAAGGACCGGGAGATCTTCGACCTGCTGGGCTTCGACTGAAGCCCCCAGGCCAGCCATCCCTCAGTCGAGCCGGTAGCCCAGTTCGGCGAGGCGGCCGGGTTTCTGGCGCCAGTGGGGAACCACCTTCACGAACAGCTCCAGATAGACGGGACCGCCCAGCACCGTCTGCATCTGCAGGCGGGCACCGCGCCCGATCTCGCGCAGCATCGAGCCCCCCTTGCCGATGAGAATGCCCTTCTGGCTGCTGCGTTCGACCATCACCGTGGCCAGCACCGCCGTGCGGGGGCCATCGGCCTCGACCCGCTCGATCTGCACCGCCACCGAGTGGGGCACCTCTTCGCGGGTCTGATGGAGCACCTGCTCACGGATCAGTTCCGCCAGCAGCACCCGTTCAGGCTGGTCGCTGACCGTGTCGGGGGGGTAGAGGTGGGGACCCGGTGGCAGCAGCGGCTCGAGGGTCGCCACCAGGGACGGGCAGCCGTCGCCGCTGAGGGCGCTGAGGGGCAGCAGCGGAGCCTCCGGCAGGGCCTCGCGGTAGCTGGCGATGAGGGCATCCCGCTCCTCCGCCGGCACCAGGTCCTGTTTGTTCAGGCCCAGCACCACCGGCTGGGGAATCTGCCGCAGCAGATCAAGAACGAACCCATCGCCGCGCCCCATGGGCACGCTGCCGTCCATCAGCGCCAGCACCACATCCACCTCGCCGATGCTCTGGCGGGCCATCTGCACCAGCCGCTCCCCCAGCAGATGGTGGGGCTTGTGGATGCCCGGGGTGTCGAGCAGCACCAACTGCGCCGATGGGGTCGTGAGGATGGCCCGCAGGCGATGGCGGGTGGTCTGGGCCACAGGGGAGGTGATGGCGACCTTCTCCCCCACGAGGTGGTTGAGCAGCGTCGACTTGCCCACGTTCGGCCGGCCCACCAGGGCCACGAAACCGGAGCGGAAGCCCTCCGGGGTTGACGGCAGCACAGCGGGAATGGTCATGGCTCCAGTGTGGGCTGCCGACGGCCATCGCCCCATAGCCTGGGGATCCCCCGCCATGCACCCCGGCCATGTCCGCCCCGTCGATCAGCTTCGAGCAGGCCCTGGAGTGCGCCGCCCTCTGGTGTGGGGCCTGGGAGGCGGGCGAACTGAGTGACGAGGTGCTGGCCGACCGGGTGGGCGAACTGATCGCCAGCCGCGACGGTGCCCGTGGCTTCTTCGTGGTCAGCCTGCCGTCCGAGAACCCCCTGATGGACCGGCTGCCGGAGCCGCTGCTGATGGCCCTGCGCCAGGGAGGGGCGGCGGTGGTGGATCTGACGGCCCGCAACCTGGCCATGAGCACGGCGATGGTGCTGGCCCACGGACGGACGGGGGCCGAGGAGCAGCGCCAGGGCTCGGAGCGGGTGGCGCGCCGCTGCGGCGACCTGCTGCGGCAGCTGGATTCGGGCCTGGTGACGGCGCGGCTCGAAACCCTGCTGGCGGCCACCGCCGGCGAGGGAGACGACGTGAGCTTTCTGCAACGCTGGGGCTACGACGACCAACAAAAATCCGCCATCGCCAGCGCGGTGCTGGCGGTGGCGGATTGAGGTGCTCGGGGTGGCGCTCAGTCGCGGCGCGACCCACCGTTGAGGGCGATGATCAGCCGCAGGATGAAGATGAACAGGTTGATGTAGGTGAGATACATCCCCAGGGCGCCGACCAGGTATTGGTCATCGCGGTACTGGCGGGGCATCGTGTAGAAGTCGACGAAGGCCGCTCCCACGAACAGAACCGTGCCGAAGCCGGCGATCAGCAGTTCAAACCCACCGCCACCGAAGCCGGGGATGAAGATGCCGCCCACCAGCTGCACCACCATGGCGATCAGCAGGCCGACGATGCCCAGACCGACGACACCGCTGAGGGCCTGACCAACGCTGTCGCTCATGCGGCGTCCCGTCACCGAGGCCACCACGAAGGTGACGCCGGTGGCCAGGGCCGCCGTGCCGACGGCACCGATGCCGGCGGTGCCGATGGCCTGGGCGACAAGACCGCTGAGGGTGAAGCCGGTGAGCAGGCTGTAGACGGCCAGCAGGGGCAGGGCCGTGCCGTTGTTGCCGCGCTGGGCGACGTTCTGGGCGACGAAGAAGAGCACCAGATTGCCGATCAGGGCCCCGAAGAAGAGGGGCATGAACAGCGGGGTGGCGATCATCGACAAGCCACCCATGACCCCGAGGGCCGTGAGGATCATGCCGCCGCCCACGTAGGGCAGGGCGCGGTTGACGACGTTGGGGCCGACGAGGGCACTGCTCTGGGCCTCGCGGATGGCCTCCTGGAAATCACTGCTGGCCGGCATGGCGCGTCAGGTGAGGAATCTGCATCCCATGCTGGCAGCTGCAACCGCGATCCGCTGCACGGTCAGGTTCGGATCCCCGCCGCCGTCGCATCCCGGCGGCCGTAGGCCTCCACCAGCCGCTGGACGAGGGGATGACGCACCACATCGGCGGCCGTCAGTTGGCAGATGGCGATGCCCTCGACGCCGTCGAGCACCTGGGCAGCCTCGACCAGGCCGCTGAGCTGCCCGGGGGGCAGGTCGATCTGGGTGGGATCGCCGGTGACGACCATGCGCGAGTTCTCCCCCAGCCGGGTGAGCACCATGCGCATCTGGGCGCAGGTGGTGTTCTGCGCTTCATCCAGGATCACGAAGGCATCGCTGAGGGTGCGGCCCCGCATGTAGGCCAGCGGCGCCACCTCGATGGTGCCTTTCTCCAGCAGCGCTGCGGTGCGTTCGCTGCCGACCAGACCATGCAGCGCGTCGTAGAGGGGGCGCAGGTAGGGGTCCACCTTCTGCTGCAGGTCCCCCGGCAGGAAGCCGAGGCGCTCCCCCGCCTCCACGGCAGGCCGGGTGAGCACGATGCGCTCGACCCGGCGCTCTCCGAGGCAGCGGACGGCCTGCACCACCGCCAGAAAGGTCTTGCCGGTGCCGGCGGGTCCCAGGGCCAGGGTCAGGTCGTGGCGTTCCATGGCCTCGACGTACTGGCGCTGGCGCAGGGTGCGGGGCCGCAGCAGCCGTCCGCTCTGGCTGCGGGCGAGAACCTGCTGCCCCATGGCCCGGTGTTCTGCGGACCGTCCGCTGTCGAGGGCCTGGAGGGCCGTGTTGAGGTCCACCTGCGTCACGGGCTGCCCCTCCGACCAGAGGGGCCGCAGCAGCTCGACCAGGGCTGAACAGCGCTCCAGCTGGCTGGGGCGACCGTCGATGTGCAACTCAAGGCCCCGGAGAACCAGCCGGGTCCCCGTCAGGTCTGCCAGGCGCCGCAGGATCGCCTCCCCCGGCCCCGCCAGGGCCAGGGCTGCCGCCTGATCCGGCAGGTCAAGGCTCCAGTGGCGAAGGCCCCCGTGGCCGTCCATGGGCCCGCTCAGGCGTCGGCGGGCGTCTCCTCAGCGGTCTCGGCAGGGCTGTCGGCCGTGGCCTCAGCAGCGGCAGCGGCCTCGGCGGCGGCAGCCTCGGCAGCAGCCTTCGCAGCGGCGCGGGCCTCGGCCTCGCGGGCGGCAGCCTGTTTGGCCTTGCCGACGGTCTCGGCCGGACGGACCGTCTTGGTCAGCAGTCCACCCTTCTCGAGCAGCATCCGCACGGTGTCGCTGGGCTGGGCACCCTGGTCGAGACGACGGCGCAGCCCATCGGTGTTCAGACGGGTTTCGTCGGTGCGGGGGTTGTAGAAGCCCAGCTCCTCCAGGGGCCGGCCATCGCGCCGGCTGGTGCTGTTGCAGGCCACGATCCGGAAGCTGGTTTCCCGCTTCTTGCCGAAGCGCTTCAGTCGGAGCGTGATCATCGGAACCCTTCTGGACGTGATGGAACAATCCAACACCTTACCTGCACGCTGACCTCAGAGGTCGGCGAAGCCCTTGCGGGGCTTGTCGGGCCGCTGGCGCCGCCGGGGGGCACCGCCCCCCCGGGCCTGGGCGCCCCCGGGGCCTGCGCCCGCCATGCCCGGCATCCCTGGCATCCCGGGCATGGTGGGCATGCCGGGCATTCCCATCCCCGGCATTCCAGGCATCCCGCCGCCCCGGGACATCTGCTGCATGAAGCCGCGCATCTTCTGAAAATCGGCCAGCACCTTGTCCACCTCCGCCGGGCTGTGGCCACTGCCGCGGGCAATGCGCCGGCGGCGCGACGGCTGACCCGCCAGCAGGTCTGGATCCTGCCGTTCGGCCGGCGTCATCGAGCCGATCATCGCCTCGATGCGCTTGAGCTGGGCCTCGCCCTGGCGCAGCATCCCGTCGTCGATCTTGTTCATGCCCGGGATGAGCTTCATCAGGCCCCCCAGGGACCCCATGCGCTTGATCAGGCGCATCTGCTGGAGAAAGTCCGAGAAATCGAAGCTGGCATCCTGCAGCTTGCGCTGCATGCGCTCGACATCGGCGATCTCGACCTCCTTCTGGGCCTTCTCCACCAGGGTGAGCACATCGCCCATCCCGAGGATGCGGCTGGCCATCCGCTCGGGATGGAAGGGCTGCAGCGCCTCGACCTTCTCACCGGTGCCGATGAACTTGATCGGGGCACCGCTGACCTTGCGGATCGACAGGGCCGCACCGCCGCGGCTGTCGCCGTCCATCTTGGTGAGCACAGCACCGGTGATGCCCACCTGCTCGTGGAAGGCCCGGGTGAGCTCGGCCGCCTCCTGGCCGATCATGGCGTCCACCACCAGCAGCACCTCATCGGGCTGCACGGCGGAGCGGATGCGCACCATCTCGTCCATCATCGCCGTGTCGATCTGGAGCCGGCCCGCCGTGTCGACGATCACGGTGTCGAAGCCGCCGTCGCGGCCATGGGCAAGACCGGCGGCCGCGATCGCCTCCGGTGCGGTGTCGGCCCCCAGGCTGAAGACCTCGACACCGATCTGGCGCCCGAGGGTCTGCAGCTGGTCGATGGCCGCAGGCCGGTACACGTCGGCCGCCACCAGCAGCGGACGCCGCCCCTGCTCCCGCAGGTGCAACCCCAGCTTGGCGGTGGCGGTGGTCTTGCCGGCCCCCTGCAGACCGGCCATCAGCACGACGGTGGGTGCGGTGGCCGCCCGGGCCAGGGGAGCCTGGCCCCCGCCCATCACCTGCACGAGCTGGTCGTGCACGATCCGGATGAACTGCTGATCGGGGGTCACCCCCCGCACCACCTCGGCACCGAGGGCGGCTTCGCGCACCTCATCGACGAACGCCTTGACCACCGGCAGGCTGACGTCGGCCTCCAGCAGGGCGCGCCGCACATCCCGGAGGGCCGCATCGATGTTGGTCTCGCTGATCGATGCCTGGCCGCGCAGACCACGGACGGCCTCCTCCAGCCGCTGGGACAGTTCCTCGAACATCAGGCCGGTGGAGTGGGCAGGTCCGCCACTCTAGAAACGGGATCCGGAGGGAGACACGGCTTCCCGACGGGGCCGCTCAGGTTCCGGGCCTGAAGTCAGCCACCAGCCAGCCGCCATCGGGCTGCTGATGCAGCACGTAGGTGTTGCGCAGGGTGGTGGGGGCCCACGACTCGATCACGCTGCCATCGGCCGCCAGCAACTGCTCGCTGTAGCGGATGGTGGCCCGCAGCTCCCGCCGTCCAGGGGCGTCGCTGCTGAGGGTCGCCTGCTGGAGATCGGCGGTCACCCGCCGACGGCGCCCCCGGGCGGCATCGGCCTGGCGGCTGGCCTCGGCGCTGTCGACCAGGGCCGGCACCGCCAGGGCCCTGAGGGGGGCGGCATCGCCGTTGCCGGCCATCAGCGACGCCTTGGCCGCCAGCCAGCGACGCAGCAGATCGGCGCTGGCCTGCTCGGGGCTGGCCACCGGGGCCGGACGGGGGGCGACGACCGGACGGGGGGCCGGGGCGGCGGCGGGGGGTCGGGGTGGCGCCACGGCCGGCGCCATCGCCGTGCGCAGCCGCCCGAGGCCCAGGCCGAGGCCTGCCGCGGCGACCATGGCGGCCGCCAGCAGGGCCGGGCGGCGCCAGCCGCTCAGGTCAGGATCGAGATCGGCCAGCCAGCCGCGCACCTTCTGCACCAGGGCCACGCCCGGGCCCTCCTGCGGCTCGTCTTCCTCCTGCGCCGGTTCGGACGCGCTGGACGGGCCGGACGGCAGGTCGGCACCGACGGCCATCGGCTGGAACTCGGGGGCCGGCAGCACCTCGCCGGCACGGACGCGACGGCGGTCATCCCGCTCGACCCACGCCTGCACATCGCGGTCGGCGTAGTAGGCCTCGAGGTCGACGGTGGCGTCGAGGTCGCGGTAACCGGGCAGCACCTGGCGCTGCAGCCAGTCGGTGCAGTAGGCGCAGAGGGCCGCCAGCGGATCGCCCCCCTGCTGTTGCAGCCACTGCTGCAGCTTGGGGTCATCACCGCAGCGGAAGAGGGCCTCGGCCCGTTCGGTGCGGCCCAGCAGCAGATGCATGCAGGCGAGTTCGGCATCGAAGCCGGCGTCACCGAGGACCTGCAGCTGCCCGAGGGCTTGGTCGATGCGCTCGGGTTTGCGCTGGGCGAAACCCGAGGCCGTGAGGGCGTAGGCCCCCAGAAAGCGGCCGGCCACTGACCCGCGGGCGGCGTTCTGCTCGAACAGGGTGATCTGCTCCTGGAGCGTCAGGTAGCAGCGGATCTGCTTGATGAAAGCCTGGAAGGCCTCGGGGGGCAATTCGGGGCTGGCATCGCCGTCGAGGCCGCCGTTGCGGTCCACCAGGTCCTCGAGCAGGGCCAGCCCCTGGGCGCGGGCCTCGCCGTCGGACAGATCGCGGGCGAGCAGGTCGAGGATCCGGTAAGGCTGCAGAGCCACCAGCTCGTTCTCGAGCCCCTGCCGCTGGACGGGCTGCTGGCCGGTGCGCTGCAGCAGCTGAATGCCCTGGAGCAGCATCTGGGCAGCCGGCTCGAAGAGACGGCGCTGGATCCGCTCCTGGCTCGCCGCCTTGCAGGCCAGCAGCGCCAGCAGGGCGAGGTCGGCCTCACGACCGCTGCCCAGGGCCGGGGCCTGGGGGGGCTGCAGGGCGCGGCGGGCCCCCTCGAAGGCATCGGCGGGCTGCCCCGACTCGAACACGAGCAGCAGCCCGCCCACCTCCAGATTCGAGGAGATCTCGAGGGCCGGCAGCACCGTGCCGTCGCCGTCACCCGACTGCTCGGTGAGCAGGCATTCGTAGCGATGGCGCCGGTCAGGATCGAGCAGGAGATCGGTGCTGGCGCGCAGCAGCTCCTCCCGGGCCCCGAGGGCCTCCTGGGTGAAGCCGGGCGCGGGGGGGCGGTCGAGCCGCTGCTGCAGGGCGTTCAGCAGCTGCTCGGGGGTGGCCGACGGGTTGACCCCCAGCAGGCGGAAGTGGTCGAGCGGCAGCTCCAAGGAGCGGATATCAGTGGCGCGGATCCTACGGGCCACGGCCCGGTCCGGCGGCGTCCTGTCGGCAGGTCCGGGCAGAACAGGAGGGGCCGGGGCTGTCCCCTTAAAGTCTGCCGATGATGCAGGTGGGCAGTGCCATGACGATCGAGACCGCCGCCGCGTCCGGAAGCCGTCCGGCCTCGGGCCTCACCGCTGCGGAGGGCCTGCTCCTCTACCGCGACATGACCCTCGGGCGCCGCTTCGAGGACAAGTGCGCCGAGATGTACTACCGCGGCAAGATGTTCGGTTTCGTGCACCTCTACAACGGCCAGGAGGCGGTGTCCACGGGGGTGATCAAGGCGATGCGGGCCCAGCACGACTGGTTCTGCAGCACCTACCGCGACCACGTGCACGCCCTCAGCGCCGGCGTGCCCGCCCGGCAGGTGATGGCCGAGCTCTTCGGGAAGGAAACCGGCTGCAGCCGCGGCCGCGGGGGCTCGATGCACCTGTTCTCGCGGGAACACCATCTGCTGGGGGGCTACGCCTTCATCGGTGAAGGCATCCCGGTGGCCCTGGGGGCCGCCTTCACCAGCCGCTACCGCCGCGATGCCCTGGGCGATGCCGGCAGCAACGCCGTGACCGCCGCCTTCTTCGGCGACGGCACCTGCAACAACGGGCAGTTCTTTGAGTGCCTCAACATGGCGGCCCTCTGGAAGCTGCCGATCCTGTTCGTCGTCGAGAACAACCTCTGGGCCATCGGCATGGCCCATGCCCGCGCCACCAGCGACACCGAGATCTGGCGCAAGGCCGCGGCCTTCGGCATGGCCGGCGAGGAGGTGGACGGGATGGATGTGCTGGCGGTGCGGGCCGCCACCCGGCGGGCTGTGGACCGGGCCCGGGCCGGGGAGGGTCCGACCCTGCTGGAGTGCCTCACCTACCGGTTCCGCGGCCACAGCCTGGCCGACCCCGATGAACTGCGCTCCGCCGAAGAGAAGGAGTTCTGGCAGCGGCGCGATCCCCTGAAGCACCTGGCCGGTGTGCTCACCGGCGAGGGGCTGGCGACGGCGGCCGAGCTTGAGGCCATCGAGCAGGAGATCGACGCCGAGGTGCGCGATGCCGTCGAGTTCGCCCTCGGCTCCCCGGAGCCCGACCCCTCGGAACTGACCCGCTACATCTGGGCTGAAGACTGACGGGGCTCGGAGCGAGCCCCCGTCAGAGCTGGGTGGGCACCCGGCGGGTCAGGTTCCGCAGCTTGCGGAGGGCCTTCAGTTCCACCTGCCGCACCCGTTCCCGGGAGACATCCAGCATCCGACCGATCTCGGCGAGGGTGTGGCGCTGTTCTCCGGCCAGGCCGAACCGCAGTTCGAGCACCTGACGCTCCTGGGCCGTCAGATAGGTGAGCCAGCGGCCCAGCTGCTCGTGGTGCATCCGCCGCTCGACCGCGTCAAGCGGCTCGTCGTGGCGGGTGTCGGCGATCAGGTCGCCAAGGAAACTGCGGCCTTCCTCCCCGCTGATGGGGGCATCGAGGCTGGAGGTGGTCAGGGCCTGGCGCAGCAGATCGTCGAGCTCTTCCACCTCCATGGAGAGGGCCTCGGCGATCTCCCGGCGGCTGGGCATCGCCCCCAGCTTGTGGGACAGGTCCATGGTGACCTTGCGCACCGTCGCCAGCCGTTCACTGAGGTGGACCGGCAAACGGATGGTGCGGCTCTGGCAGGCGATGGCCCGGGTCATGCTCTGGCGGATCCACCAGAAGGCGTAGGTCGAGAACTTGTAGCCGCGGGTGGGGTCAAACTTCTCCACAGCCCGCTCCAGACCCAGGGAACCCTCCTGGATCAGGTCGAGCAGCTCCATGCCCTTGCCCTGATATTTCTTGGCGACGCTGACAACCAGACGCAGGTTGGCCTTCATCATCCGTTCCTTGGACCGGCGGCCGAGGCGCACGAGCCGTTGTTCGATCGGCGTGAGGGGTTGGTCGTCGCCCCGCTCCAGCAGCTGCATCATCTTCTGCACCTGATTGCCGAGTTCGATCTCCTCGGCGGGGGTCAGGAGCGGCACACGGCCGATGGTGCCCAGGTACCAGCTGATCGGATCACTGCCGCGTCTCGGACTGGTCTCTGCGCCGGAGAGCGTTGTACTGGTCATGATCGCTCCCTTGAGTGATAAGAGATTCCTACGAAAAAAAGAATGAGCAGGGTGTTTTCGGTAACCCTTTAGATTCCTGCGTGGATTCCCAAACAAATCAGGGGAGAACTTCACCTTCTGAAGCACAACTGCTGCCGCAGGGGGCCAGCGGCGCCCGCCGCAGCTGCCGGGCCACCGCCAGCGGATCGGCACAGCCCTGGCCCTGAGCCACCAGCCGCAGGCCCGCCATGGCGTGCCGCAGCATCGCCAGGGGCAGCAGCGGCGCCGTCACGGCGGGGTCTGCGGCCCGGCCCAGGGCGGCCAGACCACCGGCATAGCCGGCCAGCACGTCGCCCAGGCCGGCCCGGGCCGCCCAGGGGCTGGCCTGGGCCAGCTGCCAGCGTTGCCCCCCCGGGGCGGCCACCAGCGACCGGGCCCCCTTGAGCAGCACCCAGGCGCCGCTGCGGTCGGCGGCGGCGGCGGCAGCCTCCAGGGGGGGAAGGGTCGTCAGATCAGGGAACAGCCGGGCGAACTCGGCCGGGTGGGGGGTGATCCAGGTGGGGCCCCGGCGGCGACGCAGCCAGGTGCTGGCCTCCCCCGCCGCCGCCAGCCTGTTGAGGCCGTCGGCGTCGAGCACGAGGGTGGCCGGCAGGTCCACGACGTCGTCGGGCAACGCCCCCCCCGGCCCCAGGCCCGGGCCCAGCACCACGGCATCGAGCCGGTCCAGGGCGGCCCCCTGCGGCGCCAGCACCACGTGGGGCATGGCCTGCCACAGCTGGGAGGCCTGGGGCTCGGGCAGCTGCGCCTCAAGCCAGCCCAGCCCCGTGGCACTGGCCCCCTCGAGGGCGAGGCGGGCCGCGCCGGGGTACGCCTGGCTGCCGGCGATCACCCGCAGCCGCCCCCGCCCGTGCTTGGCGGCCGCAGCCGCGGGCAGGGGCCCCGGCTGATCGTCGGCGGGCCCCAGGCCCAGCACCAGGCCGGCCAGGTGGGGGGCCAGGCGGGCCAGGGGCAGCCCCAGGTCAATCCGTTCGAGCGCTCCCACCCAGGGCAGGGCGGCGTCCTGCCAGAAGCCCTGCTTCCAGAGACCGATGCTGAAGCTGCGGCTGCAGCAGGCCGCCACCTCCCCCAGGGGCCGGCCGCTGTCGCTGCAGAGGCCGCTGGGCCCGTCGACGGACCACACCTCCCCCCCGGCGGCCGCCCGCCGCTGCAGCAAGCGCTCCAGCACGGAGGGCAGCGGACGCCGCTGGCCCAGCCCGAAGAGGGCATCGACCCAGAGGCTGCCGTCAGCGGGATCGGGGTCGACCTCCAGCCGCGGCACCCCCAGCCAGGTGAGATGGGCGAGGTGGTCGGCGGTGAGGGGGCGATGGCTGTCGAACGGGCTCCAGACCCGCACCGGCACGCCGGCCAGGGCCAGCTCCCGCGCCACCACCAGCCCGTCACCACCGTTGTGGCCGGGGCCGACCAGCACCAGCACCCCCCGGCGCCGCAGGTCATCGGCCTGCCGCAGCATCCGTCGGGCGAGGGCGAGGGCCGCCTTCTCCATCAGGGCCGCCACCGGCAGACCGCTGGCGAAGAGGGCCTCCTCCAGGCTCTGCATGGCGGCGGCGGTCACCAGCAGGTGGTCAGCGTCGGCGGCCGGCCAGGGCTGCAACGGCGGCGGAACAGGGAACACCGGCGACGGGCGGGTGCCCCTGATCTAGAGGCAACATGGACCCATGGCCAGTGCAGGCGGAGCCAGCATGATCACCGCATCAGCCGCACCGCCCGGAGCGGCGGTGGCCGCTGCCGTGGAGCGCCTGCGGGCCTGGCCCGGCGAGCACCGGGTGGCCGTGGGCCTGTCGGGCGGCGTGGACAGCTCCCTCACGGCGGCCCTGCTGCTGCAGGCGGGCTGGGACCTCGAAGGGGTGACCCTCTGGCTGATGAGCGGCAAGGGGGCCTGCTGCGCCGAAGGGCTGGTGGATGCCGCCGGCCTCTGCGAACAGCTGGGGGTGCCCCACCACATCGTCGACAGCCGCGAGACCTTCGCCCGCGAGATCGTCGGCCTGCTGGTGGAGGGGTACAGCCAGGGGGTCACCCCCCTGCCCTGCTCCCGCTGCAACCGTTCGGTGAAGTTCGGACCGATGCTCGACTGGGCCGAGCGGGAGCGGGGCCTGTCGCGGCTGGCTACGGGGCATTACGCCCGCGTCAGGCCGGCGACCGACGGCGGCCGGCCCCAGCTGCTGCGGGGGGTCGATCGCCACAAGGACCAGAGCTATTTCCTCTACGACCTGCCGGTGGCCCTGCTCGACCGACTGGTGTTCCCCCTCGGCGAACTCACCAAGGCCGACACCCGGGCCGAAGCGGCCCGGCTGGGTCTGCGCACCGCCAGCAAACCCGAGAGCCAGGACCTCTGCCTGGCGGACCACCACGGCTCGATGCGGGCCTTCCTCGATGCCCACATCTCCGCCCGCCCCGGCGAGATCGTGCTCAGCGACGGGCAGGTGCTGGGCCACCACGACGGCATCGAGCACTTCACGATCGGCCAGCGGCGCGGCCTCGGCGTGGCCTGGCGGGAGCCGCTGCACGTGGTGCGGCTTGAGGCGGCCGCCAACCGGGTGGTGGTGGCCCCCCGGGCGGAGGCCGGCCGCCTGGACTGCCGGGTGCAGGCGATCAACTGGGTGTCGCTGGCGCCCCCCGACGGGCCACGGCCGGTGGAAGTGCAGGTGCGTTACCGCAGCAGCCCTGAGCAGGCCCTGCTGACGCCCCGGGGCGATGGACAGGCCGAACTGGCGTTCGCCCAGCCCCAGTTCTCGATCGCCCCAGGCCAGGCGGCGGTGTTCTACGACGACGAGGTGCTGCTGGGGGGCGGGCTGATCAGCAGCGACTGATGCTGGGGGTGTGGTGACGGCGCGAGCAGCACCAGAACGCCGGCGAGGGTCAGCGCTGCCGACAGCAGGGCGACCCCCCGACGCCAGCCGCGCAGCAGCAGCCAGTCCCAGCCGCCCATGGCCAGGCCCAGCACCAGAGCGGCCGCGACAGGAATGCCGAGCAGGTAACCCACCATGGCCGGCAGCGACCAGCCCCCGTGGGAGTGGCCCAGGGCCGTGCCATGGAGCACCAGGGAGGGGGAGAGGGTCCAGGGGGGCAACCAGTTCAGGAGCACCAGGGCCAGGGTGAGGAAGGACAGCAGGAGCAGCTGGTGCACCCCCGGCAGTTCGATCAGCGAAAAGCCCACCATCAGACCCACCAGCCCGTGGCTGAGCAGGGTCACCATCCAGGCGACGCCGTGGCGCACCCCCACGAGCCCCAGCACGAGCAGAAACAGCAGATGACGGGGTTCGGTGAAGGGATGGGCCAGCCCGCTGACCAGGCCGGCCCAGGGATCGGGCAGGGCGGTGTTCAGTGATCCGTGGTGGGCCAGGGCCGGCAGACCCCCCCGAAGCAGCACCACCAGGGTGAAGGCGCCCCAACCCAGCGCCCCATGGCGCGGCAACCGTTCCAGAGCTGAGACCACGAGACGGTGGCAGATGGTCAGATTATGCGTGCATAACAAAAAGATGAGCGCAAACTGAGAGGAGCAACCTCAAATGAGAGGCCCCAGCCTCACCAATGGGGATCAACGGCGACCGCCACCATCAGGCCGGCTGCCTTGCCGTGCGGCACCACGGCCACGCAGGCCCGCACGATCTCACCGTTCACCTCGATCTCGCAGGCCCCGCAGCTCCCCCCCAGGCATCCCGTCGGAATGCTGACGCCGGCGGCGGCCGCCGCCTCCAGCCACGGGGTGCCGGGCCGCGCCGGCTGGCAACGCCCCCCCGGCCAGGTGATCAGCCGTTCATCCACGCCCCTGGCTCCCCGCATCGGCCAGCAGATCCTGCCAGCGCACATGGGTTTCAAAGGCATCGGCCAGCCGGTCCAGCACCCCCTCCCGCTGGGCGCTGTGGCCCACCGCCGTGAGGGGAAGCGGGGGCAGCCCCCGCCGCTGCCGCAGGCGGTTCAGCCAGCTGCGACGCCAGGGGCCGTCATCAAAGACGCCATGCAGATAGGTGCCGGCCACCTCCCCCCGCACCCAGCCGAGACCCGCCGCGTCGGCGAGGGGTTCGAGCCGGTCATCCAGCACCTCGGTGCGCCCCCTGTGCAGCTCGAAACCGACCAGATCCCCTGCGGCCCCCGGGGGCCAGAGGGGGCGGGCCCGCCGCTGCCGGCAGAGCTTGTCGTTGGTGAAACGGGTGCGCAGGGGCAACAGTCCAAGGCCCGGCTGGGGACCGGCACCGGCGGCGGGGCCGTCGAAACCGCAGGGGTCATCCAGCTCGGCACCGAGCATCTGCAGGCCCCCGCAGACGCCGAAGACGGCGCCCCCCGCCGCCACATACCGCCGCAGGTCGTGGTCAAGCCCCACCTGCCGGAGCTGGGCCAGGTCGGTGAGGGTGCGTTTGCTGCCGGGCAGCAGCACCGCATCGGGCTGGCCCAGGGGCTCCCCCGGCTGCAGCCAGCGCAGCCGCACCCCGGGCTCGGCCTCAAGGGGATCGAGGTCGGAAAAGTTGCTCAGGGAGGGCAGGCGCAGCACGGCGATCTCGATCTCGGCCGAGGGCTTGTGACGGCGCCGTTCGAGCAGATCGAGGGAGTCTTCGGGCGGGAACAGGTCATTGAGCCAGGGCATCACCCCCAGCACCGGCACGCCGGTGCGCTCCTCCAGCCAGCGGCGGCCGCTGTCGAACAGCTCCCGACGGCCGCGGAAGCGGTTGATCAGGATGCCGCGGATGAGCGGACGCTCGACCGGCCGGAGCAGCTCGAGGGTGCCCACCAGCTGAGCGAAGACCCCGCCCCGTTCGATGTCGGCCACCAGCAGACAGCGGGCCCGCAGAAACTGGGCAAGGCGCAGGTTTGTGAGGTCCCGTGGCTGCAGGTTCATCTCGACGGGGCTGCCGGCCCCTTCCAGCACAAGCCGTCCGGCGGGGTGGTCGGCCCTGAGCTGCTCGAGGCCCCGACGGATGGCCCGCCAGCCGGACCGGAACCAGTCCTGGTAGTAGGTCTCCGCCCGGGCGATGCCCACCGGCCGGCCGTTGTGAATCACTTCGCTGGTGCTGTCCCCCTGGGGCTTGAGCAGCACGGGGTTCATCGCGCAGCAGGGCTCGAGCCCGGCGGCCCAGGCCTGCATCGCCTGGGAGTAGGCCATCTCACCGCCGTCACCATCAACCCAGGCGTTGAGGCTCATGTTCTGCCCCTTGAACGGCAACGGCGTGTCGCCGCGGCGCCGCAGCACCCGGCAGAGGGCCGCCGTCATCAGCGACTTGCCGGCACCGCTGCTCGTGCCCAGCACCATCAGCGGCGCCCTGTCGGGGGTCACAGCCGCGGCCAGCGGCGCCGCAGCCCATGGCGCAGGCGCCGCAGAAGGCCGGCCTGGGGCAGTTCCCCGGGCCAGTCGCGCAGGATCTGGCGTCCCATGGGGGTGAGCCGCACCCGGTGGGTCAGGCCCTGGCCATCCACCTCACGCCGCAGCACCCCGAGGCGGATCAGCCAGCGGAACTGGTCTTCGGCGTCAGCCTCGCTGCAGGGCCGCCGGCACCAGTCGGGCCGCTCGGCCACCTGCCGGCTGGCCAGGGGCTGCAGGGCGACGCTGTCGTAGAACCCGCGCAGGAAGGGGAGACAGCACAGGGCTTCGCGGGCCCGATCCAGGGAACGGGCATCGAGCAGCGGAGGAACGGTCATGGGCCGACCTTAGGCAGCAGGGCCTCGCGGCAGGGGCTGACAATGGCTGCTGACGCTGCCTTGCTGGCGATGCTGCTGCTGGCCTCTGCCTCACCGGCCCGCCGTCGCCTGCTTGAGCAGGCCGGCATCCCCCATCGGGTGGAGGTGAGCGGCGTCGACGAGGAGGCCATCACCGCCGAAACCCCTGAACTGCTGGTGCAGCAGCTGGCCAGGGCCAAGGCCAGGGCCGTCGCCCGGCGGCTGCAGGGACCAGACCTGCCCTGCCAGGGGGTGCTGGGATGTGATTCGGTGCTGGTGTTCGAGGGTGAGATCTTCGGCAAGCCCAGGGATGCCTCCGAAGCCACGGCCCGCTGGCGGCGGATGGCCGGCGGCTCGGGCCTGCTGCACACCGGCCACGCCCTGCTGGGGGGGGCCGAGGGGCAGCAGGAGCGGCTGGAGGTGGTGACCACCCGGGTCGTGTTCGCCGCCGTCGGCACTGCCGAGATCGAGCGGTATGTGGCCAGCGGCGAACCGCTGCAGTGTGCGGGCGGATTCGCCCTCGAAGGTCGGGGTGGTCTGCTGGTGGAACGGATCGAGGGATGCGTGAGCAACGTCATCGGCCTCAGCCTGCCGCTGCTGCGGCGCTGGCTCTGTGCAGAAACGGCAGACTGACCCATCGCTCTTTCGTTGCACGATCACCGCATGGGTTTCTGGACCCCCTATGCCGACTGGATTTACACGGTGGTGAGCTGCACGCTGCTGCTGCTGGTGATCGTGGCCGTGCTGCGACCCGGCCAGCCATGAAAAAACCCCCGCCGAAGCGGGGGTTGAGGCGCTGACCGCAGCGATGACCTCAGTCGAGGTCGGGCATGGCCAGCACGGGCTCGGCCTGACGGTCGATGCCCTTCTCGAAACCGGCGGCGGCGGCACGGGCGCGGCCCGCATGCCACAGGTGTCCCACCAGGAAGAAGAAGGCGAGCACGAACTGGGTCGAGGCCAGCCACTGGCGGATGTTGACGTAGTTCACCGAGTTGGGTTCGGTGATGATGCCGCCCACCGAGTTGATCGAAGCGTTGGGGGCGTGGGTCATGTACTCGGCAGCACGACGGACCTGCCAGGGCTGGATGTCGTTCTGGAGCTTGTCGAGGCTGAGGCCGTTGGGGCCCCGCAGGGGCTCCAGCCAGGGGCCGCGGAAATCCCAGAAGCGCATGGTCTCACCGCCGAAGATGATCTCGCCGGTGGGGGAACGCATCAGGTACTTGCCGAGGCCGGTGGGGCCCATGGCCGAACCGATGTTGGCGCCGAGGCGCTGGTCACGGACCAGGAACGTGAAGCTCTGGGCCTGGGAAGCTTCAGCGTTGGTGGGACCGTAGAACTCGGAGGGGTAAGCGGTGTTGTTGAACCAGATGTAGGCCGAGGCGATGAAGCTCATGAAGCTGAGCGCGCCGAGGCTGTAGCTCAGGTAGGCCTCACCGTTCCAGATGAAGGCACGGCGCACCCAGCCGAAGGGCTTGGTGATGACGTGCCAGATGCCTCCGAAGATGCAGATCAGGCCGACCCAGATGTGGCCACCGATGATGTCCTCCATGGAGTTCACACCGATGATCCAGCCCTCGCCGCCGAAGGGGGCCCGGAAGAGGTACCCGAAGATCACACCGGGGTTGAGGGTGGGGTTGGTGATTAGGCGAACGTCGCCACCACCGGGTGCCCAGGTGTCATAAACGCCACCGAAGAACATGGCTTTGAACACCAGGAGCAGGGCGCCTACACCGAGAAGAATCAGGTGATAACCAATGATGTTGGTCATCTGATTCTTATCGCGCCAATCTTGGGAGAAGAACGAGGAGTAGTTCTCAAGGATTTCAGGACCACGCAGCGCGTGATACAGACCACCCAGGCCAAGCACGGCCGAGCTGATCAGGTGGAGCACGCCCACCACAAAGAAGGGATAGAGGTCGGTGACCTCCCCGCCAGGACCCACGCCGTAGCCAAGGGTGGCCACGTGGGGGAACAGGATCAGGCCCTGCTCGTACATGGGCTTGTCGAAGGTGAAGTGGCTCACCTCGAACAGCATCATGGCGCCAGCCCAGAACACCATCAGACCGGCGTGGGCGACGTGGGCTCCGAGCAGGCGACCGGAGAGATTGATCAGGCGAGCATTGCCTGACCACCAAGCGTAGCCAGTGGAGTCGAGGTCTTTACCCCCGACACTCACCAGCCCGGAATTAAAGGGCGTTTCCACGGGGCAGTACCTCTTCAGGGAAGACGAAGTTTTCGTGAGGCTGGTCAGCCGGTGCCATCCAGGCACGCAGACCTTCGTTCAGAAGGATGTTCTTCGTGTAGAAGGTTTCGAACTCAGGGTCCTCAGC
>CAIQIA010000018.1 GCA_903871775.1 uncultured cyanobacterium
CAGGCCGAAGGCACCGTGCAGGGCCACGAAGGCCCACAGACCCCCCAGCTGGCACCAGCGCACGAAGTCACCCTGGGCCTCGGGGCCCCACAGCAACAGCAGGCTGTGGCCCATCGAGTCCGCCGGTGTCGACACGGCGGCGGTCAGAAAATTGCAGCCCTCCAGGTAGCTGCTGGCGATCCCGTGGGTGTACCACGAGGTCACGAACGTGGTCCCGGTCAGCCAGCCCCCCAGCGCCAGGTAGGCACAGGGGAACAGAAGCAGGCCGGACCAGCCCACAAACACGAAGCGGTCGCGCTTCAGCCAGTCATCGAGGACGTCGAACCATCCCCGGCCTGCCGGCGCCCGCCCTACGGCAATGGTCATGAGAAGAAGCTTCACGAAGCTTTACAGGGCTGACCATAGGTGCTGGCGAGCGGTTCTGCAGGGCGCCGCCGGGAGAATGCGCACTTCTACTCAGGCGGCCCCTTGCCTAGGGTTTGGCCACTCGGTTCAGACCCATGTACGCCGTCGAGCTCAGCCTGCGCCTGTCACCCCTGCCCGTGTCGGTGCAGCGACGGGAACGGGCCGATGCCGAAGCCCTCTACCAGCAGATCCGCCAGGCGATCGAGCAGGGGGAGCCACGGCTGCTGGACCTCACCTGCGAGAAGGCCGAGGAGAAGCGGGTCTGCCTGCTCAGCAGCGAGGTCCTGGCCGTGCAGATGTACGAGAAGTCGGCCCTGGGGACCGGCAGCAAGCGGCCGGGCTTCAGCATCGATGGTTGAGTGCCCCTGCCGCGTCGAGGGGCTCAGCTTCCGCTGGCCCGACGGCAGCCTCGCCCTCAGCGATCTGAGCCTGGCCGTGCCGGGCCCGGGCCTCTGGATGCTGGTGGGCGACAACGGCAGCGGCAAAAGCACCCTCCTGCGCCTGATCGCCGGGGTGTTCACGCCGGCCGGCGGCCACATCCACTGCCCGTCGCCGCCGACCCTGGTGTTCCAGAACCCGGATCATCAGCTGCTGCTGCCGGGCTGCGGCAGTGAACTGCTCTTCCATCGACCCGAGTCGGCGGACCCCTCGGCCGCGGCCCGCCGGGAGGCGGTGGACACGACCCTGGCCCGGGTGGGCCTGGCGGGCTTTGCGGGTCGACCGATCCACAGCCTCAGCGGCGGCCAGAAGCAGCGGCTGGCGATCGCCTCGGCCCTGATCAGCGGCGCCCGGCTGCTGCTGCTTGATGAGCCCACGGCACTGCTCGACCCCGACAGCCAGATCGACGTGCTGGATCTGATCCGCACGCTCTGTTCGGGCCCGACCCCGCTGACGGCCCTCTGGGTCACCCACCGGCTGGAGGAACTGGACCGCTGCGACGGCGCCATGCTGCTGCGCCGCGGCCGGGCCGCCGACCGCTGGAGCGAAGGCCGCGCACTGCGGATCCGCCTCGAGGGGTTGCCCTCGGGCAGGGCCGACCGGTAGGTTCTCTTTCACATTCCTCGGTAGCTCAGCGGTAGAGCGGTCGGCTGTTAACCGATTGGTCGCAGGTTCGAATCCCGCCCGGGGAGTTTTCACACCATCACCAACCCAGTGGCCACAGGCGTCGGAGGCGGCCCGTTTGCGCCGCGCCACTGGCTGTGGCCAGGGGAGAAGCCCGCCCTGATCAACAGATTCTGAAGCCTTTCCGCAGGCTTTCCGAAGACTTTCTTGATTTTTTGCGCCATTGCAGCGAATTGCTTACCGCCCCGCACCATGCCTGGGCCGATCATTCGTTTTCTCTCTATAGTTCGACTGAAGGATCCAATGGAGTGCCTTCCATCTCCAACGCCCTCAGCCAGCCGCGATGAAGCCCTGCATCCTCCTCATCGAAGACGACCGGGACATGCGTGAACTGGTCGCCGGCACCCTTGAGCACGCAGGGTTCGACGTGCAGAAGGCCGAGGACGGCATCAAGGGGCAGGCCCTGGCGCTGCAATACACCCCTGATCTGGTGGTGCTGGATCTGATGCTTCCCCGCGTCGACGGCCTGACCCTCTGCCAGCGGCTGCGGCGTGATGACCGCACGGCGCAGATTCCGATCCTGATGCTCACCGCCCTTGGGGGAACCAAGGACAAGGTCACCGGCTTCAATTCAGGCGCTGACGATTACCTCACCAAGCCCTTCGAACTCGAGGAGTTTCTGGCCCGGGTCAAGGCCCTGCTGCGGCGCAGCGACCGGGCTCCCCTGTCGAGCAAGCACTCCGAGATTCTCAACTTCGGCCCCATCACCCTGGTGCCCGAGCGCTTTGAAGCGATCTGGTTCGAGCAGCCGGTGCGGCTCACCCATCTCGAATTCGAACTGCTGCACTGCCTGCTGCAGCGCCACGGCCAGACGGTCGCTCCGTCGCTGATCCTCAAGGAGGTCTGGGGCTACGAGCCCGATGACGACATCGAGACCATCCGCGTTCACATCCGTCACCTGCGCACAAAGCTGGAGCCCGACCCCCGCAAGCCCCAGTTCATCAAGACGGTTTACGGCGCCGGCTATTGCCTGGAGCTGCCCACGGGCTCCCAGCTCGACGAGCTGAGCCGCCGCATGGCCGATTTCCGCCTGCAGCAGCAGTCAGCCTGAGCCCTGGCCCTCGGCGGCGAGCCGCAGCAAGGTCACCTCCCAGGCCAGCCTCGGCTGCCCGTGGCCCAGCAGCTGCCCCCGCAGCTGCCCGAGGCGCCGCTGAGCAGGAGCCGACGGCTGCCGCCGCCAGAGCATCAGCTGCAGCAGATCCAGGAGCCAGAGCTGTTGCTCGGTCTCCAGGGCCTCGCTCACATCCCTGGCCAGGGCCAGGCAGTCGAGGGGCTGCTGCGGCGGAGGCAGCAACCGGTCCAGCAGACCTGGAGGCAGCTCGGCCCAGCGGCGGCGGTGCTCCCGCAGGGCCCCGGGGGAGCCCCCCGCCAGTTCCATCAGGGCAGGGGGCTCCCCCTCCAGCGGCGGATCGGGCAGCACCTGCAGCAGTTCATCGCTCGCCAGCGGGCGGAAGCGGATGCACTGACACCGGGAGACGATCGTGCTGAGCAGCTGGTTCCTGGAGCTGGCCAACAGGATCAGCAGCCCGGAACCAGGCTCCTCCAGGGTCTTGAGCAGGGCGTTGGCCGGCGCCTCCGCGAGGCGCTCGAGACCGTCGAGCAGCACCAGCGACCGCGGCGACTCCAGGGGGGGCCGGGCCAGGAACCCCACCAGTTCGCGCACCTGCTCGAGCCGCAGCTGCGGGGGGGCCTTGGGCTGCAGCCCCTCCTCCCGGGCCTTCGAGGCCGGCACCAGCCGGCCTCGGTCGCTGTAGGTGGGTTCGACCTGCAGCAGATCGGGATGGTTGTCGAGGGCGATGCGACGGCGCAGGGTCCCGTCGGGGCCACCGCAGAGGCCCTCCAGCAGGCGGCGCACCACCAGCCGCTGCCCCACCCCTGGCGGCCCCACGAAGAGATAGGCCGGCGCCAGCCGCTGCCGAGCCAGGGCTGCCTCCAGCAGCTGCACGGCCAGGGGCTGGCCGACCACATCGGCGAACAGCCCCGGCGACGGCCCGCCGGTCATGACAGCTCCTGCCGCAGGAGATCGCGCAGGGCGTCCTGCACCGCCCCTGGCGCCCCGTCGGCCGCCAGGCGCCGCCAGCCGGGGGCCTGGGCCAGATCGGCGAATCCAGCGCGCACCCGCTCCAGAAACGCCAGGCCCTCGGCCTCGATCCGGTCATCGGGATCGCCCTGGGCCCGGCGGCGGGTGATGGCCAGGGCCGGGGGCAGATCGAGCCAGATGCAGAGATCGGGTCGCAGCCCCGCCGTGGCGATGCGCTCGAGGGTGGCGATCAGGGCCGGATCAAAGCCACGGCCGCTGCCCTGGTAGGCCGCCGTCGAGCCGCTGAAGCGATCGCTGAGCACCCAGTCCCCGGCCGCCAGGGCCGGTCGCACGAGGGTGTCGACATGCTGGGCGCGGTCGGCGGCGTACAGCAGCAGCTCACTGCGGGGCACCGGTGCCGCCCCCTCGGGGGGCTGGAGCAGCAGCTGCCGCAGGGCCCGCCCCAGGGGTGTGCCCCCCGGCTCGCGGGTGCAGACCAGCGCCGAGGCCGGCGGCATCAGGCCACTGCCCGGCAGCCACTCGGCCAGGGCCCGCAGCTGGGTGGTCTTGCCGCAGCCATCGATGCCCTCCAGCACCAGAAACCGACCGTTCATCGGGCAACGGGGCGCTGCAGCAGGGCGTTGAGGACCACCGTGATCGAACTCATGGCCATCAGCAGGGCCGCCAGGGGCGGCGTGAGCAGCACACCGAAGCGGGGCAGCAGCGCACCGGCGGCCAGGGGGAGCACCACCAGGTTGTAGCCGAACGCCCAGGCCAGGTTGGCACGCACGCAGGCCAGGCAGCCCCGGGCCAGGCGCAGGGCCTCGGGCACCGCCTCCAGCCGCTCGCCCAGCACCACGAGATCGGCCGTGTCCTGGGCGATCTGCGTGCCCGTGCCGATGGCGATGCCCAGGTCGGCGGCGGCCAGGGCCGGGGCGTCATTGATGCCATCCCCCACCATCGCCAGGGGCCGCGGGCCGACCTCGACGGCCGTGAGCTTGTCAACCGGCCGCAGCTCCCAGGCCAGGGCCGCCGCCGGAATCCCCAGGGCCTCTCCGAGCCGCAGCACCGGGCCTTCGCGATCGCCGCTCAGCACCCCCAGCCCCAGCCCCAGCTCCCGCAGCTGCCCCAGGGCCGAATGGGCATCGGCCCTGGGGGCGTCACTGATCGCCAGCAGGCCGAGCAGGGCGTCACCGCAGGCCAGGGCCACGACGGTCGCCCCCTGCTGCTCGTGGCGGGCCCGCCAGGCCTCGGCGACCGGCCCGCCGCCACCCACCCAGCCGGGGCGACCCAGGCGCAGCTCCCCGGCCATCCCCTCAACGACACCGCTGACCCCATCCCCCGGCAGGCTGCGGTCGCCGCTGCAGGCGGGCAGGGACAGGGGGACCTCCTCGGCGGCCTGCAGCAGGGCCCAGCCCAGGGGATGGCGGCTGTGGCGCTCGAGGGCCGCCGCCAGGCGCAGCAGGTCATCGGCAGCGAGATCCGGCGCCAGCACCAGCCGGTCCACCAGCCGCGGACGGCCGACGGTGAGGGTGCCGGTCTTGTCGAACAGCACATGACGCACCCGGGCCGCCATCTCGATGGCATCGCCACCGCGGAAGAGCAGCCCCCGTTCGGCGGCCCGGCCGCTGGCCACCATCACGGCGGTGGGGGTCGCCAGGCCGAGGGCACAGGGGCAGGCGACCACGAGCACCGCAATGCCCAGCTGCAGCGCCAGGGCCAGGGGCGTGGCGGCGCCGGCACCAAGGCTGCGATGGTGGCCGTGGCCATGGGCGAGACCGTGCAGCACCTCGGGGAACAGCCGGGTGCCCAGCAGCCACCAGAACAGGACCGTGGCCAGGGCCAGGGCCAGCACGATCCAGGTGAAGCGTCCCGCCCAGCGATCGGCCAGGGCCTGGATCGGCGCCCGCCGGGCCTGGGCCCGTTCGACCAGCGCGATGATCCGCGCCACGGCCGAACCGGCGCCGTCGCGCAGCACCTCGAGGTCCAGCGGTGCCTGCAGGTTGAGGCAGCCGGCCGCCAGGTCGGTGCCTGGCGTGGCCGTGATCGGCAGGGGCTCCCCGGTCAGGGCCGACGCATCGACACTGGAGGTCCCCTGGAGCACCCGGCCGTCCACCGGCACCCGGTCGCCGGGAAGCAGCCGCAGGCGGTCGCCGGGTCGCAGGGCCCCCACCAGCACCGGCCGGGGGGGACCGTCGCCGAGCACCAGCAGCGCCTCGTCGGGCTGCAGCCGGGCCAGGCGCTCGAGGGCGCGGCCGCTGCGATGGCGGGCCCGCTCCTCAAGAAAACGCCCCAGGAGCACGAACCCGAGCAGCATCACCGGCTCGTTGAAGAAGCACGACCAGCCGACGGCGGGCCACAGCAGCGCCACCAGGCTGGCGCTCCAGGAGCTGGCCAGCCCCAGACCCACGAGGCTGTCCATGCCGGGATGGCCCCGGCGCAGTCCCTGCCAGCCCCGCCGCAGGATCGGCCGACCTGGCCCCGCCAGGGCGAGGGTGGCCACCGCACCGTGCAGGCGCATGTCGGCCAGGGGACCGTCCATGGCCAGATGGGCGGCGCTGCTCACCAGCAGCAGCAGCAGGGCCACCAGCAGGGGCCGCCAGGTGCGCCAGCGTTCCGGGGGGGCCGGGGCCACCGGACGGTCGTCCCGCCGCAACCGGGCCGGGAAACCGAGATCCGCCAGGCTCTCGAGCAGCCCCTCGACGGGGGGGGGCGGATCCTGCAGGGCCACCCAGGCGGTATGGGTGAGCAGATTGACGCTCACCTCGCCGACACCGACCTGGGCGCGGAGGCGCCGCTCGACGGCCGACACGCAGCCACCGCAGCGGAGCCCGTCGATCTCAAGCAGCAACGCGTCCGTGGCCATGGCCAAGGCTAGGTCGGGCGCAGACCGGTCACACTGGAACCGCTGTCCAGCTTCCGCCCCACCGTGCCCCGCAGCCAGCGCAACGACAACTTCATCGACAAGAGCTTCACGGTGATGGCCGACCTGATCCTGAAGCTGCTCCCCACCAACCCGCGGGCCAAGGAAGCCTTCGCGTATTACCGCGACGGCATGAGCGCCCAGGGCGACGGCGAGTACGCCGAGGCCCTCGACAATTACGCGGAGGCCCTGCGGCTGGAGGAGGACCCCAATGACCGGGCGTTCATCCTCTACAACATGGCCCTGGTGTTCACCAGCAACGGTGACCACGACAAGGCGCTGAACCACTACGAGCAGGCCCTTGAGCTCAACGGGCGCATGCCGCAGGTGCTCAACAACATGGCCGTGATCCACCACCACCTCGGCAGCCAGGCCCAGGAACGGGGCGACGGCGACGAGGCCGACCGCCGCTTCGACCTGGCGGCCGAGTTCTGGACCAAGGCGATCCGCCTGGCCCCGAACAACTACATCGAGGCCCAGAACTGGCTCAAGACCACCGGCCGGGGCGGCGCCGACGTCTTTCTCTGAACGGCTCAGTCAGCCGTCGGATCGACCCCCAGGGCCGCCACGAGGGCCTCGGTGACCCCCCCCGCCTCGAGGATCTGCAGGCCGAGGCCCGCCGCCGCCGGCCCCAGGCCACTGCCCCTGGGCACCACCGCCCGCCGGAAGCCGAGGCGGGCCGCCTCCTGGAGGCGCAGTTCCAGCTGACCCACCGGCCGCAGCTGGCCCCCCAGGCCCAGCTCCCCCACCAGCACGGTGCCAGCGGCCAGGACGAGGTCGCGGTAGCTGGCCACCACCGCCGCCGCCACGCCGAGGTCGGCCGCCGGCTCCTCCACCTCAAGCCCGCCGGCCACGGCGAGGTAGCAGTCGAACCGCGACAGGGGCAGGCTGAGGTGCTTCTCAAGCACCGCCAGGATCTGATGCAGCCGGTTGGTGCCGATGCCCGTGGCCGTCCGGCGGGGACTGGCGTAGCTCGTGGTGCTCACGAGCGCCTGCAGTTCCACCAGCAGCGGCCGCGTGCCTTCGCAGGCCACGATCACCGCACTGCCGGGGCTGGGCTCAGCCCCCCCCAGGAAAAGCTCGCTGGGGTTGCTCACCTCCACCAGGCCGCGGTCACGCATCTCGAACACCCCCAGCTCGTGGGTGGCGCCGAAGCGGTTCTTGGCGGCCCGCAGCAGCCGGTGGCTGGCAAAGCGGTCCCCCTCGAAGGTCAGGACCGCATCCACAAGGTGTTCCAGCACCTTCGGGCCGGCCAGCATCCCCTCCTTGGTGACA
Source organism: uncultured cyanobacterium (assembly GCA_903871775.1). Lineage (GTDB taxonomy): Bacteria > Cyanobacteriota > Cyanobacteriia > PCC-6307 > Cyanobiaceae > CAIQIA01. The sequence goes on from CAIQIA010000018.1 coordinate 7,746, forward strand.
TGCCCCACCAGGAGCAGGGCGATGTCGAGGCGTTTGGCCAGGCGCTGCAGGGCGGCGGCCCCCTCCCGCACCTGTGCCACCGAACCGGGGGCGCTGGCCAGGTCGGCGTCATGGAGTGCCTGGATGCTGTCGATGATCGCCACCGCCGGCCGCAGGGCCTCGAGTTCCCGCAGCACCTCCTCGAGGTCGGTCTCGGCCAGCAGCTGCGGCTCGGCGCTGGCCTCGGGCAGCAGCCGGCGCCAGCGCAGACGCACCTGCTGGGCCGATTCCTCGGCGCTCACGTAGAGCACGCTCACCTGACGGGCGAGGGCGGCGGCGGTCTGTAGCAGGAGGGTGCTCTTGCCGATTCCCGGATCCCCGCCCACCAGCACCAGCGACCCGGGCACCAGCCCGCCCCCCAGCACCCGGTCCAGTTCGGCGAAGCCGGTGGCGAGGCGAGGCAGGGGGGCATCCCCCTCGGCGGTGATGGCCTGGGAGCGCCGGGGGGCGCTGACGGCCTCGGCCTCCGGCATGGCCCGGCGACGGCGGCCATCGGGGGCAGGGCCGGCGGTCTGCTCGACGAGGGTGTTCCAGCTGCCGCAGGCCGGACAGCGGCCGAAGAACTGGCGGCTCACCCCACCGCAGGACTGACAGACGTAGGCAGGGGCGGTTCGGCTCACGCTGGACTATGAAGAAAGTTGACTTGATCCGGTCGAACTCCTGTTCTGATCGGTTGAGTACATCGAATTCCCCCCTCGCGTAGCTCCATGGCGGTTGCCCCTGCTGCCCATTCCGGCAAGGAGACGATCCTCGTGGTCGACGACGAGGCCAGCATCCGACGCATCCTGGAAACCCGCCTGTCGATGATCGGCTACCAGGTGGTCACCGCCGCCGACGGCGAGCAGGCCCTCGAGCTCTTCCGGCAGCAGCCGGCCGACCTGGTGGTGCTTGACGTGATGATGCCCAAGCTCGACGGCTACGGCGTCTGCCAGGAGCTGCGCAAGGAATCCGACGTGCCCATCGTGATGCTCACGGCCCTGGGCGACGTGGCCGACCGCATCACCGGCCTCGAGCTGGGGGCCGACGACTACGTGGTCAAGCCCTTCAGCCCCAAGGAGCTCGAGGCGCGCATCCGCTGCGTGCTGCGCCGGGTCGAGAAGGAGCAGGGCAGCAGCGGCATCCCCAACTCCGGCGTGATCCAGGTGGGTCAGCTGCGGGTCGACACCAACAAGCGTCAGGTGTTCCGCGCCGACGAGCGGATCCGGCTCACCGGCATGGAGTTCAGCCTGCTGGAACTGCTCGTCAGCCGTTCGGGAGAACCCTTCAGCCGCGGCGAGATCCTCAAGGAGGTCTGGGGCTACACCCCCGAGCGCCACGTCGACACGCGGGTGGTGGACGTGCACATCTCGCGGCTGCGCTCGAAGCTCGAGGATGACCCGGCCAACCCCGAGCTGATCCTCACCGCCCGCGGGACGGGGTACCTTTTTCAGCGAATCATCGACGGATCCGGCGGCGACGCCGGCTGATCCCCATGGCCGAGCCCCCCTCCCCGTCCGGCAGGCCCCGTCGTCCCAGGCCCGGCAGGGCCATGAAACGCCTGGTGATCTGGTACCGCCGCACCGGGCCGGTCATCCGCCTGGTGGGCACCGCCGGCACCGCCCTCACCCCCATCAAGGCCCGCCTGGGCCTCACCCCCGAACCGGAGGCGGCGACGCTCCACGGCCCCAGGCTGACCGTGGCCGTGGATGGCATGGGCGGCGACCATGCCCCCGGTCCGATTCTGGAAGGCTGCCTGGATGCCGTCAGCGAGCTGCCCCTGCGGATCGTGTTCCTGGCCGAAGAGGCCCCCCTGCGGGCGGCCGTGGCGGCGATAGGGCTGCAGGAACGGTTGGAGCAGGCCCGGGGGGCGGGGCTGATCGAGCTGCGGCCGGCCGGGACCTCGGTGGGGATGGACGATGAGGCCACCAGCGTGCGACGCCGCCGGGACGCCAGCATCAACCTGGCCATGGACCTGGTGAAGAGCGGTGAGGCCCTGGCGGTGTACTCGGCCGGCAATTCAGGCGCCGTGATGGCCTCGGCGATTTTCCGCCTCGGACGGCTGCGGGGCATCGAACGGCCGGCGATCGGCGCCCTCTTTCCCACCAACGACCCCAACCGTCAGGTGCTGGTGCTGGATGTGGGGGCCAACACCGACTGCAAACCCTCGTTTCTGCACCAGTTCGCCCTGCTCGGGAACATCTACAGCCGTGACGTGCTCGGTGTCGCCCGCCCCCGGATCGGCCTGCTGAACATCGGCGAGGAGGAGTGCAAGGGCAACGACCTCGCCCTCCGCACCCACCCGCTGCTCGCCGCCGAACCCCGCCTGCACTTCGCCGGCAACTGCGAGGGCCGGGATGTGCTCTCGGGATCGTTCGACGTGGTGGTCTGCGACGGCTTCACCGGCAACGTGCTGCTCAAGTTCCTCGAATCGGTCGGGGGCGTGCTGCTCGAGGTGCTCAAGGCCGAACTGCCCCGGGGCCGCCGCGGCAAGGTCGGTTCGGCGTTCCTGAAGAACAACCTGCGGCGGATCAAGAAGCGGCTCGACCACGCCGAGCACGGTGGTGCGCTGCTGCTGGGGGTGGACGGCATCTGCGTGATCGGCCATGGCAGCAGCCGGGCCCGCTCCGTGGTGGGGGCCCTGCGGCTCGCCCATGCCGCCGCCAGCCGCGGAACCCTGGCCAGCCTGCATCAGCTCACCGGCGACGCCGAGGCCGCCGTGGCGGCTGTGGTTGACTGAGCCCAGCCGTCCTGCGCCGTTGACGCTCGCAGCCTTCCCGGCGGGGGTCTCCCTGGTGGCCAGCGGTGCCGCGACCCCGGCCTGCAGCGTCAGCAACGACCAGCTGAGCCTCTGGCTCGACACCAGTGACGACTGGATCCGCAGCCGCACCGGCATCGGCGCCCGCCGCATCGCCGGCCCCGGGGAAAGCCTGACCGCCCTGGCGGCGGCGGCGGGTCGCCAGGCCCTGGAGCGGGCCGGCTGGGATCCCGCCAGCGTGGACCTGGTGCTGCTCGCCACCTCCACCCCTGACGACCTGTTCGGCAGCGCCCCCCAGGTGCAGGCGCTGGTGGGGGCGACCGGGGCCGTGGCCTTCGACCTCACCGCCGCCTGCAGCGGCTTTCTGTTCGGCCTGGTCACCGCCAGCCAGTACCTGCGCTGCGGCGCGGCGCAGCGGGTGCTGCTGATCGGTGCCGATCAGCTGAGCCGCTGGCTCGACTGGCAGGACCGCAGCACCTGCGTGCTCTTCGGCGATGGCGCCGGCGCCCTGGCCCTGGAGGCCTGCCCCGCCATTGAGGACGGCCTGCTGGGGTTCCGCCTCGCCTCCGACGGCCGCCGTTCCGACTGTCTGCGGCTGCCCCAGCGCGACGGGCGCCAGGAGCTGCAGCCCGGCATCAGCCCCCAGGAGGGGGGCTTCAGCCCCCTGCAGATGAACGGCCAGGAGGTGTACAAGTTCGCCGTGCGGGAGGTGCCGGCCGTCCTCAAGGCGCTGCTCGCCGAGACGGGCACGGAGGCCGCCGCGATCGACTGGCTGCTGCTGCATCAGGCGAACCAGCGCATCCTCGATGCCGTGGCCGAACGGTTGGGGCTGCCGGCGGAGCGGGTGCTGAGCAACCTGGCCGCCTACGGCAACACCTCGGCCGCCACGATCCCGCTGATGCTGCACGAGGCCGTCAGCGACGGTCGCGTGCGCCCGGGTCAGCTGATCGCCAGCAGCGGCTTCGGCGCCGGCCTCAGCTGGGGGGCGGCCCTGATGCGCTGGCGGGGGCCCGCCACGGCGTAGCCTCCAGCCTCCTCGGCAGGGCAGCGATGACGGTGGCATGGGTCTTCCCCGGACAGGGGTCCCAGGCGGTGGGCATGGGGGGCGATCTGGCGACCTCAGCCGCCGGCCGCGAACGCTTCGCCCTCGCCTCCGACCTCCTGGGCCGTGACCTGGCGGCCATCTGCGGCGGCAGCGCCGCGGGGGAGCTGACGGACCTCAACGACACCCGCAACACCCAGCCGGCCCTCTTCGTGGTCGAGAGCCTGCTGGTGGACGGCCTCCTGGCCCAGGGCCGCCGGCCTGATCTGCTGGCGGGCCACAGCCTCGGTGAACTGGTGGCCCTCTATGCCGGCGGTGTGATCGATGCCGCCACGGGCCTGGCCCTGGTGATCGAGCGCAGCACGCTCATGGCCGCCGCCGGTGGCGGCGCCATGACGGCGGTGATGGGCTTCGAGCGCAGCGAGCTGGAGGCCCTGGTGGCCGCCAGCGAAGGGGTGGTGGTGGCCAATGACAACAGCGACGCCCAGGTGGTCCTGTCGGGCCTGCCCGAGGCGGTGGCGGCGGTGAGCGGACAGCTGCGCTGCAAGCGGGCCGTGCCGCTGGCGGTGAGCGGCGCCTTCCATTCGCCGTTCATGGCCGAGGCCGCGGCTCGCTTCAGCGAACACCTGGAGGCGATCCCCTTCGCCGACAGCCTCGCCCCGGTGCTGAGCAACACCGACCCCACGCCCAGCTGCGACGGTGCCGAGCTCAAGGAACGCCTGCGGCGTCAGATGACCACGGGCGTGCGCTGGCGCGAGACGATGGCTGCCCTCGGCAAGGCCGGCTGCACCACGGTGGTGGAGGTCGGCCCGGGGGCGGTGCTGAGCGGCCTGCTGCGCCGCAGCCTCGAGGGCGTCACCACCGCCCGGGTGGCCAGCCTGGACGACCTGGGGCTGGACTCGGCGGCATGAGCGGCGGCGCCCTGGTGCCGGCGGAACCCCCGGGCCCGCTCTATCGGCTGGTGGATGTCCTGCTGGTGGGGCCCGTGTTCCACGGGCTGCTCCAGGGCCGCTTCAGGGGCCGCGAGCATGTGCCGCCGACGGGCCCCCTGGTGGTGGTGGCCAACCATGGCTCCCACCTCGACCCGCCCCTGCTGGCCCATGCCCTGATGCCCAGGCCGCTCAGCTTCATGGCCAAGCAGGAGCTGTTCCGGGTGCCGCTGCTCGCCCCGCTGATCCGTGCCCTGGGAGCCTACCCGGTGCAGCGGGGCCAGGGCGACCGCGGCGCCCTCGAGACGGCCCTGGAGCTGCTGCGGCGGGGCGGCGCCACCGCGGTCTTTCTCGACGGCACCCGTCAGGCCAGCGGACGGGTGGAACGGCCGCAGCTGGGGGCCGCCCTGCTGGCGGCAGGCAGTGGCGCCCAGCTCCTGCCGGTCGCCCTGGTGAACACCCACCGGGTGCTGGGGGCCCACCAGCGGCGCCCGCGGCTGCTGCCGGTGGAGGTGCGCATCGCCCCGCCCCTGCCCCCGCCCCCTTCAGGTCGCCGCGCCGACCTGCTGGCCTGCACCAGGGCCTGCCAGGCCGCCATCAACGGTCTGCTCGACGGCGCAGTTCCGCCCGCAGGTCTCGACCGCTGACCACCCAGACGGCGGCCCGCAGGCCATCGCCCCACACCTTGCGCCGGCCTTCGGGCCGGCACCAGGGCTCACAGGGCACCGCCATCGGCGTGAGCCGGATGCCCCGGCTGCCAGCCACGATCCGGCCCACGAGCAACGCCCGGTCCATGTGGTCGGTGCTGGTCACGAGCAGCACATGGCGGATGCCCCGCTGCTGCAGACCATCCACGACGGTGGTGAAGTTCTCGAGGGTGTCGCGGGCGCGGTAGTCGAGCCGCAGCCGTTCCGGGCGCACGCCATGGTTCTCGAACAGCCAGTGGGCGTACTCGGGGTTGCTGCCCCCGCTCACCAGCACCGGCAGGTGGCTGTAGGCCGCCAGCCCGGCCCCCACCTGCTCCCGCCGCAGGTCACCCCCCAGCACGAAGATCTCCTGGGGCGGCCCGGGAGGGTTCTGCAGGCGCCGCACGACAAGCACGCCGGCGAGCACGAGCCCCCCGACGCAACCCCACCGCAGCAGACGGCCGAGGGCGCGGATCACGGCAGCGGCACCGGGGCGGTGGGGTAGAGGGGCAGCACCGGCCGCCAGTCACCGCCGGCGGCAGCGGCCTCGGCCGCCTGGCCCAGGCCCAGCAGGCCGAGGGCATCGTCGGCCGCGGCCTGGTCGACCTCCCAGAAGGGGCCCGACGGGGGGCCGGGGTCGAGCCGGGGGGGGGACAGTTCAACGGCGCGGCCGGCCTCGAGGGCATAACGGCCGGCGACGATGCCGCGGCGGGGCAGGGTCTGACCGATCCAGACCGGACCGGCGGCCTCGAGATCCAGGCGGCGGCGGTGGGCCACCAGCAGGAAGCTGCCGAACCCATGCAGGCGGCAGCCCACCTGCTGGGCGATGGTGCGGGCCATGACCACCCCGAGGCGGGTGGCGGTGAAGCTGCCGGGCCCCAGGGCCACCGCCATCCAGGTCAGCTCGGGCCAGCGCTGGGGGGGCAGCAGGGCGGCCACCGCCCCTGGCAGGGCATTGGCCAGGGCGCGCCCCACGGGCAGGCCGACACTGCGGCGCGCCTCCCCCTCGAGCAGCGCCAGGCCGAGATCACTGCCTGAGGTGTGCAGGGCGAGGGCGAGGGGGGGCATGGGCGGGTCAGCGGGGCAGCGGGGCCGTGGGGCAGAGGCGGCGCCAGCGGCCGGGATCGGCGCGGAAGCTGCCGCAGGCCCGCACATCCCATTCCGATCCCCAGCCGTCCCCGACGGGCACAAGGCTCACGTGGATGCGCGGTTCCCGGGGCTCGAAGGACGGTGCCGGCGTGAGGTGGGGCTGGCCGTGGCGGGCCTCGACGGCGTGATAAGCCCGGCAGCGGTCAATCCAGTGGCAATCGACGCAGATGCACACGCTTGCCCTCGGCAGGGGTCCATGGCGATTCTGAAGGCCGTCGCCCATGGCTGCCGTCAACCGTTCCATCCCGCCACCGCTCCGGCCCCCCCTCGATCCGGGGATCGCCGGCGAGCAGGTGCGGCAGACCGTCGCGGCCCGGGGCTGGCCGCTGCCGCTTGAGGCCCTGCCCGCCGAGACCGCCCTGGTGGGGGGTGCCGTGCGGGATGCGCTGCTGGGGCGGCTGGGGCCCACCCCTGACCTCGATCTGGTGGTTCCAGGGGGGGCCATCGCCCTGAGCCGGCGGCTGGCGAGCGCCCACGGGGGCCATGCGGTGGTGCTCGATGCCGACCGCGACATGGCACGGCTGGTGCGGGGGCCCTGGACCATCGACTTCGCCGCCCGCTGCGGTCCGGATCTGACCAGCGATCTGCGCCGGCGCGACTACCGGATCAACGCCATGGCCCTGCCCCTGGCGGCCGGAGCGCCCCTGGAGGATCCCTGCGGCGGCCTCGTGGACCTGGCCGAGGGACGCCTGGGGGCCGTGGGGGAGGGCAACCTGCTCGACGATCCCCTGCGGCTGCTGCGGGGCCCACGGCTGATGGCCGAACTGGGGCTGCCCCTGGAAGCCACCACCCTGGCCCTGCTGCGCCGCCACGCCGGTGCCCTGCCGGCCGCCGCCCCGGAACGGGTGCTGGCCGAGCTGGAGAAGCTGACGGCGGCCGAGGGGGGAGACGAGGCCCTGGAACTGGCCGCGGCCCTGGGGCTGCTGGCGCCCTGGCTCGATCCCCTGGAGTCGGCCTCGGCCGCCATCCCCCTTGCCCGGCGGGCCCGGGAGCTGGGGCTGGTGGCCGGGGAGAGCACCCAGGCCCTGCCCCTGGCCCGCCTGGCCGGCTGTTTCGGGGCGGGGTCCCTGGCGCGGCTGCGGGGCAGCCGGCGGCTGCAGCAGCGGGTGGGTCGTCTGCGGCACTGGGCCCGGGCCCTCGCCCCGGGGGACGGGGCGCTGGGAGAGCGGGATCAGCTGCAGCTCTGCCGTGACCTGGAGGCCGACCTGCCGGCCCTGGTGCTGCTGCGACCCCAGGCCACCGTGGGCTGGCTGCAGCGCTGGCGCCGGCCTGACGATCCTCTCTTCCACCCCCGGGCGGCCCTGGATGGCCGCGTTCTGCAGCAGCGGCTCGGCCTCAGCCCTGGCCCCGTTCTGGGGCAGCTCCTGGAAGCCCTGGCCCTGGAGCGGGCCTTCGGCCGGCCCGCCGACCTGGCCGCCGCCCGCCGCTGGTGCGATGCCGCAGGGGTGCGGCGATCGGGGGAATGATGCAGGAAACGGGTATACGCCGTGGTTAACTGCTACTGCTCCAGCCGAGATCCTGGAGATCGTCCACCGTCGCCCAGGGCCGATCCCGCCGGCGACCGCCTGAGTTTCTTTCCATGAGCAACCGTCTCTACGTCGGCAACCTTCCCCAGTCGTTCGACCAGAAGGAGCTGGAAGGTCTGTTCGCCGCCGTCGGAGCCGGGGTGCGTTTCAAGGCCGTCCTTGACCGTGAGACCGGCGCCTGCCGCGGTTTCGGCTTCGTCAACCTCGACGATCCGGCCCTGGCCGAAGCCGTGATCGAGCAGTTCAACGGCCGTGAATACGGTGGCCAGTCCCTGCGGGTCGAAGTGTCCGAGCGCCGCGAGAGCGGCGGCCGCAACGACCGTGCCGAACGGAACGACCGCCGTTCGGGCCCCGGCGGCGGCAACCCGGCCCCGGCCCGCCGGGCCGTCGACAAGGTCGTCCACAGCGACGCCCCGAATGCCGAAGCCCCCGACCCCCGCTGGGCCAACGAGCTGTCCAAACTGAAATCGCTCCTGGCGAACCAGACCTCGGCGGTCTGAGCCTCTCCTGGAGCCGTCCGACCAGCTGCCGCCGACCGTCTGCCGACCCTGGGCCGGGGCGGTCGCCCACGGTGCGGAAGGTCCCCTGGCGACCTGTCACCGGATGCTTCCTGGCCCTCCGGGAGGCCAGGCTCCCGTTGTCCTCGTCCATGGTTTCGGCGCCTCGAGCGGCCACTGGCGGGGGGTGATGGCGGCCCTGGCCCAGGACCGACCGGTGTGGGCCCCCGACCTGCTGGGCTTCGGCGCCTCCGCCATGCCCCCCTCCCGTCTCGACGGGGAGCCGGTGGTACCGGGGGCGGTGCGTTACGGCTTTGATCTCTGGGCCCACCAGCTGCACGACTTCGTGCAGGAGCAGGTGGCCCCGGACGGGACGCCGGTGCATCTGGTGGGCAACTCCGTCGGTGCCCTGGCGGTGCTGCGGGCCGCCGAACAGCTGCTGCAGTCGGGCCGGCCACCGGCCCAGCTGATTCTGATCGACTGCGCCCAGCGGCGACTGGATGACAAGCGCCTCGGGGAACAGCCCCCCCTGGCCCGCCTCGGCCGGCCCCTGCTGAAACAGCTGGTGCGTCGCCGGGCGGTGATCCAGCCGCTGTTCCGGCTGCTGGCCCGCCCGGCGGCCGTGCGCCAGGCCCTGGCCCAGGCCTACCCAAGCGGTGGCCACTGCGACGAGGCCCTGGTTGAGCTGCTGCTCGCCCCCAGCCGCCGCCCGGAGGCCTGCGAGAGCTTCCGGGGGTTCGTCAACCTGTTCAACGAAGAGCTGGCCCCCAGCCTGCTGGCCCGGCTGCCGCTGCCGGTGCGGCTGCTCTGGGGTGAAGCCGACCCCTGGGAACCGGTGGCCGAAGCCCACGACTGGGCCCGCACCTACGCCTGCATCCGCGACCTGGTGGTGCTGCCGGGGCTGGGGCACTGCCCCTTCGATGAGGACCCCACCACGGTGGTGCCGATCCTGCGGCGCTGGCTGGCGGCACCGCCTGGGGCGCTCAGCGGGCCTGGGCCATCAGATAGCTGAGGGGGAGTTCAAGCACCTTGCCGACGCGGGGCACGAAGGCCCGGTGCGTGAAGACATCGTAATCGAGGCGTTCGATGGCGTCGAGGATGCCGCGATAGAGCCGCAGCGACGCCCACACGGGCCAGCGGGCATCGGCCGCCAGCCAGCGCACCCCCGCTTCAGAACGCCGGAACCACTCCCGGGCGCGCTGCAGCTGAAAGGCCATCAGGGCCCGCCAGCGGTCGTTCAGGACACCCGCCATCAGGTCGGATTCGCTGTAGCCGAAGCGGTCGAGGTCCTCCTGGGGGAGGTAGATGCGGCCTCGGCCCCGGTCTTCGCCGACATCCCGCAGGATGTTGGTGAGCTGATTGGCGATGCCCAGGGCCACCGCCGCCTCGCGGGTGTCGGGGGGGGCGCTCCAGGGGGCCGTGGTGTAGGCCGGATCAAGGCCCATCACCTCGCGGGTCATCAGGCCCACCGTTCCCGCCACCCGGAAGCAGTAGCGCTCGAGTTCAGCGAAGGTGGCGTACCGCTGCTGGCGGAGGTCCATGCGCTGCCCCTCGATCATCTCGAGGTAAGCCTCGATGGGCTGCGGAAACCGCTTGAGCACATCGGTCATCACCCGGTCGAGTCCATCGCCGACCTCCCCGGCGAAGAGGCGGCGGGTGCGCTCCTCCCAGTGGTCCAGCCGCTCGGCGAGCAGCGGGCCGCCCAGGGCCTGGGCCTCGACGCTGTCGACCAGCTCATCGGTGCGGCGGCACCAGACGTAGATGGCCCAGATCGCCCGCCGTTTCGCCGGGGGCATCAGGAGGGTGCCCAGATAGAAGGTCTTGGCCCAGTGCTCGGTCTCCCGCCGGCAGGCTTCGTACGCCTCGTCGAGGGAGAGGCCGGGGAAGGAGAGGGGAACGGCGGGGCCGGCCAGCATCGTGTCTCAGCCCGTGATCGCCTGGGCGCAGAGCTTACCGCTGAGCACGGCCCCCTCCATCGAGGCGAGGTAGCGCTGCATGGTGTAGTCGCCCGCCAGAAAGAAGTTGGGCACCGGCGTCGCCTGGCTGGGACGCAGGGCCTGGCAGCCCGGCACGGTCTTGTAGACCGACAGGGGTGTCTTGACGACATGGCTCTTGCGCAGGCGGGCGGGATCATCGCCGCCGAAATGGTTCGGGAACAGCCGTTCGAGCTCGGCCATGGTGGCGGCGACGATCTCCTCGTCAGGTCGGCCGATCCAATCGCTGGCGGGGGCGAAGACCAGTTCGAGCATCGAACGGTCGGGATCGGCGTACTCGCGGCAGGTGTTGCTCATGTCGGCATACACGCTCAGCAGGGGCGAGCGGCTGAAGAGCAGATGGTCGATGTCGGTGAGCTTGCGATCGAACCACAGGTGCAGGTTGATCACCGGAACACCGCGGAGGCCCTCCAGGCGGGAGAAGAACGGATCCTGGCGCCAGGGATCGGGCAACAGCAGCTTGAGGGGATCGACCGGCAGGGCGCTCACATAGGCATCGGCCTCGAGGACGCGTCCCTCACGGCCATCGAGCCCCCCGAGACGGAAGCCGGCGACGCGGCCATCCTCGGCCAGCTGGATCTCCCGCAGGGGGGCCCGCAGCTCGACCGAACCCCCGCGCGCTTCGATGTGGTCGACGATGGGCTTGCAGAGGCGCTCCGGCGGATTGCCGTCGAGGAAGGCCATGCGGGACCCGTTCTTTTCCTGCAGGAAGCGGTTCAGGGCCGTCAGCACCACGGTGCTGGAGATCTCGTCAGGGTTGATGAAGTTGAGCGCCTTGCTCATGGCGACGAAGACCTCGTCATTGACGCGCTCGGGGATGCGGTGCAGGCGCAGCCACTCACTCCACGAGTACCGGTCGCAGTCTTCGACGTACTGCTGACCGCGCAACATCGCCGGCACAAGCCCCAGGCCGAAGGTCACCTTCTCGGGCCAGGTGAGCATGTCGTTGTTGCCGAGAATGGCGGCGACGCCGTTCAGGGGGGCCGGCAGGTCAGGGAAGTCGAAGCGGCTGTAGGTGCCGGGCACCTCCTGCCGGTTGAAGATCATCGAATGGCTCTTCCACTGCAGGCGGTCCTCGATGCCCAGTTCGGCGAACAGCTGCAGCATGTTCGGGTAGGCCCCGAAGAAGATGTGCAGACCGGTCTCGTACCAGTCGCCGTCCTCGTCCTGCCAGGCCGCCACCTTGCCCCCCAGGACATCGCGGGCCTCGACCACCATCGGGATGTGGCCGGCGTCGCTGAGGTACTTGGCGCAGGCCAGGCCCGCCAGGCCGGCCCCTGCAATCGCCACCCGCATCGGTCGTCCCATCCGTTCGAGCGATCACCATAGAGTTGAACGCAGTTCCGCCGAGCGACCGGTGTCCGACACCCCCCTGAAGTGCACCACGCGCCACGTCAGGATCTTCGCGGCCACGGTCACCCCCGACGGGGACCTCGAGGCCAGCCCCGACCGGCTCACCCTCGACCTCGACCCCGACGACGAGTTCGTCTGGGAGCCGGAGGTGCTGCAGCGGGTGCAGGACCGGTTCCGGCAGCTCGTCGATGGGGCCGCCGGCCAGGCCTTCAACGACTACAACCTGCGCCGCATCGGGTCGGATCTGGAGGGCTTCCTGCGGCAGCTGCTGCAGGCCGGTGAGCTGCGCTACAACCTCGACAGCCGGGTGCTCAACTACTCGATGGGCCTGCCCCGCAGCCCCGACAGCCCCTGAACCATGGCCGTGCGCCGCACCACCGACAGCCGCTACGACGAACGCTACGGCCTGCGCTCCGATGGGCGTTATGACCGGGAGCGCGGCCCCGACCCCGAGCGGCGGCGGAACGGTCCCGGCGGTGGGCCCGCGGGCGGGGGCGGCGGCTTTCAGCTCAACGTCGCCACCGTGGCGGTGCTGGCGGGGGTGCTCATCCTGGGCATCGGCATCGGCACCGCCCTCAACAGCAACACCGCCGGCAACCAGGGCAACATCGCCAGCAGCCAGCAGCTGGATCTGGCGGTGCCCGACCCCGAGTTCTGCAAGCAGTGGGGGGCCAGCGCCTTCGTCATGGACGTGGAGATGTACACGACCATGAACCCCAGCAGCAGCTTCGTGACCCAGCCCAAATTGCAGCCGGGCTGTGTGATCCGCCGCGAGAACTGGTCGGTGCTGCAGAAGGAGGGGGCCGTCACGGCCGAGCAGATGCGCCAGTGCAAGCAACGCATGAACACCTTCGCCTACATCGGCTCGATCCGTGACAAGCCCCAGGTGCGCTGCGTCTACCAGACCGACATCGTCGATAACAAGTTCCAGACCCGCGGCCCCGCCGGCGCCGCCGACGACAGCGTCGGCATCACCCCCGAAGCCGATCAGTTCTGATCCTGGTTCTGGCGCAGGGGGCTGTCGGGGCTCGCGAACACCGGCAGGATCTCGCGCCGGAAGGCCCCCGCCGCCCGCGAGCAGTAGCGGGCGGGATGGGTGATGAGCCGCAGCTGGCGACGGACGTTCAGGTCGCCCACGGTCATGCGCTGCAGGGTCTGGCTGGAGAGCTCCCGTTCGATCGAGACCACCGGCAGGAAGGCCGCCCCCAGCCCGCTCTGGACGGCGTTCTTGATGGCTTCGAGGGAGTTGAGCTCCATCTCGACCCGCAGCCGCTGCACGTCAAGCCCCGCCCGCACCAGCAGCTGATCGACCATCTTGCGGGTGGTGCTCTGGGCGTCGAGGCAGATGAACGCCAGCCGGTAGAGGTCGTCCTTCTGCAGCTCCTGCAGCCGGGCCATGGGGTGCTTGACCGGCAGCACCAGGGCCAGATCCTCGCTGGCGTAGGGCACCACCTGCAGCTGTTCCGCCAGATCGGACGGCAGTTCGCCACCGATGATCGCCAGGTCGATCTGGCCGTTGGCCACGCTCCAGCTGGTGCGACGGGTGCTGTGCACCTGCAGCTGCACCGCCACATCGGGATACTTCTGCCGGAACAGACCGATCATCCGCGGCATCAGATAGGTGCCGGTGGTCTGGCTCGCGCCGACCACCAACGAGCCGCCCCGCAGGTTGTGCAGATCATCCAGGGCCCGGCACGCCTCCTGGCACTGGCTGAGGATGCGCTCCGAGTAGCTGAGCAGCAGGTGGCCGGCCTCGGTGAGCATGGCCTTGCGGCCGCCGCGGTCGAACAGCGAAACGTCGAGCTGCTTCTCCAGGTTCTGGATCTGCAGGCTCACGGCCGGCTGGGTCACGAACAGGCTGTCGGCAGCCTTCTTGAAGCTGCCCTCATGGTGGATCGCCCTGAGGATGCGCAGCTGGTCGAGGGTGAACGGCAGATCGGCCATGGACCGGCCCCCGGGCTGCTGGACTGTAGGGCGGTCGCCGCAGACACCGCCCATGCCATCGATCCCCGCCCTGCACAGCCATGGCGTGATGCTGGCCCTGCTGCTGGGGTTCGCGGTGCTGCACAGCGGTGGGGCCGCCCTGCGCAACCGGGCCGAAGCCCGCATCGGCGCCCGCGCCTGGCGGCTGATCTTCGCCGCCGTGAGCGTGCCGGCCGCCGTGGTGGTGATCGGTTACTTCCTGCAGCACCGCTACGACGGCCTGCGGCTCTGGAACCTGCAGGACCAGCCCTGGATCGTGCCGGTCGTCTGGGGGGGCACGGCGGTGAGCTTCCTCTTCCTCTATCCAGCCACCTACAACCTGCTCGAGATCCCAGCCCTGCAGCGGCCGCAGGTGCGGCTCTACGCCACCGGGATCATCCGCGTCTCCCGCCACCCGCAGGCGGTGGGACAGGTGCTGTGGTGCGCCACCCACCTGCTCTGGATCGGCAGCTCGTTCATGGTGGTGACCTGCGCCGGACTCATCGCCCACCACCTGTTCGCCGTCTGGCACGGAGATCGGCGGCTGCGGGCCCGCTTCGGAGCGGCCTTTGATGAGCTGAAGGCCACGACCTCGGTGCTGCCGTTCCAGGCGCTGCTCGACGGCCGCCAGCAGCTGCCCCTGGCCGAACTGCTGCGGCCGGCCTACGGCGGCATCCTGATCGCCGTCGGCGTGTTCTGGTTCGCCCACCGCTGGATCGGCAGCGCGGCGACAGCATTTGCACGCACGGGCCTCTCCCACTGGCTCAGCTGAGCGTGATGCCTACACTCCGGGGAACACTCCCCCCCAGCCGCCATGCCCCCGGCCTCCGAGCTTGCCTGGCTGATCCCGGTGCTGCCCCTGGCCGGCGCGACCCTGGTGGGGCTGGGGCTGATCAGCTTCAACCGCACGGTGAACCGCCTCAAGGTGCCGGTGGCGGTGCTGCTGATCAGCACCGTCGGCGCCGCTGCCGTGCTGAGCTATGCCGCCCTGGCAGAACAGATCGGCGGAGCTGCGCCGGTTGAAATGCTCTTCACCTGGGCCACGGCCGGCAGCTTCAGCCTGCCCATGGGCTTCCGCCTCGATGCCCTCGGCGCCGTGATGCTGGCCCTGGTCACCAGCATCGCCCTGCTGGTGATGATCTATTCCCACGGCTACATGGCCCACGACAAGGGCTATGTGCGCTTCTTCACCTATCTGGCCCTGTTCAGCAGTTCGATGCTCGGCCTGGTGGTGAGTCCGAACCTGCTCGAGATCTATGTCTTCTGGGAGCTGGTGGGGATGTGTTCCTACCTGCTGGTGGGCTTCTGGTACGACCGTGACGGCGCCGCCCACGCCGCCCAGAAGGCCTTCGTCGTCAACAGGGTGGGGGATTTCGGCCTGTTGCTGGGCATCCTCGGCCTGTTCTGGGCGACCGGCAGCCTCTCCTTTGATGGCATCGCAGCAGGCATTCAGGCCGGCCTGGCCGACGGCAGCCTGCCGGCCTGGGCGGCCACCCTGCTCTGCCTGCTGGTGTTCATGGGTCCGATGGCCAAGTCGGCCCAGTTCCCGCTGCACGTGTGGCTGCCCGACGCCATGGAGGGCCCGACGCCCATCTCGGCACTGATCCACGCCGCGACGATGGTGGCGGCCGGGGTCTTCCTCGTCGCCCGGCTCGAACCCCTCTATGTCCAGTTCCCCTCGGTCCAGCTGACGGTGGCGGTGGTGGGCACGATCACCTGCTTTCTAGGGGCCTCGATCGCCCTCACCCAGATGGATCTCAAGAAGGGGCTCGCCTACAGCACCGTCTCGCAGCTGGGCTACATGATGCTGGCCATGGGCTGTGGGGCCCCCCTGGCGGGCATGTTCCACCTGGTGACCCACGCCTGCTTCAAGGCGATGCTGTTCCTCGGCTCGGGCTCGGTGATCCACGCCATGGAAGAGGTGGTGGGCCATGAACCGGTGCTGGCCCAGGACATGCGGCTGATGGGCGGGCTGCGCCGCTCGATGCCCATCACGGCCATCACTTTTCTGATCGGCTGCCTGGCCATCAGCGGCCTGCCTCCCCTGGCGGGCTTCTGGAGCAAGGACGAGATCCTTGGCGAAGCCTTCCAGGCCTATCCGCTCCTCTGGCTGGTGGGCTGGCTCACCGCCGGCATGACGGCCTTCTACATGTTCCGGCTCTACTTCCTCACCTTCGAGGGTGGGTTCAGGGGCCACGACACCGCCCTGCAGGCCCGGCTGCTGCAGGCCGCCGGTCGCACGGCCCCGGACCACGGCCATGGCGAGGGTCATGTGCACGAATCCGCCTGGCCCATGACCCTCCCGCTGGTGGTGCTGGCGGTGCCGTCGCTGCTCATCGGCCTGCTGGGGATGCCCTGGCAGAACCGCTTCGCGGCCCTGCTCGACCCCCGCGAGGCCGCCGAGGCGATGGCCCACTTCTCCATGGCTGAGTTTCTGCCCCTGGCCGGCGCCTCGGTCGCCATCTCCCTCGTGGGCATCACCATCGCCGTGCTCGCTTACGCCCTGGGTCGCCTCGACCTGGCCACGGCCGTGGCCGGCCGCTTCCCGGCCATCAACCGCTTCCTGGCCAACAAGTGGTACCTCGATGCGATCAACGAACGCCTGTTCGTCAGGGGCAGCCGCGCCCTGGCCCGTCAGGTGCTGGAGGTGGACGCCAAGGTCGTCGATGGCGTGGTGAACCTCACCGGCCTGCTGACCCTGGGCAGCGGCGAGGGGCTCAAGTACTTCGAAACCGGTCGGGCGCAGTTTTATGCCCTGATTGTCTTCGGTGGGGTGATCGCCCTCGTGGTGCTCTTCAGCCTCTGATTCGGGGCGGCGTGTGTGTCAAAGCCGATCAGGGGGTTCCGGCTCCGGCCCTGATTTCTATCCTGCGGGCAATGGACTGACCGGCCCTGGACTCCTTTCCCTGGCTGACGACGGCGATTCTGCTGCCGATCGTCGCCTCCCTGCTGATTCCCCTGATTCCTGACCCGGGCAACGGACGGATCGTCCGCTGGTATGCCCTGGCGGTGGCCCTGGTGACGTTCCTGATCACCGTCGCCGCCTACGTCGTCGGCTACGACCCCGCCGAGGCGGGGCTCCAGCTGGGCCAGCGCATCGACTGGGTGCCTGACCTGGGCCTCGGCTGGTCGGTCGGGGTCGACGGACTGTCGATGCCCCTGGTGCTGCTCACCAGCTTCATCACCACCCTGGCGGTGCTGGCGGCCTGGCCCGTCACCTTCAAACCGCGGCTCTTCTACTTCCTGATCCTGGCGATGGACGGTGGCCAGATCGCCGTCTTCGCGGTCCAGGACATGCTGCTCTTCTTCCTGGCCTGGGAGCTGGAGCTCATCCCGGTGTACCTGCTGCTGGCGATCTGGGGCGGCAAGAAGCGCCAGTACGCCGCCACCAAGTTCATCCTCTACACCGCCGGCAGTTCGCTCTTCATCCTGCTGGTGGCCCTGGGCATGGCCTTCGCCGGGTCAGGGCCCGTCAGCTTCGAATACAGCGACCTGGCCGCCAAGACCCTGGCGCCCTCGCTGCAGCTGCTGCTCTATGCCGGCCTGCTGATCGCCTTCGGCGTCAAGCTGCCGATCGTTCCCCTCCACACCTGGCTGCCCGATGCCCACGGGGAGGCCACGGCCCCCGTCCACATGCTGCTGGCGGGCATCCTGCTCAAGATGGGGGGCTATGCCCTGCTGCGCTTCAACGCCGGCATGCTGCCCGACGCCCACGTGCAGTTCGCACCGCTGCTGGTGGTGCTGGGGGTGGTGAACATCATCTACGCAGCGCTGACGTCATTCGCCCAGCGCAATCTCAAACGCAAGATCGCCTACAGCTCGATCAGCCACATGGGCTTCGTGCTCATCGGCATCGGCAGTTTCTCACCCCTGGCCGCCAGCGGCGCCATGCTTCAGATGATCAGCCATGGCCTGATCGGCGCCAGCCTGTTCTTTCTGGTGGGGGCGACCTACGACCGCACCCACACCCTGCAGCTCGACGAGATGGGCGGCGTGGGCCAGGCCATGCGCAAGATGTTCGCCCTCTGGACCGCCTGTGCCCTGGCCTCCCTGGCCCTGCCGGGCATGAGCGGCTTCGTGGCCGAGCTGATGGTGTTCGTGGGCTTCACCACCGACGAGGCCTACAGCCTTCCCTTCCGCATCGTGATCGCCGCCCTCGCCGCGATCGGGGTGATTCTGACGCCGATCTATCTGCTCTCGATGCTGCGGGAGATCTTCTTCGGCAAGGAGAACGCCGAACTGGCGAGCCACAGCAACCTGGTGGATGCCGAGCCCCGGGAGATCTACATCATCTCGTGCCTGCTGGTGCCGATCATCGGCATCGGCCTCTACCCCCGGCTGATGACCGACAGCTATCGCGCCACCATCGAACGACAGGTGGCCCGTGACGGCGCCGCCATCCACAGCGCCGCGGCCCCGCCGCTGCCCCTGCGTCCACCGCTGACCGCGGCCATGACAATGGCCCCGGCCCTGCGCTGAGGGGCGTCGGCGGCAGGTACATTCCGCTGCGCCCCTTCACCCTGCCCGTGATGCGTCAGCTGAACTTCCTGCTGATCTTCGCCTTCGGCCTGGCCCTGGTGATGTTCACCCTCGAGAACACCACCGCCACCACCGTGCGGCTGCTGCCGGGGAGCAGCGTCACCCTGCCCCTGGCGGTGCTTCTGCTGCTGGTGGCCGGCCTCGGGGCCACCGCCGCCTGGGTGTTCGCGGTCTGGACAGGCCTGGTGCGCCAGGTGAACAGCGAGCCCCGGATGGCGGCCCAGCAGGTGCGCATCGAGGAACTGCAGCAGGACGTGGAGCGCTACCGGGCCGCCATGGATGCCCAGCTGCAGCTGCTGCCGGCCGCCGGTCAGAGTTCGGCCGAGTCCTGACCCTGGCGCGAAGGCCCTGGGGCCGCTACGGTCCGCTCAGTACAGGATGCGACCCCTGTGACCCACGGCGGGGACCAAGGGGCCCGGGTGGCCATCCGACTGCTCCAGGACGCGGCCGAGCGGGGGGAGATCGACCCCTGGGACGTGGATGTGATCGCCGTCATCGATGGCTTCCTGGACCAGTTGCGCCAGACCCTCGATCTGCCCCGGCAGCTCGCGGCCCTTGGGGGCAGCTACGAGCAGGGGCTGGCGGCCAGCAGCGAGGCGTTTCTGGCGGCCTCGGTGCTGGTCGCCCTCAAGGCGGAGCATCTCGAGGAGCGGACCCTCGCCGCTGACCAGGGGGCGATCGAGGACGGCCTCGAGGCGGAGTTCGACGACGGCGGCGACGGGGACGGCTGGCCCGCGCGGCTGGCCCTGCCGGCCCGACCGGAACGGCTGCTGAGTCGCCGGCCGGTGGCGCCCCCGCCCCAGCGTCGGCCGGTGAGCCTGGGCGAACTGATCCGCCAGCTCGAGGACATCGCCAGCCGGCTGGAGCAGGAGGCCGGCGACGGCGGCCACCGCTCCCGGCGCACGCGGCGCTACAGCGACCGCGAGGCCATCGCCCAGGTGGCGGCCCTGGCCCACCGCGAGAAGCTGCCCGAAACCACGGCGGCCCTGGCCCTGTTTCTGGTGACCTGGGAACCGGCGGAAGCCGGCTGCGATTTCGAGCACCTGGTGGAAGCCTGGGACACGGCCGCACCACCGGATCTGGACCGCGATCGGGTGGGGGTGTTCTGGGCGCTGCTCTTTCTCTGCGCCCAGGGCCGGGTGACCCTGGAGCAGGACCCCCAGGATCTGTTCGGCAGCCTGCGGCTGACCCGCTCCAGAGAAGCCGAGGCGCCGCTGCAGCTCTCCATGGTGGCAGCCGGGACTCCGGCCGAGACGGCAGCCGCAGCCTGACGGCCCTTGATACTGTGCCCGCACCTCTGGCAGGCGTCCCATGAAGGCCATGATCCTGGCCGCGGGCAAGGGAACCCGTGTGCGGCCCATCACCCACACCATTCCCAAGCCGATGATTCCGATCCTGCAGAAGCCGGTGATGGAATTTCTGCTGGAGCTGCTGCGCCAGCACGGCTTCACCGAAATCATGGTGAATGTGTCCCATCTTGCCGAAGAGATCGAGAATTACTTCCGGGATGGTCAACGCTTCGGCGTCGAGATTGCCTACAGCTTCGAGGGGCGCATCGAAGACGGCGAACTGATCGGCCAGGCCCTGGGCTCAGCCGGGGGCCTCAAGAAAATTCAAGATTTTCAGCGGTTTTTTGACGACACCTTCGTCGTGCTCTGTGGTGATGGCCTGATCGACCTCAACCTCAGTGAAGCCGTGCGGCGGCACCGCCAGTCGGGAGCCCTGGCGTCACTGGTGACCAAACGGGTGCCCCAGGAGCAGGTGAGCAGTTACGGCGTGGTGGTGACCGACGACGAGGGCCGGGTGCAGGCCTTCCAGGAGAAGCCGTCGGTGGAAGAAGCCCTGAGCAACACCATCAACACGGGCATTTACATCTTCGAGCCTGAAATCTTCGACCACATCCCCAGCGGCACCCCCTACGACATCGGCGGCGATCTGTTCCCGAAGCTGGTCGAGAACCAGCTGCCCTTCTATGCCTTCCCAATGGAGTTTGAATGGGTCGACATCGGCAAGGTTCCTGATTATTGGCACGCCATCCGGGCCGTGCTGCAAGGGGAGGTGCGGCAGGTGACGATCCCCGGGAAGCAGGTGCATCCCGGCATCTACACCGGCCTGAATGTGGCCGCCAACTGGGATCGCATCCACGTTGAAGGTCCGGTCTACGTGGGCGGCATGACGAAGATCGAGGATGGTGTCACGATCATCGGCCCCGCCATGATCGGTCCGAGCTGCCACATCTGCAGCGGCGCGACCATCGACAACTCGATCATCTTTGACTACTCCCGCATCGGCACCGGTGTGCGGCTGGTCGAAAAGCTGGTCTTCGGTCGCTATTGCGTCGACCGCAGCGGCGATCACATCGATGTGCAGGAGGCGGCCCTCGACTGGTTGATCACCGACGCCCGCCGCCAGGACCTCGTCAAACCCTCGGCGGAACACAAGGCTCTGGCCGAACTGCTGGGGTCTGACCTAGGCGGACACGGCCCGACTCTGCTGCAGGCCAGCTGAGGCGGCGAAGGGGAGCAGGGTCGGGGACGCCTCGACCCCGGCGGTCTCCAGCACCGCCAGCAGGCTTTCCTCGGCCTTGACCGCCATCAGGTGCACGCCGGCGGCGATGCCCCGGAACGTCTCCACCTGCTCGGCGGCGATGCGGATTCCCTCCTGCCGCGGATCCGTGGCGGCGGCCAGGCGATCGATCAGATCCTGGGGGATGGCAGCCCCGGGCACCATCCGGTTGATGAAGGCGGCGTTGCGGGCCGACTTGAGCAGAAAGACTCCGGCCAGCACAGGCAGGCCGAGGGGATCGGCGATCTCGCCGCAGAAGCGGCGCAGGGGCTCGGGATGCATGACCATCTGGGTCTGCAGGAAGCGGGCACCGGCTTCGGCCTTGCGGCGGGTGCGGCTCAGCAGCCCGCTCCAGCTCGGCGACTGGGGATCGGCGGCGGCACCGGCGAAGAGGGCGGTGGGTCCGTCGGCCAGGGGCTGACCGAGGGGGTCGATGCCGGCATTGAGCTGCTGCACCTGGCGCAGCAGCCGCACCGACTCCAGGTCGTAGACCGACCGGGCCTGGGGCTGGTCACCGGCCCGCACCGGATCGCCGGTGAGGCAGAGCACATTGGGCAGGCCAAGGGCGTGGGCCCCCAGCAGTTCGGCCTGCAGGGCGATGCGGTTGCGATCCCGGCAGGTGAGCTGCAGCACAGGCTCCAGGCCCCGGTCCTGCAGCAGCCGGCACAGGGCCAGGCTGCTCATGCGCATGACCGCCCTGCTGCCGTCGGTGACGTTGAACGCATGCACCCGGCCCCGCAGGGCCTCGGCGGCGGCGAGGGCCCGGCCCGGATCTCCCCCCCGGGGCGGCGTGATCTCGGCCGTGATGACAGGAACACCCTGCTCCAGGGCCTGCTGCAGGGTGCTGAGAGCGGATGCCATGGAAGATCCTCGTGGCCCCATCCTCTCAGACCCCCTAAAGTTTCAGGACCCTGGCCTGGAACGATGGCCCAACCCGGTTCAGGCGCCGCCGGAGTTCATCTCTCGGAACGGGAACTGGAGATCGTCGAACTGGTGGCCGCCGAGCTCACCAACCAGGAAATCGGCCTGCGGCTCTCGATCAGCAAGCGCACCGTCGACAACCACATCAGCAACATCCTCACCAAGACCGGTGCCCGCAACCGCGTGGCCCTCGTCAACTGGGCCCTGGACCAGGGGCGCATCTGCCGCGACGGGTTCAACTGCTGCCATCTGCCGCGCGGCTGAGGGTGGCGTACATCGCCTTGAACCGGGCCTGCTGCTGCCGATGGTCCACGATCGGGGCGGGATAGCCGGGCCGCTCGAGCGGGGCGATCGCGCCGCTGAGCAGGTCCGCGGTGGCCACATGCCGCAGCTCGGGGAGCCAGCGGCGGATGTAGACCCCATCAGGATCGAAACGGGCCGCCTGGGTGGCGGGGTTGAAGATGCGCAGGGGCCGCGGATCCATCCCGCTGCTGGCGCTCCACTGCCAGCCGCCGTTGTTGGCGGCCTGGTCGCCGTCGATCTCATGGGCCATGAAGAAGGCTTCGCCGCAGCGCCAGTCGATGATCAGATCCTTGACCAGGTAAGAGGCCACCACCATCCGGCAGCGGTTGTGCATCCAGCCGGTCTCGATGAGCTGGCGCAGGGCCGCATCGACGATGGGCACGCCGGTGCGGGCCTGCTGCCAGGCCTCAAGCCGGTCGGGATCGTTCTCCCACGGGAAATGGCGCCAGAGGGGGCGGTAGGGGCCATCCGCCAGTTCCGGAAAATGGAACAGCGCCTGCTGGTAGAACTCGCGCCAGGCCAGTTCCTGGCGCCAGACGGTCACGGAGCGCTCCTCTTCTTCGCTGCGGCAGTCGGCGAGCGCCTCGCTGCTGGCCGCCCAGGCGGTGCGGGGGCCGAGGGTGCCGATCCGCAACGCCGCGCTCAGCCCGGAGGTGCCAGGCTCCGCCGGCAGGTTGCGGCAGTCGTCGTAGCGCCGCAACGGACCTGCGGCGAAGGCCTGCAGCTGGTCCAGGGCCGCCGCCTCACCCGGCAGGGCCAGGGGCTCGTCGCCGGCGTTCCAGGGCTCCCGGGGCGGTGCCGCGACCAGGGGCAGGGCCCCGAGGGCCAGCTCCCAGCCGTCGGGCAGGTCGTGCAGATCGGTGGGGGCCGGCACCGGATCGGCCTTGGGCTGACGCTCCCAGGCCCGCCAGTAGGGGCCGTAGACCCGGTAGGGGGCCGCCGCGCCGGTGAGCAGCTGTTCGGGGGGCACCAGCAGCTGATCCCAGTCGGCCGCCACCTGCAGACCCTGCCGCTGCAGCGCCTCGGCCAGCCGCCGGTCGCGCTGGCGCACCAGGGGCTCCACATCGCGGTTCCAGGCGACCCCCCTGGCCCCGAGGGCCAGGGCCAGGGCCGGCAACAGGACCTCGGGGTCGCCCTCGAGCAGCAGCAGGCGGCTGCCGGCCTGCCGCCAGCGCTGCTGCAGCTCCCGCAGGCTCTCGCCCTGGAACCAGCGGCGGGACGGCGCCATGGTGGCCGCCTGCAGGTCCGCGGGATCGAGCACGGCGACCCCCGTGAGGGCGGGGGTGACGGCCGCCATCGCATGGAGACCGAGGTTGTCGGCCAGCCGCAGATCACGGCGGTGCCAGAACAGCCAGCGGGGGGCCACCATCGCCGTTCAGCCCAGCTGCAGCAGCTGCCGCGCCCGGAACCAGGCGGTGACCGTCTTGCCGTCGAGGGGTTCCTCACCGCTGGCGAGGCGCCGGTCAAGCTCCGCCGGGCTGAGGGTCAGCACCTCGATGTCCTCGTCGTGGTCGCCCTGCACCGGAGCCGGCAACGGCTCCAGCTCGCGGGCCATGAAGAGATGGATCACCTCATCCGAATAGCCGGGACAGGGCAGCAGCAGGCCCAGGTCATCCCAGCGGCTGGCGCGGTAACCGGCCTCCTCCTGCAGTTCCCGCTCCATGGCGGCCTGGGGGGGTTCGCCGGGCTCCAGGGTGCCGGCGGGAAACTCAAGGATGCGCCGCTGAACGGCGAAGCGGTACTGGCGCAGGATCACCACCCTGCCATCGGGCAGCAGCGGCACAGCCAGGGAGGCGCCGGGATGGCGGATGCAGCCATAGGTGCCCTCCACGCCCACGGGCAACCGCAGCCGCTGGATCTCCATCCGCAGCTTGCGCACCGACAGGGTGGCCACCACATCAAGCAGATGTGCGGGCTCAGGTGCTGGAAGCTCGGCCACGGGACCCCATCAGCGCCAGAACATTAGAGGCCCGGCCAGCCGGGGGGAGGGGGCAGGCGTTCGGGGGGTGGGTCCGGCAACCGGGGGAGCAGGGCCGCCAGCAGATCGGCCACGCAGCGGCCGGGGCCGGGGCCCGGCTGACCGGGGGGCACCAGCTGCGGATCCAAGGCCGCCAGCGGCGCCAGCACGAAGCTGCGCTCCAGCAGCCTGGGGTGCGGCAGCACCAGCTGCGGACTGTGGCGCCGCTGGGACCCGTGCCAGAGCAGATCGAGGTCGAGGGTGCGGGGCCCCCAGGGCTGCAGCCGTTCGCGGCCGGCGGCGGCCTCCAGGACCTGCAGCGCCGCAAGCAGCTCCTCGGGGGTGAGGGTCGTGGCCAGCAGCACCACGGCATTGCAATAGGGCGGCTGGCCGGGCGGTCCGCCCACCGGCGCCGTTCGGTACAGCGGTGAGCAGCGGAACGAGGCCGGCAGGGCCAGCTGCGCCAGGGCCCGGGCGGCGGTGACCAGCCGCCCGGGCAGGGGCGGCAGGTTGCCCCCGAGGGCCACCGCCACAGACCAGGAGGGCAGGATCATGCTGGTAGGGTCGTCGGTTGACCGTCGGGGCTGGTTCGCTGGTCCACCGTCGGCCTGCGGCCCCGGGGCACCGACGCCAGATGACGATTCTCGTGACCGGCGCCGCCGGTTTCATCGGCTTTCACCTGTGCCAGCGGCTGCTGGACCGGGGTGAGACGGTGATCGGCCTGGACAATCTGAACGCCTACTACGACCCGGCGCTGAAGCAGGCCCGCCTGGCGCTGCTGGAGGCCCGGGGGGGGTTCCGCTTCGCCCGCCAGGACCTGGAAGACGGTGCGGGGATGGCCGCCCTGTTCGCCGAGCGGCGGCCGCAGCGGGTGGTGCATCTGGCCGCCCAGGCCGGTGTGCGCCATTCGATCGAGAACCCGGCGGCCTACGTGCAGAGCAACCTGGTGGGGTTCGGCCATGTGCTCGAAGGCTGCCGCCACGGCGGGGTGAGCCATCTCGTCTACGCCAGCAGCAGCTCGGTCTACGGCGGCAACACCCGCCTGCCCTTCAGCGAGGGGCAGGGGGTCGACCATCCGGTGAGCCTCTATGCCGCCAGCAAGAAGGCCAACGAGCTGATGGCGCACACCTACAGCCATCTGTACGGGCTGCCGGCCACGGGCCTGCGCTTCTTCACGGTGTACGGGCCCTGGGGGCGCCCCGACATGGCCCTGTTCCGCTTCACCAGAGCCATCCTGGCGGGCGAACCCATCGACCTCTACAACGGCGGGCAGATGGTGCGTGACTTCACCTACATCGACGACATCGTCGAAGGCGTGGTGCGGGTGCTGGACAGACCCGCCACCCCCGATCCCGACTTTGACGCCGCCAGGCCCCACCCCGGCCGCAGCTGGGCGCCGCACCGGGTGTTCAACATCGGCAATGCCACCCCGACGCCGCTGCTGACCTACGTCGAGGCCCTCGAGCAGGCCCTCGGCCGCACCGCCGAGCGCCGGCTGCTGCCGCTGCAGCCCGGCGACGTGCCCGCCACGGCAGCCGACACCAGCGCCCTCGAAGCCTGGACGGGCTTCCGGCCCGCCACGCCCGTGGCCGAGGGCGTCGCCCGCTTCGTGGCCTGGTACCGCGACTTCTACCAGGTGTGAGCACCAGGTCTGAGGCGGGGGTTGCCCTAGGGTCCCAGTCCCCGGTGTTCCGATGGTCGTGAGCAGCGCCACCCGCGCCGCAACCCCGCGGGCCTTCCCCCTGGCCGCCGTCAGCGGCCATCCGCTGCTGAAGCTGGCCCTGCTGCTGGCGGCGATCGACCCCGCCATCGGCGGCGTCGTCATCGCGGGGGGGCGCGGCACCGGCAAATCGGTGCTGGCCCGCGGCCTGCATGCCCTGCTGCCGGCTATCGAAGTGCTTGAGGGGAGCCTCAACGGTGAACCCGATGGATCGGGCCCCACCCGCATCATCCCCGCCCCGTTCGTGCAGGTGCCCCTGGGGGTGACCGAAGACCGGCTGCTGGGTTCGGTGGACGTGACCCGCTCCCTGGCCGAGGGGCGCACGGTGTTCCAGCCCGGCCTGCTGGCCGAGGCCCACCGGGGGGTGCTCTATGTCGACGAGCTGAATCTCCTCGATCCGGGGGCCCTCACCCTGCTGCTGGCCGCCGTGGGGGCCGGAGAGAACCGCGTCGAGCGGGAGGGCCTGAGCGTCAGCCATCCCTGCCGACCGCTGCTGCTGGCCACCTACAACCCCGAGGAGGGCCCCCTGCGGGATGCGGTGCTCGACCGCTTCGCCATCGCCCTCTCGGCCGACCGTCCCCTGGCCCTCGAGGAACGGGTGGGCATCGCCGATGCCGCCCTGGCCTACGCCCAGGACAGCGGCGCCTTCCTGGGCCGCTGGCAGGAGGAGACCGACGCCCTGGCCACCCAGCTGCTGCTCGCCCGCCAATGGCTGCCGGATGTGGTGATCAGCGCCGGACAGATCGCCTACCTGGTGCAGGAGGCCCTGCGGGGCGGCGTGGAAGGTCACCGGGCCGAGCTCTACGCCCTGCGGGTGGCCCGGGCCCATGCCGCCCTCCAGGGCCGGGACCGGGTCGAGGCCGAAGACCTGCAGCTCGCCGTGCGGCTGGTGATCGCCCCGCGGGCCAGCCTTGAGCCGCCGCCGGAGTCGGCGCCACCGCCGCCGCCGCCGCCACCGCCCCCGGCGGAAGGACCCGAGGCCCAGGAGGACGACCGCCCGGAGGACGAAGACGAGCAGACCGACGAGAGCGACGACCAGGACGACAGGCAGGAGGAGGAGGAGCCCCCCGAGGAGGACGGCAGCGACGATCCGCCCTCGGTGCCCCAGGAGTTTCTGCTGGATCCGGACGCGACGGCCGTGGATCCGGAGCTGCTGCGTTTCCAGGGCAGCCGCCGCCGGGCCGCCCGCAGCGGCTCCCGCGGCCTGGTGCTCTCGGACACCCGCGGCCGCTACGTGCGGCCCGTGCTGCCCCGGGGGCCCGTGCGCCGCATCGCGGTGGACGCGACCCTGCGGGCCGCCGCCCCGTATCAGCGCAGCCGCCGTGAGCGCCAGCCCGATCGGCTGGTGGTGGTCGAAGACAGCGACCTGCGGGCCAAACAGCTGCAGCGCAAGGCCGGTGCCCTGGTCATCTTCCTGGTGGACGCCAGCGGCTCGATGGCCCTGAACCGCATGCAGAGCGCCAAGGGGGCCGTGCTGCGCCTGCTCACCCAGGCCTACGAGAACCGCGACGAGGTCGCGCTGATTCCCTTCCGGGGCGAACAGGCCGAGGTGCTGCTGCCCCCCACCCGCTCGATCACGGCCGCCCGGCGGCGGCTCGAGACGATGCCCTGCGGCGGCGGCTCCCCCCTCGCCCATGGCCTGAGCCAGGCGGCCCGCGTCGGGGTCAACGCCCTGCAGAGCGGCGATCTCTCCCAGGTGGTGGTGGTGGCGATCACCGACGGCCGCGGCAATGTGCCCCTGGCCCGCTCCCTGGGCCAGCCGCCTGTTGAAGGCGAGGCGGCACCGGATCTGCGGGCCGAACTGCGCGATGTGGCCGGCCGCTACCGGCAGCTGGGGCTCGACCTGCTCGTGATCGACACCGAGCGCCAGTTCATCGGCAGCGGCATGGGGCGCGACCTGGCCGAAGCCGCGGGGGGCCGCTACGTCGCCCTGCCCAGGGCCAGCGACCAGGCCATCGCCGCCATCGCCCTCGAAGCCCTCAACCGCTGACGACCGGCCGGCGGAGGTCAGCGGCGCAGGTCAGAGGTAGGGGTCACCGCGGCGGCGCCGGCGCACAACCCGGGCCGGCGTTCCATAGGCGACGCAGCCGTCGGGCAGGTCGTGCAGCACCAGGGCCGCGGCCCCCACCACCACATCGGCACCGATGCGGATCCCATGCACGACCCGGGCCCCCAGGCAGATGGCACTCCCCTCGCCCACCTCTACGCCACCACCCAGGCAGGCCGCGGGCCCGAGGGACGCGAAATCCCCCAGCCGTCCGTCGTGGTCGAGGCTGGCGCCGCTGTTGATGATCGCCCCGCGACCCACCCGGGATCCTGGGCCCACCAGGGCTCCGGCCATCACCACCGTGCCGGCCCCCAGCTGGGCCGCCGGCGACACCACCGCCGCCGGGTGCACCAGGCTGCTGGCCCGGGCCCCGGGGTGGGCCGCCCGGAAGGCCGCATCGCCGGCGGCACGGCGGGCGTTGTCGCCGATCGCGATCACGTACGGCCCATGCCAGTCGTCAGGGGGCAGGGGCTGCCAGGGGTGACCCAGCCGGCGGGTCGGCTCGGGCAGCTCGGCCGCGCAGAGCAGGAGCTGCCCGAAGCCCAGGGCCGTGGCGATGTCGGCCACCACCCGGGCCTGGCCGCCGGCCCCGACGATCAGCAGGGGCTCAGCGCTCACCCGACCCGTTCCCGGCCGGAGCGGGGGACGGCCTGATCTCGGGGTAGAGCTCATCGAAGAACTTTCCGAGGCCGAGGGTGACGCTGCGCAGGCCGCCGACGAAGACCGGATCACCGCTCAGTTTCTGCACATCGCCGCCGATGGCGTCGATGCGACGGGTGAGCTGTTCGGCGTTGCTGAGGGTGGTGCGCAGCTCGGCGATGGTCTTCGGGTTGTCGAAGGCGGCGGTGATGTTGCGCACGTGCTGGCTGGCGGCCCGGGCATTGACCATGGCCGCATTCGCCTCATCGGTGGCCCGCCGCAGGTTGGCCAGCACCGGTTGCGCCTGCTGCACGGCACCGCGCAGGTCATGGACCAGCGCGTCACCACCGTCCAGCACCTTGTCCGCCCGCCGGGCGGTGCCGGCGAAGGCCCGCGAGGTGGTGGTGACGGCGGTGGTGGTGTCGCTGACCTTGCCCACCAGGTTCTGCTGCCGGGCCTTGCTGAGCAGATCTTCGACCTGGCCCATCACCGACGACAGCGATGGACTGGCCACCCCCTGCACCAGTCCACCGGCGCAGACCTGACGGACCGGATCGCAGCGCTTGTCGAGGGGGGCCACCAGGCCGTCGAGGCGGGCGGGGCCCTCACTGATCAGGGAGATCTCGGGATCCCCGCCCAGCAGGGAGCCGCTGCGGACCTGGGCCACGATCGGCCGGGGCAGCCGCAGCTGTTCCTCAAGGATCTGCACGTCGACGCGCACACCGGTGGGGTCAGCCCGCACCTGCCGCACGGCACCCACCACGACGCCACGGAAACTGACGCTGCTCTGGGGCGACAGGCCGGCGGCATCGTCGAAGCGCAGGCGGAAGGACCAGCTGCGCTGGCCGAAGATGGAGCCGCTGACCCAGAACCAGAGGCCGATGCCGCCGGCGAGGGCCGTCAGCAGGGTGAATCCGATGGTGGCTTCGCGAAGGCTGCGGCGCATCGGCGGCTCACAGCTCCGTGGGCTGCATAGGTCCGGACAGACTACCCGTCCTGAACTGGACAACGAAGGGGTCGTCGCCGCTTCGGAACGCCTCGATGCTGCCCTGCCAGCGCAGGCGTCCCTGGTAGAGCAGCACCACCCGTTCGGCCGCCCGCTCGATGGTGCTGATCACGTGGCTGACCACCACCGAACAGCCGCCCGCCACCCGGGTGGTGGTGACGATCAGGTCTTCGATGCGGGTCGAGGCGACCGGATCCAGGCCGGCGGTGGGTTCATCGAAGAGCAGCAGGGGCCGGCTGGCCCCATCCCGGCCCGGATCATCCACCAGGGCACGGGCAAAGCTGACGCGCTTCTGCTGCCCCCCCGAGAGTTCGCCGGGCATGCGGTCCTCGTAGCCGCCGAGCCCCACGGCCGCCAGACAGCGGGCCACCCGCTCGCGGATCTCGCCCTCGGACAGGCGGCCATCGCGGAAGAGCAGAAAGCCGACGTTCTCGAGCACCGTCAAGGAACCCAGCAGGGCCGGGTTCTGGGACACCAGGCGCACATCGGGGGGGTCCCGCTGGTCCAGGCGCAGGTACCGCTGGTGCCGGCCGAAGAGCCACAGCTCGCCGGCGCTGGCGAGTTCCAGACCGGCCAGCATGCGCAGGATCGACGTCTTGCCGGCCCCCGAAGGACCCACGATCGCCAGCCGTTCGCCGGGCATGAGGGTCAGGTCGATGCCGTCGAGGATCAGGCGATCCCCACGACGAAGGCTGAGGTCGCGCATCTCGACCACCGGCGGACAGGGCTCGCTCATCTCCTTACAGTGCCCCCACGATGCTGCCTGCAGCCGCGCCATGCGTCAGCCTGCCGGTCCCCAGTCCCGCCGCGACGAGCTGGTGACCCGCTCCCGGCGGGCGGTGCAGTGGCTGCAGCCCGGGCTGGTGGTCAAGCGCTGGGTGATCACCTCCGGCCTGGGGCTGGTGCTGGCGCTGCTGGGCGCCGCCATCTGGGCTGACCTCAAACCCATCTACTGGACGATCACGACGATCGAGACCCTGCTGCGCTCCCTCGCCGGCATCGGGCGGGGCTTCACGGGGCCGCTGGTGCTGCTGCTGGGGGCGGGGCTGATCGTGCTGGGGCAGAGCCGCAGCTTCGGATCGATCCAGCGGGCCCTGGCTCCCCAGAAGGACACCGCCCTCGTCGATGCCCTGCTGGCCCAGCGGCGGCTGAACCGCGGTCCGGCGATCGTGGCCATCGGCGGTGGCACAGGCCTGTCGACCCTGCTGAGCGGCCTGAAGCGCTACAGCGGCAACCTCACCGCCGTGGTCACCGTGGCCGACGACGGCGGCAGCAGCGGCGTGCTGCGGCGGGAACTGGGGGTCCAGCCCCCTGGAGACATCCGCAACTGCCTGGCGGCCCTGGCCCGCGAGGAACCCCTGCTGACGCGGCTGTTCCAGTACCGCTTCACCAGCGGCAGCGGTCTGGAGGGCCACAGCTTCGGCAACCTGTTCCTCTCGGCGCTCACCGCCATCACGGGCAGCCTCGAGACGGCGATCACCGCCAGTAGCAAGGTGCTGGCGGTGCAGGGGCAGGTGGTGCCGGCCACAAGCACCGACGTGCGGCTCTGGGCCGAACTCGAGGATGGCCGCCGCATCGAGGGGGAATCAAGCATCGGCCAGGCCGAGAGTCCGATCGTGCGGCTCGGCTGCACCCCCTCGCGCCCCGAGGCCCTGCCCCGGGCCTTGGAGGCGATCGCCCACGCCGACCTGATCGTGCTCGGGCCGGGAAGCCTCTACACCTCGCTGCTGCCCAACCTGCTGGTGCCGGATCTGGTGAAGGCCATCCGCCGCTCTCCGGCTCCCCGGCTCTACATCTGCAACCTGATGACCCAGCCGGGAGAGACCGATGGGCTCGATGTGACCGGCCATCTGCGGGCGATCGAAGCCCAGCTGGCGACCCATGGGGTGCAGAGCCGCCTGTTCGACGCCGTGCTGGCCCAGGAGGCCCTGCCGGGCAGCCCGGCCCTCGAGACCTACCGTGCCCGCGGCGCCGAGCCGGTGCTCTGCGACGTGGAAGGACTGAGGAGCCGCGGTTACCACGTGATGCTGGCAGCCATGCAGGGTCGGGGGGACGGCGTCGCCACCCTGCGCCATGACCCCCGCAGCCTTGCCCTGGCCGTGATGCGCTTCTACCGCAGCGTCCGGCGGCCATCCACCGCTCGGTCTTGAAGAACGCCCGTCAATAGGCGTCCTGGAGTTCGTAGAAATCAGGCTGAACGTAGTCCTTGCGGAGGGGCCAGCCGACCCAGTCCTCGGGCATCAGCAGCCGCTTGGGATGGGGATGGCCGCTGTAGGTGATGCCGAACATGTCGAAGCTTTCACGCTCCTGCCAGTCGGCCCCGCGGTACAGGGGATAAAGGGAAGGGACCGTGAGATCGCCATCCCGCGGCAGGCTCACCTCCAGACGCACCTCCCGGGGTGGGGTGGTGCCATCGCCGCGGATCCACTCCTCAAGGGCCACGAGGTGATGGAAGCTGACCAGGGCAGCCCCGGGGCCATCGTCCCAGGCACCCTGGACCTGCAGGTAGTCGAAGCCGCCGCTGCGCAGGGCCGTGGCCACCAGGGGCAGGGCGTCAACGGTGACGCCGAGCCGCTCGACGCCGCGATGGTCAAGGCCGCGGGCCTCAGTGTCGAACCCCTGGCTGGCCAGCCAGGTGCCGATCGAGCCGGCGGTGGTCAGACCGGGCTGGTCTGCGGGGGCAGGGGTGGAGCTGGAGTCAGCCATCGGTGGCGAGGGGCAGGGGCGAACGCTGGGACTGGGGGGCAAGGGTCAGGGCCATGGCCTCGGCGGCCGCCAGGGCCTGCTGCTGGCTCTCGGCCCGCAGGTAACGGCCATCGACGATCGGCTCGACGGCCGTCAGCCGATGGGGAACGGTGCAATACCGGTGGGTGGGTTCAAAGCGGCGCCGCTCGGCGATGGACTCGTCGCCGACCTTCTTGCGCAGCTTGATCACCGCATCGAAGATCGCCTCGGGGCGGGGGGGGCAGCCGGGGATGTACAGATCGACAGGGATCAGCTTGTCGACACCGCGCACGGCGGTGGTGGAATCGGCCGAGAACATGCCGCCGGTGATCGTGCAGGCCCCCATGGCGATCACGTACTTGGGTTCGGGCATCTGTTCGTACAGACGCACCAGCGCCGGGGCCATCTTCATGGTGATGGTGCCTGCGGTGATGATCAGGTCGGCCTGGCGCGGACTGGACCGGGGCACGAGCCCGAAGCGGTCGAAGTCAAAGCGGGAACCGATCAGGGCCGCGAATTCGATGAAGCAGCAGGCGGTGCCGTAGAGCAGGGGCCAGAGGCTGCTCAGCCGCGCCCAGTTGTGCAGGTCATCGAGGCTGGTGAGGATGACGTTCTCGGAGAGATCGCTGGTGACGGCCGGAGCACCGACCGGGTTGCAGCTGGCGGCCCGCAGGTCGCGGAGGGCATCGAGCGGAGCCGATGCTGTGGATCCGAGGGAGGGGGGGGTGGTCATCGGAGTCAGCTCCACTCGAGGGCGCCCTTGCGCCAGGCGTAGGCGAGGGCCACCACCAGGATCGCGATGAACACGAGCGCCTCGATGAAGGCCAGCAGCCCGAGGCGATGGAACGCCACCGCCCAGGGATAGAGGAACACGGTCTCGACATCGAAGATGACGAAGACCAGGGCAAACATGTAGTAGCGGATGTTGAACTGGATCCAGGCGCCACCCACGGGCTCCATGCCCGACTCGTAGGTGAGTCGGCGCTCCCCGCGCCGGGAGCGCGGGGCGAGCAGGGCATTGGTCACCAGGGCCAGCACGGGCACGGCGGCTGCGATGAGCAGAAAGCCCAGAAAGGCGTCGTAGCCAGGCAGAACGAACATCTGCGGAGTCGGACCGGCGGTCGTACGGCCCAGTCTGGCACCGACGACGGGCAACCTGGGGCGTGGAGCGCTGGATAGAGTTCCGACGCCGACCAGCGAACCGATGGACAGCGACCAGGGGCAGATCCCCACGGCCAGCCCAGCTCCTGCGGAAGAGCCCGCGGATGATCCTGCGGACCACCGCTGGGAGTGCCGCAGCTGTGGCTTTGTCTACGATCCCGCCGAAGGCATCCGCAAGCAGGCCATCGACCCCGGGACCCCGTTCCTGGATCTCGACGCCGCCCGCTTCCGCTGCCCCGTGTGTCGCAGCCCCGTCGAGGCCTTCCGCGACATCGGCCCCCGCAACCGCGCCAGCGGCTTCGAGGAGAATCTGAAGTACGGCCTCGGGGTGAACAGCCTCACCCCCGGCCAGAAGAACGTCCTCATCTTCGGTGGCCTGGCCCTGGCGTTCGCCTTCTTCCTGTCCCTCTATTCCCTGCGGTGATGCCTGCGCCCCTGTCTGTCCGTCCCCTGCGGGCCCTTCGGGCCGCGGCCACCCTGCTGCTGGTGGTGCTGGTCACCACGGGTTGTGTCACCACAAGCCTGCCCATGGCCGGCACCAGCCCCTGGCAGATCCAGACCCTCGAGACCGGTGGCAACCCCCTCGACGTCGCCTTCAACGATGACCGCCACGGCTTCCTGGTGGGCAGCAACCGCCTGGTGATGGAAACCACCGACGGAGGGGCCACCTGGGAGCCCCGCCAGCTCGACCTGCCCAGCGACGAGAACTTCCGGCTCATCAGCATTGATTTCCGGGGTGACGAAGGCTGGATCGCGGGACAACCGGGCCTGTTGCTGCACAGCGATGACGCCGGCCAGAGCTGGACCCGCCTGCTGCTCGACACGAAGCTTCCCGGTGACCCCTACCTGATCACCGCCACCGGGACCGACCGGGCTGAACTAGCCACGAGCGTGGGCGCGATCTACGCGACCAGCGATGCCGGTCGCAGCTGGCAGGCGCTGGTGAGCGACGCCGCCGGCTCAGTGCGGGATCTGCGCCGCAGCGAGGACGGGCGGTACGTGAGTGTGTCGAGCCTGGGCAACTTCTTTTCGACCTGGACCCCCGGCGAGCCTGTGTGGCAGGTGCACCAGCGGGTCAGCAGCCAGCGGCTGCAGTCGATGGGATTCCAGCCCGATGGCCGCCTGTGGATGGTGACCCGCGGCGCCCAGTTGCGCTTCAACCCGGATGCCGCGGATGTGGAGGCCTGGAGCAAGCCAATCATCCCGATCACCAACGGCTTCGGCTACCTCGACATGGCCTGGGGGCCCGATGGTGACCTCTGGACCGGCGGGGGCAGCGGCACCCTGCTGGTGAGCCGCGACGGCGGCGACAGCTGGGAACGGGATCCGGAGGGGGCGGCCAGCCCCACCAACTTCACCCGCCTGGTCTTCCCCGGCGGGGGCAAGGGGTTCGCCCTCGGCGAGCGGGGATCGCTGCTGCGCTGGGTCGGCTGAGGCCACTCACGCTCTGTAACCTTTGGCGCGGCGACCACGGACCAACCCTTAGGATCGCTGGGCTGAAAAGGGAGGTGAGATGGCCGCCGGTTCCACCGGGGAACGCCCGTTCTTCGAGATCATCACAAGCATCCGCTACTGGGTCATCCATGCCGTGACCCTGCCGGCGATCTTTCTGGCTGGCTTCCTCTTCGTGAGCACGGGCCTCGCCTACGACGCCTTCGGCACCCCCCGGCCGGATGCCTATTTCCAGGCCGGTGAGCAGAAGGCCCCAGTCGTGAGCCAGCGTTACGACGGCAAGTCGTCCCTGGATCTGCGTCTTCAGAACTGATCCCTCACCATGACGTCCTCCTCTCCCACCACGCCCCGCAGCTACCCGATCTTCACGGTGCGCTGGGCCGCTCTCCACGCCCTCGGCATCCCCACGGTGTTCTTCCTGGGCGCCCTGGCTGCCATGCAGTTCATCCGCCGCTGAGATCGCCATGCAGCGCAATCCCAACCCCAACAACCTGCCGGTTGAGCTCAACCGCACCAGCCTGTACCTCGGTCTGCTGCTTGTCTTCGTGACCGGTGTGCTGTTCTCCAGCTACTTCTTCAACTGAGACAAGACCGATGAGCGGAAAGAAATCAGCCCTTCCCGACGGCCGCATCCCCGACCGTCTTCCCGATGGACGTCCTGCGGTGCCCTGGCGCAGCCGCTGGACCGAAGGAGTGTTGCCCCTCTGGCTGGTGGCGACCGCCGGTGGGATTGCGGTCATTTTTGTGGTCGGCCTGTTCTTCTACGGAGCCTATGTGGGTGTGGGTTCGGCCTGAACCTGGATCCATCGAAGGTCTGAATCGCAGCACCAACAAACCTTCAGAGGCATCGTTGATACTCTGGGGGTTTTTTCTTGGGATATTTTCTTTGGTCGTCTCATAACAATCAATGCCAACCAGGAATGGCCGGTCATTGACAGGAGACTGGACCTGACCAGCAGGACGTGAATCAGCGGGACGTGGTGGAGAGGATGAGATTGCGATTGGTGTTGCCACCACCACCTCCACCACCACCGTTGCTGCTGGTGGTGATCCCGACGACGGCGCCCACCACGGCGGCGGCACCCAGGAGGATCCAGCCAAGGCTGGAACCGGCGGCGGCGGCGGCAACAGGTGCTGCTGCGGCAGGCGCACTGAAGGCCAACGGGCTCACAGGCACGAGGGGATCACATGCACAGGCCTGAACGATGCGAAGGGGCGAGGTTGTCGTGGCGGGGACCGATCCAGACGTCGACTTCCAGAGACCGCGCACTGGCGGGGCTGGTGTGTAGGGCCTGCAACCACAGACGCCGGTGAGGTCAACCACCCAGGTGCTGCCCGGTGGGATCGACTGGCTGGGTTGCACCACCAGTTGGGTGCCGGACTGGGTGAGCTGGACCCGCTGGGGATCCGAGGCCTCCATGGTCTCGACAGTGCTCAGCGTGCCGTCCTGGCCACGCTCAAGAATGCGGACCGGACCCTTGATGCCCTGGGTGCTGCGGCCGAGCTGAATGACAAAACGATCGGAGGCGTCGGTGACAGCGACAGCCTCTGGAGCGGCGACCTGTCCAGTCTGAGCAATGGGAACCGGCTCGACCGCCACGGCCGGCAAAGCCGCCACGGTGAACATGAATCCAACGGCAAGACAAGTTGGACGCATTGACCTAGTGCCTAATAACCATCCTTACCGAGATCGTAAGGACGTGAACGGGGGATGACCATGGCATGTGCGGGATCCCAGGGGATTTGCACAAGTCCATTGAGACCCATGCAGGCGATCGGCGGTGGGTCTGGTTCAGAAGGACTGGGTCAGACGTCCGTAGAGACGGGCGCTGCATGAGCGGTCGGGACAGTCGTCCTGGATGTAGCTGGGGGTGTTACCCAGGAAATCGGTGGCCAGAACCGAAAGGGTGAGTGGCCAGTCGGCGAAGGGTTTGACGGCCACACCCGCCGAGAAGCCGTAGCCGAACCACTCGGCGCCGATCGAGATTCGATCATTGAAGAAGAATCCAAGGGAGCCGATGGGGCCCCAGGTGCAGTCACTGCCGCTGGGGAAGCTGGTGCTGGTGATCGCACGCGAGCCGCCGCAACCGGTGCGGCCGAGCCAGCCATTGCCCTTGTAGCCATACAGATCGGAACCGACACCGGCCGTGGCCACCAGCAACGGCGGACGCTCGCCGGCACCGAGGGGCACCGCCTGGGAGAGCACCGCGTAGAAGTCGCGGCCGAGGTCGATCTTGTCGTCGAACTGCACCACCTGCTCCCCACCGATGGCCAGGCCCGTCTGGGGACCCAGGTTGACGGCGGCACGGAACCCCAGGTGCTGTCCTGAGAAGGCCGGCGTGCCGCTGTTGCGGCTGCTCAGACTCTGGACACCCCACTGCAGGGCCAGGCTGGCGGGCCCCACCCGCAGGGGGGTGATGTCCACGTAGGCCTGGGCATCGGCGCAGTCGATGGTGTCCTTCGAACAGGGACGGGTGCGGCTGATGCCCACCCCAGTGACCGAGCCCCAGAGGCGCTGGTCCTGGGCGAAACCGTTGGGAACCTGGAAGACGGCCGCGGGGTAGACCCGTCCGTTGACCGTCAGATCCCTGGCCAGCCCCCGCACCACCAGGCGCCGACGGGGCTGGGTTTCGGTCACCGCCGCCGGCGTCGCCGGTTCCGGCACCGGCACCGCATCAGGCACGGTGACAGGCACCGGCGCAGGATCGACCTGCTGGGACTGGGGCGGGGTCCAGGCCTGGGGTGACGGTGTCTGCCAGCGGGCCTGGGGGGCTGACCCCGGACTCTGCTCCTGCCAGGCCACGGCGGCGCGGGGGGACGGTGCCACCTGCCATTCCACGGCCCTGGCCTGCACGGGCAGCAGCCCGGCCAGCAGAACGATCAGAGGGTGGAGGCTGGGAACGGATCTCATGGCAGGGGGGAGGGAGCATCAGGGGGCTCGGGGAGCAGGGCCCTGGCCCGCAGCACGGACTCCTGCAGAGCATCAGGACCGGGGAGCGCCTCGATGGCGGACTCCTCGGACACCGCAACAGCCGTGGTGGTGGTGGTGGTGGCCGTGGTGGCCATCGCGGGCACCGGCAACGGAACCGGATCGGGCGCCGGCACCACAACGGGGGTGGGGGCAGGCATCGGGACGTGGGCCACAACCTGACGCTGCGGTCGGATCCGCGGCGGCGGCTTCGCTGGCGGCTGGAACACCCGCAGCTGACGGGGACGCCGCAGAGGCACCACCGACGGGGGGGAGGCCGGGGTGACATCAGGCACCGACACCGGCAGGGGCACAGAGGCCGGCAGGGGCACCGGCGCCATCGCCTGAACCCCGGCCTCCGGAGCCAGCAGAGACTCGCCGAACAGGGCACCCCACAGGGCCAGGTTGGGGCCGACCACAAGCAGCAGCAGGCGCGCGTCGTTCACCATCACCGCAGCAGCTGGAACAGGGTGAGGCCGTTGACCAGGCCCCCGAGGGTGCGCATGGCCCCTCCGACGGCGTCGGTGGCCCGGCCCAGGGCGCTGCGGTTGACCACAATGGTGTCGCCGTCCCGCAGGGGGGGGTTGGCCTGGCTGGACACGGGTTCGTCCAGGGACAACCTGAAGCTCTGGCGGGTGACGCTGCCGTTGCGGTTGAGCCGAACCAGCTGCACGGATCCCTGGTCGGCCCGCATCTCCCGCGGGCCTCCGGCGGCGAGCAGGGCCTGCACCAGAGGCGTGCCGGCCGGAAGCTCCTGGCGACCTGGATTGTTGACCTCGCCCATCACGTTCACCCGGATCTGCCGGGGGGAGAGGTTGTTGGCGGCCACCTCAGTGGCGACGGCATCGGGCTGAGCGACACGACCGACCCGCACGATGTCGCCATCGAAGAGCAGGGGGTTGTTGATCTGGTCTCCGTCACGCACCAGCGAGAGCAGGTCGAAGCGCGCCATTTTGTAGCTGTCGCCCCGGCCCGGCAGGCGGCGACGGACGGCGACGTCGCGCAGGTTCGCGTTCACCGTGACTCCGCCCGCCTTCTGGATGGCGTCGACCAGGGTCGGCGGACCGAAGGCGGCGGTGCCCACCGTCTTCGAGGCATCGGCGCTTGCGGCACTGTTGCCGGGAGCCATCGAATACAGACCGGGGGTGGTCACCTCACCCACCAGCGAGACCCGCACCGGCCGGGGGCGGACCAGGCGGAGCGTCAGCTCAGGCCGCCGCAGCTGGCGGCCGTAGAGCCGGGTCAGAGCGGCCGTGGCCTGGGGCAGGGTGAGGCCGTCAAGCTGCACCGTGCCCACCAGCGGCAGGGCCGCGGTGCCATCGCTGAGCACCTCCACCGGTCCGGAGTAGCTGCGGGCGTCGTGCAGCTGCAGGTCGAGGGCATCGCCGGCACCAAGGATGTACTGATCGCTCGCCTGGGCAGGGGGTGCCACGGGCAGGGCCGCCAGCAGCAGGGGCAGAGCGATGGCAGGCATGGAAACCTCCGGCGCGCCGATTGTTCCACGGTCAGGAGCGGTCGGCAGGCAGCACGTGCCAGTCCCGTGAGGGATAACCTCCGGCCATGACAACGGCTCTCCCCACTGGCCATGGCCGTTCCCTGGCCCGGCTCCTCAGCTACACGCTGCTGAGCCTGTACCTGCTGGGGCTGCTGGCCAGCCTGCTGCCGCTGCCGATCAACGATCTCAACGGCGCCCTCGGGCTGCTGGCTCAGGCCATCGACGGCGGTGGCCTGGTGGCGGTGGCGGTGGTCGCCTTCCACGCCGGTCTGGGCGGCGACAGCCGACCCGCCCCCTGGGAGCAGCGGCTGGGGGCCCTGGCTCCCAGCCTGCTGACAGGGGCGGCCCTGGTGTACCTGGCCCTGGGCCTGAGCGTGCTGCCGGTGGGCCTCAGGATCCGCAGCCAGGGGATGGCCCAACTGCAGGGGCAGGTCGCCGGGGGCCGCAGCCTGCTGCAGGAGCTGCGCCGCTCGGTGCAGGCGGCGCCGGACCCGCAGGCCCTGGGGACCCTGCTGCGCAACCAGCCCCAGCTGGCCCAGGGTCTCACCGGTGACCCCGCCCGGGACCGGCCGCTGCTGCTGGCCCGGATCGACAGGGACGTGGCGGCCCTCACGGAGGCCGCCAGACGCCGGGGGGCCGACACCAACGCGCGGTTGCTGCGGCAGATGCTGCGCCTGCTGCTCAGCGGCGTGGTGCTGGCGGGCTTCCATCTGCTGGCCGCACTGATCTGGCGCGTTCCGGCCCGGAGGTCATGACCCTGCCCCTGCTGCTGCTGGGGACCATCGCCTCGGCCCAGCTCACCCTCTACTGGCGCTCGGGGGGTCGCCTCGAGACCGTCGCCCTCATGGCCAGCCTCAGCTGGCTGGGGGGGGCCCTGCTGCTGGCCGATGCCGGCGAACCAGCGCCGGTCCGCCGTCGGGCCTGGGCCCTGGGCCTGGCCGGACTGGTCTGGAGCCTGCTGGTGCTGACGAACACCGCCCGGCTGTACGACCCGTTGCTGCATCTGCTGCCCCTGGTGGTGCTGCCGGCCCTCGGGCTGGTGGGCGGAGTGCCGCTGCGCTCGCGGGCGCTGGTCGACCTGGTGGCCATGGGCCTGCTGCTGCCCCTTCAGCTGCTGCTCACCCGGCTGCTGCCCCTGCTGCCGCTGGCCCGGACCACAGCGGAACTCTCGGCCTTTCTGGTCTGGCTGAGCGGCGGCTCGGCCCTGGCAGACGGTGCCGCGGTGCGGCTGCCGGAACGCACCCTCGTGGTAGGGGCGAGCTGCACCGGCGCCGAGACCCTCAGCCTCTGCCTGGCGGGCCTGGTGATGCTGGCCCTGCTCTTCCCGCTGCCCTGCCTGCAGCGCCACCGGGGCAGCGGGCTGCTGCTGCTCGGAGGCCTCAGCCTGGGGGCCGCCTTCGTGCTCAACGGCCTGCGGGTGGCGGTGCTGGCCCTGACCCCTGTCAACGCCTTCGTCTTCTGGCACGACGGCGGCGGCTCCCACCTGTTCGCCATGGCCAGCCTGGCCGTGCTGGTGGCGGCCTACCTCGCCCTGACCGAATGGAGCCTGCGGCAGTCATGACCACACCGGGGGTCCGCCGGGCGGTGCTGCTGGGGCTGCTGGCCTGGGGGGGAGCTGTCGCCATCGACAGCGCCATCCGCGGCGGCGGGGACGGAGGGCCCCTGGTGCTGCCTGAGAGGTTGAAGTTGCCCTCGGGGACGCTGCACCGCCGCACCGCCGCACCCGACAGGCGGCCGCTGCCTGCAGGCGTTCTGGTGCAGCAGGCCGTCGACTACGGCGGCGGCACCGGGGGCAGACTGAAGGTGCGGCAGCTGCAGCTGGCCTCCCGCGGCCACAGCGTGGCGCTGCCCCTCGACGATGTGAACAGGGCCCTTGCCGCTGCCGGCCCGGCGGGCCGCTGCCTGGGCGATGGGCGCCCGGCCCCAGCGTGGGGCCCACGGCAGCAGCTCGCCTGGCTGGCGGGGCTGCGACCCCGGCCCGCCCACCGGTGCCTCTGGGTGGCCGGCTCCCCCAGCGCCGCCGCCGCCCTGGGCCGGGCGCTGGCCGTCCCAGGGGCCGACCCTCCGCCGGGGGAAGTGTCCGCCGCCCGCCCTGGCCCCCGTTGACCCTGGATAGGGTCGCGCCCATGGCTGCCCAGACCCTGCCGCAGACCAGGCCCCCCAGCCCGGACCTCCCCCAGGCGGTGCTGCAGGACGGTGGCAGCCCTGATCAGACCTCCGGCGGGCGCCACGACGGTGACTCCTCCCTGGTGCGGCTGCTGCGGGTGCTGCACCGGCGACGCGCCACGGCCCTGCTGACCGCCGGAGCCGTGACGTTGCTCGTTGGTCTGTTCACCCTGCAGCGCCGCCTGGTGGCGCCCCTCTACCAGGGGGGCTTCACCCTGCTGATCGCCGACCCGGTGAACGAGGCCGGTGCCGCCGCCCCCGTGACCGATGGGGGCGGCGCCTCCCTGGAGGCCCTGGCGCGCAACGCCATGCGCAACGACGTGCCGACCCTGATCCGGGTGCTGCAGAGCCCGGCGGTGCTCGGCCCCGTGGACGATGCCCTGCGGGCCCGCGGCATCAGCGAACTGCCCACGGTCAAGGTCAGCCTGCAGGCCGCCGATCCCGACCAGAAGACCCCGATCCTGGCCAGTGGGGTGC
The DNA here is from genome assembly GCA_903871775.1 of uncultured cyanobacterium. Classification (GTDB taxonomy): domain Bacteria; phylum Cyanobacteriota; class Cyanobacteriia; order PCC-6307; family Cyanobiaceae; genus CAIQIA01. The sequence continues at coordinate 49,797 of CAIQIA010000018.1, forward strand.
TGGGTGTGCAGGCGGTGGGCCGGGATCCACAGGTGCTGCAGCTGACCCTGGGCCTGGCCCAGCGGGAGATGCTGGGCTGGGCCCTCGAGCAACGGCGGGCCAAGCTCGCCCAGGGCGTGCGCTTCCTCGACCAGCAGGCGCCGGTGCTGCAGCAGAAAAGCGATCGGCTGCAACGGGAACTGGAGCGGTTTCGCACCGCCCATGGCGTGATTCAACCGGAACAGGAAGCCACCACCCTGCGCAGCCAGCTCGAAGCGGTGCGCAACCGTGCCATCGCCCAGCAGGCCGAACAGGCCCGGCTGCTGGAGCTGCGTGAGCAGGTGCGCCGCGGGAACCTGACCGCCCGCGCCTTCGTTGATACCCCCGCGGAAGGCAGCCGCGGCGGCAGCGTGGCGGTGGGGCTCGACAACCAGCCCCTGCTCGAACAGCTGACGAAGGTCGAGCAGCAACTGGCCGAGACCCGGGCCCAGTTCCGCGACGACAGCCTTCAGGTGCGCAGCCTGATGGCCACCCGCGACCAGCTGCGACCCCTGGTCCACCGCAAGGAGCTGCAGGCCCTCGACACTTCCCTTCGACTCAACGCCCAGGCCCTGCAGGCCAGCGTCGGCCAGCAGAACCAGCTGGTCAGCGAGTTCCGGCGGCTGCCGGCCCTGCTGCGGGCCTATGAAGCGATCAACCAGCGGCTGCGGGTGGCCCAGGGCAACGTCGAGAGCTACCTGCGCACCCGCGAGCAGTTCCAGCTCGAGATCGCCCAGAAGAATGTGCCCTGGAAGGTGATCGTGCCGCCGGCGGTCAATCCCGAACCGGTGGAACCGAAGCTCTCGCGCGGACTGCTGCAGAGCCTGGCCCTCGGGCTCGTGGCCGGCGCGGGGGCCGCCCTGGTGCGCGATCGCCTCGACACCGCCCTTCAGGATCCCGACGACGCACGACGGGCCCTGGCCCTGCCCCTGCTGGGCCACATTCCCTGCCAGGGAGCGGGTCCCGACCGGGATGCCGAGGGGTTCGCCCGGCAGGAAGCCCTGCGGGAACTGGCCTCGAGCCTCCGCTTTCTCGACGGGGCCCGCGACCGCCACAGCCTCGGACTCACCAGCGCCCTGCCCGCCGAAGGCAAAAGCCACGTCGCGCTGCTGCTGGCCCGCACCCTGGCCGAACTGGGCCAGCGGGTGCTGCTGGTGGATGCCGACCTGCGACGGCCCCAGCTGCACCAGCGCCTCGGCCTGAGCAACAGCCGCGGCCTCACCACCCTGCTGGCGGCCGACCCCCCAGACCTGTTTCAGGTGCTGCAACCGGTGCCGGGCCTCGACGCCCTGGCCCTGCTGGCGGCGGGGCCCCTGCCCCAGGACCCGCCCCGGCTGCTCGGATCGGCGGTGATGCCATCCCTGATGCAGCAGCTGCGGGACAGCGGTCTTTTCGATGTGGTGCTCTACGACCTGCCACCGGTGCTGGGCCTGGCCGACGCCTCGCTGCTGGCCGGGCATCTGGACGGGGTGCTGCTGCTGGCGAGCCTCGGCCAGGTGCCGCGGCGCCGCTCCCAGGCGGCCCTCGAGCGCCTGCGGGAGGCCCGTGCCTCCGTGCTGGGGGTGGTGACCAACCGCCTGCGGCCCTCGGAGGCCGATGCCGATCGTCATCCCACCTACCGCTACTACACGAGCACCGCCTCCGAGGGGGCCAGCGACGACCTGCGACAGCGCTTCAGGCGGTGGCTCGAGGGTTGAGGGTCGCCCGGGGTCGCTGGGGCAGGGCATGGACGGTGGCCCCCGGCGACACCGGCCTGTAATCAGGCACCAGGGTCGGCAGCAGGGCGAGGGCCTGGCGTTCCTCACCATGCTCGAGGTGGGCGAGCAGCCGGGCCACGGCGGGCAGGAGCCGTTCCGCCGCCAGGCCCCCCTCGCGGGCGCGACGGATGCGGGGGTGACGGGTGGGCTCGTCGTCGGGGGAGATCAGCAGCTCCTCGCGCAGTTTCTCGCCCGACCGCAGGCCCGTGAAGCGGATGGCGACCTCACCGTCGGGATGGTCGGCATCGCGGAGGGTGCAGCCCGAGAGCAGGATCATCTGCCGGGCCAGATCGACGATGCGGACGGGCTCACCCATGTCGAGCACAAACACCTCGCCCCCCCGCGCCAGGCCGGCGGCCTGCAGCACCAGCTGCACCGCCTCGGCAACGGTCATGAAGTAACGGGTGACCTCGGGATGGGTGACCGTGACCGGCCCGCCGGCCTCGATCTGCGACCGGAACCGTGGCACCACCGACCCCGAGGAGCCCAGGACGTTGCCGAAGCGCACGATCGCGCAGACCAGGCCCCCCTCCTCGGCGGCCTGGCACTGCACCAGCTGCTCGCAGATGCGTTTGCTGACCCCCATCACATTGGTGGGTCGCACGGCCTTGTCGCTCGAGACCAGCACGAAGCGGCGCAGACCCGCCGTCCGGGCCGCCGCCAGGGCCGCCTGGGTGCAGCGGATGTTGTTGGCCAGTCCGCTGCAGGGGTTGGTCTCCACCAGCGGCACATGCTTGTAGGCGGCCGCATGCACCAGCACCTCGACCCCCTGGCGGCGGCAGAGGTCGGTGAGGGCCCGGCCGTCGCAGGCATCCAGCAGCACCGCCAGGGCCCGATCCCCATCGCCGCCGTCGATCAGCCTCTGCTGGATGGCGTAGAGCGCGGCCTCGCTGCGCTCCACGAGCACCAACCGGCGGGCCCCGGCCCTGAGGACCTCTCGGCAGAGCTCGGAGCCGATCGATCCGCCGGCACCGGTGACCAGCACACAGCGATCGGCGACCGCCTCGGCCAGCAGACCGGGCAGGGGCTGACCCGGCTCCCGGCCGAGCAGCTCCTCGAGGGAGAGGGGCCGCAGCTCGGTGAGCTGCTGGCGGCCTGCCGCCAGCTCCGCCAGGGACGGGACCGTGAGCACCTGCAGACCCTGGCGCCGCAGGGCGGCGGCAATGGCCAGCCGGCGGGTGCGCGAGAGGGACGGCAGGGCCAGCAGCGCCTGCAGCACCCCATGGCGCTGGATCAGGGAGGACAGACGGGAGGGCGCGGCGATCACCACCCCCTCCATCGACCGGCCCCAGAGGCGGGGATCGTCGTCAAGCACGGCCACCAGCCGCACCCGACCCTCCCGCAGCAGTTCGCGGGCCAGGCGCTGGCCCGCGGCGCCGGCGCCGTAGATCACCGTCGCCGGTCGCACGGCCAGGGCGGGCAGGGTGGCCTGGCGGCCCAGGTCCCGCAGCACGATGCGGCTGCCCACCAGCAGTCCGCTGAGCAGCAACCAGAGGAGCGGCCAGAAGGAGCGGGGGGGCAACGGCCCGCCGGCCAGGGTGACGCCCAGCAGCACCAGCAGCACCGCCACCAGCGAACGGGGCAGCAGGTCGTAGAGCGTGCGGCTGCCTGACGCCCGGGTGAGGCCCCGATACCAGCCGCTGACGAGCAGCCAGGGCAGGGTGATGGCTTCCGCCACCAGCAGCAGCCAGGGCAGCTGGGCCAGAAAGTGCTCAGGCAGGGGCAGGTTGAGCCTGAGAACAAAGGCTCCCCAGACCGCCAGGGCGGTGAGGCCTGCGTCAAGGGCCAGGAGCACGAGCAGCCGCGGGCGCAGACGGGGGGCCATCGCCTGACGCTATGCAGTGCGCCGAAGGCTGGCCGGTGGGTTGTGCCAGTGGGCCCTCAGGCGGCAGCGGCGGCAAGCACCCGCCGCAGTCCGGCGATCCAGCGCTCCAGCTCCCCATCGGGCAGGGTCGGCGCCAGCGGCAGCATCAGGCTCGTCTCCCCCAGGCGGCGGGCGACGGGCAACGGCTGCGGCGGCGCCAGGCCGGCGGTGAGGAAACTGCGCTCGCGGTAGATCTCGCTGCACGACCCCGACAGGGCCGGCAGGCCGAGAGCCTCCAGTTCGGCCATGATCCGGTCCCGGCTCCAGCCCGCCGCCAGGGCCCCGGGCCGCACGAAGGCATGGAAGCGGTACCAGGCGTGCTCGACGTGGGCCGGCGGCAGCGGCACCCGCACCGCCGCCAGGTCAGCGAGGGCATCACTGAGCAGGGTCGCCTGGCGCTGGCGACAGGCCCGCCACTCGGGCAGCCGCCGCAGCTGCACCCGCCCGATGGCGCTCTGCATCTCGGTGAGCCGGAAGTTGCTGCCGAAGCGGTCATGGAGCCAGCGGAACCCCGGAGGGTGGTCGCCCCGCTGCAGGGCCTCGCGGGTCTTGCCATGGTCCCGCAGGGACCAGATCGCGTCATGCAGATCGTCGCGGCCGGTGGTGACCATGCCCCCCTCGCCGCCGGTGCTGATGATCTTGTCCTGGCAGAAGCTCCAGGCCGCCACCGCCCCGAGGGAACCCACCGAGCGCCAGGTGCCGCCCGACCGCCAGCGGGCGCCATGGGCCTGGGCGCAGTCCTCCACCAGACCGAGCCCATGGGCCCGGGCCAGGTCGTCGAGCTCCTCCAGGGGGGCGGGCCAGCCGTTGAGATGCACCACGGCGATCGCCCGGGTGCGGGGGCCGATCAGGGGGGCCACCGTGGCTGCCGTCAGGCACTGGCTGTCGGGATCGACATCGGCGAACACCGGCTTCACCCCCAGCAGCACGGCGGCGCTGGCGGTCGCCACGAAACTGCGGGGTGTGGTGATCAGCTCGTCGCCGGGCCGCAGGCCGAGGGCCCGGTAGGCCGCCGCCAGGGCGAGGGTGCCGTTGGCGATGGTGAGGGCGTGGGGCACCCCGCACCAGGCCGCGAACTCCCGTTCGAACAACCGCCCCTCATCGCCGGTCCAATGGTTCACCCGGCCGGAGGCCAGCACCCGCAGCACAGCCGCCTGCTGCTCGTCGTCGTAGTGGGGCCAGAACGGCCCTGGGCGGCTGGTCGTCATCGCAGGGCCACCGGCCGCGCCGGATTGCCGGCCACCACGACGCCGGCGGCGACATCGCGCATCACCACCGCCCGGGCCCCCACCACCGCCGCCGCCCCGATCGTCACCCCCGGACCGATGAACGCCTCGGCGGCGACCCAGACCCCGTCGTCGAGGGCGATCGGTGGCCGCAACAGCGGAAAGGCCGGATCACGGTGGTCATGGCTGCCGGCGCAGAGGTGGCAGCCCTGGGAGAGCACCACACCGCGGCCCAGGCGGATGGGGCCCAGGGCGTAGAGGGTGACGGCACGGGCGACGACACAACCGTCGCCGAGCTCCAGATTCCATGGCTGATGGACCCGGGCCGCCGGGTAGATGCGCACCTGGCGGCCGACCCGTGCCCCGAAGCCCCGCAGCAGCAGGGTGCGCCACCACCAGAGGGGCCTCGGGCTGCAGCGCCAGAGCGGCCGCAGCAGGGCCCAGGCGACCCGGCGCAGATCATCACGGCGGCGGTAGGGACGCCGCTGGATCACGGCCATGGTCATGACAGCCATTGGTCGATCAGATCCTCGGCCCGGGCGGGGGTGTGGTCCAGGGCCGCCCGCCGGGCCCCCTGGGCCAGGCGGCGCCGCTGGTCGGGGTCGGCCGCCAGGGCCGCCAGGGCCGCCGCCAGGGGCCGGGCCGCCTCCGGTCCTGGGGGCGCCGTCAGACCGCAGCCGTGGTGCTCCACCAGGGCCACCAGGGGCGAAGCCGGCGGAGCGATGGCCAGGAGCGGGCACCCGGCCGCCAGGGCGGTGAAGGTCTTGCTGGGCAGGGACGCCGCGGCCAGCCCCTCCGCCAGGGCCACCACGGCCAGGTCGGCGGCCGCCAGGGCGACGGCCAGACCCTCGGGGGGGAGGGTCTCGAGAAAGACCACCTGCCGCAGCAGCCCCCGGCGGCCCAGCCGACGCTGCAGCTGCGGGCGGCGCCCCCCCTGCCCCACCAGCAGCAGCCGGGCCCCGGGCGCCGGCAGCAGGGGCAGGGCCTCGAGCAGGGGCTCGAGCGGATGGCTGAACCCCAGATTGCCGGCGTAGATCAGCAGCAAGGCCCCGTCAGCGGCAAGGCGCTGCCGGAAGGCCGCCACGGCCCCCGGCGGCGGCGGCGGCAGCGGCGCCCCCCAGGGGGGCACCACCCGCACCGTGCGGGCCCAGGCCGCCTCGCTGCCGAAGCAGGGGCGCAGGGCCTCGGCCATCGGGGCACTGAGGGTGATGACCCGCTCGGCCCCGCCGACCACCCGCCGGTTGAGCCGTTGCCAGAGGGCGATCAACGGCGCCAGGGCCAGACGCGGCCCCGGCCCGAGGCCGGCGAGCACCTGCGGATACAGGTCATACAGCAGCAGGCTGTAGGGGCGGCGGGCCAGGGGCGCCAGCAGGGGCGCCAGCGGCGGGTTGCTCACCACCAGCAGCGGACCGGCGGCGGACCGGCGGCGACGGCCGTCGTGCCACAGCCGCCAGGCGAGCCAGAGACTGAAGCCAGCCCAGGTCAGCAGGCGCAGGGGGACCGAGGTGCGCCGGTAGGCCGGGCCACGCCGCAGCCTCAGGGGCGGCAGCGAGGGGGGCAGCGTTCCAGCGGCCATCAGGGTCACGGGGCCCCGCCGGGCGGCGGCCGCCACCACATCGGCGAACAGGGGCCCCACCGTCTGGTTCACCAGCAGCAGATCAGGCGGGTCGGCCATCAGCCCCTGCCGGTGAACGGGGCCATGGTGGCCTGGTCGGGGGCGCTGATGCCCCGACGACCGAGCACCACCAGGGGGGTGCGCAGCAGGATCAGCAGGTCGAGCCCCAGGGAGCAGTGCCGCACATACCAGACATCACAGGCGAAGCGTCGACGCCAGCTGAGGCTGTTGCGCCCCCGGACCTGCGCCCAGCCCGTCAGACCGGGGCGGACCCGCAGCCGTCGGGCCTGGCGAGGGCTGTAGAGGGGCAGGTAGGCCAGTGGCAGGGGCCGCGGACCCACCAGGCTCATCTCGCCCCGCATCACGTTCAGCAGCTGGGGCAGCTCGTCGAGGGAACTGGCCCGCAGCCGGCGCCCGAAGGGCGTCATCCGCTCGGCATCGCTGCCGCGCCCGGGGCCCAGGGGCAGCAGGCTGCGGAACTTGACCAGCCGGAAGGGCCGGCCATGGCGGCCGCTGCGCTCCTGCACATGGAACACCGGAGCCCCCAGGCGCCAGAAGACCAGCAGGGCCAGCAGCAGCAGCAGGGGCAGCAGCAGCAGCAGGGCCACCAGGGCCACCAGCCGGTCGGCCAGATGCTTGACCGCGAGGTAGGGCATCGGCGTCATGGTGGCGACGGGCCGCACACCCACGCGGGCCGGTCGGCCTGGCCCTGGAGCCAGGCGTAGAGCTCCAGGGTCTGGCGGGCCACCCGGTCCCAGCCGTGGTGATGCACCACATAACGACGGCCGGCGGCCCCCATGGCCGCCGCCGCCGCCGGGGACAGGCCATACCAGCGCTGCAGCACCGCCATCAGCGCCGGCGGATCCGGCGGGGCCGGCCAGGCTGCCTCCACCTGAAAGGCCTCGGGCAGATGGCACCCCGGACTGAGCAGGCAGGGCAGCCCCCAGGCCATCGCCTCGAGGGCGGCCATCGGCAACCCCTCGCTGTATGACGGCAGCACGAACCCGTCGGCATGGCCGTAGCAGCTGTCGCGCACGGGTCCCGCCACGGCCCCCACCGACAGCACCTGCGGCAGGGGACGCCGCTGCAGCCGCCGCTCCAGGGCGCCGCCATCGCCGAACCCCGCCAGCACCAGCCAGGCATCGCGGATGCCGGCCTCGACCGTCCAGCGCTCCCAGGCCTGCAGCAGCGGCTCCAGGCCCTTCTTCGCATGGAAGCGGCCCAGGAACAGCAGCACCCGCGCCTCCGACGGCAGGCGACCGTGCCAGGGGGGCGGCGGCAGGGGGACCCGGCGGTCGGGCAGGTCGACGCCGTTCGGGATCAGGGCCACCGGCACAGGCAATCCCAGGGCCTGCAGCACGTCGGCCTCGGGGCGGCAGAGGGCCTGCAGACAACCGGCGGTGGCGAGGGTGCGCCGTTCGCCCCACCACCACAGCAGTGCCTTGGGCAGACCCCGCCGGCGGGCGGCCCAGGGGTCGAGCATGCCGTGGGGCGTGACCACCAGCGGCAGCCCCGACCGTCGCAGGCGCCGCGCTGCCCGGCTGGAGGCCAGCCAGAGGCCATGGCTGTGCACCACCGCCGCACCGGCCGCAACCGCCGCCTGCCGCTGGTCGCCGGCGTCGGCAGGGCAGAGCTGCACCATCAGGCCCTGGCTGCGCTGGGCAGCGGCCAGCCGAGCGATGGCCACCCCGATGCCGCCGGACCGGCGCGGGTCAGCGCTGCTGAGCAGATGGGCGACGGTCATCGGCGATGGGAACGAGCAGCAGCAGCGGCGGCAGCACCGTGAACACGGCCAGCATGACCACCTGGGGCAGGTAGCCCCGGCTCACCACCACATAGAGGTACGCGAGGGCCAGGGCGGTGACCACCTGCACGAGGGGATCGCCCCGGCAGACCAGAAACCCGTTCCAGATCCGGCGGTAGAGCAGCCCCAGCAGCAGGTAACCCGTGACCACCCCCGGCCAGCCGGCCATGAGGGCGTACTCGGCCCAGTTCAGCACCGCGGCCCCCGTGCTGGCCGGGGCACTGCCATAGAGGCGGGCGAGGGCATCGAGCAGGTAGCTGGCCGACTCCTTGCCAGGCAGCAGCGCCGAGGGCACCGGGAACAGCAGGGTGCGCAGCAGGGGCTCGGCGCCGACGTTGGCGATCGCATCGGGCACCGCCTGCACCAGGGCAGCGGAGGGGAAGAAGATCGCCGCTTCGCCGAAGCCGGCCTGGACCACCTCCGCCGCCCCGACCCCGCGCAGCAGCGACAGATCGAGCCCCAGCCCGTACTGGCGGGTAAGACCGATGGCCCCCGAAGCCAGCAGCAGCAGCGCCGCGGCAGCGGTCAGCAGCGGCAGGGACGGGCGGCGACCGCCGGCCAGCACCGGCAGCAGCAGCAGGGGCACGAGCAGCAGCACCAGCCGGTAGCGGAAGCCGATGGCGGTGAACAGGGCCGCCGCCACGAGCGTCCAGAGCAGCAGGGGCCAGAGGGGACGCCAGGGCTGGCGCAGCCGCACCGCCAGCAGCAGGCAGGTGCCGGGAATCAGCAGGTTGACCGCCAGGGCGGCGTAGTTGGCGAAGGGGCCCAGCTCGTTGGCGGCGCCCCCCGGCAGGTCGGAGGCCAGCACCAGGGGATTCAGCTGCAGCAGCAGCCGCCCGGGGCCGACACTCAGGCCATGGAGGGCCAGGCCGGTGCCGTTGAGGATCCAGCCCAGCCGCCAGGCGCGACCCGGATCGAACGGCGGCCGCTGCCGCCGCGGCGGGGCCGCAGCCGGCAGCAGGCCATAGCCCAGCAGGAAGCCGCCGTAGGCCAGCAGGGAGGTCTGCCAGCCGACATCAAGCACCCCCCGGAAGTTCACCCCCCGGTCGATCCAGCCGCCGGTGGCCAGGGCCAGCAACGGGCCCGCCACCGAGTAGTAGGCAAAGATCACCGCCAGCACCAGGGGCGGTTCGAACCAGGCCAGGGGCGACCGGCGATCGGCGGCCCGCAGGGGCCAGAGCAGCAGCAGCGCCACCAGGCTCAGCAGCCAGAAGAGCTCATCACCCCGCAGCCGCCCTGGATCGAAGACGGCGTCGGTCATTGCTGACGGGCCACCAGGGCCCCCAGTCTGGAGCGCCGCGGCGAGGCCAGAGCTGTGGCGACGGCGGCCTCGAGGCCGTCGGCGAAGGCCTCGGGATCGAAGCGGCTCAGGCGGGCCGCCGCCGCCTGACGCAACCGCTCCCGCCGATCGGGAGGCAGGGCCTCGAGCTGATGCAGCAGCTGCGTCAGGGCCTCCGGATCGCCGGGATCGAAGCTCCAGCCGGTGGTTCCCTCGTCGATCAGGTCGACGGCGCAGCCGGCGCCACGGCTCACCAGCACCGGCAGACCCGCCGCCATCGCCTCGTTGACCACCAGCCCCCACTGGTCCACCAGGCTGGGCAGCACGAACCCCGAAGCGGTGGCGTAGAGCCGTCGCAGATCCTCAAGCTGCTGAAAGGGGAGCACGCTCACCCGGCAGGGGTCGGGCAGCCGCGCGATCGTCTGCCGCACCAGGGGTTCCTCGGGGCCGTCGCCCACCAGCTGGAGCCCCCAGCCGCCGCCGGCCGCCTGGTACGCGCCATAGGCCTGCAGCAGCAGCCGGTGGTTCTTGCGCGGCACGAAACGGGCGATGCACAGCAGCCGTGGCGGCTGGAGAGGCGTGGCGGTGGCGGCGGCGAAGAAGCGATTGTCGACCACATCCCAGGGCTGGTGGATCGCCCTCGCCGGAAACCCCAGCTCCTCGAGGTAGGCCCGGCTCTCGCGGCCCGCCACCAGCGCCGCCGAATGGCAACGCAGCAGGCAGCGCTTGGGTTGCTCGAGCCACCAAGGCCTGGGGCGGTCGGCCCGGCGGCTGTCGCTGACCATCACCAGGGGCAGCCCACGGGCCTGGGCCGCCAGCAGCAGACGCCGGTAGGCCCGGTCGGCCCAGCCCACCGTCACCACCACCGCCGGTCGGTGCTGCCCCAGCAGGGCGGCGAGCTGGGCGTCAAGGCGGGCCCGGGGCGGATCGACCTCAGGCCCGGCTGCTCCCTGCAGCCGCTCGACGCGGTAGCCGCCGCCCGTGGGGCTGAAGGCCCAGGGGTACTCCTGGGAGGCCGGACGGGTCTCGAGAACCACCAGGGGGAGGCGGGCCGCCGCGGCCCGGAAGCGGGCGTGGTGGTAAGGGCCGATGCGACGCAGGGCCAGCAGCACGGTCATGGGGGCGGCACCTCTGCGGCGGGCGGCTCCTGCAGGGCGGTCAGCAACCGCTCGCCATAGCGGCTCCAGCCGTGGTCCAGGGCCCGCCGCCGGGCGGCCGCCCCCAGCCGCTGCCGCAGGTCACGGTCCTCGATCAGCTGCTGCAGCCGGTCGGCCAGCGCCTCGGCATCCCGCACCGGCACCACGAAACCCTCGACGCCATCCCGCACCAGGGCGCCGCAATGGCTGGTGGTGACCACCGGCACCCCGCAGGCCATCGCCTCCAGGTGGGCCAGGGCAAAGCTGTCGGTGAGGGTGGGCAGCACCACCACATCGGCCCGCTGAACCTCGGCGGCCATGCGGCTGCGGGGCACCGGCCCGAGGTAGGTGGGGCCGGCGAACAGCGGGGTGGTCACATCCACCTGCCAGGCCCCGGCGATGCGGCAGTGGTGGGGCACCCGTCGGCGGCGGAGCAGGCGGCAGGCCTCCGCCAGGTAGTGGTGCCCCTTGCCGAGACCCACGCGCCCCACGCTCAGCAACCGTCCCGGTTCGGGGCTCACGGGCAGGTCGAACCAGTGTTCGGGGATGCCGTAGGGCACCAGCCGCAGCCTGGCGGGGTCGCAGCCCAGGGCCAGGCAGCTGTCGCGGCAGTAGATCGACGGCACCAGCACCCGCTGGCTGACGGCCCACTTGCGCCGGTCGCGGGCGATGCCGGCCTCGACCACCTCGGCAGCCTCGCCCGGGGGCTCGACCCCCGGGAAGCGCCGGCGTTCCTCCAGCAGGATGCGGCCGGCATCGGCACTGATGATCAGCTCGTGGATGACGCTCAGCCCCTGGTCACGGGCCCGTTTCACCGTTTCGAGATCGTCGTTGATGAAGCTGGTGTAGACGGCCTCGGCGCCGGCGAAGCCCTCACGGGCAGCCCGCTGCAGCAGGGCCGGCGCCCCCCTGCCGGCCAGGGTGGCCATGACCTGCTCCCGCACCAGCCGCCGGGGCAGGTCGGCCGGCAGCCGCCGGGCCAGCAGGCGCTGCAGGGCCGGCGGCTGCCGGCCCTGCAGCCAGAGGGCCCCGAGGGCCCGCAGGGACCGGTGGTCGCCATGCAGGTCGGTGTACAGGGCCGCCAGGGCACCGGCGCGGGCGAGCAGGGCGGGCACCGCGTAGTGGAGGCGCGCCCCGGGCTGCAGCACGGCGTAGCGGGGCAGGCGCTGCATCAACCCAGCAGCTCCTGCAGCCGGGCCGCCGCCACCGCCCAGGTGAACTCGCCGCCGCGGGCAGCCAGGGCCTGGCGCCACCCGAGGTAGGCGCCATAGGGCGTCAGCCGGGCCTGGATCCAGTCGGCGACCTCCCCAGGGGAGGGATGGGGGGGGAACAGCCGGCCGCAGCCGGCATCGGGCAGGGTGGCGGGAATGCCCCCCACCGCGTGGGCCAGCACCGGCACCCCCAGGCGCAGGCATTCGCGGTTGCCGATCCCGAAGGCCTCAGCGCGGGAAAACAGCGTGCCGAAATGCCAGCTGCGCAGCTCCGCCACGAAGGTGGCCTCGTCCCGGCGCCGGTCGAGGAAGCCGACGGGGTCCAGGCAAGGATGGCGTGGCAGAGCCCCGGGGTCGGGGCCGACGGCCCGCACCCGGGTCGGCAGACCGCGCCCCTCGAGGGCTTCGGCGAGCTGCAGCACGAAGCCCCCCCCCTTGCGCTGCCAATCCTTGCCGAGGAAGCCGAGCCGCAGGGGCGCCCCGGGCCCCGGGGCCCCGGGGGGCGGACCGTCGGGCTGCGCCGCCAGCAGGGTCTCGTCCAGGTTCGCCCCCCCCGGCACCACCCACACCCGGGCGGGGTCGACACCGCAGTCGGCGATCACCGAGGCGGCCGCCCAGGGCGCCATGGTCACCACGGCCCCGGCGGCCTGCAGCGCCCGCCGTTCGCGCGCCAGCACCTGCCGGCGGTAGGCGGGCGCCAGCTGGCGGCCCGCGCCGTAGTCGTCGAACACCTGCCGGGTGGTGGCGTCGAGGTAGAAGTCGACACGCCAGCTCTGGGGCCAGGGCTGGGGCGGCAGCAGCGGCATGTGCGAGAGCAGCGCCAGGGGGCCGGCGGGCAGGGGCTGCTGCGCCAGCAGCGCCCGGCCGAAACCGGGGCTGTACTGGAAGCCGCCGGGCCGGCCATGGCGCAGCAGCTGCCGCAGGTTCCAGCAGCGGCGTTGGCGGGCCAGGGCCGAGGGCTGCAGGGCCAGCCCCCCCTGCAGCAGGCCGGCCGCGCGGCCGGCCGCCAGCAGCGCCGCCGGGATGCCGCTCCAGGCGGCGGGATCGGTGGCATCACCGCAGCAGAGCAGATAGCGGTTCATCGCACCCCCAGCAACCGGTACCAGCGCCGGGCCATGGGGCCGGCATCGTGGCGCGGGGCGGCCGCCAGCGCCAGGGCCGCCAGCGCCTGGCGCCGGTCGCCATCGCGGAGCAGCGGCCCCAGGCCCCGGGCCCAGGCCGCGGGATCGGCCGGCGGCAGCAGCAGCCCGGCGCGGCCGTCATCGAGCACCTCGCGGCAGGCCGGCACATCGCTGGCCAGCACCGGCAGACCGGCCGCCAGGGCCTCGATCAGCACGATGCCGAACCCTTCGGCGGCGCTGGTGCTCAGGGCGAACAGGTCGGCCTGCCCCAGCAGCTCGGGGATGTCGTCGCGACGGCCGAGAAAGACCACGGCAGCGCCGAGGCCGAGGTCGTGGGCCAGGGCCTCCAGGGCCGGCCGGGTGGGGCCGTCGCCCACCAGCTGCAGCTGCCAGTCGGGCCCGTCGGGTCGGCAGGCGGCGAAGGCCCGCAGCAAGGTGGCCTGGTCCTTGAGCGGATCGCAGCGGGCGACCGTCAGCAGCCGCAACGGCCCGGCGCCCCCACGGCGCTGGCGGGCCTCAGCGGCCCGGCGGGCCAGCTCGGCGATGGCGACGCCGTTCGCCAGCACCGGCGTCAGGCGCGGGCGGCGACCCGCCGGCGCCAGGGGCAGGCTGGCGGCGGCGGCCCGCGAACAGGGCACCAGCACCACCCCCAGGCGGGCGCACCAGCGCAGCAGCCGGGCCACCGCCGCCCGGCCGGGCCCCGCGGGCGGCGCCAGGTTCTGCACGGCGCAGCAGCAGCGCCGCACCCCGGTCAGCCGGGCCGCCAGGGCAACCCAGAGGCTGCGGCGGTTGAACGGGTACAACAGCAGCGCCTGGGGCCGCAGCCGCTGCAGCAACGGCAGCAGCTGCAACAGCAGCCGCGGCCCGTCGCGGCCCGATCGTTCGATCAGCGTCAGCCGCCCCTGGCGGGCCAGGGCCTCGAACGGAGCGGCCTGGCTGCGCTCACCCTCATCCAGGTTGAGCAGCACGCTCTCGACGGCGGCGGGGGCCCGGCGCAGCAGCTCGAGGGCCAGGGTCTCGAGGCCGCCGGCCGGCAGACCCCGCAGCACGTGCAGCACCACCGGCCGCAGGCCGAGGCAGCGGGCGTAGGCCCCGGCCATGGCGGCGACGCCGTAGTCGCGGCGGGCCCGTTCCCGGGCGGCAGCGGCCCGGCCGGCGGCGGCGGCCGGCGCCGCCAGCACCTCCGCCAGACCGGCCGCCAGGGCCGCCGGATCCCCAGGGGTGACCAGCAGGCCGCAGCGCCCCTCCTGGAGCACCTCCCGGCAGGCCGGCACGGCCGTGGCGACCACGGGCAGCCCCGCCGCCATCGCCTCCGCCAGGGCGATGCCGAACCCCTCCAGGGGCAGGGCCGGCCAGGCGAAGACATCGGCCGCCGCCAGCAGGCCGGGCACGTCGTCACGGCCGCCCAGAAAGGCCACGGCATCCGCCACCCCCAGCTGCCGGGCCAGGGCCTCGAGGGCCGGCCGGGCCGTGCCTTCCCCCACCAGCTGCAGCCGGGCCCGCGGATGCCGCTGCCGCAGCAGCGCCAGGGCCCGCAGCAGGGTGGGCAGATCGCGGCTGGCGTCGAGGCGGCCGACGCTGATCAGCAGCGGCCCGCCGTCCACCGCCGGATGGCGGGGCCGCGCGAAGCGGTCGGGGTCGCAGGCATTGGCCACCGTGATGGCTTCGGCGGGCCGCAGCCCGAAATCCCGCAGGCAGGCCTGGCGCACCGCCTCACTGCAGCAGATGAGCCGATGGGTCACGGGCCGGCCCAGCTGCACCAGCGCCCGGAAGCGCCGGAAGGACCGGCCCTCGGCGACCGGCGGCAGGTTGCCGGCATGCACCACGACCCGCCGCACCCCCGCCAGCCGCGCCCCCCAGGCGAAGGGGGCATGCCAGCCCAGCGGAAAACTGAGCACCGCCCGGGGCCGGTCGGGCCCCGCCAGGCCCAGACCGGCCCAGAACAGCCGCAGCAGACGGGCAGGGCCCCGCTCGAGCTGCAGCCGCTGCACCGGAACCCCGGCGGCGGCGAAGGCAGGCCCCAGATCATCGGGTCCGCTGAAGCAGGTGAGCACCCGCACCGGCAGCCCCTCGGCCTGCCAGTGGCGCGCCAGCTGCAGGGCCAGCACCGGACAGCCCTCCCGGGCCAGGGAGGCCAGCACGATCAGGCAGGGGGCAGCGGGCCGGCGGGTCATGGGCCGTACAGGGGCAGCAGCTCCCGGGCGAGGGTGTCGACCGTGCGGTGCAGCGGACCGGCGGGGGCCGGCAGCGGCCGCTCCCCCCGGGCGATGGCAGCCAGGAAGGCCCGCCAGGCCTGGGGGGTGGGCGGCAGCAGCACCCCGCCGCCGTGGTCGGTGATCAGTTCGGCGATGCCCCCCAGATCGCTGCCAGCCACGGGCAGGCCGGCGGCGAAGGCCTCCAGCAGGGTGAGGGGACCGGTCTCGGGCCAGAGGGACGGCAGCAGACCCAGGTCGTAACCGGCCAGCCGCGGCAGCAGGGCCTCCGGCGGCAGGCAGCCCCGGTGGCGCACGCGGGGGTCGCCGGAGAGGCGCCGCTGCAGCCGCCTGCCGTAGGGGCTGTGCCAGCCCGGCCCCCAGAGGTCAAGCTGCAACGGCAGGTGAGGCGGCAGGCCCCGGATCGCCTCGACCAGCAGATGCACCCCCTTGACCTCGGCGCAGCGGCCCCACCACACCAGCCGCAGGGGAGCGGTCCCCCGGGGCAATCGCGTCTGCAGGGGCAACGGCGCAGGCCCTGCGGTGCGCACCAGATGAACCCGTTCCATGGGCACGCCGTTGCGTCGCAGCACCTCGGCGCTCCAGCGGGCCAGGACATGGAAGGCCGCCACCTCGGGCAGCAGGCGCTGCCAGCCGCGGCGGAAGGCGGCCGTCAGCGGCCGGGCGGTGAGCAGATGGGCGAGCCGTCCGGGGCTGTCGGGGCCGAGGGGCCAGCCGTTCTGGAGGGCCACCAGGGCCGCCAGCGGGACCGGCACACCGCCGTTCACCAGGCGGCAGTCGGTGCAGCGGCGGTCATCGATGCGGCCGTCGCAGGCCTGGCGGCGGCGGAAGCGGAGGCTGCCCTGCAGGCAGGTGAAGCCCGGGGCATGCACCGTCATCACCACCCGGATCCCACGGGCCCGGGCCGCCAGCACATGGGAGAGGCCGCAGCGCTCGCTCCACGAATGCAGATGCAGCACCTGGGGCAGGAAGTCATCGAGCAGGGCCGCGAACCCCGGCAGGGCCGCGGCCTCCATGGCCAATCGCCGACACCGGTCCGCCGATGGCACCGGCGGCAGCAGCAGGCGGCCGGCCCCTGGAGCCGCGGCCGAAGCCTCGCTGCCGGGATCGGCGTGGGCGGCCCAGAGCACCTGCAGGGGCTGCGGCAGGCGCCCCTGGGCCGCCAGCAGGCGGTCGATGAACACCTCCGTGCCGCCGATGACGGGGGGATGCAGGGCATCGGAGAGGTGCAGGATCCGCATCGTGGGCCGGTTCAGGTCTGGGCCAGCCATGGATCCCAGAGCCCGCGATGGCCAGGCAGGGTCCACCAGGCGTGGGCACCGAAGGGCAGCCGCCCCAGCCGCCGCAGCTGCTCGGCCGCATGGCGGTCGATGCCGAACCGCACGGCCTCGTCGTAGGGGGCAACCCGGAACCACGGCCGCACGGCCGGCAACTGGCGTCCGAACAGCACGTCTTCGTTGATGCCGAGCCAGCGGGCCAGGCTGTTGGCCGGTGCCGGAAGCCGGCAGCCACCGCTGAGGCGGCAGGCCAGCCAACGGGCCTGCATCACCAGCCGGCCCCGGCGGCTCCAGCCCCGCAGATGGCGGCGCAGATCCCGATGGCGGAACACCAGCGGTGCCTCCGCCAGAGCCGCCTCGAAGGCGGCGACACGCCGCAGCGAAAAACCACCCACCCCGATGAAGGCGGGTTGCTGGGGGTCAAAGGGATCCTCCGGGCCGTAGCAGGGCGGCCCGATGTAGTCCCAGGGGCGGCCGCACCAGGCGAGCAGCTCGTCGGCGAAGACGGTGGCATCGAGCTGATGGATCAGCAGATGGCTGTGGGCCCGGTAGTGGGCATAGAACGCCGGCCGCAGCATCAGCTGGTTGTAGGCACGCACCGAGGCCATCCAGGGGTCGGGCACCGGATGGAGCGTGAACCGGGCCCCGCCTCCCACCACGGCTGCCACGGCCTCGGCGATGGCGGCGGCGCGGCCCTCGGGGCAGAGCAGCACCAGCGGATGGGCCGCCAGCAGGCGGAAGGCCCGCTGCAGGCTCAGCTGCTCCGGCGGACGCAACCGCGGCGCGGGGATGGGGATCACCACCACCGGCGTCGCGGCGGCGGGCCGGTCACTGGCTCCAGAGCCGGGCATAGGCCCCCCCCCGCTGCAGCAGCACGTCGTGGCACCCCTGCTCCACCACCCGACCGCCATCGAGCACCACGATCCGGTCGGCCTGGCGCACGGTGCTGAGCCGGTGGGCGATCACCAGCACCGTCATCGCGCCGGCCGCGATGGTGATGGCGTCCTGCACCAGGCGCTCGCTGTCGCGGTCGAGGGCACTGGTGGCCTCATCGAGAATCAGCAGCTCGGGCTGCCGCAGCAGCGCCCGCGCCAGGCAGAGCCGCTGGCGCTGGCCGCCGCTGAGGCGATGGCCCCCCTCCCCGAGCGGGGTGGCGTAGCCCTGGGGCAGCGCCTCGATGAACCCGGCGGCCTGGGCCCGGGCGGCGGCGGCGGCAATGGCGGCCGCGTCAATCGCCAGGCCATGGGCGATGACCTCGGCGACGGTCCCGTGGGGCAGCTGGATGTCCTGGCTCACGACCCCCAGCCGGGCCCGCCAGCTGTGGGGATCCAGCTGGGTGAGGTCGATCCCGTCAACAAGAATGCGCCCGCCGCTGGGATCCCGCAGCCCCACCAGCAGGTCGGCGATCGAACTCTTCCCCGACCCGCTGGGGCCCACAAGCGCCGTGACCTGGCCCCGGTCGATGGCGAAACTCACCTGCTGCAGCGCCAGGGGCTGGCACGGTTCGTAGCGCAGTTCCACCGCCTCGAGCACAAGCCCCCGGCGCAGGCCGCTGAACGGCAGGCCCCCCTGCCGGCGCCGCACGTCACCGGGGGCGGCCAGGATCCCATCCAGGCGGTCGAGGCGGCCCCGGTTATCGGCCAGCTGCTGCAGGTGGTAGACGAGACCCCCCAGTCGCACATTGAGGCGCTGGAGGGCAAGCATCACCGTCGCCAGACCAGGCAGCACCGCGGCCGGGCGGGGGCCGAACACCAGCAGGGCCACGGCGGCGATGAGGGCAACGACCAGCACCGGCACAAAGGCGCCGAGGGGGCCGCTCAGCTCCAGCAGCCGCCCCTGACGCCGCTGGCACGCCTCGAGCCGCGCCAGCGGCTGCTCCAGGACTTGCTGCGCGGCGTCGTAGCTCGCGGTGGTGTGCAGCAGCCGCAGGGTGTGGATCTGCTCCGTCAGGCAGGCGGTGACATGCACCTGGGCCTCACTGACCCGGGTGGCGCCGGCCCCCAGGGCGGGGACCAGGCGCCGTTGCAACCAGGCGGCCGCCAGGGCTGGCCCCAGGGCCGGCAGCAGCAGCCAGGGGGAGAGCCGCAGCAGGATCAGCAGATACGTGAGGGCCAGCAGGGCCGCCAGCAGGGCCTGCCCGCTGTGCTGGATCTGCAGCCGCACCGCCTCGGGGCCCTGGCTGAGGTGATCGATCAGATCACCGGCGCGGTAGCGGCTGACGCTGGCGTAGCTGAGATCGAGGATGCGCTGCTGCAGCCGATGGGTCAGCTGCCGGCGACAGCGGGCGGCCAGGTCCACCAGGGTGACCTGGTTGATGTACTGGGCGATGCTCTGGGCACCCTGAACCGCCACGGCAGCCGCCAGCAGGGCGAGAAACACCCCGGAGGCCGGCAGCGGCGGCAGCGGCAGCCGTGCCCACCACGACGGCGGGGCGCCACCGGCCAGCTGGCGGATGGCGAGAAACACCAGCGCCAGCGTCACCCCTTCGGCGAGGGCAAGCAGCAACCCCGTGAGCAGATGCAGGGCCAAGCCGGCCCGCTGGCCACGGGCCGTGGCCAGGATCAGCCGCCGGGACGGGGACTGCCGCAGAACGGTTGGCAGCACTGGCCTGAACACGGAGCCGTGGCGCCTCAGGGCGCAGGCACCCTAGGGGGGCCGTCACCGATGGGCACCATGAACGACTGGTGGGACTCTGGCTGCTCACCGGGCCGCTGTTCGGCTGCAGCGACACCTGGCAACTGGTGATCAACACCGCCACCGCCATCATCACCTTCCTGATGGTGTTCCTGATTCAGAACACCCAGAACCACGACACCAAAGCGCCGCAGATCAAGCTCGATGAGCTGAATCCTGAGGAGATGGCCGAGCAGCAGCTGGATCCGCTGCATGCGCATGACGAGAGCCTGGCCCGGCTGGCGCAGGAGGACGGGGAGAACCCCCTCGATTGATCAACCATCCGACGCCGGTGCCGAAGGCCGTGATCGCGCCGGTTCCGCTCAGCAGGGTGATCGCATCGCTGCGGCGGATGGCCATCGCCTGGCCCAGCTGCGTGCCCACGAGGGTGAGCAGCCCCACCGTGTCGGCGGCCCGGCGATCCCCGGCCACGCCAGCCGCGGCGCGGGCCAGACCGCTGCTGAGGGCGGTGATGGTGGCGGTGTTCAGGATGGTCCGGTCCAGGGCATCCCCCAGGCTGCGGTCTGGCCCCTCGGCCAGCAGCTGCTCTGGGGTGAGGGCCACATCGGTGAGCAGATTGAGCAGCAGCAGCTGGCGGGTGTTGGGCGCCGGACGTCCCTGCACCTGGCCGCTCACCAGCGTTAACCCGATCTCGCCGAGGTTGCCCCCCAGCAGCAACCTCACCGCATCGCGCACCGAGCGCCCCAGAGCCCGACCTTCGAGCGCGGCATGCACGATCGTTTCGATGCGCCCGTCGGTGACCACCAGGTCGGCGGCGGTGCGGGCCGCATCAGTGGCGCGGGAGCCGAGGGCGATCCCCACGTCCGCCAGGCGGATCGCCGGAGCATCGTTGGCGCCGTCGTCCATGGCCTCAAGCATCGGGCCGGTGACCACGGTGCCGTCGTGGGCAGCTGCAGCTGGCGGGCGATGGCACGGGCCGTGGCCGGGTGATCGCCGGTGATGATCCGGGCGCCCACGGCACTGTCGACCAGTGCCCTGGGGCCCTGCCCGGCCAGGGCTGCGGCAGTTGTGCTGAACGGCCGTCGACGGCAGCCGATCACGTCAGCCGATCCGGCGGGCGATCAAGAACTCTTCCACCAGCAGAACGACGGGCACCAAGAACACGTATTGATTGTTGAACCAACTCAGCAACAGTTCCATCCCAGCCATCAGCAAGAGCACCGTGAAGCCGAAGGCCTGGGCACGCACGGCGGCACGCACATGCAGCTGATCTGATCGGCGAACGGCACCATGGGCAAGAAGGCTGATGGCATAGAGCAGGCAAAGCCCGTCAAACAGAAACAAGGCGCCCAGAAAACTCACATTGGAGATCTGGGCCAGGGTCCAGTTGTTGAGGTCACCCTGGCCATGACCGTACTCAAGCGCAAGAGCCGAGAACTTCGGCAGCACAACCACCGTCAATAGACCGAGGAGACCGAGCAGCAGCTGCTGCAGATGCAACGCCCTTGTGAGCACAACCAAGCGGCGCATCTTGTACCAGTACAGAAGGATAGCAATCCCATTCAGGGCGTAGGCCAGAACTGCGCCGTACAGACTGACCACATCGATCGATGTTCCGATCTGCTCGGGAACCGAGAAGGCAAGCAGGGTGAGAGCGACGGCAAAGACCCCATCAAACAGGGGCAGGGTTGCGGGTGCCTCAAGGCGATGGTGCTGCCACCAGCCAGCTGCCGTGGGCCGAGGCTCAGGCAAAGGACACCCACCAGGCGAGGCTCATCTCTTCCAGCAGAAGCGTGATCGGGACGAGCAGGAGGTACTGGTTGTTGAACCATTCAAACAACAGCTCAAACCCCGCCAAGAGCAGCAGAAACAACAGCCCAGCGCCATGGGTGGCGATGGTCAACCGCACCAACCGGCGCCGTCCGAACGAGACATGACGACGGCCGAGAAGAGAGAGCGCAAACAGAAGACACAATCCATCAAAGAAAAACAGTGTCCCAAGAAAGATGGTGTTTGCCACCTGGGCCGGTGTCCAGCGCGAGAAAGAGCCCGCACCATCGCCGTGCAGCACAGCGATGTCAGCGAGCTTGGGAAAGAGCACGATCGTGAGCAGACAGAGGAACGCCAGCAGGATCTGCGGCACGCTAGGAAGCCGGCCATGGCGATCAGGCGGCGCAACTTGAACCAATACAGAAGAACGGCCATGCCGCTGAGGCCATACCCGAACAGATTGGCGATCAGCCGCTGGCCATCGGCAGCAGAAGACAGGCGATCCGGCAGGTTGTAAGCCAGCAGGGTCAGGGCCACAGCGAAGACCGCATCAAACAGCGGCAGCAGATCCCGGCCTGCCAGCACATGATGACGGAATCGGGGGCTGACAAGCATGGACAACTCTCTGCCAGCCTCGGCAAGCATAGCCATGGCGTCAGCCCCACAGAGCAGCGACCAGGATGGCAAGCCATCCAATGACGATCCCAGCGACATCCGCCCAGACTGTCAGTTCCGTACCATCTCTTTCGCCCTGGCAACCATCGGCACCTGGCGCCACTTCCATGCCATGAACAACAACCAGAAGACCGAATAATTGAAGCCGCAACTCCACCATCGGCACCGCTTCTCGGCCTTGGTCGCAAGAGAGATACCAGATTCTGCGCTGGGGCTGGCCTGTCTGGCGAGGCGAGTCAGACTGCATGGATGTTCTGATCGGTCGTTCCTTTGGTGGCCGCTGCGCTGCTTCGTGTTCTGAGGCTCGTTGAACGCGATGGGCAACGCTGCGGCGGGCCTGTTCTGCTGGTGGGATTCGTGCTCGGTGCGGGGGTGGTGCCGCTGGCCAGCGGTCCCCTAGGCCAGACCAGCCGCTTCAGCCTCGAGCTGCAGCTGCTGTTGATGCTGGCAGCCGTGGGCGGTGGCTTGCTGGCCTCACCCCGCGCCGATCTGCTGGGCGAATGGCGCGACCTGCTCAGCGGACTGCAGCCGGTGGACCTGCTGCTTTCGATGGTTCGGGCGGCATTGTTTCTGGCCGCCATCTGCGCCTGGACACGCTGGCGCAGTGGCGACTCGACGCGATCTGATCCGCGATCAGATCATGGCCTGACTCTTTTCCCAAGCAATCTGCTCGTGGAGGGCCTGATGGTGTTGATGACCCTCAAGCTCGCCTGGATCATGGCCCCACCCGACGCCAACGAACTTGCTGGCGTGAGGAATGGCCCTCTGCTGTTCGTCGGTTCCGGGCTGCTGCTGCTGGCCGTGCTGCTTGTGGGCCTGGTGCGGGAACAGGGGTGGGGGCAACGCCACCTGAACCTGCAGCTTCTGATCGAGAACGCCAGTGGCGTGCGGGTCGGGCAGGACGAACCTTCGATCTGATGCGAGGGTCCTCGTGGATCTGCAGATCGCTGAGCCCTATGCCGCCCTCGTGGGCCCTCGCAGTGTGGCCAGCCAGGAGCAGGAAGAATTCGTGGGCGACCACTACACGTGCTCAGTCCCGATCCGCAGCGGCCAGGCACGTCCTTGGGAACCCACTCGATGCAGGGACGCACCCTTCCCTATGCACAGCCGGTGCCGATCGCCAGCATGATGCAGAACCTGGCGCGGACCCAGGCCGATCTTCAGGCGACGCTTCAGCACACCAACAGACTCACCGCCACTGACCTGCCGCTGACGCTGCGTGAGGCTCGGCGCGGCCTTGCGACAGGAGACCCAGACCACGGCACCCCAGCTGCGTCAGACCCTGCAGCAGGTGAGCCAGACAGGCCGCAGCGCCAGCGCCACCTCCGACCAGGCTGAGCAGCTGCTCCGCGAGAGCAGGCCCGTGCTGCTGCAGACCCTGTCGCGGCTGCTGGGGATTGAGGGCGGGTATCAGAAGCCTGGTCCGTGAAGGGGCGGGATCCGTCGTCTGATCAGCGCAGAATCGCAAGCTTCCAGGCCAGAGTCCTCCCAGGCGGGGGGAGCCCCCGCCACCGTCAGCTCCCGGGACGAGCGCAGAAAGGCCCGGGCGTCGTCACGCCAGTCCTGCTCGTAGGGGGTAGAGGCCGATGGTGTGGTCTGCCGATGCCTGGTGGAACGCTGATCCAGATCGGGGGCTTGGAGTCAGCCGTGGGGCATGCGCTCACTCAGACGATGCCAATGCCCAGAGCCGCCAGCAGCGCCCGGGTGCCAGGCCAGGCCGGCCTGCGTGGTCGGATCGGCCTGAAGGATCACGACGGGACGCCGCTTGCCCACCTCGGCGCCCTGATTGGGGTTCAGCCGTGCCACCCAGATCTCGCCCCGACGAGCCGAGGCAAGGCCGGGGACCCCTGCAGTGGCATTTGGAGACTATGGAGGCCACCATCACTGGCTGGAGCCAGCGGCATCCTCAGCACTGAAAGCCGCAAACCGGACGTAGAGTCATGTCTCTACGGGTGGCCGTGAACGGCCAAAGGCGTTCCTTGACACAGCCCAGGCCTCAAGATCGCTCAGCTGACGGCAGCCAGCACTTCCCGCAGGCGATCCGCCGCTGGGGGAACAGCCTGGCGGTCAGGCTCCCGGCTGATTGCCTGCGTCAGGCGGGACTGCAGGAAGGCGATCAGATCGACATCGTCGTTGGACCTGATGGCCGCCTGAGCCTGGAGCCTCTGCGCAGGCTGGATCGCTCTGCCCTGGCCACTGATCTGCGTCAGCTTCAGGCAACCATGCCTATCACGCCCTCGGTGATCGAGGAATGCCGCGGGGGTGAACGCTGGTGAAGCTGAGCCAGCGATGATCTATCTCGACACCAGCGTGGTGGTGGCTCTGCTGACCCCGGAAGAACGCAGTGCGCAAGCGCTCGACTGGTTTGCGGAATCTCGCGAAGCCTTGATCAGCAGCGACTGGCTGATCACCGAAACCCACAGCGCCCTTGGAATCAAGCAGCGCCATCACGGCCTCAGTTCTGAAGCACGCCAGGCCGCTGGGGAGCAGTTCGAGCGTCTGCTGCAGGGCGGAGTGGAACTTCGTTCCCTGGATCGCGACCGCTTTCGCCAGGCCGCCGAGCTGCTCCAGGATCCGGGCCTCGGCCTGCGGGCCGGTGACGCCTTGCATCTGGCGGTGGCGCTGCACAGCCGCTGCACCCGGCTGGCCAGCTTCGATGGGCGGATGCAGCAAGCCGCGATTGCCCTCGGGATGAGGCCTGCACTGGAATAAGCCAACATTGCGAGGCAGGGTCTGCAGAGGACAGCCGAAGTCAGAGGGCATCAAGCCTGACCCGCACCGGCTCGTGCCCATCCGACAGGCGAGCATCAGCCAGTTGCCACTGGGCAGCCCAGTCATCACAGGGCAGCAGCCTCAGGGTGCGGGGCTTGGTCTTGCCGCGTGAGGCCGAGCTGAAGGTGGTGCAGTTCCTCAGGGCGCAATCCTTAGGCCGCCATCAACTGGAAGCCAAAGCGCCAGCGAGGATCAGGCAGTGCATCCACCAGAGCCAGGATGTCCGCCACCTGCAGGGGTGTGGTGATGGCTTGTGGGGTCCTGGAGCGCCCCACATAGGTCGCAAGATTCTGCGGGGGATCCCATTCCTCGCCCAGCCGGTGCTCCTCACAGGCCCAGCGCAGCAGGGCAGTGGTGCATTGCATCTGGATCTGGCGGGTGCGGCCTCCCGGTTTGTCCGCCCAGATCTTTGCCAGGCCCTCGAGCAACTGCTTGGCGTTCTGCGGTGGAGCGGGCATCGCCATCGCCCCCAGCACGTGCTTCATGTGGTGGCGATAGACCCGTTCCCAGGTCGACCCCTTGATCTCGCCGCTGAGCAACTTGTAGTCACGAATGGCTTCGATCAGTTCGGACCAGTCCTCGATTGAGAGAGCTGCGGCAGGAGCGCTGAGCTTCGAGCTGCCACCAGCGCTGGTGGACAAGCCTGGAGCTGCTGCAGCTGATCCCGCAACGGTTTCAGCATGATGCGGCCGGAGGATCGAGTTACGCAGAGATCCGGATCAACGCCCTTCTGAAATTCATCAAATACATAGACAACTGCATCCCGAATTTCATCGACCTGATCGCATTGCCATGGAATGGGGAGCAATACCTGTCGTCTTTTTCCTCCAGCCGCACCTGCGGCAATGTTCAACCGGACGTTCCCTCGATGATTCAGAACGGCCCAACCTCTTCGGCAGCCCCGCCGAGACAGGGCGTGAGACACCACGGTTCGGATCGTCCCCTCCCAGTCACGGGGCGGCGCCATGTGAGGCGTTTGGTGAGATGTTTGGCCCTGCAGCCTGGCACGGCCTGTCAGGTGCGGTCAGCCGCTGGAATCCCTAAAGCCAGTGCCTGTCTGGCTTCTCGGGAGATTTTCAAGGCCTGGACTTCAAGCGGGTGACCGGGCTCGAACCGGCGACGTTCAGCTTGGGAAGCTGACATTCTACCACTGAATTACACCCGCATTCCTCAACCCTAGCAGCGGGCCTCCGATGGTGCCGGAGACCCGCTGCCCCTGGGTCAGC
>CAIQIA010000019.1 GCA_903871775.1 uncultured cyanobacterium
ACAAGTCATTCGTCCCGATTCATCGTGGCCATATGAGGCGCATCTGCACCTCCTGAATGACAGCCCGTCATTCCACCCTGTTCACCCTCTGATCAGGGCATTCGGGCCTCGGGTTTTACACCACGCAAAGGGACGCGGCCAGCTGAAGCCTTAGCCCTGACGAAAGCTCATGACCGCCAATCTCCTCTAACACTCGGGTCACGACGGAAACGCCATGCGCAAAGCTCGTGACAAAACTTAGAGCGAACCTTCGACCAAGATGAATAGCGTTAACATGGCCATCTGCGCCCCTATGCGTGTGAAGCAAGCGGCCAATCTCTGCGACTGGAGTACCCGTAATCCATGCACTAAGAACTTCAGGAATGATCGCTATCCAGCGACTCTGCCACTCCTCAATAGACTCTGTGATCTCATAAGTGCGCCCGACTTTTCTGCGAGCTTGCGGAAGAATAGACGCAAGACTCGAGCTGCTCGGGCTGACTAGGGAGAATAGTTGCCGAGAAACTTCGCCGATAGTGAAGCTGAGGAGATCCGTAAAAGACCAACTAGCTAAAGCATCTAACGACCGGATACTTGTTGCGATGCTAGACACAACTTTAGGAGAAACGCCCACAAGACTCGCAAACTCCCTCCATTCGTCCAATTCTAAGTTGCCGTTATCGCCCTGATCGTCATCGAGAGTTGCTCCTATGGCTCGGAGGATGGCAGTTTGTCCTGCGACGCGTGCCTCACGGTCCGGTCCTGTCAAATTTCCAAGTGAAGAACGTAAGATACCTACGAGGAGATCTTCAGGCATGCCAGAGACTCTTCTTACAAGGTAGTCGCTGACTTCGTTTTTAACCCCTTGCGTATGGACTAAGTCGATGACTTGGGTGATCGGGTCAATCACATCAAGGCATTGATCTGGCAGACCGAAGAGCGACATGATGTGATCAAGATTTGTGACACGGTCAATGTTCTGCTGCTGCGAAACCGTGATAACTCTGCCAGAAAGATCTATCACGATACCGTGTGCGTAGTGGCCTGCACGGCCTGCTCGCCCTGCGGCGTTTAGGAGTTCATGAACTGCCAGCGGCTGCATTCCACTTTCGTCAATATCTTCGGTCCAGCGGTCATCACCGGCAATAATGACCGCTTCCGCTGGGAGATTGATTCCCTGTGCAACTGTCGGAGTGGCAACTAGGCCTAACAAGCCATCAGTTCTTTGGAATGCCGACTCAACTGCGGCTCTCTCTGGCCAGAGTAAAAGACCGTGATGGATGCCAATGCGGCTTCGTGATATGCCCTCAATGTATGTGGTATCACCAAGTTCACGGGCCGCTGCGTCGAACAGCATCTGTTCTTCCGAGGTGAGGGCCACCTCGGATAAGCCTTGCGATTCAAGTGTCGATGAAGCCACATTGGCGATAATTGAGGTCCACTTTACTTGTTGACTGAACACAATAGGTCGCATTCTAGCATTGGCCATGGCTCCAAGAAGCAGGCCACCGACCTCATTTCTGTTTGCCGTGATTCTCCAAGAACTGTTGACTGATAGGGGAACGGCAAATGGCAGGATCGGAAACTTTGCAAAGCTGCTATTCCTGGCCCAAACCTGCTCGTGACAGAACAGCCCGATAGGCTGTGCCGCTACTCCAGACCGGTCCGCTTTTCGTGGTTTCCCCCCGCGTCGAGCCCGACGCTCACGTAGATCTTGTTGCATTCGTTCGATTTCATTCGCCTCATAGACGACGACACCTCGAACTTGTCGGGTGGGTTTCCATGGCAAATCGAGAACGACCGCAGGACGGCCGGTTGCCATCTCAAGCCATTGCCCAAGTTCCTGACCATTCCGGACCATTGCCGAAATGAGTACTAGATCGGCTTCAGGTGATCGCTGAAGAAGCGTAAGCAACGTAAACATTGCATCAACTGACCTGCGCCCAGGCAAGCGTGATCGGCCGTTTGGTCCTGGCGGCTCACCGGATAGTTGGTGACATTCGTCTACTACGATGAGCCCCACGTCAGTGTGGGCATCCGTGTCGAAGGACATGTATGCCAAGCACTGTTCCGGCGTGTGTACAAACACCCGTTCTGCAGCCTTCTCCCCAAAATCCTCTAGGAAACGGCCACGTACAACCGAAGGTGCAATCGGAACAAGTGTTTTGCCGAGTTCGGTTGCCACCTGGTCCACGAGAGCACGGGTCGGAGCGAGGTACACGACTTTTCGCCCACGCAAGAGCTCGGCCGCGATACGAAGCTCGGTGATTGTTGTCTTGCCGGCACCCGTTGGAAACGTGAGTACCGATGAAGCCCCAGGGTCAAGAAAGCCTTGGGTAAATGCACTCAAGTGATTCTGCCAAAGGAAGGGCCTCCGCTTAGCAAATGCTTTTGTGAATCTTGCCCATCTTCCTGAATCCACACCCGAAGGAGCAGGCAACCGTGTTACGGCTGTGGCCAACTGCTGATCAGATACTCTACGTAGGAGCCTGGCGACGTGGTAGGGCCCTTCTAGGTTAGGGCGAACCAGAAGAGTGATGCCGCCGGCCTCCACAGGCCTTTGAGCTCGGCCAAGTCGGTCGATTACTCCATCAATGAGTGTGCCTGGATTGTCCTGGGACTCAAGACCGAGTGCGATTCGTGCGATTGCTACAACCGAACGAGAAAGTTCAGACCACAATGTGTCGGCGGCCTTGCGAAGGTAGTCGTCTGCTTCAGTAGATCTCTCGGACGCTACCTGGCCATCAACTATGGTTGCGAGACGACTGCCTTCTCCCGATGCGATGGCGGATATTCCACTGAGGAGCTTACCCACATACGGATCATCGGTTGACTCAATGAACAGTGACGATGTTTCTGCTGCGTCTGCCTGATGACCTCCGATAAGAAAAAGCAGACATGCGGCCACTTCTGATCCCACCCCGTGGGGCGAAAGAGAGCGGTCTAATACTGTTTGGCGATCTATATCCGCCTCTATCCTCTGCGCTATGACTAGTGTTTGGTGTGCTGAGCCCGCTACGAATGCACAGGCCGCTAGATGTGGGTTATCAGCTGGTAGAAAGATCGAAAGCCCCTCATATGTTTCGGCCAAGCGTCGAAGCTGGCGAATGTTCTGATCCCACTCGGCTTCCCTCTGGCCGGCTTCCAGGCGAACTGCCCCAAGACGAGCTGCAACTACCTTCGCATAGGCTTCTGTCAGAAACTGAGGTAGGCGTTCGAGATCGAGCTCCTCTAGAGGTGCTGCATTCTGGATAAGCTTAATGGTCTCAGTGTCGAACAATTCATTCCTCCTTTATGAAAGAACGGAGATTTGCTTCGACTTTACCGGCAAGCATTGTCATCCACTCCCTGAGTTGCGGAAGGTGAATCGTCTCTCCTCGGCGACGATGCAACTCTCCAGAAACAATCCTATCGAAGCCTTTGAATAAGCCGGGAGATCGCCCACCATCGATCGTAATTCGGACACGATATCTCCGTGCGTCCTGCCATGAGATGCGGCGGACAAGCCTGGTCGCCTCATCAGTGCAGACACCTCCCAATCCTAAGGTCGCGATTACATTCGATCGGAGCTCGTCTCTCCTGCCTCCTGACTCATAGCACTTGAGCTCTGGCCAGACATCGTCTCGTACTGTACCGCGAGGATTCTCAGTTGCCTTGTCTTCGCAAATAGAGAGCGCAACGACTGCGTCATCTGCGCGATGTACAACGATGCAGTCTTGACCCTTACCAGAAGCCTGTGAGTGGGGAAGTGCAACGAGATCTCCTTCCTCCAAATCTAAGTGAGTTGCTAACCACATCATCAATTGGAAAAGGAAGCCGTCTCGATGATAGATGTCACTAGGCCTGAGACGTCGACGCACGATGTCATCGATCTCGTCCGACTCTAGAGACGGTGGCGAGTCGTCTTCAGTTGGCTCATCAGAAATTAGCGCCTTTGCTAACTTGAATTCCCGAATAAGAACCAAAGCAATTACCTGCGAGAGTGCATCCTCATCGGCGACTGAAAAGGAAACTCCTTGGCAGTAATTGTCTTCAATGGTGGAGTGCCTCAGCATTACATCATCCTAGATGTTTATTCGATGGATGCCACATCAACCTCCTGTCCAGCTCTCTTGAGTGTAAAACAGAACAGTGCCAAGCAAGATCAAGGTGAATAGCCTATGCCCCATTGATTCTTACATAAGAAGCTAGCTGGCTTTTGGCTTCACGGGCACAGCCAGTTGCTCGCGACGCTATCTCATCCTTCCGGGTCCTGCCAGCCGCGCAGCCCATTGATCATCAGCGCCACGTAAGGCCCGGCTACTCACTCGAGACACTGGTGGCACTTGCAAGAGGAGACGCTCCACCCCCTTGGCCACCCGCGCCATCTTCTCCTTCACTGGCTTTCCCGGCGTCCCGGATCACCACCTCTACCTCCACCATGAGGGCTACCCCACCGGCGCCGCCTGGCGCTTTGCGGAAGCTCTGCGCGTAACCCCTGAACCCGCCGCCTTCCTCAATGCCTTCCTGAGCGCGCAGCCCAGGGCGGAGCCAATCCAGAGTCCTGAGCAGGCAGCTGCTGCCGAGTACCGCTACCGGGTGCAGCTCGTCTCAGGCCCGGAACCCCAGTTGCAGGTGCAGTGCTGGCGACGGATTCCTGGCGGCGGCAGCTGGAATCCCCGCTGCGGGCCCATGCCGTTGAAGGTTTTCATCCAGCGGTTTCTGCCCGGTGATCCGCTTTGACCCGGCCAAGCGCCTGCCAACCCTGGAGCAGCGCGGCCTGGATTTTCTCGATGCTGAGACTGTCTTCGCCGGTCCAACGATCGAGGCCCCCGATCGAAGGCGAGACGATGGTGAAGTCAGAATCGTCTGCGTTGGATTCCGGCATCGGGCACATCATCTCTATCCGAAAGGCCAATGAACGAGAATATCGTCGTTTTCTCCCTCACCTCTACTGACGGTGAGATCCACTCCGATCTTCAGCGCATGGATGCCCATGTCATCCAACCAGAAGAATATGAAGAGATTCCCGAAATTACTGAGGAAGACCTCACTCAAGCCGTGATCAAGCGCCCTGGCCAGCCCGATCAGCCTTTTCTGGCAAGACCAACCGGAGCATCTTGACTTATCGGCTTCAGTGCCTCAAAGCTTCGCGGTGGGCACGCAAGAACGCCTCCTGCTCGCGACTGAAGGGCCGGATCAGATTCGCCCCTTCGATGCCCCAGCAGCGCAAGGCTTCCCCAGCCGCTTCGTGCTGCCAGATCAGTTCACCACCTGAATTGAAGCTGATCCAATGGCGGTCAAACAGCTTGTCCACATGGGGTGACAGCAGCAGGCCGTTGAATCCGCTCAGCCGTTCGCTGTTGTCGCAGTCGCGCCAGGGTTTGATGTGGCTGGCCACCAGGAACTCCTGTCGGGTCAGCCCCGTGACCCGGCACGCCGGCTCCAGCTCCGACACCCGATGGCGAAACAAGCCTTGACCCAGCCTGGCCTTGGTAAGGGCATCGCGCTCGGTGCTGCTGGGCACCTCCCTCAACAGCTGCATGTCATCCAGCAGTGCGGCGGTGTACTCCCCCTCTTCCGCTAATACCACCAGGTGCACCCGCACCGCCGGATCGGCATGCTCCTCGATCAGCTGGAGCATCAACAGTCCCAGGGTTTCGCTCAGCCCGGCCAGGTACACCCCCTGGTTGCCCCGGCCTGTGCTGGTGCTGATCGGGCTGTGGCGTTCCGGCAATAGCGGTTGCAGCAGCTCAAAGAACGTCTGGGGCACCAGGGCCTGGCGCAGCGGCTGCCAGTTCACCCGCACCAGCCAGCCCTCCTGGCTCCAGTTCTCCCCCGCTGAGCCGAACTCCGGTGGCTTGGTGGCCGTGATCGCCGCCGTTTCCACCAGGCCGAGCTGGCTGATCCGCCCATTGGCATAGCTGAACACCACATCCCCCCGCTGGCAGCGGCTGAGGTTGTCGTAGGTCACGTTGCGGGCGCCGTTGGCATTGGCCTTCGGCGACCAGATGTAGCCGCCGTCGGTCTCCTGCCGGTAGGTCTGCTTGTGGTTCACCCACCAGTAGGAGGGCACTGATCCAGACAGGGCTTTCCTCGTTGTAGCCGGGGTGGGGCTGCGTGTCCTCAGTAGGCTCGTCTCGACGTAAAAACCTCCTCACCCCGTTGCTCACGGAACCCGTCCAGCCGCTGGCGGCACAGCTGCAGCAGCGCGTCGAGCCCATCGCCGTTGCGGGTGATGCCGTTGCCGGTGAGCACGCGGCCCACCATCGGTTTCCCAGGATCCGCCGGGCGATGTCCTGCGCCGGGGCCGGGCTGTGGCGCCCGAGCAGTTCCATGAGCATCAGCGGTTGATAGATGTGGCTCATGCGCATCCGCTCGGCGATGTAGTGCCGGAGGCGCTCGTAGGTGGTGGAGGGGTGTGGGGGCATGGCAGACCGATCAGGCTTCGGCCATGGAGACCAGCAGTTTCAAGGTCTCGAGCGTTCCCGCCAGAGCTTGGGGTCGCGACCGCAATGCAGAACGGCCAGCACCACGCTGATGCCGGTTGCGGCAACTGGCAAATCGATCACGCCATAGGGGTAGGCCTCAGAGTTGGCGCGGATGCGCTCGAAGGTCAGGCGCACCTCATCCAGAAACTGCCGGCCCAGGCGTCCAGCACCTGGTCCGCATCAAGGCCAGGATTGCCGTCCGCCAGGAAACTCTCCAGCCGCTGATCGATCAGCTGGCAATCGGCTGCCGTGAGTTCAGGACCAACTCCAGACGTTGTGCCAGGGGCAGGGTCAGCAGATCTTTCACCACATCCCGTACCGGCAGAACCGGAAAGGCGAGGTGATCAGCCTAGCGACGGCTTGCAGGTTTGTGAGAACCCTGGCGCCGAGCTGGTTCCTGGGGATGATCGGGCCGGCTCCTCACCCCGTTGCTCGCGGAACCCGTCAAGCGTTGCCGGTGAGCACTCCGCCGGGTGACCGGGCCAGGTTTGGTTTTGGGCGGCCCGTCAGGCGGAACCCCCTGCTGGGAGCTCCGGGCGTGGTGATGCCGCCCCAGTCGCCTTCATCCGCAGAACCAATGGGCAGGCACCAGGATCAGCTGGATAGACAGCGTCTACCTGAAGGGGCTAGGGTGGCTTCAGGCCTGCTGTTCATCCGTGGCTGCCACTCCTCGCCTCAGCTGGAACCTTCGGGTTACACCCGACGATCAGGCGCTGATTGATCGCGCGGTCCGTACCTCTGGCCTCACCCGGACCGACTTCGTTCTGCAGGCAGCCCGCAATGCCGCCCGTGAGCTGCTGGTCCAGCAGGCCTGGCAGGGCATTTCGCCCGAACAGTTTGACCAGTTTCTTCGCCAGCTCGATGCTCCGCCCACCCCATCGGATCGTCTGCAACGCACCATGGGGGCACCGAGGCCCTGGCAGCGCTGATGGATCTGCAGGCGCCGCAGCCGCTGGCGGCGCATCACAGCACCGTCGGCTTTGACTGCGGCGATTCCAGCCTTGACCACTGGCTTCAGCAGTGTGCCCTGTCCAATCAGCAGGGCGGTGCAACGCGCAGCTTCGTGGTCTGCAATGGCGACGACGTCGTCAAGGCCTATGTGGGCCTGGCCCCAGGCTCGGTGGCCGTGGCCTCAGCCCCTGGGCGTTTCAGGCGCAACATGCCCGATCCCATTCCAGTGGTGGTGTTGGCGCGGTTGGCGGTCTGCCGCATTGTCCAGGGGCAAGGCATCGCTCGCGCGCTGCTCGCCGATGCGTTTGAGCGGGTGCTGCAGGCCAGCACACAGATCGGCGTGCGCGGCATCGTGGTTCATGCAGCGTCCAGTGAAGCCCGCAGCTTCTATCTCCAGATGGGTTTTGATCCCTCACCCATTGACCCCGACACCCTGCTGATCCGTCTCTCGGATGTGGCGGCCACCTTGCCGTTCTGATTCCACCGCTGCGGCTGCAGCCAACCCGGCTTCTGGTGTGGCTGTGCCGCCCCAGCCCCTCTCCCACTCCGCTTCAGCACGCGGTGGCAGCCCCCCTGGCGGCGGAACTCAGATCCACGGCCACCACCGCCGCGCCCCCCGGATGCTGCAGCAGCTCGGCGAGGGGTGTCGTGCCCATCGCCCTCGGCGGGGATGCAGTCCAGAATGGGTCCATGGCTGCCCCGTCGAACCAGGCCAACTCCCTTTCCCGGCGGCTTCAGGCAGCCCGAGAGGAGGTGCTTGCCGTGGCTCACCGCCATGGGGCTCGCAACCTCCGGATCTATGGCTCCGTGGCTCGCGGCCAGGATCGGCCCGGCAGCGACCTTGACCTTCTGGTGGATCTGGAGCGGGGCTGTTCCCTGTTGGAGGTGATCGCTCTTCGGCAGGAACTGGAAGCTCTCCTGAATTGCCAGGTGGATCTGGCGGAAGCAGCGCAGTTGCATCCATTGATTCGCGATCAGGTCATCGCACAAGCAACGGCGTTGTGAGCAAGGATCTCCTTTACCTCACCAGCATTTCCGAAGCCCTTGAGCGCATCGCTCATTACACGACGGAAGGCCGCACAGCTTTTCTGGCTTCCACGCTTGTGCAGGATGGAGTGATTCGTAACCTGATCGTGATCGGCGAAGCTGTGAAGAATCTCTCCTCGGACCTTCGCGATCGCGAAGCTGCCACCCCTTGGAAATCCATCGCCGGCATGCGGGACGTTCTTATTCATGATTATCTGCGTGTGAATCTTGAGCAGGTCTGGGAAACCGTGGCACGTGACCTGCCACCCCTCGGGCTCACCGTTCGCTCGCTGATTGAGCGGCAAACGAACAATTGAGCTGCAAACCCAGCATCGTCGACTGCCAAAGAGACCCACCATGAACCCCCTGGATTGCCAGGAGCAGGTGATCCTGCTGCTGGCGGCGACGTTCCAGCAGCGCTCTGCTCACTGTCGCTCAGCTCCTCCGCGCCGATCAGGCTGTAGAGCCCATCGCCGTAGCGGGTGATGTCTTGCGCCAGGGCGGGGCTGGCTGTTGCCTGGCAATCCGTGGCCCAGCAGTTCCAACCGCTCCGCAGAAGCCTTCGGCTACAGCATGAGCGGTTGATCGATGTGGCTCATGCGCATCCGCTCGGCGATGGTGTGCCTTTGGGCGGCCCGTCAGGCGGAACCCCCTGCTGGGATCCCTTCTGGTGCGGGCGCGCTGCGGCTGCAGCAAAACCGGCTTCAGGTGCTGCCTGGGGTTGCCGACGCCTGAAGCGTCTATACGTCTGTCTAAACACCTCATCGCCATGGCCGCCACCCCTTCGCGCCAGGCCCTGCGCCGCTGGGGCAACAGCCTTGGCATTCGCCTGCCGGCAGCCATCGCCCGGGAGGCTCGGCTGCAAGAAGATCAGGCCGTGGAACTCTCCGTCGTGGAAGGTGGGGTACTGATCCGGCCGGTTCAGCCTCGCCTGTCTCTGGCCGAACGGCTGGCGGCCTACGAGCCCATGGCTGGCGAACCCACGGAGGCCATGGCCTTCCGTCCTGTCGGGGCTGAGGTCGTCGAGTGAGCCCCCGGCGAGGGGGCCAGGCGTGGGTGCCCGATCGCGGTGACGTGATCTGGATCGACCACAATCCCCAGGCCGGCCGCGAGATGAAGGATCACCATCCCTTTGCGGTGCTGTCCAGCGCTTCCTTCCACTCCACGGTGGGCCTGGTTGTGGGCTGCGCGATGACCTCAGCTCCCTGCAACCGTGGTTCCACCCTTGCCGTGGATCTGGGCCCCATCCCCGATCGGCCGGGTGCCCATGGCTATGTGCTGTGCCAGCAACTCATATCCTTCGACTGGCGCGCCAGGGGTGCACGCCCCCATCCGATCGGACGTCTGCAGAACGCCCAGTTGGAGGAGGTGCTGGCGATCGTGGGGCAGATCCTTGGCTTGGTGGTCTGAGCCATGGGCCTGACGGTGCAGCGTTTCAGTCCGGCTGGTGCAGATCCAGCCTTTCCGCCTGATCACCAGGCCGTGGCCCTCGCTCACCGGTAGGCATCAGCGATGCAGAGCGCCTCTGACACAATGCCTGCCCATCGCCAGACCGACCATGGCCGTGCTTGGCAAAGCGGCGATCCTGCAGGCGATCGAGCAGGGCACCATCACCATCACGCCCTTCTGCCTCGAACGCGTGGGTCCCGCCTCGGTGGACCTCACTCTGGCCCGCACCTTTCGCGTGTTCCGCAAGGTGCACCAGGTGATCACCGTCGGTGACGACACCGACTACCGCGACTACACCGACCGGATCGAGATCGCCGACGGCAGCAGCATCCTGATCATGCCCGGTGAGACCGTGCTGGGCATCACCGAAGAACGGCTGCGGCTCGGCCCCGGCCTCTGCGGCTGGCTCGAGGGGCGCAGCCGCTTCGCCCGCCTTGGCCTGATGGTGCACATCAGCGCCCCCTTCATGGGGCCCGGCATCGACAGCCAGCAGGTGCTCGAGATGAGCAATTTCGGCCCCGCCCCCCTGGCGGTCGCCCCCGGCCTGCCGATCTGCCAGTTCGTGTTCCAGAAACTCGACGGCAGCGAACGCTACGAAGGCCGCTTCGCCGGCCAGAGCCACAGCAGCTTCTGACCTCGACGGCCAGCCACGGGGGATGATCAGGGCTGATCAGCCCGACCCCCAGGCCGGCCGCGATGCTTCAGGTCGTACAGCAACTCGATGCCCAGCTGCAGGCCGCGATGGCGGCGGCGTTTCCGACGGTGGTGGCCTCGGGCCAGCCCCTCGATCCGCAGCTGGTGCCCGCCAGCCGGCCCGAGTTCGGCGATCTGCAGGCCAATGCCGCCCTGGCCCTGGCGCGGCCCCTGGGCCAGAAACCCCGCGCCATCGCCGAGGCGATCGTGGCGCAGCTGCTGCAGGATCAGGCCTTCACCGCCCTCTGCCTGCCGCCCGAGATCGCCGGGCCGGGCTTCATCAACCTCACCCTGCGGCCCGAACGGCTGGCGGCCGAGGTGCAGGCCCGCCTGGGGGATCCACGGCTGGGGGTGCCCGAAACCGCGGCACCGGCCACGGTGATCGTCGATTTCTCGAGCCCCAACATCGCCAAGGAGATGCACGTGGGGCACCTGCGCTCGACGATCATCGGCGACTGCCTGGCGCGGGTGCTCGAATTCCGCGGCAACCGGGTGCTGCGGCTCAACCACGTCGGTGACTGGGGCACCCAGTTCGGCATGCTCATCACCCACCTCAAGCAGGTGGCACCCGAGGCCCTCACCACCGCCGATTCGGTCGACCTGGGCGACCTGGTGGCCTTTTACCGCGAGGCCAAGCAGCGGTTCGACAGCGATGGGGCCTTCCAGGCCACCGCCCGCGAAGAGGTGGTGCGGCTCCAGGGCGGTGATGCCGATTCGCTCAGGGCCTGGGGGCTGCTGTGCGACCAGAGCCGGCGCGAATTCCAGCAGATCTACGACCGCCTCGACATTCGCCTGAACGAGCGGGGCGAATCGTTCTACAACCCGCTGCTGCCGGCGGTGGTGGCCGACCTGCGCAGCGCCGGTCTGCTGGTCGAAGACGACGGCGCCCAGGTGGTGTTCCTCGAAGGCGTCAGCGGCAAGGACGGCCGGCCGATGCCGCTGATCGTGCAGAAGAGCGACGGGGGTTTCAATTACGCCACCACCGACCTGGCGGCGATCCGCCATCGCCTCGACGCCGATGGCGCCGGCCGGGTCATCTACGTGACCGATGCCGGCCAGGCCAGCCATTTCGCCGCCGTGTTCCAGGTGGCCCGCCGGGCCGGCTGGATCGGCGACGACCACCGCATCGACCACGTGCCCTTCGGGCTGGTGCAGGGCGACGACGGCAAGAAGCTCAAGACCCGCTCGGGCGACACCGTGCGCCTCAAAGACCTGCTCGACGAAGCCGTCGAACGGGCCACCGCCGACCTGCAGCGGCGGCTGACCGACGAAGGCCGCCACGAAGACGAAGCCTTCATCACCCAGGTGGCGACGACGGTGGGCCTGGCGGCGGTCAAGTACGCCGACCTCTCGACCAACCGCATCACCAACTACCAGTTCAGCTTCGACCGCATGCTGGCCCTCACGGGCAACACGGCGCCCTACCTGCTCTATGCGGTGGTGCGCATCGCCGGCATCGCCCGCCGCGGCGGCGACCTGGCGGCCACCGCCGGCCCGGCCCTCAGCTTCAGCGAACCGCAGGAATGGGCGCTGATCCGCGAGCTGCTGCGCTTCGACACGGTGGTGGTCGAGGTCGAGCACGAACTGCTGCCCAACCGGCTCTGCAGCTACCTGTTCGAACTCAGCCAGAGCTTCAACCGCTTCTACGACCAGGTGCCGGTGCTCAAGGCCGACGACCCCGCCCGCAGCTCGCGGCTGGCCCTCTGCCGCCTCACCGCCGATACCCTCAGGCTGGGGCTGAGCCTGCTGGGCATTCCCACCCTCGAGCGGATGTGATGAGCCCCGATCCCGGCGTCGACACCAACCCTGACCCCCGGCCCTGGCCCCTGCCCCGGCCGGAGGTGGAGGCGCTGCAGGCCTACAGCGCACCGCTCGAGGGACGCCGCGGCCTGCTGCGGCTCGACTTCAACGAAAACACCGTCGGCCCCAGCCCGAAGGTGGTGGCGGCGATCCGCGCGATCCCGGCCGACCACTACGCCATCTATCCCGAATACGACGGCCTGCGGGAGGCCGTGCTGCGCAACCTTGATCCGGGCGGCCGCAGCGGCCTGCAGCCCGCCCAGGTGGGGCTGTTCAACGGTGTCGACGCCGCCCTGCATGCGGTGTTCCACGCCTACGGCAGCCCCGGCGAGCGGCTGCTCACCACCAGCCCCACCTTCGGCTACTACGGCCCCTGCGCCCGCATGCAGGGCATGGCCATCGAGGCGATCCCCTACCGCCTGCCCGACTTCGCCTTTCCGCTGGAGGCGATGCACACCGCCCTCGCCAGCGGCCCGCCGCCACGGCTGCTGCTGCTCTGCAATCCCAACAACCCCACCGGCACCCGCCTGGCCCCCGGAGACGTGCTCGCCCTGGCGGCGGCGGCCCCCCAGACCCTGGTGGTGGTCGATGAGCTGTATGAGGCCTTCACGGGCGACAGCGTGCTGCCGCCGCTGCTGGCGGCCGCTGCGGGCGGCGACCCGTTTGCGGCCCATCCCAACCTGCTGGTGCTGCGCTCCCTCTCGAAGACCGCCGGCATCGCCGGGCTGCGCATCGGCTTCGCGATCGGCGCCGCCGGGCTGGTGGACCGGGTGGGGCGGGTGACCGGGCCCTACGACATCAACAGCTTTGCGGTCACCGCCGCCTTCGCCGCACTCAACGACCAGGCCTATGTCGATGGCTACGTGGCCGAGGTGCTGGCCGCCCGCGACGGGCTGCTCAAGCGGTTGCAGGCGGCGGGGGTGCGCCACCATGCCGCCGGCGGCAACTACCTGCTGCTGTGGCCCCGCCAGGCGCCGGCCGTGGTCGAAGACCGGCTGCGCCAGGAGGAGCAGATCCTGGTGCGGTCGATGGCCGGCAAACCGCTGATCGACGGCTCCCTGCGGGTGAGCCTCGGCACCACGGCGCAGATGCAGCGCTTCTGGCAGGCCTGGTGCCGCGTCGAAGGCCTCGACGTCAGCGCATGAGCTGCACCACCGGCCCCTCGGGCAGCGGACCCACCAGCGACAGGGTCGCCCCCGGACGCTTGACCGTGGACCCGCCGAGGGCCGTCAGGAACGGCTGAATGCCGCTCTGGTCGCAGTCTTTGGGGGCCTTCTCGCCCCTCACGTACTGCACCGGGATGACCACCCGCGGCCGCAGTTCGCGCACCAGGGCGGCGGCCTCGGCCCCGTCGTAGACCTTGGCGCCACCGCCCACCCCCACGATCAGCACGTCGGGGCGGCCCAGCAGCACCTTGTCTTCGGGCTTGAGGGCACCGGCGACCCCGCCGAGGTGGGCGAACTCGAGGCCGCCCTGGCTCCAGCGCCAGACCACGGCCGAACCGAAGCGGCGACCGTCGACCCGGTCGTGGGGCACCGCCAGCCCCTCGAGCCTCAGGCCGCCGATGCGGAACGAGCCGGGATCGGCCAGCAGCCGTGCCGTCGCCACCGGCGCCCCCTCGTCGCGCAGGCGGCTGCTGGCCAGGGCCACATCGGCCCGCACCCGCGGTTCGGGCAGGCCGGCGGCGCAGGCCACGGCCTTGAACGGATTGACCAGCACGCTGCTGCCGCCACCGTTGATCAGCAGGGCGCTGTGGCCGTAGCTGGTGATGGTCACACCGCCACCACCGGCACCGGCTGGCAGGGCCAACAGCAGGGCCGCCAGGCCACAACCGGGCAGAAGCGGTGCGCGCAGCATCGGCGGGAAGGCGAGTGGGTCGGCCCGGGACGCTAGCAGCGCCGAACCGCGCCGGTCAGGCCGAGGCGCAGGCCAGGAAATTGGCCAGCAGCCGGTGGCCCGCCTGGGTGAGCACGCTCTCGGGGTGGAACTGCACCCCCTGCAGGTGCGGGTGGTCGCGATGGCGCAGGCCCATGATCGTGCCGTCGTCGAGCCAGGCGGTGATCTCGAGGCAGTCGGGCAGGCTCTCGCGCTCGGCGATCAGCGAGTGGTAGCGGGTGGCGGTGAGGGGGTCGGGCAGGCCAGCGAAGACCCCCTGGCCGCCGTGGCGCACGGGCGAAGTCTTGCCATGCATCAGCTCCCGGGCCCGCACCACCCGGCCGCCGTACACCTGGGCCAGGCACTGGTGGCCGAGGCAGACGCCGAGGATCGGCAGCCGCGGGCCCAGCTGGCGCAGCACCTCGAGGCAGACCCCCGACTCGTCGGGGGTGCCGGGGCCCGGCGAGATCAGAATCGCGTCGGGGGCCAGGGCCTCGATCGCCGCCAGGTCGAGGGCGTCGTTGCGTTCGACCCGCAGGTCAGCCGCCAGCGGATGGTCGGCGGCCAGCTCCCCCAGGTACTGCACCAGGTTGAAGGTGAAGCTGTCGTAGTTGTCGAGCACCAGCAGCATCAGCCCCCTCCCAGCCGCGCGAGCAGGGGCGGCAGCAGCAGCAGCACGGCGATCAGCAGCGACGTGAGGGCAGCGGTGAGCACGGCGGCGGCAGCGCAGTCCTTGGCGATGCGGGCCAGGGTATGGAACCGCCGCCCCACGGCCAGGTCGACCACCGCCTCAACGGCGGTGTTGAGCAGCTCGAGCACCAGCACCGCCGCGATGGTGAGCACCAGCACCGCCAGCTGCAGCAGGCTCAGCTGCAGCCAGAGGGCGAGGGCCAGCACCGCCGCGCCGGTGAACACGTGGATGCGGAAGTTGCGCTGGCTGCCGAAGGCGTAGACCAGCCCCTGGGCGGCATAGCGGAAGCTGGCCGGCAGATCGCGGGCCACCTGCCAGGCACTGGCCCGCAGCAGGCGGCCGCGCCGCAGGCCGTTGAGGGGCGGCACCTCCGGATCGCGGAGGCTGCCGCGGGAGCTGTCACTGGGTTCGAACTCGCTGGTCACCCGTTGCAACATCCCAGGAGGCCCCAGGACCCCATCAAGGTGACGGCACCATACCGCCGATCCCGGCGGCGGTCTGCGCCAGCAACCGGTGTTGTCGCTGCAGCATCACCTCAAGGGTGGCCTCGTCGGGATGGTCCCAGCCCAGCAGGTGCAGCAGGCCGTGGCTGGCCAGAAACAGCAGCTCATCGCGCAGGGCGTGGCCATGGTCGATGGCCTGGCGGCCGGCGGTGTCGAGGGAGATGACGATGTCGCCCAGCTCGAGGGGGGCATCGCCGGCACTGACGGGCAACGGCGGCAGGCCTTCGGCGCCGTCGTCTTCGAGGGCGGCGAAGGCCAGCACGTCGGTGGGGCCGCTCTGCTGGCGCCACTGGCTGTTGAGCTCGGCGATGGTGGCGTCATCGCAGAGCTGCAGCCCCAGGCTGTAGGTGGGGGCCTGCAGGGCCGCCGGCAGTTCGGCCTGGAGCTGGGCCAGCCAGCAGGCCAGCAGGGCCTCCCAGGCGCTACACCCGAGGGGCTCCGCCGGACCCTCGAAGGCCAGGTCGACCTCGGGCAGGGGCTGGTTCATGCCCCGGGCAGGCTGGGCCGGGCGAACCAGGCCAGCAGCAGCAGCACCCCGGCGAAGCCCACGGCCGTGAGGCCGAAGTGCAGCAGGCTCTGACGGCCCTTGCGCACCATGTTGCGCATCGCCAGCTTCACGTAGCTGGGGGGCGGCGCCACCGGGGGCGACGGGGTGTCGTCGACGGTGGAGGTGACGGTGTTGCTGGTGTCGTCGTTCACAGGAGCAGCCTCGCCCATGCCGGCAGTCTCGGTCATGCCAGAACCTCTTCGGCGCCGCTGTCGACACCCTGGCGCAGCAGCGCCTGGATGAAGGGATCAAGGTCGCCGTTCATCACCCCCTGCACATCGGTGGTCTCTTCACTGGTGCGCAGGTCTTTCACCATCTGGTAAGGGTGAAACACGTAGTTGCGGATCTGGTTGCCCCAGGCCGCCTCGACGATGTCGCCGCGGATGTCGGCGATCTGGGCGGCGCGCTGCTCCTGGGCGATCACCAGCAGCTTGGCCTTGAGCAGGGCCATGGCCTTCTCCTTGTTCTGCAGCTGCGACCGCTCCTGGGTG
Organism: uncultured cyanobacterium; assembly: GCA_903871775.1. Lineage (GTDB taxonomy): Bacteria > Cyanobacteriota > Cyanobacteriia > PCC-6307 > Cyanobiaceae > CAIQIA01. The sequence goes on from CAIQIA010000019.1 coordinate 16,476, forward strand.
CAGCGCACCGCCAGGCCGGTGGGAACGTGCAGGATGCGCACCGCCGTCTCCACCTTGTTGACGTTCTGACCGCCGGCACCGCCGGAGCGGCTGGTGGTGATCTCGAGGTCCTTGTCGGGGATGTCGAGCTCGACCTCATCGTCGAGCTTGGGCATCACCTCGACCCCGGCGAAGCTGGTCTGGCGTTTGTCGTTGGCATTGAAGGGCGAGATGCGCACCAGCCGGTGGGTGCCCTTCTCGTTGCGCAGGTAGCCGTAGGCGTAGCGGCCCTCGATCTCGATCGTGCAGCTCTTGATGCCCGCCTCTTCCCCTTCGGAGAGCTCATCGACCGTCACCTTCATGCCGTGCTGCTCGGCCCAGCGGGTGTACATGCGCATCAGCATCAGCGCCCAGTCCTGGGCGTCGGTGCCGCCGGCACCGGCATTGATCGACAGCACCGCCCCCTCGGCGTCGTAGGTGCCGCTGAGCAGCCGCTCCAGCTCCCAGCGGTCGAGGTCCTGACGCAGGCCGTCGAGGGCCGTCTGGGCCTCCTGCAGCAGGCCGTCGTCGGGCTCGAGCTCGTACAGCTCCAGGGTGGCGCGGCCATCGTCGACGACCCCCGACCAGCGCAAGAGCTGCCCCAGCTGGGCCTTGACGTCATCCAGCTGGCGCATCAGCCGGCGGGCGTTCTGCTGGTCATCCCAGAAGCCGGGCTGGGCGGCCTGCTGTTCGAGGTCCTGCTGGCGGGCGGTCAGGGCCGGTACGTCAAAGACAGTCCTGGGCATGGCCCAGGCGGTCAGTGAGCTCAGACAGGTCGCGCTTGAAGTCGGTGAGGTCGAGCACGGAGCAGAACGGCGAAACGAACCAGGATCGTCTGACCGTACTCACCGGGGCCACCGGCCGGGGGCGGGGCTGACGCGCGGGGCGCTCCTCCTAGGATCGGGCCGCTTCCGAGGTGCCATGGCCGCCAGCGTCGAGATTTACACCTGGCGGGCGTGTCCGTTCTGCATCCGCGCCAAGCAGCTGCTCGACCGCAAGGGGGTGGCCTACACCGAGCACGCCATCGATGGCGACGAGGCGGCCCGGGCAGCCATGGCCCAGAAGGCCGGCGGCCGCCGCAGCGTGCCGCAGACGTTCATCAATGGTCAGCACGTCGGCGGCTGCGACGACCTGCATGCCCTCGAACGGTCGGGGCAGCTCGACGCGCTGCTGGCCTGACCGCCCCGGTCAGACCGACTGCCATGACCGAGCAGCTCTTTCTTGTTGATCCGGTGGCCCAGCTGCGGCCGGAGAAAGACTCCAGCGTCGCCCTGATGCAGGCGGCGGCCCGGGCCGGGCGGCCCGTGTGGGTGGCGGGCCTCGGGGATCTGGCGGCGGCGATCGACGGGCCGCGGGTGCTGGCCCGGCCGATCACGCCCGAGCCCTGGTGCGACCTGGGCGAACCGTGCTGGCGATCGCTGACGGCCTTCGCCCACGTGTGGATGCGCAAGGACCCGCCGGTGGATGAGGCGTACCTCTATGCCACCCACCTGCTCGAGCTGGCCGAACGCCAGGGGGTGCGGGTGCTGAACCGACCGGCGGCCCTGCGGGCCTGGAACGAAAAGCTGGGGTCGCTGCGGTTTGCCCACCTGATGGCACCGACCCTGGTGGGCAGCCGGGTGGCCGACCTGGCGGCCTTCGCCCGAGACCGGGGCGATGTGGTGCTCAAGCCCCTGGGGGGCCGGGCGGGCCAGGGGGTGGTGCGCAGCAGCGGCACGGCGGCGGGCCTGGAGGCGCTGCTCGAACTGGTGACCCAGCAGGAGACCCTGCCGGTGATGATCCAGGCGTTTCTGCCGATGGTGACGGCCGGCGACAAGCGCATCCTGCTGGTCGATGGCGAACCGCTGGGGGCGGTGAACCGGCGGCCGAAACCGGGTGATTTCCGCAGCAACCTGGCGGTGGGCGGCGCCCCAGAGGCCACCGAACTGACCGACCGCGAACGGCAGATCTGCGCCGAACTGGCGCCGGCCCTGCAGGAGGCGGGGCTGTTCTTTGTGGGCATTGACGTGATCGGCGATCACCTGAGCGAGATCAACGTCACCAGCCCCACCGGCATCCGCGAGGTGGAACGGCTGGCGGGCATTCCCCTGGCCGACCAGACGATCGAACGGCTGCCGGGGTGAGGGGGGCGACCTCCCGGAACCATTCGTGGGTTCTCCATCCAGCCAGGCCTTGAGCGGTCTTCAGACTTCCCCTCCTGAGGGATCGTCCATCAAGGCAAGAACGGCGCGGTAGCGGCTGGCGTTGGCGGGGTTTGGGTCAAGCTGGAATCGTCCTCCAAGCAGAGCGAATGCATCAAGGCGAGCAATTGCCTGCCTCTGGCGTTCTGCTCTCTCAGCTGCTCGGTTTCGCTCCTCAGCTGCGCGATATCGCTCTCGATCTGCTTCGTACGCCTCTCGCTGTCTTGAATCCTCTGCTCGTAGATAGCGATACTCCTCTCGATCAAGGCGAGCTTTCTCTCGTGATCGGGATCGCGTCGCCAGTTGAGCATCGACAACCACAAACGCCAGCGAGGCAGCGATGAACCACACGCCCCATTGCTGCTGGAGGGGGATGGTGCGGCGGATGAGGGAGATGTGGTCATAGGAGGAGAACAGCGCAATCAGGGCGATCACAAGGCCTGCTGCGGCTTCCAGCAGGCCTTGGCGGTCAAGGGAAAGCGGCGCAGCGAGTAGTGGCGGCGCTGAAGGCGGTGGTCCTGATTCTGGCCCCGACAAACCAGGACTGGGATCAGGATCCGCAGCGATGGGGTCGCCGGGCATGGCAGGGAGCGGAGCAATCCAGGATTTTAGTACATGTGTACCTACCTGAAAAGGCTCGCGGGCCCACGGGCCATGTCCCGGCGCTTGCCTTTGGCGGCCTTGCGGAAGGCGTCGAGCAAGACGGGGAAGCTGATGATCTGGGGGTAGAGGTTGCGCAGCGGAGGTTGGGCCTTGGCCATCAGAGAGGCCACCGGCCGCGGCTCCAACGCCGCCAGGTGATCGGCCAGCGGATCCAGCGGAAAGCGCAGCTGACCCTCCCGCTCCCCCGGCTTCTGCAACAGCCGCAGCGCAATCAGATAGCCCAGCACCTCCCGGGCCTGCTCGGCGCTGCACCAGCCCATGGCTGATCTCGAGCCCCGCCCGTTGCCGCAGGGCCGGATCATCGGGCGTGTCGAGGCGGCGCACATAGCTGAGCATCAGCTCTGGCACCGACCCCGCCAGCAGCACCGTGATCGGCTTGTCGCCGACGATCCGCTTGAGCTGGGCCTGGGCCGGGTTGAGGTCGTCGTCGCTGAGGGATCCGGCTCAGGGGCCGCTCGCGGAAGCCATCGTCGAGGCTGCGGCTGGTGACGATCACCAGCCCCGGCGGCAGGGTGCAGGGGCCAGCTCCGAGAGGTGATCCACGATCGGCACCAGCCGCTTGGTGGCCAGCAATGCCCGCACCAGATCGGGCTCGGGCGGGCTGGTGGTGCCCTGGGCCTGGGCAGCGAGCCAGCGCCCCGCCCGATCCGCCACCGTTTCAGCAGGCGCCAGGGCGGTTTCGATCAGCAACGCCAGCCGCTCCTGATGGGGCGCCGCTGGGTGACGAGGATCCGGGGCGGGATGGGGGGTTGGCGGCGAGGGCGGTGATGGCCTCTCTGAACACCTCCCGGCCATGGCGGCCATCGGGCTGGCTCCGGCACTCCACAGCCACACCGCCGGTGCAGCGATCGGTGACCCGATTCCGGAAGGCCTCCAACGCCGCCTTGGCCTCCGGGTCGAAATCGATGCCCGTCTCGTCATCGCAGTAGCGGATGAAGTACGCATGCACGGGCCGCCCCAGCCTGACGGCCTCTTCAAACTCCAGCTCGGTGACCGACTTGCCGCCGTGCTCAGGCAGCCGGGTGCCGTAACGCAAGCCGAGGATCAGGATGTAATGGTCGTTGGCCCCTACATCGGCCTGGCAGGTCTGCACCAGGGGCTCGGTGGATCCCTTGTAGCTGTCGCCATAGGCATGGCCCCTGCGGGTGATCAGCTGCTTGCACAGCTCACGCTCCTTCTCCAGGCCCAAAAAGGGGCTGGAGATGTAAGAGCTATGGGCATCGCCATGGGCAACCTGGTGGGTGGCCATGCCGTGATCAGGCCGATCTTGGGGCGCATTGTGGCAGCCGAAACCGCGGGCCTCCGATCCTCCCGTGAGGCGCCTCCCTGGAGGCGTGGGTCAGTCGACGAGCTGCCAGGGCTCAAGGCAGTGCAGATCAGGTGATCCGACGGAACCAGGGGACCGGCGAGTGGATTGTTCGTCAGCTCTGCGGCTGTGCTGAGGGGGAGCACCACCACGGGGCGTGATTTGCCATCGGCATCCAGGGAGGGCAAGCGCCTCATGAACCAGGGCGGAGCGATTCGCCATCTGGCTTTTCAGATCTTGCCAGGCAACCTACCAAGAGTTCTGTGGAACGTTTGACCCTGAGGTCCTGTGGAGCTCAGGCCCCTCGAACCGTCCGTAGCCTGGGGCCATGGTTTGCTCCCTCAGCCCATTCGAGCGCTTGCGCCAGCGCGAGCATGCGCGCCGGCTGTCTGAGCTGCGGCAGCGGCTTCAGCAGGTGCTGGGCCCGGCCGACTGCAGCGTGTGGCTGTTCGGCTCACAGGCCCGGGGCGACTGGGACGGCTATTCGGACACCGACCTGCTGGTGGTGGCCGCCGATGCGGCGGCGGCGGAGCAGTGGGCAGATCAGCTGCGCCGCAGCCTGGTGGGTGATGACGTGCTCGCTGTCAGCAGCGACAGCTGGCAGGCCATGGCCGGCTCCCCGTCGCCCCACTGGCACACGATCCGCCGCCAGGCCCTGCAGCTGCATCCTGAACCATGAGCCAGGCGCGCCCCCAGGCCTGGTGGCGCCAGGCCCGCAATGATCTGGATCTGGCCGTGCTGGCCAGTGACAACGGCTTCCATGCCCAGGCCTGCTTCTTCGCCGCCCAGGCAGCAGAAAAAGCCCTGAAGGGGGCGATCGTCGAACTCGGCCAGGAACCACCCCACAGCCACGTGCTGGATCGGCTGCTGGCAGTGTTGATCGCCCAGGGGCTCGACGGTGAACCGCTGATGGCGCTGCCCCTGCGGGCCCTGACGCGGATGACGGTCACCAGCCGCTACCCGCTGGATGACACGCCACCGGCCGAACTCTTCGACAGGGCGGACGCCGACCAGGCGATCACCACGGCCGAGGCGGTGCTGCGCTGGGTGGAGCAGCTGGATCAGCCATCAGGGTGAGGGCGGCTGGGGTGGAACCGACGGATGCCATCTGGCAGGGGGGGGGTCCGCCGATGGGATACCGCATGGGAGCGCTGCCGGGCCAAAACTCACCTCACCGCCCTGCCGGATGCCAGGCGACTCACGTCCATTCGTAGTACGGTCAACTACAACGCCATGCTTCCCATGGGCCATCCACCAGGCACGTCAGCCCGAGACCCAGCCAAGGGGGCGGGCTCCCCGCAGGCGGTGCGGCTGCCACCGGAACTACTGGAGCGCATCGACCGCTATGCCGCCCGACTGGAGCATGACCTTCATCTGTCGGTGAGCCGCAGCGATGCCTTGCGCCGGCTGCTCACCCTGGCCCTCGAAGATGCCGAAGACACCGCCGAAGCCGAAGCCATCCTGCGGGCCCATGAGCCGCGGGTGAGCTGGGAGGCGCTCAAGGCCGACACCTCCGCGATGGAGCTGCCACCAGCACCTTGAGCTACAGCATTGAGTTCGTGCGCTCCGCCGCCAAGGCCTATGCCCGGCTGGATCCCGTGCTGCGGCGCCGGGTGGATCGTGAACTCAGCCGCCTGAGCGCCTCACCCCGCCATCCTGGCGTGATCCGCCTGCAATCCGAAGACGAGCTTTACCGCGTGCGGATCGGTGATCTGCGGCTGTTGTTCAGCGTGGAAGATCAGATTCTGCTGGTGCTGATCGTCAAGATCGGCCATCGTGGATCGGTATATCGCGGTTAGCGCCCCTATGCTCAGACCGCAGCCATCGCCTCAGTTCAGCAGAGGTGATCCGACGGAACCAGCGGACCGGCGAGTGGATTGTTCGTCAGCTCTGCGGCTGTGCTGAAGGGGAGCACCACCACGGGGCGTGGTTTGCCATCGGCATCCTGGGAGGGCAAGCGCCTCATGAACCAGGGCGGAGCGATTCGCCATCTGGCTTTTCAGATCTTGCCAGGCAACCTACCAAGAATTCTGTAGAACGTTTGACCCTGAGGTCCTGTGGAGCTCAGGCCCCTCGAACCGTCCGTAGCCTGGGGCCATGGTTTGCTCCCTCAGCCCATTCGAGCGCTTGCGCCAGCGCGAGCATGCGCGCCGGACGACTGCAGCGTGTGGCTGTTCGGCTCACAGGCCCGGGGCGACTGGGACGGCTATTCGGACACCGACCTGCTGGTGGTGGCCATGGCCGGCTCCCCCTCGCCCCACTGGCGCACGATCCGCCGCCAGGTCTGCTTCTTTGCCGCCCAGGCAGCAGAAAAAGCCCTGAAGGGGGCGATCGTCGAACTCGGCCAGGAACCACCCCACAGCCCCTGCGGGCCCTGACGCCGACCAGGCGATCACCACGGCCGAGGCGGTGCTGCGCTGGGTGGAGCAGCTGGATCAGCCATCAGGGTGAGGGCGGCTGGGCCCCAGGCCGACCCACTTCCAACTGGTGGGCAACCCAAAACCCACCTCGCCGCACGGCTCGATGCCGCGGGCGCATCAGCCCCACCACCATTCCTCAGGCCACCAGGCCAGCCTGGATGCCAAGGCTGTGGACGGCGGAGTACGAGGTTTAGGCTCTGTCATCGCCGGCATAAGCCCAGCGATGCCATACCCGCGCACCCTGGCTGTTACCTTCACCGCCCTTGCCTTCGTCGGCTGTCTGCCCCGGGCTGTGGCTGCTGAATCTGCCGACCCCGATGCGGTGCTGAGGCGGCTGGAGCCGCAGCTGCGAAGGGCGTGGCAGCAGGATCCGTTCACTGCCCAGCGGCCGTTTCCGATGCTGCGGCTGGTGAGTGGCACAGATGTTTCGCCCTGCAGCGGTCCCTATGCCGCAGCAGCACCGCTGGTGCAGGTGTGCGCTGGCGGCCGCGAGCTGCAGCTGAATCGGCAGCAGCTCGCGGCTTTGGAGGGGCTGTCTGATGAGGCGGGGGTGGCGTTTGCCCTGGCCTATGGCCTGGGGCTATCGCTGGTGCCGCCCCAGCCGCCCGGGGCACCCGGGCCGCAAGCCACCGCCGGGCTGCAGGCGGCCTGCAAGGCCGGCAGCCTGCTCGGCCGCCTGCAGCAGGCCCCGAACCAGGGGTGGATCTCTGGAGCCCTGAATGCCGCCTCCCAGGCCTACGGCTCGGCCGATGCGGCCCAGCTGGGCACCGGCCCGCAGCGGGCCTATGCCCTGGCCAGCGGCCTCGGCGCCAGCAGGCTGCCTTGCAGCGGCTCGGCCATGGCCCGCCTGGCCAGTCGTGCGCTGGATGCCGAGGCCGCCGATTGGCTGCGCACGCGCGGCACCTCGGTGGGGTTCGACATCCTCTGCCGCAAGCCGCCGGAGTGTCCGCGGAGGTTGGGGCTGTGAGACTGCTTCTGCCCCGCTGCCTGCCTGTGCTGCTGGCCCTGGCGCTGGGGCCCGTGGGCCTGCCGGCGCTGGCGGTGCAGCCGGAGGGCGTGCTGCTGGCCCAGGCGGCGGCTGGGCAGAAACCGGTGCCGGCGGAGGTGCAGGGCTGGGCTGATGGGGCCGTTGCGGCCCACCGGCGAGGGGATCCGGCGGAAGCGTTGCGGCTGCAGCAGCAAGTGGTGGCCTGGCTGCGGGCAAACCGGGGGCCGGTGGATGCGGAGCTGGCGAGTGCCCTGAACAACCTTGGGTTGTTTCTTGGCGCCGTTGGCCGCCGCGCGGAAGCGCTGGCCCCCACGGAGGAAGCGGTGAAGCTCTATCGCGACTTGGCGAAGAGCAACCCTGCCTTCCTGGGCGATCTCGCCAATGCCTTGAACAGCCTGGGCGTGATCTACGGCGACCTGGGCCGCCGCGCGGAAGCGCTGGCCCCCACGGAGGAAGCGGTGAAGCTCTATCGCGACTTGGCGAAGAGCAACCCTG
>CAIQIA010000020.1 GCA_903871775.1 uncultured cyanobacterium
AGAGGCGGTTGTCGGTGCTGGTGACCCACTCGCAGAACTGGTTCCACACCGAAGCGCCGGAGCGCTGCTGGAGCGTGGTTTGCATGAGTCCGAAGGGGGGAATGGGCGGAGCCCGTATGGATGGCCGGAAATCCGGCCCTTCCAATGTAACGGATGTTTGCGCGTTTGTCACCGTCTGTGACGGGCGTTCTCAGGCGCGGCCTCCGGCGGCCCTTGTTAAGGTCGACCCTGCCTTGCCGCTCCGGTGCAACACCAGCGAGTCCTGCTGATCCGGCTGCCGTGCAACCCGATCTTTCCGATCGGCCCGGTCTACCTGGCCGATCACCTCCACAAGTGCTTCCCAGGCCTTGAGCAGCGTCTGCTCGACCTGGCCGCCGTGCCGCTCATCGACGTCGACCGGGTGCTGCGCAGCACAATCGACGCGTTCAGGCCCTCGCTTCTGGTCTTCTCGTGGCGTGACATCCAGATCTATGCCCCGGTCGACGGGCGTGGTGGCAACCCGCTGCAGCATTCGTTCGAGGTCTTCTATGCGACCAGTCCCCTGCGGCGGCTGCGGGGGGCCCTCGGCGGCCTGCGCCTGATGGGGTCGTTCTACGGAGAGCTCTGGCGCAACCTGCGCCTGATCCGCCGCGGACGCCGCTGGGCCCGGCGCCACACCCCGGGGGCGGAGGCGGTGGTCGGCGGGGGCGCCGTGAGCGTCTTCTATGAACAGCTCGGCCGACGGCTGCCCGCCGGCACCATCGTGTCTGTCGGGGAAGGTGAGACCCTGCTCGAGCGGCTGATCCGTGGCGAGCCGATCGACGGCGAGCGCTGCTTCCGGGCCGGTGAGCCCCCCCGCCCCGGCCTGATCCACGAACAGCCCGCCGGCCTCGTCAAGACCGCCTGCGACTACGACCACATCGCCACCATCTGGCCCCAGCTCGACTGGTACCTCGAGGCCGGTGATTTCTACGTGGGGGTGCAGACCAAGCGGGGCTGCCCCCACAACTGCTGCTATTGCGTCTACACCGTCGTCGAAGGCAAGCAGGTGCGGGTCAACCCCGTCGCCGAGGTGGTGGACGAGATGCGGCAGCTGCACCAACGCGGTGTGCGGGCTTTCTGGTTCACCGATGCCCAGTTCATCCCGGCGCGCCGCTACATCGACGACACGAAGGAGCTGCTGCGGGCGATCCAGGCCGCGGGCCTCAGCGACATCCGCTGGGCGGCCTACATCCGGGCCGACAACATTGATGCCGAGCTGGCCGAGCTGATGGTCGCCACCGGCATGGACTACTTCGAGATCGGCATCACCTCGGGCTCCCAGGAGCTGGTGCGCCGGATGCGCATGGGCTACAACCTGCGCACCGTGCTCGAGAACTGCCGCCTGCTCGCCCGGGCCGGCTTCCGCCGCCACGTGTCGGTCAACTACTCGTTCAACGTCATCGACGAGCGTCCCGAGACCATCCGCCAGACCGTGGCGTACCACCGGGAACTCGAGCGGATCTTCGGTGCTGACCTGGTGGAGCCGGCCATCTTTTTCATCGGCCTCCAGCCCCACACCCACCTGGAGGAATACGGCTTCGCCCAGGGCATGATCCGCCCCGGCTACGACCCCATGAGCATGCTGCCCTGGACGGCCCGTCAGCTGCTCTGGAATCCCGAACCGATGGGCAGCGTCTTCGGGCGCATCTGTCTTGAGGCCTTCGCCAGCAATCCCGCTGATTTCGGCCGCACGGTCATGGCCCTGCTGGAACGCGACTATGGCTGTGCCCCCCTTGAGGAGGCCCTCAGTGCTCCGATCAGCGGCCGGCCTGCCCTCGCCCGCGCCTACCGCTGAACCCCCAGACCCAGGCGAGGGCCGCCAGGGTCAGCAGTCCTGTCACGCTCCCCACCGGGTTAGCCGGCTCGCCCGGCCCGCTGAGCCACGGGGAGGCCCCCGGCACGGGACTCAGCCATGCCTGGCTCAGCAGAAACCATCCCCCCACCAGTCCGCCGTGGAGGCCGACGGCTCCCCAGAGCAGGCCCCCGTCGCGCCGGCGCCGCAGGGCCAGCACCAGTCCCAGCAGCACCAGGCCGCTCAGCAGCGCCCATCGGCCCCAGCCGCTCGCCGCCATCCAGGGGTGAACCAGGGCGAACACCAGGGCCTGCAGGGCCGCAGCCTGCCGACGATCGGTCAGCAGCGTCAGTTCTTCCAGCAGCCAGCCGCGGAAGATCAGTTCCTCGGCGAAGCCCACCCCCAGGAGCAAGGCCAGGGCATTGGCGACCTCCGGGAGGGTGGGGGGCCGTCCGGGGCTGGCTGCGCCACCGATCAGCAGGGTGGCCGTCACCAGCGACAGCAGCAGCAGGGCCACCGCCATCCCCCGGCCCAGGCTCAACAGCACCATCCCCGGGGGGCCGGCCACCCCCAGGCACTGCCAGGGGTGCGGCTGACCCAGCTGCCGTCGCAGCCGCCGGGGCAGCACCAGCAGCAGCAGCCCGAAACTCACCAGGGACCCAGCCAGGTTGACCTGGTCAGGCCTGAGGCCGGGCAGCAGCGGGCCCAGAGGGCGCACCAGCAACCAGCCCACGGCCAGCAGGGTCGGCAGCAGCAGCAGCGTCCCCCACCAGCGGGGGCCGTCCGCCCTCATGCGTCGGGCTCGATGGTGCTGGTCAGGCCCTTCGACTTGAGGCTTTCGCTGTAGAACTCGGCCGGTTCCAGGTCGCAGACGATCACCAGGCCCACACCGGTGTTGTGGGCTTCGAGCATCACGGCCACGGCGTCCTGCTCGCTCAGCTGGGGCACCACCTGCCGCAGCGTGGCGATCACATATTCCATGGTGTTGACCGGGTCGTTGTGCAGCAGCACCCGGTAGCGGGGGGAGGGTTTGCGAACCCTCTGAACCTCGCGATCGATGACCGTGGTCGTGTCCATGGGCGACATGTTAGGCAGTCAGGCCGGGGCCAGGGCCCGCACCCGGGCCATCGCCTCCTCCACGTTGGCCCGGCTGTTGAAGGCCGAGAGCCGTGCGTAGCCCTCACCGGCGGCACCGAAGCCGCTGCCGGGGGTGCACACCACGTGGGCCTGCTGCAGCAGCCGGTCGAAGAACCCCCAGGAATCGAGGCCATCGGGGGTCTTCACCCACACGTAGGGGGCGTGCTCGCCACCGTGGACCTCCAGGCCGGCAGCGCTGAGCTCGCGGCGAATGATGGCGGCGTTCTCCATGTAATGGGCCACCAGCTGACGCACCTGGCGCTGGCCCTCGTCGGAATAGACGGCTTCGGCCCCCCGTTGGACGATGTAGCTCACACCGTTGAACTTGGTGCTCTGGCGGCGGTTCCAGAGACCCCACAGTTCCACTTCCTCGCCGGCGGCATTGCGGCCGCAGAGCCCGCGGGGCACCACGGTGAAGGCGCAGCGGGTGCCGGTGAAACCGGCCGTCTTCGAGAACGAGCGGAACTCGATGGCGCAGGAGCGGGCTCCGTCGATCTCATAGATCGACCGCGGCAGCTCCGGATCCTGGATGAAGGCCTCGTAGGCGGCATCGAACAGGATCAGAGAGCCGTGGGCCCTGGCGTGGTCGACCCACCGCTGCAGCTGCTGCCGGTTGGCGACGGCGCCGGTGGGGTTGTTGGGGAAGCAGAGGTAGATGAGGTCGACCGGGGAGTCCGGCAGCGGGGCCTCGAAGCTGTTGGCGGCGGTCAGGGGCAGGTAGGTGAGTCCTCCGTAGCGGCCGCCCGCATCGGCCTGGCCCGTGCGGCCGGCCATCACATTGCTGTCCACGTACACCGGGTACACCGGATCGGTCACGGCGATGCGGTTGTCGGGCCCGAGGATGTCGAGGATGTTGCTGCTGTCGCATTTCGACCCGTCCGAGACGAAGATCTCGTCGGCGCTGATGTCGCAGCCGCGGGCCTGGAAGTCGTGCCGGGCGATCGCCTCCCGCAGCCAGGCGTAGCCCTGTTCGGGGCCATAGCCGTGGAAGCCGTCGGGGCTGCCCATGGCGGCCACGGCGCGGGTCATGGCCGAGACACAGGCCTCTGGGAGGGGTTCGGTCACATCGCCGATGCCCAGGCGGATCAACGCCGCCCCGGGCTGGGCCTCGCTGAAGGCCTTCACCCGTCGGGCGATCTCGGGAAACAGGTAGCCCGCCTTGAGCTTGAGGTAGTGGTCGTTGACCTGGACCATGGTGTCGCCGCTCGCCGTCGCGGCATTGTGGGTCATGGCCCCCTGGGGGGGTGCCCCCACCACCGCCGATCCCTCGATTGGTCCCTTCCGCGCCGGCCCGTCGGGCCACCCCGCCCCTGCCTGTCGCCGACCTCATCGACGCGGGGCTGAGCCGCCCGGGTCGCTACCTGGGCCTCGAGCGCGGCGTCGAACCGCGGGACTGGGAGGGCGCCAGCGTGCGCTGGGTGCTGGCCTATCCCGAGCTGTACGAGATCGGCGCCAGTAACACCGGCCACATCATTCTCTATTCGATCCTGAACACCCAGCCCCGGCAGCTCTGCGACCGGGCCTACCTGCCGGCCCCCGATCTGGCCGAACGGCTGCGCCAGCGCCGGCTGCCGCTGTTCGCCGTCGAGAGCCAGCGCCCCCTGGCGGCCTTCGATCTGATCGGGTTCAGCCTCAGCTACGAACTCGGCGCCACCAACCTGCTCGAGATGCTCGACCTGGCCGGCCTGCCCCTGCGGGCGGCCGACCGGACCGATGGGCCCCTGGTGTTTGCGGGGGGGCAGACGGCCACCAGCAATCCCGAGCCCTATGCCGACTTCCTCGATTTCGTCGCCCTCGGTGACGGGGAGGAACTGCTGCCCGAGATCGGCCTGGTGGTCGAGGAGGGGTTGCAGGCCGGCCTCTCCCGGAGGGATCTGCTGCGCGACCTGGCCGAGGTGCCTGGGGTGTATGTGCCCTCCCTCGGGCGCCATCCGGTGCGTCGGCGCACCGCGGCACCGATGCCGTTCTATGCCATGGGCCTGGTGCCCAACGTCGAGACCGTCCATGACCGGCTCACGGTCGAGATCCGCCGGGGCTGCACCCGTGGTTGCCGCTTCTGCCAGCCCGGGATGCTCACCCGCCCCGCCAGGGATGTCGACCCCCTCGCGGTGGTGGAGGCCGTTGAGGAGGGGATGCACCGCACCGGTTACAGCGATTTCTCGCTGCTGTCCCTCAGCTGCAGCGACTACCTGGCCCTGCCGGCGGTGGGGATGGAGCTGCGCAACCGCCTGCAGGACCACAACGTCAGCCTCGCCCTGCCGAGTCAGCGCATCGACCGTTTCGACGCGACCATCGGGCACATCCTCGGCGGCGCGCGCCAGGGCAGCCTCACCTTCGCCCCCGAGGCCGGCAGCCAGCGCCTGCGCGACATCATCAACAAAGGGCTCAGCGATGCCGATCTCGACCGCGGCATCCGCAGCGCCATGGAGCAGGGCTGGCGCAAGATCAAGCTCTATTTCATGATCGGCCTTCCCGGTGAGACCGACGCCGATGTCATCGGCATCGGCGACACGGTGGAGCGGCTGCAACGGTCGATGGCCGACCTCGGGCGGCTGCAGCTGACCCTCACCATCAGCAATTTCACGCCCAAGCCCCACACCCCCTTCCAGTGGCACACGGTCTCGACGGCCGAGCTGCTCCGGCGCCAGCAGTTGCTGCGTCAGCGCTGCCGCGATCTGCGGGGGGTGAAGCTCAACATCACCGATGGGCGCCTGTCGGAGATCGAGAACGTGATCGGCCGAGGCGACCGGCGCCTCGCCGCCGTGATCGAGCACGCCTGGCGGGCGGGCGCCGGCATGGACGCCTGGTTCGACACCATCGACCGCACCCACGCCGCCTGGCGGCAGGCCCTCGACGCCGCCGGCCTGGGCGCCCAGATGCGGGAGCTCGAGCTGGGCACCTGGGTCGATCTGCAGACCCTGTCGGCCGAGGAGCGTCGCCGTCGCTGCGCGGCCCCCCTGCCCTGGGACCACATCGACACCGGTGTGTCGAAGCGCTGGCTTGCCGACGATCTCGAACGGGCCCTGGCGGCCACCGTGGTGCCCGACTGCTCGTTCGCTGCCTGCAGCCAGTGCGGGGTCTGCGGCGAAGGACTGGGCCACAACGTGGTGGTGGCGCCGCCGCCGCCGCCGCCGCCGGCGCCCCCCCGGCGGCCCCCGTCCGGGCAGGTGTGCCGTCTGCGCGTCAGGTTCGCCAAGACGGGGGCCATGGCGTTGTTCAGCCATCTCGATCTGGTGCGGCTGCTGGAGCGGGCCCTGCGGCGCTCGCGGCTCCCTTGCAGCTTCACCGGGGGCTTCCACCCGCTGCCGCGGCTGCAGATCGGCCTGGCCTTGCCCCTTGGGGTCGAGGGTGACGGCGAATGGTTCGATCTGATCTTCACCGAGGCCGTGGACCCCGAGGAGGCCCGCCGGCGTCTGGCGGCGCAGCTGCCCGAGGGGCTGGCCCTGCACGAGGCCAGGGAGGTGCCCCTGCGGGGGCCGTCCCTGGCCCAGCAGATCCGTGCTGCCCACTGGCGGCTGCAGCTGGCGGCCGAGGGGGGTGACGCTCCGGGGGAACGGCGCTGGCAGGAGGCATGCGGCGAGCTGCTCGGCCGCGACCGGTTGCCCTGGTCGGGCCAGGATGCCGCCGGCCGGCCGGTTCGGCTGGATCTGCGACCGCTGCTGCGCGATCTGCACTGGCTGGGCTGGCGGCCTGAGGGGGTGGATCTTGCCCTCGAGAGCGTGGTCCAGGGCAATGGCCGCAGCCTCAAGCCGGCTCAGCTCCGCGATCTGCTGGCCGAGCGCCTCCAGCGTCCCCTGGTGCTGCTGTCGCAGCGCCGCAGTGCCCTGGAGCTTGCGTGCTAACGTTCAGAAGTGACGGAAGATCCGTCGGGCTGCGGCAGTTCCAACGACTTGCCGAAGGATTACGCCGAGCGCCCCGCTGTCCCTCCGTCACCGGATCCAACGTTTCCATGGATCCTGACTGCCTCTGGGAGCAGCTGGCCTTCCGGAGCTCAAGACGTTCAGCTTGCGGATCCTCGCGGTCCCCTTGGCAGCGTCTGGCCTGATTGAACAGTCTTTGTGCCCCACGGCACCCAAGTCTTCTGACGTCCTCCCTCGCGGATCGGGCGCTCCCACCTTCACTCCACTTCCGGTGATCCCGCGAGGGGTCGCCTCAGCCCATGCCACAGCAGATTGTGATCGCTGAGCAGCTGCGCATCGCCGCAGTGCTCAACGACGAACGGGTTGACGAGCTCATCGTTGCCCAAGGGCGCCATCAGATCGGTGATGTCTATCTCGGCACTGTTGAAAACGTCCTCCCAGGCATTGACGCCGCGTTTGTCAATATCGGTGAAAGTGAAAAAAATGGTTTCATCCACATCACCGACCTCGGGCCCCTGAGGCTGCGCAAGGGGGGCGCCGGGATCACGGAGCTGCTGGAACCGCGCCAGAAGGTGCTTGTTCAGGTGATGAAGGAGCCGACGGGCACCAAAGGTCCCCGGCTCACCGGCAACCTCTCCCTGCCGGGTCGGTATCTGATCCTTCAACCCCACGGCCAGGGCGTCAACATCTCGCGGCGGATTGGTGGAGAGTCTGAACGCAACCGTCTGCGGGCCCTGGCGGTGCTGATCAAGCCGCCGGGCACGGCTCTGGTGGTGCGCAGCGAAGCCGAGGGGGTGCCCGAAGAGCAGATCATCGACGACCTCGAATCGCTCCTGCGCCAGTGGGAGGCGATCCAGCAGGCCGCCGAGACCGCCCAGCCGCCGGTGCTGCTGAACCGCGACGAAGACTTCGTCCACCGGGTCCTGCGGGATCTCTACAACCCTGAGGTCCTCCGGGTGGTGGTCGACTCTCCGGAGGCCCGGGCCCGGGTGCTGGCCTTCCTGGGGCCGGATCAGGGCAACCTGATCGTCGAGCACCACGACGAGTCCACCGACCTGCTCGAGCATTACAAGGTTCACGCGGCCATCCGCGACGCCCTCAAGCCGCGGGTCGATCTGCCCTCGGGCGGCTACGTGATCATCGAGCCCACCGAGGCGTTGACGGTGGTCGATGTCAACTCCGGCTCCTTCACCCGGTCGGCCAATGCCCGCGAGACGGTGCTCTGGACCAACTGTGAGGCGGCCGCCGAGATCGCCCGCCAGCTCAAGCTGCGCAACATCGGCGGTGTGGTGATCGTTGACTTCATCGACATGGAGTCGCGGCGGGATCAGTTCCTGCTGCTGGAGCATTTCGTCCAGGCCATGCGGGATGACAAGTCGCGACCCCAGATCGCGCAGATCACCGAACTGGGCCTCGTCGAACTGACCCGCAAACGTCAGGGCCAGAACATCTACGAACTGTTCGGCCGGGCCTGCCCCAGCTGTGGCGGCCTGGGCCACGTCGTCACCCTGCCTGGCCGGGACACGCTGCTGCCTCTGGCCAGCCTGCCCGGCCTGGTGCGGTCGGTGGCCTCCGCCAGGGCCGAGGTCGCCAGTCCCACCGCCGAGGGGGGTGGCCGCCGCCGCCGCCGGGGTGGCCGTGGCGGCAGCAGCGAGGCCGTGGCCGAACTGCCCTTCGAGGAGCAGGACCAGCCCGGCGCCACCGTCGGCGCGGTGGCGGCTGGGGAGCCACGCCGGGTCGAGCCTGAGCTTCTGGCGGTAGCTATGGATGACACCCAGGAGCTGGTGTACGGCTGGATGGGCCTCAGCCCCGCCCTGCTGGCCGATCCCCCACCGGCTGACCGCAACAACGTCATTGTCCGTGTCGTCCGCCCGGGCATGGAATCGGCCGAGTTGCTGGAGGAAGCGCGTCAGGAGCTGTCCTCCTCCGGTGGCCGGCGCCGACGTCGTGGACGGGGGGGTGGCGAAGGCCGGCAGAACGGCACCAGCCGCAGCGATGAGGGCAGTCCGGAGCCTCTGGCGCCCGAAGCTCTGCCGATGGTGGCGATCACACCGCTCGAGATCTTCGACCCCGCGGATGAGGCCGAGCCCACGGTGCTGGTCGAGACCGTTGCGGTGGCCGCCGGTCTCGCGCAGGACCCCGAGCCTGAAACGGAGCCTGAACCGGAAGAGACCGGTCCCGGCCGCCGTCGCCGCCGCCGTTCCTCGGCCAGCTAGGTCCGTGGGCCCCCACCAGGTTGTCTGGGCCGGGGTTGATGAGGTGGGGCGCGGCTGCCTGTTCGGTCCGGTCTTTGCGGCTGCCGTGCTCCTCGATGGCACAGCCGCCCAGGGGCTCGCGGCCCTTGGCGTCACCGACAGCAAGCAGCTCTCCGGCCGCCGTCGCCAGCAGCTGCTGCCCTCGATCGTGACCGCTGTCGCGGCCTGGGGTCTCGGTCAGGCTTCGGCCCGGGAAATCGATGCCCACGGCATCCGTGCCGCCACCGAGCTGGCCATGCTGCGGGCGTTGCAGCGGTTGCCTCAGCCGCCACCGCTTGTGCGGGTCGACGGGGTGCTGCCCCTCCGGCTCTGGTCAGGCCCCCAGACCTGCCTGGTGCGGGGAGACCAGCGCGATGTGGCCATCGCGGCCGCCAGCATCCTGGCCAAGCAGGCCAGGGATGGCCTGATCGAACGGCTCGACCCGCGCTGGCCCGCCTATGGCCTGGCTGCCCACAAGGGCTACGGCACCGAACGCCATCGGCGGGCCCTGGCCGCGCACGGCCCGTGCCCGCTCCATCGCATCAGCTTTCTCAGGTCGTTGTCGCCGGGGGCAGATCACACGACGGGTCGTCGCACCACTGATGGAAGTCACGCACCAGCTGCTGGCCCACCCGGCCCTTGATCGACAGCAGGATGCCGTTCAGCAGCGATTCCCCCGTCGCCTCCAGCACCCGGGATGGGATCAACCGCAGCACGGCTGGCTGGCTCACGCTCACCTTCAGTTCTGCGCAGCCCCGCAGGCCGGGCCCGGCCACCTCAAGCCACGAGCCCAGACGCAGGTCGAAGTCATCCTCGATCCCCGGGACCCCCTGCAGTTCACAGGCCGTGGAACGCAGCTCCAGCCGGCCTGGCTCGCGATCCACCCGCAGCTCGACCAGCGGCTCGATGCGCAGCTGAAACAGCTGCAGCGGCGTCACGGCGTAGCGGTAGCGTCCAGGTTCCAGTTCGGTGAGCTGTTCGGGGCTGAGCAGAGATCCCACGACCCGACGCTCATCGGTCAGGTACTCGGCCAGCCGTTCCGATGACCGCTGCACAGGCAGATCAAGGTTCTGCACGGCACTGAAGGCCAGTGGCATTGGCCGATGCAGCTCTGATGAACGATCCTATCCCGTATGACACGTCCACTCCCCCAGACCATCGCCTTCCTCGGCCCTGCCGGGACCTACGGCGAACAGGCCAGCCGTCGTCTGGCCGTCATCCTCGGCGCTCCGGAGGTGAACCTCCAGCCCCAGGTGGGCATTCGCAACGTGATTCAGGCGCTGCAGGAGGGCCGCTGCGACGCAGCCGTGGTGCCCGTCGAGAATTCCGTCGAGGGAGGGGTCACCACCTGCCTCGATGTGCTCTGGGAGTCGGGGCTTGAGGGTGCCCAGCCCCTGGGCATCGAGCGGGCCCTGATCCTGCCGATCCGCCATGCCCTCCTCTCGGAGGGCGATCTGGATCAGATCAGCGAGGTTCTGTCCCATCCCCAGGCCCTGGGGCAGTGCAGCCTCTGGTTGCAGCAGCACCTGCCCTCGGCCCTGCAGCTCAGCACCAGTTCCACCGCTGAGGCGGCCCGGATGGTGCGGGGATCCCGATTCCGTGCGGCGATCGCCTCCCGCCAGGCCGGCCTTGACCACGGCCTGCCGGAACGGGCCTACCCGATCAACGATCAGCCCGGCAACTGCACCCGTTTTCTCCTGCTCCGCCGTCTGCCCAGCGGTGTCACCGCAGCCGGCGCCGGCACCGGCCAGGCCACCAGCCTGGCCTTTTCGCTCCACAGCAACGCCCCTGGTGGCCTGGTGGCGGCTCTGCAGTGCTTCGCCGCTCGCCGTCTGAACATGAGCCGGATCGAATCGCGACCGTCGAAGCGGGAGCTGGGTGAGTACGTCTTCTTTGTCGATCTCGAGACCGAGGGGCAGCTGGAGGCTCTCCGGGGGGCCATCGAGGCCCTGACGCCCCTGTGCGAACGGCTGGTCTGTTTCGGCAGTTACCCGATCGACGATGGAACCTCGGTCGAACCGGTGCCGGCCGGCTGATCAGCTCTGATCGCCGGCAGGGCTGCGGTTGGTCGCGGCCCGTTGCAGCCTGAAGACCCCGAACTGCATCAGGCCGGTGCCGAAAGCCCACCACATCAGCAGGATCGTCGGGATTTCCCGCAGGCCCTTGATCAGGCCGCCGGGCCCGTGGCTGAGCACGGCCATGGGCCTGCGGACACCTTCCAGAATCGAATCTGGCCAGGAGGGAAGGGTTTCGCGACTCCAGTCGCCCGCTTCCGGACCGCGGGCAAGGGCGCGACCCGCCTGCTCGAGATCGCGGCACACGTCACGGATGCTGGCAAAGGGCGGATGGGCCCATTGCACCTGCAGTTGTTCCAGCACCCAGGCCTCCAGAGGCGAAAACGGCCGGCCCTGGTCATCACGGCGGTTCCAGTCGGCGGCCACAAGCCGGCCCCCCGGACGCAGCACCCTCACAAGCTCCGCTGCAAAGCGTTGCTTGTCGGCGATGTGGGGGGCCGCTTCGACGGTCCAGACCGCATCGACGCTGGCGTCGTCCAGCGTCAGATCAAGGGCATCCATGACCTCGAACCGGCAGTCGAGATCGGCCGGGGTCAGGGAACGGGCGCGTTCGATCTGGCCCGGACTGATGCTGATGCCGATGACCCGCAGACCGAATTCCCGGGCCAGCAGGCGGCTGCTGCCACCGATGCCACAGCCCACATCCAGCACGGTGGCGCCACGGGGCAGCTGGTCAAGACCACCCCAGCGCGCGAGTTCTCGCACAAGATCAGCCTTGGCCTCTCGAAAATCACGGCGGCCAGCGGGGCGACCGTAATGGCCCAGATGAATGTGTTCACCCCAGAGATCTTCGAGAAGACCGTCCCGGGTCCAGTCGTCGTAGGCGTTGGCGACGCTCTTGCCACTGCGGTAGCTGCGCGGGGCTCGGTACCAGAGCCACAGGCCCAGCATCAGCAGTGCGAGCGCGACAAAAGCGCAGATCCCGAGGGTGCGCACCCATGGCTGGAGCCCCATCAGGCGTCGTCCAGATCGCGCAGGGTGTCCTGCAGAACCGTCCGGGCAGCCAGCTGGCGGCGGGTGTGATCGAGCAGCTCGAATTCCCGCTGCAGTCGATCAGCGGTGGAGGTCATCTCCAGCAGAAGCTGCTGCTGATCAGCCACCGGCCCGCCGAGGTGGCCCCCGATCCAGAAGGAGAGTTCCCTCGGCAGGTCGGGCAGGTCGTCCGGCAGGGTTGATGGATTGCCGAGGAGCTTGCCTGAGAGATCAACGACATCATGGAGGGCCTTGCGCACCTCGTCGGCGAGATCTTCCAGGTCATCAACAACAGGCTCATCTTCGACCCAGCTCACCATTCCAACCATGAATGGTGTTTCTCTGGTGATGTTGAGAACCCTGAATCTCTGCTGACCTAGCGTCACGATGTTGCTGCGGTCATCCTCCTGTGTCTGATGCTGGAGGATTTCTGCACAGCAACCGATGGTCGCCATGCTTTTGGTCTCAGGATCCCAGCGCACAACCCCGAATCGGCGATCTCCTTCAAGCACCGTCCTCAGCATGATGCGGTAACGGTGCTCAAAGATATGCAGGGGCAGCACCTCCTGCGGAAACAACACGACATCCGGCAGGGGGAAGAGGGGCAGCTCCCGCATGGCCAAGTCTGTCATGGGGAGATGCGCGCAGAATGCATCCTAGAAGCGGGGCCCCTCAGGTGTGGCTCTCGCTCGCCACACCACAGGGGCCGCGTCATGGTGTCAGGACGTGATCAGAGCTTGACTTCGATGTCGACGCCGCTGGGAAGATCCAGCTTCATCAGTGCATCGATGGTCTTGGACGAGGGGTTGTAGATGTCGATGATACGGCGATGGGTGCGTGTCTCGAAGTGTTCCCGGGAATCTTTGTCCACGTGGGGCGAGCGCAGGACGCAGTAGATCTTGCGCTTGGTGGGCAGGGGGATGGGGCCGATGGCCGTGGCGGCCGTGTGGTCGGCGGTGTCAATGATTTTGTCGCAGGACAGATCGAGCATGCGGCGATCAAACGCCTTGAGACGGATGCGGATCTTCTGCTGGGGAATGGTGGCAGCCATGGACATCAGGAAAAGAAAAAGTCGTTGGACGACGGCGCGTCAACGTTGGATTGTCGAGGTTCGGGGGATTGTCAAGGTTCGGGTGAGGTCCGGTGACCCTTCGTTGGGTCACCGGACCTGGAGTGCAACAGCCCGAGAGCTGTTGCCAGGGGTCACTCGATGATCTTGGAGACCACGCCTGCACCGATGGTGCGGCCGCCTTCCCGGATGGCAAAGCGCATGCCCTGCTCAATGGCGACCGGACAGATCAGTTCGGCCGTCATCTTGATGCGGTCGCCGGGGAGAACCATCTCAGGCTCGGACCCGTCATCAGCGGTGAACAGGGTGATCTGGCCGGTCACATCCGTGGTGCGGATGTAGAACTGCGGACGGTAGCCCTTGAAGAACGGGGTGTGACGACCACCCTCGTCCTTGCTGAGCACGTACACCTCGCCTTCGAACTTGGTGTGCGGGGTGATCGACTTGGGCTTGACCAGCACCATGCCGCGCTCGATGTCTTCCTTCTGAACACCGCGGAGCAGGAGGCCGACGTTGTCACCGGCCATGCCCTCATCGAGGAGCTTCCGGAACATCTCCACGCCGGTCACCGTGGTCTCGCGGGTGTCTCTGATGCCGACGATCTGGACGGTTTCACCAACCTTGACCTTGCCGCGCTCAATGCGGCCGGTGGCCACGGTGCCACGACCCGTGATTGAAAAGACATCTTCCACGGCCATGAGGAAGGGCTTGTCGATCTCACGCTCAGGCTCGGGAATGGCGGTGTCAACGGCATCCATCAGATCAAGGATCTTGTCGACCCACTCATCTTTGCCCCGCTCGGCCTTGCCGCCGCCCTGGATGAATTCGAGGGCTTTCAGGGCAGAGCCGGCAACCACCGGAATGTCATCACCGGGGAAGTCGTACTTGCTCAACAGTTCGCGCATTTCCAGTTCGACGAGCTCTAGCAGCTCCTCGTCATCCACCATGTCCTTCTTGTTGAGGAACACCACGAGGGCAGGAACGCCAACCTGCTTGGCGAGCAGGATGTGCTCCTTGGTCTGGGCCATGGGGCCATCGGTGGCGGCCACCACCAGGATCGCGCCGTCCATCTGGGCGGCACCGGTGATCATGTTTTTGACGTAGTCCGCGTGACCCGGGCAGTCAACGTGGGCATAGTGCCGGATGCCGGTCTCGTATTCAACGTGGGCGGTGTTGATGGTGATGCCCCGCTCCTTTTCTTCGGGTGCACCATCAATGTCGTCGTAGGCCTGAGCCTTGGCCTGACCGAGAGAGGCCAGCACGTTGGTGATGGCGGCAGTCAGGGTTGTTTTGCCGTGGTCAACGTGGCCGATGGTGCCGATGTTGACGTGGGGTTTGGTCCTCTCAAACTTCTCGCGGGCCATTGTTCAGAATAGAGTCGGGGTTGACGAAGAGGGAGACTAAAAATCAGGAGTTTCCCTGATTCTTGGAAATAATGGCTTCGGCCACATTCCGAGGAACCTCCTCGTAATGGCTGAACTCCATTGAAAATATACCCCTCCCCTGGGTCATGGATCGGAGTTGGGTGGCGTAGCCGAACATCTCGGCCAGAGGCACTTTGGCCTGGACTTTGGACGTGCCGTTGTCAACGGCCTGCCCTTCGACCTGGCCCCTCCGGGAGGAGAGGTCGCCGATGATCGAACCGAGGTAGTCCTCGGGGATCTCGACCTCGACCTTCATCATGGGCTCAAGCAGTACAGGATTGCACTTCTTGACCCCGTCCTTGAAGGCCATGGAGCCGGCGATCTTGAACGCCATTTCCGATGAGTCGACATCATGGTACGACCCATCCACCATGGAGACCTTGACGTCAATCAAGGGGAACCCGGCGATGACGCCGGATTCACAGGTCTCCTTCATGCCGGCTTCGGCAGGACCGATGTATTCCTTAGGAACGGTCCCTCCCACGATCTTGTTGACAAACTCGAAGCCGCTGCCGGGTTCCCCAGGCTCCATCTGGATGACCACATGGCCGTACTGGCCCTTGCCTCCGGTCTGACGAGCAAACTTCCCTTCCCCTTTGGCACTGCCGCGGATGGTCTCGCGGTAGGACACCTGAGGGGCGCCGATGTTGGCTTCGACCTTGAATTCCCGGAGCATCCGATCCACAAGGATCTCGAGGTGGAGCTCACCCATCCCGGCAATCACCGTCTGATTGGTCTCCGGATCGGTGCTGACGCGGAAGGTGGGATCTTCTTCAGAGAGAGACTGCAGGGCCTTGGAGAGTTTTTCCATGTCTCCCTTTGTCTTGGGCTCCACCGCCACCGAGATCACAGGCTCGGGGATGAACAGAGATTCAAGAATGATCTGATCGCTGTCGACGCAGAGGGTGTCGCCGGTGGTGGTGTCCTTGAGGCCCAGCACTGCTCCGAGGTCACCAGCCCTCAGTTCATCCACTTCCTCGCGCTCATCGGCCTTGAGGATGATCAGGCGCGAGATCCGTTCTTTCTTGCCTTTGGTCGAGTTCATGACGTAGCTGCCCTTCTGCAGCACGCCCGAATACATGCGGATGAACGTCAGCTTGCCGTAGGGATCTGCCATCACCTTGAAGGCGAGGGCGCTGAAGGGGGCTCCGTCCTCCGAAGGCCTGGTGCCCTCGCTGCCATCCGGGAGGGTTCCCTGGATCGGAGGAACATCGATGGGCGACGGCAGGTAATCAACCACCGCGTCCAGCATCAGTTGGACCCCCTTGTTTTTGAAGGCCGATCCGCAGAGCATCGGGACGAGACCGTGCTTGACCACACCCTCGCGGATGCCGGTCCGCAGTTGATCTTCCGTCAGTTCACCATTTTCAAGAAACTGCTCGATCAGATTCTCGTCGGTTTCGGCGACGGATTCCATGAGCTTGTTCCGCCATTCTGCAGCCTCAGCCTGCATGTTTTCGGGAATCTCTTCCTCAAGAATGTCGGTGCCGAGGTCATTGGTGTAGATGTAGGCCTTGTTCTTGACAAGGTCAACAATCCCTTTGAGGTCGCCTTCGGCGCCGATGGGCAGCTGGATGGGGGCGGCTTTGGCTTTCAGGCGATCCTTGATCTGCTCGTAGACCTTCAGGAAATTGGCGCCCGTGCGGTCCATCTTGTTGACGAAGACCATGCGCGGCACGTTGTACCTGTCCGCCTGCCTCCAGACTGTCTCCGACTGGGGCTGCACACCGCCGACGGCACAAAAGACCGCGATCACACCATCGAGAACGCGCATCGAACGTTCGACTTCGATCGTGAAATCGACGTGTCCCGGCGTGTCAATGATGTTGATCCGATGGTCCTTCCAGGACGTGGAGATCGCAGCTGCGGTGATGGTGATACCCCTCTCCCGCTCCTGCTCCATCCAGTCGGTGACGGCGGCACCGTCATGGACCTCGCCCATCTTGTGGACCACACCTGAATAGAACAGGATCCGTTCAGTGGTCGTCGTCTTGCCGGCATCGATGTGGGCCGCGATGCCGATGTTTCTGACGCGGTCCAGTGGGAAGGCGCGAGCCACGGGTTGCTCCTAGGGGGGGACAGGGACAAACGGGCGCAACTTTACAGGTCGGTCGTGGTCAGTCGGCCGGCCCGGGGGCCGACTGAACCTGGTTTTCAGTAGCGGTAGTGGGCGAAGGCCTTGTTCGCTTCGGCCATCTTGTGGGTCTCCTCGCGCTTGCGCACGGCACTGCCTGCCTCATTGGCGGCGTCCATCAGCTCGCCCGCCAGCTTCTGGGCCATGCTGCGCCCGTTGCGCGCCCGGGAGTAGTTCACCAGCCAGCGCAACGCCATCGCCGTGCCGCGCTCCTGACGCACTTCCATGGGCACCTGGTAGGTGGCGCCACCGACCCGCCGGGCCCGCACCTCCACCAGGGGCGTGGCGTTGCGCACGGCGGTCTCGAACACCTCCAGGGGTGCCGCACCTGTCCGGTCTCCGATCAGGCCGAAGGCATCGGACAGGATTCGCTGGGCCGTCGATTTCTTCCCGTGCTTCATCAGCCGGGCGACCATCATGGCGGCCAGGCGGCTGTTGAACTGGGGGTCCGGCAGGATCGGACGCTTTTCGGCGGCATTGCGGCGGGACATGGGCTCGTGGGATCAGCAGGGGGGACAGGTGTGGGGGCTCAGGCAACGCGGGGTCAACCCGGACATCAACCTTTGGGGGTCTTGGCGCCGTACTTCGAACGGCTCTGCCGCCGGTCCTTGACGCCTGCGGTGTCGAGGGTGCCGCGGATGATGTGGTAACGGACCCCCGGGAGATCCTTGACCCGGCCGCCACGGATGAGCACCACCGAGTGCTCCTGCAGGTTGTGGCCGATGCCCGGGATGTAGGCCGTGACCTCAAAGCCTGAGGTGAGCCGCACCCTGGCGACCTTCCGCAGGGCCGAGTTCGGCTTCTTGGGGGTGGAGGTGTACACGCGGGTGCAGACCCCGCGGCGTTCGGGACAGGCCTTGAGCGCCGGAGACTTGGTCTTGCGGTTGAGGCTCTGCCGCTCGGTGCGGATCAGTTGCTGGATGGTGGGCATCGAGGACCGTAGGGCAGGCCGGAGGCCGACCGGATGCGACAATCTCCCACCATACCCCCCGGGGTGATCACCCCGGCAATCGGCTGAAGGCCGCACCGCAGGCGCAACTGCGGATCCTGTCGCCGCCCCGCACGTCGCCGCCACGCACAAGGAACCCGCCGCCGTCGAGATCCTGCTGGAAATCCAGCACCAGACCCCGGAGCAGCGCCTCCTGGCTCGGCAGCCCCAGAAGGGTGATGCCATCGGCCCGTGCGATCGGCACACCATCCGGCCGCTCGGGCCCCAGGGCGAGGGCCCAGGTCTCGCAGGCCCCGCTGACCAGCTCCAGGGTGACCCGGCCGGCGCTGTCCCAGCAGATCGCCAGCCGTGCCAGTTCGGCGGCGGCCCTGGGGGTGATCCTCAGGATCGGAGCGGAGGTCATGGGGCGACGGAACGGGTCGGGTGGTCAGCGCGGGCCTGGAGCCACGAGCCCCAGGCCATTGTGGACGTACGAGCCGAGCCCCCTGCCTGCGCTGCCCTCATCGCCGGCCACCAGCAGGCTTGTGGAGCTGCCGCCGTCGAGGTTGAGGGCATCGACCATCCCCAGACGCCGCAGCAGTGCCACGGTCTCCGGAAGGGTGGGGCCCGGGTCCTGCTCCCCTTCGAGGGTCAGCAGCCAGAGGCGCTGGCCATCGCTGGCCACGACGCTGCGGGGAGCTCGCTGGCTCAGGAACGCTGCGCTGAAGCCCTCCAGCTCGCCGTCCAGCACCACCTGACCCTGCCGCAGCAGCAGGGGGCCGGCCTGGATCAGAAAAGGCTGATCCTCGAGACCCTCCGGCCCGGCCTGCCGCCGCAGCCGCAGGCCTTCGCCCACAGCGTGGGGCAACACCACCCCGCCGCGTCCGACGATCAGCTGGCGCCCGGGTGCCAGGGGCACCCCCGCCGCCAGCCGTTCGCTGTCCATCACGTCCACCACCCGCTCCCCCTCCACCACCAGGGCGCTCTCACGGCCGCTGATGGCGCGGTAGGCCGGACCCCAGAGCGCCGTGTACCGGGCCAGCCCCTGCTGGACGAAGCCACTGTTGAGAACGGCCAGGGGCCAGCGCCGCCCCTGGTCGTCTTCGAGCCATTCCTGGAGTCTCACCCGCCCGAAACGGGGCAGTTCACCGGGGCTCCAGGCCATCCCGCCACGCCCCAGGATCGGCCCTGACAGCCAGTCACCCCGGTCCTTGAGTCCCCCCAGGGGCAAGGCGCGGATGCGGTTGAAGAAGCCTCCGTTGAGGGCGGCCACAGCCCCCTGGCTGCGGGCCAGGCTGGCCAGGGAGCTGAGACCCTCCATGCTGCGGCGGCTCAGCGGCACCAGCTGCAGGGGGTCGCGGCGGGGGTCGAAGGCCACCGCCGTCAGCCGCACCGTCCGACCGTCCAGGTCGAGGCTGCGACGCAGGACGCTGGGGCCGTTGGCACGGGGGGCGGTCTCCGCCGCGGGCTCGGAGCCGGGGCCCTCCCGGTCGAGCACGATCCGCGCCGGATCACCGAGGGTGAGCACCCGCCAGCCGTTGAGGGACAGCACCAGCCGGTCGCCCTCCTGGTCTGCCCGGAGGCCCTGCTGCCGCAGGGTGGCCACGGTGGCATCGGCCCCCTGCAGGCGCAGCCGCAGGGTCTCGGATCCCCCCTCCCCGCTGCGGTGCCGGCCGATCGGCGTCGGGGCGCCCAGATCGAGCACGATCCGCGACGGCACCGGTCCCGGACCGCGCCGGACCGCCGTCACCAGCCCCGGCGACCAGTCGATCCGCAGCCGGTTGCCGTTGCCGGGGCCCCAGGGGCGGCTGACCCGGGCCCCCAGGCGATCCAGCAGGTCGGTCGCATCGATGCCCACCTCGTCCTGGAGGGTGGTGAGGGCGCTGGCGGGCAGGTCCTGGCGCCAGCCGTAGCTCTCCAGGCGAAGCCCGCCGTCTGGTCCGGCGGCCTGACGCAGGCCGAAGCGCCGCTCGAGCAGGTCAAGGGGGAGCCAGACCCGCGCCGGATTGCCGTCCTGCCAGCGCCAGGGGGATCGGACCGGTTCACCGCCGATCTCGAGATCGACCCCCTCCCGGCGGTCGGCCAGGAGGGAGGGCAGCAGCTGGACCAGTTCCACGACGGGGGGCGGTAGCGGCAGCATCGGCGTCAGTCCGTCGGGGCCGAGGGCGCCAACCTAGCCATTAGACGGACTTTTAGGATCAGTCCTTCACGCACACCCCCCGGCCCGGTTCCCCATCGGGACAGGCGTGCCGATGATTCCAGCCCATGAACGCCTTCCCGCAGCCCGAATGGCCCCATCGCGACAGCCCGGCCCCGAGGGCGGTGGCCGGCGAACGCGATGCCTGCGGGGTCGGCTTTCTGGCGCATCTGCGTGGCGAGGCCAGCCACTGGATGCTGCAGCAGGCCCTGCGGGGACTGGGCTGCATGGAGCACCGCGGCGGCTGCGGCGGTGATGCCGATTCCGGCGACGGCGCCGGTCTGCTCTGCGGCATCCCCTGGAGCTTCCTGGAGGCCGTCTGGCCCGAGGCGGCGGCGGCCGTCGGCCAGCCCCGGGGTCTTGGCATGGTCTTTCTTCCGCGAGAGGCAGACCGTCGCAGCGAGGCCCGTCGCTTCTGTGAGGAGGAGGCCACCCGGCTGGGGCTGCGCAGCCTGGGCTGGCGGGAGGTTCCCGTCGATGCTTCGGTGCTGGGGCCGATGGCCCTGGCCACCGCTCCGGTGATCGAGCAGTGGCTGCTGGTCGGTGACGCCGCCGCTGACGGCGTTCTGGAAGCGCTTCTGTTCCGGCTGCGGCGTCGGGTCGGTGACCGGGCCCGGGAGGCCTGGGGGGCGGCGGCCTCCGACCTTTACATGGCCTCGCTCGACACGCGCACGGTCGTTTACAAGGCCATGGTCCGCTCGGTCGTGCTGGCGCAGTTCTACGCCGACCTGCGCGACGGGCGCTTCAGCGTGAGCTTCGCGGTCTACCACCGGCGCTTCAGCACCAACACCCTGCCCCGCTGGCCCCTGGCCCAGCCCATGCGCCTGCTGGGGCACAACGGCGAGATCAACACGCTGCTGGGCAATCTCAACTGGGCCCGGGCGGCCGAGACCTCCCTCGATGCCGTCTGGGGGGATGCCGCCGAAGACATCCGGCCGGTGGTCAATCCGGCCTTCAGCGACTCCGCCAACCTCGACGCGATGCTCGAGCTGCTGGTGCGCAGTGGCCGCCCCATCACCGAGGCCCTGCTGACCCTGGTCCCTGAGGCCTTCCGCCAGCAGCCTGAGCTCGATCAGCGGCCCGACGTGCGGGCGTTCTACGAATACAACGCCTGCCTGCAGGAGCCCTGGGACGGACCGGCCCTGCTGGTGTTCAGCGATGGTCGCAGCGTGGGGGCCACCCTCGATCGCAACGGACTGCGTCCGGCCCGGTACAGCCTCACGAACGATGGCGTCGTGGTCATGGGCTCCGAAACCGGTGTCGTCGAGATCGACGAGGCACGGGTGATCGAGAAGGGTCGCCTGGGTCCCGGGCAGATGCTGGCCGTCGATCTGGAGAACGGCCGTCTGCTGCGCAACTGGGACGTGAAGGAGGAGGTGGCCAGCCGCCATCCCTACGGCGCCTGGCTGGCGGAACATCGCCGGTCCCTCCGGCCCGGGGCCTGGCGCGAGGCCTGCGCCATCGCCGAACTCGATCTGCTGCGGAGCCAGACCGCCTACGGGTTCACCGCCGAGGACCTCGATCTGGTGATCGAGGAGATGGCCGGTGCCGGCAAGGAGCCCACCTACTGCATGGGCGATGACATCCCGCTGGCGGTGCTCTCCAGCAAGCCGCATCTGCTGTACGACTACTTCAAGCAGCGCTTCGCCCAGGTCACCAACCCCCCGATCGACCCCCTGCGTGAAAAGCTCGTCATGAGCCTCGAGATGCACCTGGGGCGGCGGGGCTCACCCCTGCGGCCCGAGCCGTCGTCGGCGTCGGTGCTGCACCTGTCCAGCCCCGTGCTCAACGAGGCTGAGCTTGAGGCCATCGCCTCCCACGGCCTGGCCCAGGCCTCCCTGTCGACCCTGCTCCCCGTTGAGGATGGTCCCGCCGGCCTGGCCCGCGCCCTTGATCGCCTGCGCGAAGCCGCCGAGGCCGCGGTGCGCGCCGGAGCCAGCATCCTGGTGCTCTCGGACCGCATCGCCCCCGATGGCAGCCCGGGGGGCATCAACGCCACCACCACCCATGTGCCTCCGCTGCTGGCCGTGGGCGCGGTGCACCACCACCTGCTGCGCCAGGGTCTGCGGCTGCACACCTCCCTGGTGGTCGACACGGCCCAGTGCTGGAGCACCCACCATCTGGCCTGTCTGATCGGGTACGGCGCCAGTGCCGTCTGCCCCTGGCTCACCTGGGAAACCACCCGCCACTGGCTGGCCCATCCGCGCACCCGATCGATGATCGAGCGGGGCAAGCTGCCGGCCCTCGACCCCGCCGAGACCCAGGCCAACGTGCGCAAGGCCCTCGAAGACGGCCTGCGCAAGATCCTCTCCAAGATGGGCATCTCGCTGCTGGCCAGCTACCACGGTGCCCAGATCTTCGAAGCCATCGGCATCGGTGCCGACCTGATCGACCAGGCCTTCCGGGGCACCACCAGCCGGGTGGCCGGCCTCAGCCTGGAGGAGCTGGCCTCCGAGACGCTCACCTTCCACGCCAAGGCCTTCCCTGAGCTGAACCGCACCAAGCTCGAATTCATGGGTTTCGTGCAGTACCGCACCGGCGGTGAGTTTCACCTCAACAGCCCCGAGATGGCGAAGGCCCTCCACGCGGCCGTGGCCCAGGGACCGGGCTACGACCACTTCACCACCTACCGCACCCTGCTGGAACACCGGCCCGTCACCGCCCTGCGGGACCTGCTGGAGCTGCAGCCGGCCGCCACGCCCTTGCCCCTCGATCAGGTCGAGAGCGTCGAGAGCCTCTGCAGCCGCTTCTGCACGGGGGGCATGAGCCTCGGGGCCCTCTCCCGCGAAGCCCATGAGGTGCTCGCGATCGCGATGAACCGGATCGGTGGCAAGAGCAACAGTGGCGAAGGAGGCGAGGATCCCGCCCGCTTCCAGGTGCTGAGCGATGTCGACGCCGCCGGACAGTCGGCGACCTTGCCGACCCTGCGGGGGCTGCGCAACGGTGACACGGCCTGCTCGGCCATCAAGCAGATCGCCTCCGGGCGCTTCGGCGTCACCCCCGAATACCTGCGCAGCGGCCGTCAGCTCGAGATCAAAGTGGCCCAGGGGGCGAAGCCCGGCGAGGGCGGTCAGCTGCCGGGCCCCAAGGTTGACCCCTACATCGCCTGGTTGCGCAACAGCAAGCCCGGGGTCTCCCTGATTTCGCCGCCGCCGCACCACGACATCTATTCGATCGAAGATCTGGCCCAGCTCATCCACGATCTGCACCAGATCAATCCCGCGGCCCGGGTGTCGGTCAAGCTCGTGGCCGAGATCGGCATCGGCACGGTCGCTGCCGGCGTGGCCAAGGCCAACGCCGATGTCATTCAGATCTCAGGCCACGACGGCGGCACCGGCGCCTCCCCCCTCAGCTCGATCAAACATGCCGGCAGCCCCTGGGAGCTCGGCCTGACCGAGGTGCACCGCACCCTGCTCGAGAACGGTCTCAGGGATCGGGTGCTGCTGCGGGCCGACGGGGGCCTCAAGACCGGCTGGGATGTTGTCGTCGCCGCCCTGCTGGGGGCGGAGGAATTCGGCTTCGGATCGATCGCCATGATCGCCGAGGGCTGCATCATGGCCCGCGTCTGCCACACCAACAACTGCCCGGTCGGCGTGGCGACCCAGAAGGAGGCCCTGCGGCAGCGGTTCACGGGGCTTCCCGAGCATGTCGTCAACTTCTTCCTCTTCGTCGCCGAAGAGGTCCGCCAGCTGATGAGTGTGCTCGGGGTGGCGCGGATGGACGACCTGATCGGTCGCTCCGAGCTGCTGCGCCCCCGGACGGTGGCCCTGACCAAGACCCGGGCGGTCGACCTCTCGTGTCTGCTGGATCCCATCCCCGCCGCCGCTGACCGCCGCTGGCTGCGGCATGCCCCCGAGGCCCACGGCAACGGCCCCGTGCTGGAGGACCGTCTGCTCGCCGACCCGGCCGTGATGGCGGCCATCGAGGGTCACGGTGTGCTGGCCCGCACCCTGCCGATCGTCAACACCGACCGCAGTGTCTGCGCCCGCCTGGCCGGCGAGATCGCCGCCCGCCATGGCAACAGGGGGTTCCAGGGGTGCCTCGATCTCACCTTCGAGGGCGCCGCCGGCCAGAGCTTCGGGGCCTTTCTGCTCCAGGGTCTGCAGGTGAGGCTGGTCGGTGAGGCCAACGATTACGTCGGCAAGGGACTCAACGGCGGTCGCCTGACCCTGGTCCCGCCGGCCGCCGCCCAGGCGCCGGGTGACCAGGTGATTCTCGGCAACACCTGCCTCTATGGCGCCACCGGTGGCGAGCTGTTCGCCCTCGGCCGGGCCGGAGAACGGTTCGCGGTCCGCAACAGCGGTGCCCGCACCGTCGTCGAGGGGGCAGGTGACCACTGCTGCGAGTACATGACCGGCGGGGTGGTGGTGGTGCTGGGGTCCACCGGCCGCAACGTCGCCGCCGGCATGACCGGTGGTGTCGCCTTCCTGCTCGATGAGGATGGGAGGCTCAGCGAGCGGATCAATCCCGAATCCGTGGACCTCTGTTCCCTCACCACCGCCGAGCAGGAGGCCGTGCTCAGGCCCCTGCTCGAGACCCATGCCGCCTGCACCGGTTCCGTCAGGGCTGCCGGCATCCTCGCCGACTGGTCCAGCTGGAAGGGCCGCTTCCGGGTGCTGGTTCCCCCCAGCGAAAAGGCAGCCATGGGGCTGGCTGACGTGGCCCAGGCCGTCGGCTAGGGCCCGCCTCAGCGGGGGTGGGTGCGCATCAGACGCTGCACCTCCCCGGCGTGATAGCTGCTGCGGGTGAGCGGTGAGCTCACCACCTGCAGGAATCCCATCTCCCCCTCCCCGAGCCGGCGCCAGCCGTCGAACTGCTCAGGGGTGACGAAGCGCTGCACCGGCAGGTGTCGGGGCCCCGGCGAGAGGTACTGACCGATGGTGAGGATGTCGACCCCGTGGCGGCGGAGGTCCTCCATCACGCCGACCACCTCGGTGTCCTCTTCGCCGAGCCCCACCATCAGGCCTGACTTGGTGTAGGTGCGAGGCCACGTCTGCCGCACCCGCTGCAGCAGCTCCAGGGATCGCCGATAGTCCCCCTGGGGCCGCACCCGCCGGTAGAGGCTCGGCACCGTCTCGATGTTGTGGTTCAGCACTTCGGGGCCAGCGGCCATGACGGTGGCCAGGGCGGCGCCATCCCCGCAGAAATCGGGAATGAGCAGCTCGATGGTTGTGTCTGGTGCCGTCCGGCGAACGGCGTCGATGCAGGCCACGAACTGGGCGGCCCCACCGTCGGGCAGGTCGTCGCGGTTCACCGAGGTGATCACCACGTGGCGCAGGGCCAGCCGTGCAACGGCGGCGCCGAGCCGTTCGGGTTCCGTCGGGTCGAGGGGACGGACGCTGCGGTCGAAATCAATGTCGCAGTAGGGGCAGGCCCGGGTGCATCCCGGCCCCATGATCAAAAAGGTGGCGGTGCCGCCGGCGAAGCATTCGCCGATGTTGGGGCAGCTGGCCTCCTGGCAGACGGTGTTCAGCTGCAGGTCCAGCAGCAGGTCTGCCACAGCGCCGATGCGCTCCCGCTGGGGAGCTTTGACACGCAGCCAGTCGGGTTTCGCCACGGCGGTCTTCTAGGATGGGCTGATCGGGATGTAGCGCAGCTTGGTAGCGCACTTCGTTCGGGACGAAGGGGCCGCAGGTTCGAATCCTGTCATCCCGACTTGACCTCCCGGGGGGCCGCTCCCCCCTCCCCTTCCGTGGGCGTGGTTCCCCCCTCGAGCGTTGCGCCCGGGTATCCCCGTGGCGTGACCATCCGGCCGTCGATGATCCGGGTGGTGCTGTTGCCGACCAGCACCAGGGTGAGCATGTCCACCTGGCCGACGTCCACCGTGTCAAGGCGGGTCAGCAGCAACTGCTCCTCCGCACGACCCAGCTGGCGACAGAGGGCCACGGGGGTGCTGCCCGGCCGGCCCGTCTGCAGCAGCTCCAGCGCCTGCCCCAGCTGCCAGTGGCGATCGCGGGAGCGGGGGTTGTAGAGGGCCACCACAAAGTCTCCAAGGGCCGCAGCCCGCAGCCGCCGCTCGATCACGGACCATGGCGTCAACCGGTCACTGAGGCTGATGGTGCAGACGTCATGCATCAGCGGCGCCCCGACCCGCGCCGCCGCCATCTGCAGTGCCGAAATGCCTGGATGCACCGCGAAGGCCGGCCGCTCGGCGGCGGGCAGTTGCAGCCATTCCTCGAGGGCCAGACCCGCCATGCCATAGAGGCCGCTTTCACCGCTCGACACCAGGGCCACCCGCACCCCCTCACAGGCCCGGGCGAGGGCCTGGCGGCAGCGTTGCCGTTCCTCGGTCAGCCGTCCGTCGAGGCGGGCCTGATCTCCGCGCCGCAGGGGTTCCAGCAGGTCCAGGTAGGGGCCGTAGCCGCACCAGAGCGCCGCCTGGGCCAGGGCGCCGCGGGCGGCTCCGGTGAGCTGCGTGAGGCAGCCGGGGCCGGCCCCCACCAGCGCCAGGCTGCCCCGGCGGGGCGCCCAGGGACGATGGGCCCGGGCGATGGCAACGGTCGCCGCGCCGCTGCCCGGGGTGCCGCGCACGATCCGTTTCTGCAGCAGCAGCTCGGCCTCCGCCCCGGCGGCGGCCAGGGCTGCGGCCTCGGCGACGCTGGCGGTGCCCACCTCCTGCCGCACCCGTTCGGAGGGATTGGGCACCGCCACCATCGCCAGACGCTCGGATGGATACAGCCGCACGGGCCAGTCCCGGCGCTCACTGAGCGCCAGCAGGGCGGGCTCGTCACCTTTGAGCTCCAGGCTGGCCAGGCCGGCCACGGCCTCCACCGCCAGCCCCGCCTCCCTGAGGGCGTCGTCCACGGCCTGCTCCAGCAGGGGCAGCGAGGTGCCGCGCTCGCAGCCGATGCCGAGCCACAGCTGGGGCGGATGCCAGCGGCAGCCCTCCCCGCTGTCGAGGCTGATCTGCAGAACCGTGCGCGACGATCCGTCCCCGGCGACGGCTTCGTCCCTCAGGCCGGCCGTTGCGATGAGCTGTCGAAGCGCTTCCTCCTGGCCTGCGCTGGCCCGCAGGGCCAGCGGTTCGCCCCGGGCGGCCGACTGCATCAGCTGGTTCCAGCCGTTGCCGCTCCGCCGCCAGCCCCAGCCCTCCCCGATGCTGTCGAGGGCGGGAGCCCCCCGTCGGGCGCAGTCACCGCTGCTGACCATCTCCAGGCCCAGCAAGGCCGCACAGCGTCGCGCTTCGTCTTCGGCACCGCCCAGATGGCTGCCCAGCAGTGGCAGCACCAGCCGCCCATCGGCGCTCAGCAGCAGCACGGCGGGATCGTCGTGCTTGTCGCGCAGCAGGGGGGCCAGCATCCTGATCAGGGCGCCACTGGCCAGGGCGCCGACCAGCAGCTGCAATTCCGACCAGTGCTGACGCAGCAATCCACCGGGGCCATCGGGATGGCTCAGCCGCCCGGGGTGGTCAGGGTCGGCCAGGTGGCTCGGCACGATCACGCCATCCAGGGCCTGCACCGCCAGCAGCGGCTCCAGCTGCTGCAGTCCGCCGGATGACAGGCAGATCCCAAGGCGCATCAGGCGTCCTCCGGAGCGGGTTCGGGGGCCTGGACTTCTTCCACCACCGTGTCCTCGCCGGCCTCCTGCGTGTCCGCAGGGTCCTGGATGCACCCGCCGGGGATGGCCGCTGCCTTGCCCCCGTTGTTGTCCTGATCCTTGTCGTCCTGAGCGTTGTTGTCCCGATTCTTGTCTTCTTGATCGTTGTCTTCTTGCTCGTTGTTGCGTTCGTCGTGTTGGTCTTCGTGTGTTCGTTCGGCGTCCACCTCCTGCGCTTCGTTCTCCGCGTCCGCGATGACGTCGGCCGCTGGGGGGGCTCCGGCCAGCAGCGATTCCAGCTCCAGCCCGGTCAGCTGCGGGCGCAGCACGGCCGGCAGTGGTGCGCCCCGTGGAGACACCGCGAGTTCCACCACATGGCTCGTGAAGGGAGCCCCCAGGGGAGCCCCCTGGGCATCCAGAAGGTCCAGGGTCAAGGCATGCAGGCCCGGCGGCAGAGGCGCGAGCCAGAACGGTTCGTTGCGGTCCAGCAGGATCGTGGTTCCATCCACCCCGATCTGCAGCCGCCAGCGGGCATCGTCAGGTCTCAGGTTCTGCAGGGGCGCATCGATCAGCAGCCAGCTGACCGGCACCGGGGCACCGGCGGCCAGGGCCGGCGGCGGGGCGGGCAGCAGCTGCACCGCCTGGGGTGCCGGCAGGCCATGGGCCGACCGGGCGGTGCGATGCAACCGGTGCTGGTCGAGGGCCCCCGGTCCGACGACGGGTTCCCCCCAGGGCCAGGCGGCATAGGCGGTGAGCCGATGGCTGCCGGGGGCCAGGGCAGGCATCGTGATGCTCCAGAGGTCGCCGTCGGTGGGGCCGGAGAACAGCCGTTTCCCTGGGGCGTCATCCAGTTGCACCACCACATGGGGGCCGGGGCCGAGGTCGCCGGGTTCATGCATGGGCCAGTCCTGCACCCGCAGGGTCAGGGTCCAGTCCGATGCCGTCAGCAGGGCGTCGTTCTCCGGCGCCACGATGCTGATCCGCGGCTGACGATCGCCCAGGGCATCGCGCACGGCCTGGGCGCCGGCGGGTGGTGCCACCTCCTGCAGAGGCGTGGGCTGGGGCGTCCGCAGGGCCAGGGCCGCGCCGGGCACCAGGAGCAGAGCGCTGAGGCTGAGCAGAAGTGTGGGCAGCAGGCGGACGATCCGCCCGAACCGGCGGGCTGGGGCAGTCAAGGCATGCAGAAGGGGGATGAACCCAGTGAAGCGCACCGCAACCGCCCGTCAGGACATCTTTGCTGTCTTGAGTGACATCAAAAGCCCATGAATCAAGAGCACTCGTTGTTACCACTGCCCCAGGAGACCCCAGTCAGGGACTGGGATTGAACCTTTGTAACTGACTGGCTGGAGGTCCATGGGCCAACCCTATACTCCCACCAGCGGTCCCCCAGGCTGGGGTCCGTGGCCCAGTGCCTGCAAGGGCTTTCAGCCCCCATGGCACCGGGTCCCAGCGCCCCAGCGGCACTGTCGTCCGCCCTCCGGCGGGCGTCGACGCCTCCGACCCAAACCCTCGAGGAACGTCTCGATGACCATCAGCCCACCAGAACGTGGGAGCAAGCCGCCAGTGAAGGTCGTGGTCGATCGGAACCCCGTGCCCGTCGATTTCGACGTGCTCGGGAAGCCCGGTCACTTCGACCGCAGCCTGGCGAAGGGTCCCAAGACCACCACCTGGATCTGGAACCTCCACTCCCGCGCCCACGACTTCGACAGTCACACGAGTGACCTTGAAGAGGTCTCGCGCAAGATCTTCAGCGCGCACTTCGGCCACCTGGCCGTGATCTTCATCTGGTTGAGCGGCGCCTTCTACCACGGAGCCCGTTTCTCCAACTACTCCGGCTGGCTGGCCGATCCTCTGCACGTCAAACCCAGTGCTCAGGTGGTCTGGCCGATCTTCGGTCAGGAGATCCTCAACGGTGACGTGGGTGCTGGCTTCCACGGCATTCAGATCACCTCCGGCCTGTTCCACCTCTGGCGTGCGGCCGGCTTCACCAACGAGACCCAGCTGCTGGCTACGGCCATCGGCGGTCTTGTGGCGGCCGGTCTGATGCTGAACGCCGGGGTGTTCCACTACCACAAGGCAGCTCCCAAGCTCGAGTGGTTCCAGAACGTGGAATCGATGCTCAACCACCACCTCGCTGGTCTGTTGGGTCTCGGCTCCCTGTCCTGGGCCGGACACCTCATTCACGTGTCCCTGCCCACCACCCAGCTGCTCGATGCCATCGACGCCGGCAAGCCCCTGACCCTTGATGGGCGGACCATTGCCTCGGTGGCCGACATCCCCCTTCCCCACGCTTTCCTGAACCAGGATCTGATCGCTCAGCTCTTCCCTGGCTTCAAGGAGGGCATCTCGGCCTTCTTCACGGGCAACTGGGCGGCCTACAGCGATTTCCTCACCTTCAAGGGTGGACTGAATCCTGTGACCGGCAGCCTCTGGATGACCGACATCGCCCATCACCATGTGGCGATCGCGGTCATGTTTATTGTCGCCGGTCACATGTACCGGACCAACTGGGGCATCGGCCACAGCATCAAGGAGATCCTGGAAGGTCAGAAGGGTGACCCCCTGCTCTTCCCCGCATCCCGTGGGCACGATGGTCTGTTCGAGTTCCTGACGACCTCCTGGCACGCTCAGCTCTCGATCAACCTGGCCATCGCCGGTTCGGTGAGCATCATCGTCGCTCACCACATGTATGCGATGCCTCCCTACCCGTACATCGGCATCGACTACCCGACCCAGCTCTCGATCTTCACCCACCACATGTGGATCGGTGGCTTCCTGATCGTTGGTGCCGGTGCCCATGGCGCCATCGCCATGGTCCGCGACTACGACCCTGCCCTGCATGTCGACAACGTGCTTGACCGGGTTCTCAAGGCCCGTGATGCTCTGATCAGCCACCTCAACTGGGTGTGCATCTGGCTGGGCTTCCACAGCTTCGGTCTGTACATCCACAACGACACCATGCGTGCCCTGGGCCGTCCCCAGGACATGTTCAGTGACTCCGCCATTCAGCTGCGTCCTGTCTTCGCCCAGTGGGTGCAGGGCCTCCACGCCGCGGCGGCCGGTTCCACGGCTCCCAACGCCCTGGCGGGTGTCAGCGAAGTCTTCAACGGCACCGTTGTGGCGGTTGGCGGCAAGGTGGCTGCGGCTCCCATCGCCCTGGGAACGGCAGACTTCATGGTTCACCACATCCACGCCTTCACGATTCACGTGACGGTGCTGATCCTGCTGAAGGGCGTGCTTTACAGCCGCAGCTCCAGGCTGATCCCTGACAAGGCCAACCTCGGTTTCGCCTTCCCCTGCGACGGCCCCGGCCGTGGCGGCACCTGCCAGGTTTCCGGATGGGACCATGTGTTCCTGGGCCTGTTCTGGATGTACAACTCCCTGTCGATCGTCATCTTCCACTTCAGCTGGAAGATGCAGAGCGACGTCTGGGGGACCGTCAATGCTGACGGAACCGTCCAGCACATCACCAACGGGAACTTTGCCCAGAGCGCCATCACCATCAATGGCTGGTTGCGTGACTTCCTCTGGGCCCAGGCCTCGCAGGTGATCAACAGCTATGGCTCGGCCACCAGTGCCTATGGCCTGCTGTTCCTGGGAGCCCACTTCATCTGGGCCTTCAGCCTCATGTTCCTGTTCAGCGGCCGCGGCTACTGGCAAGAGCTGATTGAGTCCATCGTCTGGGCTCACAACAAACTCAAGGTCGCCCCGGCCATTCAGCCGCGCGCCCTGAGTATCCTTCAAGGACGGGCTGTCGGTGTTGCCCACTATCTGTTGGGTGGCATCGCCACAACCTGGTCCTTCTTCCTGGCCCGCATCATCGCGGTGGGCTGATCACCCCTCTGACCTCTCCAATGGCAACGAAATTTCCTTCGTTCAGCCAGGGTCTGGCCCAGGACCCGACAACCCGCCGCATCTGGTACGGCATCGCCACGGCTCACGACTTCGAGAGCCACGATGGGATGACCGAGGAGAAGCTTTACCAAAAGCTGTTCTCCACCCATTTCGGACATCTGGCCATCATTGGCCTGTGGGTGTCGGGAAACCTGTTCCATATCGCCTGGCAGGGCAACTTTGAGCAGTGGGTCGCAGACCCCCTGCACGTCCGCCCGATCGCACACGCGATCTGGGATCCCCACTTCGGACAGGGTGCCATCGCAGCCTTCACCCAAGCGGGCGCGTCTTCACCGGTGAACGTGGCCTATTCGGGCCTCTACCACTGGTGGTACACGATCGGCATGAAGACCAACGCCGAGCTCTATCAGGGTTCCATCTTCATGATGATCCTGTCGGCATGGGCTCTCTTCGCCGGCTGGCTGCACCTGCAGCCCAAGTTCCGTCCCAGCCTGGCCTGGTTCAAGAACGCCGAATCGCGTCTCAACCACCACCTGGCTGTTCTGTTCGGATTCAGCTCGATCGCCTGGGCCGGTCACCTGGTTCACGTCGCCATCCCCGAATCCCGGGGCCAGCACGTCGGTTGGGACAACTTCCTCAGCACCATGCCCCACCCGGCAGGTCTGATGCCCTTCTTCACCGGCAACTGGGGCGTCTACGCCCAGAACCCCGACACCCTCAACCAGGTGTTCGGGACCGCTGAAGGTTCAGGCACCGCGATCCTCACCTTCCTGGGTGGGTTCCACCCCCAGACGGAAGCCCTCTGGCTCACCGACATTGCCCATCACCATCTGGCCATCGGTTGCATCTTTGTGATCGCCGGCCACATGTACCGGACCAATTTCGGTATCGGCCACTCGATCCGCGAGATCCTCGACGCCCACAACCCTCCCAAGGGAACCCCCGGCGACCTCGGCGCCGGTCACAAGGGCCTCTACGACACCATCAACAACTCCCTGCACTTCCAGCTCGGACTTGCCCTGGCGAGCCTTGGTGTCGTGACCAGCCTCGTGGCACAGCACATGTATGCGATGCCGTCGTATGCCTTCATCGCGAAGGACTACACGACCCAGGCTGCGCTGTACACGCACCACCAGTACATCGCCATCTTCCTGATGTGCGGTGCCTTCGCCCACGGAGCGATCTTCTTCATCCGTGACTACGACCCCGAGGCTAACAAGAACAACGTTCTTGCCCGGATGCTCGAGCACAAGGAGGCGATCATCAGCCACCTCAGCTGGGTCTCCCTCTTCCTCGGGTTCCACACCCTCGGTCTGTACGTCCACAATGATGTGGTCGTGGCTTTCGGTACCCCCGAGAAGCAGATCCTGGTCGAGCCGGTCTTCGCGCAATTCGTCCAGGCCGCCAGTGGCAAGGCCCTCTATGGGTTCGATGTGCTCCTGGCCAACTCCAACAGCGTCGCCAGCCACGCGAATGCTGTGTATCTGCCCGGTTGGCTCAATGCCATCAACGGCAGCTCTGATCTCTTCCTGCCCATCGGCCCCGGCGATTTCCTGGTTCACCACGCCATCGCCCTGGGCCTGCACACCACCACCTTGATCCTGGTCAAGGGCGCCCTGGATGCCCGTGGTTCGAAGCTGATGCCCGACAAGAAGGACTTCGGCTACTCGTTCCCCTGCGACGGCCCCGGCCGCGGCGGCACCTGCGACATCTCAGCCTGGGATGCCTTCTATCTCGCCGTCTTCTGGGCCCTCAACACGGTGGGTTGGGTGACCTTCTACTGGCACTGGAAGCACCTTGCGATCTGGCAGGGCAACGTGGCCCAGTTCAACGAATCCAGCACCTACCTGATGGGCTGGTTCCGCGACTACCTGTGGCTCAACAGCTCCCAGCTGATCAACGGCTACAACCCCTTCGGCACGAACAACCTGGCTGTCTGGGCCTGGATGTTCCTCTTCGGGCACCTGATCTGGGCAACCGGTTTCATGTTCCTGATCTCCTGGAGGGGCTACTGGCAGGAGCTGATCGAGACCATCGTCTGGGCTCATCAGCGCACTCCCCTCGCCAACCTGGTCGGCTGGCGCGATAAGCCTGTGGCTCTGTCGATCGTTCAGGCCCGTGTCGTTGGTCTGGCTCACTTCACCGTGGGCTACTTCATCACCTACGCGGCCTTCCTGATCGCTTCGACGGCTGGCAAGTTCGGCTGACCTGTCCTCTCAACCCCTCCACCACTGGAGGGGTCAACACAAAAGCCCCCGCCTTGGCGGGGGCTTTTTCATGGGCTCAGCGTTGTCTCTCTGCTGTGGCGATGCACTCTTCTGTGGCGAGGCACTCAAGATCGGTCTGCAACTCCAGAAGCAACTGACGGTGCAGGCGTTCGGTCAGCAATGTGGCCGCCGCTTCCGGGCTCAGCCCGCTGCCGATCAGGCGCCGGAACAGGACAAAGGCCGCTGCCCGCAGGGTGCTGTCTTCGAAATGCAACTCAGTGGGAAAAGCGGTGCCCCCTCGCTTCGGTTTCCGGGTCTGCAGGCGGTTGGCAGCGGCTTCTGGAGCTGTGCGACGACTCACGTTGAGGCAAGGGAACTGTTTGAATGCTGCTGAGCCGCCACGCCAGTGGGGATCGCCTTAACCAACTCTTCGCCTGTCGCCTGTTTCCCAGCCCTTGACCAGTTCGTAGATGGCCGGCACGAGGAACAGGCTCAGCAGGGTGGAGATCAGCAACCCTCCGAACACCACGCTGCCGATGCTGATGCGGCTGGCGGCGCCGGCCCCTCGGGCCAGCACCAGCGGCAGAAAGCCTGTCAGCGAGGCAACGGCGGTCAGCAGGATCGGCCGCAGTCGCAATCGAGCCGCCTCACGGATGGCCGCCGCCACCGCGATCCCTTCACGGACGCGCTGGTTGGCGAATTCAACGATCAGGATTCCGTTCTTCGCCGTCAGGCTGATCAGCACCAGGATGCCCACCTGGCCATAGACATCGAGGAACAACCCCCGGGCGCCGAGGGTGATCACCACCCCCAGCAACCCCAGCGGCACCGTGATCAGGATGACCAGCGGATCCAGGATGCTTTCGTACAGGGCCGCCAGCAGCAGGTACACCACCAGCAGCCCCATGCCGAACAGGGCCCAGGTGCGACCGCTGGCCTGCCGTTCCTCCCGGGCCAGCCCCGCGAAGTTCAGCGCCGTCACCGGCACGTTGCGCTCGGCCTGCAGCCGTTCCAGGGTGGCGATCGCCTCACCGCTGCTGACCCCTGGCGCCGGCAGGGCCTGCAGCGTGATCGAGCGGTGCAGGGCGCTGTGCTGGATCGACGTCGGCGCCGTGGAGGGCTCCAGCCGCACCAGATTGGCCAGGGGGATCAGGGCACCCCGCCGGTTGCGGACATTCAGGGTCAGCACATCATCCGGTCGGCTGCGTTCGGGTCCGTCGAGCTGGATCTGCACCCGCCGCACCCGGTCCTCGGCGAAGGTGTCATTGACGTAACTGCCGCCGAAGCTGTCTCCGACGACGTTCACCAGGTCCTGCAGGCTCACCTCCAGGGCCGCCAGCCGGTCCCGGTCGGGAATCAGCAGCAGCGACGGGGCATCGGCGTTGAAGCGTGTGCTCACCCGCTGGAAGCGTCCTGTGCCCTCGGCTTCGCGGGCAAACCGGTTGGCTTCCTCCGCAAAGCCGGCCAGGCTCAACTGTCCACCGCTGACATCCAGCAGTTCAACCTCCAGGCCGCCCTCGGAGCCGAAGCCACGCACCGGGGGCGGCTGGCTCAGGCTCACCCGTCCGGAGCCCCGCAGGGCCTTCGTCAGCTTCGGCGTGAGCGATTCGAGCAGGGCGGCGGTGCTGTTGTTCCCTGCGCCGTTCCGGCGATCCTTGAGGGCCACGAGCCGCAGAAAGAACACCCCCTTGTTGGGGGCACTGTCTCCGAACGAGCGACCGGCGTAGAAGTTGCCGGTGCGGATCAGCGGTTCCCTGGCCACCACCGCCCGCAGACGATCCATCGCCGCCTGGGTGCGGGCCAGGGAGGCTCCCTCAGGCAGCACCAGCACACCACGGATCTGACCATCGTCTTCCTGGGGAATGAAGGCGGTGGGCAGCCGTGACAGGCCCAGGCCGGTCAGCACCAGCCCCAGCATCAGGCCCACCAGCATCAGTCGGGGGCGAGCGAGCACCCGATCGAGGAGGGCCAGATAGGGCCGCTGAAGGTCGTCGAGGGTCCGTGCCGACCGGGCGCACCATCGCTGCAATCGCGCCAGCCAGGCTGGATCCGCCCCGGCCTGTTCCCGGGCCAGCAGCAGCGCGGCACTGACGGGGGTGAAGGTGAGGGCGTTCACCATCGACAGCAGGATCGAGGAGCCGATCACCACGGCGATCGGCTGGTACAGCCGCCCCACGGACCCCGGGATGATCAGCACCGGCAGGAACACCACCACCAGCACCAGGGAGGTGGCGATCACGGCGCCGCTGATCTCCTGCATGGCATCCCGGGCAGCCCGCAGGGGAGCCTCGCCGAGGCCGATGCGTCGACCGATGTCTTCACTCACCACGATCGCGTCGTCGACCACGATCCCCGTGGCGAGCACCAGTCCGAACAGGGTCAGGGTGTTGATTGAGCCGCCCGTGAGCCGCAGCAGCGTGAAGCTGCCCAGCAGGGACACGGGCACGGCCAGGGCCGTGATCAGGGCCAGCCGCAGGTTGCCGAGCCCCAGCAAGAGCACGGCGAAGACGAGCAGGATCGCGTCCCGGAGCGCCTCGATGGCCTGGTCGATGCTCTCCTTGACCGTGTCCGCGACGTTGACGATGGTCTGCACCTGCAGGCCCGGCGGCAGATCGGGTTCCACCCGCCTGAGCAGCGCCTCGACGTCGTGGCTCAGG
Source organism: uncultured cyanobacterium (assembly GCA_903871775.1). Lineage (GTDB taxonomy): Bacteria > Cyanobacteriota > Cyanobacteriia > PCC-6307 > Cyanobiaceae > CAIQIA01. The sequence goes on from CAIQIA010000020.1 coordinate 36,099, forward strand.
TCCATGGCGTTGCTGCCGTCCCGCTGGTAGATCGACAGGGCCACCGCCGGTCGCCCCCGCAGGTCCATCGCCTTGGTGGCGTAGCTTTCCTGGCCAAGGGTCACCCGCCCCACATCCCGCAGGCGGACGCTGTTGCCTCCGCCCAGGGGGCTGATCAGCAGGTTCTCCAGCTCCTCGACACTGCGCAGCCGGCCTTCCATGCGCAGGGGCAGGGTGTAGGTCTGCTCCTGGGGAGACGGGGCATCGCCCACCTGTCCCAGGGCCGCAAGCACGTTCTCCCTCGCCAGGGCCTCGCCCACATCGCGGATGGTGAGGTTGAACCGCTCGAGCTTCCGGGGATCCAGCCACAGCCGGTAGGCCAGATCTCCGGCTCCGGTGAGAGTCACATCGCCGATGCCCTGCAACCGCAGCAACGCATCGCGCAGGTTGCGGTCGACCCAGTCGCTGATGAAGATCTGGCTGTAGCGCCCCTCCCGGTCGCTGAAGCTCAGCACCATCAGCAGATCGGTGCTGGTGCGCCGCACCTGCAGGCCCTGGCGGATCACCGGCTGGGGCAGCTGGCGGGTGACCAGGCTCGCTTCGTTCTGGACGTTGATCTGGTTGAGCTCGGGGTTGCCCTCGCCGAAGGTCAGCTCGATGCTGCTGCCGCTGGCCGAACTGCTCGAGCGGATCGTGTCGAGCCGTTCCACCCCATTCAGCTGACGCTCCAGAAGGGTCGTCACCCCCTGCTCGACCACCTCTGCGCCGGCGCCGGGATACGTCGCCCGCACCGTGACCTTCCCCGGGGCGATCGGCGGCAGGTTTTCCACCTGCAGCCCCACCAGGCTCACGACGCCGGCCAGCACGATCAGGATGCTCAGCACCAGGGTGAGCAGGGGCCGGCGCAGGAAGGGATCCGAGACCGACATGGCAGGGGATGGGCGGCGATCTCAGCCGCGATCCTGCCAAAGCCGCGGCAGCGTGCCGTGTCGGGGTGGCCACAAGAAAACCCCCTCCGGGGGGAGGGGGTTCAGGGCCCGACGGAGATCGTCAGGGATCGGTTCAGCCCACGCTCCAGACACCACCGGCGATCTTGACCAGTGGGGTCACCAGGGCGGTGCCGGCCAGGAACCAGGCGAAGGCGGCACCACCGCAACCGCCGAGCCAGAAGCCGCTGGCGAATTCAGCCCAGCCGGCCTTGGTGAAGAGATCGGCAGGGGGATTGTCGATGGTGGCGTCGGGCGGTTGCACGTTCGGTCCGCGACCGGCCGTGCCATAGATCGACAGGCACACGGTCAGGATCGAGACCAGACCGATGGTGGCCAGCAGTCCGGCCGTGGTGGCGTAGTCGGTGTTGCGGAGGGGTCCGCAGATGCTGAAGGGGCCGTAGAGGAAGAACCCATGGGCCATGCCCACTTCCAGACCGCGGCGGTTCGGAGACAGGGCCGGCCGGTAGGCGGGCAGGGCATTGAGATAGGCCTTGGTGAACCAGCTGCTGTTCACCGGAGTGGCGAGGTTGCCGACGGTGGGGTCGGCCACGGGGGTGACAGTCATTTCAGTCGCGAGCCTCGATCACGTTGAACAGCAGGGCCATGGCCACCGCCGGCAGGCCGATCCCCACCAGGGGGATGAACACCGAGGGCAGCCAGGCGGCGGCAAAATCTCCCGTCATTGGTTGATTGCGGTTGACGACACCCGTCAGGAGGGTCCGGACGAAACGCCCGGTGCTCGGACTGTAAGGATCCCCCCGGCCGCCACCGGCGGGTGGCGTCGGGGCGACATAAAAATTCAACCCGCCCCCTGGCAGAGGGCCGGGGCCGGCTGGCCCCGGAGGGTGGTGCGGATCCTGTAGATGGGCCGACCCTGGCTTTCGTGGTACGTGCGCATCATCAGTTCCGCCAGCAGGCCGAAGCAGAACAGCTGCACCCCCGTGAGCACCAGCAGCACGCAGAGCGTCAGCAGGGGCCGGTTGCCGATGTCGTGGCCCAGCAGCTTTTCGATGATCAGCGCGGCGGCCATGGCGCCGCCCCCCCCGAGGGCCAGCAGGCCCCAGAAGCCGAAGACATGCATCGGCCGCGTGAGGAATCGCTTCATGAACCAGACCGTCAGCAGATCCATCAGCACGCGGAAGGTCCGGTCGATGCCGTACTTGCTCCGACCGAACTGGCGGGCGTGGTGGTTGACCTTCACCTCGGTGATGCGGGCCCCCTCGATGAAGGCCAGGGCCGGCAGGAAACGGTGCAGTTCGCCGTAGAGGTTCATGTCGGTCAGCACCTCACGGCGGTAGGCCTTCAGGGAACAGCCGTAGTCGTGTAGCCGCACGCCCGTGACGCGGGCGATCAGGCGGTTGGCGATCAGCGACGGCAGCAGTCGGCTCACGGCCGCATCCTGCCGCTGATGGCGCCAGCCGCTCACGAGGTCGTAGCCCTCCCGCAGCTTGCTGACCATCAGCGGGATGTCGGCTGGATCGTTCTGCAGGTCACCATCGAGGGTGACGATCTCATCACCGCCGCTGGCGTCAAAGCCGGCAGCCATGGCCGCCGTCTGGCCGTAGTTGCGCCGCAGCAGCACGGCCACCAGTTCCGGTGTCTGCTGACTCAGGGTTTCCAGCATCCTGGCCGTCCCGTCGCTGGATCCGTCGTCCACAAGGACCAGCTCAAAGGGTTCCTGCAACGGTCGCAGGCTGGCCAGAAGCTGGCTGACCAGTGGGGTCACGCTCTCCTCCTCGTTGAAGAGGGGGATCACCACGGACAGGGTCACGGCGCCGGCGCTCAGGGAAGGTGCGAGCCATCGTGGCACCGCTGCACCCGCCCGGCCCCCCGCAGTTCTGCTGCATAGTGACTCGCCACGGGGTGGTCATCGCGGCTGCGCAGGCTGTCTTCGCCGATGCCGTTGCGACCGTGGGCACGGCCTGAGCTGTGCAGATACCGGCCTCCGCCCAGATGCAGGCCGACGTGGGTGCAGCGCCGGGCCGTGCCGAAGAAGATCAGATCGCCGGGCCGCAGCAGCCGCAGGTCATCGATGGCCACCGCCACCGGCATGCAGAAGCGTTCCTGCTGGTAGGCATCCCGGGGAATCCAGATCCCCGCTGAGGCAAAGGCCGTCTGCATCAGTCCCGAACAGTCGAAGTCGGGCCCGAGGGTGCCTCCCCAGAGGTACTGGTTGGGCACCGCCGCCGCCGCCAGGGCGAAGGCGATCACCTGCGGCAGCTGCGCGGCGATGGCAGGGGCCGCCAGCAGCCGGGGGCGATGGGGACCGCAGGCCACCGTTTGGGTCTCCAGCGCCTCCTGGTCACACCAGCCCCGGTAGCCATCCTCGAGCAGCTCCACGAGCCGTTGCTGGTTCTGGGCTGGGTCCGCCAGCAGGCGCAGCCGCCGTCCGGCCTGGGCCTGGGTGGCCAGGCCCGGCCCACCGGGGCGGCTGTGCAGGTCGAGAGGTGCCTGCAGCAGCCGCGGGCCGCCGGCCACCGGGTTGTCTACGCTCGCCACGACAGGGGATGGGACATGGGGTTCTACCGACAGGATCCCGCACTCGAGGCCTGGCTGGCGGCCACCGTGGGCCGCCTTGCTGAGGCCCGTGGGGGCTGGGACGGGGCCATCAGCGTCACCTGCCTGATCGCCGACAGCGATCCGCCGGGGACGGGCCCGACCCGTGTCCGTGGGGCTTCCGTGGCGGGCCATCAATGTCGCTATCCGGCCAGCGTCGTCAAGCTCGTTTACCTGGCGGCGATCGAAGCCTGGCTGGCGCAGGATCTTCTGGGCGACGGGCCGGAACTGCAACGGGCCCTCGCCGACATGATCCGCGATTCCGGCAACGACGCCACCAGCTATGTGGTGGACCTGCTGACCGGCACCGGCAGTGGTCCCGAGCTGCCGGCGGAACCCTTCCGGCGCTGGAGTGAGCAGCGGCAGCTGATCAATCGCTGGTTCGAGGGGCTGGGCTGGCCCGAATGGCAGGGATGCAACGCCTGCCAGAAGACCTGGGCCGAGGGGCCCTACGGCCGGGAGCGCCAGTCGTATGGGGCGGCCCTCGAGAACCGCAACCGCCTGACCACCGAGGTCACGGCCCGGCTGCTCCTGGCGGTGATGGCTGGGGAGTGGGTGTCACCCCAGGCCAGTGCGCGCATGCAGGCCCTGCTCGCCCGCAGCCTCGACCCGGAGGCGCGGCGGGCGGATCCGGAGAACCAGGTGGATGGATTCGTGGGGGAAGGATTGCCGGCCGGCAGTCGCCTCTGGAGCAAGGCCGGCTGGATGAGCCAGGCCCGCCATGATGCGGCCTACTGCGTAGTGCCCGACACGCCACCGTTTTTGCTCGTGGCCTTCGGCGAGGGCCACGGACCGGCCACCGATGCCACCTGGATCCCTGCGCTGTGCCGTGGGCTGGTGCAATGGCTGCAGTCCCCGGCTGATGGGACCCCGTCTGTGCCCGTGTGACCCTGCCGGATCCGCAGGGATCTGCTCAGGGATCAACGGGTGTCGTTGTCGGGAGAACGGAGAGGGAGGGATTCGAACCCTCGACAGAAGTTGCCTCCTGTAACTCCTTAGCAGGGAGCCGCTTTCAACCGCTCAGCCACCTCTCCAGCGGTCGTCCCACCCTATCAGCCGCTGATCACCTCGGCTTCGTGGCCGACGGGGAGCCTGGGAAGCCGCTGGCGGAAGCCGCAGAGGATCTCCCACGGGATGGTGTCGGCGAGGTCAGCCCATTCCGCGGCTTCGATCGATCCCCCCGCCGATTCCCCCAGCAGGGTCACCACATCCCCAGGACCCAGCGCCGGGCAGTCGGTGGCATCGATCACCAGCTGGTCCATGGTGATCTTTCCCACCTGGGGCAGGCGCTGGCCGTGGGCCAGCACCTGCAGCCTGTTGGAGAGGGAGCGGACCACCCCATCGGCGTAGCCGATGCCCACGACGGCCAGACGGCTGGGCCGGCGGGTCACGAAGCTGTGGCCGTAGCTCACCCCCACCCCCGCCGGAACGCTGCGCACCATGGTCACCCTGGCGCGCACGCTCATGGCGGGCCGCAGGGCCAGCCGCCCGCGCAGGTGAGGGGCCGGGGCGTGGCCGTAGAGGGCCAGCCCCACCCGGACCATGTCGAACTGCAGCGTGGGGTCACCTGCCAGGGTGCCGGCGGAGTTGGCCAGGTGCCGCAGGCCCGGCCTCAGTTCAAGCTCCGCCAGGCGGGTCAGCACCACGGTGAACCGCTGCAGCTGCTGACGGGTGATGGTGTCGTCCGGGTTGTCGGCATCCGCCAGATGGGAGTAGACGCCGCGCAGACGAACCCCGTCGAGGCCCGCCAGGCTGTCGAGGAGCGCGGGGCCCTCATCCCACGCGACCCCAAGACGGGTCATGCCGGTGTCGAGCTTGAGGTGCACCTCCAGCTCACGGCCGCCGGCGATGCCGACATTGCTCGCCACCAGCGCCTGGCTCAGGCTGCTGAGGGTGGGCATCAGTCCCCAATGCAGACAGGCGCGAAGTTCGGAGGGCTGGGTGAGATTTCCCAGCACCAGCACCGGTTCGTTGATGCCGGCCTGTCGCAGTTCGATCGCCTCGGCCAGGGTGGCGACACCGAAGCTGCCGGCACCACCTTCGCGGGCGGCTTCTGCCACCGTCACGGCCCCATGGCCGTAACCATCGGCCTTGACCACGGCCATCAGGGCTGACCTTGGCGCCAGTGATTCCCTGACCCTGCGGGTGTTGGTGGTGATGGCACCGCGATCGATCTCGACCCAGGCCCGCTGGCGGGGGCAAAGATCCAGGGAGGAGGGCAGCACCTCAGGTCCGGAGATGTGATGCGGTAGCGACATCGGCAGTCTCGGACACGTTGCTAGCATGCCTGCGATCAGCGGGGCTGGCATGGGCCACGTTCTCGTTCTGAATGCGTCTTATGAACCGCTGAACATCACCAGCTGGCGGCGGGCTGCTGTGATGATTCTCAAGGGCAAGGCCGAGGGCCTGGAACATGACGATCGCCTGCTGCGCCGTGATGTGTTTCTGCCGACGGTGATACGTCTGCGCCAGTTCGTGCGCATTCCATACAAGGAGATGCCCCTCACCCGCCGGAATGTCTTCCAGCGTGATGGCCATGCCTGTCAGTACTGCGGCTATCGGGGCGACCAACTGTCGATCGACCATGTGCTTCCCCGCAGTCGCGGCGGCCCGGACACCTGGGAGAATGTGATCACGGCCTGCATCCGCTGCAACGTGGGCAAGGGCAACCGCACTCCGCGCGAGGCCCAGATGATGATGCGATCCGTGCCCCGGCGACCGATCAGCACGCTCTTTTTCGAAGCGTCGAGACAGATTCAGAATGGCCGCCATGCCGAATGGCGCAAGTACGTGATTGGGGCCTGAGTCCACGAGGGGCCAGCCTTCGCCAGGCGTCACGACGGGGCCAGGAACAGCTGCTGCAGCTGCTCCTGCTGATCGGCATGCAGACAGGCATCGATGAGTTCGCGCAGATCGCCGTTCAGCACGGGCTCGAGCGGGAAGTTCCGGCCCAGCCGATGATCGGTCACGCGGTTGTCCTTGTAGTTGTACGTCCTGATCTTTTCGCTGCGATCCCCAGCGCCCACCTGGGATCGCCGCAGGGCTGACTCGCTGGCATCGGCTTCGGCCTGCCGCTGGGCCAGCAGCTTGGCCCGCAGAATCTCCAGGGCCCGTTCCCGGTTCTGCAGCTGTGAGCGCTCCTGGGTGCAGAAGACGCGGATGCCGCTGGGGCGGTGCAGCAGGTCGACGGCCGTCTCGACCTTGTTGACGTTCTGTCCGCCGGCGCCGCCGGAGCGGGCCGTGCCGATCTCCAGATCCTTCGGATCAATGATCACCTCCACCGGGTCGGCCTCCGGCATCACGGCGACGGTGGCCGTCGAGGTGTGCACCCGACCCTGGGCCTCGGTGGCGGGCACCCGTTGCACACGATGGACACCGGCCTCGTACTTGAGTCGGCTGAAGACGGCCTGGCCCCGCACCGACAGGATGACCTGGCGGTAGCCCCCCAGTTCGGCTTCCGAAGCACTCACCGGTTCGATCCGCCAGCCCAGGGACGGGCCATAGCGTTCATACATCCGTGCCAGGTCTCCGGCCCAGAGGGCTGCCTCGTCGCCGCCCGCTCCGGCGCGGATTTCAAGCATCACATTGCGTTCATCGCGGGGATCCTGGGGCAGCAGCGACCGCTCCAGACTGGCCTGCAGCTGCCGTCGTTCTTCGTCGATCCGGGTCAGGTCCTGCTCGGCGAGTTCCGCGAGTTCCCGATCGTCGCGGTGCTGGGTCAGCAGTTGCCGGGTGTCGTTCCACTCGCGTTCCAGCTCCTGGAGACGTCGATAGTTTGTGACCACGGGCTCCAACCTTGCCCTTTCCCGGGCAAGGCGCTGGAGCTCGTCAGGGTCTGCCGTGACGGCTGGATCCGCCAGCTGTCGTTCCAGATTGCCGAATGTCTCACAGGTGGTCTGGAGCCTGGCCACCAGGAAGGAACTCTCCACAGCAGGGGAGGTCAGGGGGAGGGGATGAAGAGCTGGCCAACAAAAAACCGGTCACCACCTGAGGGATGACCGGTTGCACAGGCGGATGGTCTCAAAGGTCAGTCGGCTTTGTCGGCCTTGGCCGCCATGCCGTACTTGCGCATGAAACGATCCACACGCCCTTCTGTGTCAAGGATCTTCTGGGTGCCGGTGTAGAAGGGATGGTTGCCGCTCCAGACTTCCACATGAAGCTCGGGGACGGTGGAACCCGTGGTCATGACGACCTCACCGTTGCAGATCACCTTGGCGTCGGGGTACCAGGTGGGATGAATGTCGGTCTTGGGCATGGCGAGATGATCAACGCTTGGAGAACTGAGGAGCCTTGCGGGCTTTCTTGAGGCCGTACTTCCGGCGCTCCTTGGCCCGGGGATCCCGGCTGAGATGGCCTTCGCTCTTGAGGGGCTTGCGGTTGTCGGGAGACAGCTCACAAAGGGCGCGGGCCGCCCCCTGCTTGATGGCATCGGCCTGGCCGGTGAGACCACCACCGTGGACATTCACCAGAAGGTCATAGTCCTTGGCGAGACCCAGGGTCTCAAGGGGAGCCATCACCGCGCTGATGTAGGCGGGGTTGAAGTTCAGATAGTTGTCCCCGGGGCGACCGTTAATGGTGATGCTCCCCGAGCCCGGGACGACACGGACGCGGGCCACGGCCGTTTTGCGGCGACCGGTGCCCCAGTAGACGATGCGCTTGCTGCTGGTGGTCATCGGACGCTGGCGGATGGGTTGAGCTGGTGGACTTGCGGCTGCTGAGCGGCGTGGGGGTGGCTCGGACCGCGATACACCTTCAGCTTGCGATACAGCTGACGCCCAAGGGCGTTGTGGGGCAGCATCCCCTTGATGGCGTGCTCAATGATCCGCTCGGGGAGGCGGGCCTGGAGGGCCTGAAAGCTCTCGGTCTTCATCCCCCCCGGCCGGCCGGAGTGACGTCGGTAGACCTTTTCGGTCGACTTGTTGCCACTCACCCGCACTTTCTCAGCATTGATGACGATGACGAAATCGCCAGCGTCGAGGTGGGGCGTGAAGCTTGGCTTGGTCTTGCCACGAAGGATGGAGGCCACTTCGGTGGCCAGGCGACCAAGGCACTGGTTCTCCGCGTCGACCACGTACCAGACGCGCTCGAGGGAATCGATGGAGGGGACGACTGTTCGGTTCATCTCACCGGTGGGCCGGACTCACGGGACGGGTCTGTCCCCCGTCGGCTGGCCGGGGACAGGGATCAGAAATGATCAGGGGAGCCCTGGTCATTCCTCTGGTTCACTCTCCTGAGGGTACTTCAGCGGTTGGCCGCCGGTTCCGGAGGGTGATCCCGCAGCAGCAGGGGATGGAGGATCTCTCTCCTCCATCTGGTACCGCGGTTGTCCAGAGTACCATGCGGTACCGCTGAAAATCCTTGTGGGGTAGCCCACCCGCAGCAGGCAGAGTCCCTGGGGTGGAGCGGCGTCCCGAACCTCGTCACGGCGCCCTTCCTGCCAGCGTCGCTTGAACATCTCTGGAGCCAGGCTGCCTTCCCCCACGCAGACCAGCTGCCCGACGAGAAGACGGACCATGCCGTACAGAAAGCCTGAGGCCTGGATCTCAAGGGTCAGGAGATCGCCCTGGCGATGCAGCTCGACCTCCTGAACGGTCGTGCGGGCATGGGCCCTGCGACTGCCTGACCGCTGGAAGGCCCTGAAGTCATGCTCACCAAGCAGACCGTTGAGGGCTGAGGCCATGGCCTCCTCGTTCAGCAGCACCTGGTAGCGATGCCAACTCCAGGGGGCCAGAAACAGGTTGGGGGTCCGGCCGTTGTAGATCGTGTAGCGGTAACGGCGGTGCAGGGCTGAGAAGCAGGCATGCCAGGTGCCTGGGACTGCGCCCGCAGCACTGATGCGAATGCTGGCCGGAAGCCGGCCATTCAGGGCCTTGGGCCAGCGATGGGCGGGTATGGGGCCGCTGGAGTCAAAGTGGATGACCTGGCCGGCCGCGTGCACACCCGCATCCGTTCTGCCTGCAGCAGCGCATCCGTTGATTGTGGGATCAAGGGAGTGAAGGGCCTGTTCAAGAACAAGCTGAACGCTCGGTTTGCCCTTCGGATGGCTCTGACGTTGCCAACCGCAGTAAGGGGCCCCCTCGTACTGCACGCAGAGGGCAACCCTGCCGGAGTGATCCGGGGATCGGCTCAAACCAGTTCGATGATCGCCATCTCTGCGTTGTCACCTCGACGGTGGACGGTCCGGATGATGCGGGTGTAACCGCCCTGGCGCTCGCCGTAGCGCTCGCCTGCTTTCTCAAAGAGGGCGTGGACGAGCTGTTTGTCGTAGATGTAGCCGAGGGCGCGACGCCTGGACGCCAGGCTTCCCTCCTTGGCCAGCGTGATCATGCGCTCGGCTTCATCCCGGAGGACCTTGGCCCGGGCTTTTGTGGTGGTCACCCGGCCCTCTCGGATCAGTTGGGTGGTCAGGCCACGCAACATGGCCTTGCGCTGATCGGCGGGGCGGCCCAGTTGGGGAACACGGCACTGGTGACGCATGGTTCTGGTAGGTGGTCAGTGAATGGTTGTTGATCGTAGCTTCAGGCCGACGTGCGGCTCTGGGGCAGGGTGATGCCGATCCGTTCAAGGGCTTCGATGACCTCGTCAGCAGACTTCGAACCGAAGTTCTTGATCTCCAGAAGATCTTCGTAGCTGAACCCCATGAGATCAGACACGGAATTCACCTGGGCCCTCTTGAGGCAGTTGTAAGCCCGCACCGAGAGGTTCAGCTCTTCGAGGGGGATCTGGCTTTCAGCTGAGGGCTCCGGTTCCTGGCTCAGATCCTCAGCAACGGATATCGTTGCCAGGGGCTGGAAGAGGGCAATCAGTTGATTGGCGGCCTGGGCGAGGGCATCGTCGGGGCTCATCGAGCCGTTGGTGACAATGTCGAGACGGAGTCTCTCCCGAGCAGAACCACCTTCACCAACGGCGGTCTCATCGACGGAGTAGTTGACGCGGCGGACGGGCATGAAGACCGCATCAATCTGCAGAAGGTCCAGGGCAACCGTGTCCTCCGATGTCCGCTCCACGGGGCGATAGCCGATCCCCCGCTCCACATGGACCTCAAGTTCAAGGGAGTGGCCCTCCGAAACGGTCGCGATGGGGCTTCGACCGTTGATGACCTGCACTTGAGGGGAGAACTGCAGATCAGCTGCCGTGACCTCGGCTGGACCGTTGATCAGCAACCGGCCGATCTCTGTGTCGCGGCTTCTGCTGCTGAGAATCAGCTCCTTGCAGTTGAGCAGGATGTCAAGCACATCTTCCCGGACGCCGGGTACGGTGGCGTATTCGTGGTTGACACCACCGATCCGGACGGCAGTGACTGCTGTCCCCTCCAGTCCGCTCATGAGGACGCGACGCAGGGCATTCCCGAGAGTTGTCGCCTGACCCCGGTCAAGGGGGCCGATGACGAAGACCCCTGTCTGGGAACGGTCGTCACCGACCTGAAGGTCGACTCGGTCAATCTGGAACTGCAGCACGGCAGGAAGATCGCAGGACGGGGATCGGGCCAGGGGCCCGGTGGTGGATGGGGGAGGACTCAGACGCGACGCCTTTTGGGACGTCGGCAGCCGTTGTGGGGCAGTGGGGTCACGTCACGGATGAGCGTGATCTCGAGTCCAGCAACCTGCAGGGCTCGGATGGCGGTTTCCCTGCCGGAGCCTGGTCCGCGAACGAGAACCTCGATCTGGCGCATGCCCTGGTCGAGGGCGCGTCGGGCGGCGGCCTCCGCGGCGGTCTGGGCAGCGAAGGGGGTTCCCTTGCGTGCACCCTTGAAGCCACTGGCACCAGCGGACGACCAGGAGATCACCTCTCCAGCCGTGTCGGTGATGGAGACGATGGTGTTGTTGAAAGTGCTCTGGATGTGAGCGACCCCATTGGGGACGTTCCTCTTGGCCTTCTTGGGGCCGGTTTTCTTGGCAGGTTTGGCCATGGAGTCGGGCCTGAACGAGCAGGCAGGTGATCGGGAAACGGTTGGGACTCCGGTGACGCCCCTTGGGGAGCGGCGGAGCTGAGGAAGGAGACCCGGCTGGGAGCCCCTGGCTTACTTCTTCTTACCAGCGACGGTCTTGCGTGCGCCACGACGGGTGCGTGCGTTGGTTCGCGTCCGCTGGCCCCTGACGGGAAGACCCAGTCGGTGCCGGCGACCCCTGAGGCAGCCGATGTCCTGGAGCCGCTTCATGGCCATCCCTTCCTGGCGACGGAGATCGCCTTCCAGGGTGTAGCCCTCAGCCGCCCCGCGCAGCTTCTGGATGTCGCTGTCGCTGAGATCCTTGACGCGGGTGTCAGGGTTGACCCCTGTCTGAGCCAGAATCTGCTGGGCACGGGTTAGACCCACGCCGTAGATGTAGGTGAGGGAGATCTCCACCCGCTTGTCGCGGGGGATGTCGACGCCGGCAATCCGAGCCACTGGTGAAAAGTCGTAGGAACAAGGGCCAGGGTGGCCCGGGGGAAGGAGGGAGTCCGGGGAGGCTCCGGCCTTATGACAGGGCTCAGCCCTGCCGCTGCTTGTGTTTGGGGTTTGTGCAGATGACCATGACGCGGCCGTGACGTCTGATGACACGGCACTTGTCGCACATCCGCTTGACCGAGGCGCGCACCTTCATCGGTCAGCTCTCCTGTTGACAAACGACAAGCCTATCACGATGGCGATCCAAGGACCATCTCGACTTCCCTGGCCACCTCCTCAACGCTTCCATGGCTGGGAACCCGTGACAGCAGCCGCAGGGCTTCATAGTGCTGGATCAGCGGAGCGGTCTGTTCCCTGTACACGTTGAGCCGGTGCCGAATCACCTCTTCGGTGTCATCGGTTCTGCCACGGTTCAGGAGCCGAGAAACCAGGGTCTCGTCGTCCAGTTCCATGAGCAGCACCCGCTGCAAGGGTTGTTCGAGGCCGCCCAGCAGGTCATCCAGTGCCTCTGCCTGGGCAAGGTTGCGAGGGAACCCATCCAGAAGCCAGCCTTTGGCATGGGTCTTGAGCCTTTCGCCAACGATGGCGAGCACGAGGGCATCGCTGACCAGTTCTCCCCTGGCCATGACCGCCTCCACCTGCTTTCCGAGATCCGATGCAGCCTTGACCTCGGCGCGCAGAAGATCACCGGTGGAAAGGTGCAAGAGCTGGTGGTGCTCTGAAAGTCGCTGGGCCTGGGTCCCCTTGCCGGCTCCGGGAGGGCCCAGAAAGAGAAGTCTGTGATTCATTGGCGAACCATCCCCTCGTAACGTTGGGAAATAACATAAGTTTGTATCTGTTTGGCCGTGTCGATGGCGACGCCAACAAGAATCAGCAGCGACGTGGCTCCAAGGCCCTGAAATGTCTTGACGTTGGTCGCCCCTTCAACTGCCGCTGGGATAATGGCGACGGCGCCCAGGAACAGGCTGCCGAGAAGCGTCAGTCTGTTCTGAACACCAGAAATGTAATTGGCAGTTGCTGTGCCTGGCCTGACTCCAGGGATCGCCACCCCTCCCTTTTTGAGATTACTGGCGATGTCAACGGGATTGACAGTGAGGGTGGCGTAGAAAAAACCAAATGCTGTAATCAAGGAGAAAAATACGATGGCGTAAAGCCAAGGTGTGCTGCTGTTTGGATTGAGGTATCCTGCGACGCGGATCAGCCACTCACTCTTGGTCAGGTTCGCCAGTGTCAAGGGCAGGAAAATGACGGCTGACGCGAAAATGATGGGCATCACGCCCCCGGCATTCAGCTTGAGGGGCAAGTAACTCTGGCGCTCAGGAAGCAGCGCTCCTGATCCAACCTGGCGCTTGGCTGAGACAATCGGTATTCGTCGGCTCCCCTCCTGAACGCACACAATTCCCAGGATTGTCGCCATGAAGACCAGTGCCAGGATGACAATCCCGACGATGGTGCTTCGATCACCGCTTTGGGCCAGCTCAATTGTCGAGGAGAGTGCCTTTGGCAGGGTGGCAACAATATTCAGAAAAATGACCAATGAAGCCCCTTGGCCAATGCCACGCTCTGTAATCACTTCTGAAATCCACATGACCACCATGGCACCTGCCACCAGGGCCAGCGTGGTCTGCAAAACAAACACCGGCTCAGGGATCGACGAGATGCTGTATGGTCGCAGGATCGTTGCAAAAACAAGGCTTTGGAGAATTCCCCAGCCCAGAGCTACATAGCGGGTGAGCTGAGCAATCTTTCTCCGCCCAGCCTCGCCTTCATTTTTCTGTAGATCTTCGAGGCTTGGTAGAGCTGCTGTGAGGAGTTGAATGATGATTGATGCATTGATGAATGGCAAGATGCCCAATGCAAATACGCCCAGCGCAGAGATGCCACCGCCCGTAAAAATGTCGAGAAAGCCAATAAGTTGACCCCCCTGCTGAATGAACTGCTGGAACGCAACCCTGTCAATCCCAGGGACGGGGATATAAATCCCTAGCCTCACCACAACCAGCAGGGCCAGTGTTGTGAGCACCCGATCTCGTAACCCCTTGGCCTTGATCAGCTGCGTGATGATCTCGGTGGCTCTAGGTGTCCGGCCTCGACTGACAACCATTGCAGGATTGGATGATTGGGGTGGAATTGTCAGTCAGTAATTTCGCAACTACCGCCTGCTGCCTCGATCTTCTCCCTTGCTGAGGCTGAGAATGCAGCGGCTTGAACAGTTAGTTTGACCTTGAGTTCACCCTGCCCCAGGACTTTCAAGGGATGCTTTGGGCTGGTGACGATTCCTGCGGCTTCAAGGCTGCTCAGATTCACAATTGTACCGGCTTTCAGTTCGGAAAGTCTCCCGACATTCAGCACGGTGAAAAGCTTGGGATTAACGAGGGGAAAGTGCTTGAGTTTCGGCACCCGTCGGTAGAGAGGCATCTGGCCTCCTTCAAATCCTGGACGGGTTGGACGACCGGAACGCGATTTCTGGCCCCTCATTCCGAAACCACAGCTGGCCCCTTGACCAGCTGCAATACCCCGACCTTTCCGGCGCTTGGCACGGCGTGCACCTTTTTGGGGTTGCAGGTTCTGCAGCGAGATGCTCATGGTTTCAGGCTCAGGAATAAATCTGTTCAATTGTGATTCCCCGCTCTTTGGCGGTCTCATGGTGGGTTCTCAGGTCCCTGAGTGCCACCATTGCTGCACGCGCATTGTTGAGGGGGGTTTTGCTGCCAAGGCGCTTGGCCAGAACGTTCTTGATGCCAGCAAGTTCAAGAACGGTGCGGATTGATCCGCCTGCGATCACCCCTGTGCCGGGTGCCGCTGGGCGCATCAGGACACTCGCCGCACCATCACGACCAGTGCTCAGGGTTGGAATCGAGTGATGGCGTGTGAGGGGAACCTTGACGAGGTGTTTTTTCCCATCGGCAACGCCCTTTTTGACTGCGCCGATCACATCTCCTGCTTTGCCCACACCCACACCAACCTGACCTCGTTCATTGCCAACAACGACGATGGCCCGAAAACTCATTTTCTTGCCACCCTTGACTGTCTTCGAGACGCGTCTGATCTGCACGACGCGCTCCTGCCACTCGGAATCACGCTCTTGCTCGCGTCGGTTGCCCCGTCCGCGGCGATCGCCACCTCCACGGCGGTCGCCTCCGCGTCCACCACCTCCTCGGCGTTCTGATTGGCCGTCGGCTGCAGAAGGGACGTCTGCGGCTGAGGGCACGTCCTGGGACAGGACCTGGTCGTTGGTTTCGGTCATGGTTGTGTGTTCAGAATTCCAGGCCCGCTTCCCGGGCTGCCTCGGCCAGTGCTTTCACACGGCCATGGTACAGATTTCCTCCGCGGTCAAAGACGACTTTGATAACCCCTGCTGCAAGGGCACGCTTGGCGAGCAACTCACCAACGGCTACCGATGCTTCGCAACCTGCCCCGCTGCTGAGGCTCGTGCGCAGGTCCTTGTCAAGACTCGAGGCAGAGGCGACGGTGTGCTGGGCGGCATCGTCAATGACCTGTGCATAGATGTGCTCGTTGGAGCGATACACGGAAAGACGAGGGCGTTCGCTGGTTCCGACAAGATGACGGCGTAAACGCCTGTGACGACGCTGGGTCTGTTGTTTGCGAGAGGTGGCGGCCATGGCAGTGAAGCGAAGGTACTGAGCGGGGCTTTATTTCTTGCCGGTCTTCCCGGCTTTCCGAAGGATTTTTTCACCCTCGTACTTGATGCCCTTGCCTTTGTAGGGCTCAGGAGGTCGAATGGCTCGAACCTTCGCAGCTTCGTTCCCCACGACCTCTTTGTCTGCTCCGGAGACGAAGATCTGAGTGTTATTTTCGACAGCAAAGGTGACGCCTTGGGGAGGCTCCACCTCAACTGGATGGCTGTAGCCAGCACTGACCACCAGCGTTTTGCCCTTGACAGCGGCTCGGTAGCCAACGCCAACGATCTCGAGCTTTCGCGTGAAACCCTTTGAGACACCCTCGACCATGTTGGCCACGAGGGTCCGACAAAGACCATGGCGCTCTCTGGACCGTCGAGAGGCATCTGCGGCCTCCACCTTCAACTCAGCGCCATCCTGTTGGATCCTCACACCTTCCGGGAGGGTGCGGCTCAGTTCGCCTTTGGGCCCTTTGACAGTGACCGCCAAGCCTTGAATGCTGACGGAGACCTTGTCGGGAACGGGAATTGGATTTTTACCAATGCGTGACATCTTTGGGGCCTCCTTTAATAGACATAGCATAGAACTTCACCGCCCACGCCTTCCCGGCGGGCGTCTCGGTCGCTCATGATCCCCTTTGAGGTGGAGATGATGGCAACCCCCAGTCCTCCAAGCACCTTTGGCAGCTCGCGCCGATTGCTGTAGATCCGCAAGCCGGGCTTGCTGACCCGCTGGACAGAACGGATCGTCGGCTGACGCTGTTTGCCGTTGTACTTGAGGGAGAGGATGAGCTCTTTTCTCACCCCCTCGCCTTCTTCCAGGATTTCGGCGATGAAGCCTTCCTGCTGGAGAACTCTGGCGATGCTTCTGCTCATCCGAGAAGCGGGAACTCGCGTCGTCTGATGCCGCTTTTCGCAAGCATTGCGAATGCGGGTGAGCATGTCTGAGATGGGATCGTGATTGGCCATAACGGTTTCCGGAATGAGGGCGATCAGTTGCTGCGGAAAGGCATCCCCATCTCGCGGAGAAGGGCCCGACCTTCGTCGTCGCTGCGTGCGCTGGTCACGATGGTGATGTCCATACCCCGAATGGAATCAATGGTGTCGAAAGAGATCTCGGGGAAAATGATCTGCTCTCTGATCCCCAGGGTGTAATTCCCACGTCCATCGAAGCTACGATCACTCACACCACGGAAATCTCTGATCCGAGGGAGTGCGAGGTGAATCAAGCGCTCCAGAAAGGAGTACATCCTGTCACCACGAAGCGTCACAGCAATGCCGATGGGCATTCCGGCGCGGATCTTGAAGCCGGCAATGGCTTTCTTTGCTCTGGTGACGACTGGCTTTTGGCCTGTGATGGTGGCGATCTCCGCCAGAGAAGCCTCAAGGGCCTTGGCGTTCTGAGCTGCTTCGCCCAGGCCACGGTTGACAGTCACCTTGACAACCTTGGGAACTTGGTGAATGTTTGTAAAGTCAAGATCCTTCAGCAGTTTTGGCTGGATCTTTTCCCGGTAGTTGGTTTTGAGGGACATGGTTGGCGGGGGATAGAGAGCCTCTGGTCGGTGTCAGGGGCGTTGAGGTTTGGTCCGGGAGTCAGTCAAGGAGCTCGCCTGTCTTTTTGAGACGACGTTTCTTGTTCCCATCCTTGTCTGTCACCAGTTCGACCCTGCTGGCAACTTTTTTCGTGGTGGAGTAAAGCATCACATTAGATGCATGGAGAGAAGCTTCTTCGGTGACGATTCTGCCGCTTTCCCCTTCTTGAGTCGGTTTCACATGGCGTGTCCGCATGTTCACGCCTTGCACAACGACCCGGTTGTCGGAGGGAAGGGTCCGCAGGACTTCACCGGTTTTGCCTTTGTCCTTGCCGGTAATCACTTGAACAGTGTCACCCTTCCGAATTCGCATCTTGACGCGTTCCTGGGCTTTCATCTTCAGATCACCTCCGGAGCAAGGGATACGATTTTGGTGAAGTTGCGCTCACGCAGTTCTCTGGCAACAGGGCCGAACACGCGTGTGCCTTTTGGATTGTTGTCGTTATTGATGATCACTGCGGCGTTGTCGTCAAACCGGATTGAGTTCCCGGTGTCACGGCGCAGGGTCTGACGGGTGCGTACGACAACTGCTTTTACAACATCGGATTTCTTGACACCCATGTTTGGCATGGCGTCTTTGACCGCAGCCACGATGACATCGCCCACGTGAGCATAACGCCGATTCGTTCCAAGCACTCTGATGCACTGGATGCGTTTGGCGCCGCTGTTGTCGGCGACATTCAGATAAGTTTCCTGTTGGATCATGATCGATTCCTCAACTTGTGTGTTGTGAGTTGGTCATGATCTCGGAGACTGTCCAGCGCTTTGTGCGGCTGAGAGGCCTCGTTTCGGTGATCTTGACCCTGTCCCCGACCTGACAACGATTGTCCTCATCGTGGGCTTTGTAGCGTGTGGTCCGGCTGACTGTCTTTTTGTAGATCGGATGGGGAAAGCGGTTTTCGACCGCCACCACAACCGTTTTGTCCATCTTGTCGCTGACGACAGTTCCAACCCGTTCTTTAATGGCCATGGCGTTTTGGGTGCTCAGGGAGTGGTGGTTGACTGAAGCCGCTGCTGGCGGACGGTCAGCAGTTGAGCCAATCGCCGACGCGCCTCCTTGAAGCGATGTGGATGTTGCAACTGGCGCGTTGCCTGCTGAAAGCGAAGATCGAACAGCTCGCGACGAATGCCATTGATCTGTTCGTTGATGTCGCTGTCAGTCAACTTGCGCACTTCAGACATGTCAGGACGTGCCATGGTCAGGATTCCTCCTCAGACTGTGTGGTGACCAAATCGGGCTCGCTGGTCGCTTCCTCTTCCTTGACGATGAACTTTGTTTTGACCGGAAGCTTGTATTGCGCCAGACGCATGGCTTCCTTGGCCGTTTCTTCGGTGATCTCTGGACCGCCGATTTCAAAGAGGATCCGGCCTGGTTTAATCACGGCCACCCAGAACTCCGGATTCCCCTTGCCGGAGCCCATCCGGGTTTCAGCGGCTCGCATGGTGACCGGTTTGTCGGGGAAGATGCGGATCCAGATCTTGCCTCCCCGCTTCGTGTAGCGGGTCATGGCACGACGGCTGGCTTCGATCTGACGGGAGGTGATCCAACCGCATTCCTGGGCCTGGAGGGCAAATGTGCCGAAGGCAATTGTGTTGCCACGTGTTGCGATGCCGCGCATGCGGCCTCGCTGTTGCTTCCGGAATGTGACGCGACGTGGACTCAGCATGGTTCAGTTCTCCTCACTCCTCGTTGGAACGGTCTTCAAAGTCCTGGGCCCGTCGCGCTGTTTTACGGCGCGGAGCTGCACCCACAGGCACTTGCTCCTTCTGGCCCGGCAGAACTTCACCCTTGAACACCCAGACCTTGATGCCCAGCACTCCATAGGTGGTGCTGGCCACCTTGGTGGCGTAATCAATGTCTGCCCTGAGCGTGTGCAGAGGGACACGTCCTTCCCGCGTCCACTCCGTTCGGGCGATTTCTGCACCATTCAGACGTCCACCGACCTGAATTTTCAGACCCAGGACGCCTGCACGCTGAGCTCGCTGCACAGCCATGCGAATCACCCTGCGAAACGCGACCCTTTTCTCGAGCTGCTGGGCGATGTACTCAGCAAGGAGGTATGCGTCTGCATCAACCCTTTCGACTTCCACAACATTGATGCGCACCTGACGGCTGGCATCCCCGAGGGTGGTCTGAATGCCGACCCGCAGATCCTCAATGCCACTTCCCTGGCGACCAACCAGTACACCGGGGCGTGCGGTCTTCAGTTCGACTTCGATCTGATCGGCCTTGCGGGCAATGTGGATGCTGCTGATCCCTGCAGATGCGTACTTCTTGTTGACGAACTTACGGATCCGCTCATCCTCCTGGAGGAGCGTGGGATAGGTGCGCGGTGGTGCGTACCAGCGGGAGCGGTGCTCCTGTGTGATGCCGAGCCTGAGGCCGGTCGGGTTGATCTTGTGTCCCATGGTTTGGCGTCCTCAGGCGGCTTTGGGGGCCACACCTATGGAGATGTGGCAGGTGGGTTTTTTGATCGCATAGGCGCGGCCCTGGGCCCTGGGCCGGAAGCGCTTCATGGAGGGACCCATGTCGGCACTGGCCTGGCTGATGACCAGCGTCGACGGATCCATGCCCATGTTGTGCTCGGCGTTGGCCACCGCAGAGCGGAGAACCTTGGTGATCGGACCCGTCGAGCGGTAGGGCATGAACTCGAGCATGATCAGCGCCTCGCGGTAGGACACGCCTCGGATCTGATCCAGGACACGCCGCACCTTCGACACGGACCCTCGGACGTAGCGCGCATGGGCCAGGGCCTCGCGCTCAGTGGTTGCAGTGGCCATGTCAGCGAGCTCCTTTTTTGTCCTTGATGTGCCCCCGGAAGGAGCGTGTGGGGGCAAATTCGCCCAGCTTGTGACCCACCATCTGTTCTGTCACGTAGACGGGAACGTGGGCCTTGCCGTTGTGAACGGCAATGGTGTGCCCAATCATCAGGGGCAGGATCGTGGATGCTCTGGACCAGGTCTTGATGACAGGTTTTTCGCCAGCAGCGTTGTTCTTTTCCAGCTTGCGTAGCAGGCTGTCGGCCACGAAGGGGCCTTTTTTGAGTGATCGTCCCATGGTGTTTCAGGAAGAAAGCGTGATCAGGTGGACCATCAGGAGTCGCGGCCTCCACGGCTGCGCTTGGATGTCCGCCTCCGCTTGCGGAGAACGAACCGGTTGCTGGGTTTGTTCCTCTTCCGTGTCTTGAGGCCCAGGGCGGGTTTGCCCCAGGGCGTGACAGGTCCGGAACGGCCGATGGGCGCCCGTCCCTCACCACCACCATGGGGGTGGTCGCAGGGGTTCATCACACTGCCCCGCACTTCCGGTCGTCGGCCGAGCCAGCGTTTGCGGCCAGCCTTGCCCAGGCTGGTGTTGCGAACCTCGGCGTTCCCCACCTCTCCGAGGGTGGCGTAGCACTCACGCCGAACGAGGCGTACCTCTGTTGAGGGCAGCTTGAGGGCGACGTAATCGCCCTCCTTGGCCATCACCTGCGCGCTGGCACCGGCCGTGCGGACCATCTGACCGCCACGTCCGGCGTAAAGCTCAACGTTGTGGACGCTCGAGCCCAGGGGGATGGCAGACAGGGGCAGGGCATTTCCGGTTTCGATGGGTGCATCAGGGCCTGACACAACCTTTTGACCCACCTCAAGACCGGCAGGATGCAGGATGTAACGCTTCTCGCCATCGCTGTAGTACAGCAGAGCGATCCGGGCGTTGCGGTTGGGGTCGTACTGGATGGCGGCCACGCGGGCGACCACGCCGTGCTTGTCCCGACGGAAGTCGACGAGGCGGTAGACCCGCTTGTGACCACCACCGCGGTGGCGGCAGGTGATCACGCCACGGTTGTTGCGTCCCTTGCGGCGGTGCCGGGAGACGACGAGACCCTTTTCCGGCTCCCGCCGGGTGATCTCGCTGTAATCGCTGACCACCCTTGTGCGGGTGCCAGGGGTGTATGGACGGAAGGTGCGGATTCCCATGACAGATGCTCCTCAGGACTCAGGGAAAAGCTGGATGGTGTTGCCTTCCGCCAGGCGAACCACCGCCTTCTTGACTTGGGCGCGGTGGCCGGCGAACCGACCCACCCGACGGCTGCGCCGCGGCGGGTTCATGGTGCTGATGCCGATCACCTTGACGCTGAACAGCTCTTCGACGGCGGCCTTGATGGTGGGCTTGTCGGCCCGGGGGTCCACCTCGAAGGTGTACTGATTCAGTTCAAGGGCCCTAGTGGCCTTTTCGGTGATCAGTGGTTTGCGGATCACGTCCGCAAGCCGGTTGGTGAATCGTTCAGCCATTGCCGTACACCTCCTGGATCTTCACAAGGGCGTCTTCGCTGATGACCAGCTTCTGGGCATTCAGCAGGTCGAAGACGTTCAACTGATCGGCTCCGATCAGTTTGAGGTTGGGGAGATTGCGGACCGAGAGCCTGATGCTGTCAGGCAGATCAGCCAGGATCATCAGCACCCTCTGGTCGTCGGCGACTCCCCAGCGCGCCAGCGCAGCCACCACATCCCTTGTTTTGGGAGTGCTGAGCTGATCGGCGAAGGGTTTCACCACGATCAGATCCTCATGGCGGCTCATCAGCGCCGTCCGCAGGGCCAGTCGCCGTTCCTTGCGGTTCATGGCGATGGAGTAACTGCGCGGCTTGGGGCCGAAGACGATGCCGCCACCCGGACGCAGGGGAGTCCGGATGGACCCCTGACGGGCGCGGCCGGTGCCCTTCTGCTTGTAGGGCTTGCGTCCGCCGCCCCTGACCTCGGCGCGGGTCAGCGTGCTGGCCGTGCCCTGGCGGGCATGGGCCAGCTGCCGCACCACGGCGCGGTGGACAAGATCGTTGGCCGAGGCTTCACGGGCGACGGCAAGCTCAATAGAGGCCTTGCCGCTTTCCTTGCCTTGCCAGTCGTGAACGATGCAGTTGACCATTGTGTCCTCCCTCACTTGGTGACCTTGTCACCCACCCGCCGGGCGGGTCGGATGCTGAGCAGGGCCCCGGGCTTGCCGGGAACGGATCCCTTGACCACGAGCAGGTTGTTCTCCTCGTCGACCTTCAGGATCAGCAATCCCTTGGCGGTGATCTGTGATCCCCCGTAGCGACCGGCCATGCGCTTGCCGGGGAACACCCGCCCAGGCGTGGTGCCGGCGCCGGTGGAACCAGGCTCGCGGTGGTTCTTGGAGCCGTGACTCATGGGGCCGCGGCTGAAGCCGTGGCGCTTCTGGTAGCCGGCGAAGCCGCGGCCCACCGTGTCACCACTGATGTCGACCTTCTGGCCAGGCGTGAACGTGGCCACGGTGACTTCGCCACCCGTCTGAAGACCGTCGGTTTCGCCGACGCGGTACTCCTTGAGGTGGCGAAGGGGCTCACTCCCCGACTTGCTCAGGTGGCCCCGGGCAGGTCGGTTGACGAGCTTCTCGCGAATGTCACCGAAGCCGATCTGGACGGCGCTGTAGCCGTCAGTGGCGGGTGTCTTGATCTGGGTGATGCGGCACGGGCCAGCCTCGATCACGGTGACCGGGACGGATCTGCCTTCATCGTCGAAGAACTGGGACATGCCCAGTTTCTTCCCAAGAATGCCGATGGACATTGGGTGGGGAGGCAAGCCAACTGGACAGCCGATGCGCTCATTGGAGCGACCGGCTCGGGGTGCCTCGGGAGACAGATCGTTCAGAGGTTGAAACCTCCGGGCGAGTCCCTCGGGGAGGGTGCCTGGCTGGGACCTGACCACCGACTGAACATCCGAGAGGACGTTCCGTCGGTGCGTCGGTTTCCCGGGCCGTGATCGCGATGATCAGCGGCAGAGGCCAGAGACGATGCCCAGCTTCAGGAGGGACGTCGTCCGTATCGTCTGCTGGAGGCCCGGTTGGCGTCGGGCACAGCGTTCGATAACGCAAGCGAATAACCTAACACGTCCTATGGATGCCCATCCCTGGAGCGTTCCTGCCAGACTGCCTCCCATCGACTTGCTCAGCCATGCCCCTGCTGCTCTCTGGCCGTGGCTTCCGTCGTGATCTGGAATCTGCCGGCGCTCTGGCCCTCTATGCCCCCCTGGAGGGGGGCGCGGAGACCCGGCTGATGCGGCGGCTGCGGGCCGCCGGCTTCCACACCCAGATCTCAACCTGCCGCGGCCTCGGGGATCCTGAGGCATTTCTGCTGGGGCTCCACGGCGTCCGCCCGCCCCACCTGGGCCACCAGAGCGTTGGCCGTGAGGCGGCCGTCGGTGAGGTCCAGCTTGTGATGCCCCAGCTCGGTCCGGCCCTGGCCTCGGGGCGGCCGGTGCTGCTCTGGCTGCTGGAAGGTCAGGTGCTGTCGTCGGCCGAACGCCGCAGCCTGGTGGCGCTCTGCCAACGGGTGAAGCAGCTGCATATGGTGGTCGAGATGGGTGGCGCCCGTGCCCTGCGCTGGACCCCTCTCGATGACGTCAGCGACGACTGATCCCTGGATCGATCCTGACCAGGCACTGCTCCAGGGGCGCTGGCGCAAATGGATCGGTGGTGCCGGCAACCACGACCTGGCCGCCCTCGAGGACCTCGCCGGACTGACGACCCTCGCCGGCGCCCATTGCCTGGACGTCGCTTTCCATCCGGCCGCCGTTGCCGCCGTACGCCGTGGCATCCGCTGGGCCCTCGGCCAGGGGGCCCAGCGACCCCCGTGGCTGATGGTCAGCCTCAACGACGGCGAAGATCCCCATTTTCGCAAGGCCTCCTTCGATCCTGACCGGTGCCCGACGGCCTGCCCCCGTCCGTGTGCCCGGGTCTGCCCGGCCCGTGCCATCGGCGCCCATGGCGGCATCCTGGATGACCGCTGCTACGGCTGTGGCCGTTGCCCCGCCGCCTGCCCCCTCGGGCTGATCGTTGAAGCCCCCATCGAGCTGGATGCCGAGGCCGTCGTCGAGGGGCTGCGGCAGCTGCGGCCCGATGCCGTGGAGATCCACACCCGCCAGGGGCGCACCGATGCCTTCGCGCGGCGTCTCGAGCAGCTGGCGCGGGCAGGGGTTCCCCTGCGGCGTCTGGCCGTCAGCTGTGCCGAATCGCCGCCTCAGACCGGCGATGGGAACGTGCCCTTCGGCCCTTACCTCTGGAGCCTGTTCGCCCTCGTGCGGGCCGGGGGGTGGCGGCCCCTCTGGCAGCTCGATGGACGGCCGATGTCAGGGGACCTGGGGGTCGGCACCGCCCGGGCCGCCGTGGATCTGCTGCGCCGCTGGCGTGGGCATCTGCCCCCGGGGCCGATCCAGCTGGCTGGTGGCACCAACGCCGCCACACTTCCCCTGCTGGCGCGGGAGGGGCTCAACCGCCCGCCCGCGGCCGGCGGCGTGGCGGGGGTGGCTTACGGCAGCAGCGCCAGGACCCTGCTGGTGCCCTGGTTGGAGCAGGCCGAGGCCCGGGGCCGGCGCCTCCTCGACTGTCGCGACCTGTGGCCGGCAGCCCTGGACCAGCTCGGCAGCCTCTGGCGGGCCCGCTGAGGCCGTCTGGACTGTTAGACCCTTGGCAACGCCATCCAGCGGAGGAACCCGCGTGTTGGGGGTCTGGGACGTCACCATCCGTGAGCACCGGGTCACGGATGATCTGCAGCGTCTGATCGACTGCCTGCCCCCCCGGCTCCAGGGTGAACTCGCCGGTCTCCGGGAGCGGGAGACCCTGCTGGAGGTGGTGATGGATCTGGGCCGTCAGCCGGAGCTGCGCACCAGCACGGGGTCCACGGTTCTGCCGCTGGCGCCCGTCAGCCGCGAGGACCTGACCTGGGTCGTGGACCGGCTGGGGGGCTTCGGCCCCGACAACCGGGCTGGGATTGAAGGCACCCTGCACCGGATCAGCGCCCTGCGCAACCGCACGGGTGCCGTGGTGGGTCTGACCTGCCGCGTTGGCCGAGCGGTCTACGGCACCGTGGCCATGGTGCGCGATCTGCTGGATTCGGGACAGTCGTTGCTGCTGCTCGGCCGCCCCGGAGTCGGCAAGACCACCGCCCTGCGCGAGATCGCCCGGGTGCTGGCCGATGACCTTGACAGGCGGGTGGTGGTGATCGACACGAGCAATGAGATCGCCGGAGACGGTGACATCCCCCATCCCGCCATCGGCCGGGCCCGGCGGTTGCAGGTGCCGCGTCCAGGTCTGCAGCACCGGGTCATGATCGAGGCCGTTGAGAACCACATGCCCGAGGTCATCGTCATCGACGAGATCGGCACCGAGGCGGAGACCAGGGCGGCCCGCACCATCGCCGAGCGCGGGGTGCAGCTGGTGGCCACGGCCCACGGCAACGAACTCGCCAATCTGCTGCGGAATCCTTCGCTCCAGGACCTGCTGGGGGGCATCGAGACCGTTACCCTCGGCGATGACGAGGCCCGCCGGCGGGGCAGCCGCAAGGCGGTGCTGGAGCGGGCTGCTGACCCCACCTTTCCCTTGGCGGTGGAACTGCAGAGCCGCAGCCGCTGGCTGGTGCATCTGGATGTGGCCGGCAGCGTTGACCGGCTCCTGCGGGGAGAGCCCCCCCATCCCGAGGTGAGGGCCGCCACCCGCCCAGGGTCCGGTCGGTCGGTGCCGCTGACCCTGCCTCAGCCCGAACCCGGACCCACGGCCCCGCCGTTGAGCATCTTCTGTTGCGGCATCTCACCGCGGCTGGTGGATGAGGCGGCCGTGCGGCTCGGCTCGGACGTGCGTCTGGCCACGGACCCCGAGGGGGCCGATGCGGTGTTGGCGGGACCCCGTCAGCTGGGGTTGCAGCCGGAGATCCGCCGCCGTGCCCGTGATGCGGCGGTGCCCATCCACGTGATCAAGGCGGACAGCGGTGAGCAGGTGCAACGGGCTCTGGAACGCCTGCTGCGCCGATGCGGCCCGCCGGGGGTTTGACGCCAGGCCACACCGTATGGCTTGATAGTGAGCGGCAGCGGGGGCACCCTCCGCCCCACCCAGGGGATCCTCCGATCCTCCGCCCATTGGGTCGTCGCCAAGCGGTAAGGCAGCGGGTTTTGGTCCCGCCATTCCTAGGTTCGAATCCTAGCGACCCAGTTTTCAGGCTCAGCCGTGTTCATCACCGATTTCGACGGCGTCATCATCGACGGCATGGATGAGTACTGGTGGTCGGCACGGCGCTGTGCCATCCGCCTGGATTCCCGGCTGGGGACGCTCCCCGACGCGGTGCCCGAGATGTTCCGGTCCCTCCGTCCCCATGTGCTCGGGGGGTGGGAGATGCCGCTGCTGGCGGCGTCGATCGGGGGGCTCGGGCCTTCCCCCCAGGCGTTTGCCGCCGCCTATGGACCCAGCCTCCAGCAGGCCGTCGCGGATCTTGGCTGGGATCGTTCCGTGGCGGAGGAGGCCCTCGACGAGGTCCGCACCGATGCCGTGCGCCATGCCCGTCAATCCTGGCTGGCCCTCCACCGCCCCTACCCCTGGATGCTCGCCTTCCTGCTGCGGCTCCAGGCGGAGGGAACCCCCTGGCGGGTGCTGACCACCAAGAGTGCCGCCTTCACCGCCGAACTTCTGGCCAACCACGGCCTGGAGCCCGAACAGGTGCACGGCCGCGAGGATGGCCCCAAGCCGGCCGTGCTGGCGAGTCTGTTGCCGTCGCTTCCCCCCGAGGCGACCGTGCCGTTCGTTGAGGACCGGCTGGCCTCGCTGCTGGAGGTGCGGCAGCACCCCGACCTCAGCCATGTCCGTGGGTTTCTGGCGAGCTGGGGTTATCTGCTGCCCGGAGACATCGATCGGGCGCCGGACCCGATCCAGGTGCTGCATCCCGAGGATCTGCAGGCCCCCCTGGCCAACTGGTGAGCGAGAGGTAGAATACATCTGAACTAATCGGTGCCTATCCGGTGCCCTCTGCCCCTCCGGCAGTGACGCGAGCCCCCATCCGGGGACTTCATCTGTGGGGAGCCGGTCCGCCCGGCCATGCTCTGATGGCGACCCCGCTCCCGCCCCTTCGCTGCTTCCCTTTCCATGTCCGCTGATTTCAGGGCTTCCCAGGCTGCAACCCCTTCCGCCGCCGAGCGGGACAAGGCCCTCGGTCTGGTGCTGAACCAGATCGAGCGCAATTTCGGCAAGGGCTCGATCATGCGCCTGGGCGACGCCTCCCGCATGCGGGTGGAGACCCTCTCGACGGGTGCCCTCACCCTGGACCTTGCCCTGGGCGGCGGGTATCCCAAGGGCCGGGTCGTCGAGGTGTACGGCCCTGAAAGCTCCGGCAAGACGACGCTCACCCTGCATGCCATCGCCGAGGTGCAGCGCCGTGGCGGTGTCGCCGCCTTCGTCGATGCAGAACATGCCCTGGATCCCGTCTATGCCGCAGCCCTGGGGGTCGACATCGAGAACCTGCTGGTCTCCCAGCCGGACACCGGTGAGATGGCGCTCGAGATCGTTGACCAGCTGGTGCGGTCCGCGGCCGTGGACATCGTCGTCGTCGATTCGGTGGCGGCCCTGACACCCCGTGCCGAGATCGAGGGTGAGATGGGGGACCTGGCGGTGGGCAGCCAGGCCCGGCTGATGAGCCAGGCGATGCGGAAGATCACCGGCAACATCGGCAAGTCGGGGTGCACGGTGATCTTCCTGAACCAGCTCCGACAGAAGATCGGCGTCACCTACGGCAGCCCCGAGACCACGACGGGGGGCAATGCCCTGAAGTTCTATGCCTCTGTTCGTCTGGACATCCGCCGCATTCAGACCCTGAAGCGCGGCACCGAGGAGTACGGCATCCGGGCCAAGGTCAAGGTCGCCAAGAACAAGGTGGCGCCCCCGTTCCGGATCGCCGAGTTCGACATTCTTTTCGGGCGGGGCATCAGCACCCTCGGCTGTCTGCTCGACATGGCGGAGGAAACCGGCGTGGTTGTGCGCAAGGGGGCCTGGTACAGCTTTGACGGCGACAACGTCGGCCAGGGGCGTGACAACACCATCGCCTGGCTCGAGCAGAACCCGGACCAGCGGGATCAGATCGAGCTTCTGACCCGCCAGAAGCTGACGGAAGGAGCTGATGTCACGGCCAACTCGATGAAGCCCCTGGCCGCCGCCGCCCGTCGCCAGGATCGGTCCGCCGCTGCCGCTGTTGCGGAGGTTGAGGAGGCTGAGGTCAGCTCGCTGCCTGAGGCGGGGTGACCGATCGCGATGTCTCGGCCCGGTGGGGGGGGTGAACTCCCCCACGGGGATTGACGGCCGTCGACTGGCGCTGCTGAAGACTGTGGAGATGGGTGCTGAGGCGGTCCAGTTCCTGGATGGCCTCGGCGCCATCGAGGTTCACCAGTTCGATCCCATGGCGCATCTCGACCCAGCGGATGCCTCTTTCGGAGACCAGAAAGCGAACGGCATGGCCGTCCTTCAGGTCAACCACCAGCGAGGCTCCTTCGGTGCCGTCGCCGCACAGGTAGCAGGTGGCCAGCACCCCTGCCCGCCGCAGGCTCTCAGCCAGGGCCTGGAGGCTCATCACCAGGTCCGTCACCACATCGCGGTACTGCGTGGCCAGTCGGAGGAACATAAAGCTGCCGATCGTGACCCCATTCTAAGGATTTCTTCCGTTTCCGGTCGTGGTCGGCGGGCCCGAAGTCCCGTCTGTGGGGAACTCGGCACCGACCGGAGGGTCAGCCGTCGGCCAGGGTCCACCAGCCGACGGTGGGTCCGATGAAGCGGACGACGATCCAGAACAGCACCAAAGCACCGATGCCGACCCAGGCGCCGCGGGTCGTGAGGGTCACGAACTGACGGGTCTGCTCCCGGGTGAGCGGCAGCCATTCCACGATCCGAGGGGAGTTGTCGGCCTCGGGGCGGGGCTGGCGGGGGCCCAGTCCCTGGGCCGTGCGGCGGCGAGCTTCCCCCATGGATGACGCGTCTGTGCAGGCTGCGGCCAGTCTGGCAGCGGTCAGGCGGGGCGCAGCTGTTCCAGCGGTTGCCAGGGGTCCAGGGCCTCCAGCACCCGCTGGCCCCAGCTGCGGCCGCGGATGCGGCCGTCCAGCAGGGCCAGGCGGCCGAAGCCCTGGTCCCGGAGGGGCGCGACCCCGCGCTGCAGGCGTTCCAGGGCCTCCGGCAGCAGCAGCTCCCGGAACCAGTCGCGCCCCTGCCGCCGCAGGGCCCCCACCCGTGCCGCCGTCAGGGGGTCTTCCATGCTGGCGATCGGCAGCGGGCCCACCAGCAGCTGGATCGCCCCCGGCAGGGAGGCGTGGCGCTCCAGCCACCATTGCCAGCGGCAGCAGATCACGCCGTTGCTCTCCGGTGCCGTCTGTTCATGGTCCACCCGTCGTCCGAACTCGGCGGCCAGGGCGCTGGTGAGCCAGTGCCGCAGCCCTTCGTCTTCCACTAGCACGATGGTCACCCCGGCCTGGCCGAGGATCAGGCGGCGAGCCTGGGCCAGCAGGTGTTCCGGGTAGTCGGGATGGTTGGGCAGGGGCTGGCCGGGCGGAACGTACACCGGCAGGGGCTCCCGATCCGGTACATCCCCCAGAGGCACCACCACGGGCTGGTGCAGCCCCAGGTCGTCGAGGCGTTGCCGCTCGGGCAACCAGGCCCCCGCCAGGATCACCCCACGCCCCTGCAGCAGGCCGCCAAGGCTCTTCAGCGGCCGCAGCGGCTGGCGTTCCCAGCTCCACTGGAGCAGCCGCGGATCGACGACGGCCCATCCGGTCCAGTCATCGCCGCCACAGTCAAGCCAGTCTTGCCAGGGCGCCGGCAGCGGCTGCTGGTCGCGCAGCAGCAACCGCAGCGGCGTCTCGTGTTCCGGCGGGATGGCCAGGCGCTGGTCGCGTCCGAGGGGTCTGGCGAGCAGCCGGCGGCTCAGCCGCTCGTGCAGGGTCAGCAGGCCCGGGCCCAGGCACGGCCGGGCCAGGGCGAGGGAATCCCAGTCCTGGGGATCGATCTTCACGCTCTGGGCCTGCCGCAGCATCGGCTCGAGCTGTTCAGCCTCGGCGCAGACCAGCTGGTGGCTGCCGAGCTGGCCAGCCCGCCAGATCTGCACCAGCTCCTGGGGCTCCATCAGCCACAGGCCCGGGGTCGGTGGTGGTGCCGTCCCTTGCCAGAGGGGACGACCCAGGCCTGCCGCGATCAGCTGGGGCCACTCCTGCCGCAGCAGCCGCTGCCGCAGGGCCGGGCTCGTGAGCAGGGCCACCGGCTGATCGCTGAGGGCGAGGGGCACCAGCAGGCTGAGCAGCCAGGGCCGGTCGCCCGCCGAGCTGAGGGGGAACAGGCTGTGGTCCCCCCGCCGCAGGCTGCGGGCCACCAGCCGCGTCAGCGTCAGGTGGTGGGGCCAGGGGCTTCCCGCCGAGGCCTGCAGCAGCCGCTTGAGACGGTCGTGGGCCTGGGCTTCGAGCATGGCCTGAACGAGATTCGGCGATCGTAATGAGGACTCCGGAGGTCACGGTGACGGACACAACAGCGGCGGAAGCGCTCCGGACCCTGCTGGGCGGACGGCCCGTGGGCATCGTGGGCCTGGGGCTCATGGGCGGTTCCCTCGGCCTGGATCTGCAGGCCCTTGGTGTCGAGGTGCACGGTCTGGTGCGTCGTGAAGCGGTGGCCGAGAGGGCCCTGGAGCGTGGCCTCGCCAGCCGGGCGGGCACCGATCCGGCCCTGCTGGAGCCCTGTGGCCTGGTGGTGCTGGCCCTGCCGCTCGATCTGCTGCTGCAGCCATCGCCGTCGCTGCTGGCAGCCCTGCCCGCCGCAGCCCTGGTGCTGGATCTGGGGTCGGTCAAAGCCCCGGTGCTGGCGGCGCTGCAACCGCGCCTGCCCCGCTTCGTGGGGTGCCATCCGATGGCCGGCACCGCCGAGGCGGGCGTCGAGGCCGGCCTGGCCGGGCTCTATGCGGGGCGGCCCTGGGTCATCACCCCCAGTGCTGACGCGTCTCCGGACGATCTGCACCTGGCCGAGACCCTGGCCCGGGCCGTCGGTGCCGTGCCCGTGTGCTGCGATGCGGTGGAGCACGACCAGGCCGTGGCCCTGGTCTCGCACCTGCCGGTGCTGGTGAGCGCAGCCCTGCTGCTGGCCGCCGCCGAGGGCGGGGAGCGGGCGGAGGGCGATCTGGCGGGGCTGACGCGGCAGCTGGCCTCGAGCGGTTTCGCCGACACCACCCGGGTGGGTGGTGGCAACCCGGCCCTGGGGGCCCTGATGGCCGAGGGCAACCGCGACAGCCTGCTGGAGGCCCTGGCGCTCTACCGCCAGCAGCTGGACGGCCTCACCGCAGCCGTCACCCGCCAGGACTGGCAGGCCCTGCGCCAGGCCCTCGAGGGCAGCGCCGCGATCCGTCCAGACTTTCTGTGACCCCGCCGGCTAGCCCTCGAGCAGCTGCCGCACCACCAGTTCGGCCCCCTGGCTGACGCCGGCCGTGCCCTCCCCGGGATGCAGGGAATCCCCGCACAGCCACAGGCCCGGCAGGGGTGAGCGGTGGGCGAGGCCGAAGGGGCCGAAGCGGTCGGGGCTCTGGCCCAGGCCACCGACGAAGCCCCACGGCCGGCCCGTCCAGCGGGCGAAGGCCCTGGGGGTGGCCAGCTCCCGATGGCGCCAGGCCCCAGGGGCCAGGCCCCAGCGCCGCTCGATCGCCGCCACGAAGGCCGCCTCCAGGGTCTGTTTCCTTGCGGCGACCTGTCCGGCATCGAGGTCAAACCAGGGTCGTGCCGGGGTGAAGAGGCTGGCGATCAGCGTCGCCTGGCCCCGGGGGGCGCGGCCGTCGCCCTCGCTGCTCACCGACAGGAACAGGGAACCGGGATCCTCACCGGCCAGCTGATGGTGACCGGCCCCATCGATCGGCAGCGCCCCACGCTCGACGGCGCCGTAGAGCACCACTGCCCCGGACGGGTCGCCGAAGCCCGCGATGCGTCGCGTCAGCGATGGCGGCATCTGTTCCGCCAGCAGGGACGGCAGGGCCTGGGGGGGCAGGGTGCAGATGACCTGGCCGACCGGGAGCGTTTCGGCCTCTCCCCGGGGACCCTCGAGGTCCAGGATCCAGCCCTGGCCGTGGGGGCGCAGCCGCTGCACCCGGGTGTGCAGCCGCAGCTCGCCGCCCCAGCGCCGCAGGCCCGCTTCGAGGGCATCGCTGAGGCCCTGCATCGATCCGTGCAGATGCCACAGGCCCAGGGGGCTCTGGCCCATGGCCAGGGTCGTGGCGCCGTAGAGAGCGGCGGTGCGGTCGGCCGGCAGCTGGGAGTACAGCCGCAGCTGCAGGTCCAGGAACCGCCGCAGGCGGCTCTGGTCCCCCGGCACGGTCCACGCCAGCAGGTCGGCCACGGTGGCCCCCAGCAGCAGACTGTTGCCGAGGCTGGCCGGGCCCAGGGCGCCGAGGATCCGCCCGAGATCGACGGGCCGGCGTGGCGGCATCGGTGGCAGCCGCCGGTTGAAGGCCCAGTTGCCACGGTGCAGCTGATCGCAGAGGCTCCAGAACCGCTCGCTGCCCGGGAACTGCTGAAGACGCTCCCGTTGCCAGGCCGCTGGATCCCGATGCAGCCGCACGGGGGGCAGGCCGTCACCCAGGTCGACCACACAGGCGGGGTCGAGGGGGGTGGCCTCGGGCAGGGGTTGCCCGAGCAGGTCGAACACCCGCCGATGGCTGCCGCCTGGTTCGAGGCCGGCCACCTGGGTGGCGCCCACGTCAAACGTCCAGGGGCCGCGGCGGAAGGTGCCGGCGCAGCCGCCGGTCTGATGGTGCGCCTCGAGCAGCACCACCGGCCGACCGTGGCGGGCGAGCAGGGCCGCGGCGGTGAGGCCGGCGATGCCGCCGCCGATGACGGCCACCGTGGGGTCGCGGTGGACCAGCTGCGGCACGGACAGGGCTGCGGTTCGGCGGCAGTCTGGAAGCTGCTGGGGCGCCACCGTGGCTGCAGGGGAGGGGATTCCGGGGCTGGGGGAGCGGCGTTGCTTTCTCAAGCGCCTGCCCATGGCCCAGTGGTCGCGCCTGGAGGCCGAGCGCGACGGCCTGCTGGCCCTTCGTCCCCAGGCCGGCGAGCTGGTGGTGCCCGAGCCCCTGGCGCTGGTCGCCTGGCAGGGGCAGGCGGTGCTGGCGCTGGAGTGGCTCGATCTGGGGAGGGGCTCACCCCAGGCGTGGAGCCGACTGGGGGCGGCCCTGGCCGCGCTGCACCGGGGTTCGCCCGGCACGGCCTTCGGCTGGGAGCACGACACCTGGATCGGTGGCGGTCGCCAGCGGGGGGGCTGGCATGACGACTGGGGGGTGTTCTTTGTCCAGCAGCGGCTGGGCGATCAGCTCGAGACCCTGGCGCGGTCAGGCATCCGCCTGGCCGTGGGCGACGCCCAGCTGGACCGCCTGGCCCAGCGGCTGGTCGCCCATGACCCCAGCCCCTGCCTTGTGCACGGCGACCTCTGGGCAGGCAACGCCGGGGTGCTGCACGACGGGCGGCCGACCATTTACGACCCGGCGGTGTCGTACAGCGACCGGGAGGTGGATCTGGCGATGGCGAACCTGTTCGGTGGCTTCCCGGCCGAGTTCTTTGTGGGGTACGGCTCGGTGTGGCCGCCGCCGGACGGCCACGGCGAGCGGCGCCCGATCTACAACCTGTATCACCTGCTCAACCATGCGGTGCTCTTCGGTGAGCCCTACATCGGGCAAGCCGCCAGGACCCTGGAGGAGATACTGGCGGCACCCTGACGGAGCCCCTGCGGGGTCGGCCTCAGCCGAGGTATTCGCCGCGGAACTTGTTGACCTGCTCGACGAGCTGCTGGCGCTTGCTGCTGGTGGTGAGGTTGTTCCAGCTCCAGGTGCCGACCACGACAAGGCCGAGCAGCTCCAGCAGGCCGGGCACCACGGGCAGCAGGTTGATGGTGTCGAGCACGCCCTTGATCAGGATCTGGGCCACGATCACGGCCACGATCACGCCGAAGGCCTTGCCGGCCCGGCCCACCTGGGACCAGTCGACACTGTCGAGGGTGCTGTTGACCTTGCCGAGGATCTCGCTGTAGCGCTGTTTGAAGTCGGAGGCCGCGTCCTGCAGACCCTCGGGCGCTGTTGCCGCCTCCTGCGCGTCGGTGTTCAGATCGGTGGGGTCAGACATGGAGCCGCTGATGGACGACAACTGCGGCCACGGTATCGACTGCAGGCCCGACGCACCACGGCTGCTGGGCCTGGATGGGCATTGGCTGATGGTGCTTGACCGGGACCTTGACAGGGTGCTCCCCGAGGAGGGGTGTGCCCTGCTGCTGGGGGAACCCAGCGGAGCGGAGACGTGGCGGTTGCGCTGGATCTGGCCCTGCCTGAACCGCTGGACGCCGATGGCCGAACGCCTGCGGCGGTTTCAGGTTGACCCCGCTGAACTGGTGGCGGCCCAGCGTTGGGCCCGGGATCACCACTGGCAGCTGCTGGGCAGTGCCCACTCCCATCCCACCGCTGGGGGTGCGCCCTCGGCCTTTGACCTCTCGCTGGCCTGGGAGGGGTGCCTGCTGCTGATCCGCGGGCATGACCCCGCCGAACTGGGGGCCTGGCTGGTCGGGGCCCCGGGGGAACCACCCCGGGCCGTGGCTTTGGGAGAGTGGGAAGAGACCCCGCCATCCCGGCCTGTCCACGCCCATGCTTCCTCCCGACACCAGCGGCATCCAGCTGAGCCCGGATGAGATCGCCCGCTTCTCAAGGCACCTGATCCTGCCTGAGGTGGGCATGGAGGGTCAGAAGCGCCTCAAGGCCGCATCGGTGCTCTGTGTGGGCACCGGTGGCCTTGGTTCACCGCTGCTTCTGTATCTGGCGGCCGCTGGGGTGGGTCGCCTCGGCATCGTCGATTTCGACGTGGTCGACCACAGCAATCTGCAGCGGCAGGTGATCCACGGCACCAGCTGGGTGGGCAAGCCCAAGATCGAATCGGCCCGGGCCCGCATTCTCGAGATCAACCCTCACTGTCAGGTCGATCTCTACGACACGGCGCTCAGCAGCGAGAACGCCCTCGAGATCATCCGCCCTTACGACATCGTCTGCGACGGCACCGATAACTTCCCCACCCGCTACCTGGTCAACGACGCCTGCGTGCTGCTGGGCAAGCCGAACGTGTACGGCTCGATCTTTCGCTTTGAGGGGCAGGCGACGGTGTTCAACCTGGATGCCGCCAGTCCGAACTACCGCGACCTGTTCCCCGAACCGCCGCCGCCGGGCATGGTGCCCTCGTGCGCTGAAGGCGGTGTGGTGGGGGTGTTGCCCGGCATCATCGGGGTGATCCAGGCCACCGAGGCCGTGAAGATCATCACCGGCATCGGCACCACCCTCAGCGGCCGGCTGCTGCTGTTCGACGCGCTGGGCATGAAGTTCCGCGAGCTGAAGCTGCGCCCCAGCCCCGAGCGGCCGGTGATCGACAGGCTGATCGATTACCAGCAGTTCTGCGGCGTGGGCGGCACGGCCCCGGGTCAGGAGGAGGCCGGGGCGGTCGAGAGCATCAGCGTGGTCGAACTCAAGGCCCTGCTCGATGGCGATCGCAGCGGCCTGGTGCTGCTGGATGTGCGCAATCCCCCCGAGGCCGAGATCGCCGCCATCCCGGGGGCGGTGCTGGTGCCCCTCGATCAGATCGAAAGTGGCGAAGCGATCGAGCGGGTGCGCCAGCTGGTCGCCGGCAAGCGGCTGCTGGTGCACTGCAAGCTGGGGGGCCGATCGGCCAAGGCCCTGATCGCCCTCAAGCGCCACGGCATCGACGGCACCAATGTCGCCGGCGGCATCAACGCCTGGAGCGAGGAGGTGGATCCGGGGGTGGCGCGGTACTGACCATCAGCGGTAGGGCGCAAGCCCGAAACCTTCGCCGGCGCTGCGGGATCCCGGGGTGAGGGTGGGGCTGATGGGCATCGGCGCCAGCGGCCGCTCCTGCTGGCTCAGGCGCAGCAGGCGGCCGCAGCCTCCGGCGGAACTGATCACCGCCTGGATCTGCTCCGGCGCCACGGCGCGGTACCAGTCCTGGGGCCAGCCCTGGCGACGGCCGCGGCTGGCCACGAACTGGTACGACTGCTGCTGGGTGGCGAGGCCTGAGGCGTGGAGGCAGTATCCGAGGGCCAGGTCGGTGGCGGGGTCGGCCAGGGCCGCGGGGGTGCCGCCGAGCAGGATCAGGCCCAGCAGGCCGCCAAGACGCCGAACGGTTGGGGTGGTCATGGGAATCATCCGCAGTAACGCTGAAGCAGGTGCAGCACCTGACCGGGCGCGAGCTTGGCCGTGTAACGGGCCTCGAGTTCCGCCAGCCGCTGCTCGGGGGGATAGGCCCTCAGGGAGGCCAGTTCTTCGGGATGGGTGCGGGCCAGGGTGCGGGCCATGGCCGGCTGCAGGTCCGGTCGGGTGAGCGAACCGCCCCGGCAGGCCTGCATCCGGTGGGTGGCCTCATGGGCCAGGGTGTCCCAGACGGCGGCCGGATCGCCGTGGGCGCGGCAGATCACGATGCGGTCGCTGCCCGAGTGGTAAAGGCCCAGCACGTTGGGCAGGCGGCGGCAGTCGTCCTGCACCACCCGCACCCCCCGGGCCTCCAGCTGCTCCCGCAGGCTGTCGATCGCCTGCCACGACCCGGCGGTTGGGGTCTGGGCGCTGGCGGTGCCGGCCAGGGCCAGGGCCAGCGGCAGCAGGCTCAGGGCAGCCGCGTGCCGCAGGACAGTGCGGCGCAGGGAGTGGAAAAAGCCAGGACCCATGGCCCCAGGTCGACGGTTCTTTCAGCATGCGCCGGCGCTCGGTCGCCGTTCAGGGGGGAATACCGGCGGTGACGACCGGCAGCGGCCCACGCAGCTGGCTTTGATCGCCTGAACGTCGTACGTTTGTCCTATGGATGTCGATGCCGTTTCCCCCCACATACCAGGTCGTGATCCCCTAGCGGGTGCGTGAGCAGTTCGGTCTGGCGCCGGGTCAGAAGTTGCAGGCGATCGCCCTCCCCGGTCGCATCGAGCTGGTGCCGACCCTCCCCCCTGCCGCACTGCGGGGATTTCTGCAGGGTGAGAACACGTTCGAGCGCGAGCCGGATCGCTTGTGAGTGGTGCTCCTGCGGTGGTCGACAGTTCGGGCTGGATCGAGGTGTTCACCGACGGCCCCCAGGCGAATCGCTTCCTTGCTGTGCTGGAGCACGACGAGCGACTGGTGCTGCGCGACCACAGCGAGGCCCAGGCGATTCAGGCGGTGGCCGCGATGCAACGCGGCAAGGTGGTCGATCTCGATAGCCGGCTGCCGATGGCAGATAGCATCATCTTGGCCACAGCCCGAAGTCTGCAGGCCCGGTTGTACACGATGGATGCTGATTTTCGGGGCCTCAAGGACGTGGAGTACATCCAGAAGCACTGATGCTTCTGGCCACCCCTGGGCCAGCCCTCAGTAGTCCACCCCGCGCTTGAGGTCGACCCCCCGTTCGGCGTAGTGCTTGTGGCACACCATTTCTGAATGGATGCTGGCCAGGTCGAAGTAGGCGGGCGGGTGCTTGCAGCGTCCGGTGATGATCACCTCGGTGTCGACGGGCTTGCGCAGCAGGGTCTGCACGATCGGCTCCACCGGCAGCAGCTCCAGATCGACCGTCGGGTTGAGTTCATCGAGAATCACCGTCTTGTAGAGGCCGCTGGCGATGGCCGCCCGCGCCACCTCCCAGGCCCGTTCGGCCTCGACGTAGTCAATGGGTTGCTGCTGGCCCCGCCAGACGATCGCATCGCGGCCCGAACGCAGATGATCGACCAGGTGGGGATAGCTCTCCCGCAGGGCCGCGATGGCGCTGTCTTCGGTGTAGCCCTTGCCCCCCTTGAGCCACTGCAGGATCAGCACCCGGTGGCTCTTGTCCTGGCTGATC
The DNA here is from genome assembly GCA_903871775.1 of uncultured cyanobacterium. Lineage (GTDB taxonomy): Bacteria > Cyanobacteriota > Cyanobacteriia > PCC-6307 > Cyanobiaceae > CAIQIA01. The sequence continues at coordinate 73,887 of CAIQIA010000020.1, forward strand.
CCCTTCCCGATGGCCTGCAGCGCCTTGCCGAGGGCACTGGTCGACTTGCCCTTGCCTTCGCCGGTGTAGATCTCGATCCCGTCGACGGCCGATGGGGTCGCCTCGTCGCGGCGATGGGCGCGCATTTCGGAATGCAGATCGGCAAGCTGCACCAGCCGGCGGGGGGCACCCCGCCCCGTGGCGATCACCTCCAGGCCCGGAGGCCGTCCGGCCAAAGTCTGCGCCACCTCGTCGATGTCGAGCAGGCCCAGGTCAAGGACGGGGTTGATCTCATCGAGCACCACCACCGAGTAGAGGGCGCTGGCCAGGGCTCCCCGGGCGATGTCCCAGCCCCGTCGGGCCTCCTGCCGATCGAAGCGGGTGATGCCATCGGTTCCGAAATGCTCGGCCCGGCCGGTGCGCACCTGATCGATCAGGTGGGGGAATCCCTGCTGCAGGGCCTCGATGGCCGCGTCTTCAGCGTAGGAGCGGCCCGGACCCTTCAGGAACCGCAGCAGCAGCACCCGGGTGCGCCGGGTCTCGCAGATGCCGAGGCCGATGGTGCGCAGCACCACCCCCAGGGCCGCCTGGCTCTTGCCCTTGCCGTCACCGTCGTAGACGTGCAGCTGCCCCAGGTTGCGTTCGTCGCCCCTGGCGGCCGTGACGATGCCGATCGAGCGGCCGCTGCTGCTGGTCATCCCGACGGGGCCTGGCCTGGCCGGCGCATCCTAGTGGCCCTGGATAAGCTGGGATTCAGCAGTCCCCCGGGGCGGTTGTGCGCCTCCATCCCCTTGCAGAAACCCTGCCCGTCGAACGGCTGCGGCAGCTTGAAGCCCTGCGCGGGTTCTGGTCAGGCTGCGGGGCTGGGGTGGTGGTGGCGTATTCCGGCGGTGTGGACAGCACCCTGGTGCTGGCCATCGCCGTGGAGCAGCTCGGCCCCGGGGCTGTGGCGATCACGGGCGTCTCGCCGGCCCTGGCCCCGGAACTGCTGGAGGAGGCGCGCCATCAGGCCCGCTGGCTGGGGGCCAGCCATCGGGAGCTGCCCACTGAAGAGCTGGCGGATCCGGCCTATGCCGCCAACCCCGTGGACCGCTGCCACGCCTGCAAGACCGAACTGCACGGGGGGCTGCGGCGGCTGGTGGGGCCAGGCCCCATGGTGGTGGATGGCGTCAACGTCGATGACCTGGGCGACCACCGTCCCGGCATCGTCGCGGCTCGGGAGCATGGGGTGCTGTCGCCCCTGGTGGCCTGCGGCATCGACAAGGCCGGCGTCCGGCAGCTGTCGCGGGCCCTCGGGTTCCCGTGGTGGGACAAACCCGCCCAGCCCTGCCTGGCATCCCGTTTCCCCTATGGCGAGCCGATCACCGCAGACCGGCTGCTGCGGGTGGGGCGCCTTGAAGCGTGGCTCCGCTCCCAGGGGTGCCGTGAGGTGCGGGTGCGCAGCCAGGGGGAAACCGCCCGGATCGAGATTCCGACCCGGGAGATCCCAGAGTTTCTGGAGCACGTCGACCGTGACCGGCTGGTGAGCCGGTTCCGCGCGGAGGGGTTCGAGGCCGTAAGCCTCGACCTGGAAGGCCTGGTGAGCGGGAAGCTCAACAGGGCACTCCCCAGGTCGGGTCATGGGCCCGTTCAGGCCGGCAGGGGCTGACGTTCCTCGTCGGCGAGGGTGTTCGGGGCGCGGCGGCGGAAGCTGCGCAGATGCTGCCTCCCCGAGCCGAGCTCCTGGCTCAGCACCTCACAGGCCCGTTCAGGCATGGTGTGGTCCCCACAGGTGAACACATCGATGGCCGCGTAACCCGATTCGGGCCACGTGTGAATCGAGATGTGGGATTCGGCCAGCAGGGCCAGGCCGGTGACCCCCTGGGGCTGGAACTGGTGGGTGATCAGGTTCAGGAGCGTGGCGCCAGCACGTTTTGCTGCTGTGGTGATGGCCGTCCTGAGAAAGGCTTCGTCGTCGAGCCGGGCGGGGTCGCACTCGTAGAGCTCGAGGATGCAGTGTTTCCCCACCAGTTCCATGGTGGAGAGTCCGGAGTCTGGGGCCGAGGGTGGTGTCGGAACAGAGAGCGGAGAGGAGGAACGTCCGGGATCCGGGTGGAGGCAGACGGCTTTGACCATCGAAACAGGCAAAACAGCTCCTAACCTTACCCCCTATTCCCGCTGAGGTCATCCGTGCGTCTGCTCAGGTTCCGATTCAGAACCCTGGCCTCCTCCGACGCCGGCCTGACCGTGGGGGAACTGCTGCTGGTCCTGCTGGTGGTCGGCGTCGCCATCGCCGGCACGGTGGCGGTCGCCCTGTCCCTGTCCCGTCCCCTCCAACCCGCGACTACGACGGCTCCTGCAGCGGAGTCAGCTCCCCGCCCCTGACCGCCACCACCTGCGCGCTGCGCCGCCAGTCGTCACCGCAGCCGTGCAGGTGGGTGGTGGTCACCAGGCACTGATGCCGCTCACCGATGGCGGCCAGCAGGCGCCCCTGGCGTTCGGGGTCGAGTTCGGCCAGCACGTCATCGAGCAGCAGCAGCGGCGTCAGGCCACTCACCTGTTCCACCAGTTCGAGTTCGGCCAGCTTGAGGGCGAGCACCACGCAGCGCTGCTGGCCGGCGGACCCCAGCTGCCGCACGGGTTCGTCGGCCAACAGCAGGCGCAGATCATCCCGGTGCGGCCCGGCGGAGGTGCTCCCCAGGCGCCGGTCGAGGGGGCGTTGCCGTTGAAGCTGCAGCAGCAGGGTCTCCTCCCATCTGTCATCGCCTGCGGCCGTCGCCACCTCGGTTCCGGGGGCGTAGACCAGGGTCAGCCGGTCCCGCCCTCCGCTCAGGTGCTGCAGCCAGGGCTCCGCCAGAGGGGTCAGCCGGTCGAGGGCCCGCTGGCGGCGGCGGTGGATGCGGGCACCGACCGCGGCCAGGTGCGCGTCGAACACATCCAGCAGGCCGCCATCGCCGCCTCCCCCCTGGCGCAGCAGCTCGGCCCTCTGGCGCAGCAGCCGGCCGTAGCGGCTGAGCAGGTCGCCGTAGACCGGCTCCAGCTGCACCACCACCCGATCCAGCCACTGGCGGCGCAGGGCAGGCTCCCCCCGGATGAGCCCCAGGTCGAGGGCGCTGAAGACCACACAGCGGATGGTGGCCATCAGGTCGCTCTGGCGCTCCAGCCGATGGCCGTTGCGCAGCACCTGCCGCCCCCCCTGGCGCCGCAGCTCGATGGCCAGCAGGTCGCTCTCCCCCCCTGGCCCTGCAACGGTGGCCCGCAGCACCGACGAGCCGGCGCCCCGCTGGATCAGGTCGCGGTCGTTGCTGCAGCGGTGGGAGCGGAGGCTGCCGAGCAGTTCGACGGCCTCCAGCAGGTTCGTCTTGCCTTCGCCGTTGTTGCCCACCACCAGCAGCCGCCGACCCCTGACCGGCAGCGCCAGGGAGCGGTAGTTGCGGAAGCTCTGGAGGTCGAGGTGTCGAAGCTGGATGGGGGCTGACCAGCGCCCGGCTAAGCTAGAAGCTGGTCAAGGGCATGTAGCTCAGTTGGATAGAGCGTCAGATTCCGGTTCTGAATGTCGGGGGTTCGAGTCCCTCCATGCTCGTGTGATGGTGTTATCGGTGATGTCGGTCCTGTGAAGGGCCTTCGGAATGCCGTCCGGGCCGGTGCTGGCACCGGCTTCGTTGTTCTAAGCGCCTTCTTCAACGGTTGAAGTTCGACGGCTGAGTCGCACCGGTTGAAGGTCAACGGTCCAGGGGGCGTCAGTTCCCTCCCGCCCCAGGGTCCCGACCTCGCCATCCCCTCATGGGGAGCCCAGGGCCAGGCCCATGGCCCGGATGCCGTTGGGGTCCACCAGAAATCCCTGGCTCTCGAGCACATCGAGGGTGTCGGGCGGCGCCGCCAGGGAGATGCTGCAGCCGGTGAGCTCCCGCCTCAATCGGCTCACCGCGCTGTGGATCAGCACCGTCAGGACGGTCTGGTGGCTGTCGACATCGGGGTCCACCGCCAGGTCCCAGAGGTTGGCGTTGAGGGCGCCGTCGCTGGTGATGCGCAGAAACCCCACCAGCTGATCGTCGGCATCCCGCACCCGCACACTCCAGTTGCTGCGTTCGAGGGCCAGGGCCAGCCGCGCCACCGGGCGGACCGGGGCGCCACACCGTTCGAGCAGGGCCTGCACATCATCGACATCCACGGGCAGGGTCTCCCAGGCCAGCACGTACCCCTCCGGCAGGCGGGGGGGGGAGGCCTGGCTGCGGAAGTAGGGCATCATCCCGTGTTCCTCAGTCCGGCGGCGATGCCGTTGATCGTCAGCAGTGCCCCCCGCAGCAGTTCCGAACGGCTGTAGGTGCGGGTGTCGACCAGCCCCTCATCCATGGGGGGCTGGCGGGTCTGGTTGCGCAGCCGCCGCAGCAGCGCCACCTGCAGGAAGCCCAGGGGCACGATCGTGCGGTTGCGCAGCTCCACCGACACCTGCAGGCTCGGATCACCAGCCAGCAGCCGGTCGTGGCCGGTGACCTGCAGCACCAGGTCATGGGTGAGATGGAACTCGCGTTCGATCGCCTCGAAGATCTCTTCGAAGGCATCGCGGCGATCGCTGCCCCCCAGGGCGCGCACGTAGTGGTGGGCGAGGTTGAGATCGACCTTGGCCAGGGTCATCTCCACCTTGGAGATCAGCATGCGGAAGAACGGCCAGCGCTCATTGAGCGTCCGCAGCAGGTCGAGGGTGGAGGGGTCGGCATCCAGTTCTGCGCTGATGGCGGCGCCGACGCCATACCAGCTCGGCAGCAGGAAGCGGCTCTGGGTCCAGCCGAACACCCAGGGGATGGCCCGCAGGGTCGAGAGGTCCCGCCCGCCCCGCTTGCGCCGGGCGGGTCGTGAGGAGATCTGCAGCTTGCTGATCTCCTCGATGGGCGTGACCTGCTGAAAGAAGTCCACCAGATCCGGATTGTCGTGGATCAGCTGGCGGTAATGGGCGCGGGAACGGCTGGCCAGACGCTCCATCAGGGTGTTCCAGGGCTCCATCTGGTCGAGATCGGTGCCGAGGAGGCTGTTCTGCAGCACCGCCGTGGTGACGGTCTCGAGGTTGTAGAGGGCCAGCTCGGGCAGGGCGTACTTGGAGGCCAGCACTTCACCCTGCTCGGTGATCTTGATCCGACCGCTGATGGTGCCGCTGGGCTGGGCCAGGATCGCCTGGTAGGCCGGTCCGCCGCCGCGGCTGACCGAACCGCCGCGGCCGTGGAAGATGCGCAGGGCGATGCCCTGGCTGATGCTCAGCGACTGCAGGGCGATCTGGGCCTTGTGAATCTCCCAGTTGCTGGAGAGAAAGCCGGAGTCCTTGTTGCTGTCGGAGTAACCCAGCATCACCTCCTGCAGGCAGACCTCTCCCTGCAGCAGCAAGCGTCGGTAGAAGGGGGTCTCGAGCAGCCGCCCCATCACCATCGGTGCCTGCTTGAGGTCCTCGACCGTCTCGAACAGCGGAACCACCTGCAACCGTGAGGTGCCCTCGACGGGATCGACCATGCCGGCCTCCTTGGCCAGGAGCAGCACCTCCAGCAGATCGGACCCCGTGTGGCACATCGAGATCACGTAGGTGCGGCAGATGCGGCTGCCGAACTCCTGCTGCAGCCGCTCGAGCATCCGGAAGACGTCGATGGTCTCCTGGGTGGCTTCGCTCCAGGCCGGCCCCGTGGGGATCAGCGGTCGGCGGGTCTGCAGCTCCTGCAGCAGCCAGGCCACCCGCTGCTCCTCATCCATGGCGCCGTAGGCCACCGGCAGCTGCAGGTACTGGGTCAGCTCGCTGAGCGCTTCGCTGTGGCGGCTGCTCTCCTGGCGGATGTCGAGGGCCGCCAGGGTGAAGCCGAACACCTGCACCTGACAGATCAAGCGCTGCAGCGGTTCGCAGCTGATGCCGGTCTGCTGCAGGCTGTCCCGGATCAGCTCCAGATCGCTGCGGAAGTCCTGGTAGGTGCGGTAGTGCAGCTCCTGGGGCTGGTTGACCATGGCCAGGCCCTGCTCCCGCGTCGGTTGCCCCTCCAGGGGGGCACGCCAGCCGCCCTCGGCGATCTGGCCATTGCGCTCGAGGCTGCGCTGCAGCCGCTCGTGGATGTACGAGAGCTTCAGTCGGTAGGGCTCAAGGCGGTAGCGGGTGGCCAGCCGGTCGTAGGTCTCGGGGAACCGCAGGCGGTCCATCTCCAGCGATTCGAGCAGGGTGGCGCCCACCTCACTCCACTGCATCGAGATCGACAGCTGCTCCTGCAGTTCGGCGACCGACGCCAGGTAACGCTGCAGCATCCGCCCCCGCTGGAAGCAGGCTGTCCGCCAGGTGATGTCGGGCGTCACCGAGGGATTACCGTCCCGGTCGGCCCCCACCCAGGACCCGAAGGTGCAGAACCCCGCCGCCGCCGGCTGCACGTCGGGGTAGGTCTGACCGAGGGCCGTGCGCAGACGTTCATGCAGCAGCGGCATCGCCTGGAAGAGCACGTCCTGGAAGAAGTGCAGGGCGTAGTCGACTTCATCGAGCACCGAGGGTTTGAACTGGTGCAGTTCATCGGTCCGCCACCACAGGCGGATCTCTTCCTCCAGCTGCTGCCTCAGGACCCTGGGGTCTTCGATGCTGCCGACGCCGGCGTTGATCCGCTCCAGGCGCTGGATCAGCTGGGCCACCCGCCGCTGCTTGGCCCGCACCGTGTGCCGCACGATCTCGGTGGGGTGGGCGGTGAAGACCAGCCGGATGTCGAGGTCGCCCAGCAGCGGTTCGAGCAGCCCCGGGGGCACGTTCAGTGCCCGCAGGCGCTGGAAGAGGCTCTGGAAGGTGGCCGGTTCATCCTGGAGCGGCCCTGGACGGAAGTGGTCCGGGGCGGCCTCGGCTGTCTCGATGGCAAGGGAGGCGAAGTAGCGGTCTTCCTCGATGTGCTGTTCAAGGATGTTGACCAGCTGGAAGTAGAGCGAGAACGCCCGCGCCGCCGCGATGGCGTCCTGCAGGTCCATCTCGACGATCAGCCGGATGATCTCGGCCGACGACTCGTCGTTGCCGCTGCACAGGTCCTTGAGCCGCAGCAGCCGCGCGGCCCGCTCCGGCGGGCATTCGCTGCGCAGCACCGTGCGCCAGAGATCTTCGACCAGTTCGAGCCGATCTCCGAGGTGCCGCAGCATGCGGGGGACCGACGGTGGGGCGTCGAAGGCGGGCAGCGTCTGCTGCATGCGGGAACCAGCGGGTTCGGGGCGAGTGTCGATCATCCCAAAGCATCGGTGGGTTGCACAGTGCCCACGGCAGCAGGACGGTCGAGATCCGCCAGCTGACGCAGCTCCTGCTCGGCCATTGCGCGGGTCGCCTCCGCCACGATGGCCGCCGGGCTGCGGCCCGCCTCCAGCGCGTGCAGCCAGGCCATGGCCTCGTTCCCCTCCGCCAGGATGGTCTCCAGGGGGGCCAGCCAGGGGCGCAGGTCGTCGTTTCGGGCCGTGGTCTCGGCCAGCAGCTCTGCGATCCAGTCCCGCGCCTTCAGGCTGCGGCCGTCCTGCCAGTGCTGAAGGGTCGCCTCCAGGCTTGAACGGGCAGCCGCCCGTTCGTTGCCACCCGCCAGATCGGCCAGTTCAGCCGGGGTCAGGAGACTGGCCCGCAGGGGATCGAGGCTCTGCGGATCGTCGAGCAGCTGCCGCAGGCGGCCCTCCACCAGGGCGGTGATGGCCAGCAGCCGCAGGGGATCGGCCAGCAGGTCGCAGATCCGCAGCTCCACCCGGTTCAGCAGCCGGGGACGGTCGATCCCGTTGGGCCGGGCCGAGGCCCAGAGATGCCGCACGTTCTGCATGCGACCGGCGCTGATCTCGTCCCCCATCCAGCGCTGGTAGTGGTCGTGGTCGAGGAACAGGGGCACCCGTTCGGGGGTGTGGGGAAACTGCAGCCAGCGCTGGGAATGGGCCCCCGTCGCGGCCCCGTCGAGAAAGGGGGAACTGGCGCTGAGGGCCAGCAGCAGCGGGGCTTCGCAGCGCAGCAGGCGGCAGGCGGCGAGGATCGCCTCGGCATCGGGGAGACCGATGTTGATGTGCACGCTCGCCGTCACGACGCGGGTGCCGTAGGTCGCGGCGATGTAGGCGTGATAAGGGTTGTCGGGGTCTGACCGCTCGAAGCGGTGGCTGTCCCCCAGGCTCAGGGTGCTGCCCGGCAGCAGGGTGAGCCCCCGGCCGGCCAGCCATCCCCGCAGGCGCTGGCGCGGAATCAGCAGATGCTGCAGCTGGCGCCGGTAGTCGGCGTCCGGAGGGGTGAGGTATTCGAGGTTCCGGCGGTCAGGCTCGATGGCCATCTCCAGATCGGGCAGCGCCGTGCGGGCCTCGGCGGCACAGCCGACCACCGTGCCGTCGGGACGGCCGGTGTACATCTCCACCTCGAAGCCCTTGGTCAGCAGGCTGCTCATGGTTGTCCATCCTCCAGGCAGGCCAGCGCCTTCAGCAGGGCTCTGGCCTTGTTGAGGGTCTCCTCGTACTCCATCGCCGGAATCGAGTCGGCCACCACACCGGCCCCGGCCTGGACCCGCACCCGCCAGCCCCCTTCGTTGTCGGGCAGCACCACCATCGTGCGGATGGTGATGGCGGTGTTGAGGGCACCGCCGAGGTCCACGGCGCCGTACACCCCGGAGTAGGGCCCGCGCGCCACGGGTTCGAGCTCGTGGATCAGCTGCATCGCGCGGATCTTCGGCGCACCGCTGACGGTGCCGGCGGGGAAGGAGGCCTTGAGCAGATCCCAGATGTCGTGGGGGGCCGCCAGCTCCCCCTCCACTTCGGAGACGATGTGCATGACGTGGGAATAGCGCTCGATCACCATCAGATCGCGGACCTGCACGCTGCCGGGCCGGCAGACCCGGCCGAGGTCGTTGCGGCCGAGGTCGACCAGCATCACGTGTTCGGCCCGTTCCTTGGGGTCCGCCAGCAGGTCCTCCTCAAGGGCGGCGTCTTCTGCGTCGGTCTCCCCCCGCGGCCGGGTGCCGGCGATGGGCCGCAGCGAGGCCCGCACGGAGCCGTCGGCCAGGGGTTCGGCGCGGACCATCACCTCCGGGCTCGAGCCGATCAGGTACCAGCCGTCAAAGCTGAAGAAGGCCATGTACGGCGAGGGGTTGATCATCCGCAGGCTGCGGTAGAGATCGAACGGGTCCCGGTCGATTTGGGCCTCCAGCCGCTGGCTGAGCACCAGCTGGAAGACATCGCCGGCGCCGATGTGCTCGCGGGCGCTGGCCACCGCCGCCTCGAAGGCGGGCCGGCTGGTGCTGGCCCTGACCGGCAGGCCATCGGCCGGTCGGTCGTGCCAGTGCAGGGGGGCGGTGCCCGCCGGCAGGGGGGCCTGCAGCTGCGCCTCCAGGTCCAGCAGCCGTTCTTCGGCCTCGGCCACGGCCGCCTCCGGATCCGGGCAACGGGTGAGATCGGCGTAGGCGATGGCGGTGATCTGACGGCGGACCTGGTCGAACACCAGCAGCCGATCGCAGAGCATCCAGCAGCCGTCGGGCGGATCGTCCGCCGCCGGCGTGTGCACCGGCACCGTCGGTTCGATCCAGCGGATCAGCTCATACCCCCAGACCCCGAACAGCTGTCCGACGGGGGGCAGCCCGGGCACGGGGGCCGAGCGGTAGGGCTGCAGCTGATCCCGCAGCAGCGTGAAGGGGTCGCCCTCCAGCCGCCGGGTCTCGCCGTGCCGGTGCTGCACCACGGCGTGCTCCCCGCGGGCGGTCAGCACCCAGAGGGGATCGGTGGCCACAAAGCTCCAGCGGCCGATGCGATCGCCCCCCTCGACGGATTCGAGCAGCAGGCCATGGCGGCAGCCGTGGCCGACCTTGAGCCAGATGCTCAGGGGTGTGTCGAGGTCGGCGGGCCACCGCCGCCAGACGGGCAGAAAGGTGGCCCCTTCGGCCGCCTGTCGCAGGACGTCGGCGCGATCAGGCATGGCCATGCAGCAGCTGAGGGATGGACAGAAAAGGCGGGGCCATGCCCCGCCTTTCTAGGACCCGGCCGACGGAGGGCCGGGACGACGGATGCCTCACCCCGGCGGCTCAGGAATCGAAGGAGCGACGGCCGCTGAACTTGATGGTGGCGGGGTTGGGGTTCTGGCCGATGCGACGGGGGTTGTGCCCCACCATGGCCCGGCCCTCGTTCACCTTCTCGGGGAAGACGCCATCCTTCGGATGCAGGAATTCGGTGTCGCCGCCGGGGTAGATCCGATAGATCTTGTAGTCCTCGATCCGGGGCTTGAACTTGGTCCGCAGCTGGGTGCCCAGGGCCAGGCACTGTTCCTTGCGGGCGAAGTACATGAGGTTCTCGCCGGCCTGCATCATCGCCGCACCACCGGTGGGCAACTCAAAGGCCTGGGCGCTGGGGCTGGTCCAGGTGATGGCGTATTTCTCCTCGGTCTCCGCGGCGTTGAGCAGGCCGCCGGTGCTGCCGATGTAGCCGGGGAGCTGACCGGTGAGGGTGGAACCAGCCGACATGGGTGTCGTCCAGGACAGGATTTGGCTGGAAGCTAGCACTCACGATCGGGCGTTTCCCGGGCTGCTGCGCTCTCTTCACACCCGTCAACATTGCCCGCCACCGGCAGGTAGAGGGTGAGGGTGCGGCCCGCCCGTTCGGTGTACAGGCCCCCCAGCCGGGCGAACAGGTCCCGGGTGGCCCCCGGGCTGAGCTGCAGGCTGCCCGTGGTCGGATCCCAGCTCAGCACCGGCCCCACCGGCTCCCGCGGCGGCGGCAGCGAGGCATCCGCGGCGGTGCTGTCGCCACTGCCGAACCGCAGCTTCAGCCGTTCCCCGGCCACCTGCAGATCGACCTGCACCCGCGTGCCCCGCCGCAGGGAGCGGCTGAACCGGTCCAGCAGGCCGGTGAGCATCTTCTCGAGCAACGCCGGCTCGCTGAGCACCTGCGGCAGGGGCTCCGGCCGCTGGACGGCCAGGGTGAGCTGCCGCCGGGCCAGCAGCCGTTCCCAGGCCGGGATGAGCTGCAGCAGCAGCGACCCCAGGTCGGTGCGGGCCAGCTGCAGGTGACCCTCCGGCTCCCGCCGCCGCTCCGCCGCCTGAAAGATCAGGCCGAACCGGTCGATCTGTTCGCTGCATTCGGCGTCGATCAGGTCCAGCCGCTCCTGCACCTGGGGCGGCAGATCGCGACGGCGTTGCAGGGACCGCACCAGGGTCCGGATCGTCGCCAGCGGGGTGCGGACCTCGTGGGCGAGGGCTTCGAGGAGCTGCAGCTGGGGGTTGCTGTCGTCGGGATCGGGGGCACTCACCAGGGTGAGGGCCGGGGCCGCCAGGGCGAGCCGTTCGGCCAGGCGGGGCCAGAAGCCCTCACCGGTGGCCGGATGGCTGGCCAGGGGGCCGAGGCGGTCGAGGTGCTGGCGCAGGGCCGCCGCCGCCGCCGGATTGTCGTGCTGCAGCCGCTGGCCCAGGTGCTGCAGGGCGGTGGCCAGCACCGTGGGCTCGAAGCGCACCACCAGGCGCCGGCCGCTGGGGGGGCCCTCCAGGGCCAGGGCCACCTGCAGCTGCGGGCTGATCAGCATCAGCAGCGGATCCGTGCCGTCGTCGGGATGGAGCGGCACCAGCGTCAGCGGCGATGGCGTTCCGGCGGGGTCGCGGTCGGCCGCCGGCAGCTCGGGCTGCAGCTGGCCCCAGCCGGGTGGGGTCCAGATCCAGCCGTGCAGATGCTCCAGCAGGGCCGGTTCGTGCAGGGCCGGCAGGGGGGAAGCCAGCCAGACCCCCTGCCGGCAGCCGCTGGCCAGCAGATCGTCCTGCAGCACCGCCAGGGCTGCCCACCACAGGCGGCGGGCGCCGTCCTCATCGGCATGGCCGGGCGGGACCCCATCCGCCAGGCCGTGGCGCACAGCGGCCAGGGATGGCGGGGTGGCGGGGGTCAACGGCGGAAGGGATCGCCCCGCTGGGAGCGGCGTTGCACCGAAGCCACCAGGCCGATGCAGAGAAAGTTGACGAGCATGGCGAAGCGGCCGTAGCTCATCCACGGCAGCGGGATGCCCGTGACAGGCCCCAGGCCGATCGTCATCGAGATGTTGACCACGATCTGGAAGACCAGCATCGCCAGCACCCCGATCACCACGAGGGATTCGAAGTCGGTGCGGGCCCGGCCGGCGATCTGCAGCAGCTTCCACGACAGGGCGCCGTAGAGCAGCAGCAGCAGCATGCAGCCCACGAAACCGGTCTCTTCGCCCATGGCGCTGAAGATGAAGTCGGTGTGCTGCTCGGGGATGAACTGCAGTTTCGTGAGGTGTCCCCGCATCAGGCCGGTCCCCAGCAGTTCCCCCGAGCCGATGCCGATGCGGCTCTGGATCAGGTGGTAGCCCCCCCCCAGGGGATCCTTGGAGGGATCCAGAAAGAGCACCAGCCGGTCCTTCTGGTAGTCCTTGAGGCCGTGGCTCCAGAGGTAGGGGGTCAGCACCGCGAAGAGGCTGTTCACCGCCAGCACCACCGCCACCCCCAGGCGCTTCCAGGGGAGGCTGCGCCAGGCCAGCACGGTGAGACCCACGAACCAGGGAATCAGCAGCGGCTGCACGGTCCCGGCCACGATCGCCGTCGGCAGGGGCGAGATCAGCAGCAGCAGCCAGGGCAGGGTGAGCCCCGACCAGAACAGCATCACCAGGGAAATGGCGCCGAACACCAGCGAGGTGCCCAGGTCGGGCTGGATGAACACCAGTGCCCAGGGCACCAGGATCACCCCGAGGGGCCTCAGCAGGTCGGCGGGTTTCTCGATCGGCTGGCGGGCCAGCATCCCCGCCAGCAGCAGGATGGCCGCCAGTTTGGCGAATTCGGAGGGTTGCACATGCAGCCCCCCAATCGAGATCCAGCGCTGGGCCCCCAGGGCGCTGGTGCCCACGGCCCGCACCGCCACCAGGCTGAGGATGGTGAGGCCGTAGATCGGCACGAGCAGCTGCTCGAGGCGCTGCAGGTCGATGCGCGAGAGCAGGACCGCCGCCCCCAGGCCCACGGCGCCGGTGATCCAGTGGTTTTCCCAGTCGGCCAGGTTCGAGGCCCGCTGGGTGCTGGCGATGAGCACGCCGGCCAGCAGGGTGATCAGCACCGGCACGCCCCAGAGGATCAGGTCGGGACCAGGCCTGCGGCGGGCCTGGCCGCGGCCCTGGGAGAACAGTCGCTGGGGCTGACCGGGCAGGGGCATCGGTTCAGGCCGCCTGGCCGGCGGTGGTGGGGCTCAGGGCCCGGGCGGCGTCTCGGAAGGCCACGGCGGCGGCGCTGTCGGGTCGCGCCAGGGTGACCGGCCGGCCGCTGTCTCCGCCCTCCTGCACCGGCAGTTCGATCGGGATGCGGGCCAGCAGGGGCACACCGGCCTCCGCGGCCAGGGTCTGGCCGCCATCGCTGCCGAAAATGGCGTAGCGCCGATCGGGCAGGTCCGGCGGGCTGAACCAGCTCATGTTCTCGACGACGCCGAGGATCGGGATGCCCATCTGGCGGAACATGGCGAGGCCCCGGCGGGCATCCTGCAGGGCCACCTGCTGGGGCGTGGTGACGATGACGACACCGGCCATCGGCACGGCCTGGGCCAGGCTGAGCTGGGCATCGCCGGTGCCGGGGGGCAGGTCAACGACCAGCACGTCCCGTTCACCCCACTCCACCTGATAGAGGAACTGGCGGATGATGCCGTTGAGCATCGGGCCTCGCCAGATCACGGGCTGGTCGGGGCCGATCAGCAGGCCCATCGAGACCATCGCCAGGCCGCAGGTCTCGATCGGCTCGAGCCGCTGGCCGTCGCCGCTGCCGCTCACCGCCGGGGTGCGGTCGGCCACCCCGAGCATCAGCGGGGCATTGGGGCCGTAGATGTCGGCATCGAGGAGCCCCACCCGCAGGCCCTCGGCGGCCAGGGCGCAGGCCAGGTTCACCGCCACCGTGCTCTTGCCGACGCCCCCCTTGCCGCTGCTGACGGCGATCACGGTGCGCACGCCGGGGATCGCCTGCAGCGTCGGCCCTGTCGCCGATGGGCCCGCCGGTGAGGCCGGCGCGTCGCGGAGCTCGAACTGCACCGAGGCGATCCCCTCGAGACCCACGAGCCGCTCGCGCACCCCGGCGACGATGGCGTCGCGCTGGGAGGCGGCGAACCCGGGGAGGACCAGGTCGATCAGGGCCCGGTCCCCCTGCAGCCGCAGGTTGGCGAGCCAGCCCAGGTCGAGCAGGCTGCGGCCGCTGCCGGCATCCCTCAGATCCGCGAGGGCCTGCCGGGCCGCTTCCGCCGTGACCATGCCGCTTCACCCTGCTGCTGATCCCCCGATCCTAGGCAGGGAAGCCATGACAGCCGCTTACAGGGCCTTGTCCGGGGCCGGGTGGGCCTGAAAGGGTGTGGGCATCCCCCCGTGACCCCGTGACCCTCACCCCGCCGCCGGCCGATTCCCGTCAACGCATGAAGGCCCTGCTGATGGGTCTCCAGGACAGCATCTGTGCCGGGCTCGAGGCCCTGGATGGCGAGGGTCGCTTCCGTGAGGACAGCTGGGAGCGGCCCGAGGGAGGGGGTGGTCGCTCCCGGGTGCTGCGGGAGGGCCGCATCTTCGAGCAGGGAGGGGTGAACTTCTCCGAGGTGGAGGGGGAGAACCTGCCCCCGTCGATCCTCGGCCAGCGGCCCGAGGCCGAGGGGCACCGCTGGTTCGCCACCGGCACGTCGATGGTGCTGCACCCCCGCAGCCCGTGGCTGCCCACCGTGCATCTCAACTACCGCTATTTCGAGGCCGGTCCGGTGTGGTGGTTCGGCGGCGGCGCCGACCTGACGCCCTATTACCCGTTTCTGGAGGATGCCCAGCACTTCCACGCCACCCTCAAAGGGGCCTGCGACAGCGTCGACCCCGGGTATTACCCGGTGTTCAAACCCTGGTGCGATGAGTACTTCTTTCTGAAGCACCGGGGCGAGACCCGGGGGGTGGGCGGCATCTTCTACGACTACCAGGAGCCCGGAGGGGCGCTGTACCGCGGCCAGGATCCGCGGGGGCCCGCCGCCGTCGCGGGGGCCGGGCTCACCCCCCCCCGGGACTGGGAGGCGCTGCACAACCTGGCGGCGGCCTGCGGTGGTGCCTTTCTGCCCAGCTACGTGCCCATCGTCGAGCGGCGCCAGGGGCTGGCCTGGGGGGACCGGGAGCGGCAGTTCCAGCTCTACCGGCGGGGGCGCTATGTGGAGTTCAATCTGGTGTTCGACCGGGGCACGATCTTCGGCCTGCAGACCAACGGCCGCACCGAATCGATCCTGATGTCGCTGCCGCCGCTGGTGCGCTGGGAATACGCCTACACGCCGGAAGCCGGCAGCCGCGAAGCCCTGCTCACCGACCTGTTCACCCGCCCCCAGGACTGGCTGGGGGATGGCTCACTGCTGGAACGCTGTGCCCCCCACGGGGCCGTCGGCTGACCCTCGCCGCAGGGCCTGAACCACCCGACGGGCGATCGCGTCGAGGGTGGCCTCGCGGCGGCGGGGGTCCCGCAGGCCTGCCTCCAGGGGGCCCTCGAGCTTGCCGATCTCCAGCAGCGAGATGCCGAGGCGGGGGCCGCCGAGAATGTCCCGATGGTCCCAGGGGAAGGCGCCGAACTCGGCGGCCAGGGCCTCATCGAACCGCGAGAAGCCGTACAGCACCCCGGGGATGACCCCCGGACCAATGCCGTCGGGGCCGTAGGCGTCGTAGTGGATCTCGAGGGCGTACCCACCGGCCTCGGCGTGGCGGGCGCCGATGCTCCAGTTGGTGCGGGGGTCGGTCGCGTCGACGATCGTGCGCAGGCCCGGGTCGTAGAAGCGGATGTTGAGCCCTTCCCGCTGGCCGATCTCGACCACCCGCCGGGCGGTGAGCAGGTTCCAGTGCAGCTCATCGGTGATGCCCGGCTGCATCGGGGCGGCGCCCCCCAGGGCGACGGCGGCTCCGGGGGTGCCCGATCCTTCGATCTGCTGCGAGTCGGCGTGGCCCGCCATCACCAGGATCGGCAGGGAGGCGTCGTGGCTGCGGCTGCCGACCCAGTTCTTGCCCCGACCGCGCTGGGCCGGCAGCGGCGGAAGCGCCGGGCGGCCGCGGCTGGGGGCGCTGATGCTGTTGAGCACGTCGAGCAGGCCCTGGGCCCGGCCCGGAACGGCGGTGAGCAGCAGCAGGATCAGCAGGGGGGCGAAGCGTCCCACATGCGGTGATCGGGGCGCCCCAGTTTCGCTCAGATGGGGGACTGGAGCAGTCGCCCATCCGACCGCAGGTTCAGGCTCCGGCCCAGCTCCTGTTCCAGGGCGATCAGCTCATCCCGGTGGGCCCGCAGCCGCAGGGTCGTGGGCACCGGTCCTTCGGGGTCCAGCAGCCGCAGCTCCAGGCTTTCGCGGCGGCGGGCCCGGCGCCGGTAGACCAGCGATGCCAGCGGGCCCAGCAGGGTCAGGGCCAGGGGCCAGGGCCCGGCCTGGGGGAGCAGCTGACACAGCACCAGGGCAAGGGCCGCGGCTCCAACTGTCGCCAGGCCCCCCAGCAGCAGCGCCAGGGCCGGGCTGGCCTCCACCTCGCCTTCGTAGCGCAGGCGCTGGCCGGCGGGATCACCGCCGACGGCAGCCCAGCCCCGCCCCTGCAGCCAGGCGGCCAGGCCTTCGAGGACCTCAAGGGGAGGCCTGGAGCTGCGCAGCTCGACCACGGTGGTGCGGTCCTTGCTGGCGGCGCGCAGAAAGAAGACCAGGCCGATCCCCAGCAGCAGGGTGAGCAGCAGGGTCGAGGTGGTGACGGAAGGCATGGGGCCTGATCGGCCCCGCCATCATGGCGTTGCCGGACTGCCGACGGCGCCGTCGACCTCCTCGAGCCAGCGGTGCCACGACGGCATCAGCTCCAGGGCTTCGGGGCGGTAGCCGTCCTCGAGGTGCAGCATGCGGCGGGGACGGCCGCGGCTGGGGCAGCGCTGGGAGTAGCTGACGATCGCCCCCTGCTGGTCAAGGAAAGCGATGGCCTGCTGCAGCACCGTTTCCGAGAGGCGCAGGCGGGGGTGGTGTTCGGCCAGCAGGTTCATCAGGGCCGTGGGGTATGAGTCGGCCCGCAGCAGGCAGTCGAGGATCCAGCAGACGGCCAGCTCAAGGCCGAGGTACTGCAGCGGCGGCTGGTCGAAGAAGCGCCGGATGTCATGGAGACCATGGCTGGCCAGGGCGCGGTGGTGGGACATGGGAGGGGCGGCGTGATTCGCTCTGAACAAGCACTAACCCAGTCTCGTTTTGATTTTCAAGTGAGAAACTTGGTCAATCCGGCAGATTGTCGGGAGATCGTCTGCGCCTGCCGCCCATGGCTGCCGAGAACCCTCCCGCCGCCTTCGCCGTCTTCGACGGCGACCTCGACCATGACTGGCTGGTGCGTTACGGCGGCGCCGCCGCCCTCGCCGTCGACACCGAGGCCATGGGGCTGGTGCACGGCCGTGACCGGCTCTGCCTCGTTCAGCTCTGCGATGACCAGGACCGGGTCTGCTGCATCCGCATCGCCCGTGGCCAGACCGAGGCCCCGCGGCTGCGGGAACTGATGGAGGCCCCCTCGATCGAGAAGGTCTTCCATTTCGCCCGGTTCGACGTGGCGGCCCTGGCCGCCGGCCTGGGGATCGGCGTGAATCCCCTCTTCTGCACCAAGGTCGCCAGCCGCCTGGCCCGCACTTACAGCCCCCGCCACGGCCTCAAGGAGGTGGTCCAGGAACTGGTGGGGGTCGAGCTCGACAAGCAGGCCCAGAGCAGTGACTGGGGGCAGGTCGATGCGCTCTCGGATGCGCAGCTGGCCTATGCCGCCAACGACGTGCGCTACCTGCTGCCGGCCCGGGACCGGCTGCAGCGGATGCTGGAACGGGAGGACCGGCTGGCGCTGGCCCAGCGGTGCTTCGCCGTCGTGCCGGTGATGGCCGAACTCGACAGGCTGCATTTCGGATCGATCTTCGAGCACCGCTCCTGAGTCCCGAAGGCTGATCCCGGCATCAGGCCGGGGCCGCCAGCAGGCGCCCGGCGATCAGTTCCGCCAGCCGTTCGCTGCCGCCGGCGGGACCCATGCGGCGGCGCCCCCTGGTCCCCAGGCGCCGGCGCAGCTCAGGGTCGGCCAGCAGCCGCTCCAGCCGCGCCGCCAGGTCGGCCCCATCGCTGCAGACGGCCACGGCTCCGCCCAGCAGTCGGCTCTGGCGACGGGCGAAACCCGCCTGGAACTGGGGCCCGGGGCCCGGCAGTGACAGGGCCGGCACCCCCAGGCCCACGCACTGCTCGGTGGCGGTGCCGGCACAGGCCAGGGCTGCCGTCGCCCAGGGCGCCCAGCGGCTGAACCGCCCCGGGCCGTGCAGCAGCAGGTCCCCGGCGGGGCCCTGCCAGGCGGAGGCGGCACCGCTGTCTGCGGGGATGGCCTGGGGGCTGAAGCCAGCCTCCCGCAGAAGGGCGGCCAGATCGTCGCCTGACGGCTGGCGCCCCGTGGGCAGCAGCAGGAGCCGCCGGCCTCCGACGGGGTGCGGCCGGCTGTGGGCCAGGGCCCCCAGCAGCCGTTGCAGGTTCCCCCGGGCTTCGGGATCCCGCGATCCAGGCAGCAGCAGCAGCGGTTGCTGGCCCGCAAGCCAGGCCGGCGCCGGGCCGCCGGGAAAGCCATCCATCATCGGGTTGCCGGGGGCCAGGGCGTTCACGCCGTGGCGCCGCAGGCCCCGGGCCGTGAGCCCGTCGCGGCAGGCGCAGAGGCGGCAGCGGCGATGGCCCATCAGGGCCCATTCCCACGGATCCCACTCGCTGTCCTTGCAGCCATGGACCCGGTCGGCGAGGGGGCTGCGGCCGGGGCCGCTGCGCCAGGTGTAATCGCTCTTGGGGGTGCCCACGAAGCCATAGGGACGGCCGCTGTCCCAGGCGAGCAGCAGCGGCAGCAGATCGCCCACGGCCAGCACCGCCCCGCCATCCCGCGCCCAGCGGCGCACCGCCCGGCGCTGGGCCACGGTCCGCGCCAGCAGGCCGGCGGAGAGGTCCCGCAGCAGGGCCCCCAGGCTCTGGTTGGAGAAGCCGCCGCTGGGCAGCCGTGCCACGGGGCCGAGGCGTTCAAGACCATCCAGACCCGCGAAACCATCCCCTTCGCCCACCAGCGGCAGCACGGCCCGTTCGAGGTCGGGGCGCCGGTGTTCCAGGGCCTCGAGGATGCGCCGGGCGATCAGGTCTTCGCCATGGCCATTGCTGAGGACCAGCAGCCGGTCGGCCATGGGGCGACTGATACGATCCAGATAGGGAGTCTGGCTCCCGGCCTGGCGGCATGGCCAAGTGGTAAGGCAGAGGACTGCAAATCCTTTATCCCCAGTTCGAATCTGGGTGCCGCCTTCTCGGGTTCCTCGTGCGGGACCCACAGTGCGACAAGATTGTTATTTTTCTCCCCGGGGCTGCATTTCCGCGCCATGACGGAAGGAGACGCCGCCGCCGTCGCGATGGTCCCGCTGCTGCTGCTGACCTTGGCCCCCGCCCCCGAGCTGCAGGTGGGCACCCCCATCCCTGCCCTGCACCAGCAGTTGCTGCGCCAGGGCTGGCAGCTGTCACCCGAGGCCCTCGACGCCAGGCCCGTCGATCCCCGCAGCCGTGAACTCAAGCGACAGCTGCCGTCGCTGCTGGCCTGCAGCGGCACCGGGGCCGGATTCTGCGCCTTCGAGTATGTGCGGGCCGGGGAGCATCTCCGCCTCGTGGCCCAGGGGGCCGGTCCGCTGCTGCGCTGGCAGCTGGGGGATGTGTGGAGCGGGCGGGGCGTCACCCCCTGAGGGGCGGGCCGGCCTCAGAACTTCGCCTCGGCCTGCCATTGCTGCCCTTCAGGGGCCTTGGCCTGGCAGCTGAGGCTGGTGCGGTCGAGGCGGCATTCCCCCACCACCGGCCAGGCCCGGGGCAGTTCCCGGGCCACCCCGTTGCCGTCGAACTCCACTTCGCTGAGGCTGCTGAGCACCACGGTGAGGGGGGCATCGGGGCGGCAGCGCCCGCGGCCACAGGCCAGGGTGCCGTCGGTGTTGCCGGCGAAGGTGATCTGGCTGGCCGACCCCGCCTGGGCGCCCCGGGCCAGGAAACGGATCGCCAGCAGGCCGTCGAGGCGCTGGTCGACCACCAGCTGCTGGCAGGGCCCGGCCGGCTGGCCGTCCAGCTGGCTGCTGCAGGTGGTCGGACTGGCCTGCCAGCGGCCGATGCCCTCGACCGCCGGCCGCGCCGGTGGGGCATCGAGCACCAGCGGCGCCAGCAGGGCCAGACAGGCCAGGATGGGACGGACGCGATCCATCGTGCAGCGGCAGACCGGCTGATTGTCACCCCCCAGGGGACGCCGGGCCATCAGTACGCGCTGTCGCTGACGCAGATTCCTTCACAAGTGCGACCGTTGCGGGCGGTGCGGCCGCAGTGGCGGCAGAGCACCGGATCCGCCGCCGGCGCACCGTCGCCCCCCCCTGGCTCCAGCGCCGCTGACGGTGCGGTGGATGGCGTGGGATCCTCCATGGAGTGCCTGGTTGCTGGGGGCATCATGGTCGCCATCGAGGCGTTGCCGGGCATCGCAGTCGGCACCTGGGCCTGGGGCAACCGGCTGGTCTGGGATTACGACCCCGCCCGCGACGATGGGCTGCTGCCGGCCACGGTGCAGGCGGCCATCGCGGCCGGGGTGCGCCTGTTCGACACCGCCGACTCGTACGGTACCGGCGCCCTGCGGGGGTGCAGCGAGCGGCTGCTCGGGGCGGCGGTCGCCGGGTGCCCGGCGCCGTTGCCGCCGGACCTGATCATGGCCACCAAACTGGCCCCCTATCCATGGAGGCTCGGACGCCGGGCCTTCGACCGTCCCCTGGCGGCCTCCCGCTGTCGCCTGAGGGGCCGCCTCGACAGGGTGCAGCTGCACTGGAGCACCGCCCGCTACGCCCCCTGGCAGGAGGACGCCCTGGTGGAGGGTCTGGCGGATCTGGTGCAGGCCGGTGTCGTGCGGGAGCTGGGCGTCTCGAACATGGGACCCCGGCGCCTGCGCCGCTGGCATGGCCGCCTGCAGCGGCGGGGGGTGCGCCTGACCAGCGTGCAGGTGCAGGTCTCCGCCCTCTGCCGGGATGCCCTTGCTCCGGAAGGGGTACTCAGCGTCTGCCGCGACCTGGCCATCGAGGTGCTGGGTTACAGCCCGCTGGCCCTGGGGTTGCTGTCGGGTCGCTGGTCTCTCCAGACCGGCCTGCCCACGGGGCTGCGGGGTCTGCTGTTCCGGCGGCTGTTGCCGGGGCTCGAGCCGCTGCAGCACCTGCTGGCGGCGCTGGCCCGGGGCCATGGCTCCACCCCCACCGCCGTCTGCCTCAACTGGTGCCGCGCCCATGGGGTCCAGCCGATCGTGGGATTGCGGCGGCCGGAGCAGGTGGCCGCCATCGCCGATGCCCTGGGCTGGACCCTGTCGGCCGCCGAGCGGGAGGCCATCGACGCCGTGGCTGGCAAGCTGAACAAACGGATGCCGGCCAATCCGTTCACCAGCTCCTGATGCCACGTCTCCCCAGCCCACTCCTGCGTCGGGCCCTGGTGCTGGACATGGCCCTGTGTGTCGTGGCGCTGGGACTCTCGCTGGGGGCGGACGGGCAGCTGCCGACGGTGTTCTGGCGGGCGACGGCACTGGTGTGCGTGCTCGATGCCCTGGTGGTGTCGCACCTGCTGGGCGCCCGGGGCGAGTGAGCTCAGGCCAGATCGGGGCTGAGCACCACCGGCAGGATCGGCAGAACTTCCCCCGAGGCCCCCTCCGAAGTCTGGTCGTCGGGGCTTTCGCAGGCCGTCAGGGCCTCCTCGAGCAGGGAGTCGAAGGTGGAGCCGGGGAGCCGGTGGCGGGCCACCTCCATGAAGGCCCGGGCCAGGGATTCGGCCGCGGCGGCCCGCAGCTGGGGGTTCAGCTGGCGGCGCTGGCGTTCGTCGGCGATGGCCCGCAGGAACCGTTCGGTGACATCACGCTTGGTGCAGGCGCGGATCATGCTGTCGTCCCGCGAGCCGGCACCCAGCTGCTCTTCGAGTTCGGCGATGCGGCGCTGGAGGCTGTCGAGCACGGATTCCGCCTCCTGACCGACGGCGTCCAGCTGACCGTCTGAGAGCTGGGGCAGATCGGTCACGTAGACCTTGCCGTGGTCCACCAGGGTCAGGTAGGTGGGGCGGGGACCACCGCGGCTCACAGGTCGTGGTTCTCCGAAGCGCACCGGTCGGTTGGGGGGCGTCGGACCGGCGGAGGTGCGACGACGGGTAAGACGTGAATCACTCAGCGACACAACGGACGTCAACGTTAAGGATGAGAGAGCTCATCATGCCAACTCCGCGGCCGAAGTGCTCGTCACGAACCGTCGGGGAGGCCAAGCACGCCCCGGGGGCCGTCCACGACCTCGCCGAGGCGCCAGCCCTGGAACCCGGTGCTCTGCACCAGCGCAAGGGTGGCGTCGACCGCCTCGGCGGGCACCACGAGCACGAGGCCGACACCCAGATTGAAGGTGTGCCAGAGGTCTGCCTCCGGGATCTCCCCCTGCTCCTGCAGCCAGCGGAACAGCACCGGTCGCTCCCAGCTGCCGGGGTCGACCCGGGCGGCGAGCCCATCCGGCAGGCAGCGGGGCAGGTTCTCGGGCAGCCCGCCCCCCGTGATGTGGGCCATGCCCAGTGGGGCCAGGCCACCGTCTGCCAGGGCTCGCACCAACTCTCCATAGAGATGGGTGGGCTCCAGCAGGGCATCGGCGGGGGTGGCACCCCCCAGGGCGGGGCAGGGGAGTGCCGGGCTGATCTCCCGGGCCTGCAGGATGCGGCGCACCAGGCTGAAGCCGTTGCTGTGCACGCCGCTGCTGGCGACACCGACCAGGGCATGGCCAGCCCGGATGCCACGGCCGTCGATCAGCCGCTCCTCATCGACCACCGCCAGGCAGAACCCCGCCAGGTCGTAGCGGCCCTGGGGATAGAAGCCGGGCATTTCGGCCGTCTCCCCCCCCAGCAGGGCGCAGCCGCTGCGGGCACAGCCTTCGGCGATGCCCTCGACCACCTCCGCCAGCACCTCCGGGCTGAGGCGGCCCGTGGCCACGTAGTCGAGGAAGAACAGCGGCTCGGCGCCGGTGGTGATGACGTCGTTCACGCACATCGCCACCAGGTCGATGCCGATGCCCCGGTGGCGACCCAGCTCCTGGGCGAGCTCGAGCTTGGTGCCCACCCCATCGGTGCCGGCCACCAGCAGCGGGCGCTTCAGACCGGCCGGCAGCCGGCAGAGCCCGGCGAAGCCCCCCAGGCCCCCCAGCACCTCAGGACGGTGGGTCGCCTCGACGCTGCGGCGGATCCGCTCGACGAAGGCCCGGCCGGCTTCGACATCCACCCCTGCGGAGCGGTAATCCATGGCTGCAGGTCCCGAAGGCGCGCTGTCGCCATGGTGGCCCATCAGCCGGGCTGATGTCGCCGATCGTTTTTTCTGATCGCCCCTCTGGCGCTTGTTCTGGCGCGGGCCAGTCAGGGCAGGGGGTTTCGGCTTTGATTGCTTTTTCTGATGGGCGATGTTGGTGGGTTGCTGATGGCAAACCCCTGCAAGAACGGCCTAATTTCTGATCGCTGTTTGCGTCGTAAGGATTCGATCCCGCCGACATCACGCCTCTGGCTGATGCTCTGGCCACTGATTGCAGTCGTGAATGTGTCCGGCGTGTCCATCAGTCCGATCGTTTCCGTTTCTCATGTCGAGCCGTCTTCTTTCCGCCGTCGTCATCGCCGGTGCTCTCCTTCCCCTGTGCGGCGTCGCCGCCCAGGCCGATGGCGCCGACCGTGAACTCACGGCGATGGTGCAGACCACCTCGGTCGAGCCAGCTGCTGTCTCGCCTGCGCTCGAGCCGGAGGTTCCGCCCATCCCCCTGCGCCGGGCCCCCGAGCCCGTCCTCAAGGCCCCCCTGCGCCTCGCCTCCGCTGGCCAGGGCGAGGCCAGCTGGTACGGCCCCGGTCTCTATGGCAACCGCACCGCCAACGGCGAGGTGCTCCGCCCGGGCACCTTCACGGCCGCCCATCGCACCCTCCCCTTCGGCACCCGCCTGCGGGTGACCAACCTGGCCAACGGCCGTTCCACGGTGGTGCGGATCAACGACCGTGGTCCCTTCCATGGCGGCAGGGTCATTGATCTGGCCCATGGGGCCGCCAGCGAGCTGGGGGTCGTGGCTTCGGGCACCGCCCCCGTGCGCCTCGAGCGGCTCCCCTGATCCCCGATGCTGAGGGGACGGCAGGTCTGTATGTCCCCCGGCTGATGGTTGTTCCGCTTCCTTTGTTGCGTCGCCTGGCGGAGCTTCAGGCCTGGAGACGCTCCCTGGGGGAGCCCCCCGTGCTGGTGCCCACCATGGGGGCCCTGCACGGGGCCCATGGCGATCTGATCGCCGCGGCGGCCGCCACGGGTCGGCCGGTGCTGGTGACGGTGTTCGTGAACCGGATCCAGTTCGGCCCCGGTGAAGATTTCGATCGCTATCCCCGCAGCCTGGATGCCGACCGGGCCCTGGCCGCCGCCGCGGGGGCCACGGCCCTCTGGGCCCCCGCCGAGGCCGATCTCTATCCCCTCGGTCCCGACGGCCATCTGCAGCTGGAGCCCCCCCTGCCGCTGGTGCGGCACCTCTGCGGGCCCGGCCGCCCGGGCCATTTCCGTGGCGTGGCCACCGTGGTCTCGCGCCTGCTGGCCCTCAGCGGCGCCACCACCCTCGTGCTGGGAGAAAAGGACTGGCAGCAGCTGCAGGTGCTGCGGGCCATGGTGCGGGACCTTGGCCTGCCTGTGCGGCTGCTGCCCTGTCCCACCAGGCGCGGGCCCGATGGCCTGCCCTTCAGTTCGCGCAACAGTTACCTCTCGGAGGCCGAACGGCAGCAGGCTGCAGCCCTCCCCCGGGCCCTGGCTGCCGCTGCTGCCGCAGGACGAGCCGGGAGGCAGGATGGGGCCGGGCTGGAAGACCAGGTGCGTCACGACCTGGAGCAGGCCGGTCTGCAGGTTGAGTACGTGCAGCTTGTCGATCCCCTGCTGCTGCAGCCCCTCGATCAGCTGCGCAGCCTCGGTCTGCTGGCGGCCGCTGTCCGTTGTGGAACCACCCGACTCATCGATCACCGCTCCCTGATGACCCGTGCTCCCATCGTTGCCATCGACGGCCCTGCCGGTGCCGGCAAAAGCACCGTCACCCGCGCGGTGGCCCGGCAGCTCGGACTGATCCACCTCGACACCGGTGCCATGTACCGCGCCGTCACCTGGTGGCTGCAGCGCCGCGGCCTGGCACCGCAGGAGGGTCCGGAGCTGCAGGCTGCCCTCGAGGGGTGCGGCCTGCGGCTGGAACCGCGGGGAGACCGGGAGCAGGAGGTGCTGATCGGTGGCGTCACCGTCACCGAGGCCATCCGCACCGCCGAGGTGACCGCTGCGGTCTCCACGGTGGCGGCCCTGCCCGGGGTGCGCACCTACCTCACGGCCCTGCAGCGGCGTTACGGCGAGACGGGGGGGGTGGTCGCCGAGGGGCGTGACATCGGCACGGCGGTCTTCCCTGACGCCGAACTCAAGATTTTTCTCACCGCCAGCGTGGCGGAGCGGGTCCGCCGCCGCCAGGCCGATCTGCAGGAACGGGGGCTGCCGGTGCCCGCGGCGGAACAGCTGACCCTGGAGATTGAAGACCGGGACACCCGCGATGCCGGTCGGGCCGTGGCTCCCCTCCGCCGGGCCGACGATGCCGTCGAGCTGGTGAGCGATGGGCTGACCATCGATGCCGTCGTGGAGCGCATCGTCGACCTCTTCCGGGAACGGGTGCCCGTGGAGGCCTTGCTCAGGGCCGGGGGGGAACCACCAGCTCCGTGAGCAGGGCGTCGCAGGCGTCCTCGAGCAGATCGAGCACATGCTCGAAGCCCTCCCGGCCACCGCTGTAGGGATCGGGAATCGCCTGGACCCGGTGGCGGCGGCAATAGGGCGCCAGGGGCCTGATCCGGTGGTGCTGGTGACCGCTGGGATCGAGGCGGCGCGTCTGTTTCAGGTTGTCGTCATCCATGGTCAGGATGTGATCGAACACCTCCAGATCCCGGGCGGTGAGCTGTCGGGCGATGCTCTGCAGCGTGATGCCCCGGTCGGCCGCGGCGGCCCGCATGCGGGGATCGGCCCGTTCCCCCGCATGCCAGGCTCCGGTCCCGGCCGAGTCAACGGCAAACCCATCGCCGAGCCCCCTGCTCTCGAGCAGCTTCAGGAACACCCCTTCGGCGGCGGGTGAGCGGCAGATGTTGCCCAGGCAGACGAACAGAATCCGGCGGGTCATGGCCTGTTGGTGCCGGGCGGCCTCGTGGCTGCAGCCTCCAGGGCCTGGCGGGCCCGCAGCCGCACCACCGGCACCTCTTCGGCAGCGGGGGTCTGCAAGCGCTCAAGGCTGCTGATCGCCCGCTGGGCCAGGTCGGCCGGGGCCTCGGCGAGAAACTGCTCCACCCCCACCACGGCGGCATAGCGCACCACCCACTCGCCGTCCCGGCAGGTTCCCTCCAGGGCCTTCAGGCAGCGCTCCTGCAGGCGCAGGCGTTGGCTGACCTCAAGATCGGCCAGGGTGAGGTTGCCCAGCCCCCGGGCGGCAGCCCGCCGCACGCTGGGCCCGATGTCCTCGCCGGCCGCCTTCTCCAGCACCGGCAGGCCCCGGGGGTCGCCGATGCTGGCCAGGGCCCGCACGGCCCAGGCCCGGGCGCCGTAGTTGTGGGCGTCGAGGTTGTGCAGCAGCGGCTCGACCGCCGCGCCACCGCAGGCGATCAGCCCATCGACGGCGGCGACGGCCGCACCGGGGTTGTTGGTGGCCAGCAACTCCATCAGACAGCTGATCACCGCCTGCTGGTCGTCGGAATGGGCCGGCAGGGTGGGGCAGAGGGCCACCAGGGCCCGGGTGGCGGCCAGCAGGCTCTCGCTCGAGGCGGCCTCGGCCACGGCCCGCAGGTGTTCGTTGACGGTCGGCGACAGGGAGAGGTCGGGAGTCACAGCAGCGCATCCATGAGCGTGAGCAGCCGGCGTTCTTCCGGCCCCAGATCCACCGGCTGGCCAGGATCATGGCCCAGGGGCCGCTCCACGAGGCCCCGCAGGGCGATCAGCTTGAGGCTGTTCTCGGCCAGGCAGCCGGCCAGGGCCTCAGCGGCCGGTCGCCAGCCGCAGGCGCCCAGGTCCATCAGGGCGGCCCGGCGCACCTGCAGCTGACCGGCCCCGAGCAGCGCCAGCATCGGTTCAGCCCAGCGGTCGTCACCGGTGATCTGCAGCAGCGCCCGGGCGCTGGCGCTGCGGATCACGGGGCGCGGGTGGTCCTGGAAGGTCTGCAGCAGTGTCACCAGGGCGTCGTCGGGCCGGCGGGCCCCCAGCTCGCCCAGGGCTTCGATCAGGGCTTCACACGGTTCCTGCAGCCGCAGGCCCCCACCATCAGGATCGGCGGCCCCTGGCCGTTCCAGGCGGGCCATCAGCCGTGGCAGCGCCGCCGGGTTCCCCAGCTCGCCCAGGGACCGTGCCGCCGATTCCCGCAGGCCATGGTCGTCATGGTCGAGGGCCTGCTGCAGGGCCGCCAGGGCTTCGCCGGCCCGCAGCTTCCCGAGGGCCCGGGTGGCGTTGCGGGCCACGAACAGGCGATCGGGGTCGCCGCTGGCCGCCGCCAGGGCATCCGTCAGGGCTTCGAGCAGCAGGGGCACCGTGTCCGGGTGGGTGCTGCGCATCCGGCCGAGCCACCAGGCCGCGTAGTACCGCTGACTGGCGTCCTCCTGCTGGCGCAGTCTCTGCAGGGCTTCGGCTTCGCTGATGGGGGTGCCGGGGGCGGATGGGGAATCCATGGACGGAATCACGGCCGAGCGCACTCGCTAAGAAATGGTTAACATCGAATCAGCACCGTGGACCGGGCCATGGCCTCCAACCCCTCCGGACTGGACCGGGAGCAGCGACTGTGCCTGGCGCTGCATCTCACCCTGGATGATCTGAAGGCCCAGCTGGACCGCCTGGCCCGGGAGGGCCGCACGGAGGATTGCCTGGCTTTGCTGCGGGAGCTGGGGGACTGGTTCTGTCTGGGGAGCGGTTCGGTGGCTCCCATGTTATGCATCGGACCGGAGACCTTCAGGGCCCCCTGACTGGGCTGCAGACCTCCGGGGCTGGGCCCTGTCCATGGTCCATCTGTCGGCTGCCGTGATGCCAACGGCTGCCCGTGATGCCATGAAAAAACCGGCGCAGGAGTGCTGCGCCGGCTGGTGGACGTTTCGACGACCTCAGACGAGGGCGTTGATGGCGTAGTCGATGTAGTTGTTGGCGATGACACCGGAGTCACCGGCGATGCCGTGGTTGGCCTTGATGTAGTTGAGGGCCTCAACGTACCAGGAGGGGGAGAGTTCGAAGGCGCGGTTGATCTCGTCGAGACCGGCGATCAGGTACTCGTCCATGGGGCCGGTGCCGCCGGCGACGAGGCAGTAGGTGACCATGCGGAGGTAGTAACCGATGTCACGGGCGCACTTCTCCTTGCCGCGGGCGTCGGAGGCG
>CAIQIA010000021.1 GCA_903871775.1 uncultured cyanobacterium
GTACTCGAACCAGGGAAACGGGCCTGCCCACCCCTTGCAACGCCAGCCGTGGAGCCGATCGCCTGAGGGGCGCACCCCCACCCCGGCTACGCCGGGCTGGGGGTGCCGGGGGATTTACACCACTCGCGGGGACGCCAGCCTTCAGCTTCCTCTTTTGGCAGGGTGTGTGCGAGAGGGCTTCGATCAGCCTGACAAGCTGCTGCTTTTCTGGCACCTGAGAAAGCATGGGGGGCTCTATCCACGCGTCGTTGTTCATGATGAGTTTGCTCGAATTCAGACAGGGTTGCCATCATGGTCAGATGTTGGGGAGGTTGACACACGCCGCGATTACATTCGACGCATCTGGAGTCTAGAGAAGACTGAGTAGGGTGATGGCGAACCCGAATCACTAAGCCAATGTACTGACTGCGGGCAAATCCGAGAGAGGCTTAGGCCTGCTTAACAAATACAGATTGCAGGGGCAGATTAGTTGGTTGATAACAGCTGATACTTCATGATTCAGGGTTTGAACGTGAGAACCAGAAACTGACGGCCGCCAATAATCAAGTCTTCCTCGATGGTAAGGCACAAGCACACAGCCTTTAAGGCGCAAGAAAAAGTGGGGGCATCCTAGGGAGGCCCACTCGTGACAGATGAATGCTACTTGGCAATTGCGGTTCCACGGAACAACGCCATGCGATCAAGGGTTACTCTCATTCTGATGCAGAAATGGGTTTCGTGAAGGTTGTGCGCTCTCTAGTCCTAAACCCCACCGCCTGAAGCACCCTCTCTGCCTCCTCCTCGCTCTCCCAGATCTCTCCCCCTGCCAACTCCGCTTGAAGCTGCCGCCGAAACTGCACGGGCTCGAGCTCCGAAGCCGCCAACAATGCCCGCTCACTGAGGGCTCCGCATTCCTGCAACAGGCCGCTCAGCAGATCTGGCGCGACGGGGGCGGCATCCAGAGGGAGTTGATCCGGGTGGATTGCAGCCTTCTTCCGCCCTCGCCGCGAAGGCTTCGACTCGCCGGCTTCCGCCTGCCGGGCCGCCCGGATCCGTTCGATCAGAACACTCGAAGGTTCGTCGTTGGGGTCCTGGGGCACCAGCTCGCCACAGAAAGCCTTGGCCAGTAACGCCGGCGTCAGCCGCTCGACGAGCTTGCGGGCGGAAGTGAGCTTGGCCTCGAGTTGGTCGGCGAGGGAGAAGAGCTCCTGGACGCGCCGGACGATTTCGTGCTGCTCTGGAATTGCGGGTAGTGGAATCTCAAGACTGGAGAGAAATTGAGAATTGATATTGTTGACTCCACTTGTTGATCGTGCTGCCAGCTCAATAGTGTTCCTTGTCGATGGCGACCTGAGTGCAAGCATTAGATAAGTCGAAAGGAGCTTGCCCTGGTTTGGCCGCAATCGGATCAGATAGCCGGCAAACAACATTCCAGCGTCCCTTTCGCTGGCTTCTGCCACACGACCTACGAGGTCAAGGCTGCCGTTGGACCGGATGACTAGCAGATCCCCTGGCGCAAGCGAGAGCCTTGCGACCTCTTGAGCATCGAATTCAGCGTATTTTAGATCCGATTGGCAGATGCATCCAGATTCCAGGATGTTGGGGATTCTTAGGACGGGTAATCCGACCACCTCGTATGAGCACTTCTTGGCAGTCCCATAACGCATGTCATTCAGGAGTGGACCGAGCCGAGAGCTATTCCACACATCGGATATTCGCCTCGCCTCCCTCCACTCCCTCGTCAACTCCCCCGACGTCGCCGCCGCCAGCACCGCCTGGCGAATGCGCTTGAGGATCGCCGCCACGCCATCGAGCCGCTGGCGGCAGGCCTCAACAGCGGCGATGGTGGTGTCGAGCTTGGCCGCGATGCGGCGTTGTTCGTTGAGTGGCGGGACAGGAATTACCAGCTCAAGAACCTGCTGCTTCGTCAGCGCCTGTCGTGTTACCCCATAATTCTCATCAAGAATAAGTGACTGAACTGCAGGCGAAGAAAGGTGGGCTGACAGAAACCTTTGGTCAATACAGTCGGCTGGCCTTATGATGCAAACATGCTGATTGACCCTTGCTCCTTCAGTCCAGCTTGGTGCAACAGTAACTCTGCCAATCGATGCGCCTGTGATATTGAGAAGGACGTCTCCTCCCTTTACCTCTGCATTGGATAGCTGCTGAGCCTGTACTTCATTGATAAATGCCAGGCCTTCTTCCTTAAAGCCAAAAAAAACAACATTCATCGACCGAATCAATGGTATGCCCGTTTCTTGGTAAGCACTCTGCCCTCCTTTGGGGGTAGCACCGCTGCCAACTTTTATCGCCAACTCGGCAATCTGCGCAACAGCCCACCCCACCGGCAATTCCCGACCCTCCATCACACCAACTCCTCCACCTCTTCCCCCAGCTCCGCCAGGAGCGCCCGCAGATCCTCCAGCGCCCCTTCCAGTTCATCCATCGCCTCCTGGGCCAGCAGCGCCGGCTCCGGTAGGGCGGCGCCATCTTCAGCAGAAACATCCTTCAGCCAGGCCAGATCGAGGCTGTCGCCACGGGCAGCAATCTCCTCACGGCTGAAACACTGCCAGCGGCCCTCTGGTCCTGTAGCCGTGCGCGGCGCCAGCCCCAGCGGGTCCGAGCCATAAGCCGCCTCAAAGTCCGCGAAATGCTCGCGGCTGAGGGGCGTGCGCTTGCCGAAGGCCGGCATGTTGGCCCGCAAGTCGTACACCCACACTGCCTTCGTGTTGCCCTTCTCACTGCTGCCGCGCGTGAAGAACAGCACATTCGTCTTCACGCCCTGGGCATAAAAGATGCCGGTGGGCAGACGCAGGATCGTGTGCAGGTTGCACTTGTCCATCAGGTCGGCGCGGATCTGCTTGCCCACGTTGCCTTCGAACAGCACGTTGTCGGGCAGCACCACCGCTGCCCGGCCCCCAGGTTGCAGTGCCCGGTAGATGTGCTGCAGGAAGCAGAACTGCTTGTTGCTGGTGGGAAAGGTGAAATCCTTGCGGCTGGGCAGCCCGCCGCCTTTCTTGGTGCCGAAGGGCGGATTGGTGAGGATCAGGCTGGCCTTTGGCAGCCCCTCGCCATCGCTGCTCAGCGTGTCGCCATAGCGGATGCCACCTTCACCTTGCACCGAATCGAGCCCGTGCAGCATCAGGTTCATCAGCGCCAGGCGGTGCGTGTCTTGCACATGTTCCATGCCGTAGAACGTGCTCTGGTAAAAGCGCTTCTGCTGCGCCTCATCCAGCTCGCTGATGTCCTGATGTTCGCGAATCCAGTGCTGGGCGGCAATCAAGAAGCCGCCGGTGCCCGCCGCCGGATCCTGGATCACATCCCCCAGCCGGGGCTGCATCACCGCCACCATCGCATCGATCAGCGGCCGGGGCGTGAAATATTGCCCTGCTCCCGATTTCTTCTCTTCGGCATTCTTCTGCAGCAACCCCTCATACAGATCGCCCAGGCCCTCCTGGCGGGCGCTGTACCAATCCAGCTTGTCGATCTCCTCCACCAGCTTGTTCAGCGTGACGGGCTTGCGGATGAAGGAGGTGGCATTCGCAAAGATCTCCTGCACCAGCATCGAGCTGCCGCTGCTGGAACTGCCCAGCTCAAGCAACAGCAGCTTGTAGTGCTCCAGCTGCTTGAGGCCCTTGAGCGGCTCCAGCGCATCCCAGCGCCACTCCTCGGGGATCCCGGCTTCGGTGGCGGTTTCCTTCGCCATCTTCAGGAACAACAGATAGGTGAGCTCTGTCACGTACTGGTGGTATGTCACCCCGTCGTCCTTCAGCACATTGCAGAGGTTCCAGAGCTTGCCAACGATGTCGTGGGTGGTGCTGCCCGCCATCACCAGGCCTCCAGCGTGAGTTCGGCCACGTTGGCAAAGGCCTGATCGGCCGTCACCAGGGGGCAGCCCTCGCTGAGGGCATGGCTGGCGATCAGCAGATCCATGGCGGTCAACGGCTTCCCGCTGCGTTCGAGATCGGCCCGCAGCCGGCCATACACCCTGGCGCAGGCTTCCGACCAGGGCAAGACCTCAAGGGTCTTGATGGTGGTCTCTGCCAGTGCCTGCAATCGCGTCGTTGGCGGCAACTTCTCCAGGCCGTAGCGAATCTCCGCGACCACAATCGACGACAGGCAACAGCGTTGCTCCTGCACCCAAGAATCCAGGCGTGGAGAGAGCCCTTTCAGAAAGGCACTCACGGCATTGGTGTCAAGCATCAGCTTCCCCATCCCCGCAGCCATCAGAGAAACTCCACTGGTTCCGCCGGGCGTGTGTCGCGCAACCCCTCGAAAAACATTGCCAGCTCGGCCTGAAAGCCAGGCTCCTGCAGCAACCTATCCCTCAGCTCCAGCAAGGCACTGGCCGATGGCCGCACCGGCGTCAGCACCACGGCACCGGTTTCGGGGTCGCGCTCAATCTCCACTTCCGTTCCCTCGAAGCGGAAGGCAGCCGGCAGGCGCACCGCCTGGCTGCGGCCATTGCGGAACAACTTGGCGCGCATCGACCCTGCGTGATGGATACCAAGTCTAGACCGAGGTGCCATCCTCAGGCCGCTTCCCACACCGCTTGCTGGAAACGTTGCAGCACCGTTTCCAGCTCACCGCCGAAGAGCTTGTTCAGCCGTGGCCAGCCGCCCCCCTCGCGGCGGAACAGCAGGGCGTCGTCGTCGAGGGCTTCTCGGTCAATGATCGTGATCGCCTTGGTCTGGTTGGCGATGCGCTGCAGCCATTGGCGCTGAGGCGTGGTCCAGGCCCGTGAAGCCAGGATCCGCTGCAGGGCACGCTCTACCCGCTGCTCGTAAGGCACCAGCGCATCGCCCAGGGCCGACTGGCGGATGTAGCCCATGATCGAGGCAGCCATGTCTTGGTTGGTGGTCTCCCGCCAGGCGGTGGCCAGGGTGGCTTCGCTGTAGCCGCGCTGATCGAGCGCCAGCTTCAGCTCCCGCAGATCCTTGCGGGTGAGCTCCCAGGGCCGCTGCAGCACCGTGGTGAGGGCCGGCAAGGCATTGCCGGGATCACGCACGAAGGCGGTGAAGCCCTCCAGGTAGTCCTCAGGCCTGGTGGCCTCGCCATAGCCCCGCTCGATCGCGCGCAAGTCGTCGTCGTGCTCTGACACGAACTGGGGCTGAGCAGGCCCCTGCCATTGCTCATCGAGCAGCTCACCCAGGCCGTTGATCATGCCCAGCCAGCGGCGCGCCTCAGCGATCGGCAGCTGCTGCAGGCGGCTGATGAAGGCGGCCGGTTCCTCGCCGGTCAGCAGCCGGAAGCGTGCTTCGGCGTTCTCGCTCAGATGCCGTTGCTTGCGGCGCAACTTGGCGATCAGCTGCTCTCGCACCAGCGCACTCTCCTCTTCGCCGGTGCTCTCCAGTTCAGCGAGCAGCTGGCTGAAGTTGATCTTCGGGTTCGCCACCACCGGTTGCATCTGGGTGAAGTTCTGCAGGGTCTGGTAAATCCCCACAGCATCAAAGATGCGGAAGCTGTCCTTGCCGATCGCTTCGCAAAGGCGGGTGGCACGGCCGATCATCTGGTCATACAGGATGCGGCTGTTCATGCGCCTCAGAAACACGATGTTGCAGATCGCGGGCACATCCACCCCGGTGCTCAGCAGATCCACCGTGACAGCCACATTGGGGAAGGCCTCGTTCTTGTAGCGGCGGATCAGCTCTTTGGGCTTGTCGCTGGCGCCCGTGATCTTCGCCACAGCGTCGTCGGCCACATCGCCGTAATGCTCCCGAAACGCTTCCTTGAGCAGCAGCACCACCAGATCAGCATGGGCATCGGTGGCGCAGAAGATCAGGGTTTTCTGAGGCGAAAGCGGATCGATCTCATTCGCCAGCACCTCACACACCACCCGGTTGAAGGATTCGGTGATCACCTGGCGGTTGAACGCCTCCACCTCGAAGCGCAGCTCATCGGGCGTGGTGAACAGCTCGATCTGGGCTGTTCTGGGGTTGTAGGTTTTCACCTCTTCTCCCGCGGCCCAGCGGATGCCTTTGCTGGAAAGCTCGGTGGAGATCAGAATCGGTGGTTCGTGATCCACCAGGTAGCCATCCACCACCGCCTCGCGGTAGCTGTACACAAACACCGGCTGGCCGAAGATCTCCACCGTATGCAGGGCCGGCGTGGCCGTAAGGCCAATCTTCACAGCATCAAACCGCTCTAGCACCCGCCTGTACTTCGACACATAGTCGTTGAAATCGCGGAAGCGCAGTTCCCGATCGCTGAGCTCCCGGTCCAGCAGGTAACCCCGATGGCATTCGTCCACCACGATCAGGTCGTAGGTGTCCACCGTGGGTGTATCTTCTTCGTTGCCCAGCAGTAGGCGCTGCACCATCGCCTGCACCGTGGCGATGTGCACTTTGGTGTCGGCTTCGGCCTCGCGCTCGCCCAGTTCCTTGATGCCGTAGATGTCGGCAAAGCTCTGCAGGCTCTCCATCCGCGTTTCTTTGAACGCATCTGCGGCCTGGATGCCCAATTCTGAGCGATCCACCAGAAACAACACCCGCCGGAAGCGCCCCGTCTTGAGCAGCCTGTAGATCAGGGCGATGCAGGTCTTGGTTTTGCCGGTGCCGGTGGCCATCGCCAGCAGCAGCTCCCGCTGTCCTGCTGCGATCGCTGCTTCGGTGGCCTCGATCGCCCGGCGCTGATAGGGGCGCAGCGGAAACCCGTAGTTGAAGGCCTCCCGGCGCAGCTGTGCATCGGCGCCGGCCACGTCTTGCCGGGCAAGCTCCTTCAGCCCCTCCGGCGAATACCAGCCGTCGAGGGGAACGGGCAGGTTCTCACTGCGGCGTAAATCTCGGAACCAGACACCGCTTTTGGTGCGCAGCTGCTGCAGAAAGGGCCGGCCGTTGCTGGAGAAGGCGAAGGGGAGCCGGTACTCGCCGTCGACACCCCAGCGCTGGTCGGGCTCTTCGCCATCGCCGCTCATCTGGTAATCGCGGCAGTACCGCTGCGCCTGGGGCAGCACGCCCGCCACATCTTTGTTGGCACGTTTCGCTTCGATCCCCGCGATGGGCGTGAGCCCCACAAACAGCACGTAGTCGGCTGGGCCGCTGGTGGTGGGCCACTCGGCAATGGCCAGGTTGCGGTTCTTTTGTGGCCGCGTCCCTGCGCTATGGCGGAGAGTCTGGGTGTCGGCCTCCCAGCCGGCCTGGCGCAACTGGGCGTCAATCAACTCCCGGGTGGCGGCTTCATCGAGATCCAACCCCTGGGCCGCCTGTTGCGATGCCTGGCGCAGGGCAGCCATGGCGCCGCTGCCCTGGCGATTGGCGGCAGCCTGCAGCTCGGGGAAACGGGCAGCCAGCGCCTCCTTGTCGGCTTCCACTGAAGCAGCCAGCTGTTCCCACTCCTGTTGCTCCTGCCGAGCCTGATCTGCCGTGGCGGGTGACACCGGGTGCTGAAACGGTCCGCTGCGGAACCCTGGATCTGAGAAGGTGCGATGGAACCACACCCCCAGCTGCCACGCCATGCGCATGGTCTTGAGTGCCGTGGCGTGATCCCCCTGCAGTTCGTGATTGGCCAGATTGCCCATGCGCCGCACCGCATGAAACAGCTCGGCGATCTCCCGATCCAGGCACCCCTCTGCTTCCAGGCGTCGCAACAACACCTGCTGGGTTTCCTCGATCTTCAGCTCTAGCCCGAAGCGCGAGGCCGTCTGCTGCGCCAACAGCTCCCCCAGTTGCCGCAGCTTGAGCAGGGCCGTGTTCGGGTCCTCCGGGAAATACCGCTCCGCCAGCACCCCCAAGCGGAAGAGCTGCTCGTCGTAGCTCTGCAGATGGTGGAAGTTGGTGTTCACAACACTCCCACCCACTGGTGGATCTTTTCGGCCATCAGTTGTCGCCGTTTTGCCAGGAAGTCTTCATACGTGGGCAGTTCGCCATCCAACATCGACGTTGGTAGACAATTCATCGCAAGGTTGACCCTCAGTTCGTCTGGATCTGTGATGCCGCCGTAGCGCTGGCTCCCGCCATACACTTGCTCGCGCAGCTCCGCAAAATAGGCTTCTGGTGCCTTGTCGCCAATGGCGATGTTGATCTCACTCTGGGCCATCACAAAGTTGGCGATCTGGTTATAGCTGCCCCTTGATGCGCCAGTCCTCTGCAGATGCTTCCGCGGAAACACATGATGCTTATCGCCTCGGTTGAGGAGCAAGTCGCGCACGGTAATTCCAGCCGAAAGAAAGCCTCGGTCCCCAAGTCGTGCCTGGGCTGCCAGGTAGGCGATGAAATATGGGCTAGTCGATGAAGATGTGTCCATCAACTGCGGAAGCATTCCAGTCCAGAAGGTTGAGGGCAGCTCGTTTTCAATAACAGCTTCGACATAAGTCTGCAGGCCTTGCAAGTCAATTTGGCGGATGTCAAAATCAAACGCTGTCTCGGGACTCCCTGAATATCGCCCCCTCAGAATTGACATTGCATACCAGCGGCGCACCAGGCTCTCAATGACATGGCCTGGCAGGTTCTCGCGTCGCCCTCTCAAAAAGAGGATGTAAGCAAAGTTGATCGCATTGCGGCTGCGGATGAGGTCACTGGTAACAAACCCTGCTGACTTCAGGATCATGGTGAACCGGTCAAAGTGGGTTTTGCTCATGAAGGCAAGGACCCCTTGGCTCAGCTTGGCAAATGATTCTTCTGCAATGCTTTCTTCGTATTGCTTGGTGGCAAAGTTGCGACCCGACAGCAGTGCCACAAGATCTTGCAGTTTGCCTCGGCCGAACTCAGAAGTGAAAGCCACCCGAAGCATATCGGTATAGGTTGGGTCGTAGAGGTCATCGTTGACGTCTTTCAGCCAGGCCATCTTGGCCATGAATTCTGAGCGCGCAAACTCAGGGTCGTTTTTCTCGATCTGTGTGAAAAAATCTTGCGACACCGCCAGGTGGCAGAAATATTCGATGGCTTTGCGCAATGTATTGCCGCCGTAGGTTTCGTTGACGGCAATCTTTGACATTGCAAAATCTGCCTGGGAGAGCTCGGCGCCGGCTGAGTTGACACGAATGAAAATCTCGGTCACAGTCTCAATGTCAAGATCTTCGGCCAGTTCGATCAGGCCAACAGAATTGTTGACGATCTTCAGTAATCGCTGCAGCGCCTTGCCCACCTGGCTGCGATCAATCTCTGGGTTGCGGGCAATGTAGGCATCGGTCTGATCAAACAGATCGGCATCTGTCTGGAAGAGCTTGGAGACATCTGGTATCCAGAGTGGATTTTTGGCAATAGCAGGATTGCTCACTTCGAAGCTGGGTGCATCACCTTCTGCCAGCGGATTGAAGGCGATGCGAATGCGTATGCGTTCATAGTCTTTGGTGAGTACCTCCATCCCCAGCAGGGAGGCCATCAGCGCAGTCACGCGTTGTTGGCCATCGATCAAGATGCGCTTGCCGGCAGACGTGGAGCCGTCTTTCAGTTTCACCATCGGGTTGCGCCAGGCGATCAGATAGCCCACCGGGTACCCTTGATAAAGTGAATCGAGCAGGTTGCGTACCTTGGTGGCTTCCCACACAAAAGGCCGCTGAATCTCAGGGATGGCGATTTCGCCGCTCTTTACCCATGTCAACAAGGTATCGATCGGATGGGGAGTGACCGAGTAACGCTGGGTGGCCATCGCTTACGGCTCTGCGAGCAACTGCCGCACCAGTGCAATCAGCTCCTTCTTGGTGAAGCTCTCGAGCGGTGGCGGCGGTGGGGTCACACCATGCGCCTCCAGCACCTTGGCCAAGGCCGCCTTCTGTAGCTTTGAGGTGCCTTTGATTGCATGCTCACGGCACAGGCGCCTGAGGCTGGCCACCGACTGCTTGAGAAAACTGCCCTGACCGAGCAGGGCGGCGCGAGCCGGTACAGCCCCTGGCTGACTGTCTTCCAGAGATTGAAGAGCTGATCCTGTGCGTTGCAGATGATCGGCTAACCGCCGGTACACCCGGGCATCGGTGCCTGCCAGTGCTTTATTGGTCTGCTCCAGCAGATCAGCGATCGATGGTTCGCCGCTCATGGCTGACCATCGATCTGGTCTGGCTTTCCATCTTCTTTATAGGCTTCGGCTGCCAATGCAGCAGCTTTCGCCTTCACCGTGCGCCATCGCGTGGCCTGCTCGATCAAGCGACGGAAGATCTTCACCAGCCAGAAGCCATTCTGACGCTCGCTTTCATCAATAAGACCCACCATCGCATCGCCGGTGTCTTCCAGTTCGCGGATTACAGACCCAAGCTTGGCGTTCAGGGCATGAAGTCGGGCCTTCGTCCGCGCCACATCGGCCAGATCACCCTCCAGCTCCACCAGCTCTCGGCGCAACTCAGCAATCACCACCCCCCGACGGTCACTTTCAGCTTTTAAGGCGCCCCTGCTGCGGTTGGCCGACACAAGAGCGGCTCTGCACTCTTGATAGGTGCCCTCGAGAGACTCGGGGTCTGGCGAAGCTGGAAAGTCGCTGGCCGAGCGGAGGGGCATGGCTGATCGGTCGACCACCAAGTCACTTTAGGCCAACCCCCCACGCCGCCAGCAGCGGCGCATTCGCTTGCTCCACCCATTCCCATCCCAGCGGCACCTGCGGCAACACCACCGCGAAGGCGTGCTCTGGCACGAACCCAGCCAGTGCGATCTGCTCTCTGTGACCCTCAACAAGAGCGAAGCCCTCTTCTCCCCCTCCACCCGCACCCGCGGCCCGGCCCTCGGCCCATCCCGGCTGGGGTTGCTGAGCGAGAAGCTGCCGCGGATCAGTCTGTTGTCTTCATCGTAGCCACCGCCGGCAGCCCGTTGCCCACCAGCCAGGCGGCGGCCACCAGCAGGGTCGAAGCCCACAGGCAGGCCTGCAGACCCCCCAGCAGAAACAACGCCCCCGACAGCACCGTGCCCAGCAGGCGGCCGGCGGCGTTGGCCATGTAATAGAAGCCCACGTTGAGGCTCACCGATTCGGCATCGGTGTAGGCCAGCACCATGTAGCTGTGGATCGACGAATTCATCGCGAACACCAGCCCGAACACCACCAGACCCACCACCACCGCCACCGCCGGCTGCTGCACCTGCCGCCAGAGCGCCACGGCGATCAGGGCCGGGATCGCCGTCAGCACCGCACTCCAGAACTGCACCGCCGCCACCCCCGGCGGGGCGCTGCGGCCCCAGCTGCGCCGCAGGGCCGGGGCCGCCGCCTGCACGATGCCGTAGCCGATCACCCACAGGCCCATGAAGCCGCCCACCTCCCAGAAGCGCCAGCCGAGGGTCGTCTGCAGAAACACCGGCAGCGCCACCACGAACCACACATCCCGGGCGCCGAACAGAAAGAAGCGCGCCAGCGACAGCACATTGATGCCGCGGGATTTGGAGAACAGGGCCGTAAAGGCCGGCTTCTGCTTCATCCGGCCCAAGTCGGCGGGCAGCACCAGGGTGAGCAGAAAGGCCACGAACAATCCGGCCGCCATCACCGCCACCGCCCTGTTGAAGCCGATGCCGGTGAGCAGCACCCCCCCCAGAAAAAAGCCCACCCCCTTGAGGGCATTCTTCGAGCCGGTGAGCAGCGCCACCCAGCGGAACAGCTGGTTGTCGCCCCGTTCCTGGTCTTCGGGTGTTTCGGGCACCACCGTGCGGATGGCGCTCTTGGCGCTCATCTTGTTCAGATCCTTGGCGATGCCGCTGATCGCCTGGGCCACCATCACGTAAACGACGCTCAGCCATCTGGGCCAGCTGTCGGCGATCGGGATCAGCATCAGCAGGGCCGCCACCTGCAGCAACGTGCCGCTCCAGAGGGTGAGGCGCAGGCCGAACCGTGCCCCCAGCCAGCCCCCGTAGAGGTTGGTGACGATGCCGAAGAATTCGTAGAACAGAAACAGAAAGGCGATCTCGAGCGTGCTGTAGCCGAGCGCATGAAAGTGGAACACCACCAGCATCCGCAGGGCGCCGTCGGTGAGCGTGAACGCCCAGTAGTTCGCCGTCACCACGGCGTACTGCTGCAGCGGCGTCAGCAGGCGTGCCATGGTCAGTGCCCCCGCAGGCCGGCCACGTGGCAGGCGAGGTCGGCCATGCGGCAGCTGTAGCCCCATTCGTTGTCGTACCAGGCGTAGACCTTGAGCTGGGTGCCGTTGACGACCATCGTCGACAGCCCATCGACGATGGCGCTGCGGTCGTCGTTGACGTAGTCGACCGACACCAGCGGCCGGGTTTCGTAGCCGAGGATCCCCTGCAGGCTGCCGGCGGCGGCCTCCGCGAAGGCGGCATTGGCCTCGTCGACGGTGACCGGCCGCTCGAGCTCGAACACTGCGTCGGTGAGGGAGGCATTGAGCAGCGGCACGCGCACGGCATGGCCGTTGAGCCGGCCCTGCAGTTCGGGGAAGATGAGGCCGATCGCCCGGGCCGAGCCGGTGCTGGTGGGGATCAGGCTCTGGCCGCAGGCGCGGGCCCGGCGCAGGTCGCTCTTGAAGGCATCGACCACCACCTGGGTGTTGGTGACGTCGTGGAGGGTGGTGATCGATCCATGGCGGATGCCGAAGCGGCCCTGCACCACCTGCACGATCGGGGCCAGGCAGTTGGTGGTGCACGAGGCGGCCGTTAGCAGCCGGTGGCGGTCGGGGTCGATCTGCTGATGGTTGATGCCGTAGACGACGTTGAGGGCCTCGGCGCCGGCCACCTCACCCTTCACCGGGCAGGCCACGATCACGTGCCGCAGGCCCACCGCGTCGAAGTAGGGCTGCAGGCTCTCGGGCGTCTTGATGCGTCCGCTGCACTCGAGCACCATCGCCACGCCGGCCTGCCGCCAGGGCACGGCGGTGGGGTCGCTCTGCTGCGACCAGGCCACGGCGGTGCCGTCGACCGTGAAGCCCGTGGCGTCGCCCTCCACCCAGGGCTGCCAGCGGCCATGGACCGAGTCGAAGCTGAGCAGGTGGGCGGCTGCGGCGGCGTCGCCGGCGGGGTCGTTGACGTGCACGATCTCGATGCCGGGGCGGCCCCACAGGGCCCGGAAGACCAGCCGACCGATGCGGCCGAAACCGTTGATGCCGATGCGCATGGGGGCAGCCAAGGGTTGGGGGAGGGCGTCGCGCCGCCCATGAGGAAGACATGCCGACCATAGATCAACTAATCTTGATGGGTCCGGTCGCCTGCGGCACATGCCCACCCTTGTGCCTGGTCACGCGCCTGATCTGGTGCCCGACCTGGTGCCGGATCTGTCCGACGGGCAGGCCCTGATGGTGCTGCGGGCCCTGGCCGATCCGATCCGGCTGCGGGTGGTCGAGGCGCTGGCGGGCGGCGAGCGCTGCGTCTGCGAACTCACCGCAGAGCTGGACCTCGCCCAGTCGCGGCTGTCGTTCCACCTCCGGGTGCTGCGCCAGGCCGGGCTGATCGGCGCCCGTCAGCAGGGCCGCTGGATGTATTACCGCCTCGAGCCCGGGGCGCTGCCTGGCCTGCGGGACTGGCTGGATCGGCTGGTCAGCCCGCGGCCGCTGCGGTCAGGCCCAGCGCCGCTTCCATGCCGCTGAGCACCACATCGGCCACGAGCTTGACCCGGTAGCGGCAGTGCTGGGTCTCGGTTCCATCAAAACGGCCGTGCTCCCAGTACTTGTTGCTGCCGGCACCGCCACCGCAGATGCCGAAGTGCTCGCAGCTTGCCCGGCAGGCCTCAACCCCGGCGGCGATCTCGCGCTGAATCAGGTTGAACTTCGGCGTTTCAAGAATGGCGGCAAGGCTGGTGTCAAAGACATTGCCGAAGATGAAATCACCGAAGCGATCGGTGCTCACCGAGAGCAGCTCGGGATCAAAAGTCGAGATGTTCCCTTGAACGTCGATGTTGACAATCGCGAACGGTTGATTCATGTCTGTGCTCTGCAGCCTCTCGTCGGCTGAGATCAGCGAGGTCAAGCCTTCGAATTCCCTGACCATCACGCGGCCAGGTTCCATTGTGCAACGCTGCCAGAAGCGGCTCAGGAACGACACATAGCGTGCATCGCTGCCTGGCTGGTCAAGGCTGGAGTGTTCATTGACCCCTTCGGTCTCTTCCATATTGAAGCCGACCCGGCGGATGTCGTTCTCTGCGTAGAAGTCGTAGAGAGCATCAGCATGGTCGAGGCTGGCGTCGCTGAGAACCGTGATCACATTGAAGGGAATGTTGTGCTCTTGCAGCAACTGAATGCCGCGCATGACAGCGGCATGGCTGGGCTTGTCTGTCCGGGTTCGGCGGTGAAGGTCGTGGAGAAATGCTGGTCCGTCAAGGCTCACGCCCACGTGAATGTCGTTGCGCTGCAAACACGCACACCATTGTTTGCTGATGCCGATCCCATTGGTCTGCAATGACTGGCTGATGGTGTCCAGGGGCAGTTGATGCCGGGCCAGGGCCGCCTGGATCCGTTCGGTGGCGGCGTCATAGAACGTCGGTGGCACGGTCAGGGGTTCGCCGGCGTGCCAGAGCAGGGTGAAGGATTCGCCGACAAAGGGGCTGCTGAGAACCCTGTCGAGGGCACGATCAAGGATCTCAAGCGAGAGCCGTTGACGGTCATCCCGGTTAGGCAGATAGCAATAGTCGCAGTCGAGGTTGCAATACGGGGTTGGCTGGATGACCAGCAGCCGCAGCGGACCGGTGGGCGCCGTGATCGTCACGCGCAGGGCCTCAGATGTTCACCCAGAAGCCGTTGCGGAAGCCGCCGTTGCCAAAGCCTCCGTTGCGGAAGCCGCCATCGCGGAAGCCACCGTTGCGGAAGCCGCCATCGCGGAAGCCCCCGTTGCGCCACCAACTCACGGCGTCCTGGCCCAGACGATCTGCGGCCCTGTCGACCGCAGGGTCAGCGGCCTGCAGCGCTGCGCTGATGCGCTGCATCCTGGCCTCCACCGACCCCGGGGCGGCGGTCGTCGCCGTGGCGTCGACGGGCACCGAGGCCAGGATCAGCAGGACACCAAGCAGTTGGGAGCTGGTCAGAAGTCGCATGGCAGGCGGAGCGAAGGAGGAATGGACGACAACCCACGACTGGGGTGAAAACAGGAGGCGGTCGGCTGCGGACGAAGGGCTACGGACGCAGGGCTTCGACACCGGTCAGCAGAACCTCGAAACCGTTCTGCAGGGTTTCGGTCGGCAGGTTGACGGCGCTGCCGGGGCCAAGCCAGCGGTTCACCTCGGCCACGCTGGCGGGATCGCCGTTCAGGTAGCCCTGCTGCAGGGAGGCGATGGCGCGGTTGACCACGTTGCGGAACGCCGAGGTGTTCTCGGGCAGGGCACAGGCGAGGGCATAACGCTCGTAGGCGACCCTCGGCGTCAGCTCCATGCCGGTCAGGCCGAGGCGGCCGGCCATGCCCTTGAGCAGCAGCGAATCCCCCATCACACCGTCCACCTGGCCCGAACCCAGGGCATTGAGGGCCTCAGGCAGGGTTCGGAAGGTGACCACCCGGGCCCCCGGCTGCACACCCCTCACGGTGCTCTCCCCCAGGGACCCGCCCACCGCGGCGATCGTGCGCCCGTTGAGGGCCTGGGGATCGCCATTGAACCGTCCGGCCGGGGCCATCAGCCGCACGCCCGACATCAGGATGGGGATCGAGAAATCGAGCGCCGTGTCCCGGTCCCACGAAAAGGGAAGACCGCACGCCAGCTCCGCCCGTCCCGTCAGCAGCTGGTCATCCAGCTGCGGGCCGTCGACGGCCGGTTGAAACACCACCCGCACCGGTCGGCCCAGGACACGGGCCAGCAGGGCGGCGACCCGGTCGTTGACCACCATGCCGTAACCCCGCGCCACCCCCTGGTCATCGAGGCTCAGCAGGGGTGGTTTGTCGGTGGGGCCGATGACCCGCAGTTCACCGCTGCGGGCGACACGTTCCAGGACCCCCTGGGCGCGCACCGGTGCCACAGCCGTGAACAGGCTCAGGGCGATCAGGGTGCCAAGGGTGCCGGCCGAGCCGACACGGAGGAAGGAAGGCATGGGGGAAGACCTGACCCATCCAGTGTGTCCTTTGCCACTCGGATGGTCCATGGCGGCAAGACATGTTCACCATCGCGACCCTGGCCATCACACCGGTCGTCTCAGGCCACCG
Source organism: uncultured cyanobacterium (assembly GCA_903871775.1). Lineage (GTDB taxonomy): Bacteria > Cyanobacteriota > Cyanobacteriia > PCC-6307 > Cyanobiaceae > CAIQIA01. The sequence continues at coordinate 15,954 of CAIQIA010000021.1, forward strand.
GCTGCTGAAAGGTGATGCCCTGCTCGGCGAAGGTTTCGCAGATCTCGAGCCGCAACGCACTGGTGACACCGCCGCCCTTGAGGGGATCAGCCACCGAAAACGACAGCTGGTAGCTGAAGGTGCCGGGGCCGTAGTCCTGCAGCGAGGCCTTCGGGGGAGGTTCTGCCAGGACCCCTGCATGCTCGCGGGCGACCGCTTCGAGCATTTCCATGATCTGGCGGGGCCCGTGGCGGTCGGCCACCTGCAGCATCAGTGAGCAGCGGCGGGTGCGGTCGCTGCGGGTGAACGAGGTCGTGGTGGAGGTGAAGAAGCTCTGGTTCGGAATCATCAGTTCGGCGTTGTCGCTGCCGCGCCAGAGGGTGGTGGCCCGCAGCCCCAGCTGCCGCACCTCGCACGGCTGACCATCGATGATCAGCACCTCGCCGGGCCGCACCGATCCCTCGAACAGCAGCCAGAGGCCGCTGATGAAGTTCGAGAAGATCTCCTTCACCCCGAAGCCCAGGCCCACCGACAGGCCGCCGGCCACCGCCAGCAGCCCGTTGCGGTTGAACCCCAGGTGGTACAGGGCCCAGAGGATGCCGATGCTCACCATCGTGTAGCGCAGCACCAGTTCAAGGGCCCGGCGGCTGCCTTTGTTCAGGCCCAGCGACCGGCCCGACAGCCAGCTCAGACCCGCCGCCGGCACCACCGAGCCCACCACCAGCAGATACAGCACCACCACCACCTGGCTGAGGGTGCCGAGGGTCACGGGGCTGCCGAACCACACCCCCAGGGGCACCGTGGCCAGGTCGCTGAGGGTGTCGACGGCATTCAGCAGGCCCAGCACCACCAGCAGCAGAAACACCGGCCGCAGCAGGCGGCTGCGCAGGTGTTGGAAGACATCCACGGGCAGACGGGGCTCGAGCACGAACCGCTCGAGCAGACCGAGGCCGATGCGGGCCAGGCTCACCTGGGCCAGCAGCAGCACCAGCCCGTTGGGGCGGCCCAGCAGTTGCAGGGGCAGCGCCATCAGCAGCAGCAGCGGCAGGGCCCGCACCGCGAACGGCAAAGGCACCGGCAGCCGTCGGCGCAGGCTGCCGGCCACCACCAGGGCCAGACTGGCCAGCAGCAGTTGCTCGAGCACCACCGGCCGCTGCAGATACCCCAGCCAGCCCAGGGCCTGGTCGAAGAGCATGTCGATCATCGCGGTGGCAGCTCCTCGATCAGCTGTTCCGTGGCCTGCCGTGTCGACCCGAGCCCCACCACCAGCGGGGTGAGCACCCGTTCGATCACGAGGCTGATCCGTCGCATGTCCGAGCTGCTGAGGGCCAGCGATTGCAGCGCATCGCTCTTGACGTAGCTCTGCGAGCGCACCAGGGCCTTGAGTGTCGCCGAACTGGCCACCGGTGGCGGCGCATAGCGGTTCACCGGCACCACCTCGGCATCCGACAGGCTCAGGGCCCGCTGCACCAGCGGGTTGAGGCTGAGCAGCACCAGGTCCATGGCCTTGCGCCGCTGGAGCGGTGAAGAGTTGAGCCCGAAGGCCACCACCCGCACCTGCGAAGCGGTGCTCGGCGGCCCCCCCGGCCCCGTCGGCAGCGGTGCCACCCCCAGGCGGTCACCCAGCCCGTCGCGCAACCGCTTCAGGCTCAGGCTCGAGCAGGGGATCCAGTCGAGGTGGCCCGCCAGAAAGCCCTCGTTCACATCCTGCGCGTCGTTGAAGAAGTTCACCCGGTTCTGCATCGCCGCATGGTGCAGCCAGCGCAGCCAGCCCTCGATGGCCCGGCGGTCGGCCTCCGCCACCGGCGTGGTGTCGCCGGGCCGGCGGGTCAGCAGCCGGGCCAGGGCCTCATCGGCCCCGAGGGACCCCGACGACCACCAGATGCCCAGCGGTGACAGGCTCAGACCCACATGGCGCCCGGCCGCCGCCTGACTCAGCAGTTCGGCCAGGGTCTCCGGGGGGCGGGGCATCCGCGCCCGGTTGAAGCAGCTCACCTCGGGGGCGCGGGCCACCGGCAGGGCCGAATAGCCGCCCGGCACCCGCACCCGCCCGAGCACTTCGGGCTCGAGGGCCTGCTCGAGGTAAGGCGGCAGGGTCACGCGCCGCACCAGCCCCTTGGCGTACAGGTCATTGGCCATCACCCCCGAGATCACGATCAGATCGGGCCCCAGCCCCCGCGCCTGGCGTCGCCGCAGCTCTTCGGTGATGCGCTCTTCGGAGAACATCATGATCTCGAGCTTCATACCCGGATCGATCTGGCTGTAGCTGTTCAGCAGAGGCGCCCAGAGCTTGGCCAGTTCGGCCCGGTTCACCACCGACAGGGCTTCGCTGCTCACCACCTCGTAGAGAAACAGGCTGCTGTGGCGCTGCAGGCCGCAGCCGGCCAGCAGGGTCAGGCCCAGCGCCATCCCTGTGGTGCGTGCCCATCGCTGCAGGCGGCGACGCATTTCAGCCACCATCACTCGCGTCGCCGCCAGTGAAGCGCATGCTCAGGTCCAGCCAAGGGCTGCGGGTCACCGGCGCACTGGTCGAGATCAGATCGATGCCGCTGGCGGCATAGGCCGGCAGCTGATCGGGGTCGATGCCGCTGGCCTCGAGCACCACCGGCGCCCCCCGCTGCCAGGCCAGCAGCCGCAGCTGCGGCACCAGGGTCGCCAGGGCCGCCGCCGGGAAGCCGTCGAGCAGCACGGCATCGGCGCCGCTGCTGACGGCGGCGGCGGCCTCGGCGGCGCTCTCGGCCTCGACGATCAGCCGCGCCGGCCAGGGGGCGCCGCCCCGCACCGCCGCCAGGGCCTGTTCCACCCCGCCGGCCCAGGCCAGGTGGTTCTCCTTGAGCATCGCCGCATCATCGAGCCCCAGCCGATGGTTGAGGCCGCCACCGCAGCGCACGGCGTACTTCTCCAGCACCCGCAGCCCCGGGGTGGTCTTGCGGGTGTCGGCCAGCTGCACGCCGCTGCCCTCCAGCCGTGCCACCAGCGCCGCCGTGGCGGTGGCGATGCCCGACAGGCGCATGGCCAGGTTCAGGGCCGTGCGTTCGCCCGCCACCAGGGCCGTCGCCAGCCCCTGCAGCCGCAGCACCGTCTGGTCGGCTGCCACCGGGCTGCCGTCGGCCACCGGCAGCTCGACCTCCATCTGCGGATCGAGGATCCGGAACAGCTGCGCCGCCAGGGGGCCGCCGCAGAACACCCCGGCGCGGCGGGCCACCCACACCGCTGCCCCCCGGCGGCCCTCCAGGGCCGGCGCCGTCAGGTCCCCGCGGCCGATGTCTTCGGCCAGCCAGGCCCGCAGCTGCTCCTCCAGTGCCGGGCTGAGCGGCAGGGCGGGGGCCATGGCCGGGTCACGATGGGGCTCGCCCCAGTCTCCTGCCCGGGGGGAGCGTCTGCCCATGTCTGCCGCCGACCCCCGCCCGCTGGCGGTGTTTCTCGATGCCCTCACCCTCGGGCCCGTCGATCTGACCCCCCTCGAGGCCCACTGCCGCCTGCGCTGCTGGCCTGTCTCGACGCCGGACCAGTGCCTGGAGCGGCTGGAGGGGGCGACGGTCGCCATCACCAACAAGGTGCCCCTGGCGGGGGAGCTGCTGGACCGGCTGCCCCAGCTGCGGCTCGTCTGCACGGCCAGCACCGGCACCGACCAGGTGGACGGCGCCGCCTGCCGCCGCCTGGGCATCACCGTGCACAACGCCGGTGCCTACAGCCGCCCTTCGGTGGTGCAGGTCACCTGGTCGCTGATCCTGGCCCTGCGCGGGGGGCTGGAGGAACGGCTGCAGCAGTGGCGCAGCGGCGCCTGGGCCGCCAGCCCGGTGTTCGCCCTGGTCGAGCCCAGCTTCGACGAACTGGCGGGCCAGACGCTCACGGTGCTGGGGGCGGGCTCCATTGGCAGTGGTGTGGCGGCGGTGGGGGAGGCGCTGGGGATGCGCATCCTGCGGCTCACCAGCCGCTCCACCGAAGCCGAGCTCGAGCAGGCCCTGCGCGAGGCCGATGTGCTCAGCCTGCATGCCCCGCTCACGATCGCCACCCGCGGGCTGCTCGACCGGCGGCGGCTGGCCTGGCTGCGCCCTTCGGCCCTGCTGGTCAACACCGCCCGCGGTGCCCTGGTCGACACCGACGCGCTGGCCGAGGCCCTGCGCGCCGGCCACCTGGCCGGGGCCGCCCTCGATGTGCTGCCCGAGGAACCGCCGTCGGCGGCTGCCCTGGCAGCACTGCAGACCGTGCCCAACCTGATCGTCACCCCCCACATGGCCTGGGTCTCGCGCCAGGCCCGCGAGCGGTTGGTGCACACCCTCGCCGGTCATCTGGCGGCGCTGGAGAGGTGACGGAGCGTTCAGCCCCCGCCCGCCAGCCGCCTGGAGATCAGTTTCACATTGTCGGGGGTGAGCCAGCGTTCGATGTGGGTGATGTGCTGGTTGTACCAGACCGTTTCGTCAAACTGACGAATCTGGACGCCATTGGGATAGCTCTGGTTCAGGAAGTTCTGCGATTCGCTGCCTGTTGAATCAATCACAAAGGCCTGTTGACGGAGCAGGTCGGCAGGGGCATCTGGCGGCTGTGTCACGAACCTGTAGGGGTTGGCCTCGTCGGTGTTGTCGTTCACCCAGGTGATCACGTGGGTGGCTTTGGCGATGCCTGAGTCGTTAAGGATGTCATCGTTTAGTGTTTTCAGGTCTTCTGTTGAGTGGTGCGTTTGCAGGTGCTGCTGAATGCTCTTGCCGCTCAGGTAAATGATGTCGCCTGGCAGCAGCAGCGAGTTCAGCTTTGTGACAACGTCACTGGCTGATGCATTGCCAGTTGTTCCATAAATGTCGGTGGCTGTGGCAATGGTCTGGTTCTGCAGTTCCGTCCCCTTGAGCCAGCTGCCCGTGGCCTGGGTCTGGGTTGATTGCGCTGAGATGTCGAAGTTGAGCCAGAACCCGAAGGCGAGGTCGTAGTTCCAGCTTGAGGTGTGGCTGCAGTCCATGCCCTGGCTCTGGCGGCCCGGTGGCGTGGCCACATAGGCCTGCTGCGGGGTTGGATCGTTGGGGCTGCTCCAGCTCTGGGGGCTGTACCAGAGGGGCGCATGGTGGTGCTGATAGTCCACGCCCATGCTGCTGAGGTAGATGTTGATCAACCGTTGCTGAAACAGTCGCACCGTTGGATCGGCGGCTGACGGCGATCCAGACCCTGCTGCAAGATTGGGATTGAAGTCTGGTGTGAACGTGGGCAGTTGCGGTGGGTACGGCGGCTGACCGTTCGGGCCTGGGTACGGCGCCGTGGTGCTGTTGGGTGTTCCTGGCCCAGACGAGAGATCGGGTTTGTTGCCCCCTTGGGCGGTCAGAACATTCCAGGGGATCACCACATCGTTGATGAAGCTGTCCAGATTCCCCTGAACGTCCTGAAGCAAGGCGCTGGGATCGCTCAGTTGCAGTGGGTTGAGATTCACCTGGAATGGCGGGGTGTAGCTCACCAGATCAGTGGTCACCAGCCCATACTTTTCACGGGCATCTGCCGGTGCACTGCCCGAATCCTGATACGACCAGGGATTGATCCAGCCCCCCTGCTGGGCCGGATCGGCGAACGTGATGCTGTTGTCGGAAGGGGTCAAGGTGGTTTGCCAGGTGCCTGGAGTTCCGTCGCTGTTGGGGTAGGTCAGCAGCTTGAGGTCAGTGGTGCCGGCGGTTGCCGTGACCAGCACCGGCGCCGGGCTGCCTTTCACCTCTGACGCCTTTCCGGCTGGCAGCGGATACGAGACGCCACCGGAGCTGAAGATCGGTGCCCCGTCGGTGCTGCTCCAGGGGATGCTGGTGAGCCCTTCGGCCTTTGACCCGTTCAGCCATGAGAGCGGCACCTGGGATGGGCGTGGGTCGGTCGGGTTGGCGCTCTGCACGATCAGTGCCCCGGGGGTTCCCAGGCTCCCGAGCAGGGGCTGGGTGGGTCCTGCGGGTGTTCCGGCCGGGAGCGACAGCAGCCAGGGCTGATCGGGGCCGCCCAGGCCCACGGGCTTCTGGATCAGCGTCTGTTGCGCGCTGACCACGGTGGGGCGCACGCCACCGTCATGCTCGGGTCCGTAGGGCTGCAGCACCACACTGGATGTGAACTGCAGCGTTGAAGCGTCGGCTCCGGGGCTGACGCTGCCGACGAACATGTCGGCCCCGTTCAGGTCTCCGAGGACCAGATCAGGCACCCCATCCCCCTGCAGGTCCCCCACCGCCAGGCCATGGCCGTGGTGGGGATCCAGCCCGGCACCACCGGGGATCTGCAGCCCTGCCAGGGTCGTGAAGGCCCCTGAGGACCGGGACCACACCTCCAGGGGCAGTGAGGTCCTGTCGGCATCGGCCGTGGCGGGGCAGAGCACGATCTCGGCGTAGCCGTCGCTGTTGAGGTCCCGCACCGCCAGTGACAGCGGGCCCTGGGGCGCTGCCGCGAAGGCGTTGAACTGCAGCACCGCCGGAGTCGGTGGTGTGTAGGGGCCACCCGCCGCCGGCGGGCTGTAGGTCTGATTGCCCAGCAGGACCATCACCTGGCCGTCTCCCTGCCCGCCTGCTCCGGAGGGGAGGGCGCTGCGGACAGCCACCAGATCATCAAAGCCATCACCGTTCACATCCCCGCTGCCCAGCTGCACCCCGCTGGTGTCGTCCGCACCGAAGGGTTGCCATTGCTGCAGGGTGAGACCTGTGATGGTGTCGATCAGCAGGACGACGCTCGGGTTGCCGCTGCTGCTGGCGACGGCGAGCTGGGCGACCCGGCGGGCCGCCGGATCCAGCAGAGAGACGCTGCCGATGCTGAGGGGCAGATCCTGCTGCCGCCAGTTGGCCACCACATCGTTGAAATCACGATCCCCAAGGCCTGGCAGATCTTCGAACCCAAGGCTGAGGAACGCGCCGTCTTTCTTGAGGCCGAGCACATGACCTTCACCATCAGAGTTTGCGGCCGCGGATACGGCGAACCAGGCACGGGAGAGATCGGCGTTGCCAGGGCCGCTTTTGAGCAGCTGCTGGATCAGGCGTTGTCTCTCCGTCGCCGAAGGGCTGGTGAGGATGAAATGCTGATACATCACGCCAGGGTCCAGCGTCTCGAGCAGCGCTGAGCCTGCGGACGCCTGGCCATCGGCAGACCAGCTCGTGGTCGTTCGGAAGCGATGGCTGCTGTGGTCAGGCACGTCCCAGAGCAGGCTGTTGCTCCCATCCCCGAGGGCTGCCGCCACTGCCAGGGCGTTGTAGCTGGGCTCCCCGGGTGCGATCAGATTTCCCTGGAGATCCTTGATGCGTCCGAGGCCATCGACCACCGGATAGAGCCCATAGAGATTCGCAAAGCCAGCCACGCTCTGCAGCTCCAGTTCCACCGCAGCCCCTGGCGCCAGGCTGCCGACAGAACGGGCGACATCGGCCACCAGCAGCGGTCGTTGCAGCGTCGTCAAGACCAGGCTGGTGGTCTGATCGCCGGAGGCAGAGCTGAGCTGTCCCCCCTGGCCCAGCAGCGTGCCGCGGTTCTTCACAAAGGGGCTGACCCGCAAGGTCTGTTGCCGGCCATGGCTGTCCTCCTGCACCAGGGCATACCAGGCCGGCATGCCGCCGGCGTCGGCCTGTCCATCACCTTGGAAGATGTCGGCCAGGGGCGGCAGATCGAGCAGGCTGTCAGCTGGCACAGCGATGCCTTCGGTGGCTGTCAGATCGTCCAGCGGGCGGCGCAGAACGGAGGACTGGGGAGCTGCCGTCCAGCCGCTGCTCAAGGTCTGGGTGCTGAAGCGAACGGCGTTCGCTTGCGACTGGGTCTGCTGGGCTTTCTCCTGCAGGATGCTGAGCAGTTGGCTGGAGACGCGCTCGGGATGGAGGGCATCTTCTTCAAGCAATGCATTGACAGCAAAGCCGTTCATGCTGACAAGCGTCAGCTGGGAGGTCTTGCCCTCAAGCTTCTGAAGCAGCAGCGGAATGCCAGAGGGCTTGAAGACGAGATCAGAGGCGTCGCTGCCATTGCCCTGGGCGAGCGATGGTTGCACCGTTTCGGCCAGCACCTCCAGCAGCGAGGGCGTTGTCCCCTGTTGCACCTGGCCCACCGCCCCCAGGCCTGAGGCGAAATCAAAGCCTGGGTAGGCGCCATAGGCCGATGTCTTGTCATTCGGCTTCTGCTGAAGTTGGGTGATGTCGGCAAGAACACCGGGTTGGATCTGGTATAAAAAAGTATGGATCTCGGTGGCGCTGAGATCCGCCAGGCCCCGTTGGCGCCTGAGACCGTTGGCGGCAGCAATCAATGCGGCGGTGGCCGGCGCTGCCAGACTCGTGCCGCCATCTCCATCCCATTGGAAGTGTTTGGTCCAGTCTTGATCGGTGATTTTGGCATTGGCGTCTTTCCCCCAGGTGATCGATGGAAAGTTGTCCTTCCAGGCGATGTTGCTCAGATCAGGCAGGCTGCGCATCTGGGCCGGATCAAGCTTCAGTCCTGCTCCCTGATCTGCTGCGTCTGAAGTGGCGTAGAAGCGGTAGGTTGTATCGCTGAAGTCTTTGTCAACCAATCGCAAGGGTTCGCCGTCAGATTGCCACCAGGCGAAGACATCATTGGCGGTGGTCGACTTGGGCTGGGTCCAGCCATCCACGAGACTCGCCTCCACCAGCTTCGTGTGCTGGAACCATTTCACCCAGGGGGATGCTCGCTGGTATGCCGGCGCTTTGATGGTGGTTGAAAAGCCGCCATTGCCACCTTCCATCGCTTTGTCGGTCTTGCTTCCCGAGGGATCGCGCCAGGCCTTGGCGCCGATGACCTGGTTCTGACTGTCAAGGTCAAGTGTGCTTCCGCCAACGGTCAATAGCAGCGGTGAAGACGTCGGGTTCTTGGTAAAGGTCAGTGCATTGCTTTTGTCGCGCGTGTCTTCAAAGTTGATGCCGCTGACGTCATCACCTGCGCTCACTGCGAGCACAAGACCTGTGTTGTCAATGCTGTTGTAGAGGGTGGGAAGATCAGGCAGATCTGGTGTAAATGTTGTTATTTTCTGATCATCTTTCTGGGTCAGGCTGCTGCCGCCGCTGTGCGATGAGCTCACCACCAATGGCAGATTCTGGTTCTTCTTCCGGAAGGGTGCGAACCGGTAGTCGGGAAGATCGAGGCTGGCTTGTGGGCCGGCGATCAGGGTGTCAAAGGGGACGATGAAAACGGCGAGGTCGGCATATTGGTTGTAGGTGTGGGCTCCGAGGATGTCGAGCGTGAACTCGTTGATGCCGATTGACTTGGAGATCTCGCTGGGGAGGATGCTCTTGTCGTAGGTTTGTTTTTTCTTGGATTTTGGGTCAAAGTATTCGACTGACTGGTCCTTCAGCAGTTCGTCCTGGCTGAGGCTGTCCATGGCAGCCCAGTGATTGTGGCTGCCATTGATGACGGCGATCCCGTCTGGTGCTGCGGCATCCTCTGGATTGACTTTCAGGACAAATGCTTCGATGCTGACGTTGGTATTGAGGTTGCGTTGCTGGCTGTAATATGTCAGCAAAGACTCTGATTCAGAGGTGGGCAGAACCATGGACGGCTCGGCCTGGGGATACCCTCCTGCTGGGTAAAACAGCGGATTGGTCCAGGATGATTCAATCAGGCCGACGATGCTCCGGTACGGCTGGGGAGAGGCGGCGCCGTCAGGTGCCCCGGCGAAGCGGATGAGTTCCCCGGCGCTTGGGATGTTCAGGTCTGTGGGGATAGGGCCCAGTTGTGTGAACCACTCCGGAGTCTCAGGCACGACTCTTACGTTCAAAAATGAAGGCGAAAATAGCCTGAAGGGTCTGATTCTTCAAACAGTTGTGCAATGCCGATGGCATGCATGCGGCCCGTTGGTCCCAGCCTCCTGCGTTCAACGGAAGACCGCCGCCACCTCAGGGCGGGTCAGCAGGGTCTGCTGCACGGATCGGCAGTCCTGGGCCCGGTCGACGGTGTATGAGAAGGCCCGCCGCTCTTCGCCGCTGCCATCGGCGTCAGGACCCCGCTTCGGCACCAGTGCCCCGTCGTTGTCGACCACCAGGCCCATGCTGGCCGGGCTCTCCCCCTCCGGCAGGCGGGTGGGGGGCAGCTGCTGCCCCTGGCGGTCGCCCAGCTGCAGCAGGTTGTCGCCGTCTGCAGCGATGACCCGGGTGTTGATGCGGGCCCCCCGGAAGGCCGCGCGCCACGCCTGCGGCCCGCCCTTGGTGCGCAGGTCGGCCCCGCGCAGGTCGGCCTGGCGGAAGTTGCTGCGGCGCACCGTCGCCCCCAGGAACGAACTGCCCTGCAGCCAGGTGTTCTGGAAGTCGCTGCGGTCGATGCGGGCGAAGCGGAAGTCGGCGAAGGAGGCGACGCTGCCCGACAGATCGCTGCGCACGATCTGGCTTCCCAGCAGAAGGCTGCCCTGCAGCCAGGCTTCGGCGGCGCGGCTGCGGAACCAGTTGCTGGCGCTCAGGTCGGCGTTGGCGGCATAGATCCGGCGCAGGTCGGCGCCGGCCAGGTTCGAATCCACCAGGCTGTCGCAGGTCAGATCGCTGCCGGCCAGGTCGAGGTTGGCGAGGTTGGCGCGGCTCAGCAGCCCCATCGGCCCCAGCAGCCGGTTGATGCTCAGAAACTGCAGCGTGCGCTGGCGCAGCCGGATCTCGGTCTCCCGCGGTGCCTCTTCCATCTTGTCGAGGGTCAGCAGCAGCCGCGACTGGCTCAGGCTTTCGAGGGGTGAAGCGGTGCCGGCCAGGTCTCGCAGCGACTGGAAGGTGGCTGCACTCCGGGAGGTCTGCCCCTGCGCGTTCAGCGCGAGGGCCTCCTGCAGCCAGGTCTCCCGCAGGGTCTGAAACAGGCGGGCCGACCCCTGCACCTGCCCCACCAGCCCCTGGCCGAGGGCCTGCCCCAGATCGACGATCAGCTGCTCCTGGGCGGCGTAGGCCCGGTGCTGCTGGTCGCGGCGGGTGTTGTAGAGCGTCAGCAGCAGGGTGACCGGTGTCGCCACCGAGGCCGCCACCACCACCAGCCGCGACAGGCCGCTGCCGAGGCGGTGGATGCCGCGGCGCACGGGGGCCTGAGGGGTGTCGGTCGTGGCGGCGGGGTCGGGTTCGCGGGTCATTTGCCGATGCAGAAGCGGGCGAAGACCCGATCCAGCATCGCCTCGTTCACCTCGTCGCCGGTGATCTCCCCCAGGCGGCCGATCGCATCGCGCAGGTCGATGGTCCAGAAGTCCCACGGCAGACCGTCGGCGGCGGCGGCCAGGCTGCGGTCGAGGGCGGCGGCGGCGCTGGCGGCCAGGTCCCGCTGGCGGCGGTTGAGGGCCAGGGCCAGGTTGCCGGCATCGGTGGCGCCGCAGCAGGCCAGCAGGGCCTGGCCGAGCGCCCCGAGACCGCTGCCCTCGCGGGCGCTGATCGCCAGCCCCGGCCCGGGCGGCGTCGCGAGGCGGTCGGCCTTGTTGCCCACCAGCAGCAGCGGCACCCCCGCCGGCACCTCGGCCCGCAGGGCCTCGTCGGCGGCGGTCCAGCCTTCGCTCAGGTCGTGCAGCAGCAGCACCGCGTCGGCGGCGGCCAGGGCCTCGCGGCTGCGGGCGATGCCCAGCCGTTCCACCGGATCATCGGTGGGGCGGATGCCGGCGGTGTCGAGCAGCGTCACCGGCACCCCCGCGATCACCACGGCACTGTCGACCAGATCGCGGGTGGTGCCCGGCAGGTCGGTGACGATCGCCCGGTCGCTGCGGCTGAGGGCATTGAGCAGGCTGCTCTTGCCCACGTTCGGGCGGCCCACGATCGCCACCCGCAGGCCTTCGCGCAGCAGCAGCGACCGGTCGCCGTCGTCGACCAGCTGCCGCAGGTCAGCGGCCACCGCCGCCAGTTCGTCGCCCACGGCGGTGCCATCAAGGGGGGGCAGGTCGTCTTCGAAATCGACGCGGGCCTCCAGTTCGGCCAGCTGATCGAGCAGCCGCCCGCGCAGTTCGCCGATGCGGCGCTGCAGGCCGCCGTCGAGGCCCGCCATCGCCAGCTGGGCGGCCCGGCGGCTGCGGGCCGTCACCAGATCGCTGAGGGCTTCGGCGCGGGTGAGGTCAAGGCGGCCGTTGAGAAACGCCCGCTGGCTGAACTCGCCTGGCAGGGCCCGCCGGGCGCCGGCCGCCAGCACCAGCTCGAGCAGCCGCTGCACGGCGATCACCCCGCCGTGGCCGTGCAACTCGACCACCGTCTCGCGGGTGAAGCTGCGCGGTGCCCGCATCAGCAGCAGCAACACCTCGTCGATGCATTCGCCGCTGGCGGGGTCGTGCACATGGCCATACAGCACCCGATGGCTGTCCCACACCTGGCGCTGGCCGGCGGGCCTGAACAGCCGGCGGCCGATGGCCTCGGCCTCGGGCCCGCTGAGGCGCACGATGGCCACGCTGCCTTCGCCGGGGGCCACGGCGGTGGCCACGGCGGCGATGGTGTCGGCGGCAGCGGCCAGGGTCATGGCGCCACCGGCCGCGCCAGCAGCCGCGCCCAGTGCACGATCAGCAGCAGGCCCGCCCCCAGCACCGTCGCCAGGGCCGCCCCCCAGAAGCTGCGCCCGTCGGCCACCAGGGCCAGCCGCACGATGGCGTAAGGCACCAGGGTGAGCAGCTGCAGCCCCAGGGCCACCAGGGCCAGCACCGCCCCCCAGCGCCGCTGCTGCAGCAGGGCCAGGCTGGCGATGGTGCCGCAGCTGGCGGCCGGCAGCCCCGCCGCCAGGGCCAGCACCAGGTTGGCGGTGTGCAGCGGATCGGGCAGGGCCACGGCCACCGCCACCAGCACGAACCCCAGCAGGTTGAGCACCAGGCCGCCGGCGGCCAGCAGCCGGTCGCGGGGGGTGAGGGCGGCCGGGGCCATGGCGGCGAAAACGGCAGACGGGACGGGGAGCGTCTTCAGTGTGACGCCGAACGCGTGGGCCACACTGGACATCCACCGCTGTGGCCCGCCCCGATGATCCCTCCCCAGAAGCAGATGACGGGCATGTTCGGCCATCCGGTGGCCGAAAACCCCATCGACCGGATGTTCGATGCGGTGTATGCCCACCATGGCCTGCCCTGGCAGTTCTGGAAGAGCGACATCGCCACCCCCGCCGACCTGGCCCTGGCGGTGGCGGCCCTGCGGCCCCTGGGGTACCGCGGCATCGGCATCACGGTGCCCTGGAAGGTCGAGGTGATTCCGCTGCTCGATGCCGTCGATGACGACGTGCGTGCCATCGGCGCCGCCAATTACCTCACCATCGAAGACGGCCGCCTCATCGGCCACAACAACGACGGCAAGGGGGTGGTGAAGGCGATCGAGAAGCAGACGCCGCTCACCGGCCAGCGGGTGGTGATGCTCGGCGCCGGTGGGGCCGGCCGGGCCATGGCCGTTGAACTGGCCTGGGCCGGTGCCGCCCACCTGACCCTGGTCACCCGCCGCGAAGAGCAGGGCCGTGAGGTGGCCGCCACCGTCACCCGCGCCTCGGGGGTGCCGGCCGAGTGGCAGCCGTGGCAGGGACCCGTGGCGGTGCCGGCCGGCACGACGCTGCTGATGAATGCCACCCACCTGGGCTGTGCGCCCGCCCTCGAACCGGTGCCGGTGCTGTGGGACACGGTGGCGCCGGGCTGCACGGTGGTCGATGTGATCACCAACCCACGGCTCACACCGTTTCTGGCCACGGCCCGCGACCGCGGCTGCCCGATCGTCGATGGCGTCGAGATGCTGGTGCAACTGGCGATGCAGATCTTCGGGCGCTGGACCGGCCTCACCCCCGAAGAGGCGGTGTTCCAGCGGGCTGTGGCCGAGGCCCTGGGGGAGCCTGGGTAGAGGGCAGCACCAGCAGGCCGTCGCGGGGGCTGGGGCTGGGCATCAGCCGCAGGCCCAGGTCCTGGTCGGGCAGCAGCTGCAGCGGCACCTGCTTGAGCAGACCCACAGCCATCAGCCTGATCTCGAGTTCGGCCAGGGCCTTGCCGAGGCACACCCGCTCGCCGCCGCCGAAGGGCAGCAGGGTGAGGCCGGGGTCGCCGTCGAGGTGGCGCTGGGGCCTGAAGCGGTCGAGGTCGTCGTCGCTGCTGCCGTCGTTGCGCAGGCGGTTCGAGGCCGCCAGGGCCACCTGCACCACCCGCCCGGCGGGCACCGCCACCCCGTCGAGCACCAGGTCGGCGGTGGTGCGGCGGAAGAAGCCCCCCACCGGTGGGTTGAGGCGCATCACCTCGCTCACCAGCGCATCGAGCCGCGGGGCGACCGGGGCCTCCCGGTCATCCGGCGGCCAGGGCAGGCCCTCGAGGTCGGCCTGCAGCCAGGGGGTGAGCTCGGGATGCTGCAGCACCGCCGCCATCAGGCAGCTGAGCGACGACGCCGTGGTCTCGTAGCCGGCGAACAGCAGCAGCAGCAGCTGGTCCACCAGGTCGTCGTCATCGAGCGGCACGCCGGCTTCATCGAGGCCGCCGCTGAGCAGATCGAGGCCGCCCGGCAGGGGCCGGCGGGTCAGCACCTGCTTCAGGCGGGCCAGCAGCCGGGTGCGGGCCTCGAGGGCCCGGCTGAAGGGGCTGCCGGGCAGGGCCAGGGGCAGCGAGAACAGGGCCCGGGTCCAGATCTCGAAGTCAATGAACAGGGCCTCGCGGTCGTCCCCCTCGAGCCCCAGCACCACCCCGGCGATCACGGCAAAGGCAAAGCGCCGCAGGCGGTCGGCCAGGGCCACCGGCGCCTGGGCCGTCTGCAGGTCGGCCACCAGCGCCTCGACGAGGGCGACGATGCCGGGGGTGTAACGCCGCAGGGCCGCTGCGGTGAACAGCTGACCCACCACCCGCCGCCGGGCCCGGTGGCCGGCCCCGTTGCGGTTGGCCAGGGAGCGGCTGCCCAGCAGCATCCGCACGCTGGCGGGCCACCAGCCTTCACTCGCCTGGGGCTGGGCCAGCAGGTCGCCGATGGCCTGGCCCCCCCGCACGAACACGGTCGGTTGCCCCAGCAGCTTCGTCTCGAACACGTTGCCGAAGCGTTCGAAGCGCCGGCGGGCGAAGTCGGGATCGCGAAAGAAGCCGACGGTCTCGAGCAGACCGGTCACCGCACCGGTGCTGGGCAGGGGGCGGGGGGCCATGGGGCCGCACAGCGCAGGGATGCCTCCAGCCTGTCAGCGGGGCAGCCCCTCCCGCTTGGCCTGGCCGATGGCCCGGTCGAGGCGCAGGGCCAGGTCGGCGGGCAGCGCAGGGCTGTACACGAACGCCTGCGATTCGGGATGGGTGTCCTGCAGGGCCAGCTGCAGCCGGGCCCGCTGCCAGGCCTGGGCCTGGGCCAGGGCATGGCGCAGCTGCTGTTCGTCGGCCAGCACCGCATCGGCGCGGTTGCTCAGCAGCAGCGGCACCGCATCGCCCACGGTGGGGAGGGTCACGATGGTCACCTGGCCGGCCAGGGGTGGCTCGTGCAGCAGCTGGGCGCTGACGCTGCCCGGCCGCACCGCCACCCGCAGGCCGGCCAGGTCGTCGAGGGAGCGGGGCTGGCCACCGGCGGCCGGCGGCTGCTGCAGCACGTCGAGGGTGATGGTGCTCACGATCAGCGAGGCGCCGATGATGCGCACCAGCCAGCTGAGCAGCACCACGCCGTGGCCGCGGGTGCGGGTGACGATCACGTTGGTGCCGGGGCCCGTGGCCAGCACCTGGAACACCAGGGCGTAGCGGCGCAGCTGTTCGCGGCGACCGGCGCCGTCGCCGCTGTGTTCATCGCGCCAGACCAGCCAGCTGAGCAGGGCGATGGCCAGCAGATAGCCCGTCAGCACCCGCAGCAGCTGCGGATTCACCAGCGCCCGCAGCAGCGAGGCGCCGGCCGCCAGCCGGTTGCCCTGCACCAGCACCGCCAGGCCCGCCTCCTGGAACGGCAGGCTGAAGCGGTAACGGCCGATGCGGTCGGGCGCCACCGTCAGGCAGCCCACCCCCACATCGATGCGACCGTCGCGGCTGGCCTCGAGCAGGGCCCCCACCGAGCCGTAGGCGCTGAGGCGGTAGGCCAGGTTCTCGCGGGTGGCCAGCTGCTGCCACAGCTCCACGGCCCGCCCCTGCCAGTGGCCGGATTGCCGCTGCTCGGAACAGGGGGGTGATCCGTCGAGCACCCCCACCTGCAGCACGGGCCCCGCACCGGCCGGCGCAGCCAGCAGCAGGCTCCCCAGCAGTGCCAGCCAGTGGTGTCCCATCAGCCCAGCCCGCCTCAACCGCTGCCGCAGCGTGCCAGGTCGATCACGTCGGCCATCGAGCGGATCTGGTTCATGGTCGTCTGCAGCTGGTCGGCGCTGGCCAGTTCGATGCGCAGGTCGATGCGGGCCGGTTTGCCGAAGGCCGTGCGCACCCGCGCATCGCTCACGTTGATGCGGCTGTCCGACAGCCGCGTGAGGATGTCTTTGAGGATGCCGACCCGGTCGATCACCTCGATGCGCAGCTGGGTGGGGTAGCTGCGGCGGTGTTCGCTGCCCACCGGGTTCCAGCGCACCGGCAGCCGCCGTTCGACCGGCGTGGCGGCCACGTTGGCGCAGTCCTGCCGGTGGATCGTGATGCCGTGGTTGCCCAGGGCCACGGCCCCCAGGATCGGTTCGCCCGGCAGGGGGCAGCAGCAGCCCCCCAGCCGGTATTCGAGCCCCTCGACCCCCAGGATCGGGCTGCCGCCGCTGTCGCCCCGGGGTTCGGCGGCCTGGTCGCTGACGCTGCGGGCCAGGTCTTCATTGCTGGGCGGTGGGGTGGTGGCCGCCTCCTGCAGGCGCATCTCCTCCCGCAGGCGGTTGGTCACCTGCTGCAGCGACACCCCCCCAAAGCCCAGCGAGGCCAGCAGGTCGTCGGTGGCGGGCAGGTTGCAGCGCCGCGCCACCCGCAGCATCAGTTCGCCCTGCAGCAGCGTTTCGAGGCCGTCGCGACCCAGCTCCCGTTCGAGCATCTCGCGGCCCCGCAGGATGTTCTCCTCCCGGTGGCTGCGCTTGTACCACTGGCGGATGCGTTCGCGGGCGGTGGGGGTGGCGACGAAGTTGAGCCAGTCGAGGCTCGGATGGGCCCCCTTGCTGGTGAGCACCTGCACGATGTCGCCGTTCTGCAGCGGTGTCGCCAGCGGACAGAGGCGGTCGTTGATGCGTGCCCCCTGGCAGTGGTTGCCCACCTCGCTGTGGATTCGGTAGGCGAAATCAACCGCCGTCGAACCCTTGCGCAGCCCCACCACATCACCGTTGGGGGTGAACACGAACACCTCCTCGTCGAACAGGTCTTCCTTGATCGACTTGAGGTAGTCGTTGTGGTCCTGGCCGCCGCCGTCCTTCTGCCAGTCGACCAGCTGCCGCAGCCAGTTGAACCGTTCCAGCTCGTCGCCATCGGCCGGTGAGCCGCCTTCCTTGTACTTCCAGTGGGCGGCGATGCCGTATTCGGCCACCTGGTGCATCTCGCCGGTGCGGATCTGCACTTCGATCGGCCGGTGGCGGCCGATCACGGCCGTGTGCAGCGACTGGTAGCCGTTCGGTTTCGGCAGGCCGATGTAGTCCTTGAAGCGCCCGGGTATCGGCCTGAACGTGTCGTGCACCACGGCCAGGGCCCGGTAGCAGCCCTCCACCGATGGGGTCACGATCCGCACCGCCGCCACGTCGTAGATCTCGTGGAACGCCTTCTGCTGGCGTTGCATCTTGTGCCAGATGCCGTAGAGGTGCTTCGGCCGGCCCACCACCTCGCATCCCTTCACCCCCGCCTGCTCGAGGCGGTTCCGCAGCAGCTCGACGGTCTGGCCCAGCCGGTCTTCGCGCTCGCTGCGCTTGCTGGCCACCTGCTGCTGGATTTCGCGGAAGGCCTCGGGTTCCAGCACCTTGAAGGCCAGGTCTTCGAGTTCCCACTTGAACCGGCCGATGCCCAGCCGGTTCGCCAGCGGTGCGTAGATGTCGCGGGTCTCGCCGGCGATGCGCTGCTGCTTCTCGGCCTTGAGCGCCCCCAGGGTGCGCATGTTGTGCAGCCGGTCAGCCAGCTTCACCAGCACCACCCGGATGTCGCTGGCCATCGCCAGGAACATCCGCCGCAGGTTCTCGGCCTGGGCTTCGGTGCGGCTGGTGAAGTGAATGCCGCCCAGCTTCGTCACCCCATCCACCAGCCGCCGCACCTCGGCGCCGAAGTGCTCCTCGAGCTGCTCCGGCGTCACGTCGGTGTCTTCGACCACATCGTGCAGAAAGCCGGCGGCGATCACCGGCGCGCTGGCGCCGATGTCGCGCAGCAGGTCGGCCACCGCCACCGGATGGACGATGTAGGGCTCACCGCTGGCCCGCACCTGGTTGGCGTGCAGCTGGTAGGCGAAATGAAAGGCCGAGGCCAGCAGGGCCTCGGTGTCGGTGGGACAGCTGTCGCCCCGCCCCGGCGGCACGTGCTCGATGCAGCGCCGCAGCCAGTCGGGCAGCGGGATCGCGTAATCGTCTGGACCGTGCAGGCCGCTCTCGCTCAGCTTCTGCGCCACAGCCCAGGGCAGCCCTGCGGCCGTTTCACCCCGGTCTGCGGCGTCGAGCATGGCCTTGTCCGGCTGGATCCATGCTATTCAGCAGCCTGCACGATGCCCCCCGCTGTGGGCGGCTGCCCATGGGGTCCACCGGTCCGATCCTGCTGCTCGAGGGCCTCACCGTCGCCTACCCGCCGGCCGGGGGCGCTGCGGCCGAGCCCGTGCTGCGGGGCCTTGACCTCACCCTGCAGCCCGGGGAACGGCTGGCCCTGGTGGGCCCCTCGGGCTGCGGCAAGAGCACCGTGGCGCGGGCGGTGCTGCAGCTGCTGCCGCCGGGCAGCCGCAGCGGCGGCCGGCTCGAATTGCTGGGCCGCGATCCCCGCCGCCTCGGCCGGGCGGCCCTCAACCGCCTGCGGGGCGAAGCGGTGGGTCTGGTGTTCCAGGACCCCATGACCCGCCTCAACCCGCTGCTGAGCATCGGCGACCACCTCACCGACACCCTGCGGGCCCATCGCCCCGGCGATCCCCGCCGGGAGCTGCGCGCCCGTGCCCTCGACCTGCTGCAGCGGGTGGGCATCGAGGCCGATCGCTTTGGCAGCTATCCCCACGAGTTCAGCGGTGGCATGCGCCAGCGGGTGGCCATCGCCCTCGCCATGGCCCTGCGGCCGCCCCTGGTCATCGCCGACGAACCCACCACCAGCCTTGATGTGGCGGTGTCGGGCCAGGTGATGGCCGAACTCACCGGCCTCTGTCGCGAGCTGGGCAGCGCCCTGCTGCTCATCACCCACGACCTGGCCACGGCGGGGCGCTGGTGCGATCGGCTGGCGGTGCTGCACGAGGGGCGGCTGCTCGAGGAGGGGCCCGCCCAGCGGGTGCTCGGTGCCCCCTCGGAACCCCTCACCCGCCGCCTGGTGGCGGCCGCCCGCCGGCGCGAGGGGGGCGCCAGTCCTGAACCGCCGCGGGCCCCGGTGGTGCTCGAGCTGCACCAGCTGCGCTGCTGGCATCCGCTGCCCGGCCTGCCCTGGCAGCAGCGCTGGCTCAAGGCGGTCGATGGGGTCAGCCTGCAGCTGCACGCCGGTGAGACCGTGGGGGTGGTGGGGGCTTCGGGTTGCGGCAAGAGCACCCTCTGCCGGGCCCTGATGGGCCTGGCGCCGGTCCGTGGCGGGGAGGTGCTGCTGCAGGGTCGTGATCTGCGGCGCCTGCGCGGCGGTGCCCTGCGGGAGGCCCGCCGGCGGCTGCAGATGGTCTTTCAGGACCCGCTGGCCTGCCTCAACCCCGCCATGACCGTGGAAGAGGCCATCGCCGATCCGCTGCTGATCCACGGTCTGGCCGATCGCCCCGAGGCCCGGCGCCGGGCCCATGAACAGCTCGAGGCCGTCGGCCTGCCGGCCGCCTTCGGGCCCCGGCTGCCCCGGCAGCTGTCCGGTGGTCAGCAGCAGCGGGTGGCGATCGCCCGCGCCCTGGTGCTGCGCCCCACCGTGCTGCTGTGCGACGAGTCGGTGAGCATGCTCGACGCCGAGGTGCAGGCCGAGGTGCTCGATCTGCTGCGCGATCTGCAGCAACGGCTGGGCCTGGGGATGATCTTCGTCACCCATGACCTCGGCGTCGCCAGCGGCTTCTGCCATCGGGTGATCGTGCTCGACCGGGGCCGCATCGCCGAGGAGGGGCCCGGCGACGTGCTGTTGTGCGCCCCCATGGCCCCCATCACCCGCCGGCTGGTGGAGGCCTGTCCCCGGCTGCCCCCCGCCGCCTGATGGCCCTCGATTCCCCCCTGCAGCGCCGGCTGTCGCTGTTCTCGCTGGTGATGGCGGTCGTCACGAGCACCATCGGCTCGGGCTGGCTCTTCGCCCCCTACCTGTCGGCCCGCCTGGCGGGTCCCGCCAGCCTGCTGGCCTGGCTCGCCGGCGGTCTGATGGCCTTTCTCATCGCCCTGGTCTTCGCTGAGCTCGGGGCGCTGGTCAGCAGCTCCGGCGCCCTGGCCCAGGTGCCGCTGCTCACCCACGGGCGGCTGGCGGGCTTCCTCGGTGGCTGGACCGCCTGGCTGGGCTACGTCGCCCTGCCCACCATCGAGGTGCTCGCCACCGTCGAATACCTGGGCACCGTGCTGCCCTGGCTGGTGCAGGATCACGGCGGCAGCAGTGGCCTCACCCCGGCGGGCCTGGCCTGGGCGGCGGTGCTGCTGCTGCTGTTCGGCTGGATCAACCTCAGCGGCATCGACGCCCTGGCCCGCTGGATCAACGGGCTCACGGTCTGGAAACTGCTGGTGCCCCTGGCCACGGCTCTCGTGCTGATCGCCGTCGCCTCCCATCCGACCAACCTGCAGGTCGGTGGGGTCACCGTCGCCGGTGGCCTCGAGGCCCTCAGCACCGGCGGCATTCTCTTCAGCCTGCTGGGCTTCCGCACCGCCATGGACCTGGCGGGTGAGGCGCGCCAGCCCCAGCGGGATGTGCCCCTGGCCATGGGCCTCGGGCTGGGGGTGTCCCTGGCGATCTATCTGGTGCTGCAGCTGGCCTTTCTGCTGGCGGTGCCCCCGGCCGACCTGGCGCGGGGCTGGGGCGGGCTGTCGCTCACGGCCCAGGGCGGCCCGCTGGTGGCGGTGGTGCTGGCGCTCGGCCTGCCGCTGCTGGCGACATTGCTGATCACCGATGCGGTGGTCTCCCCCAGCGCCACGGCGATGGCGTACATGGGCACCGCCGCCCGCGTGAACTGGATGATGGCCACCCTGGGGCTGCTGCCGGCCCGCTTCGCCAGCCTCAACCGGGCCGGGGTGCCGGCCTCGGCCCTGCTGGCCACGGTGGCGGTGGGGGTGCTGCTGCTGCTGGCCGGTCCGAGCTGGAGCGCCGCCGTCAGCCTCGTCACCGCCGCCCTGGTGATCGCCCTGGCGACGGGGCCCGTGAGCCTGCTGGCCCTGCGGCGCCAGCGCCCTGATCTGCCACGGCCCTACCGGCTGCCCCTGGCCGAAGTGCTCTGTCCCCTGGCCTTCGTGGCGGCCAGCTGGGCGATCGTGTGGTGCGGCTGGTCCAGCCTGCAGCTGGCGGTGCCGGTGGTGCTGCTGCCCACGTTGCTGCAGCTGGCCCGTGGTCGCGGCGCCGATGGGGGAGGGGTGCTCTGGTGGTTCCCTTACCTTGTCGGGCTGGCCCTGGCGGCCGCCCTGTTCGGGCCCGGGCGCCCCTGGGCCCTGCCCTCCTGGCAGCTGCTGCTGGTGGTTGCAGGATTCTCCCTGGCGATCTTCCCCCTCGCGCTGGCCTCCCGCCTCGACGAACCCTCGCCGGAGGCTGGCCTCAGGCTGTGATCGTCTCGGGGGCGCCGGCGGGGTCGGCCTCCACCGGCAGCGGCGCCCGCTCGAGACCCACGTCGACCGCCATGTGCTGGTTGGGAGCGCCGGTGATCAGCAGTGAAGCCCGCTGCTGGGTGCCGATGCTCCAGAGCCACTTCACCAGCAGGCTGAGGCGGTTCTCGTTGTCGGGCATGAAGCCCAGGTGGGCCACCCCCCACAGAAGCCAGCCCAGGAACCCGCTCACCCGCCAGCCCCGCAGGTCGGCCACGGCCGACAGCGGCGAGATCACGGCCATGCTGCCCAGGTCGGTCCAGCGGAACGGTGCCTGGGTGCGGCCCTCCAGGCGGGCCAGCAGGTCGAGCGCCACCCAGCCCCCCATCTGCACGGCGGGCCCCGCCATGCCCGGCAGCGGTTTGCCGTCGGCGGTGTGGCTGTACGAGCACAGGTCGCCCACCACGCGGATTTCGGGATGGCCGGGGATTGAGAAATCAGACTCCACGATCACCCGGCCGCCACGGTCGGTGCTGCAGCCGGTGCGCTCCGCCAGCAGACCGCCCAGATGGGAGGCCCGCACGCCGGCGGTCCAGCAGACCGTGGCGGCCTCCATCACCACCTCTTCGCTGCTGCCGTCGTCGGCCTTGCGGGTCAGCACCAGCCGCCCGGGTTCGATCCGCTGCACCCGGCCCCCCAGCAGCAGCCGCACGCCGGCTTTCTCGAGGCTCTGGGCCGCCGCCGCCGAAAGGCTGGGGTGCATGGCCTTCAGCAGCCGGTCGCCGGGGTCCACCAGGGTGACCTGACACATCGCCGGGTCCAGCTGGCGGAAGTCGCGCTCGGCGCTGTTGCGCATCAGGGGGCTCAGGGAACCGGCCAGTTCGCAACCCGACGGACCACCGCCGATCACCACCACCGACTGCAGATAGCGGCGCCGTTCGGGATCGGGCGTCTGTTCGGCCTCCTCGAGGGCCGACAGCACCCGGCGGCGGATCTCGCGGGCGTGCTCGAGAATCTTCATCGGCGGAGCCGACTCGCGCCACTCCTCATGGCCGAAGTAGCTGCTGCCCGAGCCGCTGGCCAGGATCAGCGTGTCGTACCGCAGCCGCCGGTCGTTGAAGACCACCTCGCGCTTGTCGGTGTCGAGGTCGACCACTTCCCCGAGCAGAATCTGCACGTTGCGGGCCCGTTCGAACTGCTCCCGCAGCGGCGTGGCCACATCGGCCTCCGAGACCAGGCCGCTGGCCACCTGATACAGCAGCGGCTGGAACAGGTTGAAGTTGCGCTTGTCGATCAGCGTGACCCGCACGGGGCGGTTGGCAAGCCGGTGGGCGGCCTTGATGCCGGCGAAGCCGCCCCCCACGATCACCACATGGGGCCAGGCCTTCATGGCCGCTTCCGCCGGCTCGAGTTCCAGAAAAAAGCGTTCCTTGGCCATCGTCCGGCAGGGTGAGGGGAGGAGCGCCCGCAACGTAGCCAAGGTCTGCGGTGGTGGCTGTCAGGCTTGGATGCGGCCGTCTTCGCCCGCCGCAGGTCCGATGGAGTTCCGTGCCGAGCACCCGGTCCTGCAGGCCCGTCATGACCTGCTGCGGCTGCTGCTGCGCGACCGGCCTGTGCTGGTGGCGATCACGCCGCGGCTGCTGGCCCTGAGCCTTGCCTTCCAGGACGGTGAGCAACCCGGCGGGGGTGACCGCATCATCGTCACCTCGCAGGCCGAGGCCCTGGCGGTGCTGGATCAGCGCCCCGGGCCATGGCTGCTGGTGGTGGGGGAGCACCTGGCCGATGGCGCCGGCCTTGACCTGATTCGGGCGGTGCGCACGGCGGGCGGGCCGCACCGCTGCCTGCTGCTGCTCACCCACAACCACCGGGTGCTGGTGCGGTCGGCCCTGGCCGCCGGGGCCGATGCCGTGCTGCTCGACGACAGCATCGGTCGCACCGGTGCGTTGGTGTTCGCCGTCGATCAGGTGCTGCGCGGGCGCACCTTCGTCGATCCGGCCCTGGGGTCGGCGGAGGCACCGCCGGGCCCCGCCGGTGCGGTGGAGGAGCTCACGGACCGCGAACTTGAGGTGCTGCAGCTGGTGGCCCGGGGCTGCAGCAACCGCGAGATCGCCGAGCAGCTGCAGATCGCCCCCACCACGGCCCGCGATCACGTGCAGGAGATCCTGCGGCGGCTGCGGGTCAGAACCCGGGCGGCGGCGGCGGTGGAGGGCTGGCGGCAGGGCTACTGCTGGTGATCGCCGCGCCGGTGATCCCCTGGGTGCGGCGCAGCCAGGCCAGCAGGCGCTCGAACGGTGCCGGCAGCGGTGCCTCGAAGGTCAGGCGTTCGCCGCTCACCGGATGGTTCAGGGCCAGCTGCACGGCATGCAGGGCCTGGCCCGGCAGCTCCACCGGCAGGCGGCGGCAGCGGCTGTAGGTGGCATCCCCCACCAGCGGATGGCCCATGTGGGCGCAGTGCACGCGGATCTGATGGGTGCGGCCGGTGTCGAGCCTGAAGCGCAGCAGGGTGTAGTCCCCCAGCCGTTCGAGCTGCTGCCAGTGGGTGCGGGCCTGGCGCCCCTTCTCGTCACTCACCACCGCATATTTCTTTCGGTCGACGGGGTGGCGGCCGATGGCCCCCACCAGGGTGCCGCTCTCGCCGGCGGGAACGCCATGCACCACCCCCAGGTACTCCCGCGAGGCGATCCGCCGCTGGATCTGACCCTGCAGGGCCACCAGCGCCTGCTGGGTCTTGGCCACCACCAGGCAGCCCGTGGTGTCCTTGTCGAGCCGGTGCACGATGCCCGGCCGGCGTTCGCCGCCGATGCCGGGCAGGTCGGGGCAGTGGTGCAGCAGGCCGTTCACCAGGGTGCCGTCCCGGTTGCCGGGGGCCGGATGCACGGTGAGGCCGGCGGGTTTGTTGACCACGATCAGGTGGGCATCCTCGAAGAGCACATCCAGCGGGATCGCCTCTGGCTTGAGGTACTCGAGGGGCTCCGGCGGCGGCATCCACAGCTCCACGGTGTCGCCCTGGCGCAGGGGGGTCTTGGCCCGGCCGGTGCTGCCGTTCACCCGCACATAGCCGTTGTCGATGAACTTCTGGATCCGCGCCCGGCTCTGCTCGGGCCGCTGGCTCACCAGCCAGCGGTCGAGGCGCATCGGCAGGGGTTTCGGATACTGCAGGATCAGGGTCTCTCCGGGCCCTTGCCGTGGGTCGGCCGCCGGTGCGGGGGTCGACCCCTCATCCGGGGAGTTGTGCTGATCGTCGCCTGGACCCTGGATGCCGCTCTCCTGGGGCCCTGGGTTCCGATGTTCGACAGTCATCGCATCAGCCTAGGGGGCCGCCTTTGACCTCCCGGCTGGATCAGGTTGACTGTCATCCGCTGGATTGCCCTCCCATGGCCCCCACTCCTGACCCCGCCGAGGGGCTGCGGCGGCAGCTGACCCACGGCCGCGGTCGCCTCTGGGTGCTGCTGGCCATCACCCTGGTTTGGGTGATGGATGTGAGCCTGCTGCGCCACATCGAACATCACCATGTTGTGGCCAACACCTACAACGCTGCCCTCAGCGCCGGCGAACGGCTGAGCACCCTGGTTTTTGTGATGGTCACCCTGGGGCTTTCGGTCTCGCTGTTCAGGGGCAACGGCCGTGATCTGTTCCGCTGGGCGCTCACCTATCTGATTCTGTCCATGGTCCAGGTGGTGGCCAATGTGTTGTCGATGGTGGCCACGGCCAGCGCGATCCATGGTGGTGGCCTGACCGGTCTCTGGGATGTGGCGGCGGTTTACATGCAGAGCGTGATTGTGTTCATGTTCATCTACGTCTTTCTCGATGTCTCCACCCCAGGGGGGGCATTCGTGTGGCCGACCCGCGAGGGCGAGGCTCCCCCTGTGCCCCATGTCATTGATTATCTGTTCATCTCCCTGAACGTGAACTCGACCTATGGACCCACCAGCGAAGCGGTGGTGTCGCGGCCGGCCAAGCTGTTCATGGCCCTGCAGGTTCTGCTGGCCATCCTGATGCTCACCGTGCTGATCGCCCGGGCCGTGGGTGCGTGAACCGCCCGGTCGGCGGCGTGCTGTCAGGGCAGTTCGAGGCTGATCGGCCCCAGCCGTGAGCAGCGGAAGTCGTCGAGCACCCGGGTGGCCATCCGCCCCCGGTCACCACTGGTGTGCCGCTGGGCCGCTGCCGTGAGCCAGGGGTCGGGGTCGGCGTCGTCGATCCCGTAGCGCTGCCGCAGGACCCCGGGCGCCACCCCCGCCGAGGGCTGGCCGCCCAGGCGGGCGACCAGGCCGAGAAACGCCAGGGCGACCGCTTCGTCGTCGTAGGCCGCCTGGCCGATGTCATCGCAGAGCGCCAGGTGCAGGGCGGCCTGCTGGTCGTCGAGCCGGGCGGGCAGCACCCCGGGGGCATCGAGCAGGTCCAGCTCCTGCCCCAGCCGCACCCAGCGCAGGCTGCGGGTGACGCCGGCCCGGCGGGCGCTGTCGACCACCTTCTGGCGCACGAGACGGTTGATCAGGGCCGATTTGCCGACGTTGGGGAAGCCGAGCATCAGGGCCCGCACCGGTCGCGGTCGCATGCCCCGGTTGTGGCGGCGGGCATTGAGGGCATCGCCGGCCCTGATCGCCGCCTGCTGCAGCTGCTTCACGCCGGTGCCGACCCGGGCATCGCACCACCAGGGGGTGAGGTCGCGGGCCCGGAACCAGCCATCCCAGGCGAGCCGCGCCGCCGGGGTCACCATGTCGACCCGGTTGAGCACCAGCAGGTGCTGCTTGCCCCGCATCCAGCGCTGCAGATGCGGATGGCCCGTGGCGGCGGGGATGCGGGCATCGCGCACCTCGATCACCAGGTCGACCTTCTCGAGACTGGCGCTGAGGGCCCGTTCCGCCTTGGCGATGTGGCCCGGAAACCACTGGATCGTCGGCGCCGTCAAGGCACCACCATCACCGGGCAGGGCGCCAGCTGGATCACCCGGGCGGCGGTGCTGGGTTCGTCGCTCTCGAGGCTGAGGCCGCGGGTGCCCATCACGATCAGGTCGGCCTCGATCTCATCGGCCACATCACCGATCACGAAGGCGGGCTTGCCCTGGCGTTCGATCACCTCACAGGCCACCCCCGCCCGCTCGAAGGTGTCGCGGGCCTGCTCCAGCAGCCGCGACACATCGGCCGGATCCGCCATGGTGCCCCCGGGCTCCGCTTCCACCACCGACAGCAGCACCAGCCGGCTGCTGTGCTGCTGCACCAGCCTGAGCACCGTGGCCGCCGTCTCCAGGGCGGCCCGGCCGTGGTCAATGGGATAGAGAACGGTGTCGAACATCGGGAAACCAGCGCAGGGACCGGGGCGAGCGGCTGACGCACTGTCCTTGTCCTAGCTCCTCAGGGTGCCCGCGCAAGGGCTTGGCACGGTAATGTCTCGGCGCCGTTCCCAGCCCCATCCCATGCCGAAGCGTTCCCTCAGCACCCTTTCGGGCGACGAGCTCCGCGGCAAGCGGGTGCTGGTGCGGGTCGACTTCAACGTGCCCCTGGATGACGCCGGTGCCATCACCGATGACACCCGCATCCGCGCCGCCCTGCCCACGATCAATGATCTGATCGGCAAGGGCTCCCGGGTGATCCTGGCGGCCCACTTCGGCCGGCCCAAGGGCAAGGTGAACGAAGACATGCGCCTCACCCCCGTGGCGGCCCGCCTGGCTGAGCTGCTCGGCCGCCCCGTGGTCAAGACCGACAGCTGCATCGGCCCCGACGCCGAGGCCAAGGTGGCCGCCATGGCCGATGGCGATGTGGTGCTGCTGGAGAACGTGCGCTTCTTCGCGGAAGAAGAGGCGAACGAGCCCGGTTTCGCCGCCGAGTTGGCCAAGCTGGCCGATGTGTACGTGAACGACGCCTTCGGCGCCGCCCACCGGGCCCATGCCTCCACCGAAGGGGTGACCAAGGCCCTCAGCCCCAGCGTGGCCGGCTACCTGATGGAAAAGGAACTGCAGTACCTGCAGGGTGCCATTGATGCCCCCAAGCGCCCTCTGGCGGCGATCGTGGGCGGCTCCAAGGTGAGCTCCAAGATCGGTGTGCTCGAGGCGCTGCTCGACAAGTGCGACAAGATCCTGGTCGGCGGCGGCATGATCTTCACCTTCTACAAGGCCCGGGGCCTGTCCGTCGGCAAGAGCCTGGTGGAAGACGACAAGCTCGGGCTGGCCAAGGAGCTGGAGGCCAAGGCTGCGGCCAAGGGCGTGCAGCTGCTGCTGCCCACCGATGTGGTGCTGGCCGACAACTTCGCCCCCGACGCCAACAGCCAGATCGCCAAGGTCGACGCCATCCCCGACGGCTGGATGGGCCTCGACATCGGCCCCGATTCGGTCAAGGAGTTCCAGGCTGCCCTCGCCGACTGCCAGACCGTGATCTGGAACGGCCCCATGGGCGTGTTCGAGTTCGACCGGTTCGCCGCCGGCACCAACGCCATCGCCACCACCCTCGCTGATCTGAGCGGCAAGGGCTGCTGCACGATCATCGGCGGTGGCGACTCGGTGGCGGCCGTCGAGAAGGCCGGTCTGGCCGACCGCATGTCGCACATCTCCACCGGTGGTGGCGCGAGCCTCGAGCTGCTTGAAGGCAAGGTGCTGCCCGGGGTGGCCGCCCTCGACGAGGCGGCCTGACCCCGTCTGGCGCGTCAGAGGTTCCCGGGGGTCTCGCCGCTGCCGCCCTGGCGCAGCAGTTGCTTCCGCCGCTCGGGAGGCTCGGGCAGGTTGAACTGCTGGCGCAGGGCCCTGGCCTGGGCACGCATGTCGTCCCTCAGGCGCTTCAGGGCCTCGCGCTCCTGCTGATGGCAGGCCTGGGCGGCCCGGTCGTCGGCGGCGGCCTTCAGGCAGCGCTCGTCGTTGTCGAGGATGGCCAGTCGCCCTTCCTGGTGGCGTTGCAGCAGGGTGCGCTGGACGCTGATCATCTTCAGCTGCTGTTCGCGGGTCAGCTGGGGGCGGTCAGGCCGGTCGGCCGACCAGGGGCCCTCGGCACGGACACCGGGGGCTCCGGCCAGCAGACCGGCGCCCCAGGCCATGGCCAGCAAGGCAACCCCCAGGCGTGGGGTCATGGGGCGTCGGTTCCTCAGGCGTGGGATGAACGAAGGCATCAGCGAAACACTGCGGACGCTGCTCAGTGTCTGGGGTCGCTGTTGCCCTGATGTGACCCCGGCAACGCCAGGTCTGACGAGTCGTGACCATCCCCCGTCGGCAGCTCCAGCAGCTCCCGCAGCCAGAGGCTGAGGCGCCCTGACAGGCGCCCGTCCTGATGGCGCTGCAGGGCTTCGAGCAGCACCGGCGAGTTGATCCAGACCGGAGCCATCGATGGCGCGCCAGACCCTGGCAGTCTCCCGGGCGCGGCTGGGGGCCACAAGGGGGGCGGGGTGGAAGAGATTCAGCGGCGGGAGACGATCCGCACCAGGCGGCTGACGCTCACGGTGCCCTCGGGATGGAGCAGCATCACCGCCCAGAACTGCTGACCGGGCTTGTACGGCGCCTGGATCCGCTTGAAGATGCCGCCGGCGGTCAGGGCCCCCAGCTGCAGATCGGGGCTGCGCAGGCTGCGCTGGGCCTCCGCCGGGATCTCGCCGACCCCGCCGGCCAGCATCGTCTCCTTGAGGGGTTCGTCGAGAACCACATCGATGTCGTAACGCTGGCCCGTGAGCACCTCCTCGGGCATCAGCACCGCCACCGGCAGGTCCCGTTCACCGCTGCGCACGATCGATTCCTCGGCGAGCACCTCCTGGCTGGAGAGCCGGTTGCCCTGCTGTCGCACCGCCAGCCGCTGGTTGGCCTCGAGCCGGAACGTGCGGCCCGCCTCCTGGCGGCTCCCGGTCACTTTCACCAGCAGGGTGCTGCGGCCATCGGGCAGGTCTGGGCCGTTGGTGATGCTCCAGCGGGCATCGCTGAAGGCCTGGCGCAGCAGCTGGTGGCGGTTCTCGAGACGTCCTGGATCGAGCCCCGGGCCGTTCTCCACGAGACCGCGCAGGCCATCGTTGCCGGAGCGGTTCAGGGCCTGCTCCAGGTTGCGCAGCAGCGGATCGCTCACCCGGGCCCCGGCGGGCAACGATCCGGGGCCGAGGCCAAGCACCAGGGCAGCGGCCAGGGTCAGGCACGAGCCCCGCTGCCTGCTCCGGGACGGCTGCCGCTGCATCGTGAACCAGGTTCGACGGTCCAACTAACTTAGGCGCCGCCCTCCCTGCGTCCATGCCCCGGCTTCTCATTGCCGCCAGCGGCACCGGTGGTCACCTCTTCCCGGCCCTGGCGGT
This sequence comes from uncultured cyanobacterium, assembly GCA_903871775.1. Taxonomy (GTDB): domain Bacteria; phylum Cyanobacteriota; class Cyanobacteriia; order PCC-6307; family Cyanobiaceae; genus CAIQIA01. The sequence continues at coordinate 45,780 of CAIQIA010000021.1, forward strand.
GGCCGACCGGCTCGCTGACCGCTGGCAGGTCTCCTGGGTGGGCGTCCCTGATCGGCTCGAGACCACGCTGGTGCCCGAGCGCTACCCGCTGACCACCGTCAGGGCCGGAGGGTTGCAGGGTCGCGGCCTGCGCAAGCTGCTGCAGCTGCTGCAGCTGATCGGCAGCAGCGGGCCCGTGTGGCGCCTGATCCGCCGCCGCAACGTGACGGTGGTGTTCACCACCGGCGGCTACATCGCCGCGCCGGCGATCCTGGCCGCCCGCTGGACGGGCCGGCCGGTGGTGCTGCACGAGTCGAACGCCGTGCCGGGGCGGGTCACCCGCCTGCTGGGGCGCCACTGCACCCAGGTGGCCCTGGGGCTGCCCCAGGCCGCTGCGCACCTGCCCCGCTGCCGCCCGCTGGTCACCGGCACCCCCGTCCGCCAGGCCTTTCTGGAGCCTGCCCCCTGCCCCGACTGGGTCCCCCAGGGGGCCGGGCCCCTGCTGCTGGTGATCGGTGGCAGCCAGGGAGCGGTGGGCCTCAACCGGATGGTGCGGGCGGCCCTGCCGCCCCTGCTGGCGGTCGGCTGCCGGGTGGTGCACCTCAGCGGTTCCCAGGATCCCGAGGCCGGCAGCCTGCAGCATCCGGCCTACGTCGAACGACCGTTCAGCGACGAGATCCCCGGGTTGCTGCAGCACGCCGATCTGGCCATCAGCCGTTCCGGCGCCGGCAGCCTCAGCGAGCTGGCCGTCTGCGCCACTCCAGCCCTGCTCGTGCCCTTCCCCCAGGCGGCCGACGACCATCAGACCGCCAATGCCGAGGCGGCGGTGGCGGTGGGGGCCGCGGTGCTGCTGCGGCAGCATCCGCCCGCCGAGGCGGGCCTGCTGCGGGCCCTCTGGCGCCTGCTCGGGCCCCGCCTGCGGGGGGCCGACCCCGCCGCCGATCCGTTGGTGGACCTGGCCGGCGGCATGGAGCGACTGGCGGTGCGGGATGCGGACCGGCGGCTGGCCTATCTGTTGGAAGACCTGCAGGAGCACTGAATGGTCGCCGACCCCGCCGCAGAACTGCCGGCGGTGCTGCGTCTGCTGTCGCAGGTGCTGGTGGGCAAGGAACGGCAGGTCAGCCTGGCGGTGGCCTGCCTGCTCGCCCGCGGACATCTGCTGCTCGAGGATCTGCCCGGGACCGGCAAGACCACCCTGGCCGAGGCGCTGGCCCGCAGCCACGGGCTCGGCTTCCGGCGCCAGTCGTTCACCAGCGACCTGCTGCCCGGGGATCTCATCGGGGTCAACGTGCTCGACCCCGCCTCCGGCAGCTTCCGCTTCCGGCCGGGACCCCTGTTCGCGCAGGTGCTGCTGGCCGACGAGATCAACCGCGCCAGCCCACGCACCCAGAGTGCCCTGCTGGAGGCGATGGCCTCGGCCGCCGTCAGCGTCGACGGGGTCAGCCACCCGCTGCCGGCACCCTTCTTCGTCATCGCCACCCAGAACGGCCTCGACCAGTCGGGCACCGCACCGCTGCCCGAATCCCAGCTCGACCGCTTCCTGATGCGCCTCAGCCTGGGCTTTCCGCACCGAGACGCCGAAGCGAGGCTGCTGGCCGGTGACGCCCTGCCCCTGCAGGATCTGGTCCCCCTGCTGGACCCCGCCATGCTGCTGGCCCTGCAGCAGCGCAGTGCCGCCCAGCCGGTGAGCCCCGCCCTGATCGGCTATGTGCTCGACCTGCTCGCCTGGACCCGCCGCCCCGACACCCCGGGGGCGCCCCTCTCCCCCCGTGCCGGCCTGGGGCTGCTGGCGGCGTCCCGCGCCTGGTCCCTGCTGCAGGGGGACGGCTGGGTCAGACCGGAGCATGTGCAGGCTGTGCTGCCGGCGGTGGCCGGGCACCGGCTCGACGTCGGCCAGGGCCCAGGGGCCGGCGATGGTCTCTGCCGGCAGCTGCTGGAGGAGGTCGATGCCGTCCGCTGAGCCGCGTCGGTTCCCGCCGGTCCGCTGCACCGACGCGCTGCAGTTCACCCTGCGCAACGTCTATGTCGTCCCGAGCCGCTTCGGCTGGTGCTGGCTGCTGGCCTGTCTGCTGCTGCTGGTGCTGGCGTTCAACAGCGGAGCAGCGGCCCCGCTGCTGCTGGCGGGCCTCTGCCTGGGGCTGTTTCTGCTGGCCCTGCTCCTCACGCCGCTGAACCTGCGGGGTCTGCGGTTGCGGGCCGGGGAGCCCGCCCCGGGGTTCGCCGATGGACGGCTGCATTACCCCCTCCTCAGCCACACCCACCGGCGCCACGGGGCCGTGGGCCTGCGCCTGCTGCGGGCCCCCTTCCCCGTCCAGCCGCCCAGGGTCGACATCGGCCCGGGGGAGGGGCGGCTGAGCCTGGTCTGGCGACCGCAGGGGCGGGGGCTGCAGCATCCGGGGCCGATCGTGGTCGAGTCGTGGGCGCCGCTGGGGCTGTTCCGCTGCTGGGGGGTCTGGCGGCCGCCCGTGCGGCAGCTCGTGTACCCGGCGCCGCAGCCAGGGCCTGTGGACCGGTGGTGTCCGCCGCAGAGCGAGCGGGAAGGAGAGGGCGACTGGTGGGACCTCACGGCCCACCGGCCCGAGGACGGCCTGGCACGGGTTGCCTGGGGGGTGCTGGCCCGTGGGGGCGGCTGGCAGCGGCGGCGTTTCTCCGGCGAGGGGCAGGCCGCCCAGTGGCTGCAGCCTGATCCGGCCCTGCCGCGGGAGAGGGCCCTCGCGGCCCTGACGGCGGCCGTGTTGCAGGCCGATCGGGCGGGGCTCATCTATGGCCTTCGTCTCGACGGCCTCGACGAACCACCGGGCCGGGGCCGGGCCCATCGCGACCGCTGCCTCGCCGCCCTGGCCCTGGCGCCATGACCACCGCCGATCGCCTGCTGCAGCTGGCCCTGCTGCTGCTGGTGCTGCTGCAGATCCCCCTGGGCCCCCCGGCCCTTCTGCCCGTGCTGCTGCCCGTGGTGGTGCTGCTGCTGCGGGGCCGGCCCCTGCCGTCGCGGCTGGCCCCCCTGCCGGTGCTGCCCTGGCTGCTGCTGTTTCCCTGGGGCGACCGGGACCGTTGGCTGGCGGCGGCGGTGCTGGGGCTGCTGCTGCTGGCGGGCCTCCTGTGGCTCGAGGCCCGCCAGGAGGGGGCGGGCCCCGACCGGCGTCGCCGCAGCGTGCTGATGCTGCTGGTGCTCGCGGCCCTGCAGGGGGTGCTGGCCCCCGACCTGCTGCCGGCCCTGGGGCAGATCCTGGCCGTGCTGCTGGCCGTCGCGGCCCTGGTCGCGGGGGAGGTTGTGCCGCCGCTGCGGGTGCGGCGGCTGGCGTGGACGGCATTGCTGCTGCCGGCGGCGGCCCTGCCGTTGGTGTTGACGCTCTTTCTGCTGCTGCCGCGGCTGCCGCCGCTCTGGTCCCTGCCGACGGGCTCGGGCACCGCCGTCACCGGCCTGTCGGAACGCCTGGAGCCCGGCAGCCTGGCCCGGCTGGTCCGCTCGGACGCCCTTGCCCTGCGCGTGCTGCTGCCCGGCGCGCCCCCGCCGCCCCAGGAGCGTTACTGGCGGGTGCTCGTGCAGGACCGCAGCGACGGCCGGAGCTGGTGGGCGGCGCCGGCGGCGCCGTTGCTGCCTGTGTCTTCCCGACTCCGCCCCAGCAACGACGGCCCCTTGTGGATGAGCGAACCCGGCGATCTGACGGTCCTCCCCTGGCCCGGTGCCGGCGAGCCAGCGGAGGCCCCCCTGCGGATCGATGCCCGCGGACAGCTGCAGACCCCGCCAGGCGCCGGCAGCCGGCGCTGGCGCTATCGGTTCACCGCCGCTGCCGCGGCCTGGCGACAGATCCCGCCGGAGCCCCTCGACCGGGCCCTGCCCGCGGCGGTCAACCCCCGCCTGCAGGCCCTGGGGCAGAGCTGGGCTGGCCTCGCCCCTGCCGAGCGGCCGGAGGCCGCCCGCCGCTGGTTCCAGGCCCAGGGCTTCCGCTACAGCCTCGAGCCCGGCCCCCTGGATCCCGGCCATCCCCTCGACGACTTTCTCTTCGAGCGGCGGGTGGGGTTCTGCGAGCACCATGCCGCCGCCTTCACGGCGCTGATGCGGGCCGCCGGCCTGCCGGCTCGGGTGGTGAGCGGTTACCAGGGGGGCGAGTGGTTTCCGGCGCCGGGCGGCGGCGGCCTGCTGGAGGTGCGGCAGCGGGATGCCCACGCCTGGAGTGAGGTCTGGCTGCCGGAGGCGGGCTGGCAACGGGTCGATCCCACGGCCTGGGTGGCTCCCACACGGCTGGAGGCCGGCCTGGAGGCCCAGCTCGATCCGGAGGAGCGGCGCCGGCTCGGCGGCCTGCCGCTCTGGAGTCGTCTCGACAGGGCCTGGGCCCGCTGGGTCATCGGCTTCGATGCCGGCGATCAGCGGCGGCTGCTGGCGGGCCTGCCCGGCCACGGCAGCCGCTGGCAGGGGCTGCTGGGTCTGGGGGCGATGGCATTGGCCATCGGCCTCGGGGCGCTGCTGATCAGTGTCGGGCTGCCCAGGGTCACCGCAGCCGACCCCCTGCGCCGCCAGCTCGACCGCAGCCTGCGGCGCTGTGCCCGCCGGGGGCTGGGTCCGGCCCCCGGCGAGGGGCTGCACCACTGGCGGCAGCGGGTCAGTGCCGCCCGGCCCGATCTGCGGGGGCTGCTGCTGCGGATCGAGGGGCTCTACGGCCGTCTGCGGTTTGCCCCGCAGGCGCCGCCACCGGCCGTGGCCAGACACCTGCGGCGCCTGGATCGCCGCCTGGCCCGCCGCCTGCGGGGCCGGTGACCCTCAGCCGTGGCTGCGGGGACCGGCGGCGCCAGCCGCGGCAGCGGGGGCCTCGGCCAGGACGCTCTGGCTGCCCACCCCCGCCAGCTCGGGCAGCGCATCGCCGCTCTCGAGGGCCAGGGCCAGCTGCTCCAGCTCCTGGGGCTGGCGGCGGCCGATCGACCGCCCCCGGTCCTGGCCATCGGGGCCGAACAGCTCCAGGTGGGGGATGCCGTTGACCTCCCACTGCAGCAGCTGCGGTTCCCAGACGGGGTTGTCCACGTTCAGCAGCACCACGTCGAGGTCGCCGTGGCGCCGCTCCAACGCTTCCATCGCCGGAGCCATCGCCAGGCACGACTCGCACCAGTCGGCGTAGAACTCGACCAGGGTGGGGCGGCCGTTCGTCAGGGCTTCGGCCAGGGGTGGCGACTGCCGGGCCATGCGGTCGAGGGCGGCCTCCGGACCGAGCCGCAGCCGCAGGCCCACCAGGGCCACCGCCACCAGGGCGAGGGCCAGCAGCAGCCAGCGCAGCACGCCCGGCAGGGCCGGGCTTCCGGAGGAGGAGGTCATGCCGGGGACGACAGGCGCTGCCATGCTGGCAGTCCTGCCCCTGCGACGCGGTGAAGCGGCGTCTCACCCTGCATTTCCCGCGCGAGCTGGTGCATCAGCCGATCACCTACCGGCTGGCGGTCGATTTCGATGTGGCGGCCCGCATCATCCGCGCCCAGATGGCGCCCAACCAGCGGGGCACGATGGTGCTCGAGCTTTCCGGAGACATCGACGAGCTGGCGGCGGCCCAGCACTGGCTCCAGTCGCTGGGGCTCGAGATCGCCGCGGCCGGTGGCGAGATCCGCATCGATCCCGAGCGCTGCGTCGACTGCGGCCTCTGTTCCGGTGTCTGTCCCAGCGGCGCCCTGCGCTGCAAGGCTCCAGACTGGCGCCTCACCTTTGACCTCTCGCGCTGCGTTGTCTGCGAGCAGTGCATTCCCGCCTGCCCGCTGGATGCCATCAGCCTGGTTCTCTGAGACGGCCCCGGATGAGCATGTTCGCCAAATGGCTGCTGTTGCCCCTGCGGTTGCCGATGGTGCCGCTGCTGGGGTTCATCAGCTTCTATCTGGGGGTCCACTGGGGGATCGAGCAGGATCAGATCCGGGCTGCTTCCCCTGCGGGCCACTACTGGGATGAGGCCTACTGGGCCTTCACGGTGCTGCAGGTGGTGGCCCTGGTCTTCTTCTGCACCCTGCCCGATCTGGTGCTGCGGCAGGTGTCGCTGTTCATGGCGGCCAGCAAGGTGCTGACCCTGGTGATCACGCTGCTGCTGGTGGTGGTCGGCGGCATGTATCTGCTCTACCTGCCGGGGTTCATCGATCTGCTGGTGCTGGCCTGTGCGCTGCTGCTGGCCCGCCTTGACCTGGTCAGGGCCCGCATCTGGCCCCCCTCCTGGCTGGCGATGGTCGGCTTCACCGGCTACATCCTCTTCTGCGTCTTCTACGGCCATGCCCTCCACCACGAGATGCCGGCCAAGATCGAGGCCGTGCGGTCGCTGCTTCAGGGCCTGCTGCCGTTCAGCAGGCGGTAGGTCCAGCGGTTGCCCAGCACCGTCTTCACGTAATGGCGGGTTTCGGGGTATGGGATCGCCTCGGCCCACAGCTCGGGGAGGCCCCTGAGGTCAGGGCTGACCCAGCCCTGGGCGGCGCCGGGCCCGGCGTTGTACGACGCCACGGCCAGCATCGGCTCGCGGCCCGACTCCTGCAGCAGCTGCCGCAGGTAGCGCGCCCCCAGCAGGGCGTTCCAGCCCGGGTCCTCCAGCGGTCGGAAGGGGCCGGGGGGCGCCACCATCCGGGCGGTGTCGGGCAGCAGCTGCATCAGCCCCACGGCGCCGGCCACCGAATGCACGGTCGGTGTCAGGCGCGATTCCTGGCGGGCGATCGCCGTCAGCAGGTTCCGGTCGACGCCGGTCGCCGAGGCGGCCTGCTGCAGCTCGTGCTGATAGCTGAGGGGATGGCGCTGCTGCTCCAGCAGTGCCTGCTCGGCCGGACCCCGGGCGGCGCCGGCGAGGGCAGCCCGATCCAGCTGGGCCAGGCCGATCCAGCGGTCCCCAACCGCCAGACGCAGCTGGCCTTCACGCCAGAGGTCCTGCGGGCTGGACGCCGGCGTGCCCCCACGCCAGGTGCGCCAGTGCTCCCACGCTTCCTCCGCCAGGTTGAGGCCGCTCAGACGGGCCAGGGCCGGTGGCAGCAGACCGCTGGCCTCGGCCGCCGCCGGAAGCGCCGGCGGCGCCGTCTGCAGCCGCTCGCTGGCCCGCCAGGCGTAGTAGCCGTACGGATGGCTGCGCAGCAGGGTCTGCCACTGCTGCTGCGCCTCCTGGCGGCGCCCCTGCAGGGCCGCCGTCATCCCCAGCCAGAAGCGACGCCGGGCTTCCCGGGGGGGGCTGCCGTCGCTGCTGCGGTCGTTGGCCAGGCTGGTGGCGGCGGCCGGCCAGTCGCGCTGCAGCAGCAGCTGCCGTGTGCGCTCCCAGGCCCGCTCCGCCGGGCCCGGTGCGGGGGCCCGGGCCGCCAGCCGCTCCCGGGTGCGGGCGGTCTGGGGCGGCAGGGTGCCAAGGCAGCGGCGGGCGGCGGCCAGGTCGCCCTGCTCCGCCAGGCCGCCGGCCAGCAGATCCCGCTGGGCGGGGGTCAGGGATCGACCGGCGCGACAGGCGGCGGCCATCGCCTGGTCGCCGCCGGGCCAGCGGTCGCCCCAGCGGGCCAGGTGCAGACCCCCGAGGGTGCCGCCCAGAGACTGCTGCCATTCGAGGGCCGCCGCCAGGGCCGCCGGGTGGGCGGGGAACCGCTGCAGCAACAGCCGCCGTTCGGGGCTGCCGCTGCCGCCGAGGGCATAGAGGGCATCGGCGGCGGGTGGCGCCATCGAGAAGCGCCGCTCCAGCTGCCGCCAGAGGCTGCGGGCCGCCTGGGGGTGGCCCAGCCGCTGCTGATCAAGCGCCTGCAGCTTCAGAACCACGGGCGGCAGCAGCCCCCCGCCCCAGCCCTGCCCCTGCAGCAGCCTGGAGCGGGTGGCCGGGTCGTCGGCCAGGGCTGCGGCCTGCAGCAGCCTCGCCTGGCGACGCCGTTCCGGATCGGGATCGAACCGGCCGCTGCGGTGGATGAGGCGATCGCTGCTCCGGTTGCTGAGTTCGGGCCGCGCCTGCCGCAGCAGCTGCTGCAGACCGGCGGCGGCCAGGGCCGTGCCAGCGGCCACGGCGGCGATGCCGAGCAATCCCCGTTCCATGCTCCCGGCGTCCCCTGTGGCAGGTTGGCCGGAGCATGGCATGGCGCCAGGATGGACCGAAGCAGCGGTCTGCCGTGCCCGTTCCCACCCTGCCCGCCCTGCGCCTGCCAGCGGCCCTCGAGCGCCCCTGGCAACGGTTCCGGACCGGTCGCTCGCCGCTGCTGCCGCAACGCCTGCGCACGGGGGCCGCGCTGGTGCTGGCGTTCGGCGTCTGGCTGCTGCGGCCCCTGCCGCTGCTGCGTCAGCTGCCGGGCTGGATGGTGGGCGCACTGCTGTTGTGGGCGCTCATGGAACTGACCCTGCTGGCCTGGAGGCCCCGGCGCTGGCGCTGAGGCCACCTGCGCATGAGTCTCCCCAGTCCCGCCCTGTGCCGTCGGCAGCCTCTAGTCTCCTGCCGCTGATCCCGATCGCTCCATGGCCGAACTGGCGTCCCATCCCGTCGGCTCCCCCCTCGAGGGTGGTGCGGTCGTCTTCGGCACCGATGGCATCCGCGGGCGGGTCGGCACCCTGATCACCCCGGCCCTCGCCCTGCAGGTGGGCTACTGGACCGGCCAGGTGCTGGCCTCCCCGGGCCCGGTGCTGCTCGGCATGGACTCCCGCAGCAGCGGGCCGATGCTCGTGGCCGCCCTGGCGGCCGGCCTCACCGCCGCCGGCCGTGAGGTCTGGCAGCTGGGCCTCTGCCCAACCCCCGCCGTGGCCCGTCTGGTGCGTCGCCACGGCCTGGCCGGTGGCCTGATGGTCTCGGCCAGCCACAACCCTCCGGAAGACAACGGCATCAAGATCTTCGGCGCCTCGGGCGCCAAGCTGTCGCGGCAGGAGCAGGGGGCGATCGAAGCCGGCCTCCGCGGCGAGGTGCGGCCTGCCCTCACGGGCTGCGGGGCCACCCACCACCGCAGCGAACTGCTGGCCGACTACGACGCGCTGCTCGAGGCGGGCCTGCAGGGCCGCCGGCTCGACGGGCGCCGCATCGTGCTCGACCTGTGCTGGGGCTCGGCCACCGCCTGCAGTGCCGCCCTCTTCCGCCGCCTCGGCGCCGAGGTCACGGTGCTCCATGGCGAGCCAGACGGCACCGCCATCAACGTCGGCTGTGGCAGCACCCACCTCGAGCCCCTGCGTCAGGCGGTGCTTGCCCAGGGGGCCGAGATGGGCTTCGCCTTTGACGGCGATGCCGACCGGGTCCTGGCCGTCGACGGCCGCGGCCGCATCGTCGATGGCGATCACATCCTTTATCTGTGGGGATCGGCCCTGGCCGCCGCCGGCCAGCTGCCGCAGCAGCGGCTGGTGGCCACCGTGATGTCGAACCTCGGCTTCGAACTGGCCTGGACGGCCCGCGGCGGCCTGCTGGATCGCACCCCCGTGGGCGACCAGCACGTCCATGCGGCCATGGAAGCCAGCGGTGCCGGCCTCGGGGGCGAACAGTCGGGCCATATCCTCTGTGCCCTCCACGACCTCTGCGGCGACGGGCTGCTCACCGCCCTGCAGCTGGCGGTGCTTCCCGGCCCCGGCGAGACCCTGGCCGATCGGGTTGACGGCAGCTTCAGCTCTTTCCCTCAGCGGCTCACAAACGTGCGCGTTCCCGATCGGGAGCGCCGCCTTCAGTGGCAGACCAGCACGGCCCTGCAGGAGGCGATCGCCGCTGCCGAAGCCGCCATGGGGGCTGATGGTCGGGTGCTGGTGCGGGCCTCCGGCACCGAGCCTCTGCTGCGGGTGATGGTCGAGGCCGCCTCCCAGGAGAGCGTCGACCACTGGACCGACGCCCTCTGTGCGGTCGCCGACCGCAGCCTCAACGGCTGAGCAGTCCGGCGGCGAGGGCGAGGGCGCCGCTGCAGGCATCTCCCTGGGGGGGGCGGGCCACCACCCCCGGCAACCGTTCCGCCAGGGAGCGGTCGAACCAGCTGCGCAGTGGCTCCAGATGTTCGATGGCGCCGCCCACGCAGCAGAGGGGCGGCCGCTCCAGCCGCAGGGCGGCCGCCACGGCCGTCACCAGATCCGCCAGGGCCTCACCGTTGTGGCGCAGCACCGCTTCGGCTGCGGGGTCGCCGGCGCTGGCGGCGGCAGCCACCAGCGGAGCGAGGGCCGCAAAGCCGGCGGCCCCGAACGCCGGATCCACCACCCGGGCCTTGAGCTCATGGGGCAGGCTCACCCCCAGGGCGTCCCACAGGGCCTGGCGCAGCGGTGATTCGGCGCAGCGGCCATCGGCCATGCGCAGGCTGAGGGCCAGGCCGTCGCGGCCGATGTCCATGGCCGATCCGGCGCCATCCAGCAGCCAGCCCCAGCCGCCGCAGCGGTGCAGCTCACCGTCGCCGTTGCGTCCGACGCAGATGCTGCCGGTGCCGCTGATCAACACGATCCCGGCATCGCCGGCGAAGGCTCCCGCCAGCGCCGTCTGTTCATCACCGGTCACCAGCACCTGCTCCAGGTTCAGGTCGAGGGCTTCGGCGGCGAGGCGCTGGCCGAGGCTCTGCACCGGACTGTCGGCTTCGATGCCGCTGGCCCCCACCGCCGCCGCCGCCAGCGGTTGGGCCCCAGCCCCCGCCGCTGCCCGGGCCGCCGCCAGGCTGCTGCGCAGGGCCGCCTGGAACCGCTCCCCACCATCGGGGGCGGCCAGATGGCTCACGCCGCTGCCCTCGCCTTCGGCCAGCACGCGGCCCTCGCGGTCGGCGAGGCGGCAGCGGCAATGGGTCTGGCCGGCATCGAAGCCGGCCAGCAGCGGCGCCTCAGGCATCGTCCGCCGCTCCGAGGGTGGCCAGCAGCAGCCAGCCGCTGATCTGCACCTCGGGGCGGAAGAAGATGGTGTCCACCAGCCCATGGCCCGCCAGGCCCAGCACCGCCGCCAGGCAGGCCAGGGCGGGCACGCTCAGGGGTTGTTCGCGGTGCAGCTGTTTCAGCCCCGCCCGCAGGCTGGCGATGAACAGACCGAGGCCGGCGATCAGGCCGGGCAGGCCCGCCTCCACCGCCAGTTCGAGCGGCACCGAATAGGCACTCAGGGCGGTGAAACGCGGCTGCTGGTACAGCGGATAGATCAGGTTGAAGGCGGCGTTCCCCGGCCCGATGCCCAGCCAGGGCCGGTCCTTCACCATCGACAGGGCCGCCATCCAGACGTTGATGCGGAAGTTGTTCGAGCTGTCCTCCCGGCCGGCGAACACACTCAGCAGCCGCACCCGCAGGGGGTCGATCTGGGTGGCGGCCAGCACAAGGGCCAGCACGGTGACCGCGATGATCAGCGGCGGCAGCCAGCGCCGCAGCACCGGCGGGAGATGGCGGGTCTGGCGCAGCAGCAGCAGCAGACCCAGGCTCCCCAGGGCCACCACCATGCCGATCCAGCCCCCGCGGCTGTAGGTGAGCAGCAGGGCGGCCATGCCGAAGCCCGCGGCCGCCAGGGCCAGCAGCCGGGGCCAGAGGCCGCGCCAGCGCAGCAGGGCCACCAGGGCGAGGGGGATGATCGGCACCAGATACCCCGCCAGCAGGTTGGGGTTCTCGAGCGTGCTGTAGATGCGCCGGGTGCCATCGGCCACCGAGTTCGGATCGGCCCAGCGGGCCAGCTGTTCAGCCTCGCCGTAGAGCTGCCGCAGGCCGATCACCGCCGTGGCCAGCTCGCCGAGCAGCAGCGCCGCCACCAGCCGGTCCCACCAGGCCGGCGCCCGCTCAAGCAGCCGACGCATCAGCGCGTAGACCCCCAGGTAGCTCAGCAGCTTCAGCAGACCCTTGGCCGCCGCCGCCGGCACCGGCGAGAAGCCCGTGGCCAGCACCGCCAGGGCCAGGTAGGCCAGGATCCAGGTGTTGATGCCCCCCAGCGGCCGGTGGCTGGGGGGATCCGAGAGGCCCCACACCAACCACAGAGCGCCGCAGGCGCTGATTAGCAACCCGAGGCCCCCCCGATCGGCCAGGGGCAGCAGCAGCAGCAGGGCCAGCAGCAGGCCGCCGGCGATGGCGGTGAGCCGCCGCTGCAGCGGTCCCTGGGGCGACCGGGCCCAGAGGCCCTGCCAGCGCAGCAGCCAGGACGTGGTGGGGGAGGCCGTCATCGGGCTCACGAAGGGATGCCGATGGGATTATGGAGGCCCTGCCAGCTCCTGCCCCGTCGGAACAGACGGCGATACACCGGCAGGCCCTGCCGCAGCACGTGGCGTTCCCGTTCTGTCGGCACCGGCAGCGGGTTCTCGGCCAGCCAGGTGCCGCCATCGGCCGGCTCGAAGGCGCCGCTGGCCGCCACCGCCTCCAGCATGTGCGCCATCACCATCGGCACGTCGCTCTGCAGCAGCAGCTCACCCTCGGGATCGAGGGCCGTGGCGAGGGCCTGCAGCAGCTCGGGTTGCACCATGCGGCGCTTGTGATGCCGCAACTTGAACCACGGGTCCGGGAACTGGATCGTCACCAGCTGCAGCTGACCCCTGGGCAGGGCCGCGAGCCAGGGGGGCAGGCTCACGTTGGCGTTGGCGAACAGCAGGCGCAGATTGTCGAGCGCGAGCCGTTCCCGGTCGGCTTCGGCCAGGGCCACCAGGCTGCGGCGGATCTCGAGGCCCAGGTGCAGGCGCTGGGGGTGCAGGGGGGCCATCGCCAGCAGAAAACGGCCCCGGGCGCAGCCGATGTCGAGGTGCAGGGGGCGCTCCGGCTGCTGGAACAGCTCCTGGAGCGGTGGCAGGGGCCGCTCCAGCTGAAAAAAGCTGCTGAGGGGATTGACGTGCTGCCGCACCATGGCGCTCAGGCGGGTCGTGGCACCACGAATCCCCAGCTGGCGGTGTAGCCATGCAGCTGGGTGCTGCCGGCCACGGGCCCGATCTCGCCGTTGCAGAAGAGGCCCGCCAGGGGCAGGGCGGGATGCACGGCCCGGCAGACGTTCACATCCCCATCGGCGACGCCATAGAGGCTGCGGCCGCGGCCGAGACAGGCGAACAGCAGTCCCAGCAGCGGGGCCTCCCCCTGCCGCTCCCGCTGCTCCAGCAGCTGGCGCAGCTCCTGTCGTGAGGTGTCGCCGTCCCGCAGCTGAAACTGCAGCTGCTGGCCCACCCGCAGCTGATCGCCGATGGCCATGGCGCCGTTGCGCGGGTCGATGCCCATCAGATTGCGCACCAGGAACGGCGGTGCCTCCGCCGACGCCTGCAGCGAGAAGCTGCTGCGGGCCAGCCCCACGAACAGGGCCTGGCGGATCAGGTCCCGGTCCTGGGGGCTGAGGCCTTCGATCACCCCCTGCAGGGCCAGGATCGGACTGTTCACCTGGTCCCCCTGGCGCAGCTCCAGCAGCACGTTGCGCTGGGCCTGCTCGACCTCGAACACCGGGCCGATCGGGCGGCAGCCCTGGGCCACCACCGGTTCGATGCCCCAGGCGCCGCCGAAGGCCACCCCCACGGCCCCGCCACAGACCTCCTGATCCCACAGCAGCGAATCGTGGGGGGCGCTGTGGACCCCCGCCAGGCCCCCCACCTTGGTGACGCCGGGGAAGCCGTAGTCCAGGCCCGCCAGCAGGTCATTGACGCCGGAGAACCCCGGATCGACCAGCAGCACCATGCCGGTGAGCCGCTGGGGATCGAGGCCCAGGGCCTCACCCCAGGCGGCGTGGGGCCCATCCAGATCGGGCAGCTGGCCGCTGGCGAGGCGGAAGGGCGTGAGTTCAGCGCCGGGGAGCCGCAGCAGGGTCACGCTCAGCCCCGGCAGCTGCTCCACCTCGTGGGCCTGGCCGTCGCGGTCGGTGCCCACCACACCACCCCCGACGGCACCGAGCCAGCAGCGGGCCTTCAGCTGCCGTCGCAGCAGGGGCAGCAGCCGTGGCAGATCGCTGGCATAGCTGCTGCTGGCGAACACCAGGGCCAGGTCGCCCTCGCCGGCATCGGCCAGGGCGCCGCAGACCTCCCGCACCGCCTCCTCGAGGGACGGTCGACAGGACAGGGACGTGCGCGCGAGCGGACCAGGGGTCCCGCGCATGAGCCAGGGCAGCATGACCAGCGCAGCCGGGCCTTGGACGCTAACGCGGGCTGCGGATAATGGCCCCACAACGGAACCGCACCATGCCCCTGCCGCTGCTGCGCAGCCTGATCTGGATCGACTACCGGCTGCTGGTGCTGTTCGCCGTCGGTCTGCCGCTTGTGCTGGCCATCTGGGCCGCCCTGCGCCAGGAGCAGGCCCTGGTGCGGCTCCTGGCGCTCTACGCCAAGGTCGCCAGCCTGCTGGCCGTCACCGTGCTGCTGCAGGCCGATGCCCGGCCCCTGTCGTTCATCACCGGCCTGGTGGCCCAGCTGCTGATCCCGCTGGCCCTGTGGTTCTGGGTCGACATCAACGAAGAGATCAGCGACCTGCCGCCCCTGCGGCCCCTGCCGCTGACCCTGCGCATCTGGCGCTGGTCCCTCACCCTGCTCTGCGGCGTCGGGGTGCTGCTGGGATCGCTGGTGATCAGCTGTGCCTGGACGGGCGCCACCGCCCCGGCCTGCCGCCTCTGGCTCGAGGCTCCCCAGGGTTTCCACGGGCTGCTGGCGACGGTGCTGGGTTTCCTCTTCGGTGCCGCCTGGACCCCGGGCCTCTCGGCGGTGGTGGGCTACGCCGGCCTGGCGGCCTACCTGGTGGGGGCGATCCAGTGGCTGCTGGTGCGCCTGCCGCGCCAGGGGCGCCTCGCCGGTGGGTTCTGATGACCCTGGCGGCGCTGGAAGCGATCAGCCGCAGCTTCGCGGACCGGCTGCTGCAGCTGCGGGGCCAGCTGCCCGGGCCCGACGGTCCCGAGCCCTTCGAGCTGCTCATCTTCCGGGGCATCAGCAGCAGCCTCACCCACCCCACCGCCTTTGATCCCGACCAGCCGGCCCTGCCCGACGGGGCCGTGGTCGACGACGCCACGCTGCTGCGGGCACCGCTGCGTCCCGGCGCCCCCGAGCGGCTGGCTGGTCCGGCCGCCATCGACCACTTCCTGAACCCCGAGGCCTGGCAGGGCTGAGGCTCAGCCTCGCAGCACCTCAGCTCCGCAGCACCTCCACGCAGCGGCCGCACAGGCTGGGATGGTCGCTGTGGTCACCGATGTCGGTGGCGTAGTGCCAGCAGCGCTCGCACTTGCTGCCGTCCGCCCGGCCCACGTGCAGACCCAGGCCGTTTTCGTCGTGGCTGGCCAGGGGGGCCGCCGGCGCCTCCCCGCCCACGTGCAGGGCGCTCACCAGCAGCCAGTCGGCGAGGTTGTCGACCCGCGGATGGGCGCTGGCCTGGAGCATGTCCAGGGTGGCCCTGATGGATCGGGCGGCATCGCCGTCCCCCAGGGTGATGTGCACCTGGGCCTCGAGGGAGGAGCCGAGGCCATCGCCCGCGGATTGCCGGCAGCTTTCCAGCAGACGGTTCACCCGGGCCCGCAGGCTGATGACCATCTCCATCGTCGTCAGCAGCTGTTCATCGGCGTCGAGCCATTCGGCCGGCACCGTCGGCCAGCCCCGCTCGAAGACGGAGCGTTCAGGCACCGGGTAGGGCAGGTGCTGCCAGATGTCCTCGGCCATGTGGCACAGCACCGGCGCGATCAGACCGGCCAGCCGTTCGACCACCAGGGCCAGCACCGTCTGGCAGCTGCGCCGCCGCGGATCAGCGGCCGCGCTCACATAGAGGCGGTCCTTGGCGATGTCGAGGTAGACGTTCGACAGGTCCACCACGCAGAAGTTCTGCAGGGTCTGGACGAAGCGCGCGAACTCGTGGTTCTCGAACGCCTCGGTGATCTCGGCCACCACCCGGGCGGTGCGCTGCAGCAGCCAGCGGTCGAGGAGCGGCAGGTCGGCCCAGGGGACCGCGTCGCGGCCGGGGTCGAAGTCGTGCAGGTTGCCCAGCAGGTAGCGGGCCGTGTTGCGCACCTTGCGGGCCCCGTCCCCCAGCTGCCGCAGAATGCCGGGTCCCAGCGGCACATCCGAGGCGTAGTCGACCGAGCTCACCCAGAGCCGCAGCACATCGGCCCCGTAGGCCGGCTCCTGCTTCTCGTTGCGACCCCCCTCGATGATCACCGCCGGATCGACGACGTTGCCGAGGGATTTGCTCATCTTGCGGCCCTTCTCGTCGAGGGTGAAGCCGTGGGTGAGCACCTTGCGGTACGGGGCCCGGCCGTTCACCGCCACCGAGGTGAGCAGGCTGCTCTGGAACCAGCCGCGGTGCTGGTCTGAACCCTCCAGGTACAGATCGGCCGGATAGCTGAGGTCATCGGCCCGGGCCCCGGCCCCCGCCAGGCCTCCGAGCACGCCGGCCCACGACGAGCCCGAGTCGAACCACACGTCCATGGTGTCGGTGCCCTTGCGCCAGGCGGCGGCCTCCGCGGCCCTGGAGGGGGGCAGCAGCTCCGCCTCATCCCGTTCCCACCACACGTCGGAGCCGTGGTCGGCGATCAGCGCCTGGATGTGGGCCAGGCTGTCGGCGTCGAGCAGCACGTCGCCGCTCTCTCGGTGGTAAAAGACCGGAATCGGCACCCCCCAGGTGCGCTGGCGGCTGATGCACCAGTCGCCCCGTTCCCGCACCATGCCCTCGATGCGGTTGCGGCCGCTGGCCGGCACCCAGGTCACCGCGGCGATCGCCTCGAGGGCCTGCTCGCGGAAGGCCTCCACCGATGCGAACCATTGCTCGGTGGCGCGGAAGATCGTCGGCTTCTTCGTGCGCCAGTCGTAGGGGTAGCGGTGGGTGTAGGGCTGCTCGGCCAGCAGGGCGCCGGCCTCCCCCAGGGCGGCGATGATCGCCGGATTGGCGTCCTTGAGCACATTCAGCCCGGCGAACGGTCCGGCCTCGGCGGTGAGGGTGCCGGCCTCATCCACCGGGCAGAGCACCGGCAGGCCATAGCGGCGGCCGGTGGCGAAGTCGTCGGCCCCGTGGCCCGGGGCGGTGTGCACCAGGCCGGTGCCGGCCTCGGTGGTGATGTAGTCGCCGCCGATCACAACACCGCTCTCGCGGTCCAGCAGCGGATGGCGGTAGCGCAGCCCTTCAAGGGCCTGGCCCGGCAGGGTCAGCTTCGGCTCCAGGGGCAGCTGCAGCTGCTCGCGCAACGGCTCCACCAGATCGGCCGCCACCACCAGCAGCCGCCCGCTGCCGTCGTCGCAGAAGGCATAACGCAGGGTGGCATTCACCGACACCGCCAGGTTGGCGGGCAGGGTCCAGGGGGTCGTGGTCCAGATCGCCACCGCCAGGGGGGCATCGCTGAGGCCGGTTGCCGCCAGCTGCTCCTCGATGGCGGCCGGCCGGCCGCTGACCGCAAAGGCCACGAAGATGCTCGGCGAGGTGTGGCCGTCGGGGTATTCGAGTTCGGCCTCGGCCAGGGCGGTGCGCGAACTCGGACTCCAGTGGACCGGCCGCAGGCCGCGGTAGATGTGCCCGGCGAGCACCATGCGGCCGAACACGCCGATCTGGGCGGCTTCGTAGGTCTTCTGCAGCGTCAGGTAGGGCGCGTCCCAGTCGCCCCAGATGCCCCAGCGCTTGAAGCCCTGCTTCTGCAGATCCACCTGCTCGAGGGCGTAGGCATGGGCCCGCCGCCGCAGCTCCAGGGGGGCCAGCCCCCGCCGCTCCTCGGCGGAGAGGCTCTGGAGCACCTTCAGCTCGATGGGCAGGCCATGGCAGTCCCAGCCCGGCACGAAGCGGGCCCGACGGCCCCGCAGCAGCTGGTACTTGTTGAGGATGTCCTTGAGGATCTTGTTGAGGGCATGCCCCACATGCAGGGCGCCGTTGGCGTAGGGCGGCCCGTCGTGGAGGGTGAAGGGTTCGCCGGGGTTGTGGCGGCTCAGCCGTTCATAGAGGCCGATCTCCTGCCAGAAAGCCTGCAGTTCGGGTTCCCGCTGGCGGGCGTTCGCCCGCATCGGAAAGCCGGTCTCGAGCAGGTTGAGGGTGTCCTTGTAGGAGACCGGGCTAGCTGTCACCGCCGCCAGTGCGCAGAACGGTCGATTATCCGTCGGCGGCGTCCAGCAGGGCGTCCACCTCGCCGAGGTCGGCGATCACCCGCACCGGTACCCGCACTGGCACCGGTACCGGGGGGGCATCGTCGTGCCCGTCGAGCGGGCGAGCGTCGATCTCCTCGATGTCGGCATCAACGAAGTCCGCATCAATGATGTCGGCGACGGGGGAGGCGGCGACGGGGGAGGCAGGAGAGGCGGCGTGGTCTGGGTCCTGCGCTGGTTCGCTGTCGGGTTCTGTGTCCAATCCGGGTTCGACTCCGGGTTCGACTCCGGGTTCCGGTTCCGATTCAGGTTCCGGTTCTTGTTCGGACTCAGGCTCCGGTTCAGACGGAGCTTCCGGTTCCCGTTCGTCATCAGGTTCGGGATCGAGTCCCAGGTCGGACTCAGGCTCTGGTTGCGCTTCCGGTTCAGACCCAGGTTGCGGTTCCTGGGCCGGGGGCAGGTCGGCCCGCACCCAGCGTTTGGTGAGCACCGGTCGACGGCTGCGCTGGGCCACCCACACCAGCAGGGCGCCCGCCAGTCCCACGGCCCGACTCACCGCCACCGCCAGATCGAGGCCCCGCCGCTGCCAGTGGGCGAGGGTGCGCAGCTCCAGCCGCTGTTCGGGAGGCAGCTGGTCCCAGCGCTGCTGACCCACCTCCGTGCCGAGGCGTCCCACCAGCAGCCCGCCGCAGAGCACCCCCAGCATCGGCGCCCCCTGGAGACGTTCGGCGGCGGTCACCAGCACCAGGCCCAGCAGCAGCACCACGGCCGCCCAGAGGGCATCCCGGGGCCGGCTCAGCTCGGGCAGCAGCAGCGGTTCGAGCAGCAGGGCCAGCCCCGCGAGCAGCGCCAGGGACCCGATCAGGACGGCCAGCACGGCAGGGGGGCATGGGCAGGGCCCATTCTCGCGCTGCCTAGAGTTGTGTCACGCCCACCTGGCGAAATTGGTAGACGCGCTGGTTTTAGGGTCCAGTGGCTTCGGTCGTGGGGGTTCAAGTCCCCCGGTGGGCATCCGGGCGAATCCGCAGAAAGACTTGCGCCCGTCTCATTGCTGGTCTCCTGGGTCCATGGTTGAGGACTCTGGGGTTCCGCCGTGCTGCTGCGCGCCCTCCTCGCCGTTGCGCTGTCCGCCGGTGGTGCCCTGGCGGCGCCCCTTGAGGCGTCCCTCCCCGACTCCCCCGTGCCGGCCACCTGGGGCGATGTGCGCCGCCTCGAGCAGGCCCTGGCCCGCCGTCAGGTGGCGGTCGTCTACAGCGACCGCTGCCCGAAGGGACTCGAGGGGATGTACGACCACCGGGTGTCGCGGCTGCTGATGTGCCGCAACACGATGCCCAACCAGCCCGAAAGCCACTGGAACACCCTGGCCCACGAGGCGGTCCATGTGATGCAGATCTGCCGCCAGGCGGCCCCCCTCTCCAGTGGCCAGGAGCAGATTCAGGCGCGCCTGCTGGCGGCCATGGCTCCCCGGGAGAAGCTGCACATCCTGGCGGCCTATCCCCCCGAGCAACGCCTCTATGAGCTCGAGGCCCGCTGGGTGGCCAACACCGTGGCACCGCCGGCCGTGCTGGAGCTGCTCGAGCGCAGCTGCGGCCCCGTGCGGCCCGACACGAGCCAGCTGCTGGCGCCGCTGCTGGGCCCCGTCAGCGGCTCCTGAACCGAAGAAAAGCTAAAGTGGGTCTCAGTCCGGGATTGGCCGATGGGCTGGCGTGGCCTGCTGGGGGTGATGGTTTTGCTGGTGAGCATCTCCCGTCTCGCCCGGCAGCGCAGCATCGACGACATGCCCGTGGATCCCCTGCGGCGTCAGCGGCGCCGCCTCGAGCGCAGCTACCAGCTGAGCTAGCCCACTAGGCTGGCGCGACCATCCGGAGTTGACAGCGCGGAGCGATCTTCATGAGTGAATCAACGGATCTGCGCTCCGTTCCGCGCCATCTCAACGATCCCCCGTCCCCCCTCAACCCCACGGTGGGTCTGTTTCTCGGGGGCTATGTCCTGGCCGGTCTCACCATCTGGGGCTGGTTCGTCGGCCACTGGTCCCTGCCGCCTCTGGTGCTCCTCGGTTTTCTCGCCCTGCACCTGGAGGGCACCGTCATCCACGACGCCTGCCACAACGCGGCCCATCCGAACCGCTTCTGGAACGCGTTCATGGGCCATGGGGCGGCCCTGCTGCTGGGCTTCAGCTTTCCGGTCTTCACACGGGTGCATCTGCAGCACCACGCCCATGTGAACGATCCCCGCCACGATCCCGATCACATCGTCTCGACCTTCGGGCCCCTCTGGCTGATCGCTCCGCGGTTCTTCTATCACGAGTATTTCTTCTTCCGCAGGCGTCTCTGGCGCGGCCACGAGCTCATCGAGTGGGCCCTGGCGCGCACCGCCTTCGTGCTGATCGTGGTGGCTGCCGCCCGCGGCGGATTTCTGCCCTTCATCTTCAACTGCTGGTTCGCCCCTGCGCTGATGGTGGGTGTCACCCTCGGCCTGTTCTTTGATTACCTGCCCCACCGCCCGTTTGCCTCCAGGAACCGCTGGCACAACGCGCGTGTCTATCCGGGCAAGACCCTCAATCTGCTGATCATGGGTCAGAACTACCACCTGGTGCACCACCTCTGGCCCTCCATCCCCTGGTTCCGCTACCAGCAGGCCTACCGGGCCACCAAGCCTCTGCTGGACCGCCGCGGTTCCCCCCAGCGGCTGGGGATCTTCGAGTCCAGGGCTGATCTGCTCAATTTCCTGTACGACATCCTCGTGGGGGTCCGCAGCCATCGGCGGCCCCGTTCGCGGCTCAGGCCCGTGGCCCGGATGCTGCCCGACCCCGCCACCCGCCGTCGCTGGATCCGGCTGCTGCACCGCACGGCCGTCGGCCCCCGGCGTCCGTCGCTGAACCGCCGGCTCGGCCTGGTCAGTCCGTCAGGATCTTCGGCACACGGATGAACTCACCCTCCCGCTCCGGGGCCAGGTCCAGCAGGGCCTCCCGGTCGGCCATGGGGGTCACGGCGTCGTCACGGCAGACGTTGACCACCTCCACCGCGCGGGTGGTGGGGGGCACCCCCTCGGTGTCGATCGCCTGGAGCTGGGCCACGAAGTCGAGGATCCGCTCCAGCTGGCCGGTGTAGGTGGCGATGGTCTCCTCCGGGAGATCAAGCCGCGCCAGCTGGGCGACCTTGCGCACGTCGTCGGCGGTGATGCGGCTCATGGTGGATCAGGGCAGGCCAGCAGCCTAGGTCGCCCCCGTGCTGTCCCCGTCGGCGATGAAGCGTTGCAGATCCTCCAGCAGGGCTGCCGCGGCGAGGTCAATGAACACACCGCCATGGGCCGCCTCGGCCAGGTTCGGATCCGAGCCCATGCGACCGTCGGGGTGGCGACGGCGGAAATCATCGGGGCCATGGATCGGTCCCGCCGGTGCCGCCTCGGGCAGGGGCCGCTTCAGCCGTTCCAGGCTGGGATGCAGATGCAGGGTGACGGCGATCTCGCTGGGGGTGGCGTGGTGCCCCTCGCGCTCGCCGTAGCGCTCGCGGGCTTCGCGCATCACGGGGCCGGCCATGAACCAGTTGGCCAGACGGCACTGCAGCCGGGGGGCCACGGCCAGCTGCCGGCGGGCGGCCTCGCCGTAGGCCTCGGCGAAGGCGGCGCGGGCGGTGGCGATGTTGCCGCCGTGGCCGTTGACCACGAAGATCCGCTCGAAGCCGTGGCCCGCCAGCGACAGCACGATGTCGCGCAGCACCGCCAGCAGGGTCGAGGGCTGGAGGCTGATCGTGCCGGCAAAGCCCAGATGGTGCTCGGCCATGCCGAACGACTGGGTGGGGGCCACCAGCACCCCGCTGCGGCGGCCCAGCTCGAGGGCCACCGCCTCGGCCGTGAGGGCATCGGTGCCGATCGCGCCGGTGGGGCCGTGCTGTTCGGTCGACCCCAGGGGCAGGATCACCGCCCGGCAGCGGTCGAGATAGGCCTCCACCTCGGGCCAGGCCAGCAGCTGCAGGCGGATCGCCTCGGCTGGGGCCACCGGTCCGGGACCTGCTGCTGTCGTCATCGCTGCCGGATCCGTCACGCGCTCTCCCTAGGATGCCTGCAGCGCGCGGGAGCGCCTTGTCATGTTGCAGCGCAAGCTCTATCAGTTCTGCACCGAGCGACGGCCGGTCTGGGTGTACCTGAGGGACCAGCAGCGCTGGATCGAGCGGGCTGTGATCACCGAACTCGAGGGCGACTGCGTCACCCTCCGTTACGACCTTGAGGAGGATGACGAGCTGTTCAGCTGGGAGGAGATCGTGCGGGTCGAGTCGATCGCGGCGGTGAGCACCCGCCTGGCCTTCTTCAGCCGCTCAGCGGCCTCCGACGAACTCGACGTGGCCGAACAGGAGGACTGTCCGGAGGCCGAACGGATCGAGCCCCGCTCCTGAGGCCAGGGTCGGGGCGGAGATCAGTGGGCGGTGCCGTTGCCGTCGTAGGCGTCGGTGTCGTAGTAACCGCCGCTCGTGCCGAAGAACAGCAGGCTCAGGCTGAACAGGCCGGCCAGCACAGGCAGCAGCTTGGCGAGGGTCATCGGTTCTGGAACCACCTGCCCCATTCTGGTGGCTTCTTGCGGTTTGTCGTCACCGCTTGAACAACCGCATCGGGCGACCGACGGCGGTGCGGAGGGGCACCTGCCCGAACAGGTTGTCGGTGCCGATGCACGCGGCCTTCGACCGGCATCCATCCCTGATCGGGCGGATGGAGTCAACGGGCATGGCGATTGCGCTCAGCGGCATGCTGATCAGCATGAGAAGCTGGCCCAGCAGAACAGGGGCTGAAGTCATTGTTTTATCAGAAGATGATAATGGGAACGTGAAAGCAGAAATGGGGTCCGATCGGTGCTGCGAGACGGAGTCGCAACACCGGGTCTCGGCGTCGAGACTCTGATGCACAGCGCCCACGATCCCCTGTTGCCTCCAGCACGCTCTGGTGCCGCTGGGATCACACCCCTGAGGTCCACTTTCAGAATCTGGTGGTCGTAAGGGCAGACCATGGCCGTTGCAGCAACTGACCTGGCTCTTCCTGGAGGGGCGTTTCCGCCGGGCTTCTTTCAGCGTCCGGCCGTCACGGTGGCCCCAGATCTGATTGGCTGTCTGCTGGTTCGCCCAGGAGCATCTTCCGACTTGCTGTGGGGTGTGATTGTGGAAACCGAGGCCTACGACCAGTCCGACCCTGCCTGCCACGGGCATCGCCGCCGCAGCCCCAGCAACGACACGCTCTTCCGGGAACCGGGACTTTTTTATGTGTACGTGAGCTACGGCATTCACCACTGCGTGAATGTTGTGACCGATCGCGAGGGGTGGGCCAGCGGGGTGCTGCTCCGGGCGGTGGCCCTGCCCGGCGAGCCGGAGCGGGTGGCCGCCGGGCCCGGCCTGTTGGCCCGTCGCTTCGGCATCGACCGGCGCCACGATCGAACCCCTGTGCAGCTGAGCATCGGGGCGCCGGGGCTGATGCACCGCCCGCCGTCCCTGACGGAGGCCCTGGCCGCCCGCGAGCTCGACCTGGTGATCGACAGCCGCATCGGAGTCCGCGAAGCGGTGCCGCAGCCCTGGCGCTGGTACCTGCGCCAGAGCCGTGCCGTCAGCCGCCGCCGCCCGGGGGACCGGCGTCCGCCGCTGGCCATGGGATGGCGCCCGGATGGGCTCTTGCCAGAGTGGGACCGGGCCGCTGCCCCTTCCTCCTGACCATCGCCGTGTCCCGTCGCCCCTGGTCCCACCGCCACGTGCTCGACCTGGCCGCCTTCTCGCCGGACGACTACGCCACGGTGCTGGATCTGGCCGGACGCTTCGCGGCCCTGCCGACCACGGGGCAGCGGCGTCTGCCGGCCTTGCAGGGGCGGCTGGTCACCACCCTGTTCTTCGAGCCCAGCACCCGCACCCGCAGCAGCTTCGAGCTCGCCGCCCGACGGCTCTCGGCCGATGTGCAGAGCTTCTCGCCGGCCACCAGCGCCCTGGTCAAGGGCGAGAGCCTGCAGGACACGGCCCTCACCTATGTGGCGATGGGGTCTGATCTGCTTGTGGTGCGCCACGCCTGTGCCCAGGTGCCGGCGACCCTGGCCGCCACCCTGGAGGGGCGCGGCCTGCGGGTGGCGGTGCTGAACGCGGGCGATGGCCTGCACAGCCACCCCAGCCAGGGATTGCTGGATCTGTTCACCCTGGCGCGCTACTTCGCCGGTGCCGGTCCGGTCACCCCCGATGTGCTGGCGGGCCGCCGCATCGTGATCGTGGGCGACGTGCTGCATTCACGGGTGGCCCGCTCCAACCTGTGGGCCCTCACCGGCTGCGGTGCCGACGTGGTGCTCTGCGGGCCACCATCGCTGCTGCCTGAGGCCTTCGCCGATTTCGTGGCCGCCCCTCCCCCTGGCCAGCCGCTGGATCCGGTGGCCCGGCGCGGTCGGGTGCAGGTCGAGCGTTCGCTCGAGCGGGCCCTGCCGGGGGCCGATGCGGTCATGGCCCTGCGCCTGCAGAAGGAGCGCATGCGCCAGAACCTGATCACCAGCCTCGACGCCTACCACCGCCAGTACGGGCTCAGCCACGCCCGCCTGGAGCTGTGCGGCGCCGAGGTGCCGCTGCTGCATCCAGGGCCGGTCAACCGCGGCGTCGAGCTCAGCGGCCCCCTGCTCGACGATGGCGCCCGCAGCCTGGTCGAGGAACAGGTGCGCAATGGCATCCCGATCCGGATGGCGCTGCTGTATCTGCTGGCCGCCGGCGACGATGGTGCGGGCTAGACGCTGGCCTTGAACCCCTCCAGCAGCAACCCATAGGTCAGCCCCATCCGGGCCATGTCGAGCAGGTCGAGCCCCAGGCGGGCCGGCCCGGCCTGCCGCAGCAGGGGGCGTCGCAGGCGGATCGCCGCTTCGAACACCAGCACGCAGGCGAGGGCCGCCAGCGGGTCGAAGGCATCGACCGCCCCTGCCAGGGCCCCCAGGGAGGTGCCGCTGACGAAGCCCCCGAGCAGCACGATCAGCAGCAGGGATGACCGCCGCCAGGGGTTGGTGGCCCAGAGGGTGAGCCGTTCGAAGGCCAGGGCTCCGCGGCGGCGCAGACGGGTGCTCTGCATGGACGAGTCGCGTGGGAATCGGTGCGCGATCTGGCCACCCTTTTTCCGACTGGGGGCGGAAATCGGGGAGGCTCCTGCACTCTGCCGTGCCATCCATGCTTCCGCTGCCCCCGGAGGACCTGCCCTCACCGCCGCCTGCCCTGGTGCGGATCGTGTCCGACGAGGCCTACCTGGCCTTTCAGCCCACCGGCCACCGCGACGGCCATGGCAACCGCCTCTGGGATCTCGAGCTCTGGCGCCAGGGGCAGATGTTGCGGCGCTGGCCTTCGGTGACCGGAAGCCCCCAGGCCGAGCGGGCCGACCGCTTCAACCGCCCCGGCAACCAGGCGCCGCTGCCCCCCGGCGCCTATGCCATCGGTGAACCGATCCGTCTCGGGCCCGGCGATCCCCTTGAGATCGGCCGCAGCTGGTTCATTCCGGTTGAACCGGTGTTCGCCACCGCCCGTGGCCACTTCGGCATCCACCAGGATGTGAGCCAGGACGGCACCGGCGGCTGCATCGGCCTGGCCAGCCGCCGCCTCACCGAGGATGTGACCGACTGGGTGCGGGCCTCAGGGGCCCGCTGGCTGTGGGTACGGGGCTGAGGCCCGGCCCTCAGGCGTCGACTTCCTTGGCCTTGCGCGGGGTCTTGCCCTCGAGCAGCTCAAGCAGGGCCTCCATCTGGGCCATCACACCGCGCACCTCGCCGGCTTCGGGCAACAGGCCATCGTCCATCACCCCTTGATGCATCTCACGCAGCTCCTGGCGGATGTAGCGGAGGTGGCTGACCACCTGTTCGCGCTTCGACTGCGACATCGGTTGTATGGGTTGATGAACCTACCCCCTTTGTACCCCATCGAGGGCCCCCCTCGGCGTCTAGGCTCCCCCGACTTCATCAACTGCCCCGGCAGTTCCGCTGCAGCAGCTGGGCCGCGAGGGTGAACGGTCGTTCGGGCAGCCAGTCGCCGTCGTCGCCCAGGGGCACGGGCAGCTCGGCCGGAAGCGGCTCAGCCCGGGCATCCAGCCCTGGCGCCAGAGCCAGGGGCTGGCTCGCCCGCCGCAGCCGGCGGCCCCGGCAGTCGAGCTCGTAGGCCACTCGCCAGCGCCCAGGGCCCTGCAGGCTCTCCCGCAGGGTCCACACCAGCGACGGCGGAGCATCGAGGGGCGGTTCGATGGCCACGATGCGGTCGCTCTCCCCCTCGAGCAGCACAGGGCCCGGCAGGCCCGCCAGGGCCAGCGCGGCAAGGCCGATCCAGAGGGGAACGCTCACGGCGAAGCCGGTCTGCAGGGGCGATGGAGAATAGGGGACTCGAACCCCTGACCTCTGCGGTGCGATCGCAGCGCTCTACCAGCTGAGCTAATTCCCCGCTGCCGCCGACGGCTGCCGGAGGACGGCCGCCGGGGGCATGCTCCGATCCTGACCGTCCCTCCAGGGGCGTGGCAAGGTGGAATCTGAACCCTA
This sequence comes from uncultured cyanobacterium, assembly GCA_903871775.1. GTDB lineage: Bacteria > Cyanobacteriota > Cyanobacteriia > PCC-6307 > Cyanobiaceae > CAIQIA01. Next base: position 72,115 of record CAIQIA010000021.1, read on the forward strand.
TCACCGAGGCATCAAGGCCCGGCGTCCCCATGACCGATCCCGTCACCATCGCCCCGGAGCTGCTCGACCAGCAGACCGAGGAGAGCGTGCGCGACCTGGCCCGGCGCCTGGAAGATGAGGACTACGACTCGGTGTTCGACAGCTTGGCCGACTGGCACCTGATGCGGGCGATCGCCATCCACCGCCCCGAACTGGCCCGGCCCTGGGTGCACCTCGTCGACCAGGAACCCTTCGACGAGGACTGACGGGTGGCCGGGCCCACCACCACCACCGCAGCCACGGCCGTCGACCCCCTCCGGGGCCGCCGCGTGCTGCTGGCGGTCACGGGCAGCATCGCCGCCGTCAAGGCGCCGTCCCTGGTCACGGCCCTGCAGGCCCGGGGGGCCGAGGTGCGCTGTCTGCTGAGCCCCAGCGCCGAGCGGCTGGTGAGCCCCGTGGCCCTGGCCAGCCTCTCGCGCCACCCCTGCGCCTGTGAGAACGACCAGTGGCAGCACGGGCAACCCCGGCCCCTGCACATTGACCTCGCCGAATGGGCCGACCTGGTGCTGCTGGCTCCCCTCAGCGCTGCCACCCTCGCGCGCCTGGTCCATGGCCAGGCCGATCAGCTGCTGGCCTCCACCCTGCTGGCCCGTCCCGCCAGCTGCCCCCTGGTGGCGGCCGCGGCGATGAACACCGACATGTGGCTGGCCGCCGCCGTGCAGCGCAACTGGGCCGTGTTCCAGAACGACGCCGGCGTGCTGGCCCTGCCCCCGGCGGCCACCGGTCTGCTGGCCTGTGACCGGCGCGGTCCCGGTCGGATGGTCGAACCGGCCCTGCTCGAGCTGGCGGTGGCCTCGGTGCTGGCGCGGGGGGTGCGGCGCGACCTGGTCGGTCGCTCCCTGGTGGTCACCGCCGGCCCCACCCGCGAGGCCATCGATCCGGCCCGGTTCCTCTCGAATCCCTCCACTGGGCGGATGGGGGTGCTGCTGGCCCAGGCGGCCCGCCTGCGGGGGGCCCAGGTGCAGCTGATCCATGGCCCGCTCCAGGTCAACTCCGCCTGGCTCGAGGGGCTGGAATGCCAGGCGATCGTCTCTGCCGCCGACCTGGAGGAGGCCCTCAGCCTGCGTGCCCCCGGGGCCGACGCGGTGCTGATGGCCGCCGCGGTGGCCGACCAGCGCTGGCGCCATCCGGATCCGGCCAAGGCCCCCAAGCAGGCCCTGCAGGAGCGACTGGCCGATGCCGCCAGCTGGGAGGCGGTGCCCGATCTGCTGCAGCAACTGGTGGCCCGGCGATCCCCCGGCCAGGTGCTGCTGGGCTTTGCCGCCCACACCGGAGATGTGCTCGGCCAGGCCCGGGCCAAGCTGGCCCGCAAGGGCTGTGATCTGCTCTTCGCCAATCCGATCGATGCCCCTGGCGCCGGCTTCGGCAGCGAGACCAATGCCGGCTGGCTGCTGGATGCCGGTGGCGCGGTGGAGGCCATCGGCCCCTGCAGCAAGCTGACCCTGGCCCACCGGCTGCTCGATGCCGTCGCCGACCGCTGGTATCAGCCGCCGGTGCTGTCGGCCGGCAGCGCCACGGAGGCGGGGGGTTCCTCGAGCAGCTCCATGAATGTCTTGAGCTGAAGCCGGGGGATGTAGGGCCAGCCGCCGCTGCGTTCCATCGACTGGAGCAGGTCGTGAAGCCCGCGGCGGTCCGAAGGCAGGCTGGCCCGGAACGGACCGTCCTGCAGATCCCTGTGGAGCTGTTCGATGCTGCGTAGCAGCAGGAGCAGCTGCTGGGGGTCGAGGCCGGCTTCGGCGGCCAGCTGCTGGCCCTCGCGGCTCCAGCGCTCCAGACGCTCGACCCAGGGGCTGCCGGTGGCCGTCATCACAGATGTTGAGACGCGCGACATCCTATCCAGCGTCAGGAACGTGAGTTGTACGATCGCGCGAGCGCCATCGCCCGGTCCCCATGCGTCGCCTGCGTTCCTTGTTGCAGACCGCCCTCGCCCTCTGTCTGGCGGCCTGCCTCACCCTGCTCACCGCCTGCAGCGGTGACGCGAAGGCCGTGGACCGGGCCAACCTCACCTATGACGACATCCACAACACGGGTCTCGCCAACGACTGCCCCACGGTTCCCGAAAGCGCCCGCGGCAGCATCGCCCTCAGCAGCGATGCCCGCTACCAGCTGCGCGACATGTGTTTCCACCCCTCCAAGGTGGCCGTGAAGGGCGAGCCGGTGAACAAGCGTCAGGAGGCCCAGTTTGTCGACGGCCGCATCCTCACCCGTTACACGTCAAGCCTTGACTCGGTCTACGGCGACCTCACCCTCGAGGGTGATGGCCTGCGGTTCCGTGAGCTGGGCGGCATCGACTTCCAGCCGATCACCGTGCTGCTGCCCGGTGGTGAGGAAGTGCCCTTCACCTTTGCCAGCAAGCAGCTCGACGCCACCGCCAGCGGCACCAGCCTGTCGACCAGCACCGACTTCGAAGGCAGCTACCGCGCCCCCAGCTACCGCACCAGCAACTTCCTCGATCCCAAGGGTCGTGGCCTGACCACCGGCTACAGCAGTGCCGTCGGTCTGGTGCCCGCCGGTGACGACGAAGAGCTGGTCAAGGAAAACGTGAAGCGCTACGTCGACGGCAGCGGCACGATGAACCTCTCGATCACCCGCGTCGATGCCGAGAGCGGCGAGTTCGCCGGTGTCTTCACCGCCGTCCAGCCCTCCGACACCGACATGGGCGGTAAACAGGCCGTCGATGTGCAGATCTCGGGCGAGTTCTACGGCCGTCTCGAGCAGGCCTGATCGGGGGCAGCCGCTCCCGGAATCTCCTCTGTGAGACACTGCCGCTGCTCTGCAACACTGCCGTGACCGCGTATCCCCAGGCGCTCATTCCTCCCTATGGAGGCACCCTGGTCGATCTCATGGTCCCGGCAGAGCAACGGCAGGGGGTGGCCGCAGCGGTCGATCACCGCCTCGAGTGCTCCGACCGCAATGCCTGTGACGTGGAGCTGCTGGTGGTGGGTGGCTTCTCCCCCCTCACCGGCTTCATCGGCCCCGATGACTACGACGCCGTCGTCCGCGAGGGCCGGCTGTGTTCAGGCCTCCTGTTCGGCCTGCCGATCGTCTTCGACACCGACCGCGACGACATCCTTCCCGGGCAGCGGGTGCTGCTCACCTATCGGGGGCAGGAGCTGGCGGTGCTCACCGTCGAGAGCCGTTGGCAGCCCGACAAGGTGCGGGAGGCCGCCGGCTGCTACGGCACCACCTCCCTCGAGCATCCGGCCGTGCGGATGATCGCCATGGAGCGCGGCTCCTGGTACCTGGGCGGCTCCCTCCAGGGTCTTGAGCTCCCCCGGCGGGTCTTCCCCTGCCGCACCCCCGCCGAAGTGCGCCAGACCCTGCCCGTGGGCGAGGACGTGGTCGCCTTCCAGTGCCGCAATCCCATCCATCGGGCCCACTACGAGCTCTTCACCCGCGCCCTTGACGCCGAGAACGTCAGCAGCGGCGGCGTGGTGCTCGTGCATCCCACCTGCGGTCCCACCCAGGAAGACGACATCCCCGGTGAGGTGCGCTTCCAGACCTACGAGCGCCTGGCCCAGGAGGTCAACAACCCCCGGATCCGCTGGGCCTACCTGCCCTATGCCATGCACATGGCCGGTCCGCGGGAGGCGATCCAGCACATGATCATCCGCCGCAACTACGGCTGCACCCACTTCATCATCGGCCGCGACATGGCGGGCTGCAAATCGTCCCTCAGCGGCGACGACTTCTACGGTCCCTACGAGGCCCAGGACCGGGCCCGCGACCATGCCGCAGAGCTCGGCATGCAGACCGTGCCGTCGCTCAACCTCGTCTACACCGAAGAGGAGGGCTACGTGACCGCGGATGCCGCCGAGGCCCGGGGCCTGCACATCCGCAAGCTGAGCGGGACCCAGTTCCGCCAGATGCTCCGCTCCGGCGACGAGATCCCCGAGTGGTTCGCCTTCCGCTCGGTGGTCGAGGTCCTGCGGGCCGCCTGACCTTCAGGGTCGGGTAACATTCCTTCACCTGAAACCCCGGCCTTGGCCAGTCCGAAGCGTTGGCGCAATGCCACCCTCTACGTCCTCCTGGTCGTGGTGGTCATTGCCCTGGGCACCGCCCTTCTCGGTCGCCCCGATCCTTCGAACCTCCCGGTCACCCTGCGCTACAGCGACTTTGTCGAGGCCGTCCAGGCCGACCAGGTGTCGCGGGTGCTCATCACCCCCGACCGCCAGTCGGCGCTGGTCGTGAAGAACGACGGCGTCCGGGCCCAGGTCACCCTGGCTCCGGACACCGACCTGTTGCCCCTGCTGACGCGCCACAACGTCGACATCGCCGTCCAGCCCAGCCGCCAGACCCCCATGTGGCAGCAGGCCGTCGGCAGCCTGCTCTTCCCCCTGATCCTTCTGGGTGGACTCTTCTTCCTGCTTCGGCGGGCCCAGTCGGGCGGCGGGAATCCGGCCATGAGCTTCGGCAAGAGCCGGGCGCGGGTGCAGATGGAGCCATCCACCAAGGTCACCTTCGACGATGTCGCGGGCATCGAGGGCGCCAAGCTCGAACTCACCGAGGTCGTCGACTTCCTCAAGAACCCCGATCGCTTCACCGCCGTCGGCGCCAAGATTCCCAAGGGTGTGCTGCTGGTTGGTCCTCCAGGAACCGGCAAGACCCTTCTCGCCAAGGCCGTGGCCGGTGAGGCCGGTGTGCCGTTCTTCTCGATCTCCGGCTCCGAGTTCGTCGAGATGTTCGTTGGTGTCGGCGCCAGCCGGGTCCGTGACCTCTTCGAACAGGCCAAGAAGAACGCCCCCTGCATCGTCTTCATCGACGAGATCGACGCGGTCGGCCGCCAGCGCGGTGCCGGCCTCGGCGGCGGCAACGACGAGCGTGAGCAGACTCTCAACCAGCTCCTCACCGAGATGGACGGGTTTGAAGGCAACACCGGCATTATCATCGTGGCGGCCACCAACCGGCCCGATGTGCTCGACCAGGCCCTGATGCGCCCCGGCCGCTTTGACCGCCAGGTGGTCGTCGATCGCCCCGATTACAACGGTCGCCTGCAGGTCCTCGGGGTGCATGCCCGCGGCAAGACCCTCTCGAGGGACGTCGACCTCGACAAGGTCGCCCGGCGTACCCCGGGCTTCACCGGCGCCGACCTGGCCAACCTGCTCAACGAAGCCGCCATCCTGGCGGCCCGCCGAAAGCTCACCGAGATCTCGATGGACGAAGTCAATGACGCCATTGAGCGCGTCATGGCCGGCCCCGAGAAGAAGGACCGGGTCATGAGCGAGAAGCGCAAACGGCTTGTGGCTTATCACGAGGCTGGTCATGCCCTTGTCGGTGCCCTGATGCCCGACTACGACCCCGTGCAGAAGATCAGCATCATTCCCCGCGGCCGTGCCGGTGGCCTCACCTTCTTCACCCCCAGCGAAGAAAGGATGGAATCGGGCCTCTACTCCCGCTGCTATCTCCAGAACCAGATGGCCGTGGCCCTGGGTGGCCGCGTCGCCGAAGAACTGGTGTACGGCGAAGACGAAGTCACCACCGGCGCCAGCAACGACCTTCAGCAGGTCGCCCGGGTCGCCCGGCAGATGGTCACCCGCTTCGGCATGAGCGACAAGCTGGGCCCCGTTGCCCTCGGCCGCTCCCAGGGGGGCATGTTCCTGGGCCGCGACATCGCCGCCGAACGCGACTTCTCTGAAGACACCGCCGCCACCATCGACCAGGAGGTGTCTGACCTTGTCGCGGCGGCCCACGCCAGGGCCACCCAGATCCTGGCCGACAACCGTGGCGTGCTCGACGAGCTCGCCGACCTGCTGGTCGAGCAGGAAACCGTCGACGCCGAACAGCTGCAGGACCTGCTGCTGCATCGCGACGTGCGCGTTGCCGATTACCTCTGACCCCGCGGGTCTGCGTCAGTCCCTGGGGGCGTCGCCGCTGCTGGCGGTGCTTCGCCCCAGGTCCGCTGACCAGGCATCACGCCAGATCGAAGCCCTCGACGCCGTCGGGGTTCGCCATGTCGAACTCAGCTGGAGCGATGGTCCTGACTGGAGCGCTCTTGTTCGCCATGCCATCGGCCACTGGCCCCGGATCCGTTTCGGTGCCGCTGGCCTCAGGCATGCCGACCAGCTGCAGGTTGTGGCTGATCTGGGACTCCGTTACGCCATGTCGCCGATCGGCTGTGGCGCCATGGTCGACGCCGCCGCCTCCCTGGGCCTGACCCTGGTTCCCGGGGTGTTCAGCCCCAGCGAAGTCGAGCGGTTTCGAGCGGTGGGCCTGGTCAAGCTGTACCCGGCGGCCACGCTGAAACCGCAGTACTGGCGTCAGCTGCGGCAGCCCCTGCACCCGTTGCCGTTCTGCATCGCCGCCGGCGGGCTGCGTCCCCAGGACGCCGCCTCCTGGTTCGCGGCCGGGGTGCAGGCGGTGGCCCTGGGGTCCAGTCTGTTCGATGACGCCGATCGCCTGCAGGCCGACGATGTCGCCCTGCTGCGCAGACTCGCCGTGGCCGATGGCGACGCCGACTGAGGCGTTGTCGATCCGTGTCTCAAGTGCTACTCATGGACTAGCGCTTCCGCGGTCATGGCCGAGATCACCATTCAGCTCAGCGACAAGGCTCTCTCGCTGATCGCCCAGCTGCAGAAGGAGATCTTCAATCGCCGTCGCAAGAAGGTCACGCCCGCCGGTGTCGTCGAGACCCTGGTGGAGAGCGGTGCCAAATCGCAATCAGACAAGCGGTTTGCCACCTCCTGGAAGAATCTGGTGGCCGACATCGAGAAAGCCGCCCGGCTGGCCGATGCCCATGGCGCCAAGCCCAGCAGCCTCAGCGATGAGGAGTGGGCCCTGGTGCTGAGCCACCGCAGTCGCCCGAGCCGCAAGGCCCCCGCCCGGTCGCTCAGCAAGACCACGGGCACGACCACCGGCAAGACCACCGGCAGGACCGTGGCCAAGGGGGTGCGCAAGACCGTGCGCAAGGTTGCCCGACCCACGACCGCGGCGGTGGCCGCCAGCGCTGACGGCGCTTCGGCTCAGCCGCACTGACCCCGCTGGCGCAACCAGTGGTCGGCCAGCACCAGGGCGACCATGGCTTCCACCATCGGCACGGCCCGGGGCAGCACACAGGGGTCATGGCGACCCCGTCCGCGCAGGGTCGTGGCGTCGCCGGCCGCCGTCACCGTCTGCTGCTCGCGGGCAATGGTGGCCGTTGGCTTGAACCCCACCCGCAGCACGATCGGTTCACCGTTGCTGATGCCACCCTGGATGCCGCCCGATCGGTTGGTGGCGGTGTGCAGCCGGCCTTCGGGGCCAGGAATGAAGGCGTCGTTGTGTTCGCTGCCCAGCATCAGGGTGCCGGCGAACCCGGAGCCGATCTCGAAGCCTTTGGTGGCCGGCAGCGACATCACCGCCTTGGCCAGATCCGCCTCCAGCTTGTCGAACACCGGCATGCCCAGGGCCACCGGCGGATGGCGCACGACACACTCGATCACGCCACCGCATGAATCGCCGGCGGCGCCGATCGCCTGGATCCGCTCCACCATCCTGCCGGCCAGGTCAGGATCGGGACACCGCACGATCGAGGCTTCCACCATCTCGCGGGTGGGCACCGCCGGATCCATCGTCAGGCTCAGATCGTGGATCCGGCAGACCCAGGCCACGATTTCGGTGCCGTGGTGCTGCTGCAGCAGCTGACGGGCGACGGCCCCGCCGGCCACCCGGCCGATGGTCTCGCGGGCCGACGCACGACCGCCGCCGCTGCTCGCCTGAATCCCGTATTTGAGGGCGTAGGTGCCATCCGCATGGGACGGACGGAACACCTGCTGCATGGTCTTGTAGTCGCCGGGCCGCTGATCCCGGTTGCGCACCAGCATGGCGATCGGCGTCCCCAGGGTGAGACCGTCCTGAAGGCCGCTGAGAACCTCGACCCTGTCCTCCTCCTGGCGTGGCGTGGTGATCGCGCTTTGGCCGGGGCGCCGCCGGTCCAGGTCGGCCTGAACGGCCTCCAGGTCCAGGGGCAGGCGGGGGGGGCAGCCATCCACGACGACGCCGACCCCCCCACCATGGGATTCGCCGAAGGTACTGATGCGGAAGGCCTGACCGAAACTGCTGCCCAAACCGGAGTGGTCCACGTTCCAGCCTGTGATCGTAGGTCTGCCCTCCGCGGGGCTTGTGGAGGCAGCGTCCACCCAGAGATTTCCAAAGCTAAGATGAACTGGAGCTGAATGCGGGGTAAGTGCAATGCCCCCCCCGCCCCTTCAGTCGTCAGTCCCCTCTCCCCCATGTCCTCCTGGTCGCCATGCCGTCCCTGACCCCTGCCGCGCGCTACTACGGGGCCCGTGGCGTCACCTACGAGCAGTTCAGCGCCGAACTGAAGATTGACTCAGGGTCATTTCAGACCCTGCTCAAGCTCGTCAACCCCGGCCGTTACGGCAGCCTCTTTCTGAACGATGTCACAGGCAAGCCCTACGAGATCTCGGGCCTGCGCACCTCCACGTCCTACGGCAACAACCTCGCCAACGCCGGTGCTGACCGGCTCTACGGCACGGCCGACGACGTGCGCCCCGGCACCACCGGCTACGTGGCCAACAGCCAGGGCAGCGGCGCCGAATTCTGGGCGAATGCCGAATCTCCCTTCCTGCGTCTGACCCGTCCTGCATGGGGCATAGACGCCCGTGGCGTCGAAGAGCTCGGCCGTCCCCGTGGGTATGAGGGGATCATCACCGTCGACCGCAGCCTGCGGCTGGTGGAGCCGGTGACCCAGAGGCTGGCGAACGCCCGCCTGGTCAGCAATGCCCTCGGCGCCCAGGCAGGACCGATGCCCAACCCCCAGGGCTGGAACGAATACGACATGAGTTTCGGCCAGTACTTCGACCATGGGCTCGATTTCCTGGCTCGCAGCGGTCTGAAGCAGTCGATGGCCGCTGCCACAGCCCCCGGCGACAAGTTGCATGCCATCTCGGGAGGCGCCGTCGGCGTCATCGGCGACCGCGGCGGCCAGGTGCTGCGCGATGCCGTCACCCGCACCCTCGTGCCTGTCGCCAACTTCTCGGTCGGGCCCAACGGCGCCCCCGCCGGTCTGTACGCCTACACCATCAGCCCCACCGGTCAGCCCACGCCCACCCGCAGCGCCGCCCAGATTCTCGGTCGTGCTCCCCAGGAGCTCGATCTGTTCAGTGTCAACAAGACCGAGGGGCTGATCCAGAACAACCAGCTCTACGGCTCCACCGATGCCACCGCCTACGTGCTGCGGGAGAGTGCCCGCTTCAACGCCTCCGGCACTTACACCAGCAACGACGGCACCATCTATCGCATCGGCGGCACCGTGAACGGCTTCCGGATCACGGGCAGCCGCAATGGCCTGGTGCGGCTTGTCGATCCCCTCGCCCCCGGTGGGTTCCGCCTCGTCAAGACCGCTGACATGCTCACCTCGGCGCTGCGAACGGGGGATGGCCTGCCCGGCCTGCCGACCTACGCGGAGGTGTTGCTCAACAACGGCGTCAATCCGGCCCTCGTCAATGCCGTCTTCGCCGCCAACGCCACGGCCGGTGTGGCCCTGGGGTCGCCCCAGTGGCTGGCCCTGAGCCGTGATCCCCGCTTCATTGATGCCGGCAATGTTCGCAACTTCGATCCTGCCAGCCGCACCTACCGGCAGTTCGACAACCAGCCGCTGATCGGCGATGTCGCCCTGGCGATCACGGCCACATCCCCCACCGACCTGCCCCGCCTGGCCGCCATTGATCAGAACGCCGACGGCATCTCCGATGTGCTGAAGACCGTTCCCCTGGCCCAGGCCCGGGCCTACCTGCCCCAGTTCGCAACCCAGTCCGACGCCGTCGTCACGCAGATCCTGCAAGGTCAGCCTCGCATCCAGGCCGAAGACTGGGGGGCCGGTCAGCTGCTGAGCCATGTGGTCGCCGGCGATTGGCGGGCCAACGAGAACATCGGCCTCAGCTCGATCCACACGATGTGGGCCCGGGAACACAACTGGCAGGTGGCCAACCTGCGCAGCAGCCAGAAGCAGGCGGGCATCACCGGCGTGGCCGAAGACGACATCTTCAACGCCGCCCGCATCATCACCGAAGGGGAATACCAGAAGGCGGTTTACGAAGAGTTCGGCCCCAGCCTGGCGGGTGACAAGATCATCAATGCTGGTTCAGGCATCCATGGCTTCGCCGGCTACAACCCTGCAGTGGATGCCTCCGAAAGCCTCGAGTTTGCTGTTGTGGCTTATCGGGTCGGCCATTCGCAGATCAATGAGAACCTGCTGCCTGGCTTCTCCCTGCTCAATGGTTTTCTGAATCCCCAGCTGTTCATGGCCCTGGGCAATTCGGCGATCACCGCTGGTCTCACTCAGGTCGCCCATGACACCATCGACACCCTCCTGCCCAATGCGGTTCGCAACGATCTGGTGCAGCGCAACCTTGATCTGTTCACGGCCAACGTGCTGCGTGGTCGCGAGCTGGGGATCCCCGGCCTCAATGCCATCCGCCGCGAGCTGTACCTGAACGGTCCGCTCAACAAGGGCAACGGCACCGACCTGACGGCCTCGTTCCAGGGCAACCCGCTGTTCAGGCCGTACGACAGCTGGGCCGAGTTCGGGGCCAGCCTGCGCGACTGGGTGCCGAGCCGCAACGCCGATGGCACCGCCCGCTCGTTCCGTGCCTCGGACCCCACCACCCATGGCAGCAGCGCCCTTCTGGCCAAGTTCCAATCGGTGTATGCCTCCCTGGAGGACGTCGACGCCTGGGTGGGGATGCTGGCGGAGAAGCCCAGTGCGGACTCCGGACAGATGGGGCCGCTGATGGCCACCATCTTCTGGGAGCAGCTGGATCGCCTCCAGGAGGGGGATCGCTTCTATTACATCTCGCGCCTGCGGGACACCGGTTCCGGTCTCTGGAACGAGATGGATTCCCTGAGCGACATTCTTCGGCGTACTTCGGCTCCCGATCTGACCCTGCCGGCGGCCGATGTCTTCAGGGTGCAGGCCTCCAGCGACATCCTGGCCAGCCGGGCGGCCTATGTGGCCGGCACCGTCTCGACCGGTGACCAGCTGCGACGCATCACCAGCCTCTTTGCGGCCCCTGATCCCTGGGCCGATGCTGTGGCCGGCAATGCCGGGGCGAACAGGGCAATTCCCCTCGCCTGAGCGCCCATGGACATTGGTCTGTGGGGGCAGATCCGAAAGGCTGTGGTCAGTCTTCGGGGACTCAGCCTGCTTTAGATGCGCTCAGGGTCCTCCAAGGTTAAGCTGTAGTCGTTATGAGTTGGCGTGGCGGGTTCCTCCTGCCACTGACGGCGGCCCCCCCCCCCATGGCCTTCACCCCCCAGAACGGACTGCTCGATGCCCCCTTGGTGCCCGGCTCCTCCGAGGACCTGCAGGCCATGGTGCTGGCCGTTGTTCCCAGCTATGCCATCACTCCGTCCCTGAAAGCGATCAACGAAGGGCAGGTTCTGACGACGGCGGTGCAGACCACCAACGTCGCCCCGGGGACAGTGCTGTATTGGTCGCTCTCAGGCACTGGCATCAGCGATCTCGACTTCAGCAAGGGGGCTCTGGTCGGTTCGGCCGCCGTCGACGCTGGAGGGGCCTTCGCCTTCAGCCACACGATCGCCAGCGATCTGCGCACCGAAGGGGCCGAGACCCTCAACATCAGGCTGTTCAGAGATGCGGCCCGCACCGTTCAGGTGGGCAGCACCGTCGCTGTCACCATCAACGACACCTCCACCGCACCAGTCGCTGGCTCTTCGGCCCCGACTTACAAGATCCAGCCATCGGCGGCCGCCCTCAACGAAGGGATGGTGCTGACCACCCGGATCCAGACCACCAATGTCAGGCCGGGCACGGTTCTGTACTGGGCTTTTTCTGGCCCGGGCATCACCGACAAAGACTTCAGCCGGGGTGCGCTGTACGGCTTCGCCCCCGTTGATGCCACCGGCAAGATCACCCTGGTGCATGCCCTCAGCAATGATCTCACCACCGAAGGGCTCGAATCGCTGAAGATCGGCCTCTTCAGTGACCCCGGCATGACCACCCCGGTGGGCACCTCCGCAGCGGTCACCATCCGTGACACCTCTTTGTCGCCTTCGCAGCCGCTGGTTCCCACTTACACCATCAAGCCCTCTGCTGTGGTGATCAACGAAGGGGGTCTGCTCACCACCACGGTTCAGACCACCAACATCGTCGCCGGCACCACGGTGTACTGGACCGTGTCTGGGGCAGGGATCACCAATGCTGACTTCAGCAGCGGCACCCTGATCGGCAGTGCCACCGTCAGCAGCACGGGTCAGTTCGTGCTGTCCCATCGGCTTGCCAATGACCTCACCACCGAAGGTCCCGAGACCCTCCAGATCAATCTCTTCGGCGATCCCAAGTTGGCCACGCCCCTGGCGAGTGCCTCGGTGCTGATCAACGACACCTCGCGCTCCCGTGGTGCTGCAACCGCCAGCCTCACGCCATCCCTGGCCACGTTGAGCGAAGGCCAGGCAGTCACCACCACGGTGACCACCATCAACATGGCTGACGGCACCATCCTTTATTACCAACTCAGTGGTGCCGGTGTGGATCCAGCCGATTTCGGCGTGGGCACCATCAGCGGCCAGGTGGTTGTCAAGGCCGGCAAGGCCAGCTTCACCCACATCCTCGCCAACGATTACAAGACCGAGGCTGATGAACTGATCAGGATCCAGCTCTTCACCGACAAACCCGGTGGCACGGCGATCGGCAATGCCGTCTCGATTGCTGTCAAGGATACATCCGTTTCGCTCAACATTGCCACCGAGGTCTACCAACCCCAGTTCACCCCTTTCCCGGTGCGCAAGTGGGCCTCGGCGGTGCCTGTCCCCACGCTCAAGCGACCGGATTATGTCGGTGTGCAGCCTGATGTCTGGGGCACCAAGTTCGCCCCCCAGCCGTCTCCCGGCGGGCTGCCGGCGCTTTACAGCGATGTCGATCCCACCCAGGCCAGCTACGGCGGTATTGCCCCCGAGTTCTATAACCAGACAGTGGCGGGCACCTCAACCCCTTATTACTCCACTGGTCAGGTCACCACGGCCTGGTATTCCCAGCGGGAGGGTGCCAGGCTCCAGTCCGTTGTGGATGGCGTCAACCAGGCCTATCTCACGGAGATTTACGGCTACGACAGCACCATGCCCGGCTCCACCTTCAAGACTCGGGTAGGCCAGCCGGTGGTGGTGCGCCATTGGAACGATCTTCCCCTGTATCCAGGCATGCCGGCAGGCATGGTCCAACGGGAATCGGTGCATCTGCACGGTGGGCACAATCCGGCCCACGTGGATGGATACCCTTCTTATGTAATCAATCCAGGAATGTACCGGGATTATTACTACGCCAATACCGTCCCCATGGGCAACGATGGCAAGCCCGACATGACCGAGTCGCCATCCACCATGTGGTACCACGACCATGGGGAAGACATCACGGACCTCAACGTCGTCAAGGGGATGGCCGGTTTCTGGCTGTCGTTTGACACGACTGAACTGGACCTCGTCAAGAACCATGTCCTGCCGGGCTGGTGGAAGTCGACAGCCGAATGGAACGAGCAGGAATTTATGGAGAACAATTCTCCCTACGACATCCCCCTGGCTCTGAGTGACCGCACCTTTAACGCGGATGGCTCGTTCTTTTATGACGGCTTCCCGATTGGCAACAACACCGACGGCTACCTTGGCGATGTGATGCTTGTCAACGGCAAATCCTATCCCTACCTGGTGGTCGAACCGACCCAGGTGCGAATGCGGATGCTGGGGGCTTCGACGGCGCGCATCTGGCATCTGAGTGTTCAGGATGCCAATGGTGTCATCCAGCCCCACCTGCGGATCGGTAATGACACCTGGTTGCTGCCCAATCCGATCCAGATGAATGAATTCACCATCTCGCCTGCCCAGCGGGCCGATGTGGTGATGGATTTCTCGGGCTACGCCCCAGGCACCGAGCTGTACCTGGTGAACACCGCTGAGCAGAACAAAGGCACGGGCCCCCAAGGCAATCTTTTGACCATCGGCACCACCGGTTTCTCGGAACGGATCATGAAGATCGTGGTGGCGCCCAAAACGGCTACCACCCCCACCAACACGGTTACGGTCAACTCCCCCTTGCGTGCAAACACGCCGATCCTGCCGTCCGAGATCAGCAACCGTCGCACCTTTGAGTTCGGCCGCAGCAATGGCCTGTGGCTGATCAACCAGACCCACTTCGACTCCATGATTTCGAACAACCCCATGCCGCTGGGGGTTGCCGAAGAGTGGACCCTGATCAACGGAAGTGGCGGCTGGTGGCACCCCATTCACATCCATCTGGAATCCCATCAGGTCCAGACGATCAACGGCCGCCAGCCGTCTGCCGACTACTTCCCTGAAAAGCAGTTCAAGAGTGACACGACGCTGCTGGGGCCGAACACGACGGCGTCTGTCTTTATGAAGTTTAGAACTTTTGAAGGCCCCTTTGTCTTCCACTGCCACACACTGCAGCACGAAGACTCCATGATGATGTTTAACTTTGATCCCAATCTGGATGGAGCGGCCTACAAGGCCGGCGATCCGATTCCTGCTGATCGAAATTACACACCGTTCCCCTATCCATCGGCCCATCATCCCGGGGTTGTGCTCACGGGGCCGCCGACAGGTGGTACCACTGCCCACGGCCTCGCCACCCAGGCATCCGATTCGTCGCACCTCCACACGCTCAATCCCCTCGCTCCTTACTCCGTCGCCTATCACCCGGGTCTCCATGCTGACCTGCCAGAAGAAGGCAGCCTCACCTCCGGTTTTGATGCTTCGGCCTCATCCCGCTGGCAGCATCAGCATGGTTCTGAGCCCCTCGCTCCTTATTCGGCGGCGTTCCATCCCGGTCTGCATGCCACCCTCCCGAGCGAAGACACCCTCCTTGCCGGGTACAGCACCGCCAAGGTGACCTCCACGGTTCCGGTACTGCCGGCCGTGACCTCTGCCCCCGCCGATGATGGCGGTTCACCCCAGTTCGCTCCGGCGGTGCTTGCGTTGTTTGCCTTCAGTGCCTGGGGCACCAACGATGGCGAGGTCATGACGGCCACAAGCCAAGACTCTTACCTGAACGGCCGTGGTGGCAACGATTACCTCAGGGGCGGTCTGGGCAACGACATGCTCGTCGGTGGGGATGGGGATGATGTGCTCAGCGGTGGTGATGGTGACGATCTGCTGGCGGGAGAGATAGGTGATGATGTGTTGACCGGTGGAGCCGGTCGTGATGGCTTCTTCTACATCAGTGCCGACCCTGGACACACGGATCGCATCACCGATTTCCAGCCCGGTAGTGACTTCATCTCCCTGCACCATGCCTTGGTGAACACCAACGGCATCGCCAACGCCAGCTGGAGTTTCATCGGCGCTGAAGCCTTCTCGGGCAAGACCGGCCAGGTCCGTTTCGTCGACAATCTGCTCACGGTCGATCTCAATGGCGACACCACCGCCGACATCAACATCCTGATCCCCGGCCTCAGCAGCTTTGATCCCTGCTGGCTCGACGTGCCCGTCATCAGCCCGTCCCAGGGAAGCAGCTGTGACACACCCAACTGCGATCCCATCTGCCCCGATCCGAACACCGCCCTGGCTGCCGATTGCGCCCCGGACACCCTGGCGCATAACTATTCAGCCCCAGTGTGCTGACCAGCATCAGCCGCTTTCTGTCTTCTTCTGCCGTGGTGCCCTCCAGCCTGTGATCAGGCTGGAGGGCATTTCCTTGATGCCCCTTGGCCTCTCTGACCATGACGACGAACTCGGAAAGACGTCCAGTCCAAGGTGCATGAACATCTTCAGTCGGCCAGAGCTGCATGGCGATGCCTATGGATCTTGTTCCACTCGCTAGGAGATATCGGAGACCTGAACGCTGTCGACAGGCCGCAACGCAATGGCCTTGGCGAAGCGTCATCAACACCCGAAGCGTCTGGGGTGAGTGTGGGAGGTGGGGGGGACATCGAGCGGCCAAGTGCACAGGAGCCTCTCGGGGAGGTCTCTCCACCGCTCATGGGTGGGCATCGGGTCTGAGCATCGACAACAAAAAACCCCCGCCGAGGCGGGGGTTCGTGCAATCCTTGATTGTGCCGTGATCTGTAGATCAGGCAGGGTCAAGATCCTCAGCCGATGGCGGGAGCGGTCAGAGCCACGGGAGTGGACTCGGCAGCAGCCAGGTCGAGGGGGAAGTTGTGAGCGTTGCGCTCGTGCATCACTTCCATGCCCAGGCCAGCACGGTTCAGGATGTCAGCCCAGGTGTTCAACACACGGCCCTGGGAATCCAGGATCGACTGGTTGAAGTTGAAGCCGTTCAGGTTGAAGGCCATCGTGCTCACGCCCAGGGCGGTGAACCAGATGCCCACGACCGGCCAGGCAGCCAGGAAGAAGTGGAGGCTGCGGCTATTGTTGAAACTGGCGTATTGGAAGATCAGGCGAC
>CAIQIA010000022.1 GCA_903871775.1 uncultured cyanobacterium
GCTGGTGTAAGCACGGCCGACACTCACGCTGCCGCTGCTCTGCACCTTGGCGGTGTAGGTCAGCTCACGGCCACCGTCGTCGTCTCCGTCATGGAGAACGATCCCCTTGGCCGACAGCAGGGCCAGGTAGAAGTCGGTGTATTCCAGCCGTTCCCGGCCGGCCTTGCTGGTGCTCACGTAGCCACAGGCCCGCACCATCTCTGCCTTGGGGGCATCCCCCATCTCCTGAACCTTGGCCAGGAGGTCAGCGCCGATCAGCATCGATCGTCAGCGAACAACCGGAGGCTACCCGGGTCCCCCAGAAAACTTCCCCGTCGCCCTCCTGACCTTGAGGGACTCACACCGACAGCTCGAGCCACCAGCCGCTGCCGTCACCTTCCACCATCCAGCGCGGGCCCCAGTTCTGACGTGAGCACAGCTGCCCCTTGCCGCCGATGTCGCTCACATAGCCCCCAGCGGTCAGGTCGGCTATTCCGTTGGGGTCGTGGATCCGCAGCACCTGCCGCTGCGGATCCCAGCCGACCACCACACTCCAGTGGCCGCCACCGCTCGGCGCCTGCACTGGGCCTTTGCGCAGCCAGCCCACGGGCACCGGAATCCGCCGCTGCAGCTGCGTGATCAGATCTTCCATCCGGCCATCGGTGCGCAGCCGGGCCGTGATGCCGAGCACCGCCAATGCCTGGATCTGGGCCTGGGCATCAGTCGTGTCGCCATGGCGCTGGACGATCGCCAGGTATCGGTCATCCGGTTGGCCTGCCGCGCCAGACAGACACCCCGGCCGCAGGAATTCGGCCGCCATGGCGCAGCTGGAGGAGAAACACATCCGCGGGCCCTGGCCCGTGCTGCTGTCGTTCTGGGCGTAGTACGGCACCGGCAGTTCGATCGCGGCACTGCCGCGGCGGCTGTGGGCGAGCTCCAGCTGGCGGCGGCTGACCAACCCCGGCAGCGGACCGTTGGCACCCTTCACCCAGCGGGGCAGCTCTTCGCTGAGCACCACCTGGGCCGCTTCTCCGGCCTGGAGCCGTCGCCGCAGGCTGCTGTCTGCCAACGCCCCGGCCCCCACGTTGAAGCAGAAGCTCACCAACGCCTCCTGCTGCCAACGGTTCAACCCGACACCGGCCAGGAGCAGATCCACCGACCGTTCGGCCTCGGCGACATCCACCAGCAACCACGCCTCGGCCTGGCCCAGGCTGATCACCAGCCCAGGCGTCACCTCAGGGCCGGTGTGGCCATAGCCGACGGTCCAGGGTTCACCACCACTGCCTGGGTCGGGATAGGCCACCAGACGGCAACCCTCCAGCTGCCGGATCAGCTCCAGTCCTTCGTTGCTCACCGCCATCGCCAGTTCAGTCAGGGCGGCTGAGGGTTCCCGGGATGGACGCCATCGCCCCAGGCCGGAACCCTCCCCAGCGTTGCCCTTCTGCCCGATGGACTCCCGCCGGCCGCTGGTCTGGATCTCGCCTGCACCCTCCTCTCCTGGCTCTATGTCCAGCGCCATGGGCTGCCCTCAGCGATTGATCCGACCCTGACCTTCTGCGAACGGCCCCGCAGCCGCATCGATGCCGCCGTCAGCCATGGCCTCAGCGTCCTCGCCGGCCTTGCCCTTGGCGGCACTGTCGGGGGTGGGTCTGTCGGGCCGGGGCCTGGTGGCGGGCGGTGTGGGTTGTGAGGTTTTGCTGTGCAGCCACCTCAGACGCTGCCCTGCTGAAGCAGTGGTGCTCCTCTGAGCCCTGAGGACTCTGCCCGCACTGCTCACCCGTCGTTTCTGCGCCTGGCGTCGTGGCCGATGCTGTTCGCGCAGGCCAGGGATTCGATGCTGACCGCCAGCCCAGGACTGGATCGGGCGTGGACTGGGCTGATTCCATTCGTCTGCACCCCGAATTCCACGTGCAGCAATGCAGTGCCATCGGCGAGAATGAATGCCCCGATCGGGTAGCCCGGCCAAGCTCTCTGTGAAAAGCCGGAACACAAGGTTGCCGCCACCTTGTGTTCCAGCACCCATGGGCTGGCCCGGACTCAGGACTCCAGCTCCCGGTTGCCGCTGGACCGGATCCACTGGCGCAGCTGCTCGGCCGCCACCTCCCGTCCGCCGAGACCGAAGGCGACGGCACCGGCCACCGCCACCGATCCCAGAAGCAGACCGAAGGCCAGGTTGACGATGCTCGGGGCCACACCGATCTGCTGCAGAGCCATGGCGCCGGTGAAGACGGTGATGGCCACCCGGCTGGTGCGGGCCAGCAGCAGGGCTTGGCTGCCCCCCGAACTGCGCACCAGCTGCGCCGCCAGATTGGCCAGATAAAGACCGGCCGCAAACACCACCAGACCGGAGAGGATCTGGCCGAAGAGCCGCAGCAGCCCCTGCATGACCTCCGTAAGGGCCGGCAGGGCCAGCACGTTGGTGGCCGCCACCGAGGCGAACAGCAGGATGCCCACCATGGTCACCACCCCCAGCACATCCGAGGGGGAACGGTTGGGGGCCGCAGCCTGGTTCAGGGTGGCATCGGCCAGATCTGGCATGCCGAGCCAGCGGAAGATGCCGTCGAAACCGATGCCGGCCAGCAGCCGGGAGACCAGCTGCCCGGTGAAACGGCCCACCACGAAGCCCGCCACCAGAATCAACGTGGCGGTGAAAATCTGCGGCAGGGTCGAAAGGATGCGATCCAGCATCGCCGTGGCCGGACCCGACACCGCCGGGATCGCCAGGGCATCGAGACTGGCCGTGGCCGTGGGAATCAGGATCAGCACAAAGACCAGCGTCCCCACCAGCCAGGAGAGGGACTGGGCACCCCGGCCGGGATCCAGACCGAACTCGGCCCCCAGCTTGTCGAGGCCGGTGGCAGCCAACAGATTGCCGACGATCGTGCGCACGATGCGGGCCAGGAACCAGCCCACCGCCGCGATCGCCCCGGCCTTGAACAGACGCGGCAGGGCCGAGAGGAAGGTGTCGAACAGATTGACGACCGGTGTGACCTGGGCGCCGAGATTGAGGGCGTTGAGGATCAGCGGCAGGAAGAACAGCAGCACCAGCCAGAAGACCACATCCCCCAGGGCTCCGCTCACGGCCTGGCCCTGGGCGCCGACGCCCTCCGGCTCATCAGCATCGAACAGACGCTGGTCGAGATTGAGATGCTCGGTGGCCCCCAGCAGGGCCGTGCGCGCCAGGATGGCGACCACCCAACCGACCGCCGCCAGCAGGGCAGCGGCGCCGAGCTTGGGCAGAAAGGCAAAGATCTGGTTGAGGAACTGGTTGAGGGGTTCCGAAACGGTGGTGAGGTTGAGCACATTCAGTGCCGCCACCACCGCCAGCACCATCACGACCCAGAAGACCACCGCCGCCAGCAGTCGATCGAGCCGGATGCCCGATGCCGGCAGGGCGCCGCGGGGCACCGCCGAGGTGAGCCGCGAGTCGAGGGAGAAGCGCCGCAGGAAGGAGCGCACCAGGCGGGCGAGCAGGCCACCGATGATCCAGCCGACAACAAGGATGGCCAGGGCGCCGATCAGGTGGGCCACCAGGGGCACCACGTCAGACGGCACCCCCGGCAGCGACAGTCCAGGGGACGCCTGGAGAAGCAAGGGGTCGAACATGAAAAGGGAAGGAATGACTCCTGCTCTCAACCTGAACACCGCAACCCGCAGCGTCAACGGAACGACAACGGGGATGGGTGGCGCGGATGGGCGACCGCTGATCTGGCCCCTGGGGTTCAGCTGCGATGAGCGATCTGGGGGCTGTCTGCTCGACGGCCAAGCGCTCCTTTTGTGCCCGATGTGAACCGCATCGCCCCCGTCGCATCAGGGATTGGGGAACGGATCGGCCGGGTGGCCGTCCATGCGCTCAGCACCGAGCCCCTCAGGCCCCTGCGCATCACCAGGCCTGGCGATCACCAGAGGGTGCGGCAGGGGAACGTGGAGAACTGCGGATCGGAGGTGCTCAGGGCTTGCCGGCCTTGGCCAGCAGGATCGTCTCGCCGGCGTGGGCGTCGTCGATCAGGCGCGAGAGGTGGGTCTTGGCCCGATGCACGTTCACGATGCGCTGGGGTTCCACGGCACGACGACAAGCTGCTCTGCTTAGTCCAGCATTGACCAAGCAGAGCAGCGGGCAGTGCCTCAGGGTCACGGATCTCGACCGCATCGCCGAGGCGGCCTGCCGGGTGGCGCACGGTCGGCTTATCCCCAGAAACGACGAAAAGGATGTAGATTCTAAAGATTCGTAAACGTGCCATGTTCTCCGGGTTGTTCGGACTTCTCTTTGCCGCCCTGTCCTTCGTGCAGGTGCCCCAATGGGATAACGACTGGACAAAGTGTTCTGTTGCCGTGCCCGATACCGCGTGCCACTGGTATGTGGTCAATCCTGACAACACCTTTGGCACGGGTTTCAGCTGGATCACCGCCCCAAGATTTGATGTCGCCACTCTGCAGGACATCGGGGCGCAGCATGATGCCACCGTGGCGCAGGGGTTCCAGACAACTGTGGAGTGGATGAACGCCAATACAACGGTCAGATACGGGGACGACTACTGAGACGACGAGCAAGGGTCAATCACCTGGATGGCGGCCTTGCGACAGTCCGACGGCGCTCGCCACGCAGCGGCCCACTGGTGGGGCGAACTGGTGAGCCGGCGTGAGCGCATGGCCCGACCGTTCTCCACCGCCGCTGCCGTGATCGCCCCCACCACGGCAGACAGCCCTGGGCATCAGACAGCCGGTTGTGGCAGCACGCCATTGACTTCGAACTGCTGCCTCTGGAAATGATGCACCTTGTTGTCATCCAGGCAGCGCATGGCAACGTCGTTTCTGTTGGCTTCGACCACAACCTCCACCTGATCAAATGGTGTGCTGGTGAACACGCAGCAGCTGATGGCACCCATCTGAATCACATCCTCAACGCTGCGTGCCGAGTGATATTCAAAGGCCTCAAGCTGGCGTCCCCGCGAGTGGTGTAAATCCCCCGGCACCCCCAGCCCGGCGTAGCCGGGGTGGGGGTGCGCCCCTCAGGCGATCGGCTCCACGGCTGGCGTTGCAAGGGGTGGGCAGGCCCGTTTCCCTGGTTCGAGTACC
>CAIQIA010000023.1 GCA_903871775.1 uncultured cyanobacterium
GTTTGGTGGTAGTGCTCCGAACAGGGTCACAGACCGGCCCACCCATTGCCACAACAGAGATCTGAGGGAGGCGAGCCGTCAGCCCCGGCTACGCCGGGGCTGATCCTCCCGAGTTACACCACTTGCTGGGACTCCGCTGCCTGGGCTGCCGTGATGTGGCGCACAGCACGGACGTGATGCTGCATACAGGGAACCAGGGGTCATGACTACAGGCTGAGAATTCAACTCATCAATGCATCCGCATGCTTCACGCAAAGCCCGCTTTTGTAAGCCTCGATACATAAAAAAGTCCGATCTCTTTCGTTGTGCGCCCAGACATCAGGACCGACAACCCCTCAGCGCCCAGGGCAGAGGCCACAGACCACAAACCAGCTCTCACACTGGTTTGTGTTTTCTTAGGGCTCTTACCCCAAGCTCTAAAGTCTGCTTAGCAGAAGCGTGAGAATCCAGCGCCAACAGCAGCTTTAGCCTTGAGATACAGCCATGGAGGGGAGCATCAGTCGATCTCTCCAACATCAAGTTATTGGCGGATATCAGCATGGACAATTCCATCAAACTTTTGTGTGGCATCACACCGCTGCTGCCGACAGGGTGCTGGCGACCACGCGCCGCAACAGCGTCGTTCGCCGCGTCTCTTCCCCCAACCCTGCATGCCGTGGCCACCGGCCCACCGCCGTTGTTCCTGGCAGGGGCCCATCAGCGGCTCGGCAGGAACGATGCCCCCATCAGCGGCGTCGGGCACCGGGGGCAGAGCACCAGGGCGCGTCAGGCCCCGACCACCCTCCCGGTCTCCAGCGGACCACTGATGCGGGGCAGGGCCCTTGGAGCCATCACGAACCATGCCATCGCCGGTGCCGCAGCGGCGCCCCTGGCCCTGCCGCTGGCGTCGCCTCCGGCCCTGCGGCTGCTGGTGCAGTGGCAGGGCGGCACCTCGGAGCAGGACCGTGCCGCGGCGCGCGACCGCGTCGGCGGTCTCTGCCTTGAGATCATCCACACCCGGACCATGGAAGGGCGGGGCGAGGGGGTGATGGAGGTGATCGGCCTCCCTGCCGACGGGACTCTGGCGACGGCCCTCGCGTTCTACAACGCCTGCAAGGGCGTGCGGTTCGTGGAGCAGGACCGTCCCCTCGGCCTGCGGGCGGTCAGCAATGATCCCGGCTACCTGTCCGGATCCCTCTGGGGGATGTACAGCGGCGATGCAACGGCGCCAATCGGACCGTCAGGCACCAGCAACCCCTTCGGCAGCCAGGCCCAGCGGGCCTGGGACGCCGGCTTCACGGGATCCCGCAGCGTCTACATCGGCATCGTCGACGAAGGGGTGGATTTCAGCCATCCCGACCTGGCGGCCAACGCCTGGATCAACCCCTACGACCCGCTGGATGGCCTCGACAACGACGGCAACGGCTACATCGATGACATCAACGGCTGGGACTTCGTCCACAACGACAACACTGTTCACGATGCCGGTGAGGACACCCATGGCACCCACGTGGCCGGCACCATCGGCGCCGTCGGTGGCAACGGCCTTGGGGTGGCTGGTGTGGCCTGGGCCGCGTCACTGATCTCCGCCAAGTTCCTGGGCCCCAACGGCGGCACCACCGCCGATGCCATCAAGGCCCTCGACTACCTCACCGATCTGAAGCTGCGCCACGGCATCGGCCTGGTGGCCAGCAACAACTCATGGGGTGGTGGTGGGGCCTCCCTGGCCCTGGCGGCCGCCATCGACCGTGCGGCCAAAGCCGACATCCTCTTTCTGGCCGCCGCCGGCAACAGCGCCAGCGACAACGATGACGTCCCGACTTACCCCGCCAGCTTCTCGACCGTCGCGGAGGCGGGCTACGAGGCCGTGGTGTCAGTGGCCGCGATCACCGAGACCGGCGCCCTCGCGAGCTTTTCGAACACAGGTCTCACCACCGTCGATCTGGGGGCCCCCGGCGCGGGAATCCTCTCAACCCTTCCCGGTGACAGCTACGGCGTCTACAGCGGCACCTCGATGGCCACGCCGCACGTGAGCGGGGCGGTGGCCCTCTACGCCGCCAGCCATCCCGGAGCCACGGCGGAAGAGATCCGCACGGCCCTGCTGCAGAGCACCACCCCGACGGCAGCCCTGGCCGGGCGCACCGTGACGGGGGGCCGCCTGGATGTGGCCCGGATGCTGGGCACCGTGGTGCCCGCCGCTCTGGCCATCAGCCCGGTCGCGGCGGCGCAGGCCGAGGGCAACAGCGGCAGCACCGGCTTCACCTTCACGGTCACCCGGTCTGGAACCACCCGGGGCGAGAGCAGTGTCAACTGGGCCGTGACCAGCCCGACGGAAGGAGGTGCCTCGGCCGACGACTTCAGCGCTGGCCTCCTCCCCGGCGGCACGTTGGTGTTCGCCCCCGGCGAACGGCAGACGACGATCAGCGTGGCCGTCGCCACCGACACCAATTACGAGCGCTGCGAAGACTTTGTCGTCAGCCTCTCGGACCCCTCGGCGGGGGCGGTGCTGACCACGGCCACGGCCCTCGCCACGATCCTGAACGATGACGCCATCGTGGAGGCCGCAACGGCCGATCCGATCAGCATCCCCAGCCAGGGGGCGGCCGCGGCCACCCCTCTCAGCCTGACTGGCCTGAACGGCGTGATCGATGGTCTCACCGTCAGCCTGGCCGGCCTCAGCCACAGCTGGCCCGACGACATCGACATTCGCCTGGTGGGACCTAGCGGCGCTGCGGTGGTGCTGATGTCGGACGCGGGGGGCGGGGTCGGCATCAGCGGCCTGAACCTCACGTTGTCGTCGCGGGGCGCCGCCTCCCCGGGGGACCACGGCCCCCTGGCCTCCGGGACGTTCCTCCCCACCGACTTCGAAGCGGGCGACCCCTGGCCGGCCCCGTGGGCAGCGGCCGGCACGAACCTCGGGGACTTCGACGGCACCGACCCCAACGGCACCTGGACGCTCCAGATCCTCGATGACAACGCCGGGGACAGCGGCCTGCTGGCGGGAGGCTGGTCCCTGGCCTTCAGCCTCGCCCCCAGCAGCGTCGGCCTCGAACAACCGACCCTGAACGATCCCCGCGAGGGCAACGGCGGAACCAGTCTGCTCAGCTTCGTGGTGAACCGCCGCGGCGACCTCTCCGCCCCCTGTTCGGTGGCCTGGACGGTGCAGGGCTCCGGTTCCAGCCCTGTGGATGGGGCCGACTTCGTCGACGGTGTGCTGCCGGGAGGAACCCTGGCCTTCGCCCCCGGCGAAGCCAGCCGCTCCTTTGCCGTGGCCGTGCAGGGGGATGTGGATCCGGAAGCCGATGAAGGCTTCGGCATCACCCTGCTCGATGCCGACGGCACCATGGTCGCCGCCGATGGTCGCGGGGTGAGCCTCACCCTGCGCGACGACGACAGCCGCAGCGACTGGCTGCCGCCGGTGCTGGAGCATCTGACGGTGGAGGGCAACAAGCTCTGGCTCGACTTCAGTGAGGCCATCTGCAGCGACGGGCTGACGCCGGCACTGTTCAGCGCCCGGGTGGCCGGCAGCGCGCGCAGTGTCACGGCGGTGAGCAGCGGCAGCGCCCCCCTGCGCCTCGGCCTCACCCTGGGCGGGACCGCACCGACGGCAGGCCAGACGGTCGAGCTGCTGTACTCCGATCCGAGTGCAGCCGACGAGGTCAGCGGCGTGGTGCAGGATCTGGCGGGCAATGACCTGGCCAGCATCGGCGGCAGCGGCCGGAGGGCCGACGGGTTCCGCAGCGGCATCAGCGTGACCACGCTGGCCCCGGACACCATCAGCCTGGTGCTGACCGGCACCGCCGTGAACGGCTACGGCAACAGCGGCAACAACCGCATCAGCGTGGAGCAGGCGACACCGATCACCAACGTGATCAACGGCGGTGACGGCATCGACAGGCTCGACGGGGGCGACGGAGGCGACGTGTACCTGGTCACCGCAGGCAGCCATCACCGGGCCGCCGAGGTCCGCGACAGCGGCGGCAGCGGCGCCGACGAGCTGCGCTTCGCCTCGACCGTCAGCGGCGACACCCTGGTGGTGTTCGCCGACGACACCGGTCTGGAGCAAGTCACGATCGGCACCGGCACGGGGGCCACGGCCAGCCTCAGCGGCACATCCGCCCTCGCAGTCGATGCCAGCGCTGCCCCCAACGGGCTCAGCCTCATCGGCAACGGCGGCGCCAACACCCTCATCGGCGGAGCCTTCGCCGATCGGCTCTGCGGCCGGGGGGGCAACGACGTGCTGACCGGGGGCGCCGGGGGCGACAGCTTCCGCGTCGAGACGGCCCTGAACAGCCTCAGCAACCGCGACACCATCACCGACTTCAACCCCGACGAGGGCGACCGGATCGAGCTCGAGAACGCGATCTTCACCAGGCTGACCCTGACGGGCCCCCTGGCTGCAGAGGCCTTCGCGGTGGCGGCCAGCGCCACCACGGCCGCCCAGCGGATCCTCTACGACCCCGGCAGCGGCACCCTCACCTACGACAGCAACGGCAACGCCGCCGGGGGCAGCGTGGTGTTCGCCCAGGTCGGCACCGGTCTGGAGGCCAGCCTGAGGGCGGACTGCTTCCTGGTCACCTGACGGCAGGGGAATCGGGAGCGCCGCCCTTAGCCTCGGAGGCTGGATGGGTCGGCCCATGCTCAGCCTGGCGATGATCGTGCGCGACGAGGAGGAGCGCCTGGGCCGCTGCCTGGCCTCGGTGCAGGGGTTCTGCGACGAGCTGCTGGTGCTCGACACCGGCTCGACGGACGGCACCCGGGCGGTGGCCGAGGCCGCCGGGGCCAGGGTCGAGGAACTGCCCTGGCCGGGGGACTTCGCCCCAGCCCGCAATGCCTGCCTGGAGCGGGTGCAGGGCGACTGGGTGCTGGTGCTTGATGCCGACGAGGTGCTGCTGCAGGACGCCCGGGCGCCGCTGCAGGCCCTGATGGCCCAGCCCGACGTGCTGGTGATCAACCTGCTGCGCTTCGAAGACGGGGCCCTGCAATCGCCCTACTCGTCGGTGAGCCGCCTGTTCCGCCGCCACCCTGCCCTGCGCTGGAACCGCGCCTATCACAGCAGCATCGACGACAGCGTGATCACCCTGCGGCAGCAGGAGCCCCACTGGCGGGTGGTCGACTGCAGCGAACCGGCCCTGGTGCATGACGGCTACCGCCCTGACCGGCTGGCCGCCGGCGACAAGGCCCGGCGCCTGCGCGAGGCCATGGAAGCCGAGCTGCGGGAACGGCCCGGTGATCCCTACGCCTGCGCCAAGCTCGGCGGCCTCGAGGTGAGCGAAGGGCACCGGGAACGGGGCCTGGCCCTGCTGCGCCAGGGGCTGGCCCACTGCCCCGCCGAGGCCGCCGCCGAACGCTACGAACTGGAGCTGCACCTGGCGATCGCCCTGGCCGACGACGCCCCCGACGAGGCGGAGCGCCATTACCGGGCGGCCCTGGCGCTGCCGCTGGCGCCGCGCCTGTCCCTGGGCGCCCGCCTCAACCTGGGCGCCCTGCTGCTGCGGCGGGGCCGACTGGATGAGGCCGCCGAGCTCACCGGCACCGCCACCCGGGTGGCGCCGGAACTGGCCCTGGGCTGGTACAACCTCGGCCTGATCCGCCGCAAGGCCGGAGACCTGGCCGGGGCCCTCGAGGCCTACGAGACGGCCGTGGCCCTGGCACCCCAGAATCCCGAGATCCACCAGAACCGCGGCGCCGCCCAGCTGCTGGGGGGCAACCTCGACGCCGCCCGCGACAGCTTCCGCACCGCCATCGGCCTGCTGCTGCAGCAGGACCGGCGCGAGGAGGCCGAAGACCTGGCCCGCCGGGCCGGTGAACTGGTGCGCCTCGATGCCGCCTGATGCTCCCCTGGCGGGCCGCACGGTGGTGCTGACCCGGGCTGAGACGCAGCTGGGGGAGGCCCGGCGGCTGTTTGAGCGGGCGGGAGCTGCCGTGCTCGATCTGCCGGCCCTGGTGATCGGCCCCCCCGACCACTGGGGTCCGCTGGATGATGCCCTGGCAGACCTCGACAGTTTCCACTGGCTGGTGGTCTCGAGTGCCAACGGCGCCCAGGCCGTCGATGGACGCCTGCGGGAGCGGGGGAGCAGCCTGGCCCGCCGCCCCCGCAGCCTGCGCATTGCCGCCGTGGGGCGCCGCACCGCCCTCTGCCTTGAGGAGCTGGGAGCACCGGCCGATTTCGTGCCCCCCCGGTTCGTGGCCGACAGCCTGGTGGAGCACTTCCCGGTGTCGGCCTGGGGGCTGCGGATCCTGCTGCCGCGGGTGCAGAGCGGCGGCCGCACGCTGCTGGCCGAGGCCTTCGGTGAGGCCGGAGCGCGGGTGGTGGAGGTGGCGGCCTACGAATCCCGCTGCCCTCAGGCGCTGCCGCCGGCCACCGCCGAGGCTCTGCGCCAGGGCGGCGCTGACGCCATCGCCTTCAGCAGCGGCAAGACCGTCGAACACACCGCCCGGCTGCTGGCCGCCGCGTTCGGCAGCGACTGGCCACAGGTGCTGCAAAGGCTGGCGGTGGTGTCGATCGGTCCCCAGACCAGCCGGGTATGCCTGGACCAACTGGGGCGGCTGGATGCCGAAGCCGACCCCCACGACCTGCCCGGGCTGGTGGAGGCCTGCGCCAAGGCCCTGGCCTAGAGCTGCACGGTGAGGCTGGCGCTGCGGGGCGGTGGCCCCTGCAGCCGCAGGGCCCCGGCCCCCACATCGATGGCCTGCACCGACCAGCCGCGGGGCAGCCAGGGCTTGCGGCCAGCGCCGGTGCCACCACGGTCACCCACCGCCACCGGACCACTGTCCCCGTCGTGGTTGACAAAGGCGAGCGCCTGACCGTCCACCAGGGCCACACCCGTGAGTTGCACCGACGGCAGCGCCGCTGCGCGCCCCGCAGCAGGCGACGAGGACTGGCTCGACGGCGACGGGGTCGAGGGGGGAGAGGCTGAGGAGGAAGGCGGAGAGGCTGAAGGGGAGGACGGAGAGGTCGAGGAGGGCCCCGGGGTCGAGGGCGGCGGTGGAGGAGGGGGTGCGAAGGGATCGCGACGCCCCCGGGGCAGGGCCTCGAGCACGGCGGCCGGTGCCGGGAGGGAGCCCAGCTGGGGGTCGGGGGCCGGCGGCGCCGGTCGCGGGGGCGGCGGCGGCCGGCGCACGCTGACCACCGGCGGAGGCGGCGGAGACGGGGCACAACCGCCGAGGGCCGGCGCCAGCATCAGCGCCACCACCCGGCATGCGGTCAGGTGACGGCGGGCGGCGATCAGACGCACCCTGGCGCAAGGGCAACGGGTGCCGGCACGCTAACGAGCCGCTGCCCGCTGTTCCACCAGCGTCTTGAAACGGTCCAGGTTCGCCTGCAGTTCCTTCGTCACCAGCCCCCCCAGCAGACCGGCATCCATCAGCGGAGCCACCATGGCGGGCAGCTCATAGGCCACGGTCAGTTTCACCGCCGTGCGGTCAGGGCCGTCGGGATAGAAGCGCACGGCACCGCGGGTGGGCAGCCCCCCCACCGACTGCCAGTGCAGCTGCTGCCGGTCGACGCGCTCGGTGATGCGGGCCTGCCACTGGAAGCGGAAGCCCTGGGCCACCAGCGTCCATTCGGTGAGGTCGGGATCGTCAAGGGTGACCACCGATTCGATCCAGCGCATCCACAGGGGCATCGACTCGAGGTCGCTCCACACCTCCCACACCCGCTCGACCGGCGCGGCGATGTCGGCCGTCACGGTGTGCTCCAACCAGTGCCCCATGTCAGGCTGCCGCTGTCTCCAGGATGGCACCGGCGGCCAGCCGTCCGCTCATGGTGGCTCCTTCCATCGAATCGATGTAGTCCTGGCGCGTGTAGCTGCCGGCGAGGAAGAAATTGGCCACGGGGGTGCGCTGTTCGGGCCTGAAGGGCTCCATGCCCGGAGCCTCGCGGTACAGGGACTGGGCCAGCTTGACCACATGGCTCCAGACGAGGGTCAGCCCGGCGGCAGACGGGAACAGACGCCGCACCTGGGCATCGGTGTGGGCCACGATGTCTTCGCTGCGCCGGGGAATCCAGGGATCGCCGGGGGTGAGCACACACTGCAGCAGCGAACCCAGGCCCTCGCGGCGGTAGTCGACGGGGCTGGCGAGGGCCAGGTCGGCGAAACAGCTGAAATCGGCGTCGGCCGTGTACAGCAGGTTGTCGAGACCAACGGGTCGGGTCGGGTTCCGGCGGGCGGCCTCGGCCGCGGCACCCTGGCCCAGTTCCGTGACCCAGCCGTCGTAGCGGAGCTGCACGGTGGCCACAGGGACGGCCTCGAGGCGATAGATGGCATCGAACTGGGGATGGCGCCGCCACTCAGGGGGCAGCAACCGCTGGATGCCGGGCACATCGCAGGCCGCCAGATAGGCGTCGGCCTCGATCCGCTTCTCCCCGTCGGGGGTGCCGAGGGTGAGCCCGGTGACACGGCTGGTGCCGCCCTCCTCGCTGTGGTGCACCGTCAGCACCCGGTGGCGCAGGTGCAGCCGGCCCCCACGGGCCTGAATGTGCTCCAGGATCGGGCCGGTGAGCCAGCGATGGGGCGACCCCTTGAGCAGGTTCAGCTTCGAGGCATCAGTGCGGGTCGCGAACATCAGAAAGATGGTCAGCATGCAGCGGGCCGAAATGGCCTCGCAGTCGATGAACCCCAGGGCATAGGCAATCGGATTCCACATGCGGCGGATGCTCTCCTCGCTGCCCCCATGGCCCACGAACCAGTCATGGAAGCTGAGCCGGTCGAGGTCGCGGATCACCGCCATGGCCCCCTCGGGATCCACCAGACCCCGCACGATCGGGCTGGTGCCGAGGGCAAGGGCGTTGCGCAGCTTGTCGACCCAGGCCAGCTGCGGCGTGGTGAAGAAGGCCTTGAGGCCGTTGAACGGAGCGCCCACCGGGAAGCGGAAATCGAGGGCCCGCAGATCACCGCCCTCGTTGACGAACAGGTGCGTGTGC
Source organism: uncultured cyanobacterium (assembly GCA_903871775.1). Taxonomy (GTDB): domain Bacteria; phylum Cyanobacteriota; class Cyanobacteriia; order PCC-6307; family Cyanobiaceae; genus CAIQIA01. The sequence continues at coordinate 8,906 of CAIQIA010000023.1, forward strand.
TCCTTCGGCAGAAGGTTCTCAAAAGCCCCCACCTGCCGCAGCAGCGCAAACAGGTTGGTGTAGTTGAAGAAGAAGACATGCAGCCCCATCTCGATGTGGTTGCCGTCACCGTCCACCCAGCTGCCCACCTTGCCGCCCATGAACGGACGGGCTTCGTAGAGATCGACGCTGTGGCCGGCCTCGCACAGATCGACCGCCGCCGCCAGCCCGGCCAGCCCAGCCCCCACGATCGCGATGCGCACCGCCCCTGTCCCAGTCGCGATGACTCTATGGACGGGCGCGCCCGGACCGCGCCGCCGGACCGCGCCGAAGGTTCTCCCTAGAGTGGCTCCACGTGCCCGTCCGCTTCGCCGCGGAGTCCCGCCAGCCATGACCAGCACCACCAGCAGCGAGCCCCGGGCCGGCATCGACGGCAAGGGCATCCTGATCACCGAGACCGCCCGCCGGCAGCTGGGTCAGCTGCTCGCCCAGCAGGGGACAGGCCGGGTGCTGCGGGTGGGCGTGCGCTCGGGCGGCTGCAGCGGCATGAGCTACACGATGGACTTCATCGAGGGCGCTGAGGTGCGCGACGACGACGACCGCTACACCTACAGCCTCGACGACGGCACCGCCTTCGAGGTGGTCTGTGATCCCAAGAGCCTGCTGTACATCTACGGCATGCAGCTGGACTACAGCACCGCCCTGATCGGCGGGGGCTTCAACTTCACCAACCCGAACGCCACCCAGACCTGCGGCTGCGGCAGCTCGTTCGCGGTCTGAGGCCCCGGCGCCGTGGGAACCTGAGGTCACGACCATCCGGCCCCATGACCAGCCAGCAGGACACGATCCCCGGCGAAGGCCTGTTCCAAGACGCCCTGAACCGTTACCAGAGCGGCGCACCCCTGCCCGGCCTCCTCGACGACTTCGAGGCCATCACCCGCCAGGCCCCGCGCCAGGCGGCCGGCTGGACCTGCCTGGCCTGGCTGCAGCTGCTGCTGGATCAGCCGGGGGAGGCCCTGCGCTCGGCCCGCACCGCGGTGCGGCTCAATCCCCAGGATCCCCAGGCCCGCATCAACCTGTCGCTGGCGATGCTCGAAACCGGTGCCAAGGGCGTGCGGGAGCACGTGGACCTGGTGAAACGGCTGATGGCCTTCTCCCCCGAGCTGGCAAAGGAACTGTCGACGTCGATGGCCGACGGGCTCTCCCGTCGGCCCGGCTGGCCGGCCATGGTCAAACTGCAGAGCTGGCTGGCCTGATGCAGCTGCTGCTGGTCAGCAACGGCCACGGCGAGGACCTCAGCGGCGCCCTGCTCGGCCAGGCCCTGCGCCGCCTCGGGGCCACGGTGGCGGCGGTGCCCCTGGTGGGCGATGGCGATCCCTACCGCCGGGCGGAGATTCCGGTGCTGGGCCGCACCCGCAGCTACAGCACCGGCGGCCTGGGGTACACCAGCGGCGCCGGCCGGCTCACCGAAGTGCTGCAGGGGCAGGTGTTCTACCTGCTGGGCCGCAGCCGACGGCTCTGGTCGGCGGCCCGACGAGCCGACGGGCTGGTGGTGATCGGCGATGTGATCCCCGTGCTGCTGGCCTGGAGCTGCCGCCGGCCCGTGGCCACCTACCTCGTGGCCTACTCGAGCCACTACGAGGGGCGCCTGCGGCTGCCCTGGCCCTGCGGTGCCTGCCTGGCCTCGCGGCGATTCCGGGCGGTCTTCGCCCGCGATGCCCTCACGGCCGACGACCTGAGCGGCCAGCTGCGGCGGCCGGTGGCCTTCCTCGGCAATCCCTTCATGGACCGGCTGCGGGCCGAACCGATGCCGGCCACGGCGGCGGACGCCCCCCCGCAGGTGCTGCTGCTGCCGGGCAGCCGCCAGCCCGAAGCCCTCGACAACCTGGCCCTGTTGCTGCAGCTGCTGGAGCAGCTGCCCCCGGACGCCCCACCCTGTCGCTTCGAGGCCGCCCTGGTGGCCGACATCACCCCGGATGCCCTGGCGGAACTGGCCGGCCGCGGCCCCTGGCAGCTGCAGAGCGACCCCGACGGGCACCCCCTGGCCCTGCTCAACGGCGATCGGAGGCTGGGGCTGCACTGGGGCCGGTTCGCTCCGCTGCTCGTCGGCAGCCGGCTGGTGGTGGCGATGGCCGGCACCGCCACGGAACAGGCGGCGGGCCTGGGCATCCCGGTGCTGCAGCTGGCCGGCCGCGGCCCCCAGTTCACGGCGGGTTTCGCCGAGGCTCAGCGGCGACTGCTGGGGCCCGGTGTGGTCTGTGCCCCCGGTCCGGTGGGGGCAGCCGCCACCCTGGCCGCTTCAGCGACCCTGCTGCTGCAGCTGCTCAGCGACCCTGACCTGCCGGAGCGTTGCCGGGCCGAGGGCGATCGGCGCCTGGGGCCCGGTGGCGGCAGCGACCGTCTCGCCCGGGCGATGCTGGAGGCCCTGGCCGCCCCTTCGCGATGACCGGACCGCTGAAGCTGTGGCTCGACCGGCTGCTGGTGGCCGATGTGTTCCTGGTGATCGCCGGCGGCATCTGGTTCGTGGCGGCCGTGCTGCTGGAGGCCCGCGGCCTGCATCGACCGCTGGCGCTGTTCCAGCGGTTGTGGAATCCCCTCTTCACCCCGGCCATCGGTCTGCTGATGGCGGCGGCCCTGATCAGCGGGGCTCTGGGCTGGTGGCAGCGGCGAGGGCAGCGCTGAGCTCGGGGTACCGGAACCGGAAGCCCAGCGCCTGCAACCGCCGCGGCAGCACCCGCTGACCCTCGAGCACCACCCGTGCCCCATCCCCCAGCAGCAGCTGCAGCACCGGGGCCGGCACCGGCAGCAGGCTGGGCCGTGCCAGCACCCGGCCGAGGGTGGCGCAGAACGCGGCCATGGTCACCGGGTTGGGGGCCGTGCCGTTGAGGGCACCGTCCCAGGCGGGGTTGGTGAGGGCCTCGGCGATCACGGCGCAGAGGTCGCTGCGGTCGATCCAGCTCATCCATTGGCGGCCGTCACCCACCGGACCGCCGAGGCCGGTGCGGAAGATCGGCAGCATCCGGCCCAGGGCGCCGCCCTCCGGCGCCAGCACGATGCCCGTGCGCAGGCGCACCACCCGGCAGGTGGGCGGCACCGCCTGGGCCGCTGTCTCCCAGTCCCGGCAGAGTCCGGCCAGAAAATCGTCGCCGCAGGGGCTGTCCTCATCGAAGCAGCCATCGGCCGAGGTGCCGTAGTAGCCCACGGCCGACCCCGAGACCAACACCTGGGGCGGCACGGGGGCGGCGGTGATGGCGGCCGCCAGGTGCTGGGTGACCTCCACCCGGCTGGCCCGCAGCAGGGCCCGGTGGGCCGGAGTCCAGCGCTTCTCGGCGATGGGCTCGCCCGTCAGGTTCACCACCCCTTCGGCCGCCGCCACAGCGGCCGCCAGCGGGCCATCACCGGTCCAGACGGTGGGATCAAGCACATCCAGCTGCAGGAGGCGTCCGGCGGCCGGCGCCACCGCACGGCGACTCACCACCACCAGGTCGTGACCGGCCTCGGCCAGCAGCGGCACCAGGGCACGGCCCACCAGTCCGGTGCAGCCCAGCAGCAGCAGTCGCACGGCAATTCAGTCGGAAGGCGAGGACGCTAACCCGAGCCGCCGGGCCAGCGGCACCAGGCCGGAGCCCTGAAGCACCAGCCCCAGCAGCACCACCCCCAGGGCCAGGGGGGGCATCAGCAGCCCCCAGGTGCCCACCTCATCCCGCCGCGCCGCCGCCTGGATCGCCAGGGCGATGGGCACGGCGCCGCGCAGGCCGCAGAGACCCACGAAGAGCACCTCAGCGCGGCTGAGCACAGAGCCCAGCAGGGGACTCACCGCCAGCAGCCGCACCAGCTGCAGAGCCACGAACAGCAGCACGATCCAGGGCACGAGCCGCACCACCGCCACCGGTGTCACCACCAGCCCCATGCAAAGGAAGAGCAGCAGTTCGGAGAGTTTGAGGTATCCGCCATAGGCCTGCTCGAGGGCCTGGGGATCGAGGTGATCGCTGTTGCCGATGACCAGACCGGCGATGTAGGCGGCCAGCAGGCCGCTGCCGCCGATGAGGGTCGTGGCGCCGAACAGCAGCAGCAGCACCGACAGGCTGACCACGGCCTGGCCGGCGTTGTGGCCGTCCTCGGGCTCGCTGTCGAGCAGGCGGATGGCCAGGCTTCCCCCCAGGAAGCCCACCATGGTGCCCATCAGGAACTGACGCACGATGTCGCTGATCATGGTGGCGCCGTCCGTGACCTGGCCCGAGCTCAGGGCAAGAGCCACCCCGGCGAGCACCACCGCCATAGGGTCGTTGAAAGCCGACTCACAGTCGATCAGGTCAATGAGCCGGCCGGGCAGGCGGTCGGTGAGGGGGCGCAGCACCGCCAGAACGGCCGAGGCGTCGGTGCTGCAGAGCATCGCGCCCACGAACAGGGCCGGGCCCGGGCCCGGGGGAATGGGCAGCAGCCCGGGGGCAACGACCTCAAGGGTCAGCACCGCCAGCATCAGCAGCAGGGCGCAGGCCAGGGATCCCAGGGTGGCCAGGCGCAGGCCTGGACGCACCACCGCCCGCAGCTGATGCCAGTTGGTGGTGAGACCGCCCTGGAAGAGCACCACCGCGACGGCCACCTGGGCCAGCTCATCGGCCTTCTCGTAACTCAGCAGGGTCGGCGGAGGTCCGGCGAGGCTGGCGGGATCGTTGTTGACCAGCAGACCCAGCAGCAACACCAGCAGCACCCCCGGCTGCCGCAGGCGACCCGCCAGGCGATCGAGGAAAACCGAGACGATCAGCAGCCCCCCGAAGACCGTGAGGTAGAGAGCCAGGGGCAGTTCCACCACGCGACGAAGGGGCGATCGGACCCCCTAGCCTGCCTGGACGCGCAACACCAATGATGGCGGACGCCTGGAAGAAGGGAGCCCTGGTGCGGGTGAACGCCGCGGCCTGGAGCGGCAGCCTCGAGGCCCGGGCCAGCGCTCCGGAACCCCCCGCCTACCTGCTGGAGGGTCCCGGCGAGATCGTGGCCATCAAGGGCGATCACGCGCTGCTGCGCTGGCGTCGGCCGGTGCCCGACGTGTGGCTGCGGCTCGATCAGCTGGAGGGCTGGTCGGGCAGCTGAGCGTGCAGACGCTGCCGCTGGCGGATCGCCTCGCGGATCATTTCGCGCCCGTCGCGCAGGTAGTCGTCGACGTAGCCGAGGGTGTAGCGCTCGAGCTCGCTGATCGCATCCTGCACAGCGGCGAGGCATTGATACACGGCCAGCCCGAAGGCCTGCAGGCTGGCGGGGCAGGGCAGCGAGCGGAACAGGGTCTCGCCCCGGTCGAGCCGTTCACGACTGCCTTCGAGGTAGGCGCAGAAGCCGGCCATCAGACTGTCGTCATAGGGGTCGGCAGAGAGGGCCTGCAGCTGGGCCGCGAACGGGTCGAGCACCGCCCCCAACAACCGGTCCAGCGGGGCGTACACCTGAGCCAGCCACTGCACCAGGGCCGCATCGGCGGCGGCGCCACGGCCCCTGGGCGGCGGTGCGGCCCCCGACGGGGCCCGCCCGGCCCCGGCCGCCTGGCTGCTGTCGTAGCGACGGCGGGCCTCCTGGTCCCCCAGCACTTCCCAGGCGGCATTGAGGGCCACGATTCGGCCGTCGTCGCCGCCGGCATCGGGATGGTGCTGCTTGACCAGCCGCCGGTAGGCCGCCTTGATTTCAGCGGCACTGGCCCCCGGCGACACCCCCAGCACCCTGTAGGGATCGGCCACGCCTAGAGGTCGGGTGTCAGGAACATCGGCGTGCTGAGGTAACGCTCGCCGAAGCTCGCCAGCACGACGACGATCAGCTTGCCGGCCATCTCCGGCCGGCGGCCCAGCTGCACCGCCGCCGCCATGGTGGCGCCGCTGCTGACGCCGCTGAGGAGGCCCTCCTCCCGGCCGAGGCGCCGGCCCATGGCCATGGCTTCGGCATCGCTGACGGCGATCACATCATCGATCAGACCCGCGTCGTAATTGTCGGGCACGAAGCCGGCGCCGATGCCCTGGATGCGGTGGGGCCCCGGGGAACCGCCGCTGAGGACGGGGCTGGCGCTGGGTTCGACCGCCACGGCACGGAACCCCGGTCGGCGCTCTTTGAGCACGCGGGCGCAGCCGGTGATGGTGCCCCCGGTGCCGACACCGGCCACCAGCGCATCAATGGCGCCGTCGGTGTCGGCCCAGAGCTCCTCGGCCGTGGTGGCGGCATGGATGGCGGGATTCGCGGGGTTGGCGAACTGCTGCAGCAGAAAGGCGTTGGGCAGCGTCGTCAGCAGCTCGTTGGCACGGGCGATGGCGCCCTTCATGCCATCGGCGCCGGGGGTGAGCTCGAGCTCGGCACCGTAGGCCCGCAGCATGGCGCGCCGTTCCTGGCTCATGGTGTCGGGCATGGTCAGGATCAGCCGATACCCCCGCGCCGCGGCGACCATGGCCAGGGCGATGCCGGTGTTGCCGCTGGTGGGCTCGACCAGCACCGTGCGGTCGGGGGCGATGCGGCCGGCCGCCTCTGCATCACGGATCATCGCCACACCGATCCGGTCCTTGACCGATGCGGTGGGATTGAAACTCTCGAGCTTGGCCACGATCACGGCGCCGCAACCCTCGGCCTGGGGAATCCGGTTCAGGCGCACCAGGGGGGTCCTGCCCACGAGGGCGGTGATGTCAGGGGCGATGGGCATCGCTGCGGGGCGCTTCGGTCGTTCTGGCTCCATTGTGGTGGCCGACGCGTTGCCGCAACCGCGACGCGACCTCGGCGATGACGGGCTCCCAGCACCCGTTGGCCGGCTGACGGAACAGTTCGACGGAGGCATACCAGGGCATTGAGGAGCCATCGATGCCATAGCGCCACTCGGCCACGCGGGGCAGGAGCACCCAGGCCGGGGTACCCAGAGCCCCAGCCAGGTGCAGGGCCGTCTGCTGAACGCAGATCACCAGGTCGAGGGCCTGGGTCAGGGCCGCGGTCGCCAGCAGGTCGTCGCCGACACCATCGAAGGTGGCCAGGGCCACCCCGGTGCGTGCCTCAAAGGCCATCCGTTCAGCCGGGTCGTGGCGGTGCTGCAGGTTCACCCAGCAGACGCCGGGCTGCCGCAGCACCGGTTCCAGCTGATCGAGGCTCAGGGAGCGGCGACGGCGAGACCCGAGACTGCCTCCCCCCTGCCAGGCCAGGCCCACCCGCAGGCCGGGGGGGAGGGTGGCGAGCCGATCCCGCCAGCGCTGCTGCTCCGACGGAGGGACCCGCAGATAAGGGCTGCGCGGCGCGAAGCTCTCCCTGCGGGAGCGGTAGTGCTGGCCCAGGCTGCCGATGCTGCCGGCGGCATCGACCCTGGCCAGGGCGGAGTCGTCGAGCCGATCGAAGACCTGCGCGGCTGGGAAGGAGGCCGCCAGCAGGGGCACCAGCCGCGGCGGCACCAGCACCGTGACGGCAGCGGCTTCGGCGAGCAGGTCAGGGAGCATCGAGGCGAACAGGATGATGTCGCCGACCCCCTGTTCGCCGTAAAGCAGCACCCGGCGCCCTCGCAGGGGGGTCTCGAATCCGAAGCAGGGAAAGCCCGGCGGGATGATCTGGGCACGGAAGGCACCGAACTGACGCGCCTCGTAGAGGGACCAGCCCTGCTCCCATTGCTCCGCCGCGAGCAGCAGGCGGCCCACCGTCCAGGTCGCTTCGGGGTCGTGGGCCCAGAGTGATCGATGGCGCTGCAGCAGGGCGCCGCGCTCAGGGGCTGGGAGCCGCTCCGCCAGATCCCGCAGGATGGTCCAGGCGGCGGAGGGGTCTGCGGTTGCCTGGAGACAAGCGTGCAGTCCCGCGAGAGCCTCGGCTTCCCGGCCCTCCAGCCAGGCCCGCCGGGCCTGACTCAGGTCGTCAAGGGGGAGTTGGCTCCAGGCCCGCAGGCGCCCGGCATCCTGCAGGTCCCAGGCCAGGTCGTGCAGGGCCTGGCGCACCGCCGGGTCGCTCGGCCAGCGCCGCCCCAGATCGTCGGCCCAGGCCAGGGTGGCCTCGGTGTCGAGGGCCTCCTGCAGCAACGTCAACCAGAGCAGCGCCGTCTCCGGCTGATCAAGAAACGGCTGCAGACGGGGCGCAAGCAGCGGCAGCACGGGCCCCTCCCCCCGACGCCTGTGCACGGCCACCAGCAGGGCCAGCAGCTCGGGGTCATCGCCATGGTCGCGGCGGACCCGCTCCAGGCAGGCCTCGGCCGCATCAAGCCGCTCGAGGCTGAGGTTGCAGTGGGCCAGGGCCAGCCCGAAGCGCGCCGGCGGCGGCAGGGGCAGCTGCGGGAACCGAGCCAGCAGCTCGGCTTCGGCCTCGATGGCACGCCCGAGGCCGCAGAGCCGACGGGCGCGGGCCAGCGGATCGTCGCCGGCGCGGCTGGCGGGCGTCACAGGGGAGGGCGTCAGGCAGGCACCGACACCCTGCCACGGCGACCAAGAAAAAACCCCCTCCCGAAGGAGGGGGTAGAAAGAAAGAGGGATGGGGCCACTTCCGAAGAAGCGGCCATCACCCTGACGGGACAGATCAGAACTTGAATTCGCTCTTGATCACGCCGCCCCAGGCAGCACCGCCACCGATGCCATCCGAGTTCTTGGAACCCGAGATGTAGAAGACACCGGGGGTGACGCTGATGTTGTCGGTGACCTGGAACTGGTACCAGGTTTCCAGGGCGGTGGGCATGCCACCGTCGGTGTTCCAGCCAGAGGCGTTGGACACGACGGAGGGCACACCACCGATGGCGAAGCCGGCGCTGTTGCCCTTCAGGAACACGTCCTTGAAGTTCAGAGCGACCATCCAGCTGTTCATGACGGCGGAGTCGCCGGCATCAGCCATCTTCACGCCGAGCACGCTGCTGTCGTAGCGGGCATTGACGCTGGCATGACCGTAGGCACCGGTGATGCTGAAGTTCTTGTCCCACTGGTAGGCCAGGGTGAAGCCGAACTGGTTCGACTCGTTGAGGTTGGCGTACAGGAAGGGATTCAGAGCCAGCTGGGTACCCACTTCACCCATGGAGTTCTGGCCACGCTCGTAGGCGTAGTTGGCCGAGAACAGCCACTTCTTGTCGTCGCTCTGCCAGGCGAGCTGAACGGGCAGACGGAAGCGGGTGTCGCCGCCGAACCAACCCAGGGTCTGGGCGTTGGTGGTGTCGGGAGCAGCCGCGTCAGCTTCCTTGGTGAGGTAGCCGATACCGAAGCTGACGCCCTTCATGCCGAAGCCCTTGTCACCCAGCTGACCAAGGCTCAGACCGGCACCAGCGCCGGTGTAGGAGGGGAACACACCAGCGGAGCTGTTGAAGAACTCCAGCAGGGCGTCCTTGGTGTAGTAGGTGCCGCGGGTGGGCAGCACGGCGTCCTGGGGCAGACGGGTACCGACCGAGGCAACGGCGTAGTTGCTGATCGGGAAGCGGTAGAAGAGCTTGTCAACGAAGATGCCCTGCTTCTCCATGCCAGGCCAGGCAACGGTGGAACCGTCGTAGGCGAGACGGGCGGCGGGGAAAGCAGCACGATCACCGAAACCGTAGATGGTGTTGGTGCGCAGGCGGAACTGCAGTTGATCCTTACCGGTGAAGCTGGTGTCGAAGTTCAGGTAAGCGTCGTGGGCGAACGTGAAGGCGTTCTTGTCAGCGACGTAGTTCTTGTTGTTCTTGTAGGCCGCCAGGTTGCGGACGAACTTCTCAGCAGCGTTCTGCACATAACCGACTTCACGCTGAGCTTCGCCCAGGGAGCCGTATTCCGCCATCAGGTAGTTGATGACGTTGGTGTACACGTAGCTATTGGTGACGAAGCCACCGGGGGCCACCACATAACCGGTGCCGTTACCGGACAGGTTGCCGTTGGCGAAGCCGCTGGAACCACTCTGACCGGTGGCATTGGCGGCGCTGGTGTACACCCGGGTCGCGGCAGTACCGAGGACGATCGGGTCAGCGACGCCGGCGGGCTTGACGCGCACGCCCTGGGCGTTGTCAGCAGCTGCTCCGGTGCTGCCGACCGGGTTGCCGAAGGCGTACTGCTTGACCTGACGCGAGGCGTTGGCCAGGCTCACCAGGGACTTCATGTCCTTGGTATCAAGCAGAATGTTGGCCGACTCGTAGTTGCTGCTGTTGGACCCGGAGGTCTGCATCCGCAGCACGGTGTCGTTGCCGTAGCGATCGGTCAGGGACAGGGCGCCACCCTTGAGGGGGGTGTTGACAGCCGTGCCCGGCTTGAGGAACTGGCTCTGGGCGGTCACCGACGAGCTGCCGCCGTAGGGACGCACCAGGGTCTGGTAGCCGTCCTTGGTGTACAGCGAGCCACGGATACGGTTGGCCTGGTAGGGCAGCACCCAGGCGCCGGCGGCGGTGGACTTGCTGGAGATCGAAGGAACCAGCAGCTCGCCGTTGGCAGCCGTGGAGGCACCGGCGATGTTGCCGGTGGGAACAGTGGCACCCGGGGTTGCGGTGGCACCGGCGAACCCATTGGCGTTCACGCCAGGGTTGGAGTTACCGGGAGTGAAGGCCGACCAGGCGCTGCTGAAGGCCAGCTGACGGGCCTGGCGCTTGCTGATGTTGGCGTTGAAGGTGGTCGAGGTGCCGGCGGGGGTGGTGGTGCCAGCGATGTTCTGGTTGTTGGCCGCGCCACCACCGAGGTAGTAGTAGTAGGCCTCACCCTGGCTCTTGGGATCGCCGATCAGGTTGACCGAGCGGTTCTGGATGCCGCCGGTGGAACCGTCATAGACGCGATGGCCGTAGAGGGCCGCAGCACGGCGGAGGGCTGAACCCTGGCCGTAGGCGGAGTAGCCGTCAGCGCGGTACACATCGCCCATCACGAAGCGAACGACGCCGTTCAGCTTGGTGGTGGTGGAGAACTGGGTGGCTTCGAGTTCACCCACGCGGGCCTCGAGGCCGTCGACGCGGGCCTTGACGATGGCGAGCTCCTTCTCGAACTCCTTCATCAGGCGACGCAGCTCGTCGGTGATCTCGGTCACGCGGTCGAGGCAGGCGTTGAGCAGGGCAGCCGCTTCGTAGCGGGTCATGGCCTGCTTGCCCTTGAAGGTGCCGTTGGGGTAGCCGGCGACACAGCCGTAACGCTCGATCAGGTTCGACAGGGCCTGGTAGGCCCAGTCGGTGGGCTGAACGTCAGAGAACTGGGTGATGCTGGTGACCTGCTCGCTGGAAGCGGCGTACTTGTTCACGCCGTCCATGTTGAGGTCCGCGGCCATGGCGCCCAGGGGGGCGACGAGGCCAAGGGCCGCAGGAGCCAGCAGCAGCTGCTGGAACAATTTCATGGGGTCCTCACACCAAATAGAGGAAGGGAACTGGTTTGCCATGGACAGACACGGGGTCCATCCAGACTCCTCAGCCTCCGGAGATTACCCACGGGCCCAGGCTGTGCCGGCATGGCGGGACACATCTCAGCCAGATCGCCAGGTGTCCCCCAGCCAGCGCCGAAAACAAGCGTCCAGCGCGTCTCGCTTTGGTCCAGAAAAAGAGGGGCCGAAGCCCCTCCTGCGCGACTGTCTGAGGTGGTGATCAGAACAGGAAGGTGGTCTTCAGCACACCGCCGACAGCGTTGTTGCTGCCGAGACCCGAGGGGTTCTCGATGAAGAAGAACGCCGGGGTCACGCTGACATTGTCGGTGACCTGGAACTTGTACCAGATCTCCCAGGCGAAGGTCGACTGGTCGGTGCCAAGGAAGCCCTTGTTGCTGGTGATGTAGGTGGGCTGACCAACGGCGGTACCGAAGGTGTTGCCCTTGATGATCGCATCGCCCCACATCAGACCCACGTACCAGGAGGAGCTGGTGGCGGTGTCGGAACCACCGTTGGTCTTGACGCCCCAGATGGAGCTGGAATCGGTGGCGATGTAGTTGTTGATGCCCCAGCCGGCGCTGATCGACGGCAGGAAGCTGGCGGGGATGACCGAATTCAGCGTGCTGCCGATGAAGGGGGTGTTGATCAGCCCCCAGTAGCCGCTGATGGCCACCGAGTTGACGTCGTAGTTGGTCAGACCGCCGAAGGGATTACCCGCCAGAGGGGTGCCGACGGGGATGTACCCGTAGGCGCCGTTCTGACTGCGTGAGTAGGCCGCCGTCAGGTTCCAGGTGTCGGTGGTGTAGGCCAGCTGGACGGTGCCGGTGGACGCCGAGTTGTCGGTGGCGACCCCGCCGATGGAGCTATTGGTGAAGCGACCGTTGGCCGCCACGTAGTTGGCACTGAGGCTCAGGCCATCAGCCTTCCACCAGATACCGGCACCGGCACCCAGATTGAGGGTGTAAGTACCAGGCGAACCGGCGTAGGTGAAGAAGTCGAGGATGGTGTCAGCCGGGTACTGGCTGGGCCAGACCGCGAGCATGTCGTCCTGACGGACCCGGGGGCCAGCGGTGACGGTGAAGTTGCTGCCGATCGGGAACTGGTAGAAGATCCGGTCAACACCGACGGTGTTGAAGCCGCCAGCACCTTCTTCGAAGGCCACCTCAGCACCGGTGGCGGGGTAGGGGTTGCCGGCCCAGGTGGTGCCGCCGAAGTTGCCCATGCGCAGGCGGGTGCGCAGCAGATCCTTGCCGGTGAAGCTGGTGTCGAGGGCCAGCCGCACGTCGTAGTTGAAGCTCACGGCTTCACCCAGGGTCACGTCACCGCGGTAGAGGTCCCGCAGGAACTTGCGGGCGGCCGCTTTCACGGGCTTGGAGGCGGCCTGGGCCGGGGTCAGCGAGCCGTATTCAGCGATCGCCAGGTTGAAGGGATCGAAGTACGGGTTGGCGTTCTGGAAGTAACCGCCAGCGGCAACGGTATAGGGGTTGGTGGCGATGTCACGGCTGTAGGTGATCATCGGTGCACCCTTGGCCAGGCGGGCCTTGTTGCCAAGGCTGACCAGGTTGCCCAGGTCGTTGCTGTCCATGGCGAAGCCACCGATGGTGATCGGTGCCGTCGAGAAGCCCTGGCGCTCGGCACGGGCGTTGACGACGCCGTAATTCAGCACGGCACCCTGGGGCAGGGTGTTGTTCTTGAACCCGAAGGAACCCTGGGAGACGCCGTTGTAACGGAGGTTGGCCACACCCAACTGACCGTCGGTGCTGCCGGGAGCCACCAGGGCCAGGCTGTTGCCAGGGGCACCGCTCCTGGAGCTGATCAGGCCCAGGTCGGCAACGACATCAGAGCTGGTGGTGAACAGGGCGCTCGCAGAGCCACCGTAACCGGACCAGGTGGCACCCTTGGTCAGCAGACCGGCGGGTCCGTTGGGCACGGGGTTGGCTGCTGAGGTGAAGCCATTGCGGAACAGACCGCCGGCCAGGGCGGCGTTGGCATTGGTCGCCTTGGCGTCGTTGTAGGCCGTGACGTTGTCAAGGCCGTTGCTGGTGTTGGCCAGGGGGCTCTCGCCCTTGTTGCGCCCGTTGTACTTGGTGCCGCCCAGCCAGAAGACGCTCTGACCCTTGAGCTTGGTGGTGGTGGAGAACTGGGTGGCGGCCAGCTCCTCGGTCTTGGCCTCGAGGCCGTCGACCTTGGCCTTCAGCACGGCCATCTCCTTCTCGAACTCCTTGAGAAGGCGCTTCAGCTCTTCGGTCATCTCGGTGACGCGATCGAGGCAGGCGTTGAGCAGGGCCGCCGCTTCATAGCGGGTCATGGCCTGCTTGCCCTTGAAGGTGCCGTTCGGATAGCCGGCCACGCAGCCGTACTTGGTCACCAGGTTGGAAAGCGCCTGGTAGGCCCAGTCGGTGGGCTGCACGTCGGAGAACTGGCTGACGCTGGTCACCTGACCCATCTGGGCTTCGAGAGCCCGCATGCGGTCAACGTCCTGCTGGTCGACGTAGCGATTGACAGTGCCCATATCGAGGGACTGGGCCTGGGACGCCAATGGCGCCACCACACCCAGCACCACAGGGGCCAGGAGCAGCCTGTGGAATGGTTTCATGGTCCTCACACACAGAAGGGGAGGCGCAACGCGCCGCCCGGATAATCACGCCTTAACCGTTGCAAAAAGGTGCAGCACGCTACAGAAGTTCCTGAACGCGGACACTACCGAAGCTGGCCATGAAGCATCCGGGCCCCTGGGGGGCCGCCCTGCTGCTGCTCTGGCTGGCTGCCCTGCTGCTGCTGCTGCCGCCGGGGGTCCCCCTTCCCCTGCGCGACTGGGACGAAGGCATCGTGGCCCGGGTCGCCCTGGAGCGGGCCCAGGCCCTGGCCCGTGGCGACGGCTTTCCCTCCCTGCTGCTGCCCACGTACTGGGGGCAGGCGTACCTCAACAAACCGCCGGGGCTGCATCTGCTGATCGCCCCGCTGCTGCTGCCCTGGCTGGGGGCTGACACGGCGCCGCCGCCAGCCGTGGTGCGACTGGTGCCGGCCCTGGCGGCCAGCGCCGTGGTGCCCCTGGCCGCTGTCATCCGCCGCGAGATCGATCCGGCGGACCGCCGTGGAGCCCTGGCCGCCGCCGTGGTGGCCCTCACCCTGCTGCCGCTGACTCGCCATGGGCGTCTGGCCATGCTCGACGGGGCCCTGGTGAGCGCCCAGGGGCTGCTGTGGTGGCAGCTGCTGCGGGCCCGGCGGCCCGTGCCCGGGGCCGGACTGCTGGCGGGCCTGGCCGGCAGCGGCCTGCTGCTGCTCAAGGCACCGGTGCTACTGCCCACCCTGGCCGCCGGCCTGGTGCTGCTGGCCCTGGAGCGGCCAGAGGGCCTGCGCTGGCGACCGCTGCTGCTGGGGCTGCTGCTGGGACTGCTGCCCGGCCTGGCCTGGCATGGGCTGCACCTCTGGAGCCGCGGCGAGGCGGCGCTGGTGCAATGGGGGGGAGACGGGGCCGCTCGGGTGCTGCTGGGGCGCGGCGAGGGCAGCGATCTGGGCTGGCGGCTGCCTCTGCTGAAGGTGCTCGAAGGGGGCTGGCCCTGGCTGCCCCTCTGGCCCTTCGCCATGGCCTGGGCCTGGCGACAGCGCCGGCAGCCCCGGGGACTGTGGCCCCTGGGGCTGCAGCTGGCCATGGCCCTGAGCGTGCTGCCCCTGCGCACCCAGCTGCCGTGGTATTGCCACCCGCTCTGGCTGCCCTTCGCGCTGCTGACTGGGCCCCTGCTGGCGGCCCTGGTCACCGATCCGCGCTTGCCGGGGGTGCCCGGCGCTGCGGTGCTGCGGCGGCTGCCCTGGTTCTGGGGGCTGCTGGGCAGCCTGCTGCTGCTGGCGAGCCTGGCCCTGCCCCAGGCCCGGCCGCTGCTGCCGCCGGCGGGCCTGGGTCTGCTGCTGGGGGGGCTGGCCCTCGGCGCCACCAGCCCTGCCCGCCGGCGCCGGGGCGCCCTGCTGCTGGTGGCCGGCTGGTGGGCCTCGCTGCTGCTGCTGCTGCAGAGTCCGCACTGGCACTGGGAGCTGAACGAGCAACCCCCGGTGGGGCCGGCAGTGGCCCTGGCGCGCCGGGCCAGCGCCGACGAGCCCCTCGCCCTGTGGCAACAGGCTGAACGGCCCAGCCTCAGCTGGGGCGCCGGCCGGCGCGTGCTGCCCCTGGCCCGGACCCCTGTGCCCGCCGGCGCGACCCTGCAGCTGCTCAGCCAGGGCCACGGGCCGGTGCCGGGGCCGGCGGGTCACCGCTGCCAGCCGGCGGCCAGCGGTCAGGATGGCTGGCGCCTCTGGCGCTGCCCTGCCACCCCGTGACCGACCCATCCCCGGCCCAGAGCCTCACGGTGGTGCTGGCCACTTACAACGAACAGGGCTCGGTGGGGGCCATGGCCGACAGCCTGCGGGAGCTGCTGAGCCCCCACTACCGCCTCGAGATCCTGGTGGTGGACGACGACTCCCCCGACGGGACCGCCGAAGCGGTGCGGCAGCTGAGCCGCGAGGATCCGCGGGTGCATCTGATCCTGCGGGTGGGCCGCCACGGCCTGTCGAGCGCCATCCGTGAAGGGCTGCTGGCCGCCAGCGGCGAGGTGGCCGTGGTGATGGACGCCGACGGGCAGCACGAGCCGGCCGCGGTGCAGCAGGCGGTGCAACGGCTGCTGGCTTCCGACGCCGACCTGGTGGTCGGCAGCCGGTTCCACCCCCAGGCCCAGCTCACGGGGCTGTCCGCCGCGCGCCGCCAGGGATCGGAGCGGGCCAACCGCCTGGCCCGGCTGACCCTGCCCGCCTACAGTCACCTGACCGACTACATGAGCGGTTTCTTGGCTCTGCGTCCCGGTCGCTGCGGCTGGGCCATCCGCCAGGTGGATGTGGCCGGCTTCAAGTTCCTCTACGAGCTGCTGGCAGTGAGCAAAGGTCGGCTGACGGTGGAGGAGATTCCCCTGCGGTTCCAGCCAAGGGTCAGCGGCGACTCGAAACTCGACAACGCCATCGTGTGGGACTGGCTCGTCTCGATCGTGCACACGGCGACCCTGCGCCTGGTGCCACGGCGGGCCGTGAGCTTCGCCCTGGTCGGCCTCAGCGGCACCCTGGTGCACCTCACCATCTACCTGGTGCTGCGGGACGCCGGCCTGGCCTTCCTGCCGACCCAGGTCGTGGCAGTGGTCACGGCCGCCAGTTCCAACTATCTGATCAACAACGCCCTCACCTTCCGCATGGGACGGCTGCGGGGGCGCCGGCTGGCCCTGGGTCTCGCCAAATTCCTGCTGGTGTCGTCCCTCGGCATGGCCGCCAACGTCGGTGTCTCGACAGTGGTCTTCGCGCGGCTCCATGACGGCCCCCTGGCCATCGTTGCCCTGCTGGCAGGCATCCTGGTCGACTTCGTCTGGAAATACGCCGCCTCCTCCCGTTTCGTCTGGAACGTCCCCTACTGATGGGCGGGGCCGACCGCGCCCGGCCGGGCCCCTGGTGGCTGCCCGCGGCTGTGGCGACCGCCCTGCGGCTGGTGCAGATCCAGGCGCCGATCCTGGGGGTGCACAGCTGGCGCCAGGCCGACACCGCCGGTCTGGCACGCAACTTCCACGAGCAGCACCTGCCCCTCTGGCTGCCACAGGTCGACTGGGGAGGGGCGGGCAGCGGCTTCGCCGAGACCGACTTCCCCATCTACTCGTATGCAGTGTCTCTGCTCTACGACCTGTTCGGCGTGCACGAGGCCCTGGCGCGGTTGCTGAGCCTGGCCTGCAGCGTCGGCGCCCTGCTGCTGCTGCAACGGCTGGGCAGCCGTCTTCTCGGGCCGGAGGCCGGCTGGTGGGGGGCCCTCACCTTCGCCGTGGTGCCCCTGTCGGTGTTCTATGGCCGCAGCGTGCAGCCTGAAGCACTGCTGCTGCTGGCCGCCAGCCTCACCCTGGAGCGGGCCGTGGCCTGGCACGACCACGGCCGGATGCGCGATCTGGTCCTGGTGGGGGTTGGCCTGGGCCTGGCGAGCCTGATCAAGGTGCTGCCCCTGCTCTGGCTGGGGATCCCCCTGCTGTGGCTGGGCTGGTGCCGCCATGGCCGCCGCCTGGCGGGCCGGCCCGGACCCTGGCTGGTGCTGCTGGCGGTGGTGGCGGTCACGGGCCTCTGGTACGCCCATGCCCACGGCCTCTACCGCAGCACCGGCCTGAGTTTCGGGTTCTGGGGGGCCAGGGCCTCGCGCTACAGCTGGGCTGACCTGCTGGGCCCCGGCTACTGGGTGGATGTGCTGCTGCGGTTCGTGGTGCGGGGCCTGGCGGTGCTGGGGCTGGTGCCCCTGGTGCTCGGTTGGCGGCATCTGCCGACAGCCCCCGAAACCCGGATCCTCCCCCTCGGCCTGGGGGCGGTGCTGCTGGCCGGTGCCCTGGCCCCGGCGAGCAGCCACATCCATGAGTACTACCAGCTGCCGCTGCTGTTGTTCGCCTGCCCGCTGGTGGGCCTGGGTTGCACCCGGCTGGCCCGGGCCGGCGGGCGCAGCCTGCGCCGGCTGCTGCCCCTTGGGCTGGGTCTGGTGCTGACCACCAGCCTGCTGATCCTGAGCCTCGACTACTGGGGGCGCGAGCGGCCGGCGGGGGATCCCACCTGGGCCCTGGCCCAGCGTGTGCAGCGCGAGACCCCCGCGGGGGCGCTGCTGGTGAGCGTCACCGGCGGTGACCCGACGCTGCTGTATCTGAGCCACCGCAAGGGCTGGCTGCAGCAACCCGGGGCCGTGGACGCCGCCCTGCTTCGGCAGCGGCAGCTGGAGGGCGCGACCCATGTGGTGGGGCTGTGGGAACGGATCGAGAGCTACCAGCCGTTCGCCGATGGAGCTGAGAAAACACGCCTGCGGCGCCTGCTGGACGGCCGGGGGACTCCCCCGGGCGATCCGGCAACCGATGGCTACGTGCGGCGGCTGCCCCTGGGCCAGGCCCGATGAACGATGCCCCCGCAGCGGTCGAAACCGCTGCGGGGGCTCTCGCCGGGTCCGCTCTGGCGCGAAACCGGATGATCAGGGTGAGACGTTCTGAATCAGACGGCGTTCTCCGCGATCAGCAGACCCTTGGAAAGACAACTCTCGGGCACGGGCACCTCCTCCTCATGGAATGGCGCTGACCGGCGGAGCGTTCGAGGGAGATGAACCGGGCCTGAACCGGAAGCAACACCCCCACCCCACTGTCAGCAGAACTCGTTGATCGTAACGAGTCCATCGCCGCAGCGGAGGCGCCCACGACAGGACCCATGCCATGAAAAAACCACCCCCCGGCAAGCGGGAGGTGGAGGCACCAGATCAGACGGAACGTCTGTCTGTGACTTCGATCAAAGAGCGTTGCCGCGGGGCAGAACCTCTTCAGGGAAGACAAAGTTTTCGTGCGGCTGGTCCGCCGGTGCCATCCAGGCACGCAGACCCTCGTTCAGCAGAATGTTCTTCGTGTAGTACGTCTCGAACTCAGGATCCTCCGCCGCACGGATCTCCTGGCTCACAAAGTCATAGGCACGCAGGTTCAGCGCCAGGCCGATGATGCCCAGGCTGCTGGTCCACAGACCCATCACAGGCACGAACAGCATGAAGAAGTGCA
>CAIQIA010000024.1 GCA_903871775.1 uncultured cyanobacterium
CATGGCAGGGGGAGAAGGACGGGCAACCCGCCTACGTAATTGACGCGAGCCGCCTACGTAGTTGACACCGGGCAGCCTATCTGGCAACCCTGCAGAGGCTGTCGGTGGCAGGGCTGCAGACCTTGATCCAGAGCGCCACGGGCGGTGCCCATCCCCTCGATCTGGCGTTCATCGACGAGGAGGACCTGGCGACCCCATGGAAACCGCATCAGGCGGCTCCAGCGATCAGGGGGCCGCTGCCCACCTCCCTCACGCTCACCCTGGCTGATCGCCTTTATATGGAGCGCTCGGGCCTGCCGCAGCCACTGCTCAATCGCCTGATCCGCCTCGCCGCCTTCGCCAACCCTGCCTTCTACAAGGCCCAGGCGATGCGCCTGTCGGTGTGGGACAAACCGCGGGTGATCGGCTGCGCCGAGAACTTCCCACAGCACATCGCCCTGCCGCGGGGCTGCCTCGAACCCGTGCAGACCCTGCTGAAGGAGTTGGGGATCAACTGGGAGCTGCTGGATGAACGCCAGGACGGCTCACCGATGGAGATGGCGTTCACGGGCCAGCTGCGCGCTGACCAGGAGGCCGCCGTCGAAGCGATGCTGCGTCATGACATCGGCGTGCTGCAGGCACCGACGGCCTTCGGGAAAACGGTGGTGGCAGCAGCGATCCTGGCGCGCCGCAGGGTCAACACCCTCGTGCTGGTGCATCGGGCGGAGTTGCTGCGCCAATGGCATGAGCGGCTCCAAACCTTTCTGGATGTCGCTCCTGAGGCGATCGGTTGCATCGGTGGTGGCAAAGCCAAGCCCACCGGCCAGCTCGACATCGCCGTGATGCAGTCGCTGGTGCGGAAGGGAGAGGTGAACCCTGTGGTGCAGGGCTACGGGCAGGTGATCGTCGACGAGTGCCACCACATCGCCGCCGCCTCCTTTGAAACGATCCTCAGGCAGGTGAAGGCCCGCCACGTGCTGGGCCTGTCGGCCACCCTGGTGCGCCGCGACGGCCTGCAGTCGATCCTGTTCATGCAGTGCGGCCCCATTCGCCACACCGCCCAGCGACCTGCCGGGGCGCCCCAGACCCTGGAACTGGTAAGCCGCACCCATCAGCTCCCAGCACGACCGGCCGATCTGCCGATCCAGGAGCTGATGCGCCGGCTGGCGGAAGACCAACACCGAACCGATCAGATTGTGGCGGCGGCGCTGACTTGCTGGGGTGATGGTCGCAAGCTGCTGCTGCTGAGCGAGCGGACGGACCACATCACAGGGATCGCCCGCGCGCTGGCCGAGCAGGTGCCAAACCTGTTTCTGCTGCATGGTCGCCTGAGCGCACGCCAGCGCAGCGCCACCCTGGCCGCGCTGGAGCAGCTGCCCCCTGAGGCACCTCGCATCGTGCTGGCCACCGGGCGACTGGTGGGGGAAGGGTTCGACCATCCGCCGCTCGACACCCTGCTGCTGGCGATGCCCGTGTCGTGGAAAGGCACGCTGCAGCAATACGCCGGCCGGCTGCACCGGCAGCAGAGCGGCAAGACCAGCGTCCGCATCATCGACTGGCTCGATCTCGGCCATCCGGTGCCGCAACGCATGTGGGAGCGGAGGCTGCGGGGCTATCGGGCGATGGGGTATGAGCTGACCTCGACGCGGCTGCCCATCTCAGACTGCGGCCATGTACGGCCATGCTCCGTACAATGATGAAGTTGCTCTCTGGTGTGCCATGTCACCGGTCGAGACCGCGCTCCATGCGGCGATCGAAGCGATCGACGAGCCCCGCTCCGCTCGGATGGACCAGCGCACCAAGCCCTCGGTGAAGGCCAGCATTGAGGCGGCTGCAGACCTGATGGGCGTGGAGGCTTCCGCCTTCGTGGTGATGTCGGCGTATGCACGCGCCCAGGAGCTGCTCAGTGGCAGGCAGCAGACCCTGCTCAGCCAGGGCGATCACCAGGCCCTGCTCGCCGCCCTCGACGAAGAGACCACCCCAACGCCCGCCCTGCTGGAGGCCTGGCAGCTGCACCAGGATCAGGTCGTGCGCTCCTGAACCGGTGGCTTGCCGGATCGAAGCCTTTGACCCTGGCCTGCACGACACCAAAGATTTCCGCTGCGGCAGCGACAGCCAGGACAACTTTCTGCGCCGCACCGCCAAGCGGCAGCAGCGTGATGGCTACACCCGGCTCTACGTCGCCACTGACACCGCCCAGGCAGGCGAACCTCGGCCCTGCCTCGGCTTCTACGCCATCAATGCCCATGCCATCGGCGTAGCCGATGTGCCTGCCGATGCTGTCCCGCGGGCACCACGCTCGAATCTGATTCCAGGCGTTTTTCTCAGTCACCTCGCTGTCGACGGGAGACACCAAGGCAAGGGGTTGGGGCGCATCCTGCTGGTGGATGCCATGCAGCAGTGCCAGCGGGCGGGGCAGATCCTGGGGGTGCGGCTGATGTTGCTCGATGTGGCAGGCGCCGCTGGAGACGCGGAACGCGCACGCCTGCACAGCTTCTACGCGTCGATGGGGTTCCGGCCCCTCCCAGGACGACCGGAGCGGTTGTTCATCACCCTCAGTGCTCTTCCACCTCTGCAATCGGGCGGATAAGGCATCAGAGGCGCAGACGTTTCCTGCTCCAGCCGGTGATGGTGGCCTCCACGTTCTCCAGATGCCACTGCAGGGGGCCCCGGCCCTGGGTGCAGCCCCAGCGTCGGTAGTGCTTGCCGGGGGTGAGCACCCCCCGCAGCCGCAGCTGGCGGAGGGTTTCTCGGCTCATGCCCAGGGCAGCGCAGGCCTCGGCGGTCGTGACCCAGACCCGCTGGCGGGTTGGTGTGGTGGTGGTGGTGTCCATCACCCCCCTGCCATCTGGGCGCGGAAGCGCTTGAGGGTGTCGATCAGCCAGGAGTGCCGGTAGCTCTTGACCTGTCGCGGGGCTCCATCAACGAATTGCTGGCGAAGCGGCGGCTCCTGGCCAAAGTCTGTCCGGTAGGCCTCGGCCACCAGCATCCCGGCCGAGCGGTAAGTAGCACGCGGCAGCACCTCCTGGAACACTTCCAGCCAGGCATCGCTGAGCGTCAGTTCGTCGTCGGCGGGGGTTCCGGGCAGCAGTCCTGAACTGGCAGTGAGGACGTTGCTGCGGACGATGTCCTTGAACAGGAGCTGGTCGCGTTGATCGAGGCCGCTCAGCTGCTCGAACAGGGTGATGCTGCGTTCCACCAGGGCGATCACCTCGGCTTCCCGGAGCCGAGGTGAGGGTGTTTCCACCGGTGTCGGTTGAGCCTGCTGGACGCTCTCCAGGAACCAGCCGTCCATCCACACCGCGAACGGTGCGCTGATCCAGCGGGCCAGATCCACCGCGACCTGGGGATGGACCCAGGTGCCGCCGCCCTGGCCCTGGCGGGACTCGATCAGGTCAAACATCCGAATTCCGGAGGTTTCAGCCAGGGCATCGAGATAGGTCTGGCAGCGGTCGCTCTCCCGGTACTTCGACCACTGCTTGTTGTTGGCCTTGCACATCGCCGTGGCATTGACATAGCCATCGGTGGTGCGTCGAGAGATCGGCGTGCCGTTCCAGGTACGCGAGACCAGAGCCTGGTGATTCATCGAAGGGACAAGTGCAGCTGGATGGGATGACGTCGTCGCGTTGTTCATCGGTCTGAAAGCGGTGTGCCGCCGGGTGCGGCAGAAGGCAGGCAGCTGGGGACCGGGACGGTGG
This sequence comes from uncultured cyanobacterium, assembly GCA_903871775.1. Taxonomy (GTDB): domain Bacteria; phylum Cyanobacteriota; class Cyanobacteriia; order PCC-6307; family Cyanobiaceae; genus CAIQIA01. The sequence goes on from CAIQIA010000024.1 coordinate 3,678, forward strand.
GGGGGCTGCCCCTCCAGGTCCCGGCGTTGTGGTCCTGACGATCGAGTGGCATCAGAACAACTCCTCGTCGTCGGCAGCGCCGGTGCTCCAATCACCGGCACCTGCGCTGGTTGTGGTGTAGTCCTCTACCTCCTCAAACCCGTCGGTGGGGTCGACCTGTTCGTAGGGCACCCTGGGCTGCCTTGACCTCCAGGGCCACGAACTGTGCCAGCCGCTGACCGACCAGCTCGGGCGTGATTTCCAGGGAGCGCAGACCGATCAGGTCGCTGCTGCCCTTGCACAGCCCAAAGCGCACGAAGCGCCCTTGCTGATCGACCAGGGAGCCGGTGTTGTTGCGCCAGAGCCGCACCGCTCCACGGCCGCAGGCCAGGCGGATGCGTTGCTGGATCTCGTGTTCGCTCGGGGAGGAGGAGGCCATGCCTCCTGCTGCCGGGCTGGCCAGAGATCGGCAGGTATTGGCTGATCGGCGAATACCTGGCTTGTATTGGCTGGTCTGGCTCGGCCGCCAATGCGGCCTGATCGCGGCGCGCCTACTCGTAGTGGGTCCTGAGGCGCAGCACCTTCACGATCCGCTTCTCCTCCGGCACCTGGTAGACGAGTCGGTGCTGGATGTTGATGCGCCGTGAGCAAGCTCCGCGCAGCTCGCCCACCAGGGCTTCATAGGGCGGTGGCTGCTGATAGGGATCGACGGCCAGGAGGTCCAGCAAGGCCTGGGCTTTCTGCTTGAGCGCCGGAGAAGCGGAGGCGAGCTTGCGGGCGTCCTTCTGGGCCTGCCTGGTGAACAGAACGGTCCAGCTCACCAGCCCGGTTCGCTGCTCAGCTCCGAGACCTCGGTGGCCATGCCTTCCAGGATCGATTCGCGCATGCCTGGGATCGAGACCAGCTGCAGGGTCTCCTGGATGGCACGCCAGTCGTCTTCCGAGAGCAGGACGGCATTGCCCCGCTTGCCGGTGATCTGCACGGGCTCGTGGGACTGGCCCACCTCATCGATCAGGGCATACAGCCGCTTGCGGGCTTCTGTGGCTGAAACAGTGGTCATGGGATGGTTCGCACCCGTACGTCAAAGCGTACCGTCCTTGGGCGTGTTGTGCCGATGGCTGCCTTCTCTGCATCCGTAGGGTTGGTCATGACCTGCCGTGGCAAAGCCATTGCTGAGCTGGTGCCGCGCCGCGCGGTGCGCGACCTCTTGCCCAGCTCAGGGCACGTCCCAGGGATTGATGTGGCCAAGGGGACTCGGCGGGCCAGCGCCGTGGCCGCGATCACGGCATCGGCTGTGGCCATCGGCCGGGCCAACCGTTTGCGTCGCCACAGCTGCTTGGCCGCCAGGGCATCCCAGCTCTGCTGCAGTTGCTGCTTCCGGCGGCCCTCCTGTCAAGCTAGCCAGGCCGTGCAGGATTTCGGCCTCGTTCATCGCCGTGATCGCCACCGTCTCTGGATCGAGGCCATCGGCCCACGCCAGCACCCGTGGCTCTGGTTGGGGGCGCATCAGCTCCGAGATCACATTGGTGTCGAGCAGGATCACAGCCCAACCCTCCCCTGGCTGAAGCTGCCGACCTCAGGGCTCCAGCTCCGCATCGCCTTCGAACTGGGCTGGGGTAGGCAGGGAGGAACGCTTTGGTGCGCTCGTCGAGGTTGCGGATCGTGAGCGTGGCCATGGGCAACTCCCGCTTTCACTGACAGCACTGCGTTCAACGCCAAGGGCCTCCAGCGGCGCCTCGCTATCCCAGCAGGGATCAAACGTGCGCTGCCTGGCCCAGCCCGGCTTGTAGCCCCGCGAACGGATGCATGCGACTCTGCCGTTGCTGCTGCCGATCCCCTGGCAGTGCGACCAGGCAGACGAGATCCGCGATGCCGTGGTTCAGGTCGACGACGAGTTCCAGCTGGGGGTGGAGCCGGTTACTTGCGTTTCCCGGATGCCCCGTGCTGAGGAGCAAAGCGCCGATAGGGATGCAGGCCTCCGATCGGCATCTGGCCAGGGCGGCCGCGCCAGGCATCGAGGTGGTACGGCGTTTCAGGCTCCTGGCGACTGGGATGAGTTGATTGCAGCCTTCCGGGAGCACAAGCTCATCAGTGGTGATATCAAGCCGTCGACCTGGCACCGGGTCTACCGGCACCACATGAACCACGTGCTTGGTGCTGTGGCTGTGGCGACCCCGCCACAGAACGCCAAGCAGCTCCTGGAGGATCTGGCGAGGATCTGGGCGGACAAGCCGGGGGCGCACCCGGCAGATCCAGATTCAGTCGACGGGAGAGTTGCCCTCCCCGTTGACCGGAGCCCTGCGGTGCCTGCTCCGGCCTGAGCCAGTGCCTGAATTGCGATCGGGGGTTAGGCCGATTGATCAGAGCGGTTCGGTGCCTTCACTGAGGATCGCCAGATAGGCGTCATAGGAGAACAGCCGATTTCGGCGCCCCCCAGTGATTTCCCGGGCGATGCCGAGGCCCACCAGGGTTTCGATCGCCTTGCTGGCTGTTGGAAAACTCAGACCACTCAGCTCTCTGAGCTGGTTGACGCTGGTGAGCGGCCGCCGGCGCAGGCTCGTGTAGCACTGCTGCACACTCGCCCCTGAGCGGCCGAGCCCCACCAGCCGTGCCTCATCGACGCGGAACAGCTCCAGCAACCGCTGGGCCGTCGCCACGGCGCCTGATGCCGTGCTCTCGACCCCCTCGAGAAAGAAATCGATCCAGGCCTCCCAGTCGCCGTTCTGACGCACACCGTCCAGCAGCTCGTAGTAACGGCTCCGGTGCTGCTTGAAGAACAAGCTCAGGTACAGCAGCGGTTGCCCCAGCACGCCTGCCTCAATCAGCATCAGCACGATCAGTAGCCGACCAAGGCGGCCGTTGCCGTCGAGGAACGGGTGGATCGTCTCGAACTGCACGTGGGCGAGGGCCGCGCGCACCAGCACCGGCAAGGCGTGCTCGCCCTGGGGCCCGCCGTGGATGAACTGCTCCAAGGCGGCCATGCAGTCCTCCACCAGACCCGGCGGCGGCGGCACGAAGCTGGCGTTGCCCGGCCGGGTGCCGCCGATCCAGTTCTGGCTGCGCCGGAACTCCCCGGGCATCCGATCGGCGCCACGCCCCCGGGCCAGCAGCCGGTCGTGGATTTCCCGCAGCAGCCGTGAGGACAGCGGGAATCCTTCCGCAAGCCTGCTCAGGCCATGCTCCAGCCCTGCCACGTAACTGGAGACCTCCACCACGTCGTCGAAGGGAACGCCGGGTGCTTCCTCCAGTTCAAACAGCAGCAGATCGAAGAGGGATGACTGGGTGCCTTCGATCTGGGAGGAGAGCAAGGCTTCCCGCCGCACATAGGCGTAGAGGAACAGCTCAGGATCGGGGAGCAGGGATGAGACCCCATCCAGGCGACCGCAGGCCAAAAGGGCCTGCTCATGCAGGGTCTGCAGCGGTCCTTCAAGGACGACAGGCGGCTTTGGTGGCAGCGGCCCTGGCACGAAGGCCCGCACAGCTTCCCCGGCGGTGCTGGTGATCTCGTAGCGCCCAGTGGCGTCACGCCGCATGGAACCCCCTGGGGCAAACCTTGAATATGCCTTGAGCTTATTCAAGAAAAAGCGGAATACCTTGAATAAGGCCCGGGAGGTGGCTCGTGGATCCCCGTCGAGTTGTCTCGCTTATCCCGTCGCCGTCTCAGCGGCCTGTCGGATGGCGGTCGGTGTCTCCCTCCCCTGGGTCGCCAAGGGCTTTTGGAGGCAAAACATCTTGACATTGACCCCGGAGAGTGCTCCAGGGTCAACGAACGTCTTCGGCTGACCGGCTGGCTCCCGTCAGCCTTCGCCGCCTTCACCGCCCTCACCGCCTTCGCCCCCTTCCCCGTGGGCGCCCTTCTTCTTGTCATGGTCCGGAGCTTCGCCGGCGCCAGGGGTCGCGGGGGCCGTGAGGCTGGGCTTCTCGGGGGCCATGGGGGCCTCAGACTGCTTGCTGCAACCGGTGCCGGCGGCGAGCAGGCCAGCGGTGGCCAGGAACAGGGCGATGCTGGAACGATGCATGAGCTGAAGCGGTGCTGAAGCCGACGGCTGCCATTCTGCAGGTCTGCCCCGGTGCCACGCCCCCTCATCCTCCGCCCCACACCCCTGAGGATCGATGCGTTTTCTGCTTCAGCCCCTGCTCACACCCCCAGAGGTGGATGGCCTGCGCCAGGCCCTGCTGGACCCCGCAGTGGCCTGGCACGACGGCGCCGCCACGGCCGGCTGGCATGCCCGCACCGTCAAGAACAACCGCCAGCTCGACCCTGCCAGCCCCCTGCAGCAGCAGCTGGCGGCCGACCTCGAGGCCGCCCTGCTGGCCCACCCCCTGCTGCAGGCTGCGGCCCTGCCCCTGCGGCTGCACACCCTCCGCTTCAGCCGTTGCGGGCCTGGCGAGGGCTATGGCCGCCACGTCGACAACGCCTTTCTGGCCGGCGGCCGTGCCGATCTGTCGGTGACGGTGTTCCTCAGCGATCCGGACGCTTACAGCGGCGGTGACCTGGTGCTCGAGCACCCCTGGGGTGACGAGTCGATCCGGCTGGCCGCCGGTGAGGCGATAGTGTACCCCAGCACCCTGCTGCACCGGGTGGAGCCGGTGGTGTCGGGCGAGCGGCTGGTGGCGGTGGGCTGGTTCCAGAGCCGTGTGCGCGAAGCCGATCGCCGCGAGCTGCTGTTCGAGCTCGACACCGCCCGCCGCCACCTGTTCCAGCAGGAGGGCAAGAGCGAGGTCTTCGATCTGCTCAGCCGTTGCTACGCCAACCTGCTGCGGCTCTGGGGCGAGGGCTGAGGAGCCGGCATCAGGGCCAGCAGGGGCAACGCCAGCACGAACAGCACGGCCACGGTGCGGAACACATCCCCGAAGGCCAGCAGGGCGGCCTGGCGCTGCACCTGGTCAGCCAGCACCGCCAGCGCCTGGTCATCGCTGACGTGCTGCTGCAGCGTCAGCAGGCGCTCCTGCAGCAGCGGATCGGTGCGCTGCAGGTGCTCGAGCAGATGGTCCCGGTGCAGCGACAGCCGTTGATCGAGCACCACCGTGAGGCCCGCAATGCCGAAGCTTCCCCCCAGCTGGCGCGAGAGGTTGTAAAGCCCGCTGGCGGCCCCCAGGTCCCCCTTCGGCAGGCCTCCGAGGGTCACCAGGCTGAGGGGAAGGAACATCATCACGGTGGTCATGCCCCGGGCCATCAGGGGCCAGAACAGCGACGGCTCGCCGGTGTCGGGTCCGATGGTGCCCAGCTGCAGCAGGGTCAGCACCATCAAAAGGGCGCCGGTGGCGATCAGCCCCCGGGGAGGCCAGGGCGCCGGGGAGCATCAGCAATCCCGTCTGGGTGGCGGTCTGATGCAGCTGCGACTGGGCGAACAGGGGCACCACGAACACGGTGCCGTACAGACCGATGCCCAGCACGAACGAGAACAGGCAGCCCGCCACCAGGGCCAGCAGGGTCAGCTGCCGGATCAGCGGTGCAGCGAACCAGTCCAGCTGCCGCCCCTGCTCGAGCACCACCTGAATGCTCGCCAGGCTCACCACCAGCAGGGTGATGCCGACGCCATCGATCAGCGGCCCCGGCCCATCGCTCCGGCGGCCCTCCTCCGCTGGAAAGGTCGCCAGGGCCAGCAGGGCCGTCAGCAGACCGAGGGGAAGGTTGATGAAGAACACCCAGCGCCAGCCCAGGTCATCGGTGAGCACCCCGCCCAGGGTGGGGCCGATGGCTGGCCCCACCAGCACCACCAGCCCGAACACCCCCTGGGCCATGCCCTGCAGGCTCCGCGGCACCGAGCGAAACAGGATGGCCTGGGCCATGGGCATCAGTCCGCCGCCGAGCCCCCCCTGCAGCAGCCGTGCCACCACCAGCAGCGGCAGGTTGGGGGCCAGCCCGCAGAGCAGCGAGGCCGCGGTGAAGCCCAGCAGCGACAACAGAAAGTAACGCCGCTGCCCCAGCAGGGCCGTGAGCCAGCCGCTCAGCGGGATCACCACGACGCTGGCCATGGCGTAGCCGGTCACCACCCAGCCCACCTCAGCCAGGGTGGCTCCGAGGCTGGCCTGGATGTGCAGCAGGGCGACGTTGGTGATGCTCACGTCGACCACCTCGAGCATCGCGCCGGCGGAGGCGGTGAGGATGATCAGCCATTGGCGGCCGCTGAGGCGTTCGCTCACCGCTGCCGCGCCTGCACCGTGGCCGACAGGCCCGGCACCAGGCCGTCGCTGTCGCGGGCATCGTCGATCGAGATGCGGGCCGTGACCCGCTGCACCACCTTGGTGAAATTGCCCGTGGCGTTGTCCGGTGGCAGCAGCGAGAAGCGGGCACCCGAGGCGGGGGCCAGGCTCTGCAGCCGTCCATGGAAGACCCTGCCGGGCACGGCATCCACGTGCACGGTCACGGGCTGGCCGGGGCGGAGGGCGCGCAGCTGCGTCTCCTTGAAGTGGGCCTCGATCCAGGGATGGGGAGCCACCAGCACCATCAGGGGCTGGCCGGGTTGCACCTGCCGGCCGGGTTCGGCCGTGCGGCTGCCGATGCGGCCGGCGGCGGGGGCGACAATGCGGGTGTCGCTGAGGTGGATCCGGGCGCGGGCGAGGGCGGCGGCGGCCTGGTCGATCCGGGCCCGGGCGGCGCCCGCCCGTTGCCCCTCGACCCCCACCTGGCTTTCCCTGGCCAGGGCGGCATCGTGCTGGGCCGCGCTCTGGCGGTCGGCGGCGAGGGCCTTCCGGTAGGCGGCCCTGGCGGCATCGGCCTCCTGCACCGCCACGGCCCCCTGGGCCACGAGCCGTTCCATGCGCTGCAGGTCCGTGCCGGCCCGCTCCAGTTCCGCCCGCGCCGCCAGCTGGCCCGCCAGGGCTGCGCCATCGGCGGCATGGGCGGCGTTGAGGCTCGAATCCGCCTGGGATCGCTGGGCCGCCGCCTCACGGCGGGCCACCTGCAGGTCGGCTTCGGCCTGGCGCACGGCGGCTTCGGCGTCACGGCGGTCGAGGGTCACGAGCAGCTGACCCCGCTGCACCGTCTGGTTGTCGTGGATGGCGACCGTCGCGATGGTGCCGGGAATGCGGCTGGCGATGTCGGTGATGTTGCCCTGGACCTGCGCGTCATCGGTCTCCTCGATGCCGCGGTGGTTCCACCACCAGCCTCCGGCGGCAAGGATCAGCAGCACCGGAAGGATCAGCAGCCAACGGCGGCGGGGGGCTCCGGCGGCGGGCTCAGCAGCGCTGGCATCCATCGCCGGAGACGGCTGCATCGATGCGTCGATACAGACGGAGACGATAGATTGGCATGAAATTTTTCTACCGCTATCTCATTGACGTTGCTGGTCAGGAGTTCCGGCGTCCGCTGGCTCTGCCGGCTCCTGGCCTGCCTGCCGCTCTCCCTCGCGGCCGAAGCTCCGGCCATGGCCCGGTTGACAGTGCACTTTAAGGATGTGGCCGGCGGGGTCGTGATGACGGGAAGCGGCAGCCTCGACATCAGCGCCTGGCCGGTGCCACAGCCCCTGCGGGTCACGCTCAGTCCGGGGGGCTCCGGCTCCAGTGCCTTGATTGTCACGGGCTTTCAGCGGGGGGTCGCCAGCGAGGTGGACGTCTATTTCGGCATCCCCATCAACGGATTCGGTGGGTTTGGGGGCCGTTCCTTTCTGCCGGCCAGCCGCAGCAGTGGTGATCCCCTGGCCCTGGCTCTGCTCTCGGGCGCCGCGTATCTGCCGGTGGGGTACACCAGCCGCCAGCCGCTGCTGAGCGAGCTCCAGTGGGACCGCACCAGCCTGGCGGCGATGGGGCTGACCCCCGGACGGCTCACCTACGACTGGACGACCGTGCGGGGGACCGATCAGGTGGAGGTGCTGGTGGGCCCCCTGCCGGCACCGGGGCCAGCGCCACTGTTGGGCCTGCCCCTGGCCTGGGGCCTGGCCCGACGCTGGCGTCGTCTGAGGTTGGGCCTGCAGGCTCAGGCCAGTGTCTCAGTCGTCCGGCGTGGCAACAAGCCCTGAACCCCCTCGCCGTAAGCAAAGTGCCAGGAGTTCTTAAGTTTTCCGAGACCTACCGAAACAAAACTGACGTTGTCATGAGCTGAGCCTTAGAGCTACGGTGTGAAGGCTTAGCGCGCCCCTTTAAGACGGGTGTGCCCTGCTCATTACCTGCTCGCCCGTCACCTGCGTCATGTCGCTTCTCCTCGGCCTGAACCTCACCCAGCAGGACATCGTCTTTCTGCTGACCCAGCTCCGCCTGCCCGGCAACGTCCCCCTGCTGCCGCTCGACGCCACCGGCATCCGCGATGTCAAGGGCATCGGCAACAACCTGAACAACCCCACCTGGGGTGCGGCTGACCAGCTCTTCACCCGCGACACCTACAACGCCTTCACCTTCAACCGCACCCTGGCCCAGGCCGCTGCCCAGCAGGCCGGCACCGGCGCCGTCAATTTCCCCCTGTGGACCCAGACCAACGCGGCTGGCGTAATCCTGCGCGGCTGGGGCAACCAGGGCGCCGTCAACTGGTCCCGCACCACCGGCAGCACCAGCATCGGCAGCGGCTTCAGCCTTATTCTGCCCGCGGCCGGCGCCGTCCGCGGCAGTCAGCCGGTGATTAACACGGCCAACGTTATCGATTACTCGGTGCGGGGCATCAACATCTATGACGCCCGGCCCCGCATCATCAGCAACCTGGTCAACAACCAGGCTGGTCTCACGGTCCTGCAGGTGCTCGATGATCCGACCCTCACTCCCGGCGGCCGCCTCAATCCACTCACCGGTCTGGTGAACCCGCTGCCCAACAGCAGCTTCTTCGGCTTCTTCGGCCAGTTCTTCGACCACGGCCTCGACTTCGTCAAGAAGGGGGCCGACGGCACCGTCTACATCCCGCTGCTGCCCAGCGACGGTCTGTACGCCCCTGGCAGCGCCAACTACATGACGCGGCCTCGCACCAACACCGTGGCGGGCAGCGGTGGCGAGAGCAACAACACGGTCTCGCCCTTCGTGGACCTGAGCCAGGACTACGGCTCGGTCGCCGATCACACGGTGTACCTGCGCGAGTACATCGTTCTTGCCAACGGCACCCCTGTCGCCACCGGCAACCTGGTCAGCAAGGCCGGCACCTCCTCGGCTCCCTACGCCAACGCCAACATCACCCCGCCCACCGAGCTCACCCCCCTCGGTGAGCTGGCCACCTGGGTCGACATCAAGGCCAATGCCCTCAAGCTCGGCCTGACCCTGCACGACTACAACGTCAACGACATCCCCCGGGTCTGGCTGAACGCCGACAACACCCCCAACCTGGTGGCCGGCCGTGCCGCCTTCGTCGCCGTCAATGCCGCCGGTACCCAGGTGCGTGTGCAGGACACCAACCGCACCACCCTGGCGGCCGCCGGTCTGCGCCTGCTTACCACCGGCCATGCCTTCCTGGATGACCAGGCGCCGTTTGCCCTGGCCCCCGAAGCCGGCGCCCCCGGCACCCCCCCGGGTCTGCCGACCCTCACCGCCGCCGGCGACAACCCCCTGGGTTACGACGCCGCCATGACGAGCTTCTTCACGCTCAACGGCTTCGGCACCTTCCAGCCCCTGGGCAACCATTTCATTGCCGGTGACGGGCGGGGCAACGAAAACATCGGCCTGACCACGATCCACGACATCTTCCACAAGGAGCACAATCGCAACGTCGCCAAGCTGGTCTCCGACTTCGGCTTCGTGTACAACGCGGCCACCGGCACCTACACCGGCAGCAACGGCCTGGGCGTCACCACCACCTGGACCGGGGAGGAGATGTTCCAGCAGGCGAAGCTGATCACCGAAGCCATGTATCAGCACATTGTCTTTGCTGAGTTCGCCCGCAAGCTCACTCCGAACATCAACGCCTTCGCGGGTTACGACATCACCATTGATGCCCGCATCTCGTCAGAGTTCGCCAACGCCATTTACCGGCTGGGCCACTCGATGATGACCGACTCGGTGGAACAGTTCCTGGTGGCCCCCAACGGCATCCCCACCAGCACCAAGAACAACGTGCCGCTGCTGCAGGCCTTCCTGGCACCGCTGGCTTACACCTCAACGACGGCACAGCAGGTGATGGCCGGCACCAGCAAGTCGGCCGGCAATGCCATCGACGAATGGGTCAACGACACCCTGCGCAACACCCTTGTGGGCGCCAAGCTTGACCTCGCGGCCCTCAACATCGTTGCCGGCCGCGACAGCGGCCAGCCCAGCTGGAACGATGTGCGCGCAGATCTCTATGCCCAGACCGGCAGCCCTGATCTGGCGCCCTACGCGAGCTGGGATGAGGTGGGCCTCAACCTGCTGCACCCCGAGGACACCCTCAAGGATCTGATAATGGCCTACGCGCCAGAGGCGATCCTCAACACCTACGGCCGTACCCTCACGGTCGGCCTGGCCCAGCCGTACCTCGCCTACACCCTGGCCAACTGGCAGACCCTGCAGCTGGCCGACACCAAGGCCACGGCGACGGCTCCTGCGGTGACGGCCTACCGCGATGCCCTCTCGGCGGCGGCCGATCTGGCCATGAACGATCCCCTGTTCATGGGTGGCGGCAACCAGGACTTCTGGAATATCGACCTCTGGGTCGGTGGCCTTGCTGAAGCCAAGGTGATCAACGGTCAGCTGGGCAGCACCTTTGATGCGATCTTCTCGACCCAACTGCTCAAGCTGCAGAACGGCGACCGCTTCTACTACCTCGACCGCCTGGCCGGCTCCAACATCCTGCTCGAGATCGACGCCCAGACCTTCGCCGATGTGGTGATGCGCAACACGGGGGTCAGGCACCTCTATTCCGACATCTTCTCGGCGCCCGACAGCACGGTCGAGATGGGCGCTGTTCCTGCGCCGCCCACCTTCGCCACCCTCACCGCCCTGCGGGCCTCGAACCAGGCGGGCTTCTATGCCGGCACCTTCTACGGCAACCAGGGGGCCTACACCGATGCCCGCGGTGCGGCGAGCCCCAACGGCATCGGTAACGCCAGCGAAGTGATCGGTGGCACCGACCTGGCCAACCGCATCAACGCCGGTGGCGGTAACGACACGGTCTGGGCCGATGGTGGCAATGACACCGTCGAGGGCGGGCTCGGTAACGACTTCCTCCACGGCGGCCTAGGCGATGACGTGATCACCGATGTCGACGGTGACGACCTGATCTGGGGTGATGCCGGCAATGACCGTATGCACGGTGCTGGCGGCATCGATCTGATGTTTGGCGGTGACGGCATCGACACCATCTTCGGTGGATTCGGGGCTGATGACATCAATGGTCAGGCTGGCAATGACCTGATCTATGGCGACAACGGTGCCGTCGATGCCCTCGGTAACCTTGACCCCACCGGCGACGGTGACGTCATTGAAGGTGGTGATGGCAATGACCGCATCTACGGTGGCGGCGGCGCCGATGTGATCAGCGGTGGTGCCGGCAACGACACCATTGATGGTGGTATTGGCAACAACCTTCTGAATGGCCTCGATGGCGACGATCTCTTCGCCAACGATCCTTCCGAGATTGGCTACAACAACGTCTTCCTTGGTGGGATCGGCTTCGACACCGTTGACTACTCCCGAAGCATCGGCGTGGGGCCTGGTGTCGGCGCAGCCCGTGTGGGTGTCAACGTCAATCTCGATAACGCAGGTGTGGCGGCCATTCCTGTTGGAATCAACGTTCCTGACTCCTTCCTCTCGGTCGAAGCGGTCATTGGCTCTGCCTTCTCCGACATCATTTCGGGTGCTCCCCAGGTGAACGGTGGTCGTCCCAGCGCCCCACAGATCGATGCCCTCGGCAACGTGATCCTCAACCCGGTCACCGGTCTGCCGGTGCCGATGGACTACTGGCTGCGGGGCATGGTCGGCAACGACTCGATCAACGGTGCCGACGGCAACGACACACTTGCCGGTGGTGTCGGCAACGACACGATCTACGGCGGCCTCGGCAACGATCGCTTCATCTTCGACTCCCCCCTCGGCGCAACCAACGTCGACCGGGTGCTCGACTTCAGCAAGGTGGCGGGCAACACCGACACCTTCGTGCTGGATCGTGCGGTGTTCAACACCCTCAGTGGCGGCACGGTGCTGACGGCGGCTGAATTCCGTTCAGGTGGTGGTGCCACCACGGCCAATGCGGCCGCCCAGCGCATCATCTTCAACACCACCAACGGCGATCTCTTCTTTGATCCCGATGGCACCGGTGCCGCCGCCCCGGTGCGGTTCGCCACAGCCGCCAGCGTGCCCGCGGTGGTGGGTGCGGCGCAGGTGATCCCGGCCCTCACCAACACCGACTTTGCCCTGGTGGGCACGGGGACCGTCACGCCGCCGCCGGTCCCGGGGGGCAATGTCATCAACGGCACCGCCGCCAACGACAACCTGGTGGGAACGGCTGCCGCCGACGTCATCAACGGCCTGGCGGGCAACGACAGCATCAACGGTGGTGCCGCCAACGACTCGATCGATGGGGGTGTGGGCAACGACATCCTCACCGGCGGTGCAGGCAACGACCAGTTCCTCTTCTCCACCGCCCTCAACGCGGCCACCAACGTCGACACCGTCACCGACTTCGCCCAGGGCACCGATCGCCTTGTGCTCAACCGGGCGATCTTCGCCGCCTTCGGGGCCACGGCCACCACGGTTGCGGCCAACCAGTTTCAGCAGGTGCGCGGCACCGGTGCGACCCTTGGCACCACCCGGGTCTACTACGACCGGAACAACCAGGGGGTGTTCTACGACCCTGACGGCAGCGGCCCCCTCGCCGCCACCCGCTTCGCCACCACAGCGGTTCGTCTCGTGAACACCGACTTCAGCATCGTCTGAGGCCGGGCCCACCCGTTGTCTTCACGGCCGCCCCCCCCACAGGGGGCGGCTTTTTGATGGCATCCCCAGCCCTTGGCGCGGCCTGACGGCTTTGACCCTCACCCGTACGACTGGCTATCCTCAGGAGGTGTACAGCCCAGATACAGGTGATGGCCTGGGTCTGCGCGCCAGTTCTGAGCAGCGGCACCGATGAAACTCACTCTCCATGACCTGCGGTTCATCCTGTCTCAGGTGGAGATGGCCGAGGCCCATGCCCGGGGTGTGGACCTGCTGCAGCTGCTCGGTGGGCAGGAGCGCCTCTCCCTCGGTCTGCGCACCGTCGATGGCACCTTCAACAACGTCGTGCCCGGTCAGGAGTCGTTCGGGGCCGCCGACCGGCCCATGCCGAATGCCCTGCCTCAGCTCTGGCGTGCGGCCGGTGCAGCCACGTTTGATCCCGATGGCCCGGGCCCCCTGGCCGTGGGTTCTCCCACGTCGTACCAGCAGACCTCCGGGGTGGTGTTTGATGCCCAGCCCCGCAGCATCAGCAACCTGATCGCTGATCAGACCTCCAACAATCCCGCCGCCACCACCGTTGGTGGGGGCCTCGCCGCCACGGTGTCGAGCGAGGGATCCATCTTCATCGCCAACGTTTCGCCCGACGTCGGTCTGTCGGCGCCCTACAACTCTTTGTTCACGTTCTTCGGTCAGTTTTTTGACCACGGTCTTGATCTGATCGGCAAGGGCGGCAATGGCTCGGTTGTCATTCCCCTGCAGCCTGACGATCCCCTCTATGTGCCGGGGAGTGCGACCAATTTCATGGTGCTCACCCGTGCCCAGGTGTCGGCCCTTGAACCAGGCCCTGACGGGGTTCTTGGCACCACCGATGACGTGCGGCTGTTCAGCAATTCGACCACGCCCTGGATTGATCAGAACCAGACCTACACCTCCCATCCGTCCCATCAGGCCTTCCTGCGTGACTACGTGATGGTGGCCGGTCGCCCCCGGCCCAGCGGCCGTCTGATCGATGGCGCCGCTGCCGATTCGATCGCCAACTGGGGTGAGATCAAGCAGCAGGCCCGCACGCGTCTCGGCATCGCCCTGGTTGACAGCGATGCCCTCAATGGTCCGCTGCTGCTCACCGATCTCTACGGCAACCTGATCCCTGGCCCCAATGGTTTCGCCCAGCTGGTGCTCGAAGACGGCAGCCTGATCGAGGGGTCACCAACCAGTCCGATCGCCACCAGCGGTGCCCTGCGCACCGGCCATGCCTTTCTCGATGACATTGCCCACCATGCGGTGCCGGCCGCTGGAAAAGCCGCCGACACCGATGCCGTAGTCAATGCCCCCACCGCTCCGCCGGCGGCTGGCTTTTACGACAATGAGCTGCTCGATCTGCACTATGTCACCGGTGATGGACGCGGCAATGAAAACATCGCTCTGACGGCGATCCATAACGTGTTTCATTCGGAGCACAATCGCCTTGTTGAATCGATCAAGACCGATCTGCTGACGGCCAATGATCTGGTTGTGCTGAACAGCTGGCTGGCTGTTCCAGTGCTGACCGTGCCGACCACAGCTGCCGCTGTCGCCGCGTTGCAGTGGAATGGCGAGCGCCTGTTCCAGGCGGCTCGCTTCACCAACGAGATGCAGTATCAGCATCTTGTCTTTGAAGAGTTCGGCCGCAAGCTGCTGCCAGCCATCGATGTCTTCGCTGGATACAACAGCACGGTTGATCCGGCGGTGATGCTCGAGTTCGCCAGCGTTGTCTACCGCTTCGGTCACTCGATGCTCACCGACACGGTGGATCGCATCAACCCCTCAACGGGGGTGTCATCGCCGATGGGGTTGATCGAGGCGTTCCTCAACCCTGCGGCATTTGCCGCCAGTGGCGCCACCGTCAAGGAATCGGTGGGAACGTTGCTCAACGGTGCTTCGCACCAGGTCGGTCAGGAGATCGATGAGTTCGTCACCGAGGCCCTGCGCAACAACCTGGTAGGACTGCCCCTGGATCTCTCGGCCCTGAACATCGCCCGCGGTCGTGAGAATGGGATCCCTGGCCTCAATCAGGCCCGTCGACTCTTCTACGCCGACACCGCCAACACCGCCCTGCGCCCTTACACCAGCTGGAACGATTTCGGCCTGAACCTCCGCAATCGCGCCTCGCTGGTCAACTTCATCGCCGCTTACGGCACCCACGCCACCATCACCGCTGCGACCACGGATGCGGCACGGCGGGCTGCGGCCCAGACCCTGCTTGATCAGGCGGCCCTGGGTCAGCCCGATGCCGTGGCGTTCCTGGCGGCATCCGGCACCTATGCCACCCCAGCGCTGGGTGGGGTTGAGGCGATCGATTTCTGGATCGGTGGCCTGGCTGAAAAGCTGATGCCCTTCGGCGGCATGCTCGGCTCGACGTTTTCCTATGTGTTCCGCACCCAGATGGAGCGGCTCCAGAACCACGACCGTCTCTATTACCTGGCGCGTACGGCAGGCCTGAATGTGCTGGTGCAGCTCGAGCAGCAGACCTTCTCCGAAATCATCATGCGCAACTCGACGGCGCGCCATCTGCCTGGGGATGCGTTCTCAACACCCACCTACCGGTTCGAGGCGGCCCGCCTCGGGGTGAGTGGCGCAATCCTGGACGATCCCCAGACCACAGCCGTTGAGCCCACCCTGTTGCAGCGTCTTCCCGACGGCACCATCACCTACAACGGTGTCGACCATGTGGTGATGGGGGGAACCCCCAACCCCGATCGCCTCGCCGCCGGCGAGGGTGACGACACCGTCCATGGCGACGAGGGGAATGACACCCTTGAAGGAGGTGCCGGCAATGACTTCATCTTCGGCGGTGCCGGCAATGACATCATCACCGACGCGTTCGGTGATGACAACATCAAAGCCGGCGATGGTCACGACGTCATTCTGAACGCCGGTGGTGCCCTCGATCTTCTCTTTGGCGGAGACGGCAGCGACGCCATTTTCGGTGGTGAGGGGGATGCAGAAACCTTTGCCGGCCTAGGCAATGATTTTGTCAATGCCGGCACCGGCCTGAATGTCGTCTTCGGTAACGAAGGTGACGACTGGATTGAAGGTGGTGCCTCGGCTGATCTGCTGCAGGGTGACAACGGGGCCCCCTTTGGCGACAGCACAATCCTTGGTCACGATGTGCTGATGGGTGAAGGCAATGATGACTACGACGCCGAAAACGGCGACGACATCATGTTTGGATCCGCCGGCACCAACAAGAACTGGGGGTCCTGGGGGTTTGACTGGGTGACCTTCGCCCGGGTCCCCGGCAGCATCGTCGCCGACATGGCGATCCTGCCGGCTGCCGCCAACATCCCCATCGACCTGATCGACCGCTACCTCGAGGTCGAGGGCCTCTCGGGCTGGAACGGTAACGATCACCTGATGGGCACCGAAAATCCCGCCGGTGCTGCCATCGGCCACGAACTCAACGCCGCCGGCATCGCCCGCATCAGCGGTCTCTCGGCGCTGCTGCGCGGGGCCACCAGTTTCACCGACGGTGACATCCTTCTCGGCGGCGGTGGCTCCGACACCATCCAGGGTCGTGGCGGCAACGATGTCATCGACGGTGATGCCTTCCTTGATGCCCGCATCAAGCTCACGAACACGAACGGCACGGTCGAGTTCGGCAACAACCTCGCGACGTTCCAGCAGCGCCTGGCCACGGGTGTCATCAACCCGTCGCAGCTCAGCATTCACCGGGCGATCGAGCGGGGCACCTCTGGCGTAGACATCGCCGTGTTCCGCGGCAACAGGGCCGATTACACCGTCACGCGCAATGCCGACAACACTGTCACCGTGCGCGACAACCGTGCGGCTGTCGCCGGCGTGCTGCTCGATGGTGTCGACACACTGCGCAACATCGAGATCCTCCGTTTCGCCGACGGCGACGTCGAGGCGCCCCGACCCGCCGGCGCCGCCACCGGCCTGCCGCGCATCCTGCCGGCTTCGCCGACCGAAACTCTGGCCCTGCGCGTCGATGTGTCGAGCATTGCCGATGTCAACGGCCTGGGCACCTTTGCCTACTCCTGGGAGGCTTCCCGCGATGCCGGTCGCACCTGGGTCGTCGTCGGCACAGCCTCCAGCTTCACCCCTGGTCAGGCCCAGGTGGGTGCCATCCTCCGGGTCCAGGTGTCGTTCGTCGACGGGGCCGGCAATGCCGAAAACCTGATCTCCCAGTCGACCGCCATCACCGGCGATCGTTACGTGGGCACCGCCGCCGCCAATCTCTTCAATGGCACCCTCGGTGCCGATCTGGCCGATGGTGCCGCCGGCAACGACAACCTGAACGGTGGCCCCGGTGCCGACACCCTGATCGGTGGCGCCGGCAACGACCGCCTCAACGGTGGCACCGACGTCGACTCCCTGGTCGGTGGTCTTGGGGATGACACCTATGTGGTCGACAGCAGCCTCGATGTTGTGACCGAACTCCCCGGGCAGGGCATCGACACCGTTCAGACCTCCACACCGTCCCTGGTGTTGCCTGCTGACGTCGAGCACCTCACCTTTGTCGGTCTCGGCACGTTCCATGGCCAGGGCAACGGTCTGGCCAACCGGATCAGCGGCGGCAGCGGCGCCGACCGGCTCGAAGGTCTGGCCGGCAATGACACCTTCAGTGGTGGTGGCGGCAACGACACCCTGGTCGGGGGTCTTGGCGACGATCTGGCTGTCTACACGGGTCCGGCTGCGTCTTATGTGGTGAGCCGTGTGGCCGGTGGCACCTCGGTGCGCTCCCTCTC
This sequence comes from uncultured cyanobacterium, assembly GCA_903871775.1. Taxonomy (GTDB): domain Bacteria; phylum Cyanobacteriota; class Cyanobacteriia; order PCC-6307; family Cyanobiaceae; genus CAIQIA01. Next base: position 21,164 of record CAIQIA010000024.1, read on the forward strand.
CGGTGTCGATGGCACCGATCTTCTGCGGGAGGTGGAGCTGATTCAGTTCAGCGACAGCAGCCTGCCCGGCATCTTTCCCAACAGCCCCGCCACGGGCACCCCTGCCATCAGCGACCTCACGCCCACCGCCGGTGCGGCCGTGACGGTGTCGACGGCGGGCATCGCCGATGCCGATGGTCTCGGAACCTTCAGCTACCGATGGGAATCGGCGGCGACGATCACCGGCCCGTGGACGGCCATCGCCGGGGCGACGCAGGCGACGTTCACGCCGACGGCGGCCCAGGCGGGTGGCCTGCTGCGGGCGGTGGTGAGCTTCACCGACGGAGGCGGCAGCCTCGAGACCTTGCCCACGGCCCCTAC
>CAIQIA010000025.1 GCA_903871775.1 uncultured cyanobacterium
GAGGGCTTGAGCGGAAACCTTGTCGAACGGAGGGCGGAGCCCGGACTGCAGCAGAGTCGCGAGGCTCCCAGAGGCGAGCAGGGCAAAGGCCAGCAGAGCGATGTCCAGAGGCCGACGGATTGGCCGGAAGCGGACTGTTGGCGATCAGGATGCAGAGGTTCACGATCATCAACCAGTACATCGGCTGCTTCAACTGCCAGCGGGCGCTCCGTCCGATGCCGAGTGCCGTCGCGATGAGGACGAGGGTGGCCAGGCTGGACAGGCACAGCGCGCCGGCGGCTCGCTCTAGCCCGAAAGAGCGGACCATCAGCTCCGCAAGACCCAGCGAGAGCACCACGACAAGGGCCTGCGCGAGGAGGCAGAGACGCGATAGCGCTGACAAAGGCACTGCGGCTGCGTTCTGGATGGGGCTGACTGAACTTGATTGACTCCCCTGAGGAGTCCAATCGTCAGCATTGGGATGACGCCGTCTTCTGCATGACGACGGTCCCGCTCCCCTAGCCCCAGCACCACCCGAGTGATCTGAACGTTCACAAAACCGCCAGATCAAGGGCGGTAAGGGGAACCCACAGAAGTCACCACCAGAGCGCAAGAGCTTTATTTTGAAGTTGAGGGGAGGCCCGGGAGCCAACCCGACCCTCGCCCTCCAAGAGAGTCCGGCCAGGGATCACCCGAGCCGGTGCGCACAGCGGAGGTGCGCCAACGATGCGACACACAACAGGTGAACTCGGTGACGTGGCGCGAGCGTCATCCTGTAGCAGCAGAGAGCGATATGCCACTTCTGATTTCCGCGTTCTTACATCTTGGGCTGCATAACCCGAGCCGGGATCACAACCGAGAAGGTCAAGCTTCGAGCATCTCTTCTCCCAAACGTGATCTCCCTTCCTTTCCTGCCAGGCCCCAGACAGGTGACGCGTGAACCACAGACACCCGATCCGATCAGGCCCCAGATGCCAAGGCGATGATCCGCAACCGGTGCTAAGGCGCCCCCCACGGGGCGCCTTCCGATTGGGGTGGCAATCACCAGACCACCTCTGCGCTGCTCCGACCTCCTCCCGATCGCCCCTGCAGATCCGCCCCTATGAACCCGCCGACTGGCCGGCGGTGTGGGCGCTGCTGGTGCCGGTGTTCCGCGCTGGTGGAACCTTCTACCCACGACCCAGGACGATAGATCTACTGCCCTTCACGCACCTCCAGCGTTTCGCCATCGGCGCCGCCTAAGTCAAACTCCAGACCCTGGAGCGTGGAAACCGTCCATGTCGCCATCGTGCAGCACCAACGGAATGCCCAGGGACCAATCCACGTCCAGCATCAGGCCTGGTCAACGCACCGGCAGGTCGCCGGGTTTCCCGAACGACTTACAACAAGCTTGGTCAGCGACCGCCCTTGCCCTGTTGGTCGGCGTCAGCGCCGCCCCAGGGCTCGCGGATACCGGCCCGCCCCTACTTAGCCGGGTGGAGCTGACAGCTGAGTTGAACCTGGAGTTGCGGGACTGGCGGCCGAAGCTTGCACCAGGTCGAGGCGATGCCTTGCCTCTGGTGCTGCTCACCGGGCTCGGCAATACCGCGGCCGTCTACGACGACCTGGCGCCGCTGCTGGCCCGCCGCCAACCCGTGGTGGC
>CAIQIA010000026.1 GCA_903871775.1 uncultured cyanobacterium
CACATTCAGCGGTCAGGGTTCATAGTGGATATCTGGAGCTGAGCAATCAGCCTCCAGGCAGTCATCCCCTGACTGCTCCTGTTCACCCTCCGGAAAGGGTCACAGGACCTCCTGAGTTACACCACTTCAAGGGGCGCAACCTGGGCTTTCCCACCGTGAAGCTCGATACCGGCCTCTTCATGGCCTCCGCCCAGCGGATCTACCGCGCCGCGGGATTCGAACCGATCGGCCCCTATGCCGGTGCCGAACCACCAGAGGTGCTGCAGCCCATCTGGCTGTACTTGGAAAAAAACTCTGAGCTGCCTCCACCTCGTGACGATTCCCACCGTCAGGGGTGAATGGGCCCACCCCCATCCTCACCCTGATCCCCACTGAGCAACGGCAGCAGCCGTTCCAGCGCCACACCCCGGCTGGCCTTGAGCAGCACATGGTCACCGGCCTGCAGCCATTGGCGCAACGGCTCAGCAGCCGCTTCGGGGGTGGCGGCCCGCTGCAGCAGCGGCAGCCCCTCGGCACCGGCCAGCAGCGCCGTGGCTTCGGGGTCACTGGCCACCACCACCAGGCCCGCCAGCCCCAGGGCCCGGGCCCGTTCGCCCACGGCCCGATGCAGCGCAAGGCTGCGGTCGCCCAGTTCGAGCATCGTGCCCAGCACCGCAAACGTGCGGCCCCCCGGCTGGGCCGCCAGCAGCTCAAGGCTCGCCAGCACCGCCTCGGGCGACGCGTTGTAGGTCTCGTCGAGCACGGTCACCCCCTCCAGGGCTCCGCCCAGCGCCACCCGCCGCGCCCGCCCCCCCGGCAGGGTCACCGCCAGGGCCTGCAACGCCGCCGCCGGCACCTGCAATCGTTCGGCCACCGCCAGCGCCAGCAGCAGGTTGCGGGCGTTGTGGCGCCCCTCCAGCGGCAGGACCAGCTCCAGCGGCGCCGCCCCCCCCTCAACCCGCAGGCGGACATCGGCCAGCAGCGTTCCCACCCGGTCGGGGGCTGGGGTGCCCGGGGCCCGTTCGTCATCGTGCAGCGCCACCCGGCACACCGTGCCCGCCCAGGCCGCCGCCAGGGCCGCCTCCAGCAGCCCATCGCCCGCCGGCACCACCAGCAGCCCCGCCGGATCGAGGGCCGCCGCGATCTCGCATTTGGCCGTGGCGATCGCCTCACGGCTGCCCAGCCGGCCGATGTGGGCCGTGCCGATGTTGGTGATCACCGCCACATCGGGCCTGGCGCAGACGCTCAGCCGTTCAATCTCCCCCAGCCCCCGCATGCCCATCTCGACCACCACCGCCGCCACATCCGATCGGCAACGCAGCAAGGTGCGCGGCACACCGATGTCGTTGTTTTCGTTGCCGACGCTCGCTTCGACCGGCCCCAGCGGCGCCAGGCAGGCGCGGATCAGTTCGCGGGTGGTGGTCTTGCCCGCCGACCCCGTCACCGCCACCACCGGCGCCCGCAGCTGCTGCCGCCAGAGCGTCGCCACCTGCTGGTAGGCCAGCTGGGTGTCGGGCACCGCCAGGGTCGCCAGCCCCGCCGGCGGGGTGCCGTTCCAGCCGTCGGCCACCAGCGCACCGGCGGCCCCCACGCTCAGGGCCGCCTCGAGGTAGTCGTGACCATCGAACCGGTCGCCCTGCAGCGGCACGAACAGATCGCCGGGCCCCACCGTGCGGGTGTCGGTGCTCACCTGCTCGAAGGCCCACTGCAGCGTCTCGGGTTCGACACCCCCCTGCCGCCGCACAGGGCGGCCGAAATGACGCTCGAGATCGTGCAGGCAGAGGGTCGGACTCATGGGGGCGGTGGCGTAAGGCGGGGGCGGGGGTTGAGCAGAATCATGCCGTCGCCCACCAGTGCCGATCGACCCACGAGGTCAGCCTGCGGGCCGAGCAGCTCGAGCCTCCCGTAACCCATGGCCCGCGTCTGCTGCAGCCAGCCGTCGGCGAGGCGCTGGCGGTCGTCGAAGGGCAGCGACAGAAAGGCCGGCGTCACCTCCAGCTGCAATCGGCCCTGCAGCGGCTGGGGCCTGGCCGTTTGCAGCAGATCGGTGGCGCCTTCGGCCTTGAACAGCTCGAGCAGCGGGTCGAGGGCCGGTGGCGTGGGGGCCGGCAGCTGGGTTTCTGCCGTCACCGGGGATGGTTCGGTCCCGGGGGCCGGCAGGGGATCGAGGGGCAGCGCGAGGGGGGGTGGGGCAGGGGCGGCGGGGGCGGTGCCGTGGCGCAGCAGCAGCACCGGCGGCAGCAGCAGCAACCCCAGGGCCAGCAGCAGCAGCAACGGCCAGAACCAGACTGTCAGCCCCCGGGGCCAGAAGCCCGGCACCGACAGTTCGCCGCTGAAATTCCGCCGCCACAGTTCCCGCAGCCGCAGGCCGACAAAGGCCGCCAGGGCCGGCAGGTCGCGGGCCAGGTCATCGAGCAGCCGCCGCCAGGGGCTGCGCCACACCACCGGCAGCAGCGACCCCGGGGCCGCTGGCGACTCTGATGGCTCGGGCTCAGCCGCCGCCACGCCGGCGCAGCAGCGACAGCGGGTTCAGCCGCCGCTGGGGCTCGGGCTGGGGGGCCGGGGCCGGCCCACGGGCTTCGGCTTCGGCCCGGGCCGCCACCTGGTCGGGCGGCTGGGGCTGCGAAAAACGCGCCACGCTCTCGGCTTCGGGGCTGGGTTCCTTGACGCCGCACACCTCGCGGTAGAGCTGGTCATAGGCCTCGGCCGACCGGGCCCAGCTGAAATCCAGGCGCATCACCCGCTGCATCAGCTCCTGCCAGCTGCCCCGATGGCGGTAGGCCTCCCAGGCCCGCACCAGGGCGGTGTACAGGTCCACCGGCTCGTAGCGGTCGAAGCAGAAGCCGTTGCCCGTCTGTTCGCCCGGGTCGTAGGGCGGCACCGTGTCCACCAGGCCCCCCACCCGCCGCACCACCGGGATGGTGCCGTAACGCATGGCCAGCAGCTGGCTGATGCCGCAGGGTTCGAACCGCGACGGCATCAGAAAGGCGTCACTGCCGGCGTACACCAGCCGCGAGAGGTCGTCGTCGTAGGTGAGGAAGGCGGCGAAGCGGCCGGGATGGCTGGCGGCCATCTGCCAGAGGCCGCTCTCGTACGAGCGGTCGCCGGTGCCCAGCACCACGATCTGGGTGTCGGTGTAGGCCAGAAAACGGTCGGCCACCTGCAGCAGCAGGTCGACGCCCTTCTGGTCCACCAGGCGGCTCACCATGCCGATCAGAAAGGTGCCGGGCTGCTGGGGCAGGCCCATGCGCTCCTGCAGCTTGCGCTTGCATTCGGCCTTGCCCGACAGGTCATCGGCGCTGTAAGTGGCCGGCAGCCGCCGGTCGGTGGCCGGGTTCCAGCTGTCGACATCGATGCCGTTGAGGATGCCGCGCAGCTTGCCGCTGATGTAGTTGAGCAGGCCGTCGAGCTTCTCGCCGTACTCGGCCGTGCGGATCTCCTGGGCGTAGGTGGGTGACACGGCATTCACCCGGTCGGCGTAGAGCAGGGCCGCCGCCATCGTGTGGTCACCCTGCATGTACCAGGGGCACCAGGTCATGCGGTCGAGCTTCCAGCGCCAGGGGCCCTGGTACTTGAGGTTGTGGATGGTGAAGACCGTGCTGATCTCGGGGTCCTGGTGCATCCACACCGGAATCATCCCCGTGTGCCAGTCATGGCAGTGCAGAACCGCCGGCTTCCAGACGTTCCAGGCGAACTCGGCGGTGGCGCTGGCAAAGAAGGTGAAACGCCAGTCCTCGTCTTCGCCGCCATAGACCCGTTCGCCGTCGAAGGCCGGATGGCCGACCAGGTACAGCGGCACTCCGTTGTCGGGATGGCGGGTCTCGAACACGGAGAACTCGGCCCCCATGGTGTGGGCCCGCCAGATCGGCTCTTCAGGAATCGACAGGCGCGACCAGAGCTTGCCGTAGCCCGGCATGATGATGCGCACGTCATGGCCCAGGGCCGCCAGGGCCGGTGGCAGGGAGCCCACCACGTCCCCCATCCCCCCCACCTTGACCATCGGGGCGCATTCGGCGGCCGCGAAGAGGATGCGCATCGTTCACCGACAGGGTCGGCGGCGACTCTACGGGGGCCCTCAGGGCAGCACCGTCACCGTGGTGCCGACGCTGACGCGATCGAACACATCCCGCACGTCCTCATCGAACAGGCGCACGCAACCGTGCGACACCGCATGGCCCACCGTCCAGCGGTGGGGGGTGCCATGGAAGCCCGCCACCGTGCAGCCGCGGATGTCGAGCATCCGCTCACCGTCGTGGGCCTTCTTGGGGGTGCAGTCGCGGGCGAAGCCGATCCAGCGGCTGCCCAGGGGGTTGGCGTCGCTGCCCGAGGCCGTCACGGCGCCGGACTCGGGATGGGCCCAGCTGGGGTCGATCACCTTGTCGAGCACCTTGAAACGGCCGGCGGGGGTTTCCCAGCCCGGCATGCCCACCGCCACCGGCCAGCGGCCCAGCACCTGCCCCCCCTCGACCAGCAGCAGCTGGCGGCGGCTGCGGTGCAGCACCAGCTGCCGTTCAGCCTGCTCGAGCAGCGCCGGCGGCAGGTCAGACAGCCGCAGGGGCAGGGGCCGCAGGGGATGGTCGGGATCGTCGAGGGGGCCGGCCCGCAGGGGGGCCGGACCGAGCAGCGGCGCCAGGCTCAGCAGCAGGGGCAGCAGCAGTCGCAGGGAACGCTCCATCGGACCGGCGGCGTCAGTCGATGACCCGCACGGTGGTGCCTTCCCGCACCAGGTCGAACAGGGCGACGGCATCACGGTCGAACATGCGCACGCAGCCGTTGCTGGCCGCCGATCCGATGGAACCCACGTTACCGCTGCCGTGGAAGCCGATCTCCTTGCACACCTCCGGGCGGTAGGCGGGGGGGTTCGGGTCCATGGAGGTGCGGTTGCCGCAGGCGTACCAGAAGCCCATCCAGCGGGTGCCGATCGGACCCATGGGGCTGGGAGCCACGTGCTTGGCCTCCCAGGGGCTCGACCAGACGGGGTCCTTCTGCATCCGGAAGATGCGGTGCTCGCCGGCCGGGGTGGGGGCATCGGGGCGACCGACGGCCACCGGGAACGAGGCGATCTCGACAGCATCCCGCAGCACCCGCACCCGGCGCTGCCGGCGGCTCAGCTCCACCACCAGCGACGGCTCGAGCGTGCGGGCAACCTGCGGATCGCGGGAGGCGATGGCCTCGGGGGCGGCGAAGGCCGGTGTGACGCCCAGCACGGGCAGTCCGAGCAGCAGGCTGAGGGGGGCCAGCAGACTTTTCATCGGCAGAGGGGAATGCTCCCCATCTGCTAGCGGGCCAGACTCGCGAGACGCACACGTCTTAATCGTTTCAGCAGAGTCAAAGCACTGGACTCAGTCTGCGACGGTCACGGGAGCCAGGGAGACGCGCCGAAGTCGGGGGGGCGCTTCTCAAGAAAGGCCTGCTTCCCCTCCCGGCCCTCCTCGGTTCGATAAAAGAGATGCGTCGCCTGGCCCGCCAGCTCCTGCAGGCCCGCCATGCCATCGGTCTCGGCGTTGAACGCCGCCTTGAGACAGCGGATCGCCGTGGGGCTGTGGGCCAGGATCTCGCGGGCCCACAGCACCCCCTCGTTCTCGAGCTGCGCCAGGGGCACCACCTCGTTCACCAGCCCCATGGCCAGGGCCTGGTGGGCGCCGTAGCGGCGGCAGAGGAACCAGATCTCCCGCGCCCGCCGCTGCCCCACCAGCCGGGCCAGGTGGCCGCAGCCGAAGCCCCCGTCGAAGCTGCCCACCCGCGGACCCGTCTGGCCGAACTGGGCGTTCTCGGCCGCCAGGCTCAGGTCGCAGAGCAGGTGCAGCACCTGCCCGCCGCCGATGGCATAGCCGGCCACCAGGGCGATCACCACCTTCGGCAGGCTGCGGATCTGCCGCTGCAGGTCCAGCACGTTCAGCGACGGCAGGCCGTCTTCGTCGAGGTAGCCGCCATCCCCCCGCACCGACTGATCGCCGCCGGCGCAGAAGGCATAGCCGCCGTCGGCCGCCGGCCCCACCCCCGTGAACAGCACCACGCCGATGGCGGGGTCATGGCGCACCCGATGGAAGGCATCGCACAGTTCCCGCACCGTGCGGGGCCTGAAGGCATTGCGTTTGTCAGGCCGGTTGATGGCGATGCGGGCGATGCCCTCGCCCTCGGCCCGGTCCAGCAGCACGTCCTCGTAGCTGCCCCAGGGGATCCAGGTCAGCAGGGGGTCACCGGGCAGCACCCGGCGGGACGGGGACGGCGGCATCAGCTCAGGGTCGTGGGGGGTTGCCACCATCCTGCGGGTCCCGGCGGCTGCAGCAGGCGGCGGCGGAGGGCCCCATCGGCGGCCCGGTCGGTGCCGAGCCGCAGCAGCCGCAGGGGATCGTTGGCCTCGGGGGCCAGCAGCCACTCCAGATCGTCGGCCAGCTGGTCGAGGCGCTCGGCCCCCCGGCGGGCCGGCACGCCGTGGGCCGCCGCCAGGGCCAGGGGGTCCACCGCCTGGGGCATGGCGAACAGGCGGTCGAAGTCGAGGCCCTGGCGCGGAATCGGCAGCTGCTCGAACAGGCCGCCGCCACCGTTGTCGATCAGCAGCACCCGCAGCCGGGCCGCCGGGGCCCGCCGGGCCAGCTCCTGCCGCCACAGCCAGCCGTTGCCGTCATGCAGCAGGGCCAGGTCGCCCGTCACCAGCAGCACCATGCCCCAGGCCGCCGCCAGCCCCGCCGCCAGGGAGAGGGTGCCATCGATGCCCGAGGCGCCACGGAAACTCACCACCGGCCGCTGCCGTGCGGGGCAGCCCGCCCAGCTCTCCCAGTCGCGCACGGGGCTGCTGTTGGCCAGCATCACGGGCAGGCCGTCGGGCAGCTGCCGTTGCAGCCAGCGGGCCAGGGCCGGTTCACTCAACGGGCCCTCCGGCGCCAGCTCCCGGTCGAGCCCGGCCTGGAGGGCCGCCTCGGCCCGCTGCCAGCGGCCCGCCAGGGCGACACTCGCCGCCCCAGGCTCCCCCGGGGCCAGGGCCGCCTCCCAGGCCTCGAGGCCATCGCAGCACTGGCGCACGCCGCCGTTGACCGGGTCGAGCCGCCGGGGGTCCCCTTCGCTCACCAGCTCCTGGATGGCCTCGAGCCCGGCCAGCCAGTCGTGCAGCCGTCGGCTGGCAGGCAGCGACCCCAGGCGCAGCACCTGCCCCACCGGCGGCACCAGCGCCGGATCCGCCAGCAGGGCGTCGTAGCCCGCCACCACGGACAGGGGCAGGCCCCGCAGCCCCGAGGCCGGGTCGGCCAGCACCGGCCAGCCCGTGCGGCGGCAGAGGCGCCGCAGGGCCCCCGCAAAGCCGGCCGCCGCCCCCCGGCGCCAGGGGCCGGCGACGATCACCCCAGGCTGGTCGGGGTCGAGCGCCGGGGCGGAGGCGTCGGCGCTGAGGACGGTCTCGGGGGCGTTGTCGCGGCTGATCGCCGCCGGCGGCGGCGCGCTGCCGATCGCGGCGTGCAGCGGTTCTTCAAAGGGCAGATTCAGGTGCACCGGCCCGGCCGGCAGCCCCAGGCAGTGGCGCCAGGCGGTGCGGGCCATGGTCGCCAGGCGGGCGTCGTCGGCCCCGTGCAGCCCCGCCATCGGCCCCTGCAGCAGCAGCCGGCAGACCGGCAGCAGAAAGGCCTCCTGGTTCACGGTCTGGTTGGCACCGCAGTCCTTGAGGCGTTCAGGACGGTCAGCGGTCAGCAGCAGCAGGGGCAGGGCACTGCGGTCAGCCTCGACGGCCGCCGGCAGCAGCTCGGCCACGGCGGTGCCGCTGGTGGTGACCACCGCCGCCGGCAGCCCGTCGGCCCGGGCGAGCCCCAGGGCGAAGAACGCCGCCGAGCGTTCATCGATGGCGGTGAACAGCTGCAGCCCATGGGGTTCGAGGGCAGCGGCGGCCAGGGCCAGGGGGCCCGAACGGCTGCCGGGGCAGAGCACCAGCCGCCGCAGGCCCAGGCCATGGAAAGCCGCCAGCAGGGCGCCGGCGGCCCGTCGATTCTCGAGCGCCTGTTCAGCCACCGGACCCACCGCCGTGAGCCACGATTGTGCGACCCGCCCGACCCCCATGACCTCCAGCGGCCAGTCGTCCGGCGGCGCCCTGGGGGAGCAGCTGCGCAGCCTGCTGCTGGTGCTGCTGCTGGCCCTCGTGCTGCGCTGGGGGGTGGTCGAACCCCGCTGGATCCCCTCCGAATCGATGCTGCCGACCCTGCAGCCCCGGGACCGGGTGCTGGTGTGGAAGCTCGGCCACCGCCTCGGCCGCGAACCCGGGCGGGGGGCAATCGTGGTCTTCAGGCCGCCGGCCCGGCTCACCGCCGGCGGTTACGACGGCGACGCCGCCCTGATCAAGCGGGTGGTGGGTCTGCCCGGCGACCGCATCGCCGTGGCGGAGGGACAGCTGCAGCGCAACGGTGTCGCCGTGGCCGAACCGTTCATCGCCGGGCCGATGGCCTACGCCCTCCCCGCTCTCACCGTTGCCGCCGGTGACCTGCTGGTGCTGGGGGACAACCGCAACGCCAGCCTCGATTCCCACCTCTGGGGCCCCCTGCCGGAGGAGAAGCTGATCGGCGAAGCCGTCTGGCGTTACTGGCCCCTCGAGCGCTTCGGGCCCCTGCCGCATGGCTGAGCCCCATGCGGTGCTGTTAAGTTGAGCGTTGGCCCTGGCCTGGTACGGAATGTTCAATCCCGAGTTTCTGACGACGGAATCCGATGCCATGGCGGGCAACGGCCTCATCCGTTACCTGCAGGACCAGAGCCCCGATGTGCTGCAGCGGGTGGCCCGCTCCGCCGGCCCCGATGTGCAGGAGATCATTCGCCACAACGTGCAGGGCCTGCTGGGGATGCTTCCCGGCGAGCAGTTCGAGGTCAAGGTGCAGACCAGCCGCGACAACCTGGCCGGCCTGCTGGCCTCGGCGATGATGACCGGGTATTTCCTCCGCCAGATGGAACAGCGCATGGAGCTGGAGCGCTCTGTGTTCGGCACCATCAGCGACGACGACTGAACCCGGGGGTGTCCCCAGGGGGCGGTCAGCCCGCCGGCACCACCCCCAGCCCCTCGAGCCTGGTGTTGAACCGCCGCAGCAGCTGACGGTCATCGGCCCCCGTGTGGGCGGGGCCCGCCTCCCAGGCCCGGGCAAGCTCGGCCAGAGTGTCGTCGCCGACCACCACCGGCGCATCGAAATGGGCCGGCACCACCCGCTGCACCCCCAGGGCTGCCACCTCGGCCAGCCAGGCCGCCATCCGCTGGCGATGGCGCGGAAACACCAGTTCCTCGAGGATCGGCGCCACCTGCAGGCGGCCGCCATCGCTGAACCGCTCGAAGTGCTGCTCCCAGTCGGCCTGCCAGCGGAAGGGGTACCAGGCCCCCACCGTCTCAAGGCAGGCCGGCTGGAAGAAGCTGGCGAAGAGCACCAGCCGTCGCCAGCCCCGCCGCCGCCGCTCCTCGTTGTCGTGCAGGGGCTCGTCACCGGCATCGCGGGAGTGATACAGGAGCGGACGGGGCTCAAGGTCGAGCAGTTCGGGCCGCCGGTCTGACACCGCCACCAGGGCATCGGTCAGCACCAGCGTGCCGCTGGGCCGGTGCAGCACCGTCGCCTCGAAGAACGGCCCCGGCCCCAGGGGCACCGGCCCCAGGGCCTGCCAGGCGAGCACGTCCTGGTGGGGCAGCCCATCGTTGAACAGCACCCGTGTGCGCCCGCCGGGGAACCCCAGCCAGGCCAGCGGCAGGGACACGGGGAAACTCCACTGGCCCGGCGTGACCCACACCCGGGCCGCCGGGAAGGCCCGCGCCATCGCCGGCACCGGCAGCTTGTGCTCAAGCCCCGAGCTGCTCGGATGCACGATCGTGCACACCGGACCGTGATCGGCCTCCAGCCCCCGCAGCAAGGCGAGGCACTCCCCCGTCGGCGCCACCGGCGCGTACAGCAGCAGCCCCTCGGGCAATCGCAGCACCGTCATCCGGATCGGCACCGCCACCGAGAACACCCCCTGCAGCTGCTCGAGGCTCCAGACCTCGCCCGGCACCAGGGTCCGCAGCAGGGTGCGGCGGCGGCCGTAGGGAAAGATCGGCAGCAGCGGCCACCAGGGCCAGGCACGGGACGGGGAGTCGAAGGGCACCGGTGGGCAGCGGGCTGGACCGTTTCTACCGTGGGCCCACACCGGCAGACAGGGGGGCGGCAGCTGGGTGGAAGGGCAAGGGTTCCGCGACCTTCAGGCCCAGTTGCCTGATCTGCTGCTGCACGATGCCGATGGCAACGACCTGCTGGTGCTGCCGTCGCTGAGCTTCGAGCCGCGGGAGCTGGCCCTGGTGCCCGGCGCCCACCACTACGAGGAGCGGCAGTTGTTCGAGCTGGTGCGCCTGCGCCAGCCCCGCAACCGGGTGGTGTACGTCACCAGCAAGCTGCTGCCCGACCTGGTGGTCGACATGGTGCTCGAGCTGCTGCCCGGGGTGCCCACCTCCCACGCCCGCCAGCGGCTGCGGCTGTTCGACACCGACGACGCCTCCCTGCGCCCCCTCACCACCAAGCTGCTCGAGCGGCCGCGGTTGCTGCAGCGCATCCGCGCCGAGCTGCGGCCCGGGCGCAGCCTGATGACCTGTTTCCTGGTGGGGCCCCTGGAGCAGCAGCTGTCAGAACGGCTACAGCTGCCGCTGCTGGGCAGCGATCCGTCCCTGGCCCACTGGGGCAGCAAGGCCGGCAGCCGCGAGCTGTTCCAGCGCTGCGACCTGCCCCATCCCCGGGGCACTGACCTGCAGCACGATCTCGACGATCTGGCAGAGGCGGCCGCCGCCCTGTGGGAACGGTGTGGCGGCCTGGCGGAGGTGGTGGTCAAGCTCAACGAGGGGTTCAGCGGCGAGGGCAATGCCCGCCTGGCCCTCGCGCCCCTCGAGCTGGCGACCCTCGACGGGCCAGGCCGCCGACATCGCCTGCGCCAGGCCCTCGAGACCCTGCCCATGCCCGCCGACGACTGGAAACAGACGCTGCTGCCCCAGCAGGGGGCCCTCGTGGAGGAATGGCTGGCCGCCGCCGACGAGGTCTGCTCCCCCAGCGTCCAGGGCATGATCCACGCCGACGGCCGGGTGGAGATCCTCTCGACCCACGAGCAGGTGCTGGGGGGCAGCGACGGCCAGACGTACCAGGGCTGTCGCTGTCCGGCCCGGGCCGACTACCGCCTGCAGCTGCAGCAGTGGGGCCTGCGCCTCGGCCAGGAACTGGCCCGCCTGGGGGCCCTCGAACGCTTCGCCCTCGACACCGTCGCCCGCCGCTGCGGCGACCGGTGGGATCTGCAGGCGATCGAGGTGAACCTGCGCAAGGGGGGTACCACCCATCCGCAGATGGCCCTGCGCTTCCTGAGCCAGGGCACCCTCGACTGGGACAGCGGCCGCTTTCTGTCCCCCCGGGGCAACGAGCTCTGCTACGAGGCCACCGACACCTTCAGCGACCCGGTGCTGCGGGGGCTGCTGCCCCTCGACCTGGTGGACACGGTGGTCGGCGCCGATCTGCACTACGACGCCCTGCAGGAGCGGGGCAGCGTCTTCCATCTGCTGGGTTGCCTGTCGGAGTACGGGAAGCTGGGGTTCACCTGCATCGGCGGCAGCCCTGCCGAAGCCGCCGCCCTGTACCGCCGCACCGGCGCGACCCTGCTGGCGGCGGGGCGTGCCGCCGGCCATCGGTAGGATCCGCGCGCCTGTCCCGCCTCCGATGGCCAACATCGACCAGCCCCCCAGCCGCACGATGGCGAATCTGCTGCACGTGCTGCCGGCCTTTGCGGACGCTGACGCCCTGCGCCTGAACGTGATCATCGAGCTCAACTCGATGACCATCAACAAGTACGAGTTGATCACCGAAACCGGCCATCTCAAGCTCGACCGGGTGGGTTACAGCTCCCTCGCCTACCCCTTCGCCTACGGCTGCATCCCCCGCACCTGGGACGAGGACGGCGATCCCCTCGATGTGGAGATCGTCAATGTGACCGAACCGCTGGTGCCGGGCTCGGTGGTGGAGGCCCGCATCATCGGCATCATGACCTTCGATGACGGCGGCGAAGTCGATGACAAGGTCATCGCCGTGCTGGCCGATGACAAGCGCCAGGACCACATCACCAGCTTCGAGCAGCTGGGCGAGCACTGGCGCAAGGAGACACAGTACTACTGGGAGCACTACAAGGATCTGAAGAAGCCCGGCACCTGCCGTGTCAACGGCTTCCTTGACAACGGCGAGGCCGTGCGCATCGTGCGCGAATGCGAGCAGCGCTACCTCGAGACGATTGAGCCCAAGCTGGTGGGTTGAGCAGCGGGCCGCCTCCCGGGCGGCCATGAAAAATCCCCGCCCTTGCGGGCGGGGATCGGTGGTTGAGGGTGTGGCTGGGGGTTGATCAGCCGATGGAGGGGGCGGTCAGGGCCACCGGGGTGGCGGCGACCGTCGCCAGGTCGAGGGGGAAGTTGTGGGCGTTGCGCTCGTGCATCACTTCCATGCCGAGGCCGGCACGGTTGAGGATGTCGGCCCAGGTGGGCAGCACCCGACCCTGGGCGTCGAGGATCGACTGGTTGAAGTTGAAGCCGTTCAGGTTGAAGGCCATCGTGCTCACCCCAAGGCTGGTGAACCAGATGCCCACGACCGGCCAGGCAGCCAGGAAGAAGTGGAGGCTACGGCTGTTGTTGAAGCTGGCGTACTGGAAGATCAGACGACCGAAGTAACCGTGGGCGGCCACGATGTTGTAGGTCTCTTCTTCCTGGCCGAACTTGTAGCCGTAGTTCTGGCTCTCGCTCTCGGTGGTTTCACGAACCAGCGAGGAGGTCACCAGGGAGCCGTGCATGGCGGAGAACAGGCTGCCGCCGAAGACACCGGCCACCCCCAGCATGTGGAAGGGGTGCATCAGGATGTTGTGCTCGGCCTGGAACACCAGCATGAAATTGAAGGTGCCCGAAATGCCGAGGGGCATGCCGTCGGAGAAGGAACCCTGACCGAAGGGATAGATCAGGAAGACGGCGAAGGCGGCCGACAGCGGAGCGCTGTAGGCGACGCAGATCCACGGACGCATGCCGAGGCGGTACGACAGCTCCCACTGGCGACCCATGTAGGCCGAGATGCCGATCAGGAAGTGGAAGACCACCAGCTGATAGGGGCCACCGTTGTAGAGCCACTCATCGAGGGAAGCGGCTTCCCAGATGGGGTAGAAGTGCAGGCCGATGGCGTTGCTGCTGGGAATGACAGCACCGGAGATGATGTTGTTGCCGTAGATGAACGAGCCGGCAACCGGTTCGCGGATGCCGTCGATGTCGACGGGGGGAGCCGCGATGAAGGCAATGATGTAGCAGATGGTCGCAGCCAGGAGGCAAGGGATCATCAGCACACCGAACCAACCCACATAGATGCGGTTGTCGGTGCTGGTGACCCACTCGCAGAAGCTCTGCCAGCTGCTGGCGCGTCCGCTGCGGATGGCGGTGGACATGAGCAATCAGGGAATGAGGACGGCTCCAGGATGTGGAGCCTTGTCAGGCTAAGAAACCGCCGCGATGGCGAGAAAAGATTTATCCAAAGTTTTTGAAGCTCTATGAAGACGTTGCCGCCGTCGCGCCGTTCTGGCCCTGACCCCAGGCCAGGGCCTGGTCGACGAACCCCTGCCAGTCGAGCCGCTCCTCCTCGAGGGCGCGGCTCACCAGCTGCGGGAAGCTGATCTGCAGGGCCGGCAGCGCCCCGTCGGGCACCCCCGAGGCCAGGGCAAGGGCATCGGCCATCGCCCGGGCCAGCACCCGGGTCAGGTAGGCGGCCGAGAGGGCCTGCAGGGTGCCGCCCACCAGCCAGGTGGCGCCGTGG
Source organism: uncultured cyanobacterium (assembly GCA_903871775.1). Taxonomy (GTDB): domain Bacteria; phylum Cyanobacteriota; class Cyanobacteriia; order PCC-6307; family Cyanobiaceae; genus CAIQIA01. The sequence continues at coordinate 13,767 of CAIQIA010000026.1, forward strand.
AGGCGCAGGGCGGCCCCCAGGGCCTGACCACCCCACTCCAGCGTCCCGAGGGCCAGGGCCACCCGCCCCAGTTCAAGGGCGGCGCTGCGGGTCTGCTCCGGCGTCCAGCGGCAGGGCCAGAGCTCGGCCATCTCTCGCAGCAGCAGGCCGTTGACCGCCGTCATCAGCAGCAGATCCGCCGTGGGCAGGGGCGAGGCCAGCACCGCCGCCGCCACGAGCCACTGGCTGCGCTGGACCAGGGGCTGCAGCCGCCGGCGCCGCTCGGCCTCGAGCTGCTGCTGCCAGCGGTCCTGGAGCTGGCGCAGGCAGCGCAGCCGTGTGGCGCGGCGGCGACCGGCGAAGGGCAGCCGTTCAGCCGGCAGGGAATCCCCCAGCCGGGCCAGGGTCAGGCCGTCCCCCAGCTGGATGGCGAGCTCATGCCGCAGGGCGGGCCAGCGGTCGGGGTCGGGGCAGGTCGCCAGCACCAGCACAGGCAGGTCCTGCGGGGCGGCCTGCAACCAGCGCAGATCAGCCGCCGAGGCGGTCTCGCCGAGCAGCCACACCACCCGGTCGGCCTGGAGCAGATCGGCGGGCCAGCTCCAGCGCTCCGGGGCCGACGGCAGCGGCCGGGCCAGGTGCAGCAGAGCCGGCACCGAGCGACGCAGCCCCTGTTCCAGCCACAACCGTTCGTCGTTGGCGGGGGCGCGCCCGGCCAGCACCAGCTGTTCCTGCGGACGGTCGAGGGCCTGCTGCAGCTGTTGAAACTCGCGATCGGGGCCGTCGCTGCCCAGCCCGAGATCCTCGAACTGGCGCAGCAGGTGGCGGCAGTGCTCGAGCAGGGGCTCCGGGGCCTGGGGCAGGGCCGCCTGCGCCGTCGATCGGGGCCGCTGCAGCAGCCAGGCGCCGGCACCGGCCAGGGCCGCAAGCCCGACGCTGCCCAGGGGGCCGTGGCCCAGGTCACCCATGAGCCAGCCACCACCCACAATCAGGCCGCCCACCATGAGAGGACGCAGCGGAGGGCGGATCGGCAGGGGAAGCATCGCCGGGGTGGGGAGGGCGTGACCCCTGTCTAAGTCAGGCGGGCCGACCTGGATCAGGGCTGCAACACCAGGGTCATGCGGCGATGCGCCACACTTGGCCCCGCGACGCACGCCAGCCGGATGGCCGACCAGGAACGTCTGAACCGCGGGGAGCGGTCTGAGGGAGCCCGCCGGGAGGGTGGCCGCGAGGGGGGCCGCGGCGGCGACCGCGAGGGGGGCCGTCGCGGGGGTGGCGGCCTCAACATCCGTCTGAGTGACAACGAACTGCGGGCCGCCCGCACGATCCAGGACGCCTTCCAGCTGCGCTCGCCCGTGGCCGTGATGGGCTTCTGCCTGCGCACCATGGCCGAGCTGCTCGAGAAGGGCGCCCTCGACGACGTGGTGGCCCAGCAACGGGCCGGTGGCGGCCGTTCCGGCGAACGGGGCGAACGCGGCGACCGGCGTGGCGGTGGCGGTGCTCCGGGGGGCCGTGGTCCGCGCCCCGACCCCTTTGCCCGCCCCAGCCGGCCGCCGGCCCCCGCAGCCGCTGGCCCCGAGGTGAGCGTCGACACTGCCGCGGAGGATCCAGGGGTTGAGGAGGAGGTGGCACAAGAGGTTGGTGCTGAGGAGGTTGCAGCAGAAGAGGTGGCTGCAGGGGCAGTTGCACTGGAAGAGCCCGCCGGCGAAGCGACCACGGCCGAGGCCTCGACGGAGGCCTGATGGCACGGCCCAGGGTTCTCTCCGGCGTCCAGCCCACGGGTTCCCTGCACCTGGGGAACTGGCTGGGGGCCATCCGCAACTGGGTCGATCTGCAGCAGAGCCACGACACCTTCTTCTGTGTCGTGGATCTGCATGCGATCACCGTGCCCCACCGCCCCGAGGCCCTGGCCGAGGACACCCGCCGCACGGCGGCCCTCTACCTGGCCTGCGGCATCGATCCGGAGGTCTCGACCGTCTTCGTGCAGAGCCACGTGGCCGCCCACAGTGAACTGTGCTGGCTGCTCAACTGCCTCACCCCCCTGAACTGGCTCGAGCGGATGATCCAGTTCCGCGAGAAGGCGGTGAAGCAGGGCGACAACGTCTCGGTGGGCCTGCTCGACTATCCGGTGCTGATGGCCGCCGACATCCTTTTGTATGACGCCGACCTGGTGCCGGTGGGCGAAGACCAGAAGCAGCACCTCGAACTGGCCCGCGACATCGCCCAGCAACGCATCAACAGCCGCTTCGGCACCCCCGAAGCTCCGCTGCTCAAGGTGCCCGAACCGCTGATCCTCGCCGATGGCGCCCGGGTGATGAGCCTCACCGACGGTGCCGCGAAGATGAGCAAGAGCGATCCGAACGACGGGTCGCGCATCCATCTGCTGGATTCCCCCGAGGTGATCCAGCGCAAGATCAAGCGTGCCAAGACCGACCCGGTGATGGGCCTGAGCTTCGATCCAGGTCGCCCCGAGGCCGCGAACCTGCTGGGGCTTTATGCCGTGCTCAGCGGCTGCGGTCGCGACGCCGCGGCGGCCGAATGCGCCGACATGGGCTGGGGCCGCTTCAAGCCACTGCTCACAGACACCCTCATCGAAAGTCTGCGGCCGATCCAGGAGCGGTATGCCGCCATTGCCGCCGATCCCGGCGCCATCGAGACGGTGCTGGGCAGGGGCCGTGAACGGGCCGAAGCGGTGGCCGGCGCCACCCTGGCCAGGCTCCAGCAGGCCCTCGGCTTCCTTCCCCGCACGAACTGATCAAAACCTCTGTCAGTCATAAAACAAGCTTATGAGATTCGGTATTTTGCTCTTCACAGGGCAAAAAGTGTGCTCAGCAACGGCTGCACAAAAACCCTTGTGACGACTGAGACGCAGCCGTCTCGCTCGATTAACACGCATCGCAGCGCGAGACAAGGGGAGGAGCGCGATCCGCGCAAGGGGGACGGTCCCAGAAGCGACTAATGCGTCCTTAAAGGGGAAAACTGGTCGAGCCCGTCCCCTCGACATCGACCGCATGGATTTGGCACTGCGACTGAAGGCAGGCCTGGGACTGGGGCTGAGCGCCATGGGCGCCGCCCTCTCCCTTGCAACGGCTCCGGGACCGCAGGTCCTGGTCCCCCGGCCCGAAGGAACCGCCCAGGCCAGCCAGAGGGCCCCCCACGACGGCCCCTATGCCCTCACCCCCGAACGTCTGGCCCTGCTCAACACCATCCGCTACGCCGAAGGCACCTGGAAAAACGGCTCCAGCCTTGGCTACCGGGTGCTCTACGGCGGCGCCCTGACCGACAACCTCCAGGAACATCCCCGCCAGGTGGTGGTCAAGCGCTACGCCAGCGCTGCGGCCGGCGCCTATCAGTTCCTGCCCCAGACCTGGGACATGGCGGCCAGCAGCCTCAACCTCAACGACTTTGGCCCCCGCAGCCAAGACCAAGCCGCCCTGTTCCTGATTGACCGGCGTCAGGCCCTCGAAGAGGCCGACAACGGCCAGCTGACCCCCGAACTGGTGGCCAAGCTGGCCCCCGAATGGGCCTCGCTGCCCACGATGGAGCAACAGAGCTTCTACGGACAGCCCGTCAAGAACTTCGAAGAGCTCAACAGCTTCTACCAGGAGAACCTGGAGGAACTGCGGCGCGGTGGCCTGCCCCAGCAGGATCCGGCCGGCAGCCCCGACAGCCTGGGCTGATCGGCTCCTGGGGGGCGCCTCAGGGCGCCTCCAGGCCGTAGGCCCCGCTGACCTTGCAACGGCCGGCAGCCGCTGACCAGGCCTGGGCGAACTGCCCCCAGCGGAAGCTGCGGGGGTCCCGCCGGCTCTGGCTGCGATCCACGGCGGCATGGGTGGTGATGCGCCGCTGGGGAATGCCCCAGCGCAGCTGCCAGAGCAGCACCTGGCCGGCCAGGGCCCGCATCTGGGCTGGCGTGTAACCGCTGTGGGCGTCGCCGTCACCGCGGCCGTCCGGCGGTGTCTCGAGACTCACGTGCAGAGCGACATTGTTGATCGAGCCACCGGCCTGGGGGGTGCCCGGGCGGTGGCGGATGCTGGCATCGCCCCAGGCGCTCCAGCCCGCGCCGTAGGCGCGCCCACCGTCGGGCACGAGCCGCAGCACCGTGCCGTCGCGGCCGATCAGCACGTGGTAACTGGCCTGGTCCGCATCCCGGGGGTGGGGTGTGGCGAACAGGCGCAGGGTCGCCTCCAGGGGCACCACCGTCTCGTGCAGCACGATCAGGGCCGGGCGGTCGGGCACGGCGCCGCCGGCGCCATCCCGGGGGCGCCGCACGCCGAAGTTGGTGGCATCAACCGGAGCCTGGCGCTCACGCCAGCCCAGCAGGGCGGCACAGCGGTCGGCGGCGGCGCCATCGGCCGGCAGCAGCGGCACCAGCTCTGAGGCCTGGCGGTAGGGGCTGCGCAACAGGCGCCCCTGCCACCAGGCACCGGCGGCGAGACCAAGCGCCAGGGCTGAGGCCGCCACAAGGCCAAGGGTCAGCCTGGGGTCACGGCTCAAGGGTGGGGGAGACGCTGCGGTACAGATCCTGCAGCCCGAAGGCGAACAACGGCAACCACAGCCCGGGGAGCCAGGGGGACAGGGGCAGGGTGAGCACCGTCACCAACGCCAGCAGGGCCAGCGGCGGCAGCAGCCGCAGGGGATAAGCACGCACCAGCCGCAGGCTGGTGGCCATGGCCGTCCAGGCCTCACCACCCCGGTCGAGCAGTGCCGGCAGGGCGAGGCTCCAGCCGAAGGCCAGCACCACGCCGGGCAGCAGCAGCACCAGACCGGCAGCACCGGCCAGAGCGCCGCTCAGCAGCGGCAGCAGCACCAGGGGGAGTGGCTGCAGCACCAGGGGCCGCAGCAGATCGGCCAGACCCGTGCGATGGCCGTCGTGCCAGCGGGCCGCCGCCAGCACCAGACCCGCCAGGGCGCCGGTGAGAACCACCAGAAGCAGCGGCACCAGCAGCAGCTGCAACCCCACGAGCTGCAGCAGGGCAGGCCCCCCCTGAAGTTCAGCGGCATCCAGGACCGGCCGCCAGCCGCTGACGGCCTGGGCCAGCAGCTGCACCAGCACCATCGCGCCGATGCCCCAGGCCCCCAGCTTCAGGGGCGCCTGGCGGTAGAAGGCCAGGGCCGCGCCGAGACCTGCACGGGCGGAACCCTGTTGGATGGACAGCGATCGGGTCACCAGGTCTGGAGACAGGCGCCCAGACGGTAGGCCGTCGACCGGTCCCCTGCAGGGGCTCAGGGTTCGCGATACACGATCCGTCCACGGGCGTCGTTGCCGACCTCGAGCAGGTGGTTGTGCTGCATGCGATCGATGGCCTGCCGCAGGCCGGCCACGTCGGTGAGGTGGGGTGGGTCGAGGGCCAGCAGGGCGTCGTTGAGGGTGAAGCCATCGGCTGAGCGACGGGCCAGGCGCAGCAGCTGCCGCTCGAGGGGTTCAGGGGCGGGGGCGGCGGCCCGACGGGCCTCGGCGAGCAGAAAAGGCTGATTCGCCTGCTCGAGCAACCGCTGCATCTGCAGCAGGTCAAGCAGCTGGCCGATCCCCAGAAACCCCGCCGTGAACAGAAAGGCCGAACCGCTCACGGGCCGGCGCAGGTAGAGACGGTGCAGACCGCAGAACCCCACGAGGCCCAGGCCCCAGAGGGTGTAGGCCAGCACGGCCTGGCGACGCTGGGGCGCGGGTCCCTCCATCAGCGGGTCTCACGGGCATCCATCGTAGGAAAGCTGCCCGGCTGCCCTGCGTAGGATCAGACCAAGTGGCAGGAGACCGGGTGGCAGGGGCAACGTCGCAGACGCCGATGACCCTGCCGCGCACGAGCGACAGCCCGCAGCTGCTGCGGATCCGCCATTCGATGAGCCACGTGATGGCGATGGCGGTGCAGACGCTCTTCCCCGCTGCCAAGGTCACCATCGGTCCGTGGACCGACAGCGGCTTCTATTACGACTTCGATCACCCCGAGCCCTTCACCGAGGCCGACCTCAAGGCGATCCGCAAGGAGATGATCAAGATCATCAACCGGCGCCTGCCCCTCGAACGGGTGGAGGTGAGCCGCGAGGAAGCCGAACGGCGGATACGCGCCCAGAACGAGCCCTACAAGCTCGAAATCCTGGCGGGGCTCCAGGACCCCATCACCCTTTACACCCTCGGCGATGGCTGGTGGGACCTCTGCGCCGGTCCCCACGTGGCCCACACCGGTGAGCTCGATGCCCGCGCCTTCGAGCTCGAAAGCGTTGCCGGGGCCTACTGGCGGGGCGACGAGCGCAATGCCCAGCTGCAGCGCATCTATGGCACGGCCTGGGAAACCCCCGAGCAGCTGGAGGAGCACCAGCGCCGCCGCCAGGAGGCCCTGCGGCGGGACCACCGCCGCATCGGCACCGACCTGGACCTGTTCTCGATCGAGCAGGAAGCCGGCGCCGGGCTGGTGTTCTGGCATCCCCGCGGCGCCCGGATGCGCCTGGCCATCGAGGACCTCTGGCGCCGGGAGCACTTCGCCGCCGGCTACGAGCTGCTTTACACGCCCCATGTGGCCGACATCAACCTCTGGCGCACCTCGGGCCACCTCGATTTCTACGCCGAGAGCATGTTCGGGCCGATGCCGGTCGACGAGCGGGACTACCAGCTCAAGCCGATGAACTGCCCGTTCCACGTGCTCACCTACGCGAGCCGCCTGCGCAGCTACCGCGAGCTGCCGATCCGCTGGGCCGAACTGGGCACGGTCTACCGCTACGAGCGCCCGGGGGTGATGCACGGGCTGATGCGGGTGCGGGGCTTCACCCAGGACGACGCCCACATCTTCTGCCTGCCCGATCAGATCGGGGACGAGATCCTCGGCGTGCTCAACCTCACCGAGGCGATCCTCAGCACCTTCGATTTCCGCAGTTACCAGATCAACCTCTCGACCCGGCCCGAGAAGTCGATCGGTGACGACGCGGTGTGGGAGCTGGCGACGGCGGGCCTGGTCGAGGCCCTCGACCGCAAGGGCTGGAGCTACACTGTCGATGACGGGGGCGGCGCCTTCTATGGCCCGAAGATCGACCTCAAGATCGAAGACGCCATCGGACGCCTCTGGCAGTGCTCAACGGTGCAGCTCGATTTCAACCTGCCCGAACGCTTCGACCTGCACTACGTCGCCGCCGATGGCAGCCGCCAGCGGCCGATCATGATCCACCGGGCGATCTTCGGATCGCTGGAACGGTTCTTCGGGATCATGACTGAGAACTATGCGGGCGATTTCCCCTTCTGGCTGGCTCCCGAATCGATCCGGCTGCTGCCGGTCACCGATGAGGTGCTGCCCTGGGCCGAGACCCTGCAGGCCGAACTGCGGGCCGCCGGGGTGCAGGCGGGCATCGACCGCAGCGGCGACCGCCTGGGCAAGCTGATCCGCACGGGCGAACAGCAGAAGATTCCTGTGCTGGCGGTCATCGGTGCCCAGGAGGCCGCCGAGGATGCCATCAGCCTGCGCAGCCGTCGCCAGGGGGACCTCGGACGCCAGCCCCGGCAGGCGGTCGTGGCCGCCGCGGCCCGGGCGGTGCGCGAACGGCTCGCCGGTCTCGATCTGCCGGCCTGACCGCCATGGACCTGCTGCTGGCCGGCGATCTGGGGGGCACCAAGACCCTCCTGGCCCTCTACACCCCGGGAACCCCCCGTCCGCAGCAGGTGGCGGTGCAGAGCTTTGTCTCCGGCGCCTGGCCCGGGCTGGAGCCGATGGTGCAGCAGTTTCTGGCCGACCATCGGCCGGCGGGGGCTCGGTGCCGGGCCGCTGGACTGGCGGTCGCCGGCCCCGTGGCCGGTGACCACGCCCGCATCACCAACCTGGGCTGGGAGCTGCGGGCCGATGCACTGGCAGCGGCCGCAGGCGGCTGCCCGCTGGAGCTGATCAACGACTTCGCCGTGCTGATTTATGCCCTGCCGCTGCTGGCGCCCGACCAGCAGGCTCCCCTGCAGGCGGGCCAGGCCGATCCGGCCGGACCGCTGGCCATCCTCGGAGCCGGCACCGGGCTGGGAATGGCCCGGGGCGTCCGCCGGCAGGGCAGCCTCCTGGCCCTGGCCAGTGAGGGGGGCCACCGCTGCTTCGCCGCCGAGACCGAGGACGAGTGGGAGCTGAGCCAGTGGCTGGGCCGCGAACTGGGCCTCGATCGCCTGTCGCTCGAGCGGATCGTGAGCGGCACGGGCCTGGGGCACATCGCCTGTTGGCGGCTGAGCGACGCCGACGGCCATCCCCTGCAGGCCGAGGCCCGGGCCTGGCGTCAGGCGCCGGCGGCCGTGGGCGGCCCCGACCTGCCGGCCCTCGTGGCGGCGGCGGCGAGCGCCGGCGACCCTGCCGCCCGCGCAGTGGTGGACCTGTGGCTGGGGGCCTACGGGTCGGCGGCAGGGGATCTGGCGGTGCACGAGATGGCCACCGGTGGTCTGTGGGTGGGCGGCGGCACCACCCGCAAGCAGCTGTCGGGGCTGCAGTCGCCACGGTTTCTGGAGCGCATGCGTCGCAAGGGGCGATTCAGCGATCTGGTGGCCGGCCTGCCCGTGACCGCCCTCACCGACCCGGGGGCAGGCCTGTTCGGGGCCGCCTGCCGGGCCCAGCTGCTGGCAGAGTGCGGCTGAGGCGCAGCCTGGGGACAGCGGCGATGGAGAACGGGGAGAAGGGGGCAGGCCGGCAGGCCGTTCAGGTGAACGTGCCGGCCACCACCGCCAACATCGGTCCTGGGTTCGATTGCCTGGGGGCGGCCCTCAACCTCAACAACACCTTTCATCTGCGCAGCCTCAAGGCCGACAGCGAAGACTTTGAACTCATCATCGAAAGCACCGAGGGTTCCCATCTGCGCGGGGGGCCCGAGAACCTGATCTACCGGTCAGCCCAGCGGGTGTGGCGAGAGATCGGCTGTGCACCGCGGGCCCTCGAGGCCAGGGTGCATCTGGCGGTGCCGCCGGCCCGGGGCCTGGGCAGCAGCGCCACCGCCATCGTCGCCGGGCTGCTGGGGGCCAATGCCCTCGAGGGTGAACCCCTGGGCAAGGAGAAGCTGCTCGAGCTGGCGATCGACATCGAGGGGCATCCAGACAATGTGGTGCCCTCCCTGCTGGGGGGTCTGTGCCTGACGGCCCGCGCCGCCTCGCACCGCTGGCGGGTGGTGCGTTGCGAATGGCACCGGCAGGTGCAGGCGGTGGTGGCGATTCCCAGCATCCGGCTGTCGACCGCCGATGCCCGCCGGGCCATGCCTCGGCAGGTGAGCATCCCGGATGCGGTGGCCAACCTCGGTTCGCTCACCCTGCTGCTGCAGGGTCTGCGCAGCGGCAACGGCGATCTGATCGCCGACGGCATGCACGACCGCCTGCACGAGCCCTACCGCTGGCCCCTGATCCAGGGGGGCGTGCAGGTGCGTGAGGCGGCGCTGCAGGCAGGGGCCTGGGGCTGTGTGATCAGCGGCGCCGGCCCCAGCGTGCTGGCCCTGGGGCCCCGCAGCAGCGGGGCCGCCGTGGCGAAGGCGATGGAGCAGGCCTGGACGGAGGCCGGGGTGAGCTGCCGGGCCGAGATCCTCGAACTGCAGCAGGAAGGGAGCAGCTGGACGGCCCTGGAGGCGTGAGTCGCTGCAGCCGCGACGCACAACTCAAGCCGACCATCGCGCATTATACGCTGGTGAGCGAAAATTGTCCGCCCATCGGGAACAGTGCACAGGCAGGTCGCCCGGCCGTTGTGAATGCCATCGCCGGTGGATTGACTACACGTGTGCGTGACGTGTCTGCATCACCCCGTGAATCGCCTTCTTCTCGCTTCTGCCCTCCTGGGCGCCACCCTTCCCTCCCTCGTCGCCCCGGCCGTCCGGGCTGAGGAGGCCGTCAAGACCCAGGACCAGCTCCTGGCTCAGTCCTACGGCACCACCCGCGTGGTGACCCCCGTCTCCTACGAGCAGGGCACCGGTTTCTACGGCACCATCGGCGTGGGCGCCTCCTGGGCCACCAACGTCTCCGCCAGCGGTGACAGCCGGACCAACAACTGGGTCAACGGCAATGCCTTCAACGTCGTGCCCGCCTTCAGCGCCGGCTCGATCATCGACAACCTGAGCACCATCACGGTCAACCCCCGGGTCAAGACCAAGTTCGGCGGCGGTTTCGCCGGTGAAGCCGGCCTGGGTTACGACTTCGGCGACGTGCGCGCTGAACTGACCTACGTCTACAACAACCACACCGTCAACAGCGTTTCCGGCGAGCTCAAGCCCCGCCTGAACCTGTACGGCAACCAATACGCCCTGCGCACCCGCGGCCTGGCCGTTGACGGTGGCAGCAGCACCAACAGCAACAGCGTCTTCGGTTCGCTGTACTACGACATCCCCACCGGCAGCCGCTGGGTGCCCTACATCGGTGGCGGTATCGGCTACACCAACGTCAGCTGGGATGGCGTGGACTTCAACAACGTCCGCTACACCACCGCCACGGTTCTGCCGAACCTGCCCTACAACGCCGCCACCCAGGGCTCCACTGTTCTGAACCAGAACCTGTGGCGTCGCGGCGGTGTGAGCTACGGCAACCAGAACGTCGGTCTGTTCGGCTACCAGGCCAAGGCCGGTCTGACCTACGTGGCCAGCTGCACCACCGACGTGTTTGCTGAGGGCACCTACCAGGGCGCCAGCAACTTCGAGGTCAGCGGCTTCAACTTCGGCTCCCTCAACTCCTGGGGCGGCCGGATCGGTGCCCGCTTCCGCTTCGCCGACACCTGCGCCAAGCCCGTGGTGGTCAAGCCCGCGCCCAAGCCGGCTCCCGCTCCTGTCTACGTGCCCCCCGCCGAGCCCGCCCCCGAGCCCATCCGCGGCCTCTGGTGATCCGGCGGGATCCTTCGGATCCCGGCACAGTCCGGTTCTTCGAACCACAGGGCGCCCTCGGGCGCCCTTTTTCATTGGCGATTCCCTGCCGCACCCGCCGTCCCACTGAGCACATCTACCCAGTGGCGGGATGGCCGCTGGTAGCCTTGGCCTCGCCTCAGCGCCGTTCGTCCGTTGGACCTCAGCCCCAGTGCCGGCGAGCTGCCCTGGCTCAGCCTGATCGTGCTGCTTCCCCTGGCGGGGGCCCTGCTGCTGGCGGTGTTGCCTCCGCGGGCCCAGGGCGCCGTGCGCTGGCTGGCCCTGGGGGTGCTGATCGCCGACCTGGCGTTGATGCTGCTGGCCTTCAGCCGCCACTTCGACCCCACCGTCGGCTCCCTGCAACTGGTGGAGCGCATCAGCTGGGTGCCGGCCATGGGCCTCGAGTGGAGCCTGGGTGCCGACGGCCTGTCGGCACCGCTGGTGCTGCTCAGCGGGGTAATCACCCTGCTGACGGTGGCCGCCAGCTGGACGGTGGAGCGCAAGCCCAGGCTCTACTTCGCCCTCCTGCTGGCCCAGGCCTCGGCCCAGGCGGTGGTCTTTCTCTCCCAGGACTTTCTGCTGTTCTTCCTGGCCTGGGAGCTGGAACTGGTGCCGGTCTACCTGCTGATCGCCATCTGGGGGGGAAGCCGCCGCCAGTACGCGGCCACCAAGTTCATCCTCTACACCGCCACCGCTTCACTCCTGATCCTTGTGAGCGGTCTGGCCCTGGCCTTCAGCGGTGATCACTTCACCCTCAACCTCAGCGAACTCACGGCCCGCAGCGCCAGCGGCACCTTCGGCCTTCTCTGTTATCTCGGCTTTCTGGTGGGCTTCGGGGTCAAGCTGCCGATCTTCCCCCTGCACACCTGGCTGCCCGACGCCCATGGCGAGGCCAATGCGCCGGTGTCGATGCTGCTGGCCGGTGTGCTGCTCAAGATGGGCGGCTACGCCCTGCTGCGCTTCAACGTGCAGATGCTGCCCGAGGCCCATCTGATCCTGGCACCGGCCCTGATCGTGCTGGGCATCGTCAACATCCTCTACGGCGCCCTCAACGCCTTCGGGCAGGACAACGTCAAGCGGCGCATCGCCTGCAGTTCGGTGAGCCACATGGGCTTCGTGCTGCTCGGCATCGGCGCCATCGATGCCCTTGGACTGAGCGGGGCGATGCTGCAGATGGTCAGCCATGGCCTCATCGCCGCGGCCATGTTCTTCTTCACGGGCGTGTTCTACGAGCGCACGAAGACCCTCTCGATCCCGAACATGGGTGGCCTGGCGAAGGCCCTGCCGATCACCTTCGCCTGCTTCCTGGCCAGCTCCCTCGCCTCCCTGGCCCTGCCGGGCATGAGCGGCTTCGTCAGCGAGATCACGGTCTTTCTTGGTCTCACCGAAAGCGACCGCTTCACCCTGCCGTTCCGGGTGGTGTGCATCGTGCTCGCGGCCGTGGGACTGATGCTCACCCCGGTCTATCTGCTCAGCCTCTGCCGCCGTGTCTTCTTCGGTCCGCGGATTCCGGCCCTGGCCGTGGTGGGTGACATGCGCCCGCGGGAGCTGCTGATCGGCCTCACCCTGCTGGTGCCGACGATGGTGATCGGCTTCTGGCCGCGGGTGGCGATCGACCTGTACGAAGCCAGCACCGACGCCCTGGCCGGTGTTCTGGGCCAGACGGCCCTGGTGGCCCTGACCCGGGCCACGGTGACGGGCTAGGTCTGGAGATACTGGGCCCAACGCTGCCCAGACCGCTGCTGCGGTCCTGTCCATGAACACCACCGCCTCCGTCTTGCCGACGCTGCCCTTGCTGATCGGCGAGGGCCTGCCCCCGTTCGAGGCCATCAACGCCGCCCAGGTGAGCGAGGGGATGCCGGTGCTGCTGGCCCAGCTGAGCAAGGGCTTCAACGACCTGGAGGACCGGCTGGCCCGGCGCCTGGCCGAGGCCGAGGCCGGCGGCCCGGCCCTCTCCTGGGAGGAGGTGATGGATCCGCTGCACCACCTCGGCGAGAGCCTGCGCTGGAGCTGGGGGGTGGTGAGCCATCTCAATGCCGTCTGCCACAGCCCAGAGCTGCGCGATGCCCACAGCAGCCAGCAGGAGGCAGTGGTGAGCTTCGGCAGCCGCGTCGGCCAGTCGCAGGTGCTCTACCGGGCCCTGGGGGCCCTGCAGGCCCAGGCCGATCGGCTCGACGCCACCCAGCGGCGCATCCTCGACGCCGAGCGGCGTGACATGGACCTGCGCGGGGTGGGCCTGGGCGAGGCCGACCAGCAGGCGTTCAATGCCGCCACCGCCGACCTGGCCCGGCTGGGGAGCAGCTTCGGCAACCATGTGCTGGATGCCACCGCGGCCTGGACCCTGAAGCTCGTGGATCCCGCCGCGGTGGAGGGCCTGCCCGACAGCCTGCGGGAGCTGCTGGCCCAGGCCGCCCGGGAGGCCGGTGACAGCGGCGCCACCGGCCACGACGGCCCCTGGCTGATGGGCCTCGACCAGCCGCGGGTGGCGCCGTTCCTGCGCTATAGCCGCCGCCGGGACCTGCGGGAAACGGTCTACAGGGCCCAGGTGGCGCGGGCCTCGGGGGGCGACCACGACAACCGACCGCTGATCGAGCAGATCCTGACCCTGCGGCTGGAGCAGGCCCGGCGCCTGGGCTATGCCTCCTGGGCCGAGGTGAGCCTGGCCAGCAAGATGGCCGGATCGGTGGCCGAGGTCGAGCAGCTGCTCGACGATCTGCGCCAGGCTGCCTTCCCGGCCGCCGAGCGGGAACTGGCCGACCTCAGGGCCTGCGCCGCCCGCCACGGCGCCGCCGAGGCCGACGATCTGCAGCCCTGGGACGTGAGCCACTGGGCCGAGGTGCTGCGACAGGAGAGCTTTGACCTCGATGCGGAGGCCCTGCGCCCCTGGTTCCCGCTCGAGCAGGTGCTGGAGGGGCTGTTCAGACTGTGCCAGCGGCTGTTCGACATCCGCATCGTTGCCAGCGCCCAGGGCGCTGTGCCGATCTGGCATCCCGATGTGCGCCACTTCCGCGTGATCGACGGCACAGGCGGTGACGAGCTGGCGGCGTTCTACCTCGACCCCTTCAGCCGGCCGGGCAGCAAGCGCGGTGGCGCCTGGATGGACGAATGCCTGGGGCGGTCCCGCAGCCGCAGCGGCGAGACCGTTCTGCCCGTGGCCTACCTGATCTGCAACCAGAGCCCGCCGGTGGGCGACACCCCCAGCCTGATGACCTTCGAGGAGGTCGAGACGCTCTTCCACGAGTTCGGCCACGGCCTGCAGCACATGCTCTCGACCGTCGAGCGGCCCCAGGCCGCCGGCATCAACAACGTCGAGTGGGATGCCGTCGAGCTGCCCAGCCAGTTCATGGAGAACTGGTGCTATGACCGGCCGACCCTGCTGGGAATGGCCCGCCACTGGCAGACCGGCGAACCCCTGCCGGAGGGGACCTTCGAGAAGCTGCAGGCCGCCCGGACCTTCCTCGGCGGCATCGCCACCCTGCGGCAGGTCCACTTCGCCCTCACCGACCTGCGCCTGCACAGCCAGTGGCAGCCCGATGGCGGCGTGAGCCCCGAAGAGCTGCGCCGCCGCATCGCCGCCACCACCACCGTCATGGCCCCCATCGACGGTGACGCCATGCTGTGCTCGTTCAGCCACATCTTCGCCGGTGGTTACTCGGCGGGGTATTACTCCTACAAATGGGCCGAGGTGCTCAGCGCCGATGCCTTCGCCGCCTTCGAGGATGCCGGCCTCGACGATGAGTCGGCGGTGCAGGCCACGGGCCGCCGGTTCCGCGAGACGGTGCTGAGCCTCGGCGGCAGCCGCCATCCCAGCGAGGTGTTCTGCGCCTTCCGGGGCCGGGAGCCGTCGACCGAGGCGCTGATCCGCCACTCGGGCCTGGCGGCGGCCGGTCAGGGGGCCAGCAGCAGCTCGGTGAGCCGGGCGATGGCGCGGGGGTGATGCATCAGCTGGCGGTGGGTGAGCACCGGCAGGGCCTCCCGCGGGCCCCGGGGCAGCACCGCCCGCCAGCCCGGCAGCACCATCAGATCGGTGGGGCAGTAGAGGCTGTGGCAGGCCACGGGGGCCAGCCGGTCGGCGTCGGCATCAAGGCGACGCAACAGCGCACTGCCGACCTTCATGTCGGCGATGCCGGCCATCCAGCAGCGGGGCATGGGCTGGGCCACCAGGGTGCCCTGCTGGGGGCTGCCGACGCAGACGAACCGGCGGCAGCGCTCGACGCCCCCATGGTCCTGGAGCCACAGGCGGCCGATCACACCGCCCATCGAAAAGCCGAAGAGGTCGAGGCCCCGGTCGCAGCCGAAACGGGCGCCGATCTGGCCCGCCAGCCGCCCGGCGAGGGTTTCAAGGGGCACCTGCCCGAGGCGATGGGGCAGGTGGGGCCTGAACAGCTCGATCTCCGGACAGGCCTGCTGCAGGGAGGCCGCCAGACGGTCGAACAACCGCGGGGTGTCCCACAGCCCATGGACCAGCACCAGGGGCGGGCGGGTCAAGGGCGGCTGCGGCACACCGCCACGGTGCCGTCGAAACCAGGAATCGGCGCAGCGCACTTGCGCAGCTCCAGCCCCATGGGGCAGGCCCCGTAGATCTCCGCGAAGGCGTCCATGAGCTGCTCCGAAAAATGCTCGAGGGTGTGGCAGCACAGGCTGGCCGCCACCCGCCGGGCCGCCGTCACCGCTTCGACGTAATCAAGGCTGTCGTCGAGGCGGTCGCTGCGGCCGGCAATGGCCAGGTCGGCCTCGAACCAGGCATCGAGTTCAAACCACTGCCCCAGCCGCCGCTCACGCTCCAGCACCCCCACATGGGCCCACAGGCGCAGGCCCCGCAGCACGATCCGGTCGCTCACAGGGGCAGATCGCGGTGGTCGAAGCGGCGGCGGCCCGCGGCGTAATCGGCCACCACATGACCCTGCCCCCGCAGGCGGTAGCGGTAGGTCACCAGTCCCTCGAGCCCGACGGGGCCCCGGGGCGGCAGGGTCTGGGTGCTGATGCCGACCTCGGCACCGAAGCCGTAGCGGTAGCCGTCGGCAAAGCGTGTCGAGCAGTTGTGGTACACCCCGGCACTGTCGACCCGGGCGAGAAACGTCGCCGCAGCGGCCGGATCACGGCTGCAGATTGCATCGGTGTGGCGGGAGCCATGGCGGCGGATGTGCTCGAGGGCCTCTTCAAGGCTGGCCACCACCCGCACCGCCAGGATGCGGTCGGCGTACTCAGTGGACCAGTCGTCGTCGCTGGCGCTGCCGGCAACGCCGTGGCCACGGGCAGCTTCATCGCCGCGCAGCTCAACCCCGGCCGCCCCGAGGGCCGCTACGGCCGGCGGCAGAAATTCAGCCGCCACGTCGCGGTGCACCAGCAGCGTCTCGATGGCATTGCAGGCCGCCGGGTACTGGGTCTTGCTGTCGACGGCAATGGCCACCGCCTCGGCCACGTCGACATCACGGTCAACGTACAGATGGCAGATGCCGTCGGCATGGCCGAGCACCGGGATGCGGGTGTTGTTCTGGATGAAACGCACCAGGGCGTTCGAACCACGGGGAATGATCAGGTCCACCAGACCGTCGAGGCGCAGCAGGGCGAGGCTCTCCTCGCGGCTGGTGAGCAGATCGAGCACACCCGGAGCGACGGGGCCGTCGGCCAGGCCCTCCTGCAGGGCCTCGAGCAGCGCAGCGCAGCTGCCGGCCGCCTCCGACCCTCCCTTGAGGATGGCGCCGTTGCCCGAACGGACCGCCAGGCCGGCGATCTGCACCACCGCATCAGGCCGGGCCTCGAAGATCACCCCGATCACCCCCAGGGGAACGGTGCGGCGTTCCAGCACCAGGCCGTCGTCGAGCTGGCGGTGCAGCTGGCGCACGCCGAGGGGATCGGGCAGGGCCGCCAGCTGCCGCAGGCCGTCGATGGCGCCATCGAGCTTGCCCCCGTCGAGGCGCAGGCGGGCCACCAGGCTGGGGTTGAGCCCGGCGGCCTCGGCGGCGGCCACATCAGCGGTGTTGGCCGCCAGCACCCGCCCTCGGGCGGCCGACAGGACGTCGGCCATGGCCCGCAGGGCACGGCGGCGGCCGTCGTCGTCGCACTGGCCCAGGTCAAGGGCCAGCCGTCGCAGGCCGGAGGCCCGGGCCAGCAGCTCCGGACTGGGATCGGGAACGCGGGTCAACGCGGGTCAGAGGGGTTCCCCATCATCCCTGGCCGGGGCGAGGGGTTCGAGCTGCAGCAGCCGCTGCAGGGCCAGGGAGGCGGCGCCGGTGCGGCCGGCGGCATTGCCGAGGGCCGCCGGGCGGATCTCGAGGCCCTCCCGGGCCGGCGGCAGCACCCGCCGGTCCACCTCGGCCTGCAGGGCCGGGCCGAAGTGGTCGAACGCGGCACTCACCCCTCCGCCCAGCAGCACCCGCTCAGGGGTGAACAGGTTGACGAGGGTGGTGATGCCGAACCCCAGCCGTCGGCCGTAGAGCTGCCACACCTCCAGGGCCCCGGGGTCACCGGCCGCCGCCCTGCGGGCCAGCACGTGGGGGTCATCCCCCCCCTGGCGCCGCAGGGCGGCGATGCTGCAGAAGCTCTCGAGCGAGCCGCTGTTGCCGCTGCTGCAGGGGGGACCGTCGGGGTCGATGCCGATCAGCCCCGGTTCGGCCGCCGCCCCCAGGCGGCCGTTGAACAGCCTCCCCTCCAGCAGCACCCCACCGCCAACGCCCGTGCCGAGGGTGAGCAACACCACATCGCGGCAGCCGCGGGCGGCGCCCAGCCAGTGCTCCCCCAGCAGGGCGCAGTCGGCATCGTTGGCCAGGGTGACGGCCCGGCCCAGCCGCGGCTCGAGCCAGTCGGCCAGGGGCACATCGACCCAGCCCGGCAGGTTGATCGCCAGCCGGGCCAGCCGGGCGGCCCGGTCGGTGGGGCCAGGCATGCCGACACCGACGGCGGTGGTGAGCCGGTCGGGATCGAGCCGGTCGATGGCCTCGACGATGGCGCTGGTCACCGCCCCCGGAGCCGCCGGCTGGGGCGTCGGCACCGACAGCTCGGCCCGCACCTGCCCATGGCGGTCGAGGCGAGCGAGCTTGAGGGCCGTGCCGCCCACATCGACCCCGATCACCTGAACGCCCTCGTCAGCCCCGGTCACGGCTCGGCCGCTGCTGGCTCCATCCAAGCGTGGCGCTCAGAAGCGGAGGAACATCTGCAGCTGCGTCTGCCAGCGCCCCTCCTGGTCGACGGAGCCCTGCACCCCCAGCAGGTCGCTGGCCTGGAAGCGCAGGGTGGCCTCAGGCGGAATGTCGCTGCGGTTGGGGGCCGCCAGCACCGAGAGGTTGAGGCGGTCGGTGATGTCGAGACCCACCTCGGAACCAAGCACCAGCTGCAGCGGCACCCGCCGGCTCGAGGGGCGGGCGCCGCGGGCCTGGCCGTCCTGGTTGGTGGCGCCCCGCAGCAGGGTCGGATCGAGGTAGGTGGGGTAGAGGGCCACGTTGAGGCGTTGCCCCAGCAGTTCGGTCAGGCCACCGACCACCGGCGTGAGCAACGTCTGACCCAGCACGGTGACAAGGGCGGTGCCGGCATCACCGCCCGACAGCCCCGCGAGGGTGTTGCCCCCCAGCAGCGCCACCAGCCGCTCCCGCGGCAGGGGGGGCGAGCTGCGGATGACGATGTTGTCGCCGATGCGGTCGGCCGGACCAGACACCCGCACATTCACCTTGACCAGGTTGAGGCGGTCGAGGCTTGAAAAGGCCCCCTGCAGGCGATCGGTCGGCACGGCGGCACCGTCGATCGAGCGCACCTGATCCGAGACCCGGGTGGTGAGGGCCAGGTCGAGGTAGGGGATCAGACCCAGGGAGGGGGTGAACACCGCCACGTTCGGGCTGTCGGGATCCAGGCGCAGGAAGCTGGTGAAGACATTGATCTGCCCCTTCAGCAGCCGCACCACCCCCGACAGGCGCACGTCGGGACCGAAGGGGCCATCGAGCTGCAGCCGGCCGCCGGTGCTGAAGTCGAGCACGGGCGGCACCGTGAGCCGCAGGTCGGGCCCCAGGTTGAGGCGCAGGCCGTCAAAGCGCAGCAGGGCCAGGGAGGGAATCGCCCGCCGCAGGGCCAGGCCCGAACTGGATTCGACCGATGGCCCCAGCAGCACCAGCGGTTCTTTGCCGTCCCAGGCACTTTCGGGATGGCGGCCCGCCGCCGCCGTGACCTCGCCCCCCGGACCCTGCAGCCGCGAGGCCGGCAGCAACAGCCGCCCGCGGGAGAGCCGCAGGTCGCCCCCCACCCGCGGCGCCTGCAGGCTGCCTGCCACCTCGAGGGTGCCATCGGCCTGCAATCGCAGGCTGTCGCGGCGCAGGGGCAGGGCCTCAAGGCGCAGGCGCAGGGCCGGGGGGCTGGCCTCGCCCGCAACCGGGACCGCGGCGGCAGCGGCCCAGAGGGGAAGGCTGCCCTGGCCTTCCACCTGCCCCCGGTCCCCAAGGGAGGCGGTCAGCTGTTCAAGCTGAAGACGTTCGAAATCGAAGAAGGCCGTCGCCTGCACATCCCGGAAGGGCTGTCCGGCCAGCAGCAGGCGGCCGTCACGGATGCGCAGGAAGCCGTTGGCCAGCGGACGCTCCCGGCGCCCCCGCACCAGCAGCTGCAGGTCGGCGCTGCCCGCCTGCCAGTCGAGCTCACCCCCCGCCAGGGCCGTGAGGAACAGGAGCCCGTCGTTGCGGCTCGCCAGCCGCAGCTCGAGGCCCTCGGCGCGGGGATCCAGGGGCACCTGACCGCTCAGGTCGACACTGCTGCTGGCGCCTGCGGAGCGCAGGGCCAGGTCGATGGCGAGGCGGGAATCCTTCAGCCGCAGCTGACCCCGCTCGAGGCTCAGGGGCCGCTCCCGCAGGCTGGCATCGGCCAGGGCGAGCTCGGCCTGCAGATCCAGGGGCGTCGGACCACTGCGCCAGCGACCCTGGCCCTGGAGGGAGCCCCGCAGACCATCGGGCACCGGCGTCAGCAGGGCCAGCAGCCCCAGGGGCAGACCGGCGAAGCGGAACCCGCCGTCGCCGGCCCCGAGGGGCCCCTCGATGCTGAGGGTGAGGGGTTGCAGCTGCAGCGCCCGGTCGCGGTCGTCCCCCTCGTGCCAGAGGTGGGCGCGGGCCTGGGCCTCCAGCTTCAGGCCTTCGAGCCGTGGTCCCCGCAGGCGCAGGTCGGCGTCGAGGAGGCCCCGCAGGTCATCGAGGTCCCAGCGCTGGCGGCCGCGACGCCGCTGCCCGGCCTCGGCGACCGTGGCCTGGGCCTGGGCCAGGGCCTGCAGCTGCTCATCGAGGCTGCGGCCGAGGGTGTCAGTCATCAGCCCCAGCAGGTCGCGGGCGCTGCCCAGGGCCGGGCCCCCGCCGCGCAGCCCCTGCCAGAGGTTGCCGACGCTGGCGATCTGAAGGCGTCGCGCCTGCAGCGTCAGGTCGAGGGCGCCGCTCCAGCGTCCTTCGATGCGGCCCTCCACATCCCCCGGCAGGGGCAGCCCCAGGCGCAGGGCCAGGCGGTACCCCTGGGCCTGCAGGCGCCCCTGCACCGCCAGCAGCCGCAGGGGCAGCCGCTCGACCATCGGCTGCCGCACCTGGGCCCGGCCGTCGAGCACGAAGGGGGAAAGGGCGACGGCGCCGTCGCCATCGAGCAGCCCCCGCAGGGGCAGCGGTGCCCGGCTCCGGCCCTCAGGCAGCAGCTGCAACGGCGCCAGCGGAAAGCCACGGGCCTGCCAGCGCCAGCCCCCCGGCCGCCGCTGCAGCGCCAGCCGGCCGGCCCCCTGATCCAGCAGCAGATCCCCCAGCCCCTGGCGACCGATGGCGGCGCTGAGGCGGCTGCCAGCATCGGTCGCCAGGTTGAGGCGTCCATCGCTCCAGCCGCCGGTCCAGACCTGGGGCCACTGCAGAGGCCCCAGCCCCGGCGCCTGCAACGCCAGCCGGGCCGTGAGCCGCGGCTGGGCGAGGCTGCCGCCGAGGCGGGCGCTGCCGCTGAGCGCACCGCGCAGGGGCAGCGCGGGATCCAGGCGCCGCAACGGAACGCGACCCAGCCGCGCCTCGAGGGCCACGGGCCCTCGGATCGGGGCACCGGCGGCGGGGGGCTGCCACCAGCCGTCGAGGGCGACCGGATCGGGGCTGGGGCCCGCCCCACCGCCCCGCAGCCACAGGCGCCCCTGCCACCAGCGCAGCTGGCCGGCCAGGGGGCCCAGCAACCGCTGGCCCCGCCAGGGCACCCCCGCCGGCAAGGTCCAGCGGCCATCGAGGGTCTGCAGGCGCTCCCCCTGACCGCGCCAATGGCCCGAGGCCACGCCTGCCAGCCCCAGGGGTCCCACCGGCGTGGCCAGGGAGAGCTGCGGCAGGTCGGCCAGCCAGCGGTCCCCCTCCAGCCGCAGCTGCGCCGGCACCGGTGCCCCCACCCGCCGCCCCGGCGGAGTCCACAGCTGCGGATCGAGGCGCAGGCTGCGGCTCCGCAACGCCAGGGTCGGAGTCAGCTGGCCCTCGGCCAGCAGGTGGGACCGGCCCGAACGCAGCTCCAGGCGGGGCACATGCCAGTGGTCACGCCTGTGCTGCAGCTGCACCCAGGCCGCCAGGGCGGGGATGCGCCCCCGGGGGGCGAGACGGCCCACCAGCTCGACCAGGGGCCCCCCTCCAGGGGGACGCAGCAGCACCCTGGCGGCACCCCGGCCCCGCCAGGGGCCCCATTGCAGCTCGGCGGGGGCCGTGAGCAGGCGGTCGCCGTCGAACAGCACCTGCAGCAGCGGTGTGCGCAGCACCGGGCCCCAGCCCCGGCGGCCGGCCTGAAGCTGCTGCAGCCGCAGGGGCCCCCTGGCCTGCCAGTGCCCCCCCCGGCGGTCGAGCTGCACCGCCCCCCAGGCCCGGCCCCGCAGGGTCTGCAGCGGCCCATCGGGCCAGAGGGCGGCGGCGGGCTCCAGCGCCAGGGCCTGGGGGGCCAGCCGCAGCTGCAGGGGGCTGTGGGGCCGCAGGCCCATGCGCAGGTCGAGGGCGAGCTGACCCGCCTGCTCAGCCCCCGGCCGCAGCAGTCCCCGCAGCTCGAAGCGCCGCTGGGGCAGGTGCAGCCGCCCGCGCACGCCGTTCAGCCGCCAGGGGCCGCCGGGGTCCACCTGCAGCCGGGCCCCGTCGGCCGCCACGAGGGTCAGGTCGAGGGGGGGCGGCTCCCCGTGGCCGGCGGGGGGAAAGACCCAGTACTGGCCGCGGGCATTGCGGCGCAGGTCGAGGTGCGCCTGCCGCAGCACGAGGGTCGCCACCAGCTGGCGACGGATGAGGCTGGCGAGGGGATCGGGCCGCAGCTCAAGCTCGCCGATGGTGGCGCGCGAGCCGTCCCCCGGCGCCGGATCGATGCGGCTGGGACCGAGCACCAGCCCGCCGGGCACCGTCCGGAGCACGGGACCGAGGTGCACCGGATGGCCAAGGGCACGGCCGATGGCCGGCTGCAGGCGGGCGATCCACGGGTCCGGGGCCAGGGCGCGCCGCAGGGGCGTGCAACCGCTCAACGAGGGCAGGGCCAGCAGGGCGGCGGTGACGGTGGCGAGGGGCAGGCGCTGAATCGGTCCCCCCATCGCCTCCCACGGGCCGGATCCGGTCCGGCGCAATATAGGGGCGTTCCCGCCATCCCCCATGCCCGCCGATCCCCTGCTGCTGAAGGCCGGCCTCTGGCTCGGCGCCGCCGCCGGCGTGCTGCTGCTGCTGACGTTGGCGGCCTTCGTGCGCAGCTGGGGCGTGCGCTTCCGGCTGGTGGGCGTCACCAGCTTCACGGGGCTGCTGGCCCTGTCGTGCCTGGCGTTCGCGATCAGCTATAGCCCCCGCCGCAGCATCGAGGGGGCGCGGGTGCTGCCGGTGGTGTTCGACAACGGCGCCGACCTGGTGGTGGCCGCCCAGCCGGCAGACCTGCCGGCGGAGGCCGTGGCCCCCAGCCTTGAGCAGCTGGCCCTGAACCTGCGCGGCAGCGGCCGCCACAGCAGCGACGGTCTGGTGCACGTGCGCCTGCGGCGGCTGCAGGCCGAAGCCGACGGCAGCAGCCGCCCGGTGCCGGTGGCCGAGGCCGTGCGGGATCTGGGGGACGGCAGTGTCCGGATGGTCCAACCTGCGACGGGTCGGACGGGGAACTGACTCCCCGGGCCCCCAGCCGCCTCGCGCGACTCCTGAAATGAGCTCAATCCGGTTCGTGCGGCCCCCCCATGCGGCGCTGGTCTCTTCATCCCCTCAGCTGGCTCACGGCCCTGGTGATGGCCGCCCCCGGGCTGCTGCCCGCGCTGGCCTCGGCGTCGCCGATGCTCGAGAAGGTGCGCAGCAACAAGGAACTCGCCCAGCAGCTCTGCGGCGACTTCCGCAAGCTGAACGAGAGCGGCATCCGTGCCCATTCCCCCCAGGGGTTCGGCCGCACGGCCAGCCAGCAGAACCTCAGTCCGCTGGACGCCGAGATTCTGACCACCTACGTCGTCGGCATGTACTGCCCTGACGTGCGGTGAACGTCACCCCCTTCGCCACGACCCTGCGGGACGGGGTCGTGCTGCGGGGAAGCCTCTGGACACCACCGGGACCCGGGCCCTGGCCGGCCCTGCTGATGCGGCAGCCCTACGGCCACCGCCTCGCCTCGACCGTTGTCTATGCCCATCCGGCCTGGTACGCGAGCCACGGCTATGCGGTCTTCGTGCAGGACGTGCGGGGCTGCGGTGATTCAGGGGGCACCTTCGCCGGCTTCGCCCAGGAGGCGGCCGACGGCAGCGACAGCCTGGACTTCGTGCGCAGCCACAGGGCCTGCAACGGCCGGGTGGGCAGCTACGGCTTCAGCTACCAGGGTCTGACCCAGCTGCTGGGCGATGCGGGGGACCCCGGCGCCGACGCCATGGCACCGGCCATGGCCGGCCTCGACGAACGGCGGCACTGGGCCAGCGAGGGTGGCGCCCACTGGTGGGTCCTGGGCCTGGCCTGGGGGCTGCAGCTGGCGGCGGGGCAATGCCAGCGGCGGGGCGACGCCGAGGGCTGGCGGGCCTTGCGCACGGCGCTGCAGGGGTCAGCGGTGCTGGAGCAGGGGCTCGAGCTGCTGAACCGCCATGACCCGGCCAACCCCGTGCTGGCCTGGCTGCATCGGGATCCCCAGGACCCCGACGGCTGGCGGCGCCATGATCCGCCGGCCGAACGCCTGGCCCGGCCGCAGCTGCTGATCCAGGGCTGGAGCGACCCCTACCTGCGCGGCGGCCTCGACCTCTGGCGCCGCAGCCGCGAAGCCGGCGGCACCCCCCTGCTGCGCATCGGCCCCTGGAGCCACCTGGCCTGGGACCGGCGCATCGCCGGCAGCGATGCCGGTGCCGCTGGGGCGGGCCGGGTGGACCGCTGGCAGCTGGCCTTCTTCAACCATCACCTGCGCGACCGGCCCTGGCGGGTGCCGCCCTCACCGCTGCTGGCCTACGACCGGGGCCGGGGTGGCTGGCGGCGCTGCGACGGGGATGCCTGCAGCGGCGGCCCCTGGGGCCTGGCCAGCGGCGGACTGGCGGCCGCCCGCAGCGACGAGGGACGGCTCCTGGCCGGCGGCGCCGGCGCCGGCACGGTGCATTGGGTCCATGACCCCTGGCGGCCGGTGCCGGGCCGCGGCGGCCACCTGGGGCTCGATGCCGGCCCGGTGGACCGAGGGGACCTCGACGGCCGCGCCGACGTGGTCTGCTTCACCGCACCGGCGGAGCAGCGGCCGCAGCAGCTGTGGGGGCAACCCTGGCTGGTGGTCGCTGGGGCCGCCGATGCCGATGGTTTCGACCTCTGTGCCGCCCTCTCGGTGGTGCGGGTGGGCGGTGGACGGGTGGAGCAGATCAGCACGGGGGTGCTGCGCTGCCTCGGCCCCGCATGCCGCCGCCTGCAGCGCCGGCGGCTGGGGCTGCAGCCGTTGCTGCTGACCCTGGCGCCGGGGGAGCGGCTGCGGCTGTCGCTGGCGGCGGCGGCCTGGCCGCAGGTGGCCGTCAATCCAGGCACGGGGGAGCTGCCCCGGGGCGGCGGCGGCCCCGACCACAGGCCCGTGACGCTGCAGCTGCGGCTGGACGGCGCCGAACTGTCCCTGCGGCCGCTGGGCAGCGACCCGGAAGCGGGGCAGACTGAGCCCCGCCCGATGCTCTGACGGTCTTGTTTTCTCTGCGTCGCTCCGCCCTGGCCCTCCTGCTGGCCCTGACCCCGCTGCTTCCCACGGCGACCCTGGCCCAGGTGCCGAGCGAAGACGTGAGCCGCGGGACCGCCCAGAAGCTGCTGGAGGCCCTGCAGAAGCAGGACGCCGACGGCGTGTTCGCTCTGTTCGGCGGCAGCCTGGGCCGGCAGGCCAGCCTCGAGCGTGTGCGGGAACGGCTCAAGGCCGCGCCGCGGGTGCTTGAAGGCAGTGTGCGCCAGGTGGTGCGGGGCCTCGACACCGGCATCGTCGACATGACCCTGCGGACCGAGCGGGGGGTCGAATTCCTGCGGCTGGTGGTCAACCCCGAGGGCAAGCTGATCGGCTATGAGGTGGGCAACACCACCGAACCGGTGGACGAGGTGGCCCAGCAGTTCATCAACGATCTGGGCCGGGGCCGCTGGCTGGCGGCCCGCAGCCAGCTGGTGCTGAGCCTGCAGGACACCTTCACCACCTCCTACCTGGCCCAGCGCTGGGGTGATCTGCAGCGGCGCACCGGTCCCTTCCGCAGCATCGACAGCGTCGTGACCGCTTCCAGCGGCGGCGACCAGCAGCTGGTGCTCGTCAATGCGTCCTTCGCCCGGGGCCCGGTGACGATCTACGTGATCCTCGACGATCGCAACCGTGTCACCGGCGTCGATTTCCCCCTCGATCGCCGCGACGGATGAGGCCTGGTCCACATCGGTTGAGGCCTCTTTTCAGACTAAGCTCCGCCCACTGACGCCCTCGTGTCGATGCCGGTGGTGAGCCTGGACTGGATGCTCAACGATGCCGAACGGCTGGCATCCTGCCGCCACGACCACCCCCACGCCGTCCTGGGCCACCAGCCCCTGCCGGACGGTGGCTGGGTGGTGCGCGTCTGGATGCCCGACGCCACGGCGGTGACGCTGCTGCATGGGGGCGGCGAAACGGCAATGGAAACCCCCCATCACCCGTGGCTGTTCGAAACGGCCCTGCACGACAACCCCGGCAGCCACTACCGGGTGCGGGTGCTGCGCGCCGGCATTACCCACGAGCAGCACGATCCCTACGCCTTCCGCCAGGAGTGGATGGGCGAGATGGATCGCCATCTCTTCGCCGAGGGCAACCACCACCACGTGTGGCAGCGGATGGGTGCCCACCCCACCGAACAGGACGGCATCGCCGGCACCCAGTTCTGCCTCTGGGCCCCCTCGGCCCGCAGCGTGGCCCTCATCGGAGACGTCTGCGGCTGGGATGGCCGCCATCTGCCGATGCAGCAACGCCTCGGCGGCATCTGGGAACTGTTCGTGCCGGGGGTCGGCGCGGGGGCCCGCTACAAGTACGAAGTCCGAACCCAGGACGGCCACTGCTACGAGAAGGCCGACCCCTACGGCTTTCAGCATGAAGTTCGGCCCCTGCAGGCGTCGCTGGTGGCCGACCTGGGTCAGTTCCACTGGACAGACAGCGACTGGCTTCAGCAACGGGATGGCCGCAATGCCCTCGAGCAGCCCATCGCCGTCTACGAGATGCACATGGGCAGCTGGATGCATGCCAGCTGGGATGAGCCCTACATCCAGCCCGACGGCACACCCCGGCCCCCGGTGCCGGCCGCCGACCTCAAGCCCGGCGCCCGCCTGCTCACCTACCCCGAGCTGGCCGACCGGGTGATCCCCTACGTGAAGGCGCGGGGGTTCACCCACATCGAGCTGATGCCGATGGCCGAGCACCCCTTCGATGGGTCGTGGGGCTACCAGGTGACGGGCTTCTACGCCCCCACCAGCCGCTTCGGTCCCCTCGACGAGTTCAGGGCCTTCGTCGACCGCTGCCACGCCGAGGGCATCGGCGTGATTCTCGACTGGGTGCCGGGCCATTTCCCGAAAGATGCCCACGGCCTCGCTTTCTTCGACGGCTCCCACCTCTATGAGCACGCCGACTCCCGCATCGGTGAGCACAAGGAATGGGGCACGCTGATCTTCAACTACAGCCGCAACGAGGTGCGCAACTTCCTGGTTGCCAACCTCGTCTTCTGGTTTGAAGAGCTGCACATCGATGGCATCCGCGTCGACGCGGTGGCCTCGATGCTCTACCGCGACTACCTGCGGCCCGACGGCCAATGGCTGCCCAATGAGCACGGCGGTCGCGAGAACCTTGAGGCCGTGCGCTTCCTGCAGCAGGCCAACTCGGTGCTGTTCCATTACTTCCCCGGGGCCCTGTCGATCGCCGAGGAATCGACCACCTGGCCGCTGGTGACCATGCCCACCCACATGGGCGGACTGGGCTTCAACCTGAAGTGGAACATGGGCTGGATGCATGACATGCTCGACTACTTCGAGCTGGACCACTGGTTCCGCCAGTTCCACCAGAACGCCATCACCTTCTCGATCTGGTATCACCACACCGAGAACTTCATGCTGGCCCTCAGCCACGATGAAGTGGTGCACGGCAAGAGCCATCTGCTGCACAAGATGCCCGGCAGCGATGACCTCAAGTTCGCCAACGTCAGGGCCCTGTTGGCCTACATGTGGACCCACCCCGGCAAGAAGACCATCTTCATGGGGATGGAATTCGGGCAGCGCGGTGAATGGAACGTCTGGGGCGATCTCGAGTGGGACAAGTTGCAGTATCCCGAGCACAAGGGGCTGCTCAACATGGTCGACGATCTGAATGCTTTTTACCGCAGCGAACCGGCCCTCTGGCGCAACGACTTCGACCACTACGGCTTCCAGTGGATCGACTGTGACGACAACCGCCACAGCGTCGTGAGCTTCATGCGTCGTGACGAGAAAGAAGGCAACTGGGTGGTGGTGGTCTGCAACTTCACCCCCGTTGCCCACAGCAACTACCGCGTCGGCGTCCCCGTCGACGGTTTTTATCGCGAGTGCTTCAACACCGACAGCGAGCGGTACGGCGGCACCAACCAGGGCAACCTGGGCGGCAAGTTCAGCGACGACCACGGCATGCACGGCTACGGGCAATCGCTCGACCTGTGCCTGCCCCCCCTGAGCGTGCTGGTGCTCAAGCACGACGCCGAACGCCAGCGGCCTGCGGCAATCCATGAAGCCGGCGCCGTTGAAGGGGAAGCGGTCGGGTAGGTTCGGCGGCTGTCCCGCCCGACCGCCGCTTGAGCCCCATGAGCGAGTCCCTGCCGTTGCTGCTGCGTGCCGCCCGAGGCGAGCAGGTGGAACGGCCACCGGTCTGGATGATGCGCCAGGCCGGTCGCTACATGGCCGTGTATCGCGAGCTGCGGGACCGCCATCCGTCATTCCGTGAGCGGTCCGAGAACCCGGATCTCTCGTACGCGATCTCGATGCAGCCCTACGAGGCCTTCCAGCCCGACGGCGTCATCCTCTTCTCCGACATCCTCACGCCGCTGCCGGGGATGGGCATCGACTTCGACATCATCGAGAGCCGCGGGCCGATCATCGACCCGCCGATCCGCAGCATCGAGCAGGTCAACGCCCTGAGGCCCCTCGATCCGGCGGCCTCCCTGCCCTTCGTGGGCGAAGTGCTGGGCCGCCTGCGGGAATCGGTCGGCAACACCGCCGCCGTGCTGGGCTTCGTGGGGGCCCCCTGGACCCTGGCGGCCTATGCCGTCGAAGGCCGCAGCAGCCGCGATTACGCCGTGATCAAGGCGATGGCCTTCCGTGAACCGCAGCTGATGCACCGGCTGCTGGGCCACCTGGCCGACAGCATCGCCCGCTACGTCTGTTATCAGATCGAAAGCGGTGCCCAGGTGGTGCAGCTGTTCGACTCCTGGGCCGGTCAGCTGAGCCCGATCGACTACGACACCTTCGCGGCGCCGTATCAGAAGCGGGTGATCGACCAGGTGCGCCAGCGCCATCCCGAGACACCGCTGATCCTCTACATCTCCGGCAGTGCCGGGGTGCTCGAGCGCATGGCCGCCACGGGGGTCGACATCGTCTCCCTCGACTGGACCGTCGACATGGCCGAAGGCTGCAACCGCCTGCCGCTGCACGTGGGGGTGCAGGGCAACGTCGATCCGGGCCTGCTGTTCGGCAGCCCCGAGGCGATCCGCCATCGCATCGTGGACACCGTGCGCAAGGCCCGCGGGCGGCGCCACATCCTCAACCTGGGCCATGGCATCCTGCCCGGCACCCCCGAGGAGAACGCCCGCGTGTTCTTCGAGACCGGCAAACGGGTGAACGAACTGCTCGGCTCGGTGGGCTGAGGTCAGAGCCCTTGGAACGGATCCTCGTCACCGGCGCCAGCGGCTGCGTCGGCCAGCACATCGCCCACCGGCTGCTGCACCACTCCGACGCCGAGCTGCTGCTCTGGCTGCGGGATCCCTCACGGCTCACGGCCGTGCCCGCTGACCATCCGCGCATCCGCCTGCTGGTTGGGGATCTGCGCGACCAGGCGCCCCACCGGGAGGCCCTGGCCCAGGTGGACCGGGTCATCCACACCGCCACCGCCTGGGGTGATCCGCAGCGGGCCCAGAGCGTGAATGTCGATGCGGTGAAGGAACTGCTGGGCCGTCTTGATCCCGGGCGGCTGCAGCAGGTGATCTATTTCTCCACCGCCAGCATCCTCGACCGCGACCTGCGCCTGCTGCCCGAGGCCGAACGCTTCGGCACCGAATACATCGTCACCAAGGCCCTCTGTCTGCAGCAGCTCGAGCGGCATCCCCTGGCCGAGCGCATCGTGGCGGTCTTTCCGACCCTGGTGTTCGGCGGCCGGGTCGATGGCCACGGGGGCTTCCCCACCAGCTACCTCACCGCCGGGCTGGGGGAGGCCTGCCGCTGGCTGTGGCTGGCCCGCTTCCTGCGGGCCGACGCCAGCTTCCACTTCATCCACGCCGAAGACATCGCCCGCGTCTGCTGCCATCTGGCGCTCACCCCCCATGGCCCCAACCCCGAGGCAGGCCAGGGGGCCGTGCGGCGGCTGGTGCTGGGGCAGCCGGCGGTGACGGTGAACGAAACGGTGGCGAGCCTCTGCCGCTGGCGCGGGATGCTGCGGCCCCCGGGCTTGCCGCTCACCCCCTGGCTGATCGAGGCCCTGATCCGGGTGCTGCCCCTGGAGATCAACGCCTGGGACCGCTTCAGCATCCGCCAGCGCCATTTCGTGCATCGGCCGGTGAGTCCGCCCGAGCGGTTCGGCCTCACCTCCCATGCCGCCACCCTCGAGGCGGTGTTCGACGACGCCGGCCTGCCCCAGCGGGGCCCCATACGTTTCGATCCGTTGCAGAGCCCCGGACCAGTCACCGGCGCTCCCTAGCTTGGGCTGGATCCTTCCAGCGCCCCATGCGTCGCCTGTTCAGCCTGCTGGCTCTCTGTGTCGCCCTCCTGTTCGGCACCGCTCCGGCCTTCGCCGCCGATGTGGCCCACGGGGCCCAGGTGTTCTCCGCCAACTGCGTCGCCTGCCACATGGGCGGCGGCAACGTGGTGAATGCTGAGCGCACCCTCAAGGCCGAAGCCCTCGAGGCTTACCTCGCCAATTACAGCGCCGGCCACGAGGCCGCCATCGCCTACCAGGTCACCAATGGCAAGAACGCCATGCCGGCCTTCGGTGGCAAGCTCTCCGAGACCGACATCGCCGACGTGGCGGCCTACGTCGAAGACAGCTCCTCGAAGGGCTGGGCCTGATCCAGCTCTGATCAACCCTGATCAACCCAAAGGGGCCTTAGGGCCCCTTTTTTGCTGTCCATCGGCCCCTCAGACCTGGCCAGAGCGCAGCCGCGCCAGCACAGTGAGGTAAAGAGCCTCGTCAGTCTCGCGGATGTCGTACTCGCTCGGCAGCATGCCGTGCTGATGGCGATGGACCACCCGCCAGCAATGGCGTTCCAGATCCGCCGCCTGCGGATCGAGGTCCATCACCTCGGCAACCAGCCTCTCCAACAGCTGCGGGTCTGGGGCAAGAGGCTGGCCCATGTCCATCGTCACTGGTCCATCGTCAAAGGTCATCCACCATGCCATCCCGACCCAGCGACGCCGACCGCCTGCGGATGGCAACCGCCGTGCTCGTGGGGATCAGCGGTGCCTGGGGCTGGCTCCCCCTGCAGGCGGCACCACCCTTGCGGCCGGGCTATGCGCCGGGCGGCTGTCCCTGGATCGTGCCGTGGGGACTTGAATTCGTGCAGCCAACCCGGATCCCGACCGCCCGGGTGGAGGCCAAGAACGCCGGCGGCTGCCTGTCCCAGAACGATGCGATCTACAGCCCCGATGGGTGCCCGCTGCGGTTCTGCAACTACCGGGAGGTGGGGCCGCTGCCGCCGGCCGACCCCTCCGTGAAGCTGCAGCTGCCCGCTCAGCCGCCGCTGCCGTAGGCCACGGCGCAGACGGCATTGAGCAGCTGGGCCTGGTCGGCCGTCTGGGGCACCTGGCCGTTGAGCAGTCCCTGGGAACAGTTGACGGCACCGTTGAGCCAGCCGCCGCTGCCGAGGCTGTAGCTGAAACTGGCACCGCTGCTGCCGACGGCATCGACGCTGCCGTAGTCCAGCTGCAGGGTGCCGCCGGGCACCACGATCACCGGGTTCTGGCTCGCACTGGCGGCATTGACCAATCCGGCGATGGTGGCCGTGCTAGCCAGGGCCGTCAGGCCCCAGGCGGCGCTGGCACCACCCCACCAGCTCCAGCT
This sequence comes from uncultured cyanobacterium, assembly GCA_903871775.1. Lineage (GTDB taxonomy): Bacteria > Cyanobacteriota > Cyanobacteriia > PCC-6307 > Cyanobiaceae > CAIQIA01. The sequence goes on from CAIQIA010000026.1 coordinate 45,219, forward strand.
GCCCCAACCCGGAGCACCGACGCCGTACCAGCCCGTGCGCCAGGGGCGGCTGCCCCAGTAGCCGCCGTTGGCCCAGCTGCGGTTCCAACCGTTGGGATCGCGCACGTAGAACGCGTTGTTGACAGAACGGTTGACATCGCGGTTGGCGTCGATGGTGTTGACGTTGTCATAGGAACGGTCAAAAGGTTGATCCACAGGACGATCGATGGGTCGATCCACCGAACCATCGAAAGGCCGCACGCCGGGACCGTACTGGGGATGCCAGTCGGGACCGCCATGGAACGCAGGCGCCGGCATGGCGAAGCCCCCGCGGGGACCGCCGAACCCGCCACGGGCAGCGGCCGGGTCAGCACCCGGACCAGCCAGCAGCACGGGCAAGGTCAGCAGAAAAAGCCGATAACGGCGACGGGCCATGGAGCGGAGACAACTGTCGCCAGTGTGGCCACAGATGACGGTTTCCCCCCCACTGGTGCAGCAACCGAACCGCGACCGGAGGGTCCTCCACACCCCACCACAGGCCGCTGCCCATAGCTTGGGCGCAGAGCTTCCCCGCCCCAGCCGTGATGCAACCCACCGCTGAACAGTTCACCGAACAGGCCTGGGGCGCCATCGTGGCGGCCCAGGGTCTGGCCCAGCAGAAACGCCAGCAGCAGATCGAGACCGAACATCTGCTGCTCGCCCTGCTGCAGCAATCCCAGGGCCTGGCCGTGCGCATCGTCGAGAAGGCCGGTGTCGTGCCCGGTGTGCTGCAGCAGCAGGTGGAGGCCTTCATCACCCGCCAGGCCAGCCTGAGCAGCACCCCCGACAACGTCTACATCGGCAAAAGTCTGCAGACCCTGCTGCAGCGGGCCGACGAACTGCGCAAGGAGCTGGAGGACAGCTTCATCTCGGTGGAGCCCCTGCTGCTGGCCCTGGCGATCGACGACCGCTGCGGCCGCAGCCTGCTGCAGGCCGCTGGCCTGAGCGAGGCCAAGCTGCGCGACGCGATCAAGGCGGTGCGCGGCAGCCAGCGGGTCACCGACCAGAACCCCGAAGGCACCTACGAATCGCTGGAGAAGTACGGCCGCGACCTCACGGCCGCCGCCCGGGCGGGCCGGCTCGACCCGGTGATCGGCCGCGACGAGGAGATCCGCCGCACGATTCAGATCCTGTCGCGCCGCACCAAGAACAACCCGGTGCTGATCGGCGAACCCGGCGTCGGCAAGACGGCAATCGTCGAAGGGCTGGCCCAGCGCATCGTCAACGGCGACGTGCCGGCGGCCCTGCAGAACCGACAGCTCATCGCCCTCGACATGGGCGCCCTGATCGCCGGGGCCAAGTACCGCGGTGAGTTTGAGGAGCGGCTCAAGGCCGTGCTCAAGGAGGTGACCAGCAGCAACGGCCAGATCATTCTGTTCATCGACGAGATCCACACCGTGGTGGGCGCCGGCGCCGCCGGCGGTGCCATGGATGCCAGCAACCTGCTCAAGCCGATGCTCGCCCGCGGTGAACTGCGCTGCATCGGTGCCACCACCCTCGACGAGCACCGCCAGCACATCGAGAAGGACCCCGCCCTCGAGCGGCGCTTCCAGCAGGTGTTCGTCGACCAGCCGACGGTCGAAGACACGATCTCGATTCTGCGGGGCCTCAAGGAGCGCTACGAGGTGCACCATGGGGTGCGCATCGCCGACACCGCCCTGGTGGCGGCGGCGGTGCTGAGCAGCCGCTACATCGCCGACCGTTTTCTTCCCGACAAGGCCATCGACCTGGTCGACGAATCGGCGGCGCGGCTGAAGATGGAGATCACCTCCAAGCCGGAGGCGATCGATGAGATCGACCGCAAGATCCTGCAGCTGGAGATGGAGAAGCTGTCCCTTGGCCGCGAATCAGACACCGCCAGCCGCGAACGGCTGGAGCGGATCGAGCGCGAGCTGGCCGAACTGGGCGAGCAGCAGAGCACGCTCAATGCCCAGTGGCAGCAGGAGAAGGGCGCCATCGACGATCTGCAGGCCCTGAAGGAAGAGATTGAACAGGTGAACCTGCAGGTCGAGCAGGCTAAGCGCGACTACGACCTCAACCGTGCCGCCGAACTCGAGTACGGCACCCTCGCCGATCTGAACCGCAAGCTGGCCGCCCGCGAGGCGGAACTGGCGGGCGGTGGCGACGGCCAGACCCTGCTGCGGGAAGAGGTGACCGAAGACGACATCGCCGAGGTGATCGCCAAATGGACGGGCATCCCGGTGAGCCGCCTGGCCCGTTCCGAAATGGAGAAGCTGCTCGAACTGGAGGGGGAACTGCACCGCCGGGTGATCGGCCAGCACGAAGCCGTCTCCGCCGTGGCGAACGCCATCCAGCGGTCGCGGGCGGGGCTGAGCGATCCGAACCGACCGATCGCCTCGTTTCTCTTCCTGGGCCCGACCGGGGTGGGCAAGACCGAGCTGAGCAAGGCCCTGGCGTGCCAGCTGTTCGACAGCGATGACGCCATGGTGCGCATCGACATGAGCGAATACATGGAGAAGCACGCCGTCAGCCGGCTGATCGGGGCACCTCCGGGCTATGTGGGCTTTGAAGAGGGGGGCCAGCTGACCGAGGCGGTGCGGCGGCGGCCCTATGCGGTGATCCTGTTCGACGAAGTCGAGAAGGCCCATCCGGATGTGTTCAACGTGATGCTGCAGATCCTCGATGATGGCCGCGTCACCGACAGCCAGGGCCGCACGGTTGACTTCAGCAATGCCGTGCTGATTCTGACCAGCAACATCGGCAGCCAGTCGATCCTCGATCTGGGCGGTGACGACAGCCGCCATGGCGAGCTGGAACGCCGGGTCAATGATGCCCTGCGGGCCCATTTCAGGCCTGAATTCCTGAACCGGCTCGACGAGACGATCATCTTCCACAGCCTGCGGGCCGAGGAACTGCGGCAGATCGTCGAACTGCAGGTGGCGCGGCTGGCGCGGCGGCTGGAGGAGCGCAAGATCGGCCTGCAGCTGGAGCCGGCGGCCCTTGACCGACTGGCGGCCAGCGGTTACGACCCGGTCTACGGGGCCCGGCCACTCAAGCGCGCGATCCAGCGGGAGCTGGAGACACCGATCGCCAAGGCGATCCTGGCGGGTGGCGTCCAGGCCGGCGACACGATCCAGATCAGCGTCGTCGACGGTCAGCTGACCGTGGGCGCCCGGGCCGCGACGCCCGAGCCGGCCCTCACCAGCTGAGGGGTCATGGGGCCAGGGCCGCCTGGACCGTGGGGTTCGAGTACCAGCTGCTCGGCCCCTCGGTGACGGCGACAATGCCGAGCTCGGCCCGCAACTCGTCGAGGTTGTCGGCCATGCGCTCCTCCCAGATCACCGGGAACAGCGGCTGGGCGGCCGCTGCAATCTCGAGGCCATGGCTGATCATGCGGAAGGTGTGGCTGGCGGTGCGCAGGCGTTCTTCATGGCTGCTGAGCAGGTGTTCGGGCATCTCGCTCTGGAACCAGCTCAGCAGCAGGCTGATCAGATCAAGGAAGCCCAGGCCCGGATGGTTGAACTGGCCCACGCTGATGCTGATCACACCGATCTCGCCGAAGCCGTCGAGGCTGAAGCCACTGAGGATGTGATGCAGATCATGGGTGGCATAGACGCGGTAGTTGATGTAATCGGCATCGGTTTCAAGATTCTGAAAGAACGACGGCTCCGGGAAGAAGTTGATGTCGTAGGCGAGGGCATCGAGCACGGTCACGTAGGTGTGACCCAGGCTCCCCCGCGGCAGGGCCCGCAGGGCCTCGACGTCGTAGGGACCGCTGAGGCGCCGCTCCCGGATCAGCGCCGCGCTGTCGGGCTCGCCCCCGAGGATCCGTTCGCAGAGGCGCATCGGCGCCGAATCCCGCAGGCGGTGGGCCACCAGAAAGGCATTGGCCGTCTCTTCGCCGGCCCCCGCCGCCAGATCGGCCAGTTCAAGAAAGTCGTTGAGGTGCTCCCGGGTGGCGATGCGGTCGAGATAGCGGAAACCCACGGCGGCGACGGCGGCGACAGTCCCCGGGGTAGGCAGCGGCGATTAAGAGCCGATCAAGGCCGCGGCGACGGGGCCAGCCCGGCCACGAGGGCCTCGAACTCGAGCCGCTGGCCCAGCCAGAGGGCCTCCTCGCGGGCACTGGGCAGCAGCCGCAGCAGTTCCCCCTCCAGCCCCCGGCCCTCGCGGCGGGCCTCGGCGGCCAGCAGCCGGAACCGCTGCAGAGCCGAGGTGGGGCTGAACAGCAGGCACACCAAAAGGGCCAGGCCGCAGCCCAGCAGGTAGTCGATCCAGCGGGTGGGGATGTACCAGTCGGCGAGGGCCTGGTAGCCGGCGAAGGTGACACCGCTCGAGATCAGCGCCGTGCGCAGGTGGGCCTGGAGCCCCACCAGCGGCAGCAGCGCCGCCGTACCGCCCATCACCAGGGCCAGGGACACGCTGCTCACGCCGAAGATGTTGAACACCAGCCAGGGCATGACGATGCCCAGGGTCACACCCACCATGCGGTCGCGCACCCGCGCCATGGTGGCCCCCAGGCTTTCGTTGAGCAGGATCACCACCCCGAAGTAGACGTACTTGGGGTTGACGGCACCCAGCCCCTGGCCGACGGCCAGAGCGAGGGTGGAGGCGATCAGCTTGCGCCAGAAGAAGGGGTCCGACAGCCGCTGGCCGATGCTGCGGCCGGGGCCTGCCTCCGGCGCCTCGGCGGCCCCCGGCGGCGGGCCGTCACCGGGCAGGCGGAAGGCGGCGGGCAGCAGCACCCCCATCGCCAGCCCCAGCACCACCGCCAGCCACTGGTGCCAGGCCGACAGCCAGGTGCTGTTCGAGCCGAGCAGGGGCAGCACCGCCAGGATCGGCAGGATGCTGCGCACCATCGCCAGGCGATCGGGCAGCACCTGCGCCAGCAGCTGGGCGGCGACGGTCACCACCGCAAACGCCCACACCAGGGGCGCCTCGAGCAGGGGCTTGAGCAGGGTGCCCAGCCCCAGGCCGAGCATCACCAGCACGGGCAGCACCACAAACAGGGGGGCGGGCCAGCGGCCGAAATCAGGACGCACCACCAGGGCGGCGATGACGACGCCGTAGGCGGCCCCGGAGCCGAAGCCCAGGGCATGGGCCATGCTCCAGACCAGGGCGGCGGCCAGGGCCACCACCAGCGGGTAGCGCAGGGCCGCCGGGGTGGTCATCGCTCGCGGGCCAAGGCCTGCAGCAGCCCCACCAACAGGCTGATCAGCAGCAGCGCCAGCCAGAACCAGAGCCGCGGCGGTTCGGTGCGGGTGCAGAGCAGCAGCAGGCCGAGGCTGAGCCAGGGCCAGGGCTTCAGCCAGGGGGCCAGAAGCCGTCGCAGGGGGGCAGACAACCGGCTCATGGCCGCGACCCCGCAAGCCAGCGCCAGAAGGGGGCGGCATAGCTGAGCAGCGAACGCCGTTCAACCTCGGCGGAGGCCTCGAGGGGGAGCCGCGACGGCAGGGTCTGGCTGGGGCCATCGCCGCGGCTCCAGGCCAGGCCGCTGGGGGTGGCGGCGGTGCGCAGCTGCACCACACCCAGCCGCAGGGGGGCGCCGGCCCGGCCCGGCAGCTGGGAGGTGATGTCGCCGCCATCGCCGAAGGAGCGCTGGCGGGCCGTCGCCATCAGGTTGGCGGCCTCTTCGCTGCCGCCGGCCTGCGCGGCCACGTCGTCGAGGGTGACGCTGGCCGGCGACAGCCGCTGCAGGGTGCCCGTGAGGGTGCCGTAGCGCTGTTCGGCGCCGCCGTAGCTGTCGCGGCTGAGCAGCTGCGGATCCAGTTCGAGGCGATCCCCCGGCCGCAGGCGGCTGGCGTCGGCACTGGTGAAGAGCACCAGGGCCACCTGACCGCCGTCGTCGCCCGCCAGGGCCAGGCTGCCGAGGCGCTGGCCGGGCAGCACCGCCTGGCCGGGTTCGACTGCCAGGTCGAGGATGCGGCCGCTGGCGGGGCTGAAGACATCCTGGGAGAGCTCCTGGGCCAGCAGGGCCGCCCGCTGGGCGCGCAGCTCGGCGCCACGGGCCTGCACCTCGGCCCGCTGGGCCTGCAGCTGGGCCCGCTGGCCATCGATGCTGGCGATGTCGGCCCGGTTGCGCAGAAACAGGTCCTGGGCGCCCACCCACAGGGGGCTGTACCGGGCGATCACATCGTCCTTGCGCAGGTCTTCGAGGGCGCGCAGCTGCCGTTCGACCGGCTGGTTGGTGGTGCTGAGCTCACCGCGGCGGACCTGCAGGGCCTGGTCCTGCACGGCAAAGGCCTGCAGCTGGGTGTTGAGGCCATCCATCTGGCGTTCGAGGGCCTGCAGCCGGGCCTGGGTCACCCGCGGGTCGGGGGCGATGGCACCACCGCCCTCGGCGGCCTGGCCGACGCGGTTGAGGGTGAGCAGCAGCTGGCCCTGGTTCACCGCCGTGCCGACCTCCACCTTGATGTCCTGCACCTGGCCGGGGCCGCGGGCGTAGAAGGCGCGGCGGCTTTCGGGGGCCGTGAGCAGGCCGCTGCCGCGCACCTTGACCGGAATCGACGGGGTGGCCGCCCAGACGGCAGTGAGACCGGCGACGAGTGCCACCGGCGTCAGCCGCCACAGCCGCTCCAGCGCATGCTCCAACCCAAGGCCCAGGCTGGCCAGACCCTAGCCGCCGTCATGGCTGGGTCACCTAAGGTCCTGGCCACTCCGCCGCCCGCTCCCCGTGCGCCTCGCCCGCTGCAGCCTGACCCTGGCGGCCGTGCTGCTGGCGGCGGGGGCCGGCCGGGCGGCGCCCTGGACCCTGGCCGAGGTGCTGGAGCGCGGTCTGCCGGCTTCGCCGGGGCTGGAACGGGCCCGGCGCGACGTGGCCCGAAGCGAGGCGGCCGTTGACTTCAGCCGCAGCCTGCGATTGCCGCGGCTTGATCTGGTGGGCAGCGCCAGCGGCACCCAGGTGGGCACCTCGATCGGGGTGATCAGCAACCTGCCCACCATCGGCGACCTGAGCTTCGGGCTCAACCAGCAGGGCTATGCCGTGCTGCAAAGCCTCTTCGCTGGCACCGGGGTGGTGCTGAGCGCGAACCTGCTGCCCATCGGTGAAGGCTGGCAGCTGGCGGCGGCGGGGAGCGCCCGCCAAGCGGCGCAGCAGCAGCTGGGCGAAAGCGAACGGCAGGTGCGCTGGGACCTCGAGAGTAGCTACCGAGACCTGCAGCTGCGCCAGGCCCTGGTGCCGGTGTGGGAGACGGCGCTGGAGGGATCGACGGCGCTGGAACGGGATGTGCGCCAGATCCATGCCCGCGGCCTGGCCGCCCGGATTGATGTGATGCGGGTCGCGGCCCTGCGGGCGGGGGATCGGCAGGGGCTGGTGACGGCCCAGGCCCAGCGGGCGGCGGCCCAGGGGCGACTGGCGGCGCTGCTGGGCCTGCCCGGCGATGACCTGCCGGTGGCGGCCGACCCGATCCGCAGCCGCCCGGACCCCTGGCCCCTCGACCTGGAGGCCACCGTGCGGCAGGCCCTCGACGGTCGGCCCCTGCTGGAGGCCCTGACGCTGCAGCAGCGGGCCAGCCGCCAAAGGGCCCAGGCGGCCCGCTCGGCCCTGCTGCCCAGCCTGTCGCTGCTGGCCGGGGCCGGCATCAACACCAACACGATCGATGTGCCGGTGCTGCAGGCCTCCGGCCAGGTGCAGGGGCCCGGCCCACGCAACCTGACCCTGCCCTCGGTCGAGACCCCGGGCAGCCTGCGGGGCAACTTCTACGACTGGGGTGCCCTGTTGCAGCTGCGCCAGCCCCTGTACGACGGGGGCCGGGCCGCTTCGGGCGCCGCCCTGGCGGATCGGGACGCGGCGATGCTGGAGGCCGATGCCGACGTGGCCCGCCAGCGCATCCGCATGACGGTGGTGGAGGCCTGGCAGCAGCTGCAGGCCTCGCCCGAACGGATCGCCGCCGCCCGCGAAGCGGTGGCGGCCGGGGAACGGGCCCTGCGGGATGCGCGCCTCCGTTACCTGGCCCAGATCGAACCGCTCACCGAAGTATTGCTGGTGCAACGGGACCTGCAGGTGGCCCGGGCGGCGCTGCTGCTGGCCGAGAGCGACCAGGCCCAGGGGAGGGCGCTGCTGCGGCGCGAAACGGGTCAGGGGGACGCGGAGGCCACCCCCTGACGCACCGCAGACAGCGGAACGCGCGTCGAGAGCATGCCGGCATCAAACGAGAAACGACCGGGGCCGAGCAGCAGAAGGGCCAGGCTGCCACCGAGGTAGAGGGCCACCAGCTCAAGCACGTAGATGTTGAGTCCTGCGGTAAGGATGTGCTGGTAGGCGGCCACCGTCATGGTGCCGGCAAGGGCAAGGGCGCCGAGGGGCGTGAGCAGGCCGAGGATCAACAGCCAGCTGCCGATCAGTTCTGAAAATCCCGCCAGGTAGGCAAAGACGAGGGGGAACGGCAGATGCAGCGAAGCCACATAGGTGTCGGCGAACTGCTGCGGATCGGCCAGCTTCTCCTGGCCGTGGTGAATCATCAGAATGCCGATGCTGAGGCGCAGCAGCAGCAGGCCCACCGAGGCGATGGGCCCCTGGCCGAGCACGTAGGTCTCGAGCCGACGCTGCAGCCACTGGGGAAACGGCGATGACAGCAGCGGCTCTGGGGTCGCGGGGGCGGTCTCGCCACTGAGGGAAAGGAACCAGAGGGCGAAACAGGCGGCGGCGAAGCCGCTGAAGAGCTCAACAACAAGGGTGGTGGACATGCCCGAGACGGCTGCGTGGGCAGAGTCTGGCAATAAGGATGAAGAATCGTGAAGCCATCCTGAGGACGGCGGCTCAGGCCAGGGCGTCGATGCGTTCAGCCAGTTGCAGGTCGAGGGTCGAAAGACCGCCGAGGTCGTGGGTCTCGAGGGCGATGCTGACCCGGTTCCAGACGTTGCTCCAGTCGGGGTGGTGGCCGAGGGCCTCGGCGGCCAGCGCCACCCGGGCCATGAAGCCGAAGGCCTCTGAGAAGTCAGCGAAACGCAGATCACGGCAGAGCCTGCCGTCCTGGAGGCGCCAGGCCGGCAGGCGTTGGGGCAGCTCGGCGATCTGGGCCGGGTCAAGCAGGGTCGCGGCCATGGCAGGGGAATGGCAGGCCCCGGTTCTAGCCAGGGCCGCGCCAGGCCGAGGCCTGGGGGTCAGAGCCCGAAGAGGGAGAGGGGACCCCGACCCTGGGCCAGGGGGCAACCCATCTGGGTGCCCAGCAGGGTGCCGAGGGGCACGGCCCAGCTGCGGCCGTCCTTGCGGGAGGCCATGTAACCGATGCCGCCACCGGCCAGGCCGCCGATCAGACGGCCGGCATTGCAGCGCCGGGCCAGGGCTTCGGGCGAGGGGGCCTGGGCGACGGGGGCCTGCTGGGGGTCCACCTCCGTGGGGGCGGGGGCCGGCAGGGGGGCGGGCAGCTGGGCGATCACCCGCGGCGGCAGGGGGGCCGGCTGCCAGCTGCGGGGGGGCAGGGGGTAGTCGGCCGAGATCTGATCAACGGGCACCAGCACGTAACGGGGTGGGGTCGCCGGCTGGGGAGCGGCCTGGGGCGCCGCGGGCTTGACCGTGACCGGGCCGGCCTGGACGGGCTCGAGCAGGGCGGTGGCGGTGACGAGGGCGAGGCTGCCGGCGAGGGAAGCCGAGAGGCCGGTGGAGAGGGAGCGGAGATTCATGGGTGAGGAGTGGTGAAGCTCACGGGCTCACTGTCCCGCCGGCGGATGACCGATCTGCAACCGCCAGACCCGCGAACCGCAACACCCTGCAACCACTGTCACACCGCTGTCACATCTTCTGTCCACTACTGGCACAACAGGGCCTCGACCTTGGCGCGCAGGTAGACCAGGAAGGGTTCGGCGCTCAGGGGCCGCCCCGTGACGCGCTCGACGAGCTGCTCACTGTTGACCGAGCGGCCCAGGGGCCAGACGGTGCTGGCCAGCCAGCTCTGCAAGTGGGCCTCGTCGCCGGCGGCGACGTGGGTCTGGATCGGCCCGTGGTCGTGCTCGAAGCGTTCCGACAGCTGGGCGCTGATCAGGTGACCGAGGGCATAGGAAGGGAAGTAGCCCAGCAGCCCCTCGGCCCAGTGGATGTCCTGCAGGCAGCCGTCGCTGTCTGATGGCGGCCGCAGGCCCAGCAGCGCCTCCATGCGGTTGTTCCACTGCTCGGGCAGCTCGGCCACCGGCAGGTCGTGCTCGAGCAGGGCCAGCTCGAGCTCGTAGCGCAGCACGATGTGCAGGCAGTAGCTGAGTTCGTCGGCCTCGACGCGGATCAGCCCCGGCCGCAGGGGATTGAGGGACCGCCAGAAGACCGGGGCGCCCCCCCAGGGGTCTGAACCCAGGGCGCTGCAGAAGCGCGGATGCCAGCGGTCGGCGAAGGCGCGGCTGCGGGTCACGCGGCATTCCCAGAACAGCGACTGGGATTCGTGCACCCCCATCGAGGTGGCCTCCCCCAGGGGCCAGGGGAACCAGTGGTCATCACCGCGGGGCAGGCCCTGTTCGTACAGCGAATGGCCCCATTCGTGGGCGGTGGCCAGAAAGGCCGAAAACGGCTGGCCCGGCACCACGCGGGTGGTGATCCGGAAGTCGGCGGGGCCGACGGTGCACGAGAAAGGATGTGCCGAACGGGCGCGCTGGCAGTGGCTGGGGTTGTAGCCCCAGCTGTCGAGCAGCTCGCTGCAGAGCTGCTCCTGGAGGGCTTCGGGCAGGTCGGCCGCGGCGGGCGGCGGGCTGTCGCTGGCGGCCACCCGATCCAGCAGACCCGGCAGCTCGGCCTTGAGCGGCGCGAACAGGGCATCGAGGCGGGCCTTGCTGATGTCGGGCTCGAAGGGCTGGGCCAGCACCTCCCAGGGGCTGCGCTCCACCGGTTCGGCACGTGCCAGCTGGCTGGCCTGGATCCGCCGCAGCCGCAGCAGCTCCTCGAGGGCCGGCGCGAACGTGCCGAAGTCATTGCGGCGGCGGGCGTCCTGCCAGACGGCATTCCCGCGCGACTGGGCGCGGGCGAGGGCTGCCACCAGGGCCGGATCGAGGGCCCGCTGGCGTTCGAGCTCAAGCCGCAGCAAACGCAGATTGCTGCGCTGCTCAGGGGTTGCGTCAGCGTCGAGGTCAGCCTCGGCCGCCATCACCAGCTCGGCGTAGGCCGGGCTGCTCTGGCGTTCGTGCAGCTGACCCGCCAGCAGCGCCAGCTGCTCACCGCGCCAGGCGGCACCGGCGGCCGGCATGACGGTGTTCTGGTCGAAATACAGCGCGCTGCTGATCGAGCCCAGCAGGCGGGTCTGGTGCAGATGCTGCTGAAGCCGGGACAGGGCGGAACCCGCGGCAGGCATGGGGGGCAGGGCCGGTGGAGCCAGCATGACGCCCTCAGGCGGGGGGAGGGGTGCCTGTCGATGCCCTGCTGCGGCTCAGGACGCAGCGCCGTCCCCTGCAGGGTGCCGGCTCAGGAGGCCAGCTACGGCCGGCTCAGCGCGCCGGCGCGGGGCGGTTGAACTGCCAGTAGGCCAGGGCACCGCCGGCCAGGGAGAGGAACACCAGCGTCTGCAGCAGCAGCAGGGTGAAGCCCAGGGCCGAGAAGGCAACAATGCGGATGCGGGCCTTGATCAGCAGGGCGAGCAGCAGCAGCACTGTGGCCTGCAGGCCGGCGATGCGGGCCGCTGAAAACAGGGGGCAGGGCAGCAGCATGGGGCAGCCGGTCGACAACGCCTGCATCCTGGCGGGAACCCAAGGGCCAGCGACGACGCACCGAACAGCCCAGCCCTCGGCCCCAGGCCGAAGCGTGGCACGGGTGCTGCCTTGTCCAGACCATGCCATCGGGATCCACGCAGCCGCAAGGTCCTGCGGCCCGTGGTGAAGGCCAGACCTACAAGGTGTGGTGTTCTTCAGAAATGGAACCCGCCGCTGCCCCACCGGCCATGGGGCGAAGGCGATCGGCGAGGGCCAGGCAGTGGTCCAGCTCAGACCAGAGCAGCTGGCGACGATCAGACGTCACCGCAAATGAGCGGTGGTGGAGGTCACGGGCTAAATACTCCAGCGCCTGGCAGATGCGACGCCAGTCGTCGGCGCAGATCTCGGGTGGGGGAACGGTCATGGGTCTGATCCTGATTCAGCGGTGAGCGGATTGGCGATTCCCCAGTCAAACGTTGTGCCGCTGCTGCAGGATTGCCTTACGGTGGCGTGGTAGAGCCCATAAAATGAAAAGAAATCCGTCTCAAGATTTTCTACTCTTCCTGCTGGGAGGCAGCCTCTTCTCAGCCGGGCTCTTTTTATTCACGAATCAAGTGATGGTGAGCTCGGGATACGTGGGCAGCGGTTTTGCGGGAACCGACTGGAGGTCTGGACCCATTGGCAGGTTCAGCAGTTGGGTTACAGGCTTCTTCCCAATGGGGACCGGCCAGGGCTCTGGCCTGCTCATGATCCCCTTTGGCCTTGGGGTTGGCCTTTTGGTTGCTGACACACTGAGAAAGTTAGGCTGGTTCCTGATCATGGCCTCGTCAGCCGCTTTGGGGGCGGGGATATTGCAGAGTCTGTTGCTCAATTTTCGACCAACAAGCCTCTTCAGCCTCCTTGCAATGGTGGCCATGATCGCAGGGGGTGGAGGTCTCATGCTTCGTGCCGTCAGAGGCTACGAGAAAGGACAAGAACCCCAAGCCCCCGAAAGGACAAGCAGCAAGAGTGGAACCGACAAAGAGCTCAACAAAGAATTAGAACACCTCAGAGCAAAGATCCGACGGAGACGATTCGGTCGGTAGAGAAACAAGTCCCAGACGATCTCATTTGAAATGGTTCTTTCATGTCAATGCCGATTGTCAGAGTGCGCAGCGTGATCGGCACGACCGTGCCAGACAAATGAGATGGCCACCGCGACGGCTGTGCCGATGAAAGACTCGGTGAAGCGCAGGAGCGCATTGAGGCCGGGATTGAGGCGGGGATCCAGGCTGGCCGTGACCATCACCACAATCACGGTAATGGCGGCGAGCCTGGCGTGACCAGGAATCTTCACGGTCAGGCACAGCAGCACAGTCACAAAGATGGCAGCGGCCATTCCAACAGGATGGAACGGCAGAAGTGACAGATAAAATGCACCGGTGAACGCACCGATCGCAGATCCGAGAATCCGAAGGGAAGCCGAAGAGAAGGTTTCCTGACGGGTGATCTGGGTGACGACAATGGCTGAAATAGCCGACCACAGGGCGCCAATTTTAGGCAAATAACCAGGGAACAGGCTGGTGAACCAGAAACCGGCCAGATAAGCGACCAGAGTGGCAACAGCGATCAACAGTGAAATGCTGACGGGCTTGTCTTGCCTCATGGGTGGACAGGGATCAGGACCTCGAGTTTAGGTGGCAAAACGTGAGCAGATACTGCATGGTATTGCCACAGTTGAAATTGGCAATGCTGCAGGCACTCAGTACGAGGGCACAGCGGCCGATGAAGTGTGTGGAGCCAGGCGGATGCAACCGGGGCCTGTGATCAGCGTGACTGGTGGTGAGAAAGACGTTGGCAAGGCGGAGACCATGGCGTTAACTCTGCAGGAATACAAGTGGCGAAGCATAAGAAGGCGATGTTCAGGCGATATTTGTGCAGCTGCTGCGGCCCGATGCCGGGCGCAGTGATCAAGCCGATTGGTTCGTTGTTGAGGTTCTGCAAGGCCCACGGCTCACTGAGACAGTACTCGTGAAACACCATGGCGTGGAACGTGTGGGGTCACGTCGAACCTGCTGTTCGACAACTGGGCCCTGGCGGCGAAGAGCAGGTGTGAGTCTGACGACACGTCGGCCGATGGCTTCATGCTCGACACGCCATGATGGTCATCTTGACAACTTCAGCACGATGCCCGCGGCACCGGTGATTCTGGCTCTGGCCCTGTTTCTCGGGCCGCAGGCCGGCGGCAGCGCCCTGGCCCAGGCCGAGCCAGCCTCTGGGCACCATCAACACATGCACCACCCGATGCCGTCGGCGGCACCGGCTGATCACAGCGCCCACACCCACGACGTGGGACCCGCCGGCCGCACCTATGACCTGCGCTGGATCGACGGCATGGTGCAGCACCACACTGGCGCCCTGCGGATGAGCGAGTTTGTGTTCGACATCGGTGCCCCAGGGGTGGGGGCCCTCGCCAAGGGGATCTGGCGTGATCAGGCCCAGGAGATCAAGGCCATGGGGCAATGGCGCAAGGCCTGGTATCCCGATGCCCCCGTGCACCCGGTGATGCTCAGGGCTGGGGGGAACCCGGACGCGATGGCCGACCTGATCCGCATGGGCCCTACAGAGATCGAAGCCATGCGGATGATGGCGTCAAGCCCGACCCGGGAGAACCGGGTGACCTGGTTCCTCGAAGGGATGCTCCAGCACCACGGTGGTGCGCTGGTAATGGCCCACGATGCCCTTCGACGCTCGAGCAATGGGACCATCCGGCGCCTGGCGCGCGACATCATCGTGGCGCAGCGACGGGAGATCATCGTGCTACGCAAGATGCTGCAGCACGACGGCCTCGACAAACCTGAGTACCACGCGTATGACAGGCTTTTTGCCCTGAACGGATCCGTCTCCCCCTGACCTGAATCGCTGATCTCCTTCCATCATGCCACCCATGTCACCGGCCCTTCATGTGATTCTTCTGACGATTTTCGCCCTGGGCGGTACCGGCGCTGAAGCCCACCTGCGGGGTATGTATGCCACCAGAGCCGAAGCGGAAAAACGTGCAGCCGAACTGAACTGCAAGGGCTCTTTTGCGATGGAGACCATGTGGATGCCCTGTGCCAATGAACGGGCGCTTCACGATGCACTTCAGAAGCAGAAGTGAAACTATTGAATATAGTCTGAACCCGATGATGCTGCACCACCGTCAAGCACGCAGACTGCACCGCCTGGTGGTCCCCATGGCTGCCATCCCGCTGGCTCTGACCACAGCATCAGGTGCCATTTACGGAACAGCACTGTCGGTGAATATCGATGTGCCCTGGCTGCTGCGGTTGCACACTGGCAACTTTGGACTGGTCAACCTGCAGCCTGTCTATTCGCCGTTGGTGGGCATCATGAGCCTGTTGCTGATTGTCTCGGGCGTCTCTCTGTTACGGAACACCAGAGGGGCGAGGCCGGCCAGCACTGTTGTGGGTCTGGAAGGTGACGTCTGATCAACCCCAATCAGGCAACCATCTGGCAGCAGCTTGTTTCTTCTGATGCCGCAGGACAAAACCAACCATCACCCCCGCAGCCGGCGCCCCAGCAGCACATAGCCATGGCCTGACCCGGGCAGCCGGCGCGACAGGGCCAGCGACGGCCCCGGATCGTGCATCAGGGTATGGATCACACCGGTGCAACCCAGGGCGGCGGCCCGCCGCTGCACCTCGTGCAGCAGCAGCGCCCCCAGCCCCGCCTGGGCCCGGCCGGGCTGCACCACCAGCGTGCGCACCACCAGATCGTCGCCATGGCGATGGGCCAGCACCAGCCCCAGCAGCCGCCCGTCGGCCACCGCCAGAAGCGTCAGTTGTCGATCGCTCGCCCCCTCGCGCTGCTGCAGCCAGCGGCAGAAGATCGCCTCCGGCAGCGGGCGAAACAACGGCTGCCGGCCAAAGCCCGCCTGCACCAGCCGGTGGATCTGGGCCGGCAGCGACGCCACCAGGCCGGGCGGTAGTTCGACGAGGTCGTGCAGGGCCACCCCTGCCAGGTGCGGCAGCCGGGCCCCCGGCCCCAGATCCCACGGGGGGCCACCGGCCAGCCGGCGCGACACGTAGGCCTCGGCCAGCGCAAAACCGCAGCGGTGCAGATGGCCGATCCACTCGGGCCCCGGTTGCGGTTCACCGGCAAACCCAAGGGCCGGCCCCGTGCGGCAGCGGTAGGCGCCCCAGGTGTTGCCATCCATCGGCGCCAGCACACGTGTGCAGCCCTCGGCGGCCAGACGCCGGCAGGCGATCTGCAGCACCGCCGCCGCCGCCGCCGGATCGGTGGCGCGCAGGGCACCGATGCAGCCGATCCGTTCGCCCGCCTGGGGTGGCGTCTGGCGCCACCAGATCGACGCCTGGGCCCGGTCAGCGAGCTGCCACCGCTCATCGGCCGGCCACAGGCCCGACGGATCCACCGGCACCGGTTCGGGCTGGTGGCTTGCAACGGCCGGTGCCGGCACCAGCGCCAGCACCAGCCGCCGGTAGAAGAACACCCGGTCGCGCCGGTGCAGGGCCGCCGCCCGGGCCGCCTGCGGGCGCCAGGTGCCGGCGGGGGCCAGCCCCGCATCGCGGTCGGCGACCCGGTTCCAGGCCACCAGCCGCGCCCCGGCGGCGGCATGGCGATGCAACTGCCCGAACAGGGCCGTGGTGGCCTCCGGCGCGAGGTACTCAAAAACGTTGCTCAGGTTGAAGCGTTCGATCGCCTGGCCATCTGCAGGCTCGGGCGCCAGGTGGTCGACCAGGTCGGCGGCCTCGACCGCCAGCCGCTCCCGATGGCGGCGAATCGCCTGCTGCTGCGCCGGCCGCAGGGCCCGCGGCAGCACGTTGCCGTAGTGCCCGTGCACCAGCCAGTGCAGGTGAGGATTGTCGCCGGGGTCGAGCTCGACCAGCACCTGGCGCAGGCGCTCCAGCAGCAGGGCCGGCTGGCTGCCGCTGCCGTAGCGCACCTGGGCCGGATCGGTGCCCAGGTGGCCCAGGGCCGCCCGAGAAAAGCACAGATTCAGCAGCCAGCGCCAGCGGCGGCGGCGCCACTGCCGCTCCACCCAGCGGGCCCGCTGCTCGGGGTCCAGGCCGGTGAACAGCGGCGCCCAGTGCCGGGTGCCACCCGCCAGCGGCAGCAGGCCCCGCCGCACCAGCGCCAGGTAGCGCTCAAACCGCCCGGCCCCCAGCAGGCCCGCCGCCACCAGCCCTGGCCGCCGGTCCCAGAACGCCGCCACCGCTGGCGGCAGCAGCGGCCGGCAGCGGTCATACAGGGCCAGGCGATGGGCGGCCACACCACCGGCACGGATCGACCGGCAGGGCCAGCCCCCCAGGAACTCAAGCAGCTGTCCATGCTCAAGCGCCAGGCAGGCGGCCAGCTTCAGCTGCAGCAGGGCGATCTGGGCCGGGTTGCGGTCGAGCACCAGCAGCCGCGCCGGGCCTTCGGCCAGCAGGGCCAGGCTGTTGTCGCCCCCCGAACCGATCGACAGCACCGTGCGACCGGCCAGCGGCCCCAGGGCCTCCACCAGCAGGTCGGCGTCCTCCCAGCACTGGCCGTAGGTGAGCCGCTCAGCCATCACCCCCGCGGGCCAGCAGCCGCACCCGGCCGCTGGCGCCATCGATCTCGACCCGGTCGCCATCGGCCAGCCGACCGGCGATGCCCGCCAGTTCGGTGACCATCGGCAGCCCCACCTCCCGCGCAACGATCGCCACGTGCGACAGGGCGCTGCCCCGTTCCACCAGCAGACCGGCGGCATGGGGGAACAGCAGCACCCAGCCCGGATCGGTGGCCTGGGCCACCAGGATCGGCCGCGCCCCCGGGCCCGGCCGCCGCTGCTCGAGCCAGAGCAGCGGATCGCCCACCCGTTCGATCGCCGCCTGCACCCGTCCTGGCGAACAGCCCAGGCCCTGCCAGCCCTCAGGCCCCGGATCCGCAACGGCGGCCTGGGGCAGGTCGAGGTGGGGCAGGCCCTCGGTCACGAACCGCCGCGGCAGGGGCGCCAGCGCCCGCTGCTGCAGCCATTGGCGGCGGCGCAGGGCCACCAGGCCGCCCACGTCGGTGCAGCTGGCGGTGCCCTCCACCAGCCCCAGCAGCTCCTCCACCTCCAGAAACACGGCGTCGTCGCCCCGGTCGAGCAGCCCCAGGTCGGCATAACGGCGGCCGAGGCTCAGCAGCAGCCGCCGGGCCTGGCCGAACACCCGCGTGCGTTCGAAGCGCAGGTTCTCGCGCTCGGCCAGCAACCGCCGCAGCCGCCGCCGCAGCCAGCCCAGGGGCAATCGCTGCCAGGGGGGACAGGGGCGGGGCAGGGTCGCCGGCGGCGGCGCATCCGCAGGGGCCGGGGACCCGGCAGAGGCAGCGGCGGCGGCCAGGCTGCGCAGCAACGGCAGCGGGTCATCCGCCAGGGTGCGCGTCTCGAGCTTCAGCTCACCGAGGCAGCGATCGCCGAAGGCCTCGAGGTAGGCATCCAGCTCGGCCTGCAGCCACGGATGGTTGGCCACGGCCCGGGCGATGGCGTCGCCATGACCAGCCGCCAGCACCGCCACCAGGGCCGGCTCCGGGGCCAGCCGGCGCCCCAGGGCGGCGATGCGCCGGTGCGGTTCGGCGCTGATCACCGCCCCCAGATCGCTGATCCACGCCTGCAGCACCCGGCCGTCGGGATCCAGGCGCCAGCGCTGCAGCAGCCCCCGCAGCACGCCGTAGACGACCATCGCGAAGAAGTCGTTGATCAGCGGTGCATCCCAGTGGCTCAGCAGCTGCCCCTCCAGGCGGCGGTAGTGCTGCACCAGCTGCTGGGGATCGGCCTCCGGCAGGGCCGCCAGGGCCGCGGGGGGCAGCAGCACCCGGTCGAGCCGCCGGCGAAAGGCCCGACGGCGCCGCTCGAGGCCCACGGCATTGGCGACCATGGCCAGCAGCAACCGCACCAGCCGCAGCAGATCGGCCAGGGCCACCGTCGACGGCTCCAACCGCAACCGCTCCCGCTCGGCCGCCTCGAGCGGTTGCTGCACCCCCAGCATCTGCTCCAGAAACGGCGCATTGAGCCGATAGCCGGGCAACAGCGACAGCACCCGGTACCAGCTCTGCAGGTTGTAGTAGATGCGGCCGTTGTGGAAGCCGATCATCGTCGCCAGCACCCCGCGATGGCGCCGGATCAGCGCTGCCTCCACCCCCATGAAGCGGCAGAAGCCGGCATAGACCTCGGTGTAGGCCTTGCGGGCGAACGAGAAGGTGAGCGGTGTCGTGACGCCCGAATAGCTCTCGACGATGTTGCTGTTGTCCCAGAGACCGGCGCTGCCACCACCGGTCGACGCCGGCGCCAGGCCGGTGATGGGCCGCACCTGCAGCAACCAGAGCCGCCCCTCGCCATCGAGGGCCCACTCCACATCCTGCGGAGCCCCCAGCCGCCGCTCCAGGTCGGCGAGCAGCCGCTGCAGACGCTGCAGCACAGCGGGCGACATCAGCGGGCGGCCGGGCTCGAGGGTGTGCTGCTCGAGCACACGGCCATCGCCGGCCAGCCGATAACGATCGCCGCTGCAGCGGCCCGCCAGCAGGTCGGCCGCCACACCGGCCACCGCCTGCACGAGGGTGACGCCCCGGAGACCGCTCACCGGATCCGCCCCGAAGGCCACCCCCGCCACCGTCGCCGGCAGCATCGGCTGCAGCAGCAGGGCCGACCGACCGGCCCCCTCCCCCCCGGCCCCCAGCAGCTGCCGGTAGCGGGCCAGGGCCGGCCCCTCGGCCGCAGCCCACAACTCGGCCACCGTGGCCTCCAGGGCGGCCGTCGGCACCCCCAGCCGGGTGGTGTACTGCCCGGCGAAGCTGTGCACCTGGCCGTCTTCGACGATGGCCGACGAGCGCACGGCCCAGCCCGCCGCCATCGCGGGCAGCCCCGCCAGGGCCGCCGCCGGCAACGACCAGCCGCCGGGACCCTCAGGCGGCAGCAGCACCACCCCCGGCCAGACCGGATAGCCCAGGGCCGCCAGCCGCCGCAGCGCCCCCGCCTTGCCCCCGAAGCGCTGCAGCAGCGCCGCCGATGGCGGCTCGCGGCCCAGCAGCGGCAGCACCTCCAGCGGCGGGCGGGGGTCCCTCATGGCGCCCAGCCCAGGGCCAGATACAGCACCACGATCCAGAGGCTGCTCGGGGTCGCCAGCGGCTGGGTTCCGCGCCCCGCCAGGGCCGCCGCCACGGTCAGCAGCAGCATCGGCGTGAGCAGCCACGGCAGCGACGGCTGCGGCACCACCACGGCCGCGATGGCCGCACCGGCCAGCGAGATCGCCAGGGCCAGCAGCCACACCGCCACCGCCCGCCGCCAGCCCCAGGCGGCGCTGTAGCTCTCGACGCCGACGGGGTCGGCCCCGGCCCGCCACGTCTTGCGTCCCACCTCAAAACCCAGGGAGGCGCCGAAGGTGCAGGCCAGAAACGGCAGCAGGCGCAGCAGCGGCTGGGGCAGGGGCAGCGCCACCGCCATCGCCAGCAGAGCCAGCAGCGGCACGATCAGCAGATGGCTGCAGGCATAGAGCCCCAGCCGCCGCCGTAGCCCCACGGGGCAGAAAAACTCGGCCGTCATCAGCAGAAACCAGCCCCACACGGCCGCCAGCAGCGGCAGGGCCGCCGGCCGCGCGAGCAGCACCACCGCCCACTGCAGGGCCGCCGCCACGGCCGCGAGGGCGGCGAGGTCAGCCAGGCTCAGCAGGCCCCGGGGCAGGGGCCGCTGGGGCCGCCAGCGACGGTCGGCCTCGAGGTCCTTGACGTCGTCGGCGCAGCGCATCAGCAGAAACTGCAGCAGCACCACCACCGCGGCCGTGACCATCGCGCCGGGGGCCGCCGGGCGATCCGCCAGCCGAGCGGCATGGGCCACCGCGGCACCCGCGAAGACCAGGATCAGCGGGCCATGGCGCTGCAACGGAAACCGCTCGGCCAGGTACTGCCCATGGCGGTTCAGCACGGAGCGTCTCCCCGGCCGGCCGCCAGGGCGGCCTCCACCTCGGCGGCGCTCCAGCCCCCCCGCAGCAGATCGGCGCGGATGTGGTCGTCATCACCGCCCGCCTGGCGCCGACGCGCGACGTAGGCCTTGATCACCGGGCCGGATGTCACCTGACTGAAGCCATGGCGGGAGGCCCCGGGCCAGGACCCGCCCAGCAGGCGGATCACCAGACCCACCAGCAGCACGGTCACGGCCCCCAGGATCCAGGCCAGCAGCCCCCAGAAAACGGCTCCCACCCCAAGGGTGCAGACGATCGACATGGTCAGCGCGGCGCCGGCGTTGTAGAGCGACCCCGTCAGCACCGTCAGCCACACCAGCAGCAACGGCGCCCCCACGAGCACATCCCGCAGCAGCGGTGAACCAGACATGCGGCGGGAAGGGTCAACCATGCGGAACGACATCGAATCAGAGGCGGTTGTCGAGGGCCAGGTCCCAGTAGCGGATGAAGCCGAACATCAGCGCCATGTAGCAGGGAATGGCGAAGGCGATCTCGATCGGCGCCCCCAGCACCGGGAGGGTGAAGCCGCTGAAGTTGGCGATGGCACTGGGCCCGTAGACGCGGATGCCGGCCGCCAGCAGGCCGTATTCGATCGGCAGGGCCACAGCGGTGGCGATGGCCACGGCCAGCACAAAGCGCAGGGCCACCGACAGGTGCAGGCCGATGCGCGTCACCACCGCCGCCGTGATCGCGATGACCAGCACCCACAGGCCGCTCATCAGCAGCGAGACATCGCGATGCAGGTAAGACCAGGCCGGCAGGCCACGGTTCGACACCATCGGCTCGACCATCAGCTCGAACAGCAGCACCGCCGCCAGGGTCAGCAGCAGCCCCCGCCCCCAGCGGATCCGCCGCATCGGGATCAGCAGCGCATCGTCGATCACCAGGCACCAGTAGCGGTAGAACCCCAGCACCAGGGCGGTGAACACCGGCACGTAATACAGAACCGCCAGCGGCACCCCGTCGATCCAGCCACCGACGGCGGCCTCGTGCACCTCAGGGGCATAGCTGCGGATGCCCAGCCGCACCACCAGCCATTCCAGCGGCACCACCAGCACGGTGAGCACCACCACGTTGAGCAGACCACGGCGCCACGCCCGCCAGTGGGGCAGCAGCCGGTCGCCGAGTTCCACCACCAGCAGAAACAGCACCGACCAGCCCAGCGTCAGCACCCAGCTCACATCGCGGTAGAGGTAGGCCCAGCGCCCCAGATGGGCGTTGTGCCACATGGGCGCCGTGAACATCTCGAAGATCAGCACCCCCAGGGCCATCACACCGAAGCGCTGGCCCAGGCGTTCCACCCGCCGCGACAGCAGGGCCAGGCCGGCGGCACTGCCGGCGAGCACCCCCAGCTGAAACAGCACCCCCGCCAGGGTGGGGGTGCGATCGACGGCACAGGTGCTGAGGGATGACAGGTCCATCGGCTCAGACCGAAAGCGGCGGCACCGGCCGCGACCGCCCCGGCTGCACGCCGGGACGCTGCAGGCTGCCCGAATCCTTCACCTTGCAGCCCCCCCACTTGGCCTGGGCGAAATCGGGATCACGGCTCAGCCGTTCCCACACCTGCCACAGGGGCTGCTCGAGCACATTGCCGAAGATGGCGTGGTTGAAATCGCACGACATCACATCGCCATAGGGAGACAGGTAGAAGTAACTGGTGCCGCAGGCGCAGCCGACGCTGCGATGGCTGGTGATGTACGCCGAGAACACCACCCCGGGATAGCGGGGATCGGCATTCCAGCGGTCGGCCGAGCGCACCATCGCCTCGACCCAGTCGCCCTGGTCGACCAGGTCATCGCGATGCTGCAGCCGGCCGCTGGGGAGGGCATCGAACACCAGCAGCTCATGGGCACCCACCCGACGGGCCAGCTCGACCCGCCGCGCCAGCTCGCCGGCGGCCCAGTCTTCAGGGGTGAGGGTGGTCGAGATGCCCACCGACAGGCCCTCCCGGCGGGCAGCCTGCAGCCCCTCCAGGGCCCGGTCGAACAACCCTGGAGTGCCGCGGCGCTGGTCATGGCTGCTGGCATCGGCCCCATCGAGGCTCACGTAGACGCTGTCGAGGCCGGCCCGCCGCAGCTCGCGGGCCCGCGCGGCCAGATGCCAGCCGTTGGTGAACAGCAGCACGGTCGACAGCGACTTGTCGACGGCCGCGATCACCGCGGCCAGATCTGGCCGCAGCAGCGGTTCACCCCCGACCAGGTTGATGATCGACACCCCCAGCTGCTGGGCCTCGCCGATCACCTGCCGCAGTTGTTCCAGGCTCAGCAACGGCCGCCCCGGCTCTTCGACGGCGTCATAGAAGCTGCAGTGGCCGCAGCGGGCATTGCAGCCGTCCGTGACGGCGATGCTCATCAGATTGGGCAGGTTGCGGTTCTGAATGCCGCGGTACAGGGTGCGGGCGATGAAATGGGCGGCGGGGCCGCTGAACAGGGCCGGTGTCGACAGCGAATAGACCGGATGACCATCACGAACATGGATGATCTTGTTGTGGTTCAGATAGATCCGGTACAGCACATCAACGAAGGTGCAGCTGCTGTCAAGGCCGCGCCGCAGCAGGAACCAGCGCAACCGCAGGGCCTGGGGCAGGGACCAAGCACGTCTCATGTGAGAACCGTATTCAGCGCCCGGAGCAGGCCCCCGTTCCGGGGATTGTCTTCAGCTTCCCCTGGGTGACCCGGCACCTCCGTGGGGCCAGACCCTCAGCGGTTGAGCCGCTGCATCTGCCAGGTCACCAGGGTGCCCACCGGGCTCCAGAGCAGATAGGGCACCAGCAACAGGGCCGCCAGGGGCACCCGCGCCGCCACCACCACCGCCAGGGCCACCCCCCACAGCCAGCCCGCCAGGCCGATGCCGGTGCCGCTGGCCAGGCGGCGGGTCCGGCAGATGAGCAGCGTGTAGCTCTGCACGAGCAGCAGCAGCCCCAGAAAGCCCACCATCAGCCCCCAGCTGGCCGTGGCCGTCCAGGTCAGCAGGGCGGCGGCGTAGAAGCACAGGTAGATGAACAGCCAGATCAGCGGGATCAGCTGCTCGAAGGTGAGCCAGTCGGGCCGGCGCAACCGCAGAAACCAGGCGAACTCCTCGGCCGAGGGCCGCAGCAGCCAGGCCACGGCCAGCAGCACCAGCAGAATCACCAGGGCGGCCACCACGGCTGTTCTCCCCACGCGTCCCCAGCCTGCCTGGCCGGCGCGCGATCATGGGGGACCCCCGCCCACAGCACCGATGCAAGCCCGCTGGAACGGCGCCGTGATCGCCAGCAGTGACGACATCGTCACCGTCGAAGGCAACGCCTATTTCCCCGCCGATGCCCTGCAGGCCGACTGCTTCAGGCCCTCTGACCATCGCTCGGTCTGCGGCTGGAAAGGCGAAGCCCACTACTACGACGTGGTCGTCGACGGCCAGGTGAACGCCAACGCCGCCTGGTTCTACCCCGACCCCAAGCCCGCCGCCGCCGAGATCAAGGGGCGGGTGGCCTTCTGGAAAGGGGTCCAGGTCGCCCGCGCCTAGGGCCGGTCGGCATCGAGATCGAAATCCACAAAATCGAAGCCGGGCCCCACGCAGCAGCTCACCAGGCTCCAGGCCCCCAGGCTGCGGGCGGCCTGCCACCAGCCGGCGGGCACCACCAACACCGGCTGCAGGTCAGGCTGCCCGGGGCTGAAGCCCAGGCCATGGCTGGCGGCGGGTTGGTCGTGGTCGGGGCGCAGCCGCAGCTCAAGCGGGGCGCCGGCGATGAAATGCCAGCTCTCATCGGCCCCACGCACCCGGTGCCAGCGGCTGGGTCTGTCGGCTTCCAGCAGGAACAGGATCACGGTCAGGGCCGCCCGGCGGGCGCCATCGTCGCGGCTCACCTGCTCGCTGCTGCGGTGGATCTCGCGATACCAACCCCCTTCCGGATGGGGCTGCAGGCCGAAGCGGCTGATCAGGGCCTGGCTGGTCTGGTGGGGCTGGTCCACGGGGATCCCGGCCTGAGCCGATAGGGTCGGCGTTCAGATTGCCCCACGCCGCCCCAGGCCCCTCCGCCATGAACCCGACTCTGAAAGGTGTGCTGTACGTGAGCGTCTGGGTGATGCTGTGGGGCACCGCAGCCTCCCTGGCCGATGCCGTGCTGCTCGATCGCGGCGCCTATGCGGTCGGCACCAGCGGCCAGGCCGTCACCTTCGTCTCGTACGGCATCGCCGCCGTGGTGCTGGCGGTGAAGCTCTCGGGCCGCTTCCTGCGCACGGATGCCTGAGCGATGGGCACGGTGCTGCTGGCCCACGGGGCCGGTGCCCCCATGGACAGTCCGTTCATGGAGACGATGGCGGCGGGGCTGACCGGCCACGGCTGGCGGGTGCTGCGCTTCGAATTCCCTTACATGGCCCAGAGCCGCCGCGACGGCCGGCGGCGGCCCCCCGATCGCCTGCCGAAGCTGCTCGATGCCTTCCGCGCCGAGGTGGCGGCCTTGCAGGGCCAGGGGCCGCTGCTGATCGGCGGCAAGTCGCTGGGGGGGCGGGTGGCCACCCTGCTGGTCGACGAGCTGGCCGCCTCGGCAGCAGTCTGCGGCTGCCTCTGCCTCGGCTATCCCTTCCATCCCCCGGGCAGGCCCGACCAGCTGCGCACCGCCCACCTGGCCGCCCTCAGCACCCCCACCCTGATCCTGCAGGGCGAACGCGACAGCTTCGGCCGCCGCGACGAGGTGGAGGGCTACGCCCTGGCAGCGGCAGTGACGGTCGAGTGGATCCCAGCGGGCGACCACAGCTTTCGCCCGTTGCGCAGCTCGGGCCGCAGCGAAGCCGACAACCTCGGCCTGGCGATCGACCGGGCCGATCGCTTCGGCCGCCGGTGCCTCTCTCCCGAGCCTTCCGGTCTCGAGGGCATCAGGCCCGGCTGAGCACCTCATGGGTGGCCGAGGTCCAGGCGCCGCTGGCGTCGTAGCGGCGGATCAGCCGCTCCAGCCGATCGGGGGCCACCAGCCAACCGGCCTCGACGCTGAACGCCTGCCGATGGCTCACCCGCTCCGGCAGGCGGCAGAAGCCCCCGTCGGGAAGCCAACGCCAGCCGGCGCTGCCCTCGTCGTCAATGGCGAAGCGGCAGTCGGCCGTGGCGGGCACCCACCAGTCGGCCGAGATCGTCGTCGCCTGCCCCTGCCAGGGGCCGCGCAGCTGCTCGGCAGTAGCAGGGGGCCGCTCATCGGCGGCGGTACCTTCCCGGTGTTCGCGGATCAGCACCAGCTCGGCCGGCACCCCCTCGCTGTCGGTGAGATGCACGAGGCGATGGCGGCGGTTGGCGATCACGAAGGCGAACTCACCGCCGAACACCGTCGCCGGCGCCACCTGCAACGACCCCTTGCAGAACGCCCCGCTCTCGAAGAACACCACCTGGCGCCCCAGGCTCCGGTACTCCTGGCTCATCGAGCGGCTGGGTTCCCCCACCGGGGCATCGGTGGGCCAGCGCTGCAGGCTGAAGGTCACCAGCCGGTCGTCGTCGCTGGCCTCGAGGGTGAGCAACGAAGCCGTCGTGTGGCGCAGCTCGCCTGTGGGGCTGAGGCTGGCGAAGCTGCCCCGCCACGCGCCCAGGTTGCGCAGAAAATTGCGCCACTGGCCGTCCATCACCGCGTCACCATCGGTTCGGGATCCTATCGGTGGCCGGCGTCGGCCGCGGCGCCGGCGATCAGCGCAGCGCTGACGGCGTTGTGGCGGGCGACCACCGCCGGCAGATCGATGGTCGTGAGCTGGCCCCACTCCACGATCACCCGGCCGTGCACGACGGTGTGCACAGCGGGCTGGGGGGCGCAGAACACCACCGCCGCCACCGGATCGTGCAGGGCACCGGCGTAGGCCACGCTGCCCAGCGACAGGCTGAAGAAATCAGCGCAGCGCCCCACCGCCAGGCTGCCGATGTCATCGCGGCCCAGCACGGCGGCCCCCCCCAGGGTGGCCAGCTCAAGGGCCTGGCGGGCCGTCATCCAGGCCGCCTGGGGGGGCGTGCCCAGGGGGCTCTCGAGCCCCAGGCGCAGGCGGGCGAGCAGAAAGGCCTGGCGCACCTCGTGCAGCAGCTGGCCGCTCTCGCCGCTGGCGGCACCATCGACCCCCAGCCCCACGGGCACCCCCGCCGCCAGCAGCTCCATCACCGGCGCCAGCCCCGAGGCCAGACGCATGTTCGAGCTGGGGCAATGGGCGATGCCGGCACCGGCCCGGGCCAGCCGGCGGATGTCGTCGCCATCGAGATGCACCCCATGGGCGAACCAGACATCCGAGGCCAGCCACCCCTGGCGTTCCATGTACGCCAGGGGCCGCAGGCCATGGGTCCCGAGGGTGTAGTGCTCCTCGTCGAGGGTTTCGGCCAGGTGGGTGTGCAGCCGCACCCCCGGATGGCGGCGGGCCAGGGCGGCCGAGGCCCGCAGCAGTTCGGGGGAGACCGAAAAGGGCGAGCAGGGGGCCAGCACCAGCCGGGTGAGGGCGCCGGAACCGCCCTGGTGATGGCAGCGGATCGCCCGTTCGCTGTCGTCCAGGATCACCGCCTCGTCTTCCACCAGCCCATCGGGGGGCACACCCCCCTGGGAGCGGCCCAGGGAGATTGAGCCGCGGCCGGCGTGGAGCCGCACCCCCAGCTCCCGGGCCGCGGCGATGATCCCGTCGATGGCGCAGCCGTTGCGGAACACATACGTGTGGTCAAAGACCGTCGTGCAGCCCGCGAGGGCCAGCTCGGCGCAACCCACCTGGGTGGCCAGCCCCAGGGCCTCGGGGGTGACGGCTCCCCAGAGGGGGAAATGGGGGGTGAGCCAGTCGAACAGGCGAGCCTCCTGGGCGCCGCTGATGTTGCGACCGAGGGTCTGGCTCAGGTGGTGGTGGGTGTTGATCAGCCCGGGCAGCACGATCTGCCCCGAGAGGTCGAGCACCGTGTCGGCCTCGGCCGGCAGCTGGTCGGCCGGGCCGATGGCCACGATCCAGCCGTCTTCGGCGAACAGCGACGCCCGCCGCAGCTCCCGGCGGTCGGCATCCATCGTGACGATCAGCTCGGCGTCGCGGGCCAGCAGGGTGGCCATGGGGGTCGCAGGGGTTAGCAGGGGGGCCGCGTCCACTGTCGCGTGGCCGCCTGCTGCGGCGCTGCATACCTTTGGCGCTGATCCACTGGCGAAGAACCTGCCTTGCTCATGGCCCGTCGGTTGCTCCCCCGATCCCTTGCCCGGCTGGTGGCCGTGGCGGCCGCCGTCGGCTGCGGCAGCCTGCCGGGCCGGGCCGTGTCACCGCCGGCCCCGGCGGTGGAGACCGTCTACACCGGCGGCACGATCCTCACCATGGCCGGTGCCAGCCCCCAGACGGTCGAGGCCCTGGCCATCGGTGGGGGACGGATCCTGCATGCGGGTCCCCTCGCCACGGCCCCCCGCACGGCCACGACGCGGATGGTGAATCTGCAGGGACGGACCCTGCTGCCGGGCTTCATCGACACCCACGGCCACTTCATCTACTTCGGCAAGACCCTGCTCGATGCCGACCTCGTGGGTGCCACCTCGGTGGCCGAGATCGTCCGTCGCCTCAGGGCCCATGCCCCCACTGTCGGGGCCGGCGACTGGATCGTGGGCTTCGGCTTCCAGGGCAGTGCCCTGCCCCGCTATCCGAGCGTGGCCGAGCTGGATGCGGTCTCGCTCGACCGGCCGGTGATGGTGGTCGACAGCTCGGGCCATGCCGGCGCCATGAATTCGGCCGCCTTCCGCGCCGCCGGCGTCACCGCCGCCACCGCCGACCCCGAGGGGGGCAAGTTCGAGCGGGGGCCCGATGGCCGCAGCCTGGCGGGCAAGGCCGAGGAGACGGCCCTGAACCTGGTGCGGGAGAAGCGCCCGCCCTTCCGCGGCCCCCGGGCCGATGCCGTCGCCACCGGGGCCGCGGCCCTCTGGGCCAGCTACGGCCAGACCACCGCGCAGGACTGCGGCATCGGCCTCGGCAGCGATGACATCGAGCTGGTGCGCAACGCCATCGACAAGCGCCTGCTGCCCCTTGACCTGTACATCTGCGCCAAGGATTCGGTGGTCGAGACCATGGCCGCCGCCGCCGCTCGGGTGGCGGCCGACTATGGCCCGCTGACGCCGGGTGGGGGCGGCTTCGAACGGCAGGAGGCGCTGGTGACGGCCGCCGCCGACCGTCCCGGCGACAGCAGCGGTCAGCTGCTGCAGCTGCGGCCCGACCTTGACCGCCGCTACGTCAACCGGGTGCGGCTGGGGGGCATCAAGTTCTGGCTTGACGGCTCCATCCCCACCGCCTGGATGAGCGAGCCCTACGCCGTCGACCCACCGGGCACCGAGCCGGGCTTCCGCGGCTATCAGCAGGTGCCCGATGCGGTGCTCGAGGCCGCCTTCCGCCGCTGGTGGCGGAGCCCGGTGCAGCTCAATCTGCACATGAACGGCGACGCCGCCGCCGAACAGGCCCTGCGGATCATCGAGACGGTGGTGGCCAGCCAGGGGATGGCCGACCATCGGCCGGTGTTCATCCATGCCAGCTACCTGCGACCGGATCAGGTCCAGCGGCTGAAGGCGGTGGGCGGCGTGCCCAGCTTCCTGACCACGGGCCTGATCCCGGGTGGTGAGACGGTGGTGAAGCTCTGGGGTGCCGAACGGGCGGCCCAGGCCATGGCGGCCCACACGATGGAGCGCAATGGCATTCCGTTCACCTTCAGCCACGACGCCCCCGTCTCCCCCCAGCCCTGGGTGCTGGCCCTGGTGGATGCGGGGGTCAACCGCCGCACCCCTTCCGGGCTGGTGATCGGCCCGGACGAGCGGGTGAGCCCCTACCAGGCCCTGCGGGCCGTCACCGCCAACGCCGCCTGGCAGATCAAGGAAGAGCGGACGAAGGGCACCCTCGAGGTGGGCAAGCTCGCCGACCTGGTGATCCTCGAGCGCAACCCGCTGACGGTCGATCCGGCCACGATCAAGGACATCGCCGTGGTCGAGACCATCAAGGAGGGGCGCAGCATCTACCGCCGGGCGGCCCACACCGCCCGGCGCCCCGTGGATCTGCTGCCCCCGGGGCGCCCGTGCCTGCACGAGCACGACCATGGCGGCGGCGGTCTGCAGGTGGTGGGGGCGAACCGTTGAGCCAGCAGAGCGTTCTGGTCACCGGTGCCTCCAGCGGGATCGGTGCCGCCAGCGTGCGGCGGCTGCTGCAGGGCGGCTGGCGGGTGTTCGCCGCCGCCCGGCGCCTCGAGGCCATGGCTCCCCTGGCGGCCGCGGGCGCCGAGGTGCTGCCCCTCGACATCCGTGCTGCCGACTCCCGCCAGGCCCTGGCCGCGACCATCGCTGAGCGGGTCGGCGCCCTTGATGGCCTGGTGAACAACGCCGGCTTCGGCGAGGTGGGGCCGCTGGAGACGATGGAGCTGGAGCGGGCCCGGGCGATCTTCGAGGTCAACGTCTTCGGCCTGATGGGCCTCACCCAGCTGCTGCTGCCCGCCATGCGCGAACGCGGCCGCGGGCGGCTGGTGCAGGTGTCATCGATCGCCGGCCAGTGGGTCACCCCGGGGTCGGGCTGGTACGGCGCCAGCAAGTTCGCCCTCGAAGCCCTCAGCGACGGCCTGCGGCTGGAGCTGGCGGCCTTCGGCCTGCAGGTGGTGGTGGTGGAGCCGGGCCTGATCGCCACCGATTTCGCCACAGTGGCGGCCCCGTCGATCGAACGGGCCCGGGCCTGCCCGGTCTACGGCGCCATGATGCAGCGCGTGCGCCAGGGCTGGGATGCGGTCTACCGCGGAGCTTCCCCGCCCGAGGTGGTGGCCAGCGCGATCGAGCGGGCCCTGACGGCGGCCGCGCCACCGGAGCGGATCCTCTGCGGCCACCGGGCCGGATCGGTGATCGCCCGGCGGTGGCTGCCGACCCGGCTGTGGGACCGGATCATCCGCAGCCAGATGACCTGAGGGCGCAGCCGCCGGACCGCGTCCGTGAAGCGCCCTTCATGTACACAGATCTCGGGCGGTGAAGACTGATGGCGACGGGGGCCCGGGCCGTTGCCAGGGACAGGGGGCGATGCAATCGTTGGATCAACGGGATTCGGAGGCTCCATCGATGGAAGACACCCCCCCTCAGCACCAGCCAGGAGCGCGCTGACGATCCGGCCCCTGCTCCAACAGTCTGTTCCGAGATCTGGTTTCCAGGCCGCCACGGCCGACCCCGATGCGCCGTTCCAGGTGCCCCCGGGCTGACGGAAACCCCACTGGATCGCAAGGCCCCAGGTGCCTGCGCCAGCAGCTCCGCCCCACAACCGATCGCCAACGGTCACGCAGCGCCGTGACCTTTCACCATCCACTCCACCGCACGGGTCCCTCGGAGCACCCGTGCGGCCCCTTCAGCGCCCCGGGGCCCACCCCGGGGCCCACCCCGGGGCGCTGTGCTGTGCGAATCAGGCCGGCAGCACCTGCCGGTAACCGCCGGCCTCCACCACCCGCAGGGGGGTGTCGAACAGGGCACTGAGGGGCCCGTCGCGCAGCACCTCGCCGGGGGGACCGACCGTCGCCACCTCGCCCTGGCGCAGCAGCACACAGCAGCGGATCTCGGGCACCACCGCTTCGATCTGATGGGTCACCAGCAGCAACGTGGTGCCCGCCGCCGCCGAGCGCCGCAGCTGGTCGAGCAGCTGATGGCGGGCCCGCAGGTCAAGCCCGTTGAGCGGTTCATCGAGCACCAGCACCTCCGGGCGCCGCACAAGGGCGCGGGCCAGCAGCACCCGTCGCCGCTGGCCGTCGGAGAGCTGGCCGCAACGCCGATCCGCCAGCGCCTCCAGGCCGTGGTCCGCCAGCACCTCGGCGACGCGGTCGGCCTGGTCGGGGCTGAGCCGGTGGTCGCGCCCCAGGCCCACCGAACCGAACCAGCCCGATCCAACCACCTCCTGCACCGGCAGGGCGGGATGGAAGCGCTGCTCAAGGGCCGGCGACACCAGCCCGAGGCGACGCTGCAGCGCCCTGAGCACGATGCGCTCCTGCCCGAAGAGGCGCAGGTGGGAGCCCGGACGCACCACGGGATGAATCTCGCGGCTGATCAATCGCAGCAGGGTGCTCTTGCCGGCCCCGTTGGGCCCGAGCACCACGGCATGGTGGCCGTGGGCAAGGGTGAGGGTCAGGTTGCCAAAGACCCGCCGGTCGCCGAGCCAGGCCTCGACGGCCTGCAGGTCAAGCCAGGGAGGCGGAACCGGCATCGGCTCCGGGGATTGCAGAGAACCTTCGGACATCCACCCACCACCAACCGTCAAGGCTTCTTAGCGTTTCTTCAACAGTCCGACGTCCATGGCCTCCGACCTCTCCCTCAGCCGCCAGTTCGCCCTCGAGGCCCAGACCCGCGCCATCGATGCCTGCAACGACATCGACGAACTGCGGCGCATGACGAAGTCGCTGCTGGCCGCCTGGCACATGCAATCGGAATTCAGCCGCCGCTGGGGCGCCGAAGCCCTGGGGCTGCCCCCGGTCAGCTGAACGGCAGCCGGAGCCTCAGGGCTTGACCGCTCTGGCCCCCTGGCAGCGGGCGTTCTTCTGGATGCCCGGCTCGTTGTTGGACCGGCAGATGTACTGAACCTTGCTGCCATTGGTCACCTTCTGCCAGTAGAGGCCACCGGGGGATGCCGGTCCGTCGGTGACGTTGCCGGCCCGCACGGGCAGGGTCGACACCATCAGCGCCGGGGCGAGCAGGGCAGGGATCAGCAGGGCGGTGGGGAGAATCCGGGGCATGGGCCTGGCTGGAGGTGACTTCCAGGATGGCGCCGGTGCCGTTGACGCCGCCACTGGACCCTGCTAGTACTGATGTACTGGCAGCACCTCGATGGCCGTCGCCTCCCCCTACGCGATCTTCCGCGCCTCCGATCTGGGCTGGTGGGCGGAGGGTTCCGGTCCCTCTGTCTCCCCACGCGCTATCTCCCCGCGCACCTTTTCCCCGCGCACCGTCTCTGCACGAACGATCTCAGCGCGCACCGTCTCTTCTCGCACCGGTTCTCAGCCCTCGGTTTCTCCGGTCGCTCGTTCTCTGCCCGCAGGTCCAACGGGGGCAGCCCCCAATAGATCGGACCCTCTGGTGGACACCAATCCCGGAATGGGTGCTGCCCCTGGAGCAAGACCCCGTCCGACCAAGCGAGGGCCATTGCCCCCCCTGCAGGGGGATCTGCCTCCCCTGCAAGGGGATCTGTTCGCCTGGGCCCCAGTCCGCGCCAGGCGGCCTAGCTCGACGCGGAGGTGTAAAACCGCAGGGCGTGGCGCCAGAACAGACGGCTGGCGGTGAACAGCCCCGCCGCCACCAGCAGGGCCAGGGGCAGGGGGTGGCTGCCGGCACGGGCCAGCAGCGCCTCCGCCGGCACCGTCGTCAGGAAGGCCACCGGCAGCACCAGGGTCAGCAGGCTGCGCACCCCGGAGGGGTAGGCACTGATGGGATACCGGCCAGCCACCAGCACGTTGCGCAGCACCTCGGTGGCGTTCCAGATCTTGGTGAACCAGATGCTGGTGGCGGCCACCAGGAACCAGAGGCTGTACAGGCTCACCGAGGCCGCCAGCAGCAGCACGGTGGTGCTGGCCAGGGCCAGGGGCGATGGCGCTGCACCGGCCCGGGCGGCGGCCCAGAGCATCAGGCCGGCGCCGAGGGCGATCTGGGGCAGCCCCACGGGGGCGATCAGGCGGGTCGACAGCCAGAACTGGCTGTCGATGGGTTTCAGCAGCACGAAGTCAAGGCTGCCGTTCTGCACCAGGGTCACGATGGCATTGAGGTTCGGCCGCAGGAGGGTGGTGGCCACCCCGTCCAGCAGGGTGTAAGCCCCCAGCACCACCAGGGCCTCCTCCCAGCGCCAGCCCCCCAGCTGCTGCCCATGGCGGAAGAACAGCGACAGCACGAACCAGCTGCCCGCCAGATTGCCGGCCATCGCCAGCAGCTCGACGCTGAAGTTGAACAGGTACTCCGTCTGGCTGGCGAGGGCCGTGCTCCAGAAGCGCAGCAGCACCCGGCCATGGCGCGGCAGCCACCCCATGGCTCAGGCCCCCATGGCGCCGTAACGCCGCACACCCAGACGCCAGAGCCCGAGCACCAGGGGCAGCAGCAGCGCCGCCCAGCCCAGCAGCGCCCCGAAGCCCCCCAGCAGGTCCACCGACTCACCGGCCAGCACCCGGGCCGGGAAGTGCAGCAGGTAGGGGAACGGTGTCGCCAGGGCCAACCGACGGACGCCCTCGGGGAAGGTCTCGAGGGGGGCGCTGATGCCGGACAGGAACAGGTACGGAATGAACAGCAGCCGGTCGAGGGCGCTCGCCCGCTCGGTCCAGAAGCACCCCATGGTGATGACGCTCTGCAGCAGGAAATTGACGGCGAAGGCCAGCCAGGTGGCCAGCACCCCCAGCAGCAGCCGCTCCGGCGACGGGAGCCACAGGGCCGCTGGATGCACCAGGGCGATCACGCCCACGAACAGCAGCACGAAGGGCAGCCGGGTGGCCTGCTCGGCCACGTGGGCCGCCACATAGCGCCAGAGGGGTTGCAGGGGCTGCAGCAGCCAGGGCGACAGGCGACCGTGCAGCTGGTCTTCCTCAAAGCTGTAGGTCACCCACACCACCGTGAACTGCCGCACCAGAAAGGCCGCCACGAAATAGCGGTCCAGCTGGCCCGCATCGAGGCCATCGGCCGCCGTCACGCCGGCCTGGCTCCAGACCGCCAGCATGATCAGCGGTAGCACCCCCGAGAGGGCCCACAGGGCGATCTCGGCGCGGTACTCGAGCATGGTGGCGTACTGGCTGCCCAGCAGGGCCCTGGCCAGCCGCAGGCCATGGCGGGGCCCGCGCAGGCGGCGACGGCTCATGGGCGTCCCCCCTGGCGGAACAGCCCACCGATCAGCTCCTCGATCGGTGGATCGCTGACCTCCAGGTCCAGCACATCAAAATGGGCCAGCAGCCCCGCGACGGCCTCGGTCAACCGCTCCCGCGGAATCAGCAGCCGCACCTCCCGACCGTCCATCTGTTCCACCGTGCCAAAGGGCGTGATGGCATCGGCAGGCACGGGCTCACGCAGGTCCAGGCGCACGGCCCGGCAGGGCGCCAGCCGGCTGGTGAGGTCCGCAAGGCCGCCGTCGTGCACCAGCTGGCCGCCGTGGATCAGCAGCACCCGCGGGCACAGCGCCGTGATGTCTCCCATGTAGTGGCTGGTGAGCAGCACCGTGGCCCCGGTGCGCCGGTTGTAGTCGGCCAGAAACTGCCGCACCCGTGCCTGGGCGTTCACATCCAGCCCAAGGGTGGGCTCATCGAGGAACAGCACCTCCGGCCGATGCAGCAGCGCCGCCAGCAGCTCGGCCTTCATCCGCTGCCCCAGCGACAGCTTCCGCACCGGTCGCGTCAGGGCCTCCCCGAGCTCGAGCATCTCGGCCAGTTCGCCGATGCGACGCCGGCTGTCAGCCTCGTCGAGCCCATAGACGGCGGCATTCACCCGCAGCGAATCGAGGGGAGGCAGATCCCAGATCAGCTGCTGCTTCTGCCCCATCACCAGGGTGATGGCCTGCAGAAAGGACCGCTGGCGCCGCTGGGGCACATGGCCGGCCACCCGCACCGTGCCGGTGCTCGGATGGATCAGGCCGCTCAGCATCTTCAGGGTGGTGGTCTTGCCGGCACCGTTGGGTCCGAGGAAGCCGACCATCTCGCCGGCTTCGATGCTGAACGACACGTCCCTGACGGCGACCACATCCCGCAGGCGCCGTCGCAGCAGATGCCGCATGGTGCCCCCCAGGCCGGGCAGCTTGTCGGCCACCCGGTAGGTCTTGCCAAGCCCCTGCACCTGGATGCTCCCGGCACCGGCAGCCATCGGCGCATCCCCGTTGGTGCCCATTGTGATGCGTCCCGGGGTCAGTCCTGAGGTCAGTCACGGGTGGCATCCCGCAGGACCATCAGCAAGGCCTCGCCGTAACGCTCCAGCTTGGCGCGACCCACCCCCGGCACCCGGGCGAGGGCCTGAAGATCAGCCGGGGGATCGGCCGCCAGATCCAGCAGGGTGCGGTCGTGGAAGACCACATAGGGCGGCACACCCTGGCCCTGGGCTTCCTGGCGCCGCCAGGCCCGCAGGATCTCGAAGCGGTCGCGGGCCTCGCCCTCGAGCACCGGGGCCCCGCGGTCGGTGGTCGACCCCGCCGCCGTCGAACGGCGCCGTTCGGCGGCCGGTGGGGGCAGGCGCAGGGTCAGGGTCGTCTCGCCCCGCAGCAACGGCCGCACCCGCTCCGGATCCCCCAGCACAAGGCCGCCGCCACCGCCGGGATCGCTGCCCAGCAGCCCCTCGCTCTGCAGCTGACGAAAGAGGCTGCGCCACTGGCCCCGGTCCAGCTCGTGGCCGATGCCGTAGACACTCAGCTGGTCATGCCCCCGTTCCCGCACCCTGGCGGTGTCGGAACCCAGCAGCACATCGATGAGATGCACGGCCCCGAAGCGGGCCCCCGTGCGAACGACCGTCGAGAGGGCCTTGCGGGCAACCAGGGTCACATCGGTGCCCTCTGCCGCCGGTTCCAGGCAGAGGTCGCAGTTGCCGCAGGGTTCGGGCAGCACCTCGTCGAAGGCGGCCAGCAGACGCCGCCGCCGGCAGTCACGGGCTTCGGTGAAGGCCAGCAGGGCCTCGAGCTTGCTGCGCTCGATCCGCTTCTGATCCTCCGGGGCCTGGGATTGCTCGATGAAACGTCGCAGCTGGGGCACGTCGCCGGGGCCATGCACCATCCAGACCACCGCCGGCAGCCCGTCGCGGCCGGCACGGCCGGTCTCCTGGTAGTAGGCCTCGAGGCTGCGCGGCAGATCCACATGGGCCACAAACCGCACATCGGGCTTGTCGATGCCCATCCCGAAGGCGATGGTGGCCACCACGATCAGGTCGGCCTCCCGCCGGAACCGCTGCAGCACCCTCCGGCGGCGGGCGGGATCGAGGCCGGCGTGGTAGACCTCGGCGGGGTGACCGGCGCCCTGCAGCAGGGCGGCAAGGCCTTCGACCCGATCCCGGGAGCGGGCGTAGACGATGCCCGCTTCGCCCTTGTGTTCCTCGAGAAAGGCCAGCAGCTGGCGCCGCGCATCCTGCTTCTCGCGCACGAGGTACCGCAGGTTCGGGCGATCGAAGCTGACATGGAACACCGCCCCGGCGGGCAGCCGCAGGCGCTCGATGATGTCGCCCTGGGTGCGCCGGTCGGCGGTGGCGGTCAGGGCCAGCCGCGGCACCTCGGGCCAGCGCTCGGCCAGCACGTTCAGCTGGCGGTACTCAGGCCTGAAATCGTGGCCCCACTGCGAGACGCAATGGGCTTCGTCGATGGCGAACAGGGCCAGGGGCAGGCGGCCCAGCAGGGCCAGCAGTTCACCGGCGAGCAGGCGCTCGGGCGAGATGTAGAGCAGGTCAAGCCCCCCCTCCTGCAACCGTCGCCAGGCCTCGCCGCCATCGGGCCGCCCCGAATGGAGGGCTGCCGCCCGCACCCCCAGCTGGGCCAGGGCCTCCACCTGGTCATCCATCAGGGCGATCAGCGGCGAGATCACCACTGCAGTGCCGCTGCGGCAGAGGGCCGGCACCTGGTAGCAGAGGGATTTGCCACCGCCGGTGGGCATCAGCACCAGCCCCGAGCCGCCGCCCAGCACATGGCTGACCACCGCCTCCTGGGGGCCGCGGAAGCCGGCGTAGCCGAACACCTCGGCCAGCACCCGGCGGGCGTCGTCGAGGGTGGGTGGAGGAGACACGGGCAGCCGTCGACGCTGACCCAGAATGCCCCGATCAGCCGCCGAGCCGATGAGCACCCCCCAGCCGACGGAACACCCCCACGACTTCGACGTCCAGAAGGAGGTGCACCGCCAGATCCGCAACGATCCCGACTACGACGACTGGGAGTACGGCACCGAACCGCTGCCCCATGAGGCCTGGGTGCCACCGACCCCCGACGAGAAGGCTGCGGAGGGAGCGGCTCAGGAGCCGTAGATCCCCGGATCGAGCAACCCGAGCCCCTTGGCGTACACCTGCCACTGGCGGGCGTGGGCCAACACCTCCACCATCAGGATGTCGGCGAGCAGAAACCGGAACGGAAAACGCACCGTGACCCGCTGACCATCCCGGAGCTCTCCCTCGCCATCGAGCACCTCCACGGGCCGCTGGCCCCGGTTGCCCAGGTCGCTGGGGCGTCCCACCACGCCGGTGGCCAGGGACGGCGTCCGCAGGCGCACCCGGGAAATGCGCTGCAGCTGCTCGTCATCCCAGGCCACGACGCGGGCGTAATCGGGGCGGCGGCTGGGGGGACGGGGAATCACCGGCGCTGCGCGTGAGACTCCACTGTCTCACGGCGCTTAAGGATGTCTTAACTCCGCGGGTGTGAGGGCGATGGCAGCCAGCGCCAGCAGCGCCAGCAGCGACCACAGCCCCAGCCCATGGCCCAGCTGGCGCAGGGTCCAGCCGGCCAGGGGCGGAAACAGCAGGCCGCTCACCGCCCAGGTCTGGGAGTACAGCCCCAGGGCCAGACCCCGGTGGTCTTCGGCCACCGCCTCCACCACCGCCTCGGTGATCGTGGGCAGAAACGCGGCCGAACCCAGGGCCAGCAGCGCCATCGCCGGCAGCAGCAGCCACATCCCCCGGCCCGTCAGGGCCGAGAGGGCCACCAGCCCGCAACCGGCGGCAAAGGACACCAGCGACAGCCGCAGCCCCACCCCCACCGGCCGCCGGGCCAGCCAGCGACCCACCGGCCACTGCAGCAGCACCAGCAGCCCGAGCTGGAGCGCCAGCACCCCACCCCCCGCCGCCGCCGGCAGCGGCGGCCGGGCCAGCCCCCCTCGGACCATGTCGAGGGGCAGCGCACTCTGCTGCAAGGTGATGATGCCGGTGCCCAGCAGGGCGAGCAGCAGCAGCGGCAGCAGCGGCCGCCACCAGCGGCGATGGGGCCGCAGCACCGCGTGGGGGCCCATGGGGGCCCCGGCGGCCCGCAGCTGCGGCAGCAACCCCAGAACGGTCAGCATCATCAGCAGGTCAACGGCGTAGATCAGCCGCAGCCCGTCGCCGCTGGCCAGGGTCGCCAGCCCCGAACCCAGGGCGGCACCGACGGCGATCCCGACGGCATCGGCGGTGCGCACGAGGGCGAAACCGCGGGCGGTGGGCAGGGGCTCACTGGAGCGGGCGGCGGCCAGCTCGGCGGCGGGCCAGTACAACCCCATCGCCACACCGATCAGCCCCTCCCCCAGCAGCACCACCGGCAGCCCCAGGGGCAGCAGCAACACCAGCAGCAGGTCTGCGGTGATCGACAGCACGGCTGCCAGCGCCATGGGCAGGGGCGGCGCCACCCCGCGATCCAGCCACCAGCCGCTCAGGCCGCGGGCCAGCAGCCCCAGGGCACTCGACATCCCCAGGGTGAGGCCGATCTGCAGGCTGTCGAGACCGGCATGATGGAACGCCAGCGGGCCCAGAAACAGGATCCCGCCGGCCCCCACCGCGGCCCAGCCGCGCACCAGGGCCGTGAGCCGCAGGGCCCGCGGAAAGCCCACCCACCACAGGGACAACGCCGCCATTGCCTCCACGCTCCCTCCGGCCGCCGACTCTGCCTCAGCCCCTGGGGGGGCTGGTGCTGGCGGCCGCGCTGCTGCTCTGGCCGGGGCCTGCGGCGGCCGTTGAGCGCCTGGTCGTGCAGGTGGGGGGGCTGGCGCTGCCGCTGGAGCTGTCGCAGCTGGAGGACTGGCTGCGCAACCCCTCGGGCCGCTCGGAACTGGAACCCTGGTTCAACCTGCTCGACCCGGCCACCCGCCGCGACCTGGCCACCTTGCTGCGCCGGCCATTCCCCGTGCGCGGCGACCAGGCGGCGCCCCTGCTCGACAGCTGGGCCGGCCGCCAGCTGCTGCAGCAACTGGGGCGGGTGCTGCGACCGCCCGAGGGGGAAGCCGCGCCGCTGCTGCTGGACCTTTTCCGCCGGGCGGACGGCCGCCAGACCCCCACCCAGCTGCTGCGGGAAAGCCCGGGGAGCAGCCTGCAGCTGGACCTCGACGCGCTGCTGGACCTGGGGGAACAGCTGCAGCGCCAGCTGATCGCCCAGCGACGGCTGGTGCAGCAGCTGCAGGCCCTCGATCTGCCCCCCCTGCCCCCCCTGCCGCCGTCGCGGCAGACCCTGCTGCGCAGCGACGAACGCCTGGCGGTTGACCACCGCCTGGCGCCTCTGCCCCTGTCGCTGGTCTGGCCCGCCGGCGGCCCCCTGCGCAGCCGCTGGGTGCTGCTCAGCCATGGTCTCGGTGGCAGCCGCGCCCAGCTCCTCTGGCTGGCCGATGGGCTGGCCAGCCGCGGCTGGCCCGTGGTCGTGGTGCAGCACCCCGGCAGCGACGACGCGGCGGTCCGTGACCTGCTGGCGGGCCAGCGCTCCCTGCCGGGGGTCGAGACCCTCCCCGAACGCATCCAGGACCTGCAGACGGTGCACCGCGCCATGACCGAGGGCCGCCTGCGCTTCGGGGACCGCCCGACCCCCGCGGCGATGGTGCTGAGCGGCCATTCCCTCGGCGGTCTCGCCGACCTGCTCTGGGCCGGCGCCCGACCCGGCCGCGACCTGGCGGCCCGCTGCCAGCGGGCCCTGGGTGCGATCCCGGTGCTCAACAGCTCGCTGCTGCTCCAGTGCCAGCTCAGCGGCACCGACCTGCCCGCCCTTGATCCACCGCCGGATCTCAGCGGTGTGGTGACCCTGAACGGCTTCGGCAGCCTGCTCTGGGGCCGCGACGGCCTCGGACGGCTGGACCAGCCGGCGCTGACGGTGGGGGGCTCCCTCGACCTGATCACCCCTCCCCTGGCGGAACAGATCGGACCGTTCCGGCAGCTGAAGGATCCCCGCAGCCGCCTGGTGCTGGTGGAGGGGGCCAGCCACTTCTCCCCCGTGCGGCTGGAGCGGGAGACGCCGCTGCTGCAGCTCGGCGATGACCTGGTGGGCAAAGATCCGCGCCAGGTTCAGGAGGTGCTGCTCGAGGTCCACAGCCTGTTCCTGCAGGGCCTCGAACCCGGCGCCTCACCGGCCGTGGGCGTGCTGCGGCAAGGCAGGGTGAAGGCCTGGATCCTGGACCGGGCCGCCGCTGACCGCCTGCGGCTCAGAAACTGAGCCGCGGATCGAGCAGGGCCACCAGCACATCCACCACCAGGGTCACGAGCACCACCAGGGCCGCCACCACCACCACGATCCCCTGCACCAGAGGGTAATCCCGCTGGTTGATCGCCTCCTGCAGTTTCAGGGCGATGCCCGGCCACGAGAAGATGTTCTCGATCAGCAGCGCACCGCCGATCAGCGACGCCACCGTGATGCCGGCGATCGTCAGCACCGGCAGCAGGGCATTGGGCAGGGCGTGGCGCAGCACCACCCGGACCTCCCCCAGACCACGGCTGCGGGCGGCCTCGACGTAGTCCGACCGCAGGGCCCGGCGCAGGTTGAGCCGCAGGGCGTTATCGAAGATGCCGCTCAGCAGCAGGCCAAGGGTGACGGCCGGCAGGGTGAGGTGATGCAACGCCGCCGTCACCGTTGACCAGCTGCCCGCCAGCAGGCCATCGAGCAGATAGAACCCGCTGCCGCTGGGGGGCACCCGGGTGGGGGGGAAGCGTCCCCCCACCGGGAACCACCCCAGACCGACGGCGAAGATGAGCTGCAGCACCATCGCCGCCCAGAAACTCGGCAGGGCATAGGTGGCAATGCCGTACAGCCGGCCAGCCAGGTCGAGGCGGCCCTCGGGGCGGGCGATGCCGCTGAATCCGGCCGCCAGCCCCAGCACAAGGGCCACCAGCAGGGCCGCCAGCCCCAGCTCGAGGCTCGCCGGCAGCACCTCGCGCACGATCTGCGTCACCGGGCGGGCACTGACCAGCGACTGGCCCAGATCGGCATGCACCAGCCCCTGCAGAAACTCGACGTACTGCACCGGCAGGCTGCGGTCGAGACCCAGCTGCTGGCGCAGGGCGTCGCGGGCGGCGGCACTGGCGCGGGTGCCCAGCAGCGCATCGACCGGATCGCCGGGGGCCACCCGCAGCAGCAGAAACACCAGGGTGGCGATCAGCCAGAGCATGACCGGTGCCAGCAGGGCACGGCCGGCGAGGTAACGGGCGAGGCGACCGCGGCGGCTCATCGCTGGGCCTCCCGGCTCAGCTGGGCCAGCAGCAGCCTGCCGGAGCCGTCGAACCGGGGCTGGCTGATGCCCGGGCGGGCCCAGGCCCGGGGCTGCACCGACCAGACCGGGATGTAGGGGCTGGCGGCGGCCACCCGTTGCTGCACCTGCTCCAGCACCAGCAGCCGTTCCGGACCGGTGAGGGTCTCGGTGCGAACCAGCTGCTGCTGCAGCCCCGGTGCCGTCCAGAAGCTGCCGCTGGAGGCACTCGCCCCCCTGAGGCAGCGCTCACCCTCGGCGCGGTCACACGACAGCAGGGGCATCAGGTAGTTGTCGGCATCCGGGAAGTCTCCGATCCAGTCGAGCAGGATCAGCTGGAAGGCGCCATCCCCCAGCTGGCGGTAGGCCGTGGTCGATTCCATGCCGGTGAGCGACAGCTGCAGGCAGTCCGGCAGATCCCGCCGCAGGGCCTCCTGCCAGGTGAGGGCGAACAGGCGGTCGCTGGGAACGTTGGAGCGGTAGGTGAGCGACAGCGGCAGGGGTCGGGCGCCGCACCAGCCGGCCTGCCGCAGCAGCCGGCGGGCGGCGGCCACGTCGTGGGAGGGCCACGACGCCTGGGCCCCGGGGAGGCTGGGGGGCACGAGGCCCCGCAGGGGTGGCCGCAGGCCGTCGCTCACCCGCCCCGTGAGCAGCGGCCGGTCGATGGTCAGGGCCAGGGCCCGCCGCAGGCGCGGATCCTGCAGCGGTGGCCTGTCGCTGAGCAGGGTCAGGTAGCCGATCTCGAGGGCCGGCCCGCTGCCCTCCCGCAGGAGGCCCGCCGCGGCCTGGCGATGCAGCGCCCGCTGGTGGTCAGGCTGCAGGCTCGGCGAGAGCAGCACGTCCATCTGGCCGCTGCGCAGGGCCCCCAGCAGACCGCTCGAGGTGGTGAGGCTGGCCAGGGACAGGCCGTCGTTGCGGGGCCGCGGGCCCCAGTAGCCGGCGAAGGGCTCGAGCCGCTGCAGCTGCGAGCTGGTGAAGCCGAGCCGGTAGGGCCCGGTGCCGACGAAGGCATCGGGCAGGAAGCGGTCGCGGTGGCGCCGATAGGCCCGTGGGGAGACAGGGGTGAGGTTGGCCGACGACAGCAGCTGCGGCAGGGCGCCGTAGGGGCGGCTCAGCACCAGCTCGAGGCGGTGGGGGTCGAGCACGCGCACGCTGCGGATGCGATCCCCGACCACATAGCTGAGCTTGCCGATGGCCAGAAAACGGCGCAGGCTGAAGGCCATCGCCTCGGCATCGAAGGGGGTGCCGTCGTGGAAGCGCACCCCCTGCCGCAGGGGAATCACGGCCCGCAGGCCATCGCCGCTGACGATCGGCAGATCCGCGGCGAGGCGAGGTTCCAGCGCTCCGTCAGAGCGGATCGCATACAGCGGATCGCCGATGGCGCTCAGGAGCTGCAGGGCGCCGACCGTGGTGGCCTGGGCCGGGTCGACCGTGTCGATCGTGCCCTGAAAGCCCACCACGAGCTGCTGGGGGCTGGCTCCGGGCAGGGAACCCTTGCAGCCGGTCAACTCCAGGGCCAGGCCGATGAAGACGGCCAGCAGCGGTGGTCGCGGCAGGGGCAGAAGCTGACGGGCCACCGGTGGGGCTGGACTGGGGTGACCCTATGGCGTCGGCGCAACCTCGGGGCTGGCTTCCACCACCTGCAGGG
Source organism: uncultured cyanobacterium (assembly GCA_903871775.1). GTDB lineage: Bacteria > Cyanobacteriota > Cyanobacteriia > PCC-6307 > Cyanobiaceae > CAIQIA01. The sequence continues at coordinate 88,449 of CAIQIA010000026.1, forward strand.
ACACCTCGAAGACCGGTGAACCCTGGCGCTCGAGGGGCCAGCGGCGGACCCAGCAGCGGTCGTGGCGGTCGTCGACGGCGATCACCTGATAGGTGTCGGGATCGGCGGGAAGGTGGATGCGATCACCCTGATGCAGGGTCATGCGGGTCACTCTGACAGCGTCGTCGGACAGGGGCATGGTTCCTCAGCCGGCGCGTTCGGCAAGGTTCGCGCTGGACGGGTTCCTGACCATGTGTGGGGAACCGGACGTCACCCTAGGGCTCGGCCCCCTTCAGAGGGTGCGCAGACAGGCCTGCACCGCCTCGACCTCGGGGCGGGCGGTGATGGCCGCCAGGGCCCTGCGGAAGCGGCCTTCCTCGACGGCATGGGTGACGACGACAATCTCGGCCCCGGGCCCCTCCGACTCGTGCTGCACGATCGACTGCAGGCTGACGCCCTCGGCCCCGAAGCAGCTGCCGATGTGACCGATCACCCCGGGCCGGTCGGCGGCCTGGAAGCGCACATAGTTGCGATGGCAGGTGCGATCGGCCTCCACCAGCCGGCAGCGCCGCCAGCTGCCGGCGGCCAGCAGCGGATCCAGAGCCCCGGCCCCCAGCCCCCGGATCGCGGCGATGTTGAGGATGTCGGCGACAACGGCGCTGGCGGTGGGGCCGGCACCGGCACCGGGGCCATAGAACATCACCCGCCCCACCGGATCCCCCTCGACGAGGATGGCGTTGTTGACCCCGTTGACCCCCGCGAGGGGATGGTCCCGGGGCAGCAGCGTGGGATGCACCCGCACATCCAGCACTTCGGTGCCGTCGGGGTCGCTGCCATGGCGTTGGGCCACCGCCAGCAGCTTGACCACGAAACCGAGGTTGCCCGCGTAGTCGATGTCCCGGGCCTGCAGCCTGTCGATGCCTTCGACCGGGATCGCCGGCCGGTCCACGAGGCCGCCGTAGGCAAGGCCCGCCAGGATCGCGATCTTGTCGGCGGCATCGGCCCCCTGCACGTCGGCGGCGGGATCGGCCTCGGCGTAGCCGAGGGCCTGGGCATCGGCCAGAACGGCGGCGTAGTCGGCCCCCTCGGCCGCCATGCGGCTGAGGATGTAGTTGGTGGTGCCGTTGATGATGCCGCTCACCCGCTCGATGCGGTTGGCCCCCAGCGACTGCTTCAGGGGCTCGATGATCGGGATCCCTCCCCCCACGGCCGCCTCCATCAGCACGTAGACACCGCGCTCGGCGGCGGCGGCGGCGATCTCGGCCCCGTGGCGGGCGATCACCGCCTTGTTGGCCGTGACGACGGGCTTGCCGGCGGCGATGGCCGCCAGGATCAGCGAACGGGCCGGCTCGAGCCCACCCATGACCTCGACGACGATGTCGACCGTCGGATCGGCCACCACGGCCGCCGGATCGTCTCCGATGATCTCGGGCGCCAGGCTCACGGGACGGGGGCGCTGCAGATCGCGGACCGCCACCCGACGCAGGCTGAGCGCACCCACCAGGGGATGGCGCCCCTCGGGGGAGGCCAGGATCTGCGCCACCCCCGCCCCCACGGTGCCCAGGCCGAGCAGGCCGATGCCGATGGTCATCCCGTCTGATCCGTCAGAGGGTGAATCCTAGAAATCACCCGGCGGCCAGGCCCGCCGCCTGGGCCTGCATGTGCCGCAGGATGCTCAGAAACCCGTTGGCCCGCGAGGGGGTGAGGCTGGCCTGCAACCCCGTTTCGGCGATGAATGCCGGATCAATGGCGACCACCGCCTCGGGGGTGAGACCATCGAGCCCCTGAATCAGCAGGGCCAGCAGACCGCGGGTGATCAGCGCATCGGAATGGCCCTGCCAATGCAGGACCCCGTCCTCGAGCGTCGGCGCCACGTAGACCCTCGAGGCACAACCACAGACACGGTTGGCCTCCTGCTGCTGCAGCTCCTCGGGGGCTGGCGGCAGCTTCTTGGCCAGCCAGAGCACGTAGTCATACCGACGCCGTGGATCGCTGCAGTCTCTGAGCCTGGCGACGATCGCATCAAGGGCGGCGCTGCCGCTGGCCATGGCGAAGGAGTCCGAACAGGGCCAGTGTGGCGCCAAGACCCCCTCCACCGACGACCCCGGGCCAGGCCGGATGGTGGAGCAGGGCTCTGGGGCCGGCCGGTGTCAGCTCCAGGTAATCGCGGTGGCCCGGCCCGCCGTCAACGACCAGCTCCCACTGGCGCTGGGCCCCCCGGGGCAGACGCCCCTGGAAACGCCCGTCGCCATCGGTGCGTCCCAGGGCCAGGGTCTGATGGCCGTCGGGCGACTGGAGCCGCACTTCGGCATTCGCCAGGGGCTCGCCGGTCGAGAAGCTGGTCTGCAGCCGCAGCAGCCCTGAAGCCTCCAGGCCGCTGAAGCTCGTCTCGACGCCGTGGGCCCTCACCGGACGGGCGGCCCCCAGGGCCAGGCCCAGGCCAAGACCCAGGGCCACGGCAGTGCAGCGACGCGTCAGCAGCTCACCCATGGGAACGACCGATCGGGAGGCTCAGCGTAGGGAGAATCAGGCGACGGTCCAGTCGCCGGCGGCCAGGTCGGCGCGTCCGGCCTGCACCATGCCGACGAGGGAACCGAGCATCAGGTGCTGGGCCTGCTGGGGGCGGTGCTGCAGCTGGGCCTGGCGGGACGAAGCGGGCAGGGGCTGGCGGGGGCTGGACACCGGAACAGGCGAAACGGAACCTGCGCCCACTCTTGCAGTGCGCCGCGGCGGGCGGTGAGCCATCGGCACAGGCGTTAACAGTTGCCTGCCGCGGGCACCAGCCCCCGTTCGCTGATCCAGCCGCTGAAGGGCACATCCCAGGGCTCCTGGTCCAGTCGGTCAACAACGCAGCCATGGGGGACGACCACCAGGGCCGGCACCGCCGCCCAGGCCGGATCGGCCCGCAACCGGTCGTACCAGCCGCCGCCGTAGCCCAGGCGCACGCCCCGGCGGTCGACCGCCAGGGCCGGCACCAGCAGCAGAGCCAGGGCCGCCGGATCCAGGGGCCGGCCGGTCGATGGGGCGGGGATGCCGCAGCCATCGGGCTCCAGGGGCTGCCCCGGGGCCCAGGGGTGGTACTCGAGCCGCCCCGCCGGAGCAGGGGCGGTCACCGCCGGCAGGGCCAGACCCCCGGTCCAGGGCGGCGGCGGCAGCAGCAGCCCCGGCTCCCCGGCCAGGGGCCAGAAGAGCCCCAGGCGGCCGGTCCGCGGCCAGTCGGCCAGGGCGCCCTCCACCGCCTGCCGCAGGCCGTCCGCCGCCGCCGGCAGCAGCAGCCGGCGCCGCTCCCGCCAGTGGCGCCGCAGGGCATCCCGCGGTCTTGGGTCCGGCGGCGCCATCTCAGCGCTGGAACCAGGCCGTGAGGGCGGCGGCGAGGGCATCGGCGGCATCATCGGGCCGGGGCGGATCGCTGAGCTGCAGCTCACGCATCACCGCCACCAGCACCTCCCCCTTGTCGGCATGACCTGAGCCGGCAAGGGCGAGCTTGATGCGCATGGGGGCCAGCTCGACCACGGGGATGCCGAAGCGGGCGAGGGTCATGACCAGCACCCCCCGGGCTTGAACAACGCTGATGGTGGTGCTGGAGCGGTGAAAGAAAAACGTTTCGACGGCCGCCAGCTGGGGCCGCCAGCGGCGGATCAGCTGGCGCAGATCAGCGGCGATCTCCACCAGCCGCTCCCCGTCGCTGCGGCCGGGGTCCGTGCGCAGGATGCCGCAATCGAGCAGCGAGGGGCGAGGACCACCGGTGTCGATCAGGCCATAGCCCACCCGGGCCAGGCCGGGATCGATGCCGATGATGCGGGTGGGGGGCGCGGTGGCGGCGGTCACTCCTGCAGGTAAGCCTCGAACGCGGAGGGGGGCAGGATGTCGTGGCAGGCGGCGGCCAGCTCTTCGAGATTGAGGATGCTGTCCCGCAGGGGGATGGTGCGCAACTTGCGGGTGGTGGGGGCGATGGAGCGGCGGTCCAGACCCAAAAAATCGAACACCCGGTCAAGCTGCTGCTGGCGCTGCCCCACCAGCTCTTCATAGGTGAGGGTGAGCCGTGGATGGTCGGCGAACCAGGTCTCGATCTCGGCCTCAAAGCGTTGCTGCTGCTGCAGCGCATGGCGCAGGTGCCCGGGCTCGATCCGCACCCGGATGTCATCCGAGGATCGATAGCCCCCCGAGGCCTGGTCGCCCCAGGAGGCCGTGCGCTGGGCGGTCTGGCTCGAGACCATCGACGCCAGGATGTTGCGGCGGATCAGGTGGACGATGCGCACCTCACGGTCGTCGCGCAGGGCCTGCCAGAGGTCATGGTCGCGGTCGCCATAGAGCGGCGGAATGCCACAGGCGTGCCACATGCCGGCGAACTCCCCCTCATGCCACCAGCTGTCCTGACGGGCCTGGGCGTAATGCAGCTTGAAACCCACTGCCCGGACGCCCGCCCGATGCACCGGGGCCCAGATGTAGCGCTGCAGAAACGCCCACGGATCCCGCCGCCGCAGGTCGAGGGCGGCCGGACGGGTGGCCAGCAGGTCGTAGCCCTCCTTGGCGAAGGGAATCGCGTCAGGGTGGATGTGGAACAGCTCGTAGAAGCATTCAGCTCCGGGATGGGCATCGATCAGGTCGACGAGCATCGTCGAGCCGCTGCGGATCGTGCTGATGACCACGAAGCGGGTGGCGGGTGCCTGCCCCCGCCACCAGCCCTGGATGTGAAGCTGCCGCCACAGATGCGACCGCAGGCTCGAGCCCCTGCGGCGGATCTTCATGAACAGGTCAGACGGGCGGTTCAGGGAGGAGATGGGAATGGCCGCAACCGGGCTCTGGGGGCGGATCGTAGGGCTGGGAACCGGCGGGAGGGCACCGGCGTCGCCATTGCCCCAGGGCGCGGTCGAGAACCTCGCGGCAATCGCCGGCCATCAGCAGCCCGGCGCCGCCCCAGATCAGCCGTTGGGGCAGATCGCCGGGGCGGGCCCCCAGCTCCCGCAGCGGTCGGAAGCCGAGGCGGTGGAAATAACGCACCAGGCGCGCGTGCTGGCGGTCGTCATCGCGGATGGCGAGGAGCCGGGCCCGGCGGCAGGGGGACGCCTCCAGCGCCCAGGCCATGGTGGCGGCCCAGATCAGGGCCCCCACGCCCCCCTGGCCATCGGTCACCCGCAGGGTGTCGAGGTGCAGGCCGGCCGGGGTGGGCAGCATCCAGCCGCGCAGGTCACCCGCCAGCGTCAGGGTCGGGCCCTGCCGGCGGGCGACAGCCACCTGCAGACCCCGCCAGGGCAGGGCAGGGCCGCTGCGCAGCCGCAGCACCAGGCCGGCGCCGGCAGCCTCCCGTTCGAGACCATCAAGCACGCCCGGCCGCCAGGGGGTCGGCGGCCAGAACCTCGAGGGGCACCCCCGCGGCCTGCAGCAGCTGCCGGTCGGCCTGGACCGACGGGTTGGAGGTGGTCAAGAGGGTGTCGCCGTAGAAGATCGAGTCGGCCCCGGCCAGCAGACAGAGCACCTGCGCCTCCTGGCTCAGCTGTTCGCGGCCGGCACTGAGTCGCACCCGGCTGGTCGGCATGAGGATGCGCGCCGTCGCCACCATCCGCACCAGCTCGAGGGGATCCACCGGGGGCTGGCCTTCGAGCGGGGTGCCGGGCACGGCCACCAGGGCGTTGATCGGCACGCTCTCGGGATGGGGGTCGAGGCAGGCGAGCACCTGCAGCAGCGCCGCCCGGTCCCGCAGGCTCTCGCCCATGCCGATGATGCCGCCGCAGCAGAGGCCCAGCCCCGCCCGGCGGGCCCGCTGCAGGGTCTCGAGCCGCTCCTCGTACCGGCGGGTGCTGACGATGGCGCCGTAGTGGTCCGGGCCGGTGTCGAGGTTGTGGTTGTAGGCGGTGAGACCGGCGTCGGCCAGCCGCCGGGCCTGGTCATCGCTCAGCATGCCGGCGGTGACGCAGGCCTCCAGCCCCAGCTCCCGCACCCCCCGCACCATGGCGAGCATCGCCTCGAAGGCGGCGCCATCGCGGATCTCGCGCCAGGCCCAGCCCATGCAGAAGCGTTCTGCCCCGGCGGCGAGGGCGGCACGGGCCCGGTCGAGCACCCCCTGCACATCCAGCTGCAGGTCGGCACGGCCCGTCACATCGCTGCCGTGGTGGATCGACTGGGGACAGTAGGCACAGTCCTCCTCGCAGCCGCCGGTGCGGACGCTGAGCAGGGACGCCAGCTGCACCCGATGGTCGGGGTTGTGGGTGCGGCCCACCGCCTGGGCCTCCCAGAGCAGGTCGAGCAGGGGGCGCTGCAGCAGCGCCTCGATCTCTTCGAGGCCCCAGTCGTGGCGCTGGTCAGGCATCGGCGGCAGGGGCGGCTGGGAAGGATCTAGCTCAGCACCGGCTCGACGCCGCCGAAACGGCGCTGGCGGCGCTGGTAGTCCCGCAGGGCCTCGGCCAGGGCCTCCGGGCCGAAATCGGGCCAGAGCACATCGGTGATGTGCAGTTCGGCATAGGCCAGCTGCCAGAGCAGAAAGTTGCTGAGGCGGTACTCGCCGCTGGTGCGGATCAAGAGGTCAGGGTCGGGCTCACCGGCCGTGTGCAGGGCCTCGGCGAAGCGGGTTTCATCGATGGCGTCGGGGCTGAGGAGGCCCTGCTGCACCTGGCGGGCCAGCTCGCGGGCCGCATGGACCAGCTCCCGGCGGCCGCCGTAGTTGGTGCACACGTTGAAGCGGATGCCCTCGTTGGCGGCCGTCCGGGCCGTGGCCTGGGCGATCAGCGTCTGCAGGCCCTCGGGCAGGGCCTCGAGATCGCCGAGAAAACGGATGCGAACCCCCTCCCGGTCGAGCCCCTCGAGCTCCCGGGCCAGCACCCGTTCGAACAGGGCCATCAGAAAGGCCACCTCATCCCCCGGACGGCTCCAGTTCTCGGTCGAGAACGCATAGGCCGTCAGGGCGGCGATGCCCCAGTCGCTGCAGCGCCGCAGGGTCGCCTTGAGGGTCTCGACCCCCCGGCGGTGCCCCATGACCCGCGGCAGCCCCCGCTGGCGGGCCCAGCGGCCGTTGCCATCCATGATCACGGCCACATGCGCAGGCAGCCGCTGCGGATCAAGGTCCGATGGCAAGGCCACGTCGGCGACCTGTCCAGCCAGCTGAGGCCGCCTCATGGGCGTGGGGGAGGGGTCGGTTCGGCGGCGCCTTCGCCGGCCAGGGATCGAGGCAGCGTACGCGCCGGACGCCGGCGGCGGTCAGGGGTGGCCTGGATCAGGGCGTCGTTGAGCAGTTCGCGCAGCCGCTGGTTGGTGATCGGTTTCTCGAGGCGGCCCTGGCGGGCCAGGGAGATGGTGCCCGTCTCTTCCGACACCACCACCGCGAGGCAGTGCTCGAAGCGTTCGGTGAGTCCGAGGGCGGCCAGGTGGCGGGTGCCGTGGCGGGTCGAGCTCTGGCGCGACAGGGGAAGGATCACACCGGCGGCGGCGATGCGGTTGGCCTGGATCAGCACCGCCCCGTCATGGAGCGGCGTTTCCGACGAGAAGAGGTTCAGCAGCAGATCCACCGACAGCAGCGCATCGATGCGCACGCCGGGGTTGAGAAAGTCCTCGGGGCGCAGGTCACTGCCCAGGTCCAGCACGATCAGACCGCCGCAGCGGCGTTTGGAGAGCTGCCCGGCGGTGTCGGCCAGAATCTCGACCGTGCCGGCATCCTGCCGGTCGTGGCGACGGCTGGCCAGCAGCACATCGAACCGTCCGGTGCCGAGCAGTTCCATCAGCCGCCGCAGCTCCCCCTGCAGCAGGATCGCCAGGGCCAGACCGCAGACCAGCACCAGCGCATCCAGCAGCTTGCTGGTGAGGGGCAGGTCGACGTACCGCTGCACCATCCAGGCGGTGGCCACCAGCAGCAGGTAGCCCCGCAGCAGCCAGAGGATGCGGGGTTCGCTGACGCGGCCGAGAAGCAGAACACCGAAGCCGGCGGCACAGGCGAGGTCAAGCAGCAGCCTCAGCCAGAACAACGCCCCACCCCCTGCACCGCCGTCCCGTCACCCTACCGATCGCAGCCGCTCGGGAAGAACGTCGTAGCGCAGCAGCTCGTCCGGACGCTGGCGCCGCTGCACGAGCTCGCTGCGGCCGTCGTGGACCATCACCGTCGCCGGCCGGGGGATGCGGTTGTAGTTCGAGGCCATGGATGCGTTGTAGGCACCGGTGGCGAACACCACCAGCACATCGCCGGGGCGGCTCTCGGGCAGGGGCAGGTCCCGCAGCAGCACATCCCCCGACTCGCAGTGCTTGCCGGCCAGGGTCACCCGCTCCACCGGCGCTGCATCGGGCCGGTCGGCCAGCACCGCCGTGTACAGCGACCCGTAGGTGATCGGCCGCGGGTTGTCGCTCATGCCCCCGTCCACCGACACGTACGTGCTGTAGCCGGGAACGGGCTTGCGGCTGCCGATCTGATAAAGCGTCACACCGGCGGTGCCGATCAGCGAGCGGCCGGGCTCGCACAGCAACCGCGGCAACGCGAGACCGCGGGAACGGCAGGCCTCGACCATCGCCGTCGCCACGGCCGCGACCCAGGTGTCGATGCTCGGGGGATCGTCGGCGATGGTGTAGCGGATGCCCAGGCCGCCGCCGACATTGAGGTCGCCGCAGGGGTGGCCGAGGTCCCGGGCCAGGGCCAGGGCATCGGCCAGCACCCCCGCCAGGTCGCGGTGGGGTTCGATCTCGAAGATCTGGGAACCGATGTGGGCATGCAGCCCCTGCAGGCTGGCCCAGCGGCAGCCCGCCAGGTGCTTCAGCACCGGCTCGAGCTGGTCGGGGTCAAAGCCGAACTTGCTGTCGAGATGGCCGGTGCGGATGTACTCGTGGGTGTGGCATTCGATCCCGGGGGTGAAGCGCAGCATGAGCGGCACCGCCTCGGTGCGACCGCGGCACAGCTCCGCCAGCAGCTCCAGGTCCCTCCAGTTGTCGACCACCACCGTCACCCCGTGCTGCAGGGCCAGGGCGATCTCCTCGGCACTCTTGTTGTTGCCGTGCAGAACGATGCGCTCCGGCGGCATGCCCCCCTCGAGGGCCGTCAGCAGCTCGCCGGCCGAGACCGCATCCAGCCCGAGGCCCTCCTCGGCCACAACGGCGCTGATCGCCAGGCTGCTGTTGGCCTTGGAGGCATAGAGCGCCAGGGAGGGTGCGGGGTAATGGCGCTCGAGGGCCCCCCGGTAGGCACGGCAGGTCGCCCGCAGGGTGGCCTCATCGAGCACATACAACGGGGTGCCGAAGCGCCGGGCCAGATCGGAGAGGCCACAGCCGGCCAGCCTCAGACGTCCTTCGGGATCCTGATCCAGGCTGATGGGCACCAGGTTGCGGTTCGGGCTGGTCCGATCCAGGCCCTCCCCGTTCCAGGTCTGAGGATCCGCATCCACTGCCGGCGAGGAGGTCATGGGCGAAGCTGATGCCGCGAGGGTGACCCACCATCCTTTCAGGCTTCCGCCGCTGCGTCCGCTCGTGGCTGACGACTGGGGGGCGGCCCTGGCCCTCGACCAACGCAGCCTCGGAGGCTTCTGGAGCGACACCCTCTGGCGCGGCGAGCTGGGCCGTCCGGGGGCCCTCGCCTTCGGCCATGACGACGGCGGACGGCTGCTGAGCATCGCCTGCGGCTGGGTGGTGGTCGACGAACTGCACATCACCGTGCTGGCCACCGACCCCGACTGGCGCCGCCGGGGGCTGGGCCGGGCGGTGCTGCAGGCCCTGGCGGCCGCCGCCGTTCCCCGGGGCTGCACCCGGGCCACCCTGGAGGTGGCCAGCGGCAACGGGCCGGCCCTGGCCCTGTACGCGTCCGCAGGCTTCCGGACGGCAGGCCGTCGTCGCGGTTACTACACCAACGGCGACGATGCTCTGATCCAATGGAGATCACTCCAGGGAGCCGGTGACGGCCTGTGTCCGCCCGCCCTCTGAAGTACAGCGGAGATGGGCGGATCACCGCACCATTGCCATCAGTTTCCGCCCAGGCACGCCGCACGCTTTTTGGCCTTGACCACCGCTGCCCCGCAAGGCATCTGAGGCTTTGAAGCTGTTTCCATCCAGGCCTGATTAAGCGGCGGTCGGCGCATCGGTTCGGCCCGGGATCGCACCGACCCTGCCGATCCTGATAACTTGGACCCATCTGCAGGCAGGCACCGCACCCATGTTTGAGCGGTTTACCGAGAAAGCCATCAAGGTGATCATGCTGGCCCAGGAGGAGGCCCGTCGGCTCGGCCACAACTTCGTGGGCACCGAGCAGATTCTGCTCGGTCTGATCGGCGAGGGCACCGGCGTGGCCGCCAAGGTGCTCAAGTCCATGGGCGTCAACCTGAAGGACGCCCGCGTCGAGGTGGAGAAGATCATCGGCCGCGGCTCGGGCTTCGTCGCCGTCGAGATCCCCTTCACCCCCCGGGCGAAACGGGTGCTCGAGCTGTCCCTCGAGGAGGCCCGACAGCTGGGGCACAACTACATCGGCACCGAACACCTGCTGCTCGGCCTGATCCGCGAAGGCGAGGGCGTCGCCGCCCGGGTCCTCGAGAACCTCGGCGTTGACCTGGCCAAGGTGCGCACCCAGGTGATCCGCATGCTCGGCGAGACCGCCGAGGTGGCCGCCGGTGGCGGCAGCAAGGGCAGCACCAAGACCCCCACCCTCGACGAGTTCGGCAGCAACCTGACCCAGCTCGCCGCTGACGGCAAGCTCGATCCGGTCGTGGGCCGCCAGAACGAGATCGACCGCGTCATCCAGATCCTGGGTCGTCGCACCAAGAACAACCCTGTGCTGATCGGCGAACCCGGCGTGGGCAAGACGGCCATCGCCGAAGGCCTGGCCCAGCGCATCACCCAGGGTGAGATCCCCGACATCCTCGAGGACAAGCGGGTGCTCACCCTCGACATCGGTTTGCTGGTGGCCGGCACCAAATACAGAGGCGAGTTCGAGGAACGCCTGAAGAAGATCATGGAGGAGATCCGCGGCGCCGGGAACGTGATCCTGGTGATCGACGAGGTCCACACCCTCATCGGTGCCGGTGCCGCCGAAGGTGCCATCGACGCGGCGAACATCCTTAAGCCGGCCCTCGCCCGGGGCGAACTGCAGTGCATCGGTGCCACGACCCTCGATGAGTACCGCAAGCACATCGAACGGGATGCGGCCCTTGAGCGCCGCTTCCAGCCGGTGATGGTCGGCGAACCCTCCGTCACCGACACCATCGAGATCCTGCAGGGCCTGCGGGAGCGCTACGAGCAGCACCACCGGTTGCGCATCACCGACGAAGCCCTTGTGGCGGCGGCGACCCTCGGTGACCGCTACATCTCCGACCGCTTTCTGCCCGACAAGGCCATCGACCTGATCGATGAGGCCGGCAGCCGCGTGCGTCTGCTCAATTCCAAGCTGCCGCCGGCCGCCAAAGACCTCGACAAACAGCTGCGGGAGGTGCAGAAGCAGAAGGAACAGGCCGTGCGCGAGCAGGACTTCACCAAGGCAGGGGACCTGAGGGACCAGGAAGTGGAGCTGCGCAACCAGATCCGCACCATCACCCAGGGCAGCCGCGCCGACATCGAGGCCGCCACGCCGGCCGGAACCGTCCCTGCCTCCGACGAGAGCGTCCCTGTGGTCGGGGAAGAGGACATCGCCCAGATCGTGGCCTCCTGGACCGGGGTGCCGGTGCAGAAGCTCACCGAAAGCGAATCGGCCAAGCTGCTGAACATGGAAGAGACGCTGCACCAGCGCCTCATCGGTCAGGACGAAGCTGTCAAGGCCGTGTCCAAGGCGATCCGCAGGGCCCGGGTGGGCCTCAAGAACCCCAACCGCCCGATCGCCAGCTTCATCTTCTCGGGCCCCACGGGTGTGGGCAAGACCGAGCTCACCAAGGCGCTGGCGGCGTATTTCTTCGGCAGCGAAGATGCCATGATCCGGCTCGACATGTCGGAGTTCATGGAGCGGCACACCGTCAGCAAGTTGATCGGTTCCCCTCCGGGCTACGTGGGCTTCAACGAAGGTGGCCAGCTCACCGAAGCCGTCCGTCGGCGGCCCTACACGGTGGTGCTGTTCGACGAGATCGAGAAAGCCCACCCCGATGTGTTCAATCTGCTGCTGCAGCTGCTTGAAGATGGTCGCCTGACCGATTCAAAGGGCCGCACGGTCGACTTCAAGAACACCCTGATCATCATGACGTCGAACATCGGTTCGAAGGTGATCGAGAAGGGCGGTGGCGGCCTTGGTTTCGAGTTCGGTGGTGGCGACGCCGAGGAGAACCAGTACAACCGCATTCGTTCCCTGGTGAACGAAGAGCTTAAGCAGTACTTCAGGCCTGAGTTTCTCAACCGCCTCGACGAGATCATCGTCTTCAGGCAGTTGAGCCGTGATGAGGTGAAGCACATCGCCGAAATCATGTTGCGCGAGGTCTTCGCCCGCATGAAAGAGAAAGGCATTCACCTCTCGGTGACCGAAGCGTTCAAGGAACGTCTGGTGGAAGAGGGGTACAACCCCAGTTACGGCGCCCGCCCCCTGCGCCGGGCCGTGATGCGGCTGCTGGAAGATTCCCTGGCCGAGGAATTCCTCTCGGGTCGCCTCAAGGACGGTGATTCCGCGCTGGTGGATGTCAACGACGACAAGCAGGTGGTCATCCGCCAGGCCACCCTGCCGCCCCAGCCCGAGCTGGCCGGCAGCAGCGCCTGATTCAGCGGCATGCCATGGAGCCCTTGACGGCCTGCCACGCCATCGCGCCGGCCCGCGTTCTGCGGGGACCCGGCAGCTGGTCCAGCGCAGATTCCCTGGTCACCGGCCTCGGCCGCCGACCGCTGTTGCTCGGCCGCAGCGGAGCCACGGCAGCCCTGCGCCGGCGCCTGGCCACCGACCTCGACGGCCTTGGCTGCAGCCCCCAGGCCGCTGAGTTGCGCTGGGACTGCTGCCCTGAAGACCTCGCCACCCTGGAAGACAAAGCCCGCAGGGGACGGGCCGATCTGGTGATTGCCGCCGGTGGCGGCAAGGTGCTCGATGCCGGCAAACTGCTGGGCCATCGGCTTGATCTGCCGGTGGTGACCGTGCCCACCAGCGCGGCCACCTGCGCCGGCTGGACGGCCCTGAGCAATCTCTACAGCCCCCAGGGGGCCTTCCAGGGCGATGTGGCCCTGGATCGCTGCCCCGACCTGCTGATCTTTGACCACGATCTGCTCGTCGCCGCCCCCCCCCGGACCCTGGCCAGCGGCATCGCCGATGCCATGGCCAAGTGGTATGAGGCCTCGGTCAGCAGCGGCTCCAGCGACGACGGCCTGATCCAGCAGGCGGTCCAGCAGGCGAGGGTGCTGCGGGATCAGCTGCTGCTCGACGGCGCCGCCGCCGTGAACCAGCCCGGCTCCGCCGCCTGGGTGCGGGTGGCCGAAGCCTGCGGCCTCACCGCCGGCCTGATCGGTGGCCTGGGGGGAGCTCGCTGCCGGACGGTGGCCGCCCACGCCGTGCACAACGGCCTGACCCAGCTGCCAGCCTGCCACGGCAGCCTGCACGGCGAGAAGGTGGGCTTCGGCGTCCTCGTTCAGCTGCGGCTGGAGGAAACCCTCGGCGGCAACGGCCTGGCGGCCCAGGCCCGCCGCCAGCTGCTGCCCTTTCTGCAGCAGCTGGGCCTGCCGGTCACCCTCCACGACCTGGGGCTGGCCCGGGCCCCCCTGGCCGATCTGCAGGAGGTGTGCGCCTTCGCCTGCCGCCCCGGCTCGGATCTGCACCATCTGCCCTTCCCGGTGTCGGCTGATGATCTGCTCGCCGCCCTGGTCACCACCACCCAAGGGGTCGCCGTGCCCAGGGAGGCCCCCTGACCACCAGCACCGCCCCCCGGGTCCCTGGGCCGGATCTGCTGCTCTGGGCGGCCGGCCAGCTGCTCGATCCCCAGGCCCGTGATCTGGTCAGCAGCGTGCGCTGGATCCCCTGCCCGGTGCCGGGCCACCCTGATCTTGTGGGTCCATGGCCCGTGGCGGTACTGGGCAGCGGTCCGCCGCTGCTCCTGCTGCACGGCTTCGACAGCTCGTTCCTGGAGTTCCGGCGGCTGGCCCCCCTGCTGATCGCTGACCATCAGCTCTGGATCCCCGACCTCTGCGGCTTCGGCTTCACCCCCCGCCCCCCCGGCCAGGCCTGGGGTCCCGAGCTCGTGCTCCAGCACCTGGAGGCCCTGCTGCCGGTGCTCCAGGGGGATGGCGCACCGGCAAGTGGCATCATCGCCGCGTCGATGGGTGCTGCGGTGGCCCTGCACCTGACCCGCCGCCTGGAAGCAAGCAGCCGTCCTGCCCCCGAAAGGCTGCTGCTGCTGGCCCCGGCCGGTCTCGGTGGCAAGCCGCAACCGGTGCCGCCGCCCCTGCACCGCCTGGGGGCCGCCCTGCTCGGACTGCCCGCCGTGAGACGGAACCTCTGCCGCACGGCATTCGCCGATCCGGACGCCAGCGTGGGGCCTGCTGAAGAACAGATCGCCTCGCTGCATCTGGCGGTGCCGGGCTGGGCCGAGGCCCTGGCGGGCTTTGCCCGCAGCGGCGGCTTCGCGGGGGCCGGCGCTCCCCTGCCGGCGGCGGCGGTGCGGGTGCTGTGGGGCAGCAATGACCGCATCCTCCGGCAGCCGGAACGGACGCACGCCGCAGACCTCCTCGGCGAACGCCTGGAGCTGGTGCCCCAGTGCGGCCATCTGCCCCACCTCGACCTGCCGTCCCTGGTGGCCCGCCGCTGGAGGGAACCCTGGGAACACTGAACCTGATCAGCGGCGCCATCGGCCTCTGGCTGAAGCACCTCTGCAGCCGCCTCGACCATCTCGACCTCGAGCTGATCGGCACCGGTCGGTCCCTGCTGGCGGGGCACCTCGACGGCGTGCGGCTGGAGGCCCGGGGGGTGGTGATCGAAGGCATCGCCCTCAACCGCGTGCAGCTGCGCAGCGACCCGATCCGCCTGGACCTGGGGCCGCTGCTGCGGGGCCGGCCGCTGCAGCTGCGGGAACGCTTCGTGGTGACCGGATCGGTGTGCCTCGATGGCGAGGGCCTGACCCAGTCCCTCGCCCATCCCGCCTGGCGGCACTTCTCCGACACCCTGGCGCTGGCCCTGCTCGATCGGCCGGGCCTGGATCGCTACGAGCTCGACGGGGATCAGCTCACCGTGGTGGCTGACGATGGCCGCCGGGCACCATGCCGCCTGGTGGTGCACGGCGGCGGTCTGAGCACCGTGCCGGGCGGCCTGGTGGTGCCCCTGGACCCGGCGATGCAGATCGACGAGGTCGTCTGCCGCGACGGACGGATCGAGCTCAGCGGCCGGTCGATCGTCAGCGCAGCAGGGGCAGCGCCAGGATGAGGGCGTGCACCACTGCCGCCGGCGTGAACAGGTAACTGTCGACCCGGTCGAGGATTCCGCCGTGCCCCGGGATCAGCTCGCCGGAATCCTTGACCCCGGCATCCCGCTTCAGCATTGATTCCGTCAGGTCGCCCACCAGGGCCATCAAGGCGACCAGCGCCCCCATCAGGGCCCCCGCCGCCACCCCCAGGGACACCGGCCAGCCGACGAACGGCAGCCCCGCAGCCCCCACCAGCACCGCCCCCAGCAGCCCCGCCAGGGCCCCCTCGACAGTTTTTCTGGGAGAGACAACACTCAGGGGAGTGCGGCCATAGCGGCTGCCCCACAGGTACGACGCACAGTCGGCGGCCCAGATCATCAGAAAGGTGAGCAGCGTCAGCGCCAGGCCGCTGCGGTCGGGCCAGCGCGGCGACAACAGGGGTTCGGCCAGCGCGCGCAGGCGCACCCAGTGGCTGGGGAGGTACCCGAGATAGAACAGCCCGAAGATCGACGCCGCCACATCGGCGATGGTGCCCCCCCCCGGCTGCAGCAGCAGCCAGCCGCAGATCACCGAGCCGGCGATGGGGAGCACCGCCGCAGCCCACGGCCCGGCGGGGTCCAGCTGGGTGATGAGCAGCAGCAGCGGACAGACGACCAGCACCGTCTTGGTGGCCGGTCGGATGCCCTTGAAGCGCGCCAGACGAAAGTACTCGAGCAGGGCCAGGTCGACGATCACGGCCAGGGCGCTGCTGAACCACCAGCCCCCGAGCGCCACGATGAGCAGGGCGAAAGCGGCAGCCGCCAGACCGCTGGCCAGACGTCGCCCCATCAAGGCCGTTCCGCCGCGATCAGGAACAGCGGTTCGGCGGCCGCCAGCCGGGTCTGGTCACCCCGCCGCTGCATGCGGTGCACCGTGGCCTGCACGACCTGCAGATCCCCGGCCTGCAGCTGGCCGAGCTGGTCGATGGCATCCACCAACCCCTCGAGGCTGGCCGTGCTGATCACCAGCCGCCCCCCCGCTGCCAGGCCGCTCCAGACCAGACCGAGCACATCAGCCTGGGGGCGACCGACTTCGAGCAGCACCCGGTCGGGATGGGGCGACAGGCGGTCGAGGTCATCGGGCGCCTGACCCTGGTGGATCTGCAGATTGGTGATGCCGAAACGCCGACGGTTGTGCTCCAGCAGCTCGAGGGCCTCGGGGTCGCGCTCGAGGGCCTGAACCCGGCCGCGGGGCAGAAGCCTGGCGATTTCGAGGGCCAGGGCGCCGGTGCCACCGCCCACATCCCACACCAGCGAATCCGGTCGGGGGCGCAGGTGGGCCAGCAGCATGACCCGCTGCTCCAGCGGGGTGGGGCTGAACCCCGGGGCCGCCGCAAAGGCGGCGTCGGGCAGACCGGGGGTGACGAAATCCCAGCGGAAGGGCCCCGCCTCGGAATCCGGAAATGCACGCACCATCAACGCCGCTGCCGGGCCAGGGAACTCAGGCCAGAACCCTCACCGTATCAGCGATCTGCCCATGCCAGCGACGCTGCAGATCCTGCAGCCAGGCCACGGTCGCCCCACCGATCCGTTCCCCCGGCAGCAGCAACGGAATCCCGGGGGGGTAGGGGCAGAGGGGCTCGGCCACCACCTCCCCCTCGGCCTCGGCCAGGGGCAGCGGGCGGCTGGGGGCCCGCCAGGCCAGGCCGGGGGCCAGCTCGGGCTCGGCCAGATCCGGATGGGGCAATGGCGCCAGGGCCGGTGGTGCCGCTCCACCGGCCATCGCCAGGGCCGCCAGGGCCCGCCCCAGGGGTCGCGCCAGCCCCCGCACCGGCCCCAGGCCGAGGCAGAAGGTGAGCGAGAGCACCTCAGGACACTCGGCGATCACCCCCCGCTCCAGCAGCCAGGCATCGGCGGCCGGTCCGTCCCAGCCCAGGGGGGCGGTGGCCAGCACCAGACGCAGGGGATCATCGCTGGGGAGCAGCGGCAGCCCCCGATCGCGCAGAGCTGTCGCCAGCCGGCCGGCCTGCCCCAGGCGGCGGCCGAGCCGCCGACGGCCGGCAGCCCCCCAGGCCCAGGCGATGCTGCGTTCTGCCGCCAGCAGCAACGGCAGGCTGGGGCTGCTGGTCTGCAGCCAGCCCAGGGACCGCTCCACCGCCTCGACGGCGATGCGCGCGCCCTGGTGATGCAGCACGGCGGTCTGGGCCAGGGAACCCAGGCTCTTGGCCAGCGACTGCACCACCAGGTCGGCCCCCGACGCCAGGGCCGCCGGCGGCAGGTCGGCGGCCAGGTCGAAATGGCCGCCATGGGCCTCGTCGACCAGCACCGGCACCGAGGCTGCATGGGCCAGGGCCACCAGATCGGCCAGGGCTGCCGCCCGTCCCTGGTAGGTGGGGGAGAGCAGCACCAGCAGATCGAGGGGCCCCGAGGCCAGCACCCGGGGCAACCAGGCCTCCAGCTGCGCCGCCGTCGGCGGCAGCCAGAGGCCGGTGGCGGTGTCGAACGGGGGGCTGTACAGCACCGGACGCAGCTGCCCGAGCACACAGCCATGCAGCAGGCTGCGGTGGAGGTTGCGCGGCAGCAGCACCCTCCCGCCGGGGGGCACCGCCGCCAGCAGGGCGGCCTGCAGCAGACCGCTGGCTCCGTTGACGCCGTACCAGCTGTGGGCTGCCCCGACGCAGGCGGCCAGCCGCCGCTGGGAGGCCGCCACGGCGCCGTCGGCCTCGAGGGGACCACCGATGGCCGGCAACTCCGGCAGGTCGAGGTGCCAGGGAAGCCCCCGGGGATCACCGCCGGGGGCCCCGCGGCCGCGACGGTGGGCCGGCAGGTGCAGCGCCAGCCGATCCTGCCCCCGGCCGGTCAGGGCCGGCAGGCTGCGGGCAAGGGGCCACAGGGGTTCGGAGGAAGCGGCGGGCGGCATCGTCAACCCAGGGCGACGCTTTCTAGAGTCGCGCCAACCGGCCCGGCCACCATCAGACCCCCCGCCCCCGTCCCCCTGCATCAGCTGGTCGGCCGCCTGATCGTGGTGGTGTGGCAGCTGCTGAGCCTGACCCTCACGCTCATGGTCCAGGGGGGCAGCCGTGACCCCGAGGTGCAGCGCCGGCTGGGGGCTCGCCTGCTGGCAACCCTCACCGCCCTGGGCCCCTGCTTCATCAAGCTGGGCCAGGCCCTCTCCACCCGCCCCGACCTGGTGCGGCGCGACTGGCTCGATCAGCTGACCCGGCTGCAGGACGATCTGCCGCCCTTCGACCACGCCATTGCCCTGACGACGATCGAGGCAGACCTGGGGGCACCGGCGGCGACGCTCTTCGGCAGCTTCCCCGACCGGCCGGTGGCGGCCGCCAGCCTGGGCCAGGTGTACAGGGCCCTGCTGCACGACGGCCGACCGGTGGCGGTCAAGGTGCAGCGACCGCATCTGCATGAACGGCTCGAGCTCGACCTGGCGGTGATCCGGGTGCTCGCCCGCTGGGCCGGTCCCTTCTTGCCCCTGAACCTGGGGGATGACCTCAGCGCCATCGTCGAGGAGTTCGGCACGACCCTGTTCCGCGAGATCGATTACGGCCTCGAGGCCGACAACGCCGAGCGCTTCGCCGACCTCTTCGCCGACGACCCCTCGGTGGTGGTGCCGGCGGTCGAGCGGGCCTACAGCAGCCGCCGCGTGCTCACCACCACCTGGCTCGAGGGTTGCAAGCTCCAGAACCGCTCAGACCTCGAACGCCTCGGTCTCGACCCAACCGCCCTCGTCAGGATCGGAGTGATCTCGGGCCTGCGGCAGCTGCTCGAATTCGGCTACTTCCATGCCGATCCCCACCCGGGCAACCTCTTTGCCCTGGCCGGCGGCCCCGACGACGACGGCTGCCTCGGCTACGTCGACTTCGGCATGATGGACATGCTGAGCAACGACGACCGGCTCACCCTCACCGATGCGGTCGTTCATCTCATCAACCGCGATTTCGCGGCCCTGGCCCACGATTTCGTGCGGCTTGGGTTCCTCCATCCCGACACCGACCTGTCACCGATCCTGCCGGCACTGGAAGAGGTGCTCGGAGGTCAGCTGGGCGAATCGGTGGGCAGCTTCAACTTCCGCACGATCACCGACCGGTTTTCGGAGCTGATGTTCGACTACCCATTCCGGGTGCCGGCCCGCTTCGCCCTGATCATCCGCGCCGTGGTGAGCCAGGAGGGCCTGGCCCTGCGCCTCGATCCCGACTTCAGCATCATCCGGGTGGCCTATCCGTACGTGGCCCGGCGGCTGCTCTCGGCCGACACCGACGAGATGCGTCGCAAGCTCCTCGACATCCTCTTTGACCGCTCCGGACGGCTGCAGCTGCAACGGCTCGAGAATCTGCTTGATGTGGTGGCCAGGGATGCTCCCCCCGTGGCGTTGCTGCCGGTGGCCGGCGCCGGTGTGCGCCTGCTGCTCGGCCGCCGCGGCCACGATCTGCGCCAGCGGCTGTTGCTGACCCTCGTGCGCGACGGCCGCCTGCACCTCGACGACCTGCAGGCCCTGGCGGGGCTGCTGCGGCGGCAGCTCGATCCCGGTCGCCTGGCGGGCCAGCTGCTGCAGGGTCTCACCGCTTAGCCTGCAGCTCCTTTCGGCCAGATCCGGTGGAGCCTTCGGACCTCTTCGACCCGTACGACCTCCCCGAGGTGGTGCTGAGCCAGCCGCCTTACCTGCTCAGCGCCCTCGGCCTGGCGATCGGCGTGGCCTGTGGTCTCACCCTCGGCCGGCTGGTGCAGGACCGGCTCGACGGCTGGAAGCAGGAGCGGCTGCCGCTGCTGCCCCTGGGCCGGGCGGAGTTCAGCCTCGCCTACACCGGCACCCTGATCGGCATCACCCTGTTCATCGGCGGAGCGCTGCAGGTGTTCGGCTTCGGCGCCGGCACGGCGCTGCTGGTGGCCCTGATCCTGGCGCTGCTCACCGGGGGGGCCCTGTGGGTGCAGCTGGAACGGCTGATGGCGCAGGTGGAGCAGGGACGTTTTCGTGCGGTCGACTTCGACAACTTCGACGAGTTCTTCTGACTCCGGCCAGCCATTGCCGGTTCAGCCCCGGCGATGGGACCTAGATTGCCGCCAGAGCTTTCACCCCGCGCCTGATGGCCGCGACCCCTCCCCCCCAGGCGCAGCCTGCCCGCCTGCTGGTGGTCGAGGACGACGACACGATCCGCGAGACCCTCACCGAGGTGCTGCAGCGGGAGAGCTTTGATGTCGACCCCGTGGCCACCGGCACCGCCGCCCTGGATCGCTTCAAGGGCTCTCCTGACCGGGACCCGGTCGATCTGGTGCTGCTCGATCTGATGCTGCCGGGGGTGAGCGGCCTAGACGTCTGCCGCTACATCCGACGCCGGGGCTTTGCCACACCGATTCTGGTGCTGAGCGCCCGCGATTCGGAAACCGACCGGGTGGTGGGGCTCGAGGTGGGCGCCGACGACTACCTGGGCAAGCCCTTTGGCATGCGCGAGCTGGTGGCCCGCTGCCGGGCGCTGCTGCGTCGCCGCAGCCGCAACGGCACCGAAACCGGCAAGGAGGCCCTGCGCTTCGATGGCATCACCCTCTACCCCGACGAATGCCGGGTGACCCGTGACGGTCGCGAGATCAACCTGTCCCCCAAGGAATACAGGCTGCTGGAAGTGTTTCTGCAGAGCCCCCGCAGGGTCTGGAGCCGCGACAAGCTGCTGGAACGGGTGTGGGGGATTGACTTCATGGGCGACAGCAAGACCGTCGACGTGCACATCCGCTGGCTGCGCGAAAAGCTCGAAACCAACCCCAGCGCCCCTGAGTACATCACCACGGTGCGTGGCTTCGGCTACCGCTTCGGATGAGCCGCTGGTGGCAGGCCCTGCGCCGCCTGCTGGTGGGCCCCCGACCCGACCTGAGGGGTCTGGACACCGATCTGCTGCTGACCTGGCTGGATGGTTCCTCCCTGGGGCTGCTGGTGGTGGACCGCTGGAACCGGATCCAGCACCTCAGCCCCAGGGCCCGCAGCCTGCTGCACACCGCCTCCGAACGGGCGGTGCAGCAGCGCTATCTGATTGAAGTGGTGCGCTGCCATCAGCTGGAACAGGCCGTCCGCCACGCCCGCGACCACCGCACCCCTCAGCAGGTCGAATGGACCTACACGGCAGTGAGCCCCTCCCCCCTCGAGCCGGAACCGATCCAGAACGAACCCCTTGAGGCGCTGGCACTGCCCGGCCGGAACGGCTGGGTGGGGGTGCTGCTGCAGAGCCGCCAGTCTGTCGAGGCCCTGCGAGAACAGCAGAACCGCTGGATCAGCGATGTGGCCCACGAACTGCGCACACCCCTCACGGCCCTGGCCCTGGTGAGCGAAAGCCTGGCCCTGGCGGGAGAACCCGGTCAGCAGGTGCTGCTGGACCGGCTGCAGCGGGAGCTGGACCGGCTGCAGCAACTGGTCGCCGACCTGCTCGAACTCAACCGCCTCGAGAGCGATGAGCTGCCGGGCAGCCTCGGGGATCTGAACCCGGTGGACCTGCCGGCCCTGGTGCTCAAGGCCTGGCAGAGCCTCAACCCGCTGGCGGAACCGCGGGGTGTGTGGATCGAGATCGATTCCCCCTCGGGGGCCGCGGTGCGGGGGGAGGAATCGCGGCTGCACCGCGCCCTGCTGAACCTGCTCGACAACGCCCTGCGCTATTCCCCCGACCAGCACCCCGTCGAGGTGCGCATCCACCGTGACAGCCGCTGGCTGCGGGTCGAGGTGCGGGACCATGGAGCCGGCTTCAGCGACGAGGACCTGCGGCACATGTTCGAGCGCTTCTACCGGGGTGATCCGTCCAGGGCGCGGGGACGGCAGGTGGGCAGCGGCCTTGGCCTAGCCATCGTCGAGCGCATTGCCCTGGCCCATGGGGGCATGGTTCGGGCGGGCAACCATCCGGCCGGTGGGGGGCAGCTGCGGCTCAGCCTGCCGGCGGCCGACTGAGCGGCGATGGCGGCCGAGCGCCTGCAGAAGCTGCTGGCCGCCGCGGGGCTCTGCTCACGGCGCCAGGCCGAGGAGCTGCTGCGCAGCGGCCGCGTGCTGGTCAACGGCCGACCGGCGCAGCTGGGGGACCGGGCCGATCCGCACCGCGATGAGCTGCGGGTCGACGGCCGTCGCCTGCCGGGGGCAGCGGCGCCGCTGACGCTGCTGCTGCACAAGCCCCTTGGGGTGCACAGCACCTGCCACGACCCCGCCGGTCGCCCCACGGTGCTGGACCTGCTGCCGCCCGCGATGGCGAGGGGCCAGGGGCTCCATCCCGTGGGTCGCCTTGATGCCGACAGCCATGGCGCCCTGCTGCTGAGCAACGAAGGTCAGCTCACCCTGGCCCTCACCCACCCCCGGTTCAGCCATCCCCGCACCTACCGGGTGTGGGTGGCCGGCCATCCTGACGGGGCCGCCCTGGAGGCCTGGCGCCGCGGGGTGCCCCTCGACGATCGACCGAGCCGGCCGGTGCAGCTGCGCTGGCTGCGGCAGCAGCAGGACCGCACCCTGCTCGAGCTGGTGCTGCGGGAGGGCCGCAACCGGCAGATCCGACGGACGGCGGCCCTGCTGGGCCACCCGGTGCTGGACCTGATGCGCCTGGCGGTGGGACCGGTGCGGCTGGGGGATCTGGCCCCCGGCGCCTGGAGACCCCTCAACCCGCAGGAACAAACCGCTCTCAGGCAGCTGCTGGGAGCCGCGACAGGTCCCAGACTGGCGGCGGATCCCTGAGCCCATGCCCGCCCCCCGCTTCCCCCTGCCCGAGGGTCTGCAACGGACCGTGGGGAGGGTCTTCAGCCGCCGGACCGACGAAGCACCGGCGGCCCCGCCGGTCGCCGTGCCCGCCGCCGCCGCGGATGTGGCCCTGAAGGACCTGGGGGAGCGGCTGCAGAAGGCCCGCGAAGCCCGGGGCCTGAGCCGCCGGCAGCTGGCCCTGGAAACACGGATCAGCACCGCCGTGCTCGAGGCCCTGGAACGGGGCTGGACCGAGCGGCTGCCGGAACCCGCCTTCCTGGGCACGATCCTGGCGAAGCTGGCCCAGAAGCTTGACCTTCCGGCCGAAGACCTGCAGGCCTCCCTGCGGGCGGCGGCCACGGCCCGCCGCAGGGGCCTCAGCCAGGACCCGACCATCGATCGGTTCACCCTCAGTTCGATCAACCTGTTCACCACCTGGCAGGGGACCATCGCCTACCTGCTGCTGCTGGCGGCGGGCCTCTACCTGCTCAACCTGCAACGGCAGCAGCTCGTGGCCAGCAACGGCCTCAGCCTGCGGCCCATCCCGGCCGCGGCACCGCCCCGCAGCGGCCCCAGGGCCACCGGCACCGACCAGCGGCCGGTGCAGCAGCAGCTGCTGGCCCTCTATCCCGAGCTGCGGCCCCTGGAGGCCCCGCCGCCGTCCCCCCTCGAGCGGCTGGAGCAGGACTGGAACGCCGACCGGTCCGGCAGCCCCGTCCGCCGCCCGGACACCCTCACCCTCCGCCTTCCGGAGGGAGTGAGCGCCGATCAGGTGGAGGCGCGCTGGAACGGCCAGCCGCTGCAGCCGGACCCCGGCAGACCCGGCACCTACCGCCTGATGCCGCGGCCGTAGCGGGCCGCCAGGGCCGCCAGACCGTCGAGGTGGCCGGCCAGGTCGGTCAGGGGCCCCTCAAGACGCCAGCTCCAGTTGCCACTGGCGGTGCCAGGGGTGTTGAAGCGGGCCCGGTCGTCGAGGCTCATCAGATCCTGGAGCGGCACCACCGCCAGGTCGGCGGTGGAGGCCAGGGCCAGCCGCAGCAGCTCCCACGGGGGCGACTGCACCGGATGCCCCAGCAGGTCTTCCACCTGGGTCCGCGCCTCGGCCGGCAGGGCCGACCACCAGCCCAGGGCGGTGGCGTTGTCGTGGGTGCCGGTGTAGACGACCCACGATCCACCACCGTAGTTGTGGGGCAGGTAGGCATTGCCGGGGTCGCCGTCGAAGGCGAACTGCAGCACCTTCATCCCCGGCAGGCCGAAGCGATCGCGCAGGGCCTCCACGGGGGGGGTGATCACCCCCAGGTCTTCGGCCACCAGGGGCAGGGGCGAGCCACGCCGCCGCCGCAGGGCCGCCAGCAGCGCGTCACCCGGTGACGGCTGCCAGCGGCCGTTCTCGGCCGTGCGATCCCCACCGGGCACGCTCCAGTAGGCCTCCAGGGCCCGGAAGTGGTCCAGCCGCAGCAGGTCGAAGCAGTCGAGCTGGCGTTCGAGACGCCGCAGCCACCAGCGGAAACCGGTGAGCCGATGGCGGCTCCAGCGGTAGACCGGGGTCGACCAGAGCTGGCCGGTGGCGGCGAAGTAGTCGGGAGGCACACCGCTCTGCTCGCTGAGGCTCCCGTCGGGGCGCACGCTGAACAGGCTCGGACGGCTCCAGACGTCGGCACTGTCGTGGGCGACGTAGAACGGCAGATCACCCAGCAGCTGCACCCCCCGGGAGCGGGCATGGCGGCGCAGCTGCTGCCATTGCTGCTCCAGCCACCACTGGCGTTCGGCCTCCCGTTGCAGGGCCCCCGCCTCCTCCCGGTCCAGCTCGGCGAGGGCCCCGCGGGAGCGGCGACGCAGGGGTTCGGGCCACTCCCACCAGGGCTGGCCGTCAAACCGCTGACGCAGCACCAGAAAGCGGGCATGGTCAGGCAGCCAGTCGTCCTGGGCGGCGCACCAGCGGCGACAGGCCTGCCGCTGCTCAGGGGTCCACGCCGGCTCGGGCTGGTCGGGATCCACGAAGGCCGGGTTGAGGGCAAAGCTGCTGGGGGAGCTGTAGGGCGACCCGGTGCCGTCGGTGGGGGCCAGGGGCAGCACCTGCCAGACGCCGATCCCGCGGTCCCCGAGCAGATCGATCCAGGCGCGGGCCCCAGCCCCGAACCCCCCGCAGGGGCCAGGTCCCGGCAGGGCGGTGAGGTGAAGCAGCACCCCGGTCTGGCGCTGACCGCCCAGCAGCTGGCGAAGGGCCGTCATTCGGTGGGCAGCCGGTACTGACCGACGATGCGGCGGGCGAAGGCCGGCAGATGGTCCTCCACCCGGTCAGGGTGATGGCGCCGCAACCAGAGGGCGTTGCGGGTGAAGTGGGAATCGATCGAGAAGCGGGCGTACTCGAGGCCGGTGGGACCGAACCGCTGGACGAACCAGCCCACCACCTCCGCCAGCCAGAGGGGCAGCCGCAGGGCCCGGTCATAGGCCTCGATGCCCTGCTGCACCGCCTGGCGGCGATCGCCGGTGCTCTGCACCGGCCGGGTGGTGAGCAGCTCCTCGACCAGGGACAGCAGCCGCTCCCCGCGGTCGTTGCGCACGACGATCCACTGCCAGCCGAAGGGGGCGCCCATGTACCCCACCACGAGATCGGCGCCGGCATTGACGTAGTCGAAGCAGCTGAGGCAGCTGGGGGCGAAGACATCCTTGAGCCGCGGGGTGTCGAGGCCGAAGAAGGGAACGGTCTCGCCGTGGCCGTCCGCATGGCGGAAATGGATGCGGAAGTCCTGCATGAACTCGTAATGCACGACCGTCTCGGGGGAGCGGCTGGTGCTGTCGAGAAAGGTCTGCAGCCCCTCGCGGCTCACGTTGTCGACGCAGGGCAGGCCGAGCACGTACAGCTCCTCGAGGCCGAGGCTGTCCTGCACCGCACGCAGGGCCTGGATCTGGCAGCCGACACCGATGGCCAGCAGCCGGCGGATGCCGCTGCCGGGCAGCTGCTCCAGCACCGAGAGGTTGTTGGAAAGCGTCGGCTTGTTGACCCGGGCCGCCAGCACCTCGGCGGGGGTGCGGGCCAGCACCGGCTCGGGGGTGAAGCGGTCATCGGCGCTCTGGCGCACGCACAGCACCGCATCCACCAGGCCCTGCTCAAGGGCCCTCGCCCCGAGGGTGCTGACGATGCCGGTCCACTGCGCCCCGTCGAGGGCGGGCTCCAGCCGGGCCGCCAGCATGCGGCGGAACACACCGAAATACAGCTCGTCGGGCTGCTCCAGGTCACGGCTGCGGCCGTGGACCTCGGCCTCCATCCGCTCGAAGCGCTGATGCAGAAAGGCGCAGGCCCGGCGGACGTAGGCCACCCAGCGGCTGTCGCACAGACCGCAGTCGCTGCACAGATCCCGGGCCGGTCGCACCGTGCCGCGGGGCATCGGCCGCGCGCGCTGGTGGGGGGCGAGGGTCACGGGGTCGCCGGAGAGGCTGCCCCAACCTATCGGGCCCGACGGCCGAGCCTGGGCCACACTGGCGCGATCTCCGCAACCCGCCATGGACGCCAGCCGGCGCTGGTCGCGTCGCCTGCGCATCGCCTGGAGGCTCGGAGCCGCGGCCATCGGTGTGGGCCTGGGACTGCAGCTGGGTCACTGGCTGGTGCCCCAGCGGCGCCTGGCGGCCCCGGAGGATCGGCGCTCCCCCCTGGCCCGCCTGGCCGATCCCCCCGGCAGGCCCCTTTCGGTGCTGATGCTCGGCGTCGATGGTGAGCGCCGCGATGACCGTCGGGCGGGCCATCCCGCCGGTGGCGACACCCAGGTGCTGCTGCTGGCCCGGGTGGCACCCCAGGGGGGCCTCGATCTGCTGCAGCTGCCGGTCGAACTGACGGTGACCCTGCCGGGCCAGCGCACGCCGGTGCCCCTGGCGGACCTGCGCCGCCTCGGTGGGGTGGCCCTCACCGCCGATGTGATCGGGCAGCTGCTCGGCGGCGAAGGCACCCCCCTGACTCCAGACCGCTACCTGGTGCTTCCCCGGCGGGCCCTGCGGGAACTGGTGGATGGCCTCGGGGGCGTGCCGCTGGACCTCGAAACAACAATGAAATACCGCGACAAAGCCGGTGGGCTGACGATCGACCTGCAGGCCGGTCGTCAGTCGCTTGACGGGCGACAAGTGGAGCACCTCCTGCGCTTCCGTGGCCCTGACAAGGGGGAGGGAGGACGTCGCCTGCACCAGCAGCTGCTGGTGCAGCCCGTGGCCGAGCGGCTGGGCGACGCGGGGCTGGTGAGCCGCCTGCCCGGCTTGCTGGACCGGCTGCAGCGGCAGGTCGACACCAACCTCAGCGCCGCCGAGATGCTGAGCCTGGTGGCGGCGGGCCTCGGGGACCCCCAGCGATTGCGGATCGACCGCCTGCCCCTCGAGGCCGGCCCGGGTGCCCGTCCCCTGGACACCCAGCGGGCGGAGGCCCTGCTCGACCACTGGCGCCGGCCGGAGGGAAGCGGGGGGCGGCGCCTGGGGCTGGTGGCGGTCGACGGCACCGACGCCGAAGCCGTCGATGCGGCGGTGCAGCGGCTTGAAGTGGCCGGCCTGCAGACGGTGGTGCTGCCGCCGGCGGAGACCGCCCCCGCCGCCACGGTGATCCTGCACGGGTCTGACAACCGCGTGGCGGCGGCCGTGCGCCAGGCCCTGGGGCAGGGGGGCCTGCAGGCCGGCCCCGGCAGCGCCGACGCCGAGGTGGTGGTGCACCTGGGCCGCAGCTGGCGCCCCCCCGTCAACCAGAGGCCATGAAGGCGTGATGGAGGCCGCGGCGGCGGACCTCCAGCAGCGCCAGGACCGCGTGGGGATCATCGGCGGGGTCGGCCAGGGGGGGGAACCAGGGCAGCCCGTCCCGGCGGCGGGCGACGGGATCCCAGCCACCGCCCACCTGCAGCAGGCCAAGGATCGGCACACGATGCTGCCGCAGCAGGGCATGGTGCAGCGCCCCCTGGCTGGCCGGACGGTCGGCACCGTCGAGGATCAGCAGAGTGGGCTGGCGCCAGGCCCCGAGCTCCTGGGCCCAGTCGACGGGGTCATGGCCGGCCACCGGAGCCAGCAGATCGACGCCGTCCTGCACGTCGGCCAGGTCAGCCGGTGCCGCGAGTCGCACGAACCGCCGTCCCAGGGCGATCAGCAGCGGCTCGAGCAGGGCGGAGCCATGGGGAGCAAGAATCAGCGGGGGGCGCATGGCGGCCACGGGGCTGCGACGCTTCTACCATCGGAGGTCGAAACACCGACCGTCCCGCCGTGACGAGTTTCGTGGCCACTGAACGCCTGACCCACGGATCGAGCGGCGAAACGAACCGGCTGCGGCTGTTCAGCGGCAGCGCCAACCCCGCCCTGGCCCGCGAGGTGGCCGCCTATCTCGGCATCCCCGATGGCCCCCGGGTGAGCAAGCGCTTCGCCGACGGCGAGCTCTACATCCAGATCCAGGAGTCGATCCGGGGCTGCGACGTCTTCCTGGTGCAGCCCACCTGCGCTCCGGTCAATGACCACCTGATGGAGCTGCTGATCATGGTCGACGCCTGCCGGCGGGCCTCCGCCCGGCAGATCACCGCCGTGATCCCGTACTACGGCTACGCCCGTGCCGACCGCAAGACGGCGGGCCGGGAATCGATCACCGCCAAGCTCGTGGCCAACCTGCTGGTGCAGTCGGGGGTGAAGCGGGTGCTGGCGATGGATCTGCACTCGGCCCAGATCCAGGGCTACTTCGACATCCCCTGCGATCACATCTACGGTTCGCCGGTGCTGGTCGATTACCTCTCGACCCGCGATCTGGGGGAGATGGTGGTCGTGTCGCCCGATGTGGGGGGCGTCGCCCGGGCCCGGTCGTTCGCCAAGCGCCTCAACGACGCGCCGCTGGCCATCATCGACAAGCGGCGTTCGGCCCATAACGTGGCCGAGAGCCTGACGGTGATCGGCGAGGTGGCCGGTCGCACCGCGGTGCTGGTCGACGACATGATTGACACCGGCGGCACGATCTGCCAGGGGGCAAGGCTGCTGCGCCAGCGGGGGGCCGAACGGGTCATCGCCTGCGCCACCCATCCGGTGTTCTCGCCGCCGGCGATCGAGCGCCTCTCCGAACCGGGTCTGTTCGAGGAGGTGGTGGTCACCAACAGCATCCCCGTGGCCGCCGATGCCGTCTTCCCGCAGCTGCGGGTGCTGTCGGTGGCCAACATGCTCGGGGAGGCGATCTGGCGCATCCACGAGGAGAGTTCCGTCAGCTCGATGTTCCGCTGACCCATGGGCCTCTCCTCCCGCCGCCGTCGGCGGAGCCTGCCGCTGCTGCTGTCCGCCGTGGTCGGCGCCCTGGCCCCGGCCATGGCCTGGGCGGCCCCCAACCGGGTGGGGGTCTGGCTCACCAACAGTCCCAGCCCCCTCTACTACGACGCCGGCCGCATCGAACGGGCGGTGAGGGAGCTCGCCGATGCCGGCTTCACGACCCTTTACCCCAACGTGTGGAGCCGTGGAGCCACCTTCCACCGCTCCCGCTGGGCGCCGATGGAACCCGCCCTGGCGGAGCGGGCCCCCGACCTCGACCCCATCTGCCGGATGACGGCCGCCGCCCAGCGGCGGGGGCTGCAGGTCATCCCCTGGTTCGAATACGGGCTGATGGAGCCCGCCGACGCCGACGTGGTCCGCCGGAACCCCGACTGGGTGCTCGCCAAGCCCGATGGCTCGACCCTCTACGCCATGCATGGGGCCGACCTGAAGACCTCGCCACTGAAGGATCTGCGGGTGTGGCTCAATCCGGCCCATCCGGGGGTGCGCCGCCGTTTCATCGGCCTGATCACCGAGATCGTCGAGCGCTGCAAGGTTGACGGGGTGCAGCTCGACGACCATTTCGCCTGGCCGGTCGACCTGGGCTACGACCCCTACACCCGTGAGCTGTACCGCAGCGAGACCGGTTACGACCTGCCGGCCGACTACACCAACCGGGCCTTCATGACCTGGCGACGCCAGAAGCTCACCGCCCTGCTGGTGGAGCTGCGGGACGCCCTGCGACGGGGCAATGGCAGCGGTCGCATCAGCCTTTCGCCGGGTCCCTTCCGCTTCGCCTACAACCAGTGGCTGCAGGACTGGGAGATCTGGTCAATCCGCCGGCTGGTGGATGAACTCGTGATCCAGAACTACGCCTATTCGGTGCCGGGGTTCGAGCGCGACCTCGACCAGCCGGCCCTGCGCCAGGCCCGCAGCTGGGGCATTCCGATCAACATCGGCATCCTCTCGGGCTTCGGCGGCCGCACCACCCCGGCGGCGGTGGTGGCCCAGAAAGTGCAGCTCAGTGCCGCCCGGGGCTTCGGGGTCATCTACTTCTATTGGGAAGGCCTCTGGGGGCAGTTCGCCGGCCCCGAGGGGGGGGAGCGGCGCCGGTCGGTGTTCGGCCAGCTGCACCGGCAGCTGTATCCCGACCCCTACCCCAGCTCGGGCACCCTCAACCGCTGAGATCCGCCGCCGACGGATCGGCGAGACAGCCCCGCACCACCTCCTGGCTGTTGGGCGAGGGCAACCTGGTGAGCAGCCACTCCAGGCTTGCGCGCATCTGGGCCTGGCGCCCAGGGGCATAGCGGTGCCAGCCGCTGAACAGCTTCAGCAGGCGCGAGGCGGCGATGGGATTGCGGCTGTCGAGGTTGAGCAGCCGGTCGGCGAGCCAGCGGTATCCACGGCCGTCGGGATGGTGGAAGGCCGCGGCCGAGCGACCGAAGCCCCCCAGCACCGCCCGCACGCTGTTGGGGGCCTGGGGATCGAAGCAGGGGTGCTCGAGCAGTGCGTCGGCCCGGGCGATGGCATCCCCGAAGGGTGTCGACGCCTCCAGGGCGAACCAGGCATCGAGCACCACCGGTCGCCCCTGCCAGCGGCGCTGGAAGTCGTCCAGGGCCTTCCCCCGTTCGGCGCAGTCCCAGGGCTGCAGCGCCGCCAGTCCGGCCCGGGCCAGGGTCATCGAAGGGCCGGCGACCGCCGCCGCCGCCGACGCACGGGCCTCCCCGTCGCCGACGGCGGCCAGCACCGACCAGGCCAGCCCCTGCAGCTGGCGTTCGCCGACACCGTCGGGCCAGGGCCGGTCCTGTCGGCCGCGCCCCGCCAGGGCCAGGCGGTGCAGGTCGGCGCCGAGCCGCTCCCCCAGCCAGCGGCGCTGATCGAGCAAAGCCTGCGCAAGGGCCGGCGGGTCAGGCACCAGGCCAAGGGCCGGACAGGCGGCCTCCAGATCTTCCATGGCGGGGGGCTGCAGCAGGGCCACCAGCAGGCGGTGGTCATCGAGGGCCAGCAACCGCCGGCAGGCCCGCTCCAGCAAGTCTTCAAGGCCTGGCTCCGGGGCCAGCAACCAGCGGCTCCAGAGCTGCTGGGCCGCATCCCAGCGGTTGACCGGATCGGGCTCGGCCCCCATGAGCACCTCCAGCTCGCCAAGGGAGGAGTCGGCCTCGAGGCGCACGGGCGCCGAGAGACCACGCAGCAACGACGGGATCGGCGCCGCACCGGGTGGCAGTCCGTCGTAGCGCCAGCAGGCCTCAGGGCCCTCCAGCACCCGCAGATCCTCCAGCAACAGGCAGCCATCGGCGGCGAACAGGGCCAGGGAGACGGGGATCGGCAGGGGCTGCTTGTCGGGCTGGCCGGGGGAGGGGTCGTGGTGCTGGCTCAGCAGCAGCTCCAGGCAGCCCCGGTGCTCATCCCAGCGGCGCTGGAGGCGCAACCGCGGGGTGCCGGCCTGGTGGTACCAGCCCCGGAAGGCGCCCAGATCGACGCCGGAGGCATCCTCCAGGGCCCGCACGAACTGCTCACAGGTGGCGGCTTCGCCGTCGTGGCGCTGCAGATACAGGGCGACGCCCCGCCGAAAGGCGGAGTCCCCCAGCAGCGTCCGCTGCATGCGGATCAGTTCGGCCCCCTTCTCATAGATGGTCGTGGTGTAGAAGTTGTCGATGGCGAGGTAGTGATCAGGCTGCACGGGGTGGGCCGTGGGGCCCTCATCCTCCGGAAACTGGTGGGCCCGCAGCAGGGCGACATCGGCGATGCGCTTGAGACCGGCCCCGTGCAGATCGGCCGTGAAGTCCTGATCGCGAAACACCGTGAGCCCCTCCTTGAGGGACAACTGAAACCAGTCACGACAGGTGACCCGGTTGCCGGTCCAGTTGTGAAAGTATTCGTGGGCAATCACACTTTCAATGCGCTCCAGCTCTGCATCCGTGGCGGTTTCGGCATCCGCCAGCACAAGCTTGGAGTTGAAGATGTTGAGACTCTTGTTCTCCATGGCGCCCATGTTGAAGTGGCGCACGGCAACGATGTTGAACTCGTCGAGGTCGTATTCCAGCCCGTAGACGGCTTCGTCCCAGGCCATGCAGCGCCTGAGGCTGGCCATGGCATGGGCACAGAGGCCCCCATCGCCGGGCTCAACATGCAGCCGCAGCTGCACCTCACGGCCTGAGGCCGTGACAAAACGGTCGCGCACCTCGACCAGACGACCGGCCACCAGGGCAAACAGGTAGCAGGGCTTGGGAAACGGGTCGTCCCACTCGGCGAAATGGCGGCCGTCGGGCAGATCCCCCCAGGCCGTGCCGTTGCCGTTGCTCAGCAGCACCGGGGCGCTTTGGCGATCGGCCTCGATCCGGACCCGGTAACGGCTCAGCACGTCCGGCCGGTCGAGGAAGGGGGTGATGCGCCGGAAGCCCTCGGCTTCGCACTGGGTGGTGAACAGCCCACCGCTCACGTACAGCCCCTCCAGGGCCGTGTTGGTGTGGGGCTCGAGCCTGACGACGGTCTCGAGGCAGAAGGGCTGGGGCGGCGGGTTGTGCACCTGCAGCCGCCCGTCGTTGAGGGACCAGTCGTGGTCGCCGAGCCCATGGCCATCGAGACGCAGCTCCAGCAGCTGCAGGGCGACGGCATCGAGCACCAGGGGTTCCGGCCCGCCCTGGGCCGGAACCCCTGGTTCGATCGTCAGCCGGCTGTGGACGATGGCATGGTCATCGAACAGCTGCACGGTGAGAGCGACCCGGGGCAGCCGCCACGCCGGGGGCCGGTAATCGGCCCGGCGGACCACAGCGGCGGGGGCATCGGCGCGGTCGGCCATGGGAGGAGATCACCAGAGACCCACTCTGCCGCTGCCGGCCGCGCCGCTGCCGGGCGTCACTGGGCCTTGCCCGGCTTGGGAGCCCCCTTGGCGCCGCCGCCAGCCGCCCCCTTGACGGCCTTCTGGACCTGATCCCGCACATCGGCCGGCATCGAATCGGGGCACATCTGGGAAATGCCGATCAGCACCGAGTTCACCGAGCCCTTGCGCAGGTCTTCCACGGGCAGGGGCTTGGGGCCCAGGGGCTGGATGATGCCGCCATGCTGGCCCTGCAGCACCTGGGTGACGGTCTCCGACGCGATGCCCACGGCCTTGTTGAAGTCCACGCCGTTCGACGCCGCGATGCAGGCATTGACCGCACCGATGCGGGTGTAGAGCCCCATGTCGGCATCGGTGGCCGGGCGGGGGGCCGCCCCCTGGGCCCTGACCGCAGGCATGGAAGCCGCGCCGCAGAGCAGCAGGGCGGAGAGAACGGACAGCCGACGCAGGGTCACAGGCAGAGAGGCAACGGCGCCCATGTTGCAGCAGCAGCCCGGACCTGCACCGTTCAGACCGATCCGGTCATCCCTCGGTCAGGGAGGCACCGGCCCCTTCGACACGGATCTCGTGGTGAGTCTCGGCCAGTTCCAGCTCGCCGTCGAACCACGAATAGATCGACCGGG
This sequence comes from uncultured cyanobacterium, assembly GCA_903871775.1. GTDB lineage: Bacteria > Cyanobacteriota > Cyanobacteriia > PCC-6307 > Cyanobiaceae > CAIQIA01. The sequence goes on from CAIQIA010000026.1 coordinate 122,054, forward strand.
AGCGGTAGCGGTCCTGGTCCACCAGCCGGATGTGCTCGATGATGTCCCACTGCTGATAGTGGGATTCGAACACCATCTCGTGTTCGTCCACCTGCCGGATCTGGCTGCGGGTGGGGGATCCGCAGAGGTAGCCGCGGCTGCGGCGCAGCTGGTGGCCGCACAGGTAAGCCTCCATGCGCCCGTCCCGCACATAGCGGGGCTTCTGGTCAAAGAAGCCGTATTCCTTTTCGGGCCACCAGGTGAAGCGATAGGCCGCTTCGCCTTCAACAGGTTCGCTGAACGACTCCACCCGCAGCATCATGTCGACCCGCAGACATTCGTCATCGGCGAAGAAATACTGCCGCCGTGACCGCCAGAGGCCGAGGTTGCGCGAAAACCAGCGGCGCACCCCCGTGTCCATCTGGATGCGGGGGGGGGTCGGACGCAGCCGTTCCCCCAGGGGAGTGGTCAACAGGGCGGGGTGGGTGTCCATCGGACCGGCTCCGGCACCGCTGGCTTGCGGGGCCTGTGTCCGTCTTAGCCAGGCCTGAAGGGAAAACCGAGGGGGTGATTGTGAAGCTTTGCCGGCGGCTGGGTCAGCTCCCCGGGCGCTGCAGCACCACCACACCGTCCTCGCTGGCCCGCCGCTGCCAGCCCCGGGCCTCGAGGGTCTGCACCCACAGGGGCAGGGCCCGGGCCTGGCGGGCATCGGTGGCGAAGGCCGCCGCCCGCAGGGCGGGCAGCCGCAGATCGGCAGCCACCCAGTCGACGGGTTGCCCCTGTCCATCGGGCCCGCGCCAGGCCAGGGCGCCAGGAAACCGCAGCAGCTGCCGCCGCTGGGCCAGCAGCGGCACCAGGGGGGTGGTGGCACTGACGCTGGCCCCGGGGGGAATCACCGCCAGGGCCCGGCGGGCGGCCAGGCCATGGCGGGCCTGCTCGGCGAAGGACAGGTGCACCCAGGGCCGCAGGCTGTCGGGCACCAGGAACGACAGGCTGCGGTTGGGGTTGCTGCCGAGGGTGAGCAGCAGCGACAGGATCAGGCAGCCCTTCCAGACGGCCCGCAGGCGCGGACGGGCAAAGAGATCGCCGTGGCGCCGCCACCAGAACACCGCCCCGGCGAAGAAGCCAGGCGCCACCAGCAGGGCGTAGCGGATCGTGATCGCCAGCGGATCGTTGTGGCCCTGGGCCAGCAGCAGGCCGCTCAGGGGCAGACCCGCCAGCAGCCAGGCGTCGATGCTCAGGGCCGGCACCCCCATCAGCGGCAGCCACTGGGCCAGCAGGTAGCCCACGGTGCGGTCGGGGGGGCTCACCAGCTCCCGCAGCAGCCGCAGGGGCTGCCCCAGCAGCCGGGCCAGCACCTCGAGGCTGCCGGCCTCGCGGGCGCCACCGGTGTACTGGCCGAAGTTCTCGACCATGAAGCGGCGGCTCACGTCATCACTCACCGCCGGCATCAGCACCGCTGTCACCAGCACCGTCCAGCCCGCACCCCAGAGCGCCAGCACAACGGCCAGCCAGCGGGGTGCCCCCCCCCGCAGGCCGAGCCAGAGGGCGATGCCGAACAGAACCACACCGGTGTCCTCGCGCACCAGTGGCAGCAGCAGCGCCGCCGTCAGCAGCAGCCACCACCGCCGCTCCTGCCAGCCCAGCAGCAGGGCGAACACCAGCAGGGGCAGCTGGCAGAGGTCGTGAAAATTGGACCAGGTGGGCCCGATCACCGCCTGGGCGGCGTACCAGCTGCAGGCCACGGCGGCCGCCAGGCCCGCCGGCAGCAGTCCCCGGGCCAGGCGGTGCAGCACGAGGCCGGCGGCGGTCATCAGTCCCACCTGCACCACCGGCAGGCTCCAGGCGCCCAGCAGCGGCAGCAACGGCACCCACAGCAGCAGGGCCGGCGTGAAGTGCTGCCCGAGGCGGCGGTAGGAGGGATCGGGCAGGGCGCCCTGGTGCAGAACGCTGCTCGAGAGCTGCGACGAGAGGCTGCTCTCGAACGGATGGCCGTGCCAGCTGTTCCAGAGCACCTGCAGAAAGATGCCCTGGTCATAGGAGGCGGTGAGGGACCAGAGACGCCAGGCCTGCACCAGCAGCCCCAGAACGGCGAACAGCAGAGCCGCCACCATCACCCAGCGCCCCGGATCCGGGCCACGGCGGGTCGGGGGAGGCAGCGGATCGTCCATCAAGGCAGGCCAGGCCAAAAAAGGTCTTTAGCGTGGGGACGCCCTCGAGTGCGCAGTGAACAGCCCGGTCGACGCCCAGTCCCGCCAGAGCCTGAGGCTCCTCCTGGTCGCAGGGCCCCATCACCTGGCGGGGCAGGATCTGCGCGGGTTGATGGAGTTCCTGCAGGACCAGCGGTCCCAGTTCGACCTCAGCCTGTCGATCGCCGACCCGCAGAAGCAGCCCGAACTGCTGGAGCTGCACCGGCTCGTGGCCACGCCGGCCCTGGTGAAGCTCGAGCCGCCGCCGAAGCAGATCTTCGCCGGCAACGCCATCCTCAAGCAGCTGCAGAGCTGGCTGCCCCGCTGGCGGCAGCTGGGCATGGTGAGCGGCCTGGGGGTGGGCCTGCGGGCCGTCGAGCCGAGCGGTGGCCCCAGCGAACGGGAGCTGCAGCTGGAGGACCAGCTGCTGGTGCTGCGCCAGGAGAACGAGACCCTCACCTCGCGGCTGGGGGTCCAGGAGCGGCTGCTGCGCATGGTGGCCCACGAACTGCGCACCCCGCTCACGGCCGCCAACCTGGCGCTGCAGAGCTACCGGCTGGCGCAGATCGACCGGGACCGGTTCTTCGATGTGGTCGATCGCCGTCTGGAGGACATCGCCCAGCTCTCCCACGATCTGCTCGAGGTGGGCAGCACCCGCTGGGAGGCCCTGTTCAACCCCCAGAGGCTCGGCCTGGCGCCGATCGCCGCCGAGGCCATCCTCGAACTCGAGAAGCTCTGGGTGAACCGCAGGCTGGAGCTGATCACCGACGTCCCCAGTGATCTGCCTGATGTCTACGCCGACCAGCGGCGCATGCGCCAGGTGCTGTTGAACCTGATGGAGAACGCGCTCAAGTTCACCCCCGACGGCGGCCGCGTCAGCCTCACCCTGCTGCACCGCACCAGCCAGTGGGTGCAGGTGAGCGTCTGCGACTCGGGGCCCGGCATCCCCACCGAAGAGCAGCAGCGCATCTTCCAGGACCGGGTGCGTCTGCCCCAGACGGCGGCCCAGGCCCCGGGGTTCGGTGTGGGCCTGTCGGTCTGCCGACGCATCGTCGAGGTGCACGGCGGACGGATCTGGGTCGTGAGCGAACCCGGCGAAGGCGCCTGCTTCCACTTCACCGTCCCGGTCTGGAGCGGCCAGAGCGGCTGAGCCCACGGACGGTTGCCCGAGGGAGGGTCAGGGCGGTATGTTGAGCCTTCGCCGGTGAACGGCGGGCCTCGCCCCCATCGTCTAGAGGCCTAGGACACCTCCCTTTCACGGAGGCGACAGGGGTTCGAATCCCCTTGGGGGTATGCGCACAGGAGTGCCATCATTCCGTGCCGTCCCAGAGCTGCGGTCCACTGGTCCGGTGGACGTTTTCCAGTGGACATTCAGGTGGAACGGCGTCGCCCATGCCAACACAGGCTCTGGGTTTCAGACGGTCGGTGCAGCGGCCATGGGGCGATCCGGATGGAGGGCCCCGCGGCGCAGGGCTTCGAGGGCCACGGCCCTCAGGTTGCTGGCCAGATCCTCCTGGAGGCGCTGCTCGATCAGGCCGATGGGCATGCCGACGCAGGCTTGAACCGTGAGTTCGTAACGCAGGCGAACACCCTTCTCGCTGTCGCCCTGCACGGTCCAGGTGCCCTGGAAACGGCGAAAGTCGCCCGCCAGCATCTCGAAATCCAGAACACCCTGCTCCCGCCGTTCCTGCAGCTGCAGACGCACCGAGGCCGTGAAGCGCAGACCCACGAAACGCTGGCTGCCCACCTGTTCGAGCACCACCACGTCGCCGCGGCGCTCCACCAGGGAGGACTTTTCGAGGTTGGGAATGAAGTCAGGCAGGCGCTCGTAATCGGTCAGCACAGCCCAGACGGCCTCCGGGCCGAGGGGAAGGGCCAGCTGGGCCGCCAGACGGCGCGTGGAACCGGGCAGACGCTCAATGACCTGCTCGATGGGCTCGGAAGGCAGAGTCAGGGGAGATGAGGCAGTCAAGTTCAGTCAAGCGAACCGCCGTGGCCACCGGCAGTGGTGGAGACACTAACGGTGTCGTCCCGCTGACGGAACCCCCCCGCCGAAACCTATAGTCGCGGCGCCTGTTCCGTCCCCATGCGCGTCACCCCAGCCTCCCTGCGTACCGGCGACGGTCGCATGTTCCAAGTTGAGGTCGAGCTGCCGACCGGTCGCGGCGCCCGTCGCAGCCGCCGGGTGCTGCAGGTCGCCTACGACCAGCTCAACCAGACCCTGCGGCGCCTGGGGCAATCGGGCGCAAGGGTGCTGTCGATCACATCAGCCGCAGACACCGGGGCATCAGGGTCGGACAGTGCACCACCCGCTCCCGCCGCCATGACCGAGCCCGCCGCCAGCCCCGAGTCCACGCCGCCGGCCCCGCGCCGCGCCGAGGGCCACGAGGCCGTGCCCGTGAACCTTTACAAACCGAAAGATCCGTTCGTGGCGACGGTGCTCGACAACTACTCCCTGCTGGCCGAAGGGGCCATCGGCCGGGTGAACCACATCACCTTCGACCTGAGCGGCGGCAACCTGCATTACGTCGAGGGCCAGAGCATCGGCGTCATCCCGGATGGCGAAGACGCCAACGGCAAGCCCCACAAGCTGCGCCTCTACTCCATCGCCTCGACCCGCCACGGCGACGACCTGGGTGACACCACCGTGTCCCTCTGCGTTCGCCAGCTCGAGTACACCAACGACGCCGGCGAAACCATCCAGGGGGTCTGCTCCACCTTCCTCTGCGACATCCAGCCGGGGGCCAAGGTGAAGCTCACCGGCCCCGTCGGCAAGGAGATGCTCCTGCCCGCCGACGAGGAGGCCAACGTGATCATGCTGGCCACAGGCACCGGCATCGCCCCCATGCGCACCTACCTTCGGCGCATGTTCGAGGCCGGTGAGCGGGAGAAGAACGGCTACGCCTTCCGCGGCAAAGCCTGGCTGTTCATGGGGGTGCCCACCACGCCGAACTTGCTGTACGACGACGACTTCCGGCGCTACGAGGCGGAATACCCCGACAACTTCCGCTACACCACCGCCATCAGCCGCGAGCAGCAGAACCCCGAGGGCGGCCGGATGTACATCCAGGACCGGGTCACCGAGTACGCCGACGAGATCTTCTCGCTCATCGAAGATCCCCGCACCCACGTCTACATGTGCGGTCTGCGGGGCATGGAGCCCGGCATCGACGCCGCCATGACCGCCGCCGCCTCCCGCCGGGGGCTCGAATGGTCTGACCTGCGCCCCGCTCTCAAGAAGGCCGAGCGCTGGCACGTGGAGACCTACTGAGCCTCTGCCGCTGACAGCCGTGCACCGACCGCCCGATCCCGGGCGGTTTTTTTGTGCCCCACGGCCGGAACCCGGGGATCTTCCGTTCGCTTTTCGGCCATCGGCCGCTGTGCTCGTTAAACAAGGGCATCCGAAGCGCTCCGATGACCGCCTCGCTCACCAATCCCCTCCGCGTCGGCCTGCGCCAGGAGCGGGTCATCTCCCCCCAGTGCCTGGTGATCTTCGGGGCAAGCGGCGATCTCACCCACCGCAAGCTGGTGCCCGCCCTGTTCGAGCTGTTCCGCCAGCGACGGCTGCCGAGCGAATTCGCCGTGCTGGGCTGCGCCCGGCGTCCCTGGAGTGACGACGAGTTCCGCCAGAAGATGGAGGAAGCCCTCGGGCCCCTGGTCCAGGAGGATCCCCAGGCCTGGCGCACCTTCGCCGCCGGCCTCTTCTACGAACCCGTCGACCTGCAGAAGGACGGCGACGTGGTACGCCTCAGCAAACGGCTCGATCAGATCGATCGCCAGCGGGCCACCCGCAACAACCGCACCTTCTACCTGTCGGTGTCGCCCGCCTTTTACGGCAGCGGCTGCAGGGCCCTGGCCGCCGCTGGCCTGCTCAGCGATCCGAGCCGCAGCCGGGTGGTGATCGAGAAGCCCTTCGGTCGTGACTTCGCCAGCGCCCGCGAGCTGAACCGGGTGGTGACCGGCTGCGGTCAGGAAAGCCAGATCTTCCGCATCGACCACTACCTGGGCAAGGAGACGGTCCAGAACATCCTGGTGCTGCGCTTCGCCAACACCATCTTCGAGCCGATCTGGAACCGCAACTACATCTCGAGCGTGCAGATCACCGCCGCCGAAACCGTGGGGGTGGAGGAACGGGCGGGGTACTACGAGACCTCGGGGGCCCTGCGCGACATGGTGCAGAACCACCTGACCCAGATGCTGGCCCTCACCGCCATGGAGGCACCGGGCCGCTACGACCCCGAATCGATCCGCAACGAGAAGGCCAAGGTGCTGCAGGCCGCCCGCCTGGCGGATGAACAGGAACCCTGGCACTGCTGCGTCAGGGGGCAGTACGGCCCCGGTGGCAGCAGCAGCAACCCGATGCCCGGCTACCGGCAGGAACCGGGGGTGGATCCCAACAGCACCACCGAGACCTACGTGGCGATGAAGCTGTTCATCGACAACTGGCGCTGGCAGGGGGTGCCCTTCTACCTGCGCACCGGCAAGCGCATGGCCAAGCGCCTCAGCGAGGTGGTGCTCACCTTCCGCGAGGCGCCGGTGCATCTCTTCGACGCCGCCGGCGGCACCCCCACCGCCAACCAGCTGATCCTGCGCATCCAGCCCGACGAGGGCGCCGAGTTCCGCTTCGAGGTCAAGGCCCCCGGCTCCGGCATGCGCAGCCGGCCGGTCGACATGAACTTCTCGTACGACGAGTCCTTCGGTGAGCCGTCCGACGAGGGTTACGTGCGTCTGCTGGCCGACGCCATGCTCGGTGATCCCACCCTCTTCACCCGCAGTGACGAGGTCGAGGCCGCCTGGCGCCTCTACACCCCCCTGGTGGAGCTGATCGAGCAGAGCCCCTGGCAACTGCCGGTCTACCCCTACGAGGCCCGCACCTGGGGACCGGCCGCCGCCGACAGCCTGCTGGCCCGCGACGGCCTGCTCTGGCGCCGCCCCTGATCCCTCCGGTCCGATCCACCCCGACGTTCCGTCCCAGACCCGCCATGTCTCCCCAGCTCACGCTTCAGGCCCCCCTTGCCCTGCCGCCCCAGGACGTGGCGGCCTATCTCGGCCGTCTCTGGCAGCGGGACCATGAACCCGCCAGCGGTGCCTCCACCTTCACCCTGCTCGTGTGGGAACCCGCCTGGGTCGAGCAGCACCTGGTGCGGATGGGCCGCCTCGAGGGACCGATCACCGGCCTCGAGCGGCCCGATCTGCTGCAGGCCGCCCGCGAATCCATCCCCGTCTGCGGCCTGCCCCTCAGCACCGCCCCCCTCTCCCCCGAGCTGGCCTGGCAGCTCGGCCTGCAGCCCGGCGAGGGCGAAGCCGAGGATCTGCGGGGCCAGCACGTTGACGCCGCCATCAGCCGCCATCAGCCGCGGCGGCTGATCACCCTGGCCCCCACCCTGGATTCTGCCCAGGGCCTCGAAACGCTGGTGGCCGCCTATTGCCCCCTGCCCGAAGAAGGCCCCCTCAGCGCCGTCTGCGGTGACGTGGTGGTGATGCGCGGCGGGGTGCCGGCCCTCGAGGACGGGCTGGCGATGGTCAATCCCCTGATACCGCCCGAACTGCCCTGCTGGGTGTGGTGGAACGGCTCCCTCGACGAGGCGCCACTGCTCTTCGACGGCCTGGCGGTGCCGCCCCGGCGCCTGGTGATCGACTCGGCGATCGGCAGCCCGGGCCGCTGCCTCGACGTGCTGCAGGCACGCATCAGTTCGGGCCAGGCCGTGAGTGACCTCAACTGGTATCGGCTGGTGCCCTGGCGCGAGACGCTGGCGATGGTCTTCGACCTGCAGCAGCGTCGTGAGGCCCTGCAGAGCGTGGTGCAGCTCGACATCGACGTGCAGGGCCAGCAACCGGTGCAGGGGCTGCTGATGGCGGCCTGGATCGCCGATCGGCTCGGCTGGCAGCTCGAGCACACCGCCAGCGAGGGTGACGGCATCAGCGCCGGGTTCCGCCGCCCCGACGGTGCCCCGGTGCGCTTCCGGCAGATGCCTGTGCCCGTCGGGCAGCCGAGCACCCACCCCGGCAGCCTGGTGGGAATACGGCTGGTGTGCGAACCCGGCGACCGGCCGCCCCTGTGCGTGATCCTCTGTGGAGAGACAGGGGGGTGCATGCGCCTTGAGGCCGGCGGCATGGCCCGGATGGAACTGATCGAGGAGGTGGTGGCCGCCGACATCAGTTCGGTGCAGGTCGAGGTGTCCCGCACCCTGCGCGGCGGCCACGACAGCACCAACCCGCTGCTGGCCGCCTGCGCCCCCCTGGCTGCGAAGCTGTTGCCTCGCTGACCCCCGGCCTTGGCTCTGCTGATCGCCGCCCCCTGCAGCGGCAGCGGCAAGACATTGCTGTCGCTGCTGCTGGCCTCGGCGGCCCGTCGGGCCGGCCAGGCCCCTCAGCTGTTCAAGGTGGGGCCCGACTACCTCGATCCGCAGCTGCTCAGCCACGCCAGTGGCCGCCCCTGCCGCAACCTTGACCTCTGGCTGGCAGGCCCCGAAGCGGTCCGCCGCAGTTTTCTTCACTGGGCCGCCCTGGCGCCGCTGACCCTGGTGGAGGGGGTGATGGGGCTGTTCGACGGTCTCGGCGCCGGCCAGGAGGGCAGCTCGGCCGCGGTGGCCCGGCTGCTGGACCTGCCGGTGGTGCTGGTGGTGGAGGCCAGCCGGCAGGGGGCCTCCCTGGCGGCGCTGGTGCGGGGCTTCCGGGACCACGACCCCGGGCTGCGGCTGGCGGGGGTGGTGCTCAACGGCGTCTCGAGCCCGAGGCACCGGCAGCTGCTGACCGAGGTGCTGTCGTCCACGGGGATTGCACTGCTGGGGGTGCTACCGCGGGATCCGCTGCTGGAGCTGCCTTCCCGCCACCTGGGCCTGCTGCCCCCCCATGAACTGCCCGACCTTGAGGCCCGCTGGCAGGCCCTGGCCGACCGGGCCGCAAGCTGGCTGGACCTGGAGCGGCTGCTGGGGCTGATGGCACCGCCGCCGGGGGCGGGTCAGGCGCCATCCCCCTTCGCCGCCGCCGGCGGCTGGCCCCTGCCGGTGGGGATCCGCCCCCCACGGATCGCCCTGGCCCAGGACGCCGCCCTGCATTTCTGCTACCCCGAACAGCGGGAATGGCTCGAGCAGCTCGGCTGCGAGGTGGTGCCGTGGTCACCCCTCGCCGACCGGCCCCTGCCCCCCGGCTGCGACGCCCTCGTGCTGCCGGGGGGCTATCCGGAACTGCACGCAGCAAGCCTGGCCGGCTGCGGGGCCAGCCTGGAGGCCATCCGCCGCCATTGCGCCGCCGGCCGCCCCCTCTACGCCGAATGCGGAGGGATGCTGCTGCTGGGCCAGCGGCTGCATGACGTGGCCGGCATCGGCCACCCGATGGCCGGGGTGCTGCCGTTCTCGGCCCGCCGCGGCGACCTGCAGCTGGGCTATCGACAGGCCACGGCCCTCGGGGATGGGCTCGTGAGCCGCCGGGGGGAACGCCTCTGGGGCCATGAGTTCCACCGCTGGCAGCTCTGCCGGGAGGGGGATCCGGCGCCGTGGCGGCTGGAGGGGTGGGGAGTGGTGTCTAGGGTTGAGGGATGGACGACGACCACCTTGCACGCCAGCTGGCTTCACCTCCACTGGGGTGGATGCCCTTCGATACCCCGGCGCCTTCGGGACGCAACCCTCGCCGCCGCTCCGCAGCCCAGCGGGAAGCCGAGCTGAGCCGCCAGCGGCGGACGCCGCGCCGCTCGCCACTGACCCTGGAGCGCTGGCGACTGGTGGTGCGGGGGACGGTCCAGGGCGTGGGCTACCGCCAGGCCTGCCGGCGAAGGGCGACGGACCTGGGCCTGGCCGGCTGGGTGCGCAACTGCGGTGACGGCAGCGTCGAGGTGCAGGCCGAGGGCCCGGAACAGAGCCTCACCGAGCTGCGGGTGTGGTGCGAGCAGGGTCCGCCCCAGGCGCGGGTGGCCAGTGTGCTCACCAGCCGGATCGCCACCACCGGCTCTGACTGGTTCGAGATCCGACCTAGCGTGAGCGTGAACGATCGCGGCGAGGCCTGAAGGCCCAGCCTCCACCGATGAGCGACGACCGCACGGTCTGGTTGCTGCGCCACGGCGCGACCGAATGGAGCAGAAATGGCCGCCACACCGGCAGCACCGACATCCCCCTGCTGCCCGAGGGTGAGGCCGAGGCCAAGGCCCTGCAGCCCCAGCTGGCCGGCATCCCCTTCACCGCCGTCTGGGTCAGCCCCCTGCAACGGGCCCGGCGCACCTGCGAGCTGGCGGGGCTGGGGGACCGGGCCGAGGTGGTCGACGAGCTGCGGGAGTGGGACTACGGCCGTTACGAGGGCATCACCACCCCCGAGATCCGCCAAACGGTGCCCGACTGGAGTGTCTGGAGCCACGGCTGTCCCGACGGCGAAGACGCCGCCGCCGTCACCCGCCGCTGCCAGGTGCTGGTCGACCGCCTGCTGACCCGGCCCGGCCCCGTGGCCCTCTTCGCCCACGGCCACATCCTGCGCAGCCTGGCCGGCACCTGGATCGGCATGGGGGCCGTCGGCGGGCGACACCTGGTCCTCGGCACGGCCACCAGCAGCATCCTGGGCTTCGAGCGCGACAATCGGGCCCTGCTGCGCTGGAACGCGCCTCCATGCCCCTCGCCCGCACCCTGACGGAACTGGCGGCCATCGGCTTCGCCGTGGCCCTCAGCCCCCTCGACATCGCCCTGGTGCTGCTGCTGCTGCTGGGAACGGCCCCACGGCTGCGCTCGACCCTGTTCACCCTGGCCTGGTTCCTGAGCGTCGCCACGGCGCTGGGGCTGCTGGTCACCGTCGGGCGCAGCCTCACCCTGTCGATGGAACAGGGGGGCGTGCATCAGGTCGGCCTCGACCTGTTCGCCGCCGGGGCCCTGCTGGCCCTCGGGATCCGCGAACTCGACCCCAAGCCCGAGGGCTACGAAGACCTGCAGGAGGGCTGGATCCACAAGCTCGAACGGGTGGGACAGCTGCCCCTGCTGGTGCTGCTCCCCCTCGCCCCCGCCACCCTGCTGCTGAGCCCCGACAACCTGTTCCTGCTCGCCAAGGGGGCGTCACTGGTGCAGGGGGGGCGTCACGACGCCACGACCGAAGTGCTGCTCATCCTGTTTCTCAGCCTGCTGGCGAGCCTGACGCTGCTGGCGCCGATCGTGCTGGTGCTCATCGGCCGGCAGCAGGTCCAGCCGCTGCTCGAGCGGGGCAAGCACCTGCTGGAGGAGCGCAGCAGCCTCATCCTCGGCGGCCTGAGCCTGGCCCTGGCGGCCTATCTGGGCTGGCAGGGCTGGACGGGTCTGGGCCAGTTCCAGGTGCTCAGCTGAGGGGAGCTTCCCCCGGCTCCCCCACCAGCCGCTGCCAGTCGTGCCGCAGGGCCTCCGTTGCCCCTCCCCCCACGAGCCACACCCGCCGCCGGGCGCGGGTGACGGCGACATACAGCAGCTGCCGCCGCAGGTCGGGATCGTCCGGGCTGTGCACATCAGGAGCCACGAAGACATCGTCGAAGCTGCTGCCCTGGCTGCGGTGCACCGTCAGCACGGCGGCGGGGCCGACCCTGGCGAAACTGTCGCGCACGAGAAAGAACAGGCGCCAGGCCTGGCTGCGCTGGCGTCCTTCGCTGCTGCGGGCCCGCTGGCCCAGCTCCGTCAGAAGGGCCGTCAGGCGACGTCCGCCATCACTGCTGGCGGCCGGCGCCAGCCGCAGGGACAGCAGCGCCTCCCCCGCCTCCACCTCAACCCGCAGGGTCTCGATCACCGGGGCCTGGGGCACCCCCAGGTCCGCCAGGTCGCACCGTTCGGGGGCCACATCCCGCACCAGCAGCTCGCGGTTGGAACCAAGCACCAGATCACCGGGACCCTCATCCCCCAGCCCCTGGCGGCTGGCGGGGGCCATCACGGCCAGACGGGTGATCAGCACCTCCCCGGGCAGCACCGGCAGCTGGTCGGCCAGGTCGCCGTGGAGGGCCCGGCGGGCGATGGGCACCAGGCGTTCGAGGGTGCGGTTGGTGAAGCAGAGCAGCCGGGCGTGGTCGGGATCGAGGCGTTCGCGGCTGAGGCGCAGGGCCGCCTGGGCTTCGGCGATCCAGGTGGCCCGGTCCACCAGCGCCACCTGGCCGCCGCGGTCATCGGTGATGGGAGGCAGCAGCGGCGGCGCGACGCTGGCCAGACGCCCCTGGCGCAGGGCCGTGGCCAGCCGCAGCACCGGACCACCGTGGCGCACCACCTCGGTAAGGTCCTGGCGCTCGGCCTCCGGCAGGGCAAACACCGGACTGGTGGGCTCCCCCACCGGCGGCAGCTGGCCCGGATCCCCCACGAAGACCAGGCGGGTGCGCCCATGGCGGGCGCAGCGCAGCAGGATCTCGAGCAGGGCGCCGTCGACCATCGAGGCCTCATCCACCAGCACGAGGCCGAGGGCCTCCAGGGCCGTGGCGGTCTGCTCGGTGGGTTCGCAGCGCTCCACCCCCTCGGCCCGGCTGAGCTTGAGCCGCAACAGCCGGTGCACGGTGGAGGGATACCAGGTGGGACGCAGCCCTTCGGTCTCGAGGGCCTGGCGCAGCACCCCCACGGCCTTGTGGGTGGGGGCCGCGACGGTCCAGCAGAGGGCCTCGGCCTCCACCAGGGCCAGCAGCCTGGAGGAGAGGAACGTCTTGCCGGTGCCGGCATGGCCGGACAGCACGAAGGGTCTGGCCTCGGCCGGGTCCTGCAGCCAGCCGGCGAAGGCCTCAAGAGCCCGCAGCTGGCCGGGGGTGAAGTCCTGGGGGGGTGGGGTGGAGACCACTCAGGCGAGCGGCGGCAGCCACCCCAGGCGCTGGGCCAGCTGCAGGGGGGTGCCCACCAGCAGCAGGCCGGGCAGGGCGACCAGGGGGCCGAGCAGGCCCCCCACCAGCACTTCAAGCCGGCTGTGGCCCAGGCTGGTCTTGAGCGGCTTCAGCCCCTCGCTGCTGGGCAGGGCATTGAGGCGCTCGGCCATGGTCCCGGCGGCCCGGCGGACCCCCGCCGCGTCGTACATGACCACGAAGGCCACCGTCGAAGCCAGGGCAAAGAGTGCACTGTCGAAACCCAGCTCCCAGCCGATGGCCGCCGCCGTGCCGGTGACCAGGGCGGAATGGCTGGAGGGCATGCCGCCGGTCTCGATCAGCACGGCCGGACGCCAGCGGCCATGGCGCACCAGTTCGACCACGAGCTTGGCCAGCTGGGCCACACCGCAGGCAGCCAGTCCCCAGGCGAGGGGGCCGTTGGCGAACAGCAGCAGGGGGGACGAGGGGCTCATCGGTCGCGGGCGGTGATGTAGGCCGCCAGGGCCAGCAGGGGGCCGGCCCGGTCGCGCCAGGGGTCCAGGGCTGCGGCGGCGCCGCTGATCAGCCCCTCGGCGCGGCGACGGGATTCATCGAGGCCCAGCAACTTGGGGTAGGTGGTCTTGTCGGCGGTCAGGTCCTTGCCGGCGGTCTTGCCGAGCACCTCGCTGCTGGCCGTCACATCGAGGATGTCGTCGATGATCTGGAAGGCCAGGCCGATGCCGTGGGCGTAGACCCGGAGGGCCTCCAGCAGGGTGTCGTCGGCGCCGCCGATCATGGCGCCGCTGAGCACCGAGGCCCGCAGCAGCGCTCCGGTCTTGTGGATGTGGATGTACTCGAGGGTGTCGAGGTCAACGGCCTGCCCCTCGGAGGCCAGGTCCACCACCTGGCCGCCCACCAGGCCCGGCGCCCCCGCCGCCAGGGACAGCTCGCCGACCACCTGGAGCAGGCGGTCCGCCGGCACCCCCGGACTGCGCAGGGCGACCATCTCGAAGGCCCGGGTCAGCAGGGCGTCGCCAGCGAGGATGGCGTTGGCCTCGCCGAACACCTTGTGGCTGGTGGGGCGACCGCGGCGCAGGTCGTCGTTGTCCATGGCCGGCAGGTCGTCATGGATCAGCGACATGGTGTGGATCATCTCCAGCGCCACGGCGGTGGGGACGGCCAGGTCGGGGTCGCCTCCGGCCAGTTCACACGACGCCAGACAGAGCACCGGCCGCAGGCGCTTGCCACCGGCCAGCAGGGAGTAACGCATCGCCTCCCGCAGGGACTCGGGCCGCTCGGGCAGCAGGGCCGCGTCGAGGGCGTCCTCGATGCGCTGGCGGGCTCCGGCGAGGTAGGCGGCGAAATCGAAGCCGGTGGTCACCGGGGCAGACATGCGCAGGACGGGGCCTCAGGTGCGTGGATTCTCCCTCAGCGTCGGCAGCTCAAGGACGGAACGCAGCAGGGCCAGGAGGGCCTGGGGCAGTTCCATCACCAGGGAGACGGCCGCGAACTCGCTGACCTGGGGGTGGGACCAGGCAATGGCCCCATGGCAGCGCTGCATGGTGGCGAGAACCTGCAGACCGGACATGGCCCGCAGTTCAGCCGCCGTCGGATTGACGGACCCCCGGGCCGGATCGGCGTGATCCATGGCCATCTCCCAGAACCTAAAGAGAATCTTAAGGCCCGGTTCTCCTCGCCTGGTTCTCCTCGCGCGTCATCGGTGGCCATCCGGAGGTGCGTCCCCCGTCAGGGTTCCCCGGTTTCATCCTGGCGATCGCGCAGATCCCAGGGGCGCTCGAGGCCACCGGGCACCTCCCAGACCCCGAGACCACGCCCGCGGGCACCGTCCTCGAGGGCCCTGTAAGGCAGGTCGTCGCAACGGCCCAGGTACCCCTCGAGCACGAACACCCGTCCCGAGCCGAGCAGACCGGCGGCCACATCCTCCCCCCGCAGGCGGACGACCGCGACGATCCGGTCGTAGACATCGCGGGCCCTCAGTTCGATGCTGACGGCTGAGCCGACCGGCAGGGCCCGCTCCAGGGCCTGACGGGCCTCGGCCGCCCAGGGCTGCTGCACCGGCTCAGGGGCATCGACACAGGCCAGGCGGATCCGCCGGGTCCGCTGGCCCAGCCGCACCTGCAGCACATCACCGCTCTCCACCCCCAGCACCGTCGCCGCCTCGGTGGTCGAGGCGGGAGCGGCGTGGCCGGGCAGGGCCAGCAGCAGGATCAGGGGCAGCAGTACGGACAGGGGTCTCACGGTTGCGCCAGGGGGTCCGGCAAAGCATGGCGGCGGGCCCACGCCCGCACCGTATTCGCCAGCAGCATCGTCACCGTCATCGGACCGACCCCCCCCGGCACCGGCGTGATCGCCCGGGCCAGGGGTTCCACCTCTTCAAAGCGCACATCACCACAGAGGCCGCCGCCCTCCCGCCGGTGGATGCCCACATCGACCACCACCGCCCCGGGGCGCACATGGGCCGCGCCGATGAGGCCGGGGCGTCCCGCCGCCACCACCAGCACCTCGGCCTCGCGGGTGAGCGCCTCGAGATCACGGCTGTGGGAATGGGCCACGGTGACCGTGGCGTCAGCCTGCTGCAGCATCAGGGCCATGGGCTGGCCCACCAGCACGCTGCGGCCGACGACCACGGCCCGGGCCCCCCGCAGCGGCACCCCGGCCTCGCGCAGCAGGGCCATGACGCCGGCGGGCGTGCAGCTGCGCGGACCGGGCTCCCCGCAGACGAGCCGCCCCAGGTTGAGGGGATGCAGACCGTCGGCATCCTTGTCGGGGTCGAGGGCCATCAGCAGGGCCCGGCTGTCGAGATGCCCCGGCAGCGGCAGCTGCACCAGGATGCCGTCGACGGCCCCATCGGCGTTCAGCCGTCGGATCTCGGCCTCGAGGTCTGCCTGGGGGGTGGCGGCGGGGTGATGGCCGCCGAGGCTGGCCATGCCGATGCGCCGACAGGCCTTCTCCTTGTTGGCCACGTAGACGGCACTGGCGGGATCGTCGCCCACCCGCAGCACCGCCAGACCGGGGGGCCGGCCCGCCCGGGGCAGGCCGGCGGTGATCGCCTCCGCCAGCAGGGTTTCGTAGCGGGCCGCCAGGGCGCGACCGTCGAGGCGAAGGGCTGCCATCACCGTTGTGGGAGCTAGCGTCAGGCTGCCATCCAGCCCAGCCCTTGGCCCGCGATCAGCCCAGGCGGTTGCAGACGCTGCGGGCCGGCCTGACCCGAGGCTGGCGGGCCTTCCGACGCCGGGAACAGCCGCGGCGGCTGCCGGTGGTGTGGTTGCGGCATGACCTGGTGAGCCTGCTGCTGGCCAGTGGTCTCGTGGCGGTGCTGTCGGTGTGGCCGTGGGTGGTGCAGCCCACCCTGCGTCCTGGCCTGCCGGCCCCCTTTGATGCCCGCGCCCCCCGGTCCGCCTCGGTGGTCGACCGCGAAGCCCTGGAGCAACGGCGGTCCCAGCTGGGGCCCCGGCTGCAGGTGCAGGTGCCGGATGTGACGGCCAGCCAGCAGCTGCAGCAGCGGCTGGACCGGCTGCTGCAGGAACTGCTTCAGGCGGTGGGGCCCGATCAGCAGGAGCAGGAGCTGCCCCCCCTGCCCCTGACGGCGGCGGAGCGGGCCTTTCTGGAGGAGACCCCAGACGCCGATCTCGAAGGCTGGAGCGCCGAGGTGCGGCTGGCCCAGCAGCGGATGCTCGCCCAGGGCGTGGTGGGCACCCTGGCCCCTGGACGGCTGCTGCAGGCCACCTGGCTGCAGCTGGACCGGCTGCCCGAACCCCAGCGCAGCCTTGGCGCCAAGCTGCTGACCCGTTCTTTGCAGGGCAGCACGAACCTGCGCACCGACAGCGGCCTCACACAGCTGCTGCTCGACGATGTGATCCATCAGGGGGGCGTTCCCCGGATTCAGGTGCGGGCCGGAGAGGTGATCGCCCGACGGGGTGAACCCCTCTCGGCCCGTGCCTATGACGTGCTCGACCATTTCGGCCTCATCGGCCGGCGCGCGGCCCTCGGCCAGGTGCTGGGCCGCGGTCTCGAGGCCCTGACCGGATCGTTGCTGCTGGTGGCGGTCTGCCGGCGCTGGAAGCCCGACCTCGAACCCGCCCAGGCCCTGCTGGTGCTCGGCACGCTGGCCGTGGTGCAAGCCTGCAAGCTCTGGTTCGGTGCCGCCGCCAGTCCCCTGGCCCTGCTGGTACCCCCCAGCCTGCTGATCGCCGAAGGGCTGGGCACCGCCTGCGGCCTCGCCTGGCTGGCCCTGGCCACCCTCCTCTGGCCCGTGCCGCTGGGGGGGGTGGCCACGGCGCGGATGCTGGTGGCCACGGCCGTGGCCGCCGTGGCCACCCTGCTGGCGGGGCGCCAGCGCACCCGTGCCGAAATGCTGCAGAACGCCGTACTGCTGTCGGTGGGGGCGCTGCTGCTCGAAGCCCTGCTGATCCCCCTGCTGGGGGGCGTGGTGCGCCCCTTCGGCAGCGACCTGCTCGGGGAGGGGGTGCTGATGGGGGGCCTGCTGCTGCTGGGCCTGTTGCTGGCGCCGCTGGTGGAGGACCTGTTCGGCCTGGTCACCCGCTCAAGACTCCTCGAGCTGAGCGATCTGCAGCGGCCGCTGCTGCGGCGACTCTCGAACGAGGCCCCCGGCACCTTCGAACACACCCTGATGATCTGCAGCCTGGCCGAAGAAGGGGTGCGGGCCATCGGCGGTGATGTCGACCTGGTGCGCACGGGAGCCCTCTACCACGATGTCGGCAAGCTCCATGCCCCCCAGTGGTTCATCGAGAACCAGAACGATGGGGTCAACCCCCACGACCGCCTCGATGACCCCTGGCGCAGCGCCGAGGTGCTGCAGGCCCACGTCGATGAAGGCCTGCGCATGGCCCGGCGTTACCGCCTGCCAAGGCCGGTGAGCGATTTCATCCCCGAACACCAGGGCACCCTGCGCATGGGGTACTTCCTGCACAAGGCCCGCGAGCAGAACCCCAATGCCTCCGACGTGCCCTTCCGCTACCGCGGCCCCAGGCCCCAGTCCCACGAGACCGCCGTGCTGATGCTCGCCGACGGCTGCGAGGCCGCCCTGCGGGCCATGCCACCCGACACCAATGAAGCCGAAGCCTGCGATGGCGTGCGGCGGATCATCGCCGGCCGGCGGCGGGAGGGACAGCTGGCCGACAGTGGTCTCAGTCCTGGGGAGATCGAGATGCTGGTGCGGGCCTTCGTGCGGGTCTGGAAACGGATGCGCCACCGCCGTATCCCTTACCCCATCCCCGCCCGCAAGGCCTTCAGCGCCTAGAGCCGCAGGCTGGCTTCCGCCGGTCGCCTCGGGGCCAGGCGTTCGTGGGCGCGACAGAACGACTCCCCCAGGGCCTCCCGCAGCACCCCATCGGCGGCCAGGGCCTCGAGGGCCTGGGCCAGGGAGCCGGGCAGGGGCTGGCCGTCCCGGGGTCGTTCCAGATGCAGATCATCAAGGCTGCAGGGACCGGGGTCCAGCCGGCGGTCGAGACCATCGAGCCCCGCCGCCAGCACAGCCGCCTGGAGCAGGTAAGGGTTCGCATCCCCATCGGGCAGGCGCAGTTCGAGCCGCTGCTCATCCGGCACCCGCACCATGTGGGTGCGGTTGTTGGCCCCCCAGCTGATCCAGGCCGGGGACCAGGTGGCACCGGAGCTGGTGCCGGCCCCCGCCAGTCGCCGGTAACTCTCGTCCGACGGGTTCGTGAAGGCACACAGGGCCCGGGCGTGGGTCAGCACCCCCCCGAGGAAGAACCGCGCCGTCTCCGACAGGCCCTGGGGATCATCGGGGGCGGGGAACAGGTTGCGGCCGGTCGCGTCCCAGAGCGAATGGTGCAGATGGCAGCCGTTGCCGGTGAGATCGCTGAAGGGGCGTGGGCGGAAACAGGCCGTCAATCCACGGGCCTCGGCCAGGCTGCTCACCAGCCCCCGGAAGAAGGCATGGCGGTCGGCCGTCACCAGGGCATCGGCGAAGGTCCAGTTGATCTCGAACTGGCCGTTGGCATCTTCGTGATCGGCCTGGTATGGCCCCCAGCCCAGCTGCTCGAGGGCCAGCACCAGCTCGCTGATCAGCGGGTACTGCCGCAGCAGGGCCAGCTGCTCGTAGCAGGGCTTGCGGTGCCGGTCGCGGGGATCGCCGAGCCCCCGGCCAGCGCCGTCGAGCAGCATGAACTCGGGCTCGACGCCGGTGCGGAACTGCAGACCACGGTCGGCGGCCCGCTGCAGCTGGCGCCGCAGCACCCCCCGCGGGCAGTGGTCGAGGATCTCCCCCTCCAGCCGCAGCTCGGTGGCCACCCAGCCCAGGTCGGGCTGGCCGGGCATCACCATCAGGCTGGCGGGATCGGGGAAGGCGAGCAGGTCAGCCGCCGCCGGCGACAGGTCGAGCCAGGCCGCAAAGCCGGCGAAGCCGGCGCCCCCCTGCTCCAGCGCCGGCAGGGCTGATGCCGGCACCAGCTTGGCCCGCTGCACCCCGAACAGATCAGAAAACGAGAAGAGCACGAAGCGCAGTCCCCGGTCGGCGGCGAGGGCGGCAAGGCTGGACATGGGAGCGGTGGCGGCAGGGACGACGGGACCAGGGACGATGGCGGCAGGGGCCAGGGGGGGAGCACGTCAGCAGGACCGCTCGAGGAGGGCGTCGAGGGCATCCCGGATGCGGCGCTGCAGGGCGGGATCGTCGCGGGGGTTCCCGGCCCGGTGCCCCAGGGTCGACGGCAGCAGCTCGAAGCGGGCCTCCCTGATCAGGGCAGCCTCGGCGGCGCAGTCGTCGGGGGTGAAGTAGAGGTCATGGCTGCCGGCCATCACGGTCACGGCCGCCGACACCCGCCCGAGGGCCGCCACCAGGTCATTGCCACAGCCGCTGGCGGTTGCCACGTCGCTGGCCCACCAGGTGTCGATCATCGCCAGCAGATCGCGGGGATCATGGCGCCGGTAATGGGGCAGCCAGGCCCGGTCGACGTGATCCTCGAGGCTGGACCAGCCGCCGGCCGCCAGCGACAGATCGCGGAAGTGGGCCTGGCTGGCGGCCCAGCTGGCATAGATGCTCGTGAAGGCCCGCAGACCCTGAAGGGGCTCGGCCTCGAAGCACCGGCCGTTCCACGCCGGATCGGCCGTGAGGGCCCGGCGCAGGCTGAGCAGAAACAGGCGGTTGTGGGGGGTCGTGCGGGCGGTGCCGCAGAGGGCCAGCAGACGCCGGCAGCGACCGGGCTCGAGCACCGCCCAGTGGAAGCCCTGCTGGGCCCCCATCGACCAGCCATAGATCAGAGCCGGCGCCTCGATGCCGAAGACCTCCTCCAGCAACCGTCGCTGGGCGCCCACGTTGTCGGCGTGGGTCACCGGCCAGGGGTGCCCCGCCACCCCGGCGCCGCCGGTGCTGGGGCTGCTGGAACGGCCGTTGCCGAACTGGCTCACGAGCACCACACACCAGCGCTCGGGGTCAAGAATCGGCCCCACCACCCAGTCGATGTCTTCGGGCCAGGCGCCGTAGGAGCTGGGGTAGAGCACCAGGTTGTCGGCCGTGGGGGTCGCCTGGCCCAGCACCCGATACGACAGATGGGCGTCCTCCATCACCTCCCCACAGGCGAGGGCGAAGCGTCCGAGGGCAAAGCGATGGTCGTGGCTCACCGCGGGGCGGCTGCGGTCGGCAGAGCCAGGGCGTCGAGATCGGCCAGGAATCGCCGGTGCACCGCCAGGTAACCGGGCATCAGGTGGACCAGGCGCGGAGCGATCTCGCGATGGGCCGCCGCCAGGGCATGGAACGGCAGGGAAGGATAGAGGTGATGCTCGACGTGGAAGGGCATGTTCCACATCAGCCAGCGCAGGGGTGCCAGGGTGAGGGTGGTGCGGGTGTTCTCGAGGCCGTCATCGGTGGTGGCGCAGCCACCGTGTTCGGCCATCAGCACGAAACGCAGCAGGGGCTGACCGAGCAGAAGGGGCAGCAGCCAGCCCCAGACGATCAGACCGTTGGCGGCGGGCAGCGACACCAGCAGCAGCAGCGCGTAGACCAGCAGCTGCCTGCGGATCGAATCGCGCACCTCCGGTGCCGCCTCCGGCGAGATGTAGGGGCAGCCACGGAAGTCGCCGGTCATTCCCTTCCAGTGGCCCCGGATCTTGCCCAGCCACCAGGGCAGGCCGCTGAGCTCGAGCAGGTAGGCGGCCGGGCCGGAGGGGGGGCGATCCTCCAGCTCCGGATCCAGGCCTGGCTGATGGGTGTAGCGATGGTGCCACTGGTGATAGCGGCGGTAGAAGTCGGCGTTGTAAAAGCTCAGCACTCCCGCCCACCAGGCCACGGCATCGTTGAGCCGGCGGGAGGCGAAGGCCGTGCGATGGCCGCATTCGTGCATGGCGCAGAAGCCGAAGGCCAGGCCCCAGCCCAGCAGCAGCAGCGCCGGCAGCCGCAGGGACCAGGGCCAGGCGGGCTGCAGCCAGATGCCGGCGCTGACGACAATGAGTACCCCGTGGCCGATCACCTGCCACCAGCCGGCGGCATCGCGGCGGCGGTTGAGCTGGGCCAGCCGCGGAGGGGCGATCAGATCGGTGTCACCGGAAGCCACACGGGACGCCACGGGGGCAAAACACAACTCATCGGACCACTGTTCCAGCGCCCCCGGGCCGCTGACGTTCAGGCTGAACACCGAACCGCGGGAGGGCTCGGTCTGCTTAAAGTCCGGCCGTCCACCCCATGGCCATGAGCACCAGCGACGCCCAGCGACAGACCCTCATCGCCTCGCTGCGCCAACGGTGGGACAAGGCGACCCACGACGACGACGCCGAAGCCAAACAGGCCCTGTTCAAGGAAGCCGTGTACCTCGGGATCCAGCCGGAGGAGTTCACGCACCACCGCTGATGCCCCCCATGGACCGTCCCGAACCGCTGATCTGCCACAGCCTCTGGGGTCATGACGGCGATCTCGACGGGGCGATCGCCCGGGCCCGGGCCCTTGGCTTCGATGGCCTCGAGGCCAACCTTGACCATGGCGCCCTCACGGCCCACGAGCCCAGGGTGGTGGCGGATCGCCTGCAGCAGGAGGGGCTGGCGCTGATCGTCGAGATCGTCACCGGCGGTGATTACGTGCCGGCCCTCGACAGCGGCCCCGACCGGCAGCTCGCCGAGCTCGACACCGGACTGCAGCGGTGCCAAGGTCTGCGGCCCCTGCACATCACGGTGATCAGCGGCAGCGACGCCTGGCCCCGCCAGCAGCAGGACCGGTTCCTGGAACGGGCCGTCGCCCTGGCCGAGGCGGCCACGGCACCCGTGAGCTTCGAGACCCATCGCAGCCGTTGCCTCTTCAACCCCTGGACCATGCCCGAGCTGCTGGAGCGCCACCCCGGGCTGCGGCTCACCGCCGACCTCAGCCACTGGTGCTGCGTCAGCGAACGGCTGATGGAACCCGAGCTGCCGCCTGTGCAGGCCATGGCCGACCGGGTGGACCACATCCATGCCCGCGTGGGCCACGCCCAGGGACCCTCGGTGGCGCACCCCTTCGCCCCGGAGGCCGCGGCGGCCCTGGCGGCCCACCGCCGCTGCTGGCAGCTGTTCCTGGAGCGCCAGCAGGCCAGGGGCCACGGCCGCCCCACCATCACGCCCGAGTTCGGCCCCGATGGCTACCTGCCGACCCTCCCGTTCACGGCCATGCCGGTGGCTGATCTGCTGGGCATCAACGGGGCCATGGCCCGCTGGATCCGTCAGGGGGCCCTGTCGTCCATCAGCCGCGCGTAGAGCTGATGCTGCTGAAGGATCCGCCGCTCCAGGCGATGGGGGGGGCCTGGCCTCAGGCCACTGGCGTAGCCCTGCTGGGTCCCCTCCACCAGGCGCCGGTCCTCGTCAAGAAAGCGCTGCATCTCGGCCAGCCAGGCGTCGGCGGTGGCCCCATGACCGTCGTCGCCCAGCAGCCAGAGATCCATCGAGCAGCGATCCACCGCCTGGGGGGGAAACTGAATCAGGGCCAGCCGCCCGTCGGGCCACAGCAGCAGATGGGTCCAGGGGGCCAGGCCGAAGGTGAAGAACTCGCCCCTCTCGCCCCAGGGGGTGGCCAGCAGGCTGGCGTGGGCGCTGACCACATGGCGGTAGTGGCGCACGGGCCCCTGTTCCCGGTGCAGGGTCTGCGGATGGGCAATGGCGACGTGATAGTCGTCAAGGGTGTTGTCGTGGGCGACCTTCCAGTTGCAATGGAGGGGCACGGTGGTGCGACGCAGCAGCCGCCGCGGCCGTTGCAGCAGCTCCGGGCACTCCCGCAGCACCAGGTCGAGCTGATCCTCCAGGGCCAGGGGCCGTTCCCCCGCTGCGACCCAGATCACGCCGGCCAGCTCACGGCACGGCAGGGCCTCCAGGGACCAGGCGCTGCGGTCGAACGGTTCGAGGAACTCAGCCTCCCGCGCTGCCGCAAGCAGCCGACCCCGGCGGTCATAGGTCCAGCCGTGGTACGGGCAGACCAGACGGCGGCAGGCCTGCGGCCCAGCCTCGGGATCAACGAACGGCATGCCCCGGTGGGGACAACGGTTGAGAAAGGCCTGCACCGCCCCGTTCTCCCGCACCAGCAGCAGCGGCAGCTCCAGCAGCCGTTCGGCGATCACGTGCCCCTCCGCCAGGACCGATGCGGCGGCGACGGCATGCCAGAGGCGGCCCGCATAGTGGTGACGCTCCTGCTGGGCCACGGCGGCACCGGTGTACAGCTCGGCCGCAAGGAACGCCGGCGTCATCGGCCGGTGGCGGGCTCAAGGCTCCGCAGGCAGCAGGCCAGCTCCTCCCGCAGGGCCAGGAACGCCGGCGACACCCGCAGCTGGCCCATGGCGCCACGGTCGTGGTCAACGGTGACGGTGCGCACGATCCGTCCGGGGGAGGGGGCCAGGATGTGCACCCGATCAGCCAGCAACAGCGCTTCCTCGAGGTCGTGGGTGATCAGCAGGGCCGCCAGTCCTGTCTGGCTCCAGAGGCGGTGCAGGAATTCCTGCATCGTCTCGCGGATCTGAATGTCGAGGGCACCGAAGGGCTCATCCAGCAGCAGCACCCGGGGGTCGGCGGCCAGGGCCCGGGCGATCGCCACCCGCTGCTGCATGCCGCCGGACAGCTCACGGGGCAACCGTCGGGCCGCATCGGCCAGCCCCACCACCTCAAGGAAAAAGGCCGTGCGCTCTCGGATCTCGGCGCGGGGGCGGCCCTGCAGCGCCATGCCGAAGGCGACGTTCTGGGCGGCGGTGAGCCAGGGGTAGAGGCTGTACTTCTGAAAGACCATGCCCCGGTCGGGTCCAGGCCGCCGCACCGGCTGGCCGTCGATGCGGATGCTGCCGGCACTGGGCTGATCCAGGCCGGCGATAAGGCGCATCAGGGTTGATTTACCAGAGCCGGAACTGCCGACGAGGGCCACGAATTCGCCGGAATGCAGATCAAACGAGATCCTGTCGAGCACCAGCTTGGAGCTGCTGCCGTGGCCGAAGCGTTTGCTGACGGAATCAACCTGAAGATGCATGGCGTCTCAGTCAGTTGGCCCAGGCGCAGCTGCGGCGCATCAAGGCCCTGAAGCCCAGGTCGATGAGCAGACCGATCATTCCGATCACAATCAGACCAAGAAAGATTTCATCGGTGCGCAGAAATCGCTGCGCGAGGCTGATGCGTTTGCCGAGCCCCTCGGTGGCCGCTACCAGTTCAGCAACGATCACCAGATTCCAGGCTGAAGCCATGTTGATGCGGTAGGTGTCGAGCACCTGCGGGGCGATGTAGGGCGCCACCACTCGCACAAGAATGGCCAGCTGACGACCACCAAGGGTTCGTGCCGTTTCCACGAGTTCGTGGGGCACGAACTTGACAGCATCCATGATCATCAACGCGTTGAAGAAGAAGGTGCCGATGAAGATCAACAACACCTTGGGCAGTTCTTCAAGCCCGAAGTAAATAATCAGCAAAGGAATGAATGCCGGCGCAGGCATGTATCGGACGAGACCCATCAGCGGCTCGAGCAGCCGGCAGATGACGGCATTGCTGCCCATGGCGATGCCGATCGGGAGGGCCAGGCCGGCCGACAGGGCAAAACCGAGGAACACCCGCTGGATGCTGGCCAGGGCATCACGGACCAGCATGCCGCTGGTCCACTGGTCCTGGCCCGCCTTCAGCACAGCCTGGGGGGTCGGCAGAAAGAGCCGATCGACGACACCGCTATTGCTGACAAGGGCCCACAACAGCAGCACCAGAACGACCCCAGCGACACCCAGGGTCCAGGGATGGTTCAAGCAGCGGCTGGCCTGCCGTGCCGCATCACTCCTTGGCATTGGTCACAAATGTGGCATTCAGCAGGGATGTGATGTCAGGCCTGGTCTTGGCCAGTCCGACCTCGACCAGAAAATCGACGATCTGGCCTGAGGCATAGGGCAACGAGGTCATGGTGTTGCCAGGCCTGAAGTTCTGACGGTTCTCCGCCAGGGTCTGAATGGTGGTGCCGGCGTCGTAGGCCTTGAACTCCGCTTCGCTGACACCCGAGCGCTGCACCAGGATGGGCAGGGTGACCGCCGGGTCCTGCTTCATCAGCCGCAGGGTGGCAAACCAGGCATCCACCACCTTCTGGATGGCCTCTGGGTTCTTGCTGACGACCTCACGGCGACAGACGAGGAGATCACTGATGGCGCCGGGATGCTGCTTCGAGGTGGTGATGGCACGGCTGCCGGGACGCTTGAGCGCCTGGGTCGTGAAAGGGGCATAGACGCCCACGGCATCCACTTTGCCGGCGGCGAAGGCAGCAGCGGCAGCGCCGGTTTCGAGGGGAACAAAGGTGATGTCTGTATCCTTGAGGCCGGCATCCTTGAGCACCTTCAGCAGGAGATAGTGGTCGACGGTGCCTTCTTCAGCAGCCACTTTCTTGCCCTTCAGATCGGCAACCTTCTCGAGCCCCTTGGCGGCAATGATCTGATCATTTCCTGTCGAGTAATCGTTCTGGAGAACCACCTGCAGATCAGCGCCACCCGCGATCGAGCTGATCGTGTCATTCAGGGTCTGGCTGTTGCAGTCCAGCTGGCCGGCATTGAGGGCATTGATGCTGTCGAGATAGCCATCAAACCACTGCATCCTGGCGTTGACGCCCTTGGCGGCAAACAGCCCTCTGGACTCGGTGACAGCCCAGGGGAACCAGCCCGGCCAGGCGCTGTAGCCGATACGGAGCGGCGTGGCGTCGGCCACCGGCTTCTGACAGGCTGTGGTCAGGCCAGCCCCAAGACCGGCAAGCAGGGCGAGCAGGGCAGACCGCAGTCGGCGCGAGCGATGATGGGAAACAGATGTCATGGCCGTGGGAAGACGACAGAAGAGTTCAGAAGACGTTGAGGTCACGAGCCTATTCCCAAGGGCGAGAGAGAAGACTGGAAGATCTCCCACTCGGCACGGTTGTAATCGACAGAGACCGCAAACATGGCATCACCGAATACCTTTTTGGACAGCGGGTCGGCGGCGAACGCCTCCATGACCTCAGGTCGGGCTGGGGGTGGAGGCGTCGACAACGTGGGGAACATCAGGATCGGGGCCTTTCTTGATCCCTTCCAAACCGGCCGGCAACACGACACTCGACGGGGCCACCCGCCGACGGTGGTGAGGGTCATCGGATCGCGGGGGTGATCAGGGTGTCCTGCCTCCGCAGACTGCGCTGCTGTCGCACCCAGGTGTGCCAGGTCGGCAGCCCCTCACCGTCAGTCGCCGAGACCCGGATCACCGTGGCGCGGGGGTTGACCTGGCGGATGTGGGTCTCGATCCGTTCCACCTCAACCGGCAGGTGAGGCAGCAGA
This sequence comes from uncultured cyanobacterium, assembly GCA_903871775.1. Classification (GTDB taxonomy): domain Bacteria; phylum Cyanobacteriota; class Cyanobacteriia; order PCC-6307; family Cyanobiaceae; genus CAIQIA01. Next base: position 148,717 of record CAIQIA010000026.1, read on the forward strand.
TCTGTCTTGGTGATCAGCACACAATCGGCCTCCCGGAACATGACCGGATACTTGAGGGGCTTGTCGTCGCCCTCGGTGACGCTGAGCAGAGCCACCTTCCGATGCTCCCCGACCGCAAACTCAGCCGGACAGACAAGGTTGCCCACGTTCTCGACCCAGAGGATGTCAAGGTCTGCCGGATTGAGGCGCTGGCGCAGCAGCCCAAGGCCACCGCTCACCATCGCAGCATCGAGATGACAGGCACGGCCGGTGGTGATCGGCACCACCGGCACGCCGATGGCCTCGATCCGATCGGCGTCAAGCTGGGTGGTCATGTCGCCCTCCAGCACGGCCATGGCGAACTCAGGGGCCAGGGCGGCAAGGGTGCGTTCCAGCAGCGATGTCTTGCCGGCGCCGGGGCTGCTCATCACGTTCAGACAGAGCAGGCCCCAGTGGTCAAAATGCTCACGGTTGTGATCGGCTTGGTGCTGGTTCGCCGCCAGCAGGTTGAGGCCCAGGGTGTCCTCCAGGGGCATGTGCATGGTCGTCAGGCGATGGGGGATGAGGGGGTGGGCAGGGTGTAATCAACCGAGCGGATCCGCAGCTCACGGCCGCTGATGATCTCCTCCAGCGGTTGCCGGCAGCAGGGAGACTGGTAAGCGTTGGCGACCTCGGGCTGGTAGGTGCCACCACAGGCGATGCAGCGCCCCACCAGCGGAACGGTCTCGATCTCCAGTTGGGCCCCGTCCAGCCAGCTGCCCTGGACCGCAACCGACCAGGTGAAACACAGCTGTTCAGGCTCGACGCAGGTGAACTGCCCCACCTGCAGATGCACCCGGGACACCAGAGGCGTGGCCGGGTCGTGGCGCTGTCGCCAGGATTGCATCGAGAGCAGCAGGCAGCGGGTCATGTCGACTTCGTGCATGGCCTCACCTCCAGGCGCGATCAACCTGCAAGTTGCCGGTGTCATGGATCCAGGCGGGCTTCTCACGGCGTGGCAGCTGACCGCTGACAATCAGGTGGCCGAGGGTGTCACAAATGACGCGGCATGCCATCAATGAGGTGATGTCGCTGATGTCATACGGCGGCGAGACCTCAACCACTTCAAGGCCACACACCGGCACGTTTCGGACGATCAGTTCGAGCAGTTTGAGCGCCTCCCTGGGCAGCAGACCGCCGGGTTCAGGCCAGCCGGTGCCCGGCACGAAACCGGCATCGATGCAGTCAATGTCGAAGGAAATGTAGACGCAGTCGGTCCCATCTGTGGCCCGCTCGATCGCGAAGCGGGCCGCCTCCTCAAGGCCCATGTCGCAGATGTCGGTGACCGTGAGCACGTTGGTGCCCCGTTCTCGGCAGACCTTGACACCCTCACGCGGCACCTGCCAGCCGCCGATGCCCAGCTGCACCAGATTGGTGGCGGGTGCATTGGCCATGTTGGTGGCATGGAACCACGGACAGGTGTGCATCCGCTCATCAAGATCGGTTTCCTGGGTGTCGACGTGGCGATCGAAATGGATGATGCCGACCTTGCGATCACCCAGGTGACGGCAGACACCGCGGACGGTGGGGAAGCCGATGGAGTGATCACCCCCGAGAATGATCGGGAAGGCGCCGCTGGCGAACACATGGGCGACGCCCTTGGAGATCTGATCAAAACTCTTTTCGTTGTTGGCTGGAATCGTGAAGATATCGCCGACATCACAGACGGTGATCTGCTCGCGCAGATCAACCCCCATCTCGTAGTTGTATGGGGTGTAGAGCGCTGAGATCCGGCGGATGCCCTGGGGGCCGAAGCGGGTGCCGGGACGGTAGGTGGTGCCGCTGTCGTGGGGAACCCCCAGCACAGCGACATCGAACTCCCCCACCCTGTTGACGTCTTCGAGGTAGGGCGCCTTGAGAAAGGTGTTGATGCCCGCGAAGTGGGGCAGTTCGCCCCTGGAGAAGGTCGAGATGCGGCGGTCGACGATGCTGTCGGCAGCCTCAAGCCCGTGGAGACGGGCCTGGTCGACCTCTCGCTGCCAGCCGCTGAGGGGGAGCAGCCGTTCCCGCTGCAGGGCGTCGTGGCCCTCGGTTCCAGGAGGACGGCGTTGGAACGGCCCGGAGGACTCCGTCATGGCAACAGTGGCGAGGTGGAGGGCGGTGGTGGAGCGGTCTCCCGGGCTTTTGTCCCTCCGTGCTACCGACAGCCAGCAGCCGCCCCTGCGGTGTGCTGAGCGTCGGCCCGTTCCTCTCGGACCAGACATCCCTCACAAGAAGGATCGGAACCCTAGGAAGCGCTGTCCGCCCTGGAAATCTCTCGCCGGCAGGGCTCCAGCGACGTCACCGTTGATACCGTCACGCCATCGCCCCGCGGATCAGCGTCAGGATCACCACCCCCAGCACCAGGCTGGAGATGCCTGCGAGCCGCCGGTCGAGCCTGTGGATGCGGCTGGCGTCGCTGCCGCGGCGATGGAGGCTCCAGCTGCGCACCCCGGCGAAGGTGGCCACGAGGATGTAGGCCAGGGCCGCCAGATGCACCTGATCGACGAGGGTGCCGTAAGCCACGGCGCCCATGTCGGTCGCGGCGCTGCGCATGCTGATCACGGCCGCGAACATCGAGCCGGCCAGCAGGGCGAAGCGGGGGCTCACCGCCGGCCCCTGGTCCACGTGCAAGCCATAGGACGCCAGGGCCATGGCCACGGCGGCGAAGGCACCGGCGGTCAGCTTCCAGAAGGCCGTCCGGTCCTCACGCTGCAGGGTGATCTCGACCCTGGCCCGGGCATAGGCACTGGGGGACCCGGGGGGCAGGCGCGGATCCCCGAAGCTGGAACGGTACTGTTCCTGACCGCCCAGAAGCTGCAGCGACTGCACCCTCCAGCCGGGCACCCGCAGGGACTGGTGGAACGAGGAATTCCGCGTGTCCGGTCGGTAGAGAAGCTGTGTGGCATCACGGTCCGCCTCCTCCAGGCGGATCACCAGCCGCTGGCGGTCGAAGGGAAACCGCCGCAGGTCCCAGTCGTGGCGAAAGATGCCCTGCACCTTCTTCTGCACCCAGACACCCGCCGGTGTCGCCTCCTGCAGCGATTCGAGGGTCTCCACCTTGAGGGCCCCGGGAAACTCCAGGCTCGAGAGGATGCTGGGGTCGGCATCACCCGTCACGGACCAGAGCCAGAAGGTGGCGCCGAAGGTCTTCTTCTGAACGTCGAAGTCTCCAATGTCCGTGACCATCACCCCCAGGGGGGCCTGCTCCGGCGCCGCCGAGACCCGGGCGGCAGGGACCAGCAGCAGCAGCGGCAGCAGCAGTCCGCCGAGCCAGATCCGCTGCAGCCTGTGACGCCAGACCGGGGGAGCGACCATTGGGGGACGCAGCAGCGGCGTCCCATCATCCCCTCAGCCCTTGACCGCATCGGCGGTGGCGCTGGGCAGGATGAAGCGCTGCAGGGCGACGAACAACACCAGCACCGGCACGATCGAGACCACGGCCCCGGCCGCCACCAGCCGCCAGTCGAGGGAGAAGCTGCTCTGGAGCTGCTGCAGCCCCAGGGGCAGGGTGTAAAGGGCCGGGTCGTCGAGGATCACCAGGGGCCAGAGGAAATTGCTCCAGGTGCCGATGAACACCAGCGTGCCCAGGTTGATCAGGTCGGGTCGGGCGGCGGGGATGAGCACGTTCCACCACTCCCCCAGGGGCGTGCAGCCATCGAGCCTGGCGGCCTCCTCCAGCTCCACCGGCACCGCCAGAAAGCTCTGACGCAGCAGAAAGATGCCAAAGGCGGTGGCGGCATTCGGCAGGATCACGGCCAGAAGGGTGTTGACCAGCCCCAGCCGCACCATCAGCACGTAGAGGGGGATCATCACCACCTCGAAGGGGATGAGCACCGTGGCCACCACCAGGGCCAGCACCAGCCCCCGGCCCCGAAAGCGCAGCCGCGCCAGCGGATAGGCCGCCAGGGAGCAGAACAGCAGGTTGGCCACCACGGCAAATCCGCTGACGATGGTGCTGTTGAGCAGGTACCGCCCCAGGGGAACCGTGGTGAACACCCGCTGGTAGGCGTCCAGGCCCGGCTGGGCGGGCAGCAGGGCAGGCGGACTGGCGAAGATGTCTTCGGCGGGACCCTTGAGGGAGGTGCTCACCAGCCAGAGCAGGGGCAGCAGCACCAGCAGGGCCAGGGCCAGCAACAGCGACAGCTGCAGCAGCACCGAGGCACGGGAGCGGGGCAGGGCACCGTGGGCCATCGCAGCCGCAGACGCAGGATGGGGGGATCATCGCGCCGCTGGCGCTCCCCTCAGGGGTTGAGCGGTTCCTCCTGCCAGCCGGTGGCGGCGCGCCAGCGGCAGCGATGGTGGGGATGGGGGCGCAGATCCAGCAGCTCCACCTGCTCGAGGGCCAGACGCAGCAGCAGCAGATGCTCGGGAACAGGAGCATCGTCGGGCAGTTCGGCCGGGAACGGGGCACCGGCCTGCAAGGGCACCCCAGGGGTGGGCCAGCCCCAGACGGCACGGCCCGATGGACTGAGGGCGCGCCAGTGGCGCTCGCGTTCCTTGTGGTCGCGCTCGGGATCGAGCCGCTGACGCTGGCCCCGCAGGCGGAACTGAGAGCGGGCCCGCGGCAGCAGCCAGCACACCTCCACCGCCGCCTGACCCGCGAGATCGTCGGCCTTGCCGCTGCGGCCGTCGGTCAGCAGATCCAGCGCCGCCGGCCTGGCCCAGCCGCGGAACACCAGGGTGCGCACCCGGGGAGTGCCGTCCCGGGCGACGGTGGCCAGCTGCAGCCAGCGGCCCTGGGGCGCCCTGCCCTCCCGGTCGCGGGCCCTGCGCAGCAGGTCCCGCCAGGGGGGGAGGGGATCGGGGAAGGCCGTCACCTCAGACGGTCTGGGTCTCGGCCAGGGGCAGCGGTGCCTTCTGGGGGTGCAGCGGCAGACGCCCGCCACCGGCCACGAGGCGGTTGAGGGCATTGACGAAGGCCTGGGCCGCCGCCACCACGATGTCGGTGTCGGCGGCGTGGCCCGAGTACAGCACCCCGTCGGAACGGAGACGGATCGTGACCTCGCCCATGGCATCGATGCCTTCGGTGACCGACTTGACCGAGAACTCGACCAGCTCGTTGGGCACCTGGGCCAACCGGTTGAGGGCCTGGCAGACGGCATCCACCGGGCCGGTGCCGATGGCGGCCTCACTGCGCTCCTCACCGTTGTCGATGTCGAGGGTGACGGTGGCGGTGGGGCGCATGCCGGTGCCACAGCTCACCTGCACCGAGCGCAGCTGAAAGCGGGCATCCCCCTGCTGCTGCACCTGCTCACTGACGATGGCCTCGAGATCCCGGTCGCTGATCTCGCGCTTGCGGTCCGCCAGCTCCTTGAAGCGGAGGAAGGCATCGTTGAGGTCTTCGCCCTCCAGGGCATACCCCAGCTCCTGCAGCCGGGCCCTGAAGGCGCTGCGGCCCGAGAGCTTGCCGAGGGAGATGCGGTTGTCGGCCAGTCCGACGGTGCGGGCATCGACGATCTCGTAGGTGAGGCGGTTCTTGAGCACCCCGTCCTGGTGAATGCCGCTCTCGTGCGCGAAGGCATTGGCCCCCACGATCGCCTTGTTGGGCTGCACGAGCATGCCCGTGAGGTTGCTCACCAGGCGGGAGGTCTTGGTGATCTCCTCGGTGCGGACCCCCGTGAGGGGCTCCCGGCTCTCGGCCGGTCGGCCGAAAAACGGATTGAAGTAGCTGCGCCGCACATGCAGGGCCATGACCAGCTCCTCGAGGGAGGCATTGCCAGCCCGCTCGCCGATGCCGTTGATCGTGCACTCAAGCTGCCGCGCGCCGTTCTTGACGGCCTCAAGAAAGTTGGCCACCGCCAGCCCGAGGTCGTTGTGGCCATGCACCGAGATCACCGCCCGGTCGATGCTGGGGACGTGGGCATTGATGCCGGCGATGAGGGCGCCGAATTCGGCCGGGGTGGCATAGCCGACGGTATCGGGGATGTTGATCGTGGAAGCGCCCGCCTGGATGGCGACCTCGATCACCTGGTGCATGAAGTCAGGATCGCTGCGGCCGGCGTCTTCACACGAGAACTCGACGTCGTCGACGAGGGAGCGGGCATAGGCCACCATCTCGCCCGTGATCGCCAGCACGTCGGCGCGGCTCTTGCGGAGCTTGTGTTCGAGGTGGATGTCGCTGGTGGCGATGAACGTGTGGATGCGGTGGCGGGCCGCCGGGGCCACCGCCTCGGCGCAGGCCTTGATGTCACCGGCGGCGGCCCGGGCCAGACCGCAGATCACCGGACCATCGGCCGTGCCCACCTGGGCGGCGATGCGCTGCACGGCCTCGAAATCGCCGCTGCTGGCAAACGGAAAACCCGCTTCGATGACATCGACCTGCAGGCGGGCGAGCTGCTGGGCGATCGCCAGCTTCTCGTCGAGGTTCAGGCTGGCCCCGGGAGACTGCTCACCATCCCGCAGGGTGGTGTCAAAGATCAGCACCCGTCCTGGATCCTTCGCCATGGCTCGTCCGCGGTGACCGCCCTCCGCATCCCTGAATCACCCAACTGTAAAGAGCCCTCCCAGGGGGCCGTACGATTCGGCCGTTGACGGACCGGCATGGCCTCTGGCGCCCTGGCATTGGTGCTCCATGGCCACCTGCCCTACGTCCGCAGCCGACGGGCCGATTCGCTTGAGGAGGACTGGTTCTTCCAGGCCCTGGTCGAGAGCTATCTGCCGCTGCTCGGCGCCCTTGACCGCTGCCGGCGCACCCCGGGGCTGACGCCGCGGCTCACGATGAGCCTGTCGCCCACCCTGCTGTCGCTGCTCACCGATCCGCTGCTGCTGCAGCGCTTCCCCGGCTGGCTCGCCCGGCGCCGCGCGCTGCTGGACCACGCGCAGCCCGAGGAACAGGCGGCGGCGGCCCACCTCGACCAGCACCTGGAGCAGCAGCTGCGCCGGTTCGAGGCCCTCGGCGGCCAGCCCCTGAAGGGCTTCCGCACCCTGCTCGAAGCCGGGGTGCTGGATCTGCTCACCTGCAGCGCCAGCCATGGCTACCTGCCCCTGCTGCGGGATCCGCCCCAGGCGGTGCAGGCCCAGCTGCGCACGGCGGTACGGGAGCACGAACGGCTGCTGGGGCAGAAGCCCAGCGGCATCTGGCTGGCGGAGTGCGCCTATTTCGAGGGGCTCGATGCAGAGCTGGCCCGGGTGGGGCTGCGCTACGCGGTGCTCGATGCCCACGGCCTGCTGCACGCCCTGCCCCGCCCCCGCTACGGCGTCTATGCGCCCATCTGCTCGCCCGGAGGTGTGGCGTTCTTCGGCCGTGACAGCGAGGCGACCCTGCCCGTCTGGTCAGCCAGTGACGGCTACCCGGGCCACGGCAGCTACCGCGAGTTCCACCGCGACCTGGGCTGGGATCTGCCCGAAGCCGCCGTGGCCGCCGCCGGTCTGCCCGGCCAGCGTCCCCTCGGCCTGAAGCTGCGGCGGGTGAGCGGTGAGGGCATCCCGCTCGACGCCAAGGAGCCCTACGACCCGGCCGCCGCCCGCACCACCGTCCGAGATCACGCCAGTCATTACGTCGAGGGTCGGCTGCAGCAGCTGCAGCAACTGACCCAGGTGATGGACCGACCGGCGCTGCTGGTGGCGCCCTTCGATGCCGAGCTGTTCGGCCACTGGTGGTTCGAGGGGCCCGCCTTCCTCGAGGCCGTCCTGCAGGGTGGTGCCGCCGCCGGCCTGTCGTTCGTGCGGCTGCGGGATGCCCTGGCCGACCAGCCCCAGCTGCAGGTGTGCCGTCCCTCCCCCTCCAGCTGGGGCCAGGGGGGCTACCACGGCTACTGGCTCAATCGCAGCAACGACTGGGTGGTGCCCCGCTGGCACCGGGCCGCCATGGCGATGGTGGCGGCGACGCGCCAGTGGCGGGGACGCGGCGAGGGCCCCGAACGGCGGCTGCTGCGCCAGGCCGGCCGCGAACTGCTGCTGGCCCAGGCCTCCGACTGGAGCTTCATCCTGCGGGCCGGCACCACCACCGAGCTGGCCCGGGATCGGATCGAGCGGCACCTGGAGCGGTTCCAGCGCCTGCTGGCCGGCCTGCCGGGACCGACGCAGGTGCCCGTCGACCCCACCTGGCTGGGGGCCGTGGAGGCCGAAGACGCCCTCTTCCCCAGCCTCGATCCCGACGACTGGGCCGGCGAGCCTTGACCACGGGCCTCGACCGGATCGACCCCGCCGCCCAGCGGCGCCGGCTCGCCGCCGCCCTGCCCGCTGAGCGGGCCTTCGGCGCCCCCCTGCGGCGGGCCGATCGCCTGCGGGTGCTGCAGATCAACCTCGGCCGCCTCTGCAACATGCGCTGCAGCCACTGCCATGTGGACGCCGGCCCGCACCAGGGGGCCAGCCAGATGGCCGATGCCGTGGTGGACGACTGCCTGGCGGCGATCGACCGGCTGCAGCCGGCGGTGGTGGACCTCACCGGCGGGGCTCCGGAACTGCATGGGCGCTTCCGCGACCTGGTGCGTCATGCCCGCCGCCGGGGCTGCCACGTGATCGACCGCTGCAACCTGACCGTGCTGCTGCTGCCCAGCCTCGACGATCTGGCCGGCTGGCTGGCAGGGCAGGGCGTCGAGATCGTCGCCAGCCTGCCGGCCGACGATCCCGGGGAGACGGATGCCCAGCGGGGGCCCGGCACCTGGGCGGCCTCCCTCACCGCCCTGCGACGGCTCAACCAGGTCGGCTACGGCCAGGGCGATCCCGCGCGGCAGCTGACCCTGATGAGCAATCCGACCGCAGCGTTGGTGCAACGGCTCACCCCCTGCGATGAACAGCGCTGGCGGCGGCGGCTGGCCAGCGAAGACATCCTTTTCGATCGCCTCATCGGTCTGACCAACATGCCGATCGCGCGCTTCCTGGACCAGCTGGAGGCCGAGGGCAGCACCGACCGCTACCTGGACCTGCTGCAGCGGCAGCACAACCCCGCCAGCCTCTGCGGGCTGATGTGCCGCGACACCCTGTCGGTGGCCGCCGACGGACGTCTGCACGACTGCGACTTCAACCAGATGCTCGACCTGCCCCTGACCCGGCCCGCCACCATCGCGACAGTGACGGCGATCGATCTTGCCGGCCAGGCCATCGTCACGGGCAACCATTGCTACGGCTGCACCGCCGGCCAGGGCAGCGGCTGCGCCGGGGCCACCGCTGCTCAGGGCAGCTGAAGCTCCAGCTCCGCCCCGTTGTTGCCCCGCACCCGTTCGATGACGCTCTGTTCGGGATCGGCGATCACCTGAATCCGGTGGCGGCCCGGCGCCAGGGGCATGGGCAACGCGAAGGTCTCGGCGTCCCCAGCCGCCAGCCAGGACAGGCGCAGGTAGCGGTGGCCGGAATAGCTGTCGTCGACGACGACGGCGACCCCCACATCACTGACATCCAGCTCGCCCCGGTTGGCCACGCGAAACCGGATCTCAGGGCCGGCGTCGGTGTCCACCCGCTCCAGATCCTCCACCGCCAGATCAGAACCCAGACTCTGCAGACTGGTGAACGGGTAGAGCACCAGGCGCTCCAGCCGATTCAGCCGCGTCTCCCCGTGTTCGTGGCGAAGATGGCCGCCATGGCGCAGATCGGTGCTGCAGCCGTGCAGGTGCAGATGGGCGCCGGCCACGGGAACGGTCAGCCGGCCCCTTTCGGGTTCGGTGTCCCAGAAACCACAGCAATCCCAGCTGAGGCTCGGCCCCAGGGTGCGGATCGGATCAGCGACAGCGGCGGGGCCTGAGCGGCCAAGACGGAAGTGGGGCAGACACGCATAGAGATCGCCACCGTCGATCGACTCGGCCCCGCTCCCGACCGGGCGGGCCACGCCACGGTTCCTCTGGGCTTCCCCCAGGCAGAGCTTGGAGGAGACCGTGATGATCAGGCTGTCCCAGTGGGCCAGCAGCCGTATGCCATAGACAGGCGCCCCGGCCAGGGCACCGCTGTCGTTCAGCTGCGCGATGGCCCGCTGGATCAGGGGCTGCAACCGTTCCCCGGGGGTGCCCCCCAGGGCGGCGATGTCAACGGCGACCCCGCGGCCGCTCATGTCTTCGCTGAAGCAGACGTAGGGGAAGTGGTCCCTGCCATCGCCCACCGTCAGCCGCCGCACGCCACCGTCATGGGCCTGGCCCTTCCAGATGTGGGTGCTCCCCTCGCCGGCGCGATGCAGAAAGGCCAGTTCGCCGTTGTCGAGGCTGGTGGTGGTGCCGAGGCCGAGCACATCCCCGTCCAGGGGGATGCGCTCCAGGGGCATGTGTTCCCGCACGTCCCCCTGGATGAGGTCCGAGACGGTGTTGGCGATCGACAGTCTGCTCATCTGCTCAGGCTAGGCAGCAGTCCTGCCGCAGGGGCCGGTGGCGGGTGGAAGCGCTCCTTAGCCTGATCCCAGCCGTCGGCCGCCCGTGTCCTCCCTGGTGCTGAGCCTGGGGCTGAGCGCGCTGCTGCTGCTGCTGTTGCGGGGGGGGCTGGATCTGGCCCTGCGGCTGCTGGGGCGGGTGCAGGGCTGGGGTCTGCAGGCCCTGCAGGAGGCCGTTCGCAACGATCAGCTGCTCCAGCGGGTGCGCTGGCGCGAGCTGGAGCTGCAGCGGGAGCAGCAGGCCGCGCGGCAGCGACGGCAACAACCGGTGGTGGCGGTGGTCGACCTCGAGGGCAAGCGCCGACAGCTCTCCCTGGAGGACGTGGCGAGCTTCCGGCGTCGCTGCTTCGAGGAACTGGAGCTGCCGGTGGAGTGTGACTGGGCCAGCGTCAGACGCGTCTGGCGCCGCGGCAGCCTGCACTGGCACCCCGACCGGGGGGGCGACTCGGCGGAATGGCTGCGCAAGCGCCGGGCCTACGAGGCCCTGGAGCTGCTGCGGCATCGCGACCCCTGACCAGAGCGAAGAAGAGGATCGGCGGGTTCAGGCCTGGGGCTCGGCGTCGGTCTCGCCCAGGGTCTCGCCTTCGCTCTCCTCCTCGATGGCCGGGGGCACCAGCACCACCTCCACCAGCCGGTCACCGCTGTCGAGCTTCTGCAGCCGCACCCCGGTGGCCGCCCGCGACTGCTGGGGAATGGCCTCAGACTTCAGTCGCACGATCACCCCGCGCTCGCTGACGAGCAGCAGCTGCTCATCGGCGCCCATCACCCGCAGCCCCACGAGCGCGTCACCGTCACGGCGGAAGCGGATGCCCCGCAGGCCCATGCCCGCCCGCTTCTGGAGACGGAACTGATCGACCGGCACCCGCTTGCCCAGGCCACTGGCAGTGGTCACCAGCACCCAGGGCCCCTCGCTCGGCGCCACCTCATCCGACTCGTCGTCGTCGGCACCGGCAGCAGCCGCGGCCCGGTCGGCCAGCTCGGCCGGCAGCACATCCATGCTCACCAGGCGATCCCCCGGCCGCAGGGCCATGGCCCGCACGCCACGGGCACTGCGCCCCAGGGGGCGCAGTTCGTCATCATTGATGCGGAAGTGGATCGTCATCCCGTTGAGGGTTCCGATCAGAACGCTGTCGCCGGCCCGGGCGGGCCGCACCCAGCGGAGCGAATCAGAGGCCTCGAGCCCGATGGCGATGAGGCCGTTGGCGCGGATGTTGGCGAAGGCCGAGAGGGGCGTGCGCTTGATGAAGCCACCGCAGGTGAGCATCACCAGCTGCACCTCTTCCCCGAAGGCGGTCACCTGCAGCAGCGAGGTGATCTGCTCCTCGCGGGGGATCGGCAGCAGCTGCACCACGGGCGTGCCCTTGGCGGTGCGGCTGGCCAGGGGCACCCGATAGGCCGGCAGGGCATACACCACCCCCCGGTCACTGAACAGCAGCAGCGTGTCGTGGTCGTTGCAGCTGATGAACAGACGCACGGCCTCGTCACCCTGGCTGCGGGTGCCGGCCTTGCCACGGGTCCCCCGGCTGGTGGCCTCGAAGTCGCTGACAGCCATCCGCTTGAGGTAGCCGGTCTCGGTGAGCAGCACCACCGAGCGTTCATTGGCGATCAGGTCGATGTCGTCGAGCCCGCCCTCGACATCGAGGATTTCGGTGCGACGGGGGGTGTCGTAACGGTCCCGCAGCTGCCGCAGCTCGGTCTCGATCAGCTCGAGCACCCGCTCGCGACGGGCCAGGATGTCCTTGTAATCGGCGATGCAGGCCAGCAGGTCCTCGTGCTCGAGGCGGATTTTGTCGGCCTCGAGGGCCGTCAGCCGTCGCAGCTGCATCTGCAGGATCGCGTCGGCCTGCAGATCGCTGAGGCTGAAGCGTTCCATCAGCTGCTCCCTGGCGCTGGCGGTGTCGGCCGCGGCACGGATCAGGGCGATGATCGCGTCGAGATGATCGAGGGCGATCAGCAACCCGAGCAGGATGTGGTCGCGTTCCTCCGCCTTGCGCAGCAGGTGGCGGGTGCGGCGCTCGATGGTCTCGATCCTGAACTCGAGAAACACCTGCAGCATTCCGCGCAGGTTGAGCACCACGGGCTCACCTTTCACCAGCGCCAGCATGTAGGCGCTGAAGTTGTTCTGCAGAGGCGTGAGCTTGTAGAGGTTGTTCAGCACCACCTGGGGATAGGCATCCCGCCTCAACTCGATGACGATCCGCATGCCTTCGCGGTCGCTTTCGTCGCGGATGTCAGAAATACCGTCCAGCTTCTTGTCGTTGACGAGCTCCGCGATCCGCTCGATCAGGGCAGCCTTGTTGGTCTGGTAAGGCAACTCGGTGATCACGATCGCATCACGGTCGGGGCGGCCCTTGATCTCGAGGGTCTCGACGGCGGCCACCCCACGCATGGTGATCGACCCGCGGCCGCCGCCGTAGGTCTCACGGATGCCGCTGCGCCCCAGAATCTGGCCGCCGGTTGGGAAGTCGGGCCCAGGGATGATCGTCATCAGGCGACGATCGTCAATCTCGGGATCGGCGATCAGGGCCAGAACACCATCGATCAGTTCACCAAGGTTGTGGGGTGGGATGTTGGTCGCCATGCCCACTGCGATGCCTGAAGAGCCATTCAGCAATAGCTGCGGCAGTCGGGCCGGCAGCACAGTCGGCTCCTGCTGCGAACCATCGAAGTTGTCGATGAAATCGACGGTTTCGTTCTCGATGTCTTCCAGCAGACTGTCACTGGTCAGGGCCTGCAGCCGCGATTCGGTGTATCGCATGGCTGCGGGCGGGTCGTTGTCGACCGAGCCGAAATTGCCGTGGCCGTCGATCAGGGGGGCACGCATCGAGAAGTCCTGGGCCATGCGCACCAGGGCGTCGTAGACGGCGGTATCGCCATGGGGGTGGTACTTGCCCAGCACCTCACCCACGACACGGGCGCACTTGCGGTAGGGGCGGTCGGCGGTGAGCCCCAGCTCGTACATGGCGTAGAGGATCCGGCGATGCACGGGCTTGAGCCCGTCGCGGGCGTCGGGAAGGGCCCGGCCCACGATCACGCTCATCGCGTACTCGAGGTACGAGCGCGACATCTCGTTGCGCAGGTCGGTCTGGATGATGCGCTCGCTGGAACCACCCGGGTTCGTGGGTCCGGTGGAATCCGTCATGCCCTGCTCCGCCCTGTGATCCAGGAACACCCAAGATTAACGAAGACTCCGCCCGCTGATGGCCTTTCCGGCCCGCACGATCGACGACCTGCGGGAACGGCAGCGGCAGGGGCAGCTGCGGGTGACCACGGCCCTCGACTTCCGCCGTCGGGTGGCCGCCCGGGGCCTGGCCGGGGCCTACGCCGAGACCGACGTGCTGGCCGCGGCGGGCGCCGACTTCACCGACCAGGGCCTGGTGACCATCAGCCTCGGCCCCGCCGATCCACCGCTGCGGCTGCGCCGGGCCCTGCTCGGTGACCTGACCCTCGAGGGGGGCTTCGGCGCCGGCGAGCTCTGCCTGCCCATCGGCGGCGGCCTGGGGGGGGGCAGCCGCCGGGGGGGAGCCCATGTGCTGGCAGACCTGCTGGCGGGTCGCGAGCTGCCCCTGGCCCTGCAGGGGGAAGTGACGCCCCTGCACCCGCGGCGGGACCTGGTCACCAGCATCGACCGGCGGCACCTGGGCAACGGTCGTCTGGTGCTGCAGCGGGGCCTGGTGGAGGGGGGCGTGGTGGCGGTCAGCAGCGCCGAAGGGGTGCTCGCCAGCCCCTACGGCCCCCTGCTCGGCCCCTACGGCAATGCCCTCTTCACCGGCAGCGGCGCCCGCAGCGTCGGCCACAGCATGCCGGGCCTGTTGGGGCTGGGCCCGGGGCAGCCGGTGCTGGTGGCCGGTGCGATCGGCCAGGTGCTGGGCCCCGGCAGCGGCCACCAGCCGGGAACCCGCCGGCAGCCCGGCGGCCAGGCCCGGGCCCCGGGGGCCAGCCTCGCCCTCAGTGCGCCGCTGCTGGAGCTGGAGCCACGCTGGTTGCGGCCGGCCTTCTTTGAGGGCCACGGGGCCAGCCTGCTGGTGGCGGTGGCGGCGCCGGTGCCGCTGCTGGGGGAGCGGCAGGCCCGCCAGGCCGCCGTCGGCGATGACGCTCTGGAGGTGCCGGTGCTCGATTTCTCGATCCCCCGGCGGGTGCGCCCCGGCTTCGGCACGGTGACCTACGCCGAGCTGCTGGCCGGCAGGATCCAGGTCGATGGCCACCGCCTGCCCGTGGGCCCCGCCTGCAGCCTGCGCCTGGCCGACGAGATCGCCGATGAACTGGTGCAGCGGCTGCGCGACGGCCGCTTTCCCCTCGGCCCGGCGGCCGGCCTGCCGACAGTCCAGCCACCGCCGCCTCTGGAGGGCTGAGGCCGGCCGGTTCCCATAAACTCCCGCCGTTGGCACCCCAAGGCATGAACACCCCCGAGACGCCGGACTTCCAGCAGCCGCCGGTCCCGGAACCCGCCCTCCCGACCGTGGAGCCGACCCCGGTGGTGGAGCCGACCCCCGTTGTCCAATCCCCCCCCGTCGTGGAACAGACCCCGGTGGTGGAGGCCCCTCCGGTGGTGGAGCCCACCCCGGTGACCGCCATCCTTGAGACCGTCGAACTGCCCGCCGCGGCCGGAGCCGGCGGTGGCGAGACCGGCGGTGAATGGCAGGAACTGCTGGATCGCCTCAACGGCTGGCTGGGGGACGGGCGGGTGAGCGAGATCTGGCAGCAGAGCCAGAGGCCCCTCAAGGCCCTGGGGGCCGCCCTGGCGCTGCTGCTGGTGCTGCGGCTGCTGGGATCGGTGCTCGGTGCCCTCGATGGCGTGCCGATGCTGCCGCGCCTGCTACAGCTGGTGGGCCTGATCTGGCTGGGGCTCTACAGCAGCCGCCACCTGGTGCGCAGCGACAGCCGCCAGCAGCTGCTGGCCCGGCTCGACGGCCTCTGGGCGTCGGTGGTGGGACGGGCCGATTGATACCTTGATCCTCTGTCCGGATCAGGTCGTCGGTGAACATCCAGCTGGGCCGCTCCCGCACCGTGCGCCGGGCCTACGGGATCGATGAGATCGCCCTGGTGCCCGGCGGACGCACGGTCGATCCTGAGGTGACCGACAGCCGCTGGAGCATCGGCGGCATCGAGCGCGAGATCCCGATCATCGCCAGCGCCATGGATGGTGTGGTCGACGTCAGCGTCGCCGTCGAACTCACCCGCCTGGGGGCCCTCGGGGTGCTCAACCTCGAAGGGGTCCAGTGCCGATACGACGATCCGGATCCCATTCTTGACCGCATCGCGGCGGTGGGCACCGATGCCTTCGTGCCGCTGATGCAGGAGCTCTACAGCCAGCCGGTGCGGGAAGACTTGATCCGCCGGCGCATCGCCGAGATCCGTGACCGCGGAGGAATCGCCGCCGTCAGCGCCACCCCTGCCGCGGCCCTGCGCTTCGGCAAGGCCGTCGCCGAGGCGGGTGCCTCCCTCTTCTTTGTGCAGGCGACGGTCGTGAGCACCGAGCACATCGGTCCCGTCGGCCGCGTCAGCCTTGACCTGGCTGACCTCTGCGCCAACCTCGGGGTGCCGGTGGTGATCGGCAACTGCGTCACCTATGAGGTGGCCCTGCAGCTGATGCAGGCCGGCGCCGCCGGCATCATGGTCGGCATCGGCCCCGGTGCCGCCTGCACCTCCCGGGGGGTGCTCGGCGTCGGGATCCCCCAGGCCACCGCCGTGGCCGACTGCGCAGCGGCGCGGGACGACCACGCGGCAGCCACGGGCCGCTATGTGCCGATCGTGGCGGACGGCGGCATCGTGACCGGCGGCGACATCTGCAAATGCCTGGCCTGCGGCGCCGACGCGGTGATGATCGGCTCGCCCATCGCCAGGGCCGAGCAGGCTCCCGGCCGGGGCTTCCACTGGGGCATGGCCACCCCCAGTCCGGTGCTGCCCCGGGGCACCCGGATCAAGGTCGGCACCACCGGCAGTCTCGAGAAGATCCTGCGGGGCCCCGCCAGCCTCGACGACGGCACCCAGAACCTGCTCGGCTGCATCCGCACCTCCATGGGCACCCTGGGGGCCCGCACCCTGAGGGAGATGCAGCAGGTGGATGTGGTGGTGGCGCCGTCCCTGCTCACCGAGGGCAAGGTGTACCAGAAGGCCCAGCGCCTCGGCATGGGCAAGTGACCCGGTCCAAGTCTCAGGCGTCGCAGGCGCTAGCCTGAGGCCGTGGGGCTTCGGCCGCACACTCCTCACACCACCCCGCCCGGCGCGTCCGGGCTTTCGTCTTCAACGCTCCGCATCCAGGCGCTGACCTGTCCCGGAGCCATTGCTAGATTCCGGATCCAGCACTCCCAGAATTCATGTCGTCTGCCACCCCCGTCACGGATGCCTCCTTCGAGCAGGACGTGCTGAAGAGCGAAGTGCCGGTGCTGGTCGATTTCTGGGCCCCTTGGTGCGGTCCCTGCCGGATGGTGGCCCCGATCGTCGACGAGATCGCCAAGGATTTCGAAGGCCGGATCAAGGTGTTCAAGCTCAACACCGACGAGAACCCGGCCATCGCCAGCCAGTACGGCATCCGCAGCATCCCCACCCTGATGGTCTTCAAGGGTGGCGAGAAGGTCGACACCGTGGTGGGTGCCGTTCCCAAGCCCACCCTGGCGGGAACCATCTCCAAATACCTCTGACCCCATTGGCGTGCAAGCCCCTCCCCTGCCAGACGCCATCCGGAACCACCTCAGTGACCTCGCCCGGGAACTGAACGACCACAGCCATGGCGAGGTCGCCTGCAGAGTGCTGGAGACCCTGGTTCGGATCAGCCGTTCCGACGCTGATGCCTCCGACTGGGAGATCATCGACGGCACCCTCGCCGACATGGCCGATGGCTTCCGGGTGTTTCACCCCCACCGGAGCACCCGCAAGGTGGCGATCTTCGGTTCTGCCCGGACCCCCGTGGGCGATCGGGTCTACCAGCAGGGGATCGAGGTGGCCGCTGCCGCCGTCGCTGCCGGCTTCGAGGTGATGACCGGGGCCGGTGGCGGGGTCATGGAGGCGGCCAACCGCGGTGCAGGCTCGGGCCAGTCGTTCGGCCTCAACGTCGACCTCCCCTTCGAGCAGGAGTCCAACCCCTACATCTCGGGCTGCGACCGCCTGCTCACCTTCCGCTACTTCCACACCCGCAAGCTCTTCTTCCTGCGGGAAACCGATGCCGTGGTGGTGCTGCCTGGCGGCTTCGGGACCCTCGATGAACTCTTCGAGGCCCTCACCCTGATCCAGACCTCCCGCAATCCGCCCGTGCCGGTGGTGCTGGTGTGTCCTGATGGCGACGACTACTGGCACCGCTGGCATGCCTATGTGAACCGGGCCCTCGATGACCGCGGCCTCATCTCCGCTGAAGACCGGCAGATCTACGGCACGGCCCACAGCGCCGAGGAGGCCGTTCGTCAGATCCGCCGCTTCTACCGGGTGTTCGACGCCTCCCGCTTCCGGGGCGACCATCTGCAGCTTCTGCTGCACTGCAGCCTGCCTGCGGGTGTCCTCGACGACCTGAACCGCCGCTTCGCTGACCTGCTCCTGAGCGGTCGCATCTGCAGCCTTCCCTGCAGCGGCCCCGATGGCGAGCGTCGCGACTGCCTGGAGCTGCTGTTCGATCAACGCCAGGTGGGGCGGCTCTACGAGCTGATCCATCACCTCAACAGCCTCGACCTGCCCAGCAGCGATCCCCTCGAGCACCCCGAGCGCCGGGTGGCGCTGGCCCCCTGAGGCCCGATGATCGGCGTGATCGATTACGGCATGGGCAACCTCCACTCCGTGGAGAAGGCCCTGCATCACCTGGGGGCCCCCTGCAGGCGCATCGACCAGGCCGACGCCTGCGGTGAGCTCAGGGCCCTGGTGCTCCCCGGCGTGGGCGCGTTCGATCCCGCGATCGAACGGCTACGGGCCGCCGGCTGGGAGGTCCCCCTGCGCCGCTGGCATGCCGAGGGCAGACCGCTGCTGGGGATCTGTCTCGGGCTGCAGCTGCTGTTCGAGGGCAGCGACGAGGGCCAGGCAGCCGGGCTGGGTCTGCTGCCGGGACGGGTGGAGGCCCTGCCGCCGGAACCCCAGGAACCCCGGCCCCACATGGGCTGGGCGCCGCTGCTGCCTGCCTCGGCGACCCCCCTGCTGGATCCTGGGGCACCAGCCCCCTGGATGTACTTCGTCCACTCCTTCGCCGCCGTTCCCCGGGATGGCGCCTGCGTCACCGCCCGGGTCGGCTATGGCGCCACCACGGCGGTGGCCGCGGTGGGCTGCGGCGCCCTGCAGGCTGTGCAGTTTCATCCAGAAAAATCCGGCCGGGCCGGGCTGCAGCTGCTGCAACGCTGGCTGGACAGCCTGCCATGAGCCTCCGGCTCAGCAATGGCCTGCGGCTGCTGAGCCCGCCCGGGGATCGGGCACGGCCGACGGCCGGGCGGGTGCGGGAAGCCCTTTTCAACCAGCTGCGGGGGGCCCTCACCGGCCGGCGATGGCTGGATCTGTGCTGCGGCAGCGGCGCCATGGGCTGCGAGGCCCTGCTGCAGGGGGCTGAACGGGTGCTGGCGGTGGAGCTGGACCGCCGCACCGCAGCCGTGGCCCGGCGCAACCTCGCCAGTCTCGGTGAGGCCTACAGCGGCCGCTGGCGGGTGCTCACCGCCGACGTGCTGCACTGGCTGAAACGGGCGCCCGGCGACGGGACCTGGCAGGCCTTTGACCTCGTCTACGCCGATCCTCCCTACCGGTCGGAGCTCTATGGGCCGTTGCTCTCGGGCCTGCAGAACAACGGCTGGCTCAGCGCACGGGGGCGGGTGTGGCTTGAAGCGGGTTCGGATCGACCGCCTTGCCTGCCAGCGCCGTGGCAGGAACGGCAGCGGCGGCGTTACGGCAGCAGCCTGCTGCTGGAGGTGTCGCTGCCCCAGGCCGGAACGGCGTCAGCCGCCGAGGGCACTGCCCCCCCGGCGGTACTGATTCCAGGCGGCAACGAACAGGCCGAGCAGGGTGACGGGGATCAGACCCAGAACGATGCCGCAGAGCAGGGGTTCGATCATGGGGCCGGGTCCGAGCGCAACTGACGCTGCAATCTATCCACAGAGGCGCCAATCTGGTGAGCAGTGTGAACGGGGCCCCGCCTTGAGCAGCAGCGAATCCGTGGCGGTGGCCCCCGGCCGCACGGGACTGATCGCCGCCCTGGCCGTGCTGGCGGTGGCGGCGGCACTGGTGGTGGCCCTGGTGCTGCTGCTGCCGGCCCGGCACGACCCTTACACCCGCAGCAGCCTCTCCTTGGTGGGCGACGCCGACCGGGGCGGACGGCTGTTTCTGATCAACTGCGCCGGCTGCCATGGCATCGCCGGCCAGGGGCTGGTGGGTCCGCGGCTGCAGGGGGTCGAGCAGCGGCGCAGCGATGCCTGGCTGATCGGTCAGGTCACCAGCGGCCGCACCCCGCCGATGCCGCGCTTCCAGCCCGACCCCCAGGCGATGGCCGACCTGCTCGCCCATCTGCACACCCTGCACTGACCCCAACGGTGGACAGCCGCCTCTGCGTGGTGCTCGTCGAACCCGCCGGCCCTCTGAACGTGGGCAGCGTGGCCAGGCTCTGCGCCAACTACGCCGTGCCGGAGCTGCGGCTGGTGTCCCCCCGCTGCGATCCCCTCGGCGACGAGGCCCGTCGCATGGCCGTGCATGGGGTGGCCCTGCTGGAGCAGGCCCGGCATTTTCCAACCCTGGCGGCCGCGATCGCCGACTGTCGCCGGGTGGTGGCGGCCAGCGGCCGGGACGGCGGCGCGGTGGATCCCCTGCCGCCTGAGGAGGCCCTCGCCTGGCTGCGGAGCCCCCTGGAGGGACCAGCGGCCGTGGCCCTGGTCTTCGGCCGGGAGGACCGGGGCCTCGACAGCCAGGAGCTGGGCCAGGCCGGGCAGCTCCTGCGGATCCCGACCCCGCCGGGGTATGGCTCCCTGAACCTCTCCCATGCGGTGGCGGTCTGTCTCGCAGCGGCTCAGCGCGCCACGGCCGCCCCCTGGACGGCAAGGCCTGCGGCGGCGACAGGCCCCCTGCCTCCCCGCCAGGCCCAGGACGATCTGCTGGCCGATGCCGAAGCGCTGCTGCTGGAGGTGGGGTTTCTGCATCCCCACACGGCCCGGGCGCGCATGGCCGGGCTGCGGGAGGTGCTGCGCCGGGCCGAGGTCGGAACGGGGGAACTGGCCCTGCTGCGGGGCATGGTGCATCAGCTGCGCTGGGCCTGCCGCCGTGGCAGCGACGGCGGTTCTGGATAACTTGGGCTGCCGATGGGAACCTCCGTGCTGCACCGTTCTCCTGTCACGCGGCGTTCGCTCGACCGCGAGGCCGGCTGGGCCCAGCCGATGCTGCTGCTGCTGCGGCTGCTGATCCTTGGCATCGGTCTGGGGCTGATCACCGGCACCGCCCTGCGGCTGCTGGCCCCGCGGCTGAGCCCGGGAGCCGCACCGCTGCTCGGCCTGCGGCTCGCCACCCCCTCCCTGCGGCCGAGCCAGGGCCTGGGCCGGTTCGAACCCCGGCAGGAGGACCGTGACCTGTCGGCGCGGCTGGCCCGCATCGCCGCCACCCAGAAGGATCTGACCGTGGGGGCCTTCGTGCTCGTGCTCGACGACGGCCGTTACGCCGAACTCCAGCCCGACAGACCCCTGCCGGCCGCCAGCTCAATCAAGACCCCGATCCTGCTGGCGGCCCTGGAAGCCGTGGATCAGGGTCGCGCCCGCCCCGACGAGAGACTGCCGCTCACCAAGACGGTGATCGGCGGGGGCTCGGGCTGGATGGGGGCCCAGCCCATGGGCAGCCGCTTCGCCTTTGACGAGGTGGCCACCGAAATGATCCGCGTCAGCGACAACACGGCCACCAACCTGCTGATCGCACGCCTCGGCGGCCGGGAGGCCCTCAACCGGCGGTTCCAGCAGCTCGGGCTCACGGGCACCGTCATCCGCAACTGGCTGCCTGACCTCGAGGGCACCAACACCACCACGCCCCGCGACCAGGCCCGCACCATCGCCCTGGTGGAGACCGGCAAGGAGCTCTCCCCCCGGGGCCGGGACCGTTTCCGCTCGATCCTGGGCACCTCAGGCACCGACACGCTCATCCCCAGCGGCTGGCTGCGGGGGGCCGGCGGCGCCGCCGCCGCCGCCGGGAACGACGTCAACGACGGTCTGCTCAGCCGGGGGGTGCGGGTGCTGAACAAGACCGGCGACATCGGCACCGCCTACGTCGATTCGGCCCTGATCGAACTGCCCGACGGACGCCGGGCCGTGGCCTCATTCATGGTCAAGGGTCCCTTCAACGATCCCCGCTCCACCGACATGATCCGGGCCCTGGCCGCCGCGGCCTCCCAGAGCCTGACCCGCTGAACCCACCATGCAACGCCGTCTGCTGCTGATCAGCCTCGCCGCCGCCGCCGCCGCCCTGCCGGGGCGGCTGCAGGCCCAGGGCACCGCCGCCACCGCCGCCAGCGAGCTGCTGCGGCCCCAGGAGGTGCGGGCCCTGCCGGGGGGGCTCGATCGGGTGCCCATGGTCAACGACAACAACCCCGAGGTGGTGAAGGGCCCCGGGATCCTGCTGTCCACCTTCGAGGAACGGGGACGGGGCGTGCCCGCCGCCCACCTCGATGTTCCCCTGGAGGGCGCCTTCGAACTCTTCAGCCATCACATCTTCGCGGGCCAGGGCCGCGAACCCTCCAGCACCCTCTGGCTGGGGGTGATGGTCGGCAACCGCAGCGACCGGCCGGTGCGGCTGCGGGTACCCTCCGGCGCCAGCTGGCTGTCGCAGCCCGACGCCCCCTTCCTGCCCCTGCCCGGACAGCTCGAACACGACGGCACGAGCGTCTATGCCGGCCCGGGGGGCCGGGTGGCCGGTGATCTGCTGGCGGGCGCGCCCAGGCCGGCGGGACTGCCGGCGGAGCTGACCCTGGCGCCACGGGCGACCGATGTGCTGCTGGCCCTGCCGGTGCCCGTGCGGGGCCTGGATCCGCTCCTCAACGGCCGCACCCTGCAGCTGCGGCTTGACAGCGATGGTCCGGTGTCCCTGGCGACCCTGGCCCTGATCAGCGGCGAGACCGCGCCGCCCCGGGACGCCTGGCTCAGCCTGCTGGAGGGTGACCTGAGCGAGAAGGAACACCCACCCACCCCCCGGGGGGCGCCGGGACGGATCGTGTACTCACGGGTCAGTGGCGTGCAGACCGGCAGCCGCTGGACCGCCGTGCTGAGTGACCCGGGCCGGCAGGAGCTGGTGATCGGCGACCGGCCGGTGTCGTGGCCCCTCGCCAGCCTCGTGGGCGGCACCCTGGGCACCGGCCAGGTGCAGTCAGCCCCGCTGAAGGCCTTCTACCCCGGCACCGCCTGGGAGGCCCATGGCAACTACGGCGTGCTCTACGACCTGGAGCTGCCGCTGCACAACCCCTCGGCCCAGCCCCAGACCCTCAGCCTGGGGCTCGAGATGCCCCTGAAAAGTGACCGGAACGACGGGGGGCTGAGGTTCCGTCAGCCCCCCGGAACGGCGGTGTTCTTCCGCGGCAGCGTCGAGCTGCGGGGGCTGCCGGGGGGCAGTCGGCGATTCCTGCATCTGGTGCGCCGCCAGGGGGAGGCGGGGGAGGCCCTCGCCACCATCACCCTGGCCCCCGGCGAACGGCGACGCCTGCGGGTGCGGCTGATCATTCCCGCCGACATCACCCCGGTGCCGGTGCTCACGGTGGCGCCTGTGAAACAATCCGGTTCCTGACGCCCCTCCTCCGTGACTCAGGCCGCCAAGCGCAGGGTCTACCCCTTCACCGCCATCGTGGGTCAGGCGGAAATGAAGCTGGCCCTGCTGCTCAACGTCATCGATCCGCGCATCGGCGGCGTGATGATCATGGGCGACCGGGGCACCGGCAAGAGCACCACGATCAGGGCCCTGGCCGATCTGCTGCCGGAGATCCCCGTGGTCGCCGGCGATCCCTACAACAGCTCCCCCTCCGACCCTGACCTGCAGGGCAACGAGGTGCGCGAGCGGCTGGACCGGGGCGAATCCCTGCCCGAGGCCCAGGTCCAGGTGCCGATGGTCGACCTGCCCCTCGGGGCGACCGAAGATCGGCTGTGCGGCACGATCGACATCGAACGGGCCCTGAGCGAAGGGGTGCGGGCCTTCGAACCCGGCCTGCTGGCCCGGGCCAACCGCGGGTTGCTTTACGTCGATGAAGTCAACCTGCTCGACGACCATCTGGTCGACGTGCTGCTCGATGCCGCGGCCTCGGGCTGGAACACGGTCGAGCGGGAGGGGGTGTCGGTGCGCCACCCCGCTCGCTTCGTGCTGATCGGTTCGGGCAACCCCGAGGAGGGGGAACTGCGGCCCCAGCTGCTCGACCGCTTCGGCATGAGCGTCGAGGTGCGCACCGTCCGGGATCCGGAGCAGCGGGTGCAGGTGGTCGACCTGCGCAGCCGCTTCGATGCCGATCCCGACGGCTTCCTGGCGGAGCTGACGGCCGGGCAGCAGGAGCTTCAGCAGAAGGTCGTTGCCGCCCAGCAGCGGCTGGCGACCGTGGAACTCGACCAGGACCTGCGGCTGAAGATCGCCGAACTCTGCGGCACCCTCGAGGTCGACGGCCTGCGGGGTGACATCGTCACCAACCGGGCGGCCCGGGCCCTGGCGGCCTACGAAGGACGGCCGGAGGTGGGTGAAGACGACGTGGCCCGGGTGGCCGCCTGCTGCCTGCGGCACCGGCTCCGCAAGGACCCCCTGGAGGCGGTGGACTCGGGCGAGCGGGTGATCAAGGCGTTCTGCCAGGTCTTCGGTGGCAATCCGGCCGACCGTGAGGCCTTCCAGCTCGCGGTGGCGGCATGACCGTCGCCCCTCCCGGGCGGCGGATTCTGCTGACCGGCGCCAGCTCGGGCATCGGCCGGGCGGCGGCCCTGATGCTGCGGGGGGCGGGCCATCGGCTGCTTCTGCCCTGCCGCGATCGCGCCACGGCAGCGGCCCTGGCGCAGCAGCTGGGCCTGGATCCGAACCAGACGCCGGTGGCCGACCTGGCCGACCTGGCGGCGGTGCATCAGCTGGCCGCGGCGTTGCTGGAGCAGAACGAACCGATCGACAGCCTGGTGCTCAACGCCGGGCTCCAGTACGCCGGCGCCAGGGAACCCCGTTGGTCGGCGCAGGGATATGAACTCACCGTCGCCGTCAACCATCTGGGCCACCAGCGGCTGCTGCAGAGGCTGCTGCCCCTGCTGGAGCTGAGTGCCTCACCGCGGGTGGTGATCACCGCCTCCGAAGTGCACGACCCCACGAGCCCCGGGGGCCGGGTGGGGCCGCCCGCCGGGCTGGGGGATCTGGCAGGTCTTGCCGCTGGCCCAGGCCAGCCGATGCTCGATGGACGCTCACCCTTTGATGCCGACAAGGCGTACAAGGACAGCAAGCTGGCCACGGTGCTGCTGGCGACCGAGCTGAGCCGTCGGCTGCAGGACCGTGGCAGGGACTGGCCGGTGCTGGCCTGGAGCCCAGGGCTGGTCATCCCCCGCGGGACGGAGGGCTTCTTTCGCCACAGCCGCCGCCACAACGAAGCTGGACAACGCCTCTTTGCCCTGCTGGCCCGGGATCTGTTGCGGCTGACCGCCAGCCCCGCGCAGGCGGGTGCCCTGCTGGCCGCCCTGGCGACGGACCCTGACCACGGCAACCCTGGCTTCGCCTACTGGCAGAACCGGTTGGTGAGACCAGGTCTGCTGCGGCTCGAACAGACCATGCCCAGCGCCGAGGCCCGGGACCCTGACCTGGCCAGGCGGTTGTGGGAGCTGGCGGAGGCGATCCCCTGATCCGCTGACCAACCGCCCGATCGGGGACCGGTTGGGGGGGGAAGCGCAAGGGGATCCCTGAGCAACATCGGGCACGGGCCATGGTTGTTGCGGGGTCGCACCGGCGGAGGTGGGGGTGGGTGTTGGGGTTAGGGCCCCGTTCGATCCTGATCAGCCGGTCGGGGGCCCACCAGGCGGGCAAACGCGTCAACGCCGAAGGCGGCCCGATCGGCCATGGGGGCACACCCACCCCTGAAGGCCTCCCTGACGCGGAGACCGACGCTGCCGCTCGTCGTCAACATTCGCGCCAGCTACCACCTGAAGATTGAAGCGATCGTCTAACCGAACGATGCCTTCAGCCGGGATGGGCTGGCTAAGCGTATTGCTCTGGTGAGACCCAGGTCTGATGCTGATCAGCTGAACCAGCAGATCACACCGCTCACCAGCCCGGCCAGCAGCACAGCCGCCGGCCAGGAATCATCAGACAGATCGAGCCTCTGCAACACCTGGCGGCGGAGGATCTCATCCTCAATCTCCAGCGCCCGGTAATAGCGCCGGCAGCCCCAGAGCATCAGCACAAATGACAGCAGGGTGAGTGAATAGGCGACCACATACAGCTCGTCGATGAAACTGAGGTAGGGCAGAGGAGGCAGTTGACTGCTGTAGGACTGCTGCAAAAACACAAGGGTGAGCAGCACCGTGACCGGCATGGTGAGCCGCACCTCCCACTGGGCAGGGTCCATTTTGGTGGCGCCCACCACCATCGCCATCACCACCATCAACGGCACCAGCAGCTTCCAGAACGACGACCATGCCGATGTGCCATAGATGACGTCAAAGGCCAGCTGGCTGTAGTCGCTGGCCGTTCCTCCGAAGCCAAAGTCGGTGGCGTAGTGATGGCGATACTCGGCCAGGTTCCAACCCTGGTTCATCCAGCCGGTGTTGACACCGACAAACTGACCGACGCCACTTCCCTGCAGGTCAGGAACAAGCCGGAACGCCGTGTAATCAAGTTCAATATCATCAGCTTCCAACAACAGTGGAAGGCTCAGACGCGTGAAGGGATGGCGGCGAAAATCAGCACGATCAATGTAGAAACTGCCTTTGTAGGCCACGATCTGGTAGTAGCTGCCATCATCCCGTCGGATCGGAGCATCGGCACCGATCGGCTGGAAGACGGAATCTGCGGTCTGGGGAATGTCGAGAAGATTGACCGGGGTGATCACCTGCCAGAGCCTGAGATCATGCTGCTGCAGATAGCGCTGCATGCGTTCATCCCAGCGGAACCACACATAACCGGTGCTTGAGAACGACGGCACCTGCAGATCGATCGCCGTGATGTTGGTGGCATAGACCCCGGTCGCCACCTGCAGCACCTCGGGACCCGGCGGATCACCGCCCGCGGGCCTGCCCTGGCGGAGCAGGTCAGGATCCCGCAGCAGCAGCGAATCCGGGCGCTCTCCACGGGCCAGGTCCAGCCGATGGGGGGTGGCGGTGAGATGCAGGCTGTCGCGGCTCCTCAGCGGCTCGGTCTGCACCGACAGCACCGCCAGCAGCATCAACGAACTGGTCAGAAGCACCAGCAGCAGGGCGGCAAGGTTCCAGGGTTTCTGCCGCGGGAACGGTGAACGGCGCAGCATCAGACCCAGGCAGCATCCCAGGATGGACAGCGGATTGGGTCCCTGCCAAGCGACCCGGCACCAGAGCCAGCGCCAGACTGACCATCAGTCCGACCCCGGCCTTGACCAGATCCCCGGTCAGGAGGCGCCCGGTGGCCCGCCATGGTGGGGGATGCTGCCGCCAGGCCAGGGCCAGTTCCCGCCCCCCCAGCAGCCCCAGGAAGACCCAGGTGGTGCTGAGGGGGCGGGGGCTCCAGCGGCCCAGACCGAACAGAAGCAGGCCATAGACCAGGTCGATGACGGTCGCCGAGCGCCGGTCATGGCTGTTCGTCTTGCCCTCCACGATGGCCTGCACCGGCCCGCCACTGCCGAGCAGCAGCACCGCCACCGCCAGCAGCAGGGCAAGCAGGCTGAGGACCATCGGACCGACCGCAAGCCGCCGGGGCAGAACCACATAGATGTTCGCCAGGTCCTGGATCAGCCACTGGATCCACAACCAGCCGGTGGCCAGCCACTGCAAGGGTGTCCACCAGGGGGAGCAGGGGAAGACCGGCACGGTGGTCGGTTCGCTGCTCGAAGAGGTGGTCGAGGAAATGGAGGCGGTCGAAGAGGGCGGCAGCGGTTCAAGCCGACCGACCAGCAGCAGATACAGGGGCAGCGCCACAACCAGGGCCACCCCATAACCCACGAGCGAGCGCAGCACCAGATCGCGACCGGCCGCCGGAGCAACGGCGGCCAAGAGCAGCACGGTGGTGCTGACGGGTGCCCCCCAGGCGGTGAGCGCCAGCACCGCCACCGGCGGCAGAAGATCGGTCCACCCCAGCCGCGGGGGGGGCGGAATGGAAGCCAACCGCCCCCAGCTGGGATCGCCGTCCCCCCGCCACCACCCCAGCACCAGCACCAGCAGCAGCAACCCTCCGATGAACAGCCCCTGCAGCCAGCGGGGCGTGCGGTCGCGGTTGCTGCTCAGAAACGGCCCCAGGGTCTGGACGGCGTCGTTGCCGATCACCGCGACCGCCGCCAGGACGAAGGCGAGGGCAGCCAGCCAGGGGGAGGGCGGCGGCGGAAGGGTCATGGGCCCACGGCAAGGCCGGGTGATCTCAGCACAACCTGTGATCTTGATCCTGGGGCGCTAAAGGTTCGTTGTCAGCACTCCGGATCCCATGAGCCAGGCCAACCTGGACCGTTTCCTTGACGAGGCCCGCCGCAGTCTTGCCCTTTCCGAGAAGGTGCGGGCGGCCCGCAGCCACGATGAACTGGTGCGCCTGGCGGCCGAGCACGGCCATCAGGTGTCGAAACCCAGCCTGGTGCGCCACCATCTGCATCGGCTGGCCGGCCGATCCGACGAGGAACTCGAGGCGATGTCGTCGAACCTCTTCGATCACGACTTCGGCGATGTCTTCCTGGGCAAACTGATCTGAGGCCGGGCGCCTACGAGACCACCTCGCTGTTGTACTCGTTGAAGCTCTGGGTGCGGCGGCGGGTCCCGTCACCGGCCGCCGGCAACCCAGTGACCGCCGCCAGGGCCTCCTCGACGGCCTGTTCATCGATCCGGCCCTGGCCGTCGTAGCGGACGCGCCCTTCGCCATCGATGACCAGCAGCTGCGGCACCACCCCTGACCAGTAATGCGACGGGTCGTCGGCCGATGCCGACGGATCGGCCCTGTACGGATCGCTCGCCAGGGCGATCAGTTCCACCGCCCGCCCCCAGCGGCCCTGCAGGTCAGAGAGCAGAGGGGCAAAGGCCTTGCTGGCCGCGCTGTCATCGAGATAGAAGGCCAGCAGCACCGGCCGTTCTCCCCTGAGGGCCTCGGCCAGGGTCACCCGCGGAGGCACCAGGGCGCCATTGCCGGCGTAGAGGGCGAAGATGTTCCCGTCGTAGCTGTCGGTGTCGCGGGAGGCCCAGGCCGGCGCGACACCCCCCAGGCCGATCAGCAACGACAACAGCAGGGCAAGCACGGCGGCCATGGCTCAGGGACGTTCCGGTGGCGTGGTGGCATTCTGCAGGCCGCGGCCGAGGCCCTGGAGAACGCCGCGGCCGATGAGACCGATGGCACGACCCAGCACCTGGGTCAGCAGCAGCACCGCCAGCTGCCCCAGCCGGTTGAGCAGCAGCGCCACCTGGGGGGCCAGGGCATCACGGATCTCGAGCAGCAGCGTCACCAGCTGGGGCCACAGGCCGAGACGGCGGAGCTCGGCGTCGCGGATCTCGCGTTGCATCTGCGGCGCGATGCGCCGGTTCTCGATGGCGTAGAGCAACCGTCGGCTCTCGAAGATCGCCCGCGGCCGCTCGACCAGTGCCAGCCAGCGATCACGGGCATTGAGGCGGTTGCGGAACCGCTCCAGTTCGCGGGTGGCCAGCAGCTCCTCCACCAACAGGGCACGGCGGAGCTCGGGCCAGGCCGCCGACGCCTCCAGCAGGCGCCGGGCGATCAGCTCGGCATTGCGGACAAGCCAGTTGCTCAGCTGCCTCTGCAGCTCAAGCAGCGCCATCGGCTCATCCGGGGCCACCAGGGTTCCCCGGAGCAGCAGGGGACGACCGCTGAGCAGCCCCTGCAGGCAGGGCCAGAGATCCGGCAGTTCCGGATCCTCCTCGGCCAGCAGGGGGTCGTCCTGCAACAGCTCGAGGGGGGCCACCAGCACCCCCTCCCGGGGCAGGCGGGTGTAGGCGCCCAGCAGCCCCTGGAGCGCCCGCCGGCGCAGGCGCGGCTGCTGCAGGCGCCAGGGGTCGTCAACGGCGGTCGGCACCTCGGCCGCCAGGCGGTCGACCAGCAGGCGGAACTCGTGCAGCAGCGACTGGAGCAGCTGGCTGCGCTGCTCGGGCAGCAGCGCCTCAAGGGCAAGCAGAGGAGCGGCCCCGTCGCCGAGTTCCAGATCGCGACAGCCCTCCCGCAGGCGCTCATCGAGGTGGGCCAGCAGGGTGAGGGGTCGCCGGTCGGGCAGGGTGTAGCGCAGGGGTGCGGCAGCGACCGCCAGGGCACCGGCCGCCGTGGGGCTCGCCGCCGCGGGGGCAGCGGGCGGAACCCGCCAGATCAGCCGCAGCACCTGCTCGGCCATCGCCAGCTCCCGCAGCCGGCCCGCCACGACCAACCTGGAGAGCCAGCCGCTGGCGCCACCGCGGGACCAGGCCTGCAGCCGACGGCGTTCGGCGGCGATCTCGGCCAGACCACTGCGCAGGAGCCGTGCCCCAACCCCGGCCTCCAGCGGCGCAGCGGCGGCGGCGGCGGGGGCAACCGGAAGGTCCACCAGCCGTCCGCCATCGGCCAGCACCTCGAGGGCCTCGAGCATGCGCTCCGCCGTGGGCTGATGCAGCAGGCCCTCGACCGGCAGGGCCAGCCAGTGGGAGGCCTGATCTGCGGGATCCAGCGAGAGAACGAGCAGCACGGGCACCGGGCCCCAGCGCTCACGGGCAAGGGCGAGGTCGTGGGCGAGGGTTGCCGGCGGTTCGTCGCCCCGCAGCACCCAGAGCACGAGATCAAGGTCCCGGGTGGGTTCGCTCACCAGGCGCAGGTCAGCCACCCGGGCCGTGAACCAGGCCTCCAGCCCCTGCCGCTGCCACGCAGGAGCAAGCAGCAGCAGCCGAAGCCCGGCCCTCACGCCAGGGCCGACCGGGGCCTGCCCTGGAGCTGCAGGCTGTACGACTCGATTTCGAAGCCGGTGGCCCGCTCGATCTCCCTCAGCAGTTCAGGGGGAAGCTGAATGTCGATGTCGCTGATCGCGCCGCTCTCAAGGCAGGTGAGGTGGCTGTGGGGGTCGGTGCGATGGCCGTAGAGACGGCCACCGGCCCGGTCGAGGCATTCGATCACCCCGTTTTCGTGGAGGGACTCCAGGTTCTGGTAGACCGAGGTGTGGCCGATGCGGCGACCGTCGGCGTTGAGCTGCTCGAAAATGTCGCGGGCACTCAGATGTCCGCCGGTGCGCCAGAGAATTTCGAGCACCAGACGCCTCTGGCGGCTGAGACGCAGACCCCTTGAACGACAATTCCGGTACGCTCCCTCAAGCCCACGGATCGTGGACGTCGGCGACGCCGAGGTGATGTCCCGGGGGGATGGTGGCGCTGGCGAGCGCAACGGAAAAACGACGTTGATGCGCCAGTCTAAGTCGCTGTCCAGGCCTCCGCAGTCCTCAGACGAAGGCGGTGTCGCCATCCACGGGGGGGTCCTGCCAGCGGGCGGGGCCCACGGCCGTGATCGCTTCGCCCAGATCCAGGCGGCCGTCATACAGGGCGCGGCCGACGATCACGCCCTGCACCCCCAGCGGCTCGAGGGCGAGCAGGCTGAGCACATCGGCCAGATCGCCGATGCCCCCGGAGGCGATCACCGGGACCGGCGCGGCGGCGGCGGCCATGGCGCGCAGGGCCCCGAGGTTCGGCCCCGCCAGCGTGCCGTCGGTGGCGATGTCGGTGCTGATGATGGCCGCGATGCCGCGGTCCACCAGGCTTGAGGCCAGGGCCGTGGCCTCGGTGCTGCTCTCCTCGAGCCAGCCGCGGGTGGCCACCCGACCGTCGCGGGCATCGATGCCGACGACGATGCGATCGGGGTGGGCCAGCGCCAGCTCGTGCACAAGCGTGGGCTGCTCGATGGCCACGGTGCCCAGGATCACCCGATCCAGGCCGCAGGCCAGCAGGTCTTCGGCCCGGTCGCGGCTGCGCACGCCCCCCCCCAGCTGGACGGGGATGGAGAGGGCCGCGGTGATCGCCCGCACGGCCGCGTCATTGACGGCCTCGCCGCTGCGGGCCCCGTCGAGGTCGACCAGGTGGAGCCGTGGCGCCCCCTGCCGCTCCCACTCCAGCGCCTGGCGCACGGGGTCGTCGGCAAAGCGGGTGACGCGGTCGTAGTCGCCCTGGTGCAGGCGGACGCAGTGGCCATCGAGCAGATCGATGGCCGGGATGATCTCCATCGGCGCCGGGATGCTGGTTCCATCTTCCCTGCCGCTCCCCCGCCGGGGGGTTGAATGGCGGCGCATCCGGCGCGTTGGCTCCATGAACATCCTGGTGATGGGCGGCACCCGTTTCATCGGCCCGCCCCTCGTGGCCCGGCTGCTGGACCAGGGCCATGCCCTGACGCTGTTCACCCGCGGCCGCCAGCCCCTGCCCGACGGCGTCGAAGCCCTCACGGGTGACCGCAGCAGCGCTCAAGGACTGGTGGCCCTCGAGGGCCGTCGCTTCGACGTGATCATCGACAGCTCCGGCCGCACCCTGGCCGACAGCCAGGCGGTGGTCGCCCGCACGGGGGCCCCGGCCCACCGGTTCGTGTACGTCTCGTCGGCGGGGGTCTACGCCGACAGCACTCTTTTCCCCCTCGACGAGGAGGCGCCCACCGACCCCGCCAGCCGCCATGCCGGCAAGGCCGAGACCGAAGACTGGCTGGCCGGGGAGGGGATTCCCTTCACCAGCTTCCGCCCCACTTACATCATCGGCCCGGGGAACTACAACCCGATCGAGGCCTGGTTCTTCGACCGGATCGTGCACCGCCTGCCCGTGCCGATCCCCGGAGACGGAACGACCATCACCCAGCTGGGCCATGTCGACGACCTGGCCCTGGCCATGGCCCGCTGCCTGGAGGTGGAGGCGGCCACGAACCGCATCTACAACTGCTCGGGCCGCCAGGGGGTGACGATGCTGGGCCTGGTGGAGGCCGCCGCCCGCGCCTGTGGCGTTGATCCGGCCACCGTCGACCGGCGCTTCTTCGACACCCGCAACCTCGACCCCAAGGCCCGCAAGGCCTTCCCCCTGCGCCTCAGCCACTTCCTCACCTCGGTCGAGCGGCTGGAGCGCGAGCTGGCCTGGAGTCCGCGGTATGACCTGGCGGCGGCCCTTGCCGACAGCCACCAGCGGGACTACGCCCTGCGCCCGGCCCTCGCGCCGGATGTCAGCACCGATGCGACCCTGCTGGCGGGGTGAGATAAGCCCAGGCCGACAGCAGGGCCAGGGCGAGGGCCAGCCAGAAGGCCGCCAGGCCCGCCGCCGCGGCCAGGGCCTGGCCCGGTCCTGGCCAGAGCAGCAGCAGCAGGGCCAGCAGCTGCACCACGGTCTTGACCTTGCCCAGCGCCGATGCCGGTCCACCGCCGGGGCGGTCCTGGCGCCAGCCGGTGATCAGCAGTTCGCGGGCCAGCAGCAGCCACACCGCCCAGAGGGGCAGCCGACCGTCGGCCGCCAGCAGCAGCAGGGGGGCACAGACCAGCAGCTTGTCGCTGAGGGGATCGAGGCGGGCCCCCCAGGCCGTGCCGCCTCCGGCCCGGCGCGCCAGCCAACCATCGGCGGCATCGCTCAGAGCCCCGACCAGCAGCAGCAGCCAGCCCGTCCAGGCCCAGCCGGCCTGGAGCACCAGCAGCAGCGGCAGACCCAGCACGGCCCGCAGCAGGGTGAGCCCGTCGGCGAGGCGGCGCAGGGACGGACCGGTCATGGGCGCTGCAGAATGCCAGCAACCAGGATGACCCCATGGTGGTGCAGCGTTCGGTGGCCGAAGTGATGAGCCGGCCCGTGCTTTCGGTGACGGCCGCCACCCCCCTGCAGGAGGCGGTGCAACTGCTGAGCGAGCATCACATCAGCGGGTTGCCGGTGGTCGATGACGACGGTCGCCTGGTGGGCGAACTGTCGGAACAGGACCTGATGGTGCGCGAGAGCGGCTTCCAGACCGGTCCGTACGTGATGCTGCTCGATGCCGTCATCTACCTGCGCAACCCCCTCAGCTGGGACAAGGAGGTTCACCAGGTGCTCGGGAGCTCAGTGGCCGATGTGATGGGTCGGCAACCCCACAGCTGCAGCGGCGACCTGCCTTTGCCGGCGGCCGCACGACTGCTGCACGAACGCAGCACCCAGCGGCTGTTCGTGCTCGACGGCGACCAGCGGCCGGTGGGGGTGCTGACCCGCGGCGATGTGGTGAGGGCCCTGGCGGAAGCCTGAGGGTCAGGCGCCGGGAGCCGGTGGTGGAGCCGTGACGGGCGGCGGCGCCGTCGGGGCGGCGGCGGCGGGGGGCAGCTGCGGCGGCGGTGGTGGCGCCACCGGAGCCTGGGGTGCCGGGGCGGCGCCCCCCTCCAGGGGCAGGCTGGGGTCGTAGACGGCATCGCTGCCCCGGCCGGAACGGTCAGGCACCACTTCGGGGGCCGGCAGATCCGGCGGCAGGGGTGCGGGAGCGACGGGCTGGCGGTCCACCGGCTGTCGCTCGGCCGGCAGGCTGCTGGGCTGGGGACGGGTCTCCAGGGCCCGGGCCGGATCGGCCGTGATCGGGGGTTCCCGCAGGGGGGCCGTGGCCGGTGAGCGGGTCGGCGACGGGCCAGTGGAGGGTCGCCAGACCATCCGGGCCAGGGGCACCACACCCCGTTCCATGAGCCTGTTGAATCCGGCCAGGGCCCGGTCCATGACACGCCCCCCCAGGTGCAGGCCGCAGCTGATGGGGTTGCCGCAGCCCGACGACCGGATCAGGGGGCTGAGGTTGGCCAGCAGGTCCCCCTGCAGGAAGAACGGCCGGGGTTCGAGGCGGAGCATGTAGGGAACATGCACGAAGCTGGTGGCACCGCCGCTGATCCAGTTGGCGTCTTCTTCGCTGAAGCCTTTGGTGTCCGGGATGATGAAGCGGCTCTTGGAGGCGTGGTCAGGCATGTAGGCCGCCACCAGGCCCCGGCGGCGGGCCAGGTCTTCGGTCTGCTCGAGGGTGAGGCCGTCGCGGCTCATGAACACCTCGAGGCGGCCGTCGCTGCGGAGGCCCATCACCATCCGGATCCGGGGCAGGAAATAGCGGATCTGCTGACCCATGCTGACGCTGTAGGCGCCGCGGTAGTCGCCGGGGGCCTGCTGCAGGTCGTTGTAGAGGGCGTGCAGACCGCCGATGAAGGTGTCGTACTCACCCTCGCGCTCGGGGGTGAGTTCGCCGTAGCCGAAATCGATGCGGCCGCCGTGGGTGATGCCGATGAAGGCCCGCTGGCGGGACGCCGTGCGGTTGCGCCCCCGCCAGACCCGATCCCCGAGCTTGATGTCCCCGAGGGGAACCGTCACCTCCTGGCCGGGGGCGTCGGTGTAGCGCTCGTACATGGGCCCCGACACGAAGGCCAGGGCCGAGGTGTCTCTATAGGCCTCCTGCTCCCGGTCCCAGCCCTCCAGCAGGCCGAAGCGCACCTTGCGCGGGTCGAAGTCGAGGGCATAGACCTCCGGGTCGGGGAGGTAGCGGAACTTCTCGTCCACCGAAAGCCCGCTGGTAAGGGCCGCCGAGGAGCCGGGGGTCACCGACCGATGGCTGGGGGCGATGGCGACGCAGAAGGTGAACAGGGCGACGGGCAGACCGACGAGGGTCCAGGCCGCCCAGCTGCGGCGCCGACCGCGGCGCCGCAGAGGAATCACCCGGGCGCCGCCGGCGGGCAGGGGGTCACCGGAGCGGAGGATGGCCCGTCGTCGCCGCCGCCGCGGGGACGACGGGGCAGGGGCCGTGGCCAGCGCCGTCGCGGGCTGGGCCATCTCAGCACTGACCCGTCGGCGACGACCCATTGATCAGCAATCCCCGAGGCTGGTTGGCCGCCAGTCAAGCAACCGAATGCTGGCAGAACCAGACGCGGCGGTTGCTCCACAAGCGCGAAACAGGGTAAGCGAAGACGGTCCGCCGTGCCTGCCAGCACCGCCACCGGATGGACATGGCCGCAGACGTTCAGCCAGTCGCCGCGGGGGGCCACCTCCGGCGCATGGCTGAGCCAGAGCCCGCCCCGCCGCTGGGAGGCCTCCCCCCGCAGGCCGGCCAGGGGACGCTGGCGGTCGTGGTTCCCCTCGATCCAGGTCACCGGACAGGCCAGGTCCGCCAGGGTCTGCTGCAGCTGCTGCTCGAGGGCGGGGGTGACAGCCCTGGGATGGTGCACAAGATCCCCGAGGATGAACACCCGCCGGGGCTGGAGCCGCCGCCCCAGGTCAGCCAGCCGCCCCAGGTCGGCCCGCCCCCCATCGCTCGGCACCGGCACCCCCAGGGCCTGGGCATGCTCGGCCTTGGCCAGGTGCACATCGGCCAGCAGCAACCAGCGCCGCCGCGGCAGCCACAGGGCCCGCTCGGGCAGCATCTCGAGTTGCTCATCGCCCCAGTCCAGAACAGCCGTGGTCATGGATCCCGGGCCTCCTGGCGGCTGGCCTCGGCCATCATCCGCTGCACCCGCTCGAGCAGGCTTTCGTTGCTGAGCCGGCTGTTGAGCCGCTCCACAAGCAGCGGAAACGCCAGGGGGCCCGGCCGGGGCGGCGATTCCAGCCGCAGCTCACAGGTGCGGAGTCGGGCGAGGGCACGGCGCAGGCGCCCCAGATCGAGCTGCTCATCGAGCACCTCGCGGCGGGCCTGCCGCAGCAGCAGATTGGCGGGTTCGTGGCGCTCGAACACGTCAAAGAGCAGGGCGGCACTCAGCTGCAGCTGGCCACCGCGGCGCACGCCACCGGGGATCTGGCCCGGCACCAGACCGGCGACCTGGGCAATGCCCCGGAAGCGCCGACGGCACAGCTCCGACAGGTTGAGGGACGCCTCGAGTTCAACCTCCAGCTCGCCATCCTCCAGCAGGCCGGCGTCGAAGAGGGTGGCGAACGGATAACCGCGGGGGGCGAGCAGCTCGAAGCCGTAGTCGTTCACCGACACCGTGAAGGTTCCCGCCTGGCGGCGGGCCAGGCGCCAGGCCCAGAGAAAACCCAGCCCCTCATGCACAAAGCGCCCTTCGAAGGGATAGGCATAGAGGTGGCTGCCCTCGCGGCTGCGGAAGAACTCGACCAGCAGGTCCGCGGGCCCCGGCACCCGGGAGAGGTCGTCCTGGCGGGCGAGCAGGGGCTGCAGGGCCTGCAGCTCGGGCCCGTCCAGCCCACCGGTGGCGCAGCGGTGCAGCTCCTGCCGCAGACCGTCGGCCAACAGATCAGACAGGGCCAGCTGCCCCCCGGCCCAGGCGGGAACCGTGGTGCTGCGGCCGCGGGCGGCCGCGACGACGGCGGTGCGTTCCCGCAGGCGCACGAACTGAAGGCTGCGGCCGGCGAACACGAACACATCCCCCGGCCGCAGGCGAGCGGCGAAGGCCTCCTCGACGTGGCCCAGCACCCCCCCCCGCTGCAGCCTGACCGTGACGGCCTGGTCGGCGGTGATGGTGCCGATGTTGAGGCGATGCAGCCGGGCGATGGCCGGATCCCGCACCCGCAGCAGCGGTCCATCGGCCTCGAGCTTGCGGTAGCGCGGATAGGCCCCCAGGCAGGCGCCACCCTCCTGAAGCAGCTGCAGGCACCACTCCCAGTCGTCACGGCTGAGGTCGCGGTAGCTGCGGCAGCCGCGCACCACCGACCATTCCCGTTCGGCATCGAGGCCGGGCCCGCAGGCCAGGCCGGTGAGGTGCTGCAGCAGCACATCCAGGGGCAGGCCCGGCGGCCGGCGCCGTTCCACCAGGCCTGCGGCCAGGCCGCGGCGCATGGCCGACACCTCCAGCAGTTCGAGGGCATGGGTGGGCAGGAACAGGACCTCGGCGCGGCCGCCGGGGCAATGGCCCGACCGGCCGGCCCGCTGCAGCAGGCGGGCCAGGTTCTTGGCGCTGCCGATCTGCACCACCCGCTCGACAGGCTGGAAGTCGACCCCGAGGTCGAGGGAACTGGTGCAGACCACCCAGCGGATGCTGCCGCCCTTGACGCCATCCTCGATCCGCTCCCGCTCGGCCCGGTCGATGGCGCTGTGGTGCAGGGCCAACCGGTCGTCCATCTCGGGGCAGGCCCAACGCAGGCACTGATGCCACTGTTCGGCCTGGTTGCGGGTGTTGGTGAAGATCAGGGTCGACACCGCCGGATCGAGGGCCCCCACCAGCCGGTCGTGCATCCGCAGGCCCAGGTGGCCGGCCCAGGGAAAGCCATCGATGCTGTCGGGCAGCAGGGTGCGGATGGCCAGGGGCCGCTGCAGCGGGGCCTGCACCAGGGTGAAGGGGCGCCCCTCCCCCACCGCCGTGGCGGCGGCCTCCTCGGGGTTGCCGAGGCTGGCGCTCACGGCCCAGGTGCGCAGCCCGGGGGAAAGGGCCCGCAGCCAGCTGAGGCAGAGCTCGGTCTGGGTGCCGCGCTTGCTGCCCATCAGTTCATGCCATTCGTCGATCACCACCGCCCGCAGCCGCGCGAACAGGGCCGGCGCATCGGGGGAGGCCAGCAGCACCGCCAGCGACTCGGGTGTGGTGATCAGGATCTCAGGGGGGCGTCGCTTCTGGCGGGCCCGCTCGCCGGCCGTGGTGTCGCCGGTGCGCAGGCCCACCCGCAGGGGCCAGCCCATGGCGGTGATGGGCTCCTGCAGGGCCACGGCCAGGTCGCGGCTGAGGGCCCGCAGGGGCGTCAGCAGCAGCAGCTGCAGGGCCGGCTCCTCGGACGGGGGGGCCGCCAGCATCTGCGCCATCGGGCCCATCACCGCGGCATAGGTCTTGCCCGAGCCGGTGGGCACCTGGATCAGGCCGTCCTCGCCCGCCAGGTACGCCTGCCAGCAACGGCGCTGGAACGGCAGGGGCCGCCAGCCCCGCCGGCGGAACCAGGCCTCCACCGGCGCCAGCCGCGGGTCCCGGCGAGACCGGGGGGAAGCGGCATCAGCCGGCATCGGGGCTGACCTCCAGCAGCGCCCTGGCGCTGGCCAGGCTGTCGGCTTCGGCGGCGGGTTTGTCGCGGCGCCAGCGGGCGATGCGGGGGAAGCGCACGGCGATGCCGCTCCGGTGGCGGCTGGAGGGCTGCAATCCCTCGAAGGCCAGCTCGAACACCTGCAGCGGTTCCACCGCCCGCACGGGCCCGAAGCGTTCGCGGGTGTGCCGGCGGATCCAGCGGTCCAGCTCGCGGATCTCGCCGTCGTCGAGGCCCGAATAGGCCTTGGCGAAGGGCACCAGCTGGGGACCGCCGTCGGCGGCCGGGTCCCCGTCCCAGAGGCCGAAGGTGTAGTCGGTGTAGAGGTTGGCGCGCCGGCCGCTGCCGGCCTGGGCATAGAGCAGCACGGCATCCAGGGTGTGCGGCTCGCGCTTGTGCTTCCACCAGCTGCCCCGGCGGCGACCGGCCCGATAGGGGGAGCCAAGGTCCTTGAGCATCAGCCCCTCGGCACCGGCGGCGGCGGCCTGGCGGCGCAGGCACTCCAGGTCGTCCCAAAATGCCAGGGCAAGGGCGGGCGACAGGCGCAACCGGCAACCAGGGCCGTCCGTCGTCTCCGCCGCTGCCGCCGGCAGCAGCGCCTCCAGGCCGGCCCGCCGCTGGCCCAGAGGACGCTCACGCCAGTCGTCGCCGTCCATCTCCAGCAGGTCGTAGGCGACGAACACCGCCGGGCAGTCGGCCAGCAGCCGCGCCCCTGGCGCCTTCCGACCCAGGCGCCGCTGCAGCTGGTGAAAGGGGGCCGGCTGGGTCGCCCCCGCAGGCCACACGAGCACCTCCCCATCCAGCACGGTGCCGGCCGGCAGGTGGGCGGCCGCGGCAGCGACCAGCTCGGGGAAGGCCGGATTGATCAGCTCCTCCCCGCGGCTCCAGAGAAACGTCTGGCCGGCGCGATGGATCAGCTGACCACGGATGCCGTCCCATTTCCACTCCACGAGCCAGCCATCAGGGGATCCCGGCAGGGGGGCGCCGCCGGCAGCGGGCGAGGGCAGCGGTGAGGCCAGAAAGAACGGATAGGGGCTGCTGGCGGCGGACCCGCCGGCCCCGGCGGGGGCCAGCAGGTCGCGCCAGGCCATGGATGAGGGCACGAAGCCCCCCATCAGCCGATGCTGCAGCAGCGACACCTCGAGGCCGCTGAAGGCCGCCAGGGCCTGCAGCACCAGCCCGGGCCCCACCCCCACGCGGAAGCCGCCAGTGAGCAGCTTGTTCACCACCAGCAACTCGGCCGGCGCCAGCTCGCACCAGAGGTCATGGACGGCAGCCGCCTGGGACGGGCCCTCCCCCTGGTCCCCCCTGGCGACGGTCGCCAGGGGGGGAAGGATCTGCTCCATCCAGACGTGCAGCGGCAGGGCGGCGCGGCTCGCGGTGGGATCGGGCCGCTGACGGTTCCAGAGCAGGGCCACGGTCTCGGCCGAATCACCCACCTGGGCATGGCAGTCGTCGACCAGCCAGGCCGGCAGCCCGCACCCCTCCAGACAGATCTCCCGCAGGCGGCGACCGGTGATCAGACGCCGGCGCTGGCGGCCCAGCAGGCAGTGCAGCGCCCAGGCGGCATCGACCGGTGCCGCAGCGGCGAAATAGGCCGTCAGCAGCCGCACCCGACCGCCCGTGGCGGTCGTGCAGTCCAGCTGTTCATACAACCGGCAGAAGGTCTGCATTGCCCGCGTCTCCGTGGTCGGCATCGGCCCGATCTGCATCGCCCCGTTCGACATCGCCCCGTTCGACGACGAAATCGCCCTCGAGGGCCTCGGCCGCCACCCCCTCGTGCTCCCGCAGATAACGGCTGAGGCTGTCGCTCTGGCCATGGGTCACATAGACCTGGCGGGCGCCGGTCTCCCGCACCGTCTGCAGCAGCCCCGGCCAGTCGGCATGGTCCGACAGCACGAAGCCGCGTTCGACGCCACGGCGGCGGCGGGCGCCGCGCACGGCCATCCAGCCGCTCACGAAGGCGGTCTGGGGGCGGCGGAAGCGCTGCATCCACGGCGAGTGCTGGGCCGCGGGCGGGGCGATCACCAACCGACCCGCCAGGGACTCGCCCCGCGCCACGGACGTGAGCGGGCGGGTGGGGGGGAGCTGCACACCGGCTTCGCGGTACGGGTCCATCAGGGCTTCGACCGCCCCGTGCAGCAGGATCTCGTCAGCGACGCCCAGCAACGCCAGTTCAGCCAGCAGCCGCTGGGCCTTGCCGAAGGCATAGGCGAACAGCAGTGAGGGGCGATCAGGGGCCGACCGCCACCAGGCCAGCACCTCGGCCGCCACCTCCCGCCCCGGCCGCCATCGGTAGATCGGCAGGGCGAAGGTGGCCTCGGTGATGCACACATCCGCCGTCACCGGGGCAAAGGCTTCGCAGCTCGGGTCGGCGCAGCGCTTGTAGTCACCGCTCACCAGCCAGCGCTCGCCGCCGGCCTCCACCAGGATCTGGGCGCTGCCGAGCACATGGCCGGCGCTGTGGAACGACACCCGCGCCCCGCCGATGCGCAGCCGCTGGCCGTACTCCACCGGCAGCAACGCGATGCCGCTGCCGAGCCGTCGCCGCAGGATGCCCTCGCTGCTGGCCACGGCCCAGTACCGGCCGCTGCCCGGGCGCGCATGGTCGGCGTGGGCGTGGGTGAGCAGCGCCCGGGGGACCGGACGCCAGGGATCGATCCAGGCCTCGGCGGCGGGGCAATACAGGCCCTGGGGGGTGAGCGTCAGCAGGCCGTCGGGGGGCAGGGGCATCCAGAACGCGGCCAGCGGCCGTCTTCTAGCCGATCGGCTGGGGCGTTGACGATTGCAGGGCCCATGGTTAGCCCTTGGCAGTCACCGTGCCGACCGCCATGGCCCTGGACCAGTTCCGCGACGACCTCGAAGCCACCGCCGCGGCCCTGGCGGCTCCGGGCAGCGGTCTGCTGGCCGCCGACGAATCGACCGGCACCATCGGCAAGCGCTTCGCGGCCATCGACCTCGAGAACAACGAGGCGAACCGCCGCGCCTACCGCAGCCTGCTGGCCAGCTGCGACGGCCTCGAGCAGCACATCAGCGGCGTGATCCTCTACGAAGAGACCCTGGTCCAGACCAGCGTCAACGCCGACGGCAGCGACGGTCCGCCGATCGTCCAGCTGTTCCGGGAGCGGGGCATCGTGCCCGGCATCAAGGTCGACCTCGGCGTCGAGCCCCTGGCGGGGGGTCTGGCCGGCGAGACCTGGTGCACCGGCCTGCGGGGGCTGGCCGAACGGGCAGCCCGGTATTACGAGCAGGGGGCACGGTTCGCCAAATGGCGGGCCGTCCTGCGCATCAGCGGCGACGGCTGCCCCAGTGAACTGGCGGTGCGTGAGAACGCCTGGGGGCTGGCCCGCTACGCCCGCACCGTGCAGGAGCAGGGGCTGGTGCCGATCGTCGAACCCGAGATCCTGATGGACGGGGACCACGACATCGCCACCACGGCCTCGGTGCAGGAGTGGGTGCTGCGCACGGTCTACGAGGCCCTGGGGCTCAACGGTGTGCACCTCGAGGGCAGCCTGCTCAA
This sequence comes from uncultured cyanobacterium, assembly GCA_903871775.1. Taxonomy (GTDB): domain Bacteria; phylum Cyanobacteriota; class Cyanobacteriia; order PCC-6307; family Cyanobiaceae; genus CAIQIA01. The sequence continues at coordinate 190,457 of CAIQIA010000026.1, forward strand.
ACCGTCGATGACCACCGCCGGCGCCGACTGCCCCCAGCAACCCAGTGCCGACGAGGTGGGTGAGTTCACCGTGCGCACCCTCAGCCGCACGGTGCCGGCGGCGGTGCCGGCGATCCTGTTCCTCTCCGGCGGCCTCAGCGAAGAGGACGCAAGCCTCTGCCTCAACGCGATCAATGGGGCCGCCGCCCTGGGGGCGGCCCCGTGGCACCTGGGGTTCTCCTTCGGCCGGGCCCTGCAGCATTCGTGCCTCAAGCACTGGGGGGGCCACGACCGGTCCGCCGGCCAGGCCGCCCTGCTCGCCCGGGCCCGGGCCAACGGTGCCGCCAGCCGCGGGGCCTACACCGCCGGCAGCGAACCCTCCGACGACAGCAGCCTCTTCGTGGCCAACTACAGCTACTGATCCGGACCCGGGCTCAGCGGCTCATGGCCAGCATCCGCTCGATCGGTGCCAGGGCCCTGAGGCGCAGGTCTTCGTCGAGCTCGATGGCGGGGCTGAGGGTCTCGAGGCAGTGTTCCAACTTCTCGAGGGTGTTGAGCCGCATGTAGGGGCAGGCATTGCAGCTGCAGCCGTCAGCCCCGGGAACGTCATGGAAGGTCTTGCCCGAAACCTGGCGGCGCATCTGGTGGAGGATGCCGGGTTCGGTGAGCACCAGGAACGTGGCGGCGGAACTGCTGGCGGCGTGGCGCAGCAGGGCACTGGTGGAGCCGATGAAATCGGCGTGATCCAGCAGGTGGGGCTGGCATTCGGGGTGGGCGATCACCTCGGCATCAGGGTGCAGGTGCTTCAACCGCAGCAGGGCCTCTTCGCTGAAGGTCTCGTGCACGATGCAGCTGCCGGGCCAGAGGGTCAGCTCGCGGCCGCTCTGGCGCTGCACCCAGCGGCCGAGGTTCTGGTCAGGGGCGAACAGGATCGGACGGTCGGCCGGCAGCTGCCGCACCAGATCGACGGCGTTGCTGCTGGTGCAGATCAGGTCGCTCTGGGCCTTCACCGCCGCCGAACAATTGATGTAGCTGACCACGATGTGATCGGGATGGAGGGCCCTGAAGCGGGCGAAATCCTCGGCGGGGCAGGCGTCGGCGAGGCTGCAGCCGGCCGCCAGATCCGGCAGCACCACCGTGCGGCCCGGGTTGAGGATCTTGGCCGTCTCGGCCATGAAATGGACGCCGCAGAACACGATCACCTCGGCGTCGGTGGCGGCGGCCCGGCGCGACAGCTCCAGCGAATCCCCGATCACATCGGCCAGGTCCTGGATCTCGGGCTCCTGGTAATAGTGCGCCAGGATCACGGCCCGCCGCTGCTGACGCAGGGCCTCGATGCGGGCGACACGGTCCGCGGGGGCGGTGCTGACGAACACGCGACGGACCGAGGCGCGGGAGGATGATCACACCCTAGGAACTCCGCCTTCCCTGCCCAGTGCTGCGAGTGGCCATCGCCGGTGATCTGCACGGTCAGTGGGACGACCACGACGAGGCCGTGCTGCGCCGCCTGCAACCGGACGCCCTGCTGCTCGTGGGCGACCTGGCCGATGGCGATGGCCGCCTCGGCCGGCGCCTGGCCTCCCTGCCCCTGCCGGCGGCCTGCATCCTCGGCAACCATGACGCCGGGCGCGACGCCAGCGGCCGCACCATGGCCCGCATGGACCAGGCCCTGGGGGACCTGCACTGCCCCTGGTCCCTGCGCTGGCTGGACCCTCCGGGGCTGGCGGTGGTGGGGGGACGACCCGGCAGCGCCGGTGGTGGCTTCAATCTGTCCCAGGCGGTGCAGGCCCACTGGGGGCCCCTCGATCTGCTGCAGTCCGCCGAGCGCATCAGCACGGCGGCCCTGGCGGCCCCGGAGGGTCGGCCCCTGATCCTGCTGGCCCACTGCGGCCCCAGCGGCCTGGGCAGTGCTGCCAGCGACCCCTGCGGCCGCGACTGGAAGCGACCGGCCCTCGACTGGGGCGATCTGGATCTGCGGGAGGCGTTGCAGCGCATCCGCCGCCAGCGACCTGTGCCGCTCGTGGTCTTCGGGCACATGCACCATCGGCTGCGCAGCGGCGGCTCCCGACGGCGGCTGCTGCGCGACGGCCAGGGAACCATCTTCTTCAATGCGGCCTGTGTTCCCCGCCACGGCCACGATGACGGCGGCCGACCGGTGCGGCAGTTCAGCTGGGTCGACCTGAACGACGCCGGCGGCGTCGAGGCCGTGAGGCTCTGCTGGCACGACACCGAGGGGGTGGTCAGGGCCCAGGATGACCTGCTGAGCAGCGAGCCGGTCGCATGCTGATCGTCGCCTGCATCAGCAGCCATGGCTTTGGCCATGGTGCCCGCATGGCCGCCCTGCTGCGCGCTCTGCTGCACCGCCGCCACGACATTGAGCTGGTGCTTTCGACCGGACTGCCGGCCCCGCTGCTGCAGCAGAACCTCGGCGACCTGCCCTGGCTGCATCGCCCCTGCGTCTGGGATGTGGGCGTGCGTCAGGCCGATGCCCTGGGCAGCGACCCCGCGGCCACCCTGGCCGCCCTGGTCGAACTGGAGAGGGCCCTGCCGGCGCAGCTGGAACAGGAACGGGCCTGGCTGGCCCCCCGCCTCGCCGCCCATGGTGGCCGCGGCCTGGTGATCGCCGACATCCCGCCGGCGGCGGTGCTGCTGGCCGAGTCTTTGGGGATCCCGCTGGTCTGGCACGGCAATTTCGGCTGGGATGCCATCTATGCCGACCTCGGCGGCGCCTTTGCCCCCTGGGTCAAGCACGTCCGGCGGCTCTACCGCCGGGGCCAGGCGCTGATCCGCTGTCCGTTTTCCCTGGCCATGGACTGGGATCTGCCGTTTCTGGCCATCGGTGGTGAGAGCGGCACCCCCCGCTTCAGCAGGGGCGAGCTGCAGGAGCGGCTGGGGCACCACCATCCCCGGGAGCGCACGGCACTGCTGAGCTTCGGAGGCCTGGGCCTGGCCCTGGATCCGGCCCTGCCGGCCCGCTGGCCCGACTGGCGGTTCCTGGTCTGCGACCGACGGCTCCCGGGAGCCGCCAACCTGGTCCCGGTGCCGGACGACCTGCGCCCACTGGACGTGCTGCCCCTCTGCCAGCTGGTGATCACCAAGCCTGGGTACAGCACCTTCTGCGAAGCCCTCGCCCAGGACGTGGGCATCGTGGCGGTGGAACGGGCCCAGTTCGCCGAGGCGGCCGTGCTGCTTGAAGGCCTGCAACGCCATGGACGACATCGGATCCTCAGCCGCGAGCGGTTCAGCAGCGGCGCCTGGGGGCTTGACCGCCCCCTGGCGCCACCCATGGGGCAGCCCCTGGCCAGCAATGGCGCCGACCAGGCCGCAGCCTGGCTGGCCACCCACTGGTGCCCGTTGCCCTGAGACAGACGACACAGCCTGTGGCGTCCAACAGCTGATAATCCGGCACAGGTGCGCTGGACAACACACCCTGGCAGCCCCACGAACAGCGATTCACGTCTTGCCAGGCAACACACCAGGAAGGGCGACCGCACGCAACAGCAGCGCTCTGACTGACAGCGATCATCGAAAAAGCGATTGACGACCAAAAGGGATTGAGCCGCCGATTCAGCAGGCGCAATCACCAGAACACCTGTGGCGCAACGCCTGACATCCCCAGGACAGACATCTGGACCCGATTGTCACAATCAACACCATTCACGGAATCGAATACAGATTCAAGCAAGAGTGAAGGAACCAGGCATTGCTGAAACCAGCAAATAAGAGGCAGTCACATCCCTCCCTGTGGCGGTCAATGGACAGTGGACAATTTTTTATCTGTCTAATTTATTTTCTCGCTGGTCCCATTGATGGGCATATTTGTGCCGTCCGTTTCAGGAGAAATCGTGAGCGGCTTTTTTTGTGCTCTGCGTATGACGTCGAAGGTTCCGTTCCTGATTCGTTCCTTCCGAGACCGCACCCACCAAGTTCTTTCCATCGCCCTCTGCGGCTCTGCTCTGCTCGCCGCCTCCCCAGCCCTGCAGGTCCGGGCCAGCGAAGGTCCGACGACCACCACCGCCGATGCCTCCCGTGTGGATGGTCGCTCTGTGGCGCAGCTGAGCCTGCCGAGGCTCACCTTCCCGGGTTTTCCGGCGATGCCCCGCTACTTCGCCATCACCCCTGAGCGCCGGGCTCTGCTCAACACTATTCGTTATGCCGAAGGCACCTGGAAGGAAGGCACCGACCTCGGCTATCGGGTGATGTTCGGCGGCGGCTTGATGTCCAGCCTCGACCGCCACCCCGACCGGGTCAACTACACCTCTGGTTACGCCAGCGCCGCCGCCGGTGCCTACCAGTTCATGCCCGCCACGTGGGGGCTGGTCACCCGTGCCATGAATCTGGTGGGGTTCGGCCCGCAGGTGCAGGACCAGGCAGCGCTGTATCTGGTCGCCCGCCGGGGAGCGCTTCCCCTGGCCGACCGGGGTGAGCTCAACGCCGAACTGGCCGCCCTGCTGGCCCCCGAATGGGCCTCCTTCCCGACCCTGCGCGGCAGCAGCTACTACGGCCAGCCTGTCAGACGGCTCGAAGAACTGCAGCGCTTCTACCAGGCCAACCTGGTGCGGCTGCGCAACCGCCTGCCCCTGGCCAAGGTGACCGACACCTGCCAGGACGGGAGCCTCGACTGCGCCCTGAAGGGCGTTCAGGACAACTGAACCCGTCCCTCACCCGTCCCTCCTCAGGCGTTTCCATCTCCCTGTTCCCGAGGCAGCAGGCGCCACTGGGCGAGCAGATAGGCCCCAACGGCGCTGACCAGAAAACCGAGCCCATTGCGGGCCAATGGCAGCCAATCGTGGGTGCGGGTCACCACCGGAGCGATGCCGAACACCCCGAACAGCATCAACCACAGGGGTGAGAGCAGCAGCACCCAGCCCCAGGCGATCAGCCGATCAGGCTGACGCGGATACGCCACCACTCCAACGATCAGGCCACCCAGGATCGAGCTGCAGAGGGTCAACAACCACTGCTCCTGGGGCAGGCCGGGCACGACCTGACAGCCCCCACGCTCCAGGCAGGTCTCGACGGCACCAAGGGCCGCCAGGATGGCCCCATCCTCACCATGGTCACGAACGTAATACTGATTGCCGTAACGGGTCTGCAGCTCCACCCAGTAGGTGCGCGGCATCAGGGCGAACAGGGCATCGCCGACGTTGAAATTGAGCAGATTGCCGCCGCGGGGATCAGCCACCAGCAGAAGGCTCCGCTCATCCAGCTGCCAGAAGTCACGCACGGCCTTGCCGGGGGTGCGGTCGTACTGGGTCAGCACCCGCAGCTTCCAGCCACTGCGATCCTCGAAGTCCTGGAGCTGTCCCTCCAGCTGCGCCCGCTGGGGGTCGGTGAGGGCCCGGGCCAGGTCGATGACCGGCGTGGGGTGATCGGGCAGCAGGTCGGGATTGTCGTAGGCCGCTGCCGGCGCCGGCCAGAGGGTCTGCAACCCCAGCAGAAGGGCCGACAGCACCAGCAGGCGACGCAACATGGACGGCAGGGGCAACACGCAAGGATGCATTGTCACCGATTCGCGATGCGCCCGTGACCCGCCCCTGCGCCGACGGCTGGTTAGAGCAGCGACTGCGGCGGCGTGGGCGTCCCGTGGGCTGGCCCCAGCTGCTGCAGTGGCTGCTGCATGACCCCGAACAGGGATACTACGGCGCCGGGCATGTGCGTTTTGGAACCGACGGTGACTTCGTCACATCACCGACCCTCGGAACAGCCTTCGCCGGCCTGCTCGCCCGGCAGCTGCTGCCGCTGTTCGACGGCCTCGCCGCCGAAGACGCCGGCCCCCTGGCCCTGATCGAGTGGGGACCGGGGGAGGGGGACCTGGCGGTCCAGCTGCGGGGTGCGCTGGAACAGCTTGATCCCCCATGGCTCGAGCGGCTGACCCTGGTGCTGCAGGAGGCCAGTCCCGCCCTGCGCCGGCGGCAGCACCAACGGCTTAAGGCTGCCGGCTGGCCCTTGGTGACAGCCGCGGCGGCGGCCCCCCGCCGGGGCGTGGTGCTGGCCAACGAACTCTTCGATGCCCTGCCGGTGGAGCGCTTCCAGTTGGCTGACGATGGCTGGCGGCAGCTGCAGGTGGACCTCGATGCCGAGGGCGGTCTGCAGGAGGTGCCCGGTCCGCCCCTCTCGGCCAGCCTGCTGCGACAGCTCGCCGCCCTGGGCCTGCCGGCCGATGGCGGTGGCCGTCGCGTGGGCTGGACCAGCGAATGGTGTCCGGCCCTGGCCCCCTGCCTGCGGCGCATGCGGCGGGGGCTGGACCGGGGCTGGCTGCTGGCCATCGACTACGCCCTCACGGCCGACCGGCTCTATGCGCCCTGGCGGGATGGCGGCACCCTGGTGGCGGTGCAGGGCCAGCGGGCGGGGGCGGATCTGCTGCGCGACCCCGGCCGGCAGGACCTGACCGCCCATGTCTGTCTCGACGCGATGGCCCTGGCGGCCGGCCGCAGCGGCTGGCACTGGCATGGCTCGGCCCTGCAGGGGGAAGCCCTGCTGGGCCTGGGGCTGGCGGGGGAACTGTCGGCCCTGTCCGGCGCCGAGGCCGGTTCCCTGGCCAAGCGGCTGCAGCGACGGGAGGAACTGCTCCGGCTGGTGGATCCCCACCTGCTGGGGGGCTTCCACTGGATGCTGATGCAGACCGAACCGGCGGAGGCCCTGGCGGGCGAATCGATCAGGATCTGGCCGGGGTGGTCTGCATGAGCGCCGACAGGGCCGCCTCGAGGGGCACGTCATCGCGCAGCTCGACGGCACCGATCCGGGTCGGCAACACGAACCGGACGCGGCCATCACGCACCTTCTTGTCGCGCAGGAGGCACTCGCGCACAGCCTCGGCCTCCAGGGGCGGTGCCTCCAGGGGCAGGCCCGTCCTGGCGATCAGCTGCCGCTGACGCGCCTCCTCGGCGGCGGTCCAGAGGCCCAGCTCACGGCTGAGGATGCCGGCGGCCACCATGCCGATCGCCACCGCCTCCCCGTGCAGGTAGCGGCGGTAGCCGGTGAGCGTCTCGACCACATGGCCGAGGGTGTGGCCGTAGTTGAGGATCGCCCGCAGGCTGCCCTCCCGCTCGTCCGCCGCCACCACCCGTGCCTTGGCCGTGGCCGAGCGGCGCAGGATCCGGTCCAGCAGAGCCGGGCCCAGATCGCCGAGGCCGGCCAGGGAGCCGTGGCCCTCGAGGGCCTCGAACAGCACCGGATCGGCGATGACGCCGTACTTGATCACCTCCGCCATCCCGGCCTGCAGCTCCCGTGGCGGCAGGGTCTCGAGGGTGCAGGGATCCACCAGCACCAGCGACGGCTGATGGAAGGCCCCGATCAGGTTCTTGCCGCCCGGGTGGTTGACCCCCGTCTTGCCCCCGATGGCGGCGTCGACCATGGCCAGCAGGGTGGTGGGCACCTGCACCACGGCGATGCCCCGGAGCCAGGTGGCGGCCGCAAAACCCGCCATGTCGCCCACCACACCGCCCCCGAGGGCCACGATCAGCGAGCCGCGCTCGAGCTGAAGGTCGTAGGCCGCCTGGTGAATGCGGCTGACCGTCGCCGGGGTCTTCTGGTCCTCACCGGCCTCGAGCACCAGCCGCTCGCTGCGGAACCCCGCCTGCGCCAGGGAACGGCATGCCCGGTCGCCGTAGGGACCGTCAACGTCTGGATTGGTGACCACCAGCACCCGCACCCCCGGCCGGAACCCGCGGGCCAGGATCTCCTCCCCCAGCAGGCCGAGGGCCCCCGGGCCGATGCGCACCGGATAGGCCTTGGGCCCCAGATCCACCGGCACGGTGGTGAGGGAGGGAGGGGTCTCGATCACGGCGGCGGCCAGAGGGGGGGCAGACCCACCGAATGTATGGCGAGGGGACCGGGTCACGCACAATGCTGGCGATCCCGCCATGCCCACCGTGTTGCGATCCCGCCTGCTGCCATGGCTGTTCCTGGCGCCGGCCCTGCTGATCCTGCTGCTCACGGTGCTGGGGCCGGCGTTGATGGCCCTCGGGCTGAGCCTCACCCGCACAGGTCTCGATCTCTCGGAACCACCGGTGTTCATCGGCCTCGCCAACGGGCGCCGGCTGCTCGAGGATCCCCTGTTCCGGCGGGTGTCGATCACCACGGCGCTCTACCTCTGCGGGGTGGTTCCCCCGATCGTGCTGGGGTCGCTGGGGCTGGCCCTGCTGGTGAACCGTGCCCTGCCCGGCATCCACTGGATCCGCGGCGCGCTGTACACCCCGGTGCTGGTCTCGATCGTCGTGGCGGCGATCGCCTTCCGCTGGCTCTATGCCGAGAACGGTCTGATCAACGGCTGGCTCGGCAGCCTCAGCGGCGGCAGCCTCCCACCCCTGGGTTTTCTCACCGATCCACGCCTGGCCCTGCCGGCCGTGATGGTCGTGACCCTCTGGAAAGGCCTCGGCTACTACATGGTGATCTTTCTCGGTGGCCTGCAGGGCATCCCGGGGGACCTCTACGAAGCGGCCGAACTCGATGGCAGCCGCGGCTGGCGACGGCACGTCGACATCACCCTGCCGCTGCTGATGCCCTACGTGGTGCTGGTGGCGGTCATGTCGGCGATCGCCGCCACCAAGACCTTCGAGGAGGTCTTCCTGATGACCCAGGGGGGACCGGCGGATGCCACCCGCACGGTTGTGTACTACGTCTATGACCTGGCCTTCCAGGAACTGGAGATCAGCTATGCCTGCACGGCAGGCCTGGCCCTGTTCCTGCTCGTGCTGGCCCTCGGTGTGGTGCAGCAGCTGCTGCGGGGGACCGGGCAGCTGTCACGATTGACGTCGTAACGGGGGCGCACGCTTGGAGCGGCTCGGGATCGTCGGCAGCGGGCAGCTGGCGGCCATGCTGGTGGAGGCTTCCCACGGCCTCGGGCTGTCCCTCGAGCTCCTGGCTGCCGACCCTGCCGACCCTGCCGTGGCCACCGCCGGTGGGGCCGTGATCGGCGGAGCCAGCGATCCTGAGGCCCTGCGCCGGCTCGCGGCCCGCTGCGACCGCATCGCCTTCGAGAACGAATGGGTTGATCTGGCCGCCCTGCAGCAGCTGGAGCAGGAGGGCGTGCAGTTCCAGCCCGGAGCCGCCGTCATGGCCCGTCTGGTGGACAAACGGCGGCAGCGGCAGCTGATGGACGAGCTGCTGCTGCCCTGCCCCCGCTGGCGGGATCTGGCGGAAGTGGTCGGTGACGGCGGCGATCCCGGGCCGCTGGAACTGCCGCTGATGGCCAAGGCCACCTGCGGCGGCTACGACGGCCGCGGCACCGAACGGCTGCAGCACCGGGCCTCCCTCGAGGCCCTGCTGATGCGGGTCGATCCCAGGGACTGGATTCTCGAGGAACTGGTGCCCTTCGAACGGGAGCTGGCCCTCACCGTGGCCCGTGCCGCCGACGGCACGGTCACCCACTTTCCCCTGGTCGAGACCCACCAGCATCGCCAGATCTGCGACTGGGTGCTGGCCCCGGCCCATGTGCCCCAGGCCGTCAGGGCCAGGGCCCATGCGGTGGCCGCCTCCCTGGTGACCGCCCTCGATTACGTCGGGGTGCTGGCGATCGAGTTCTTTCTCTCCCCCCGTGGACTGCAGATCAACGAGGTGGCGCCGCGCACCCACAACTCGGGGCACTACAGCATCGAAGCCTGCCGCACCAGCCAGTTCCAGCAGCAGCTGCTGCTGCTGGCGGGCCGCCCCGCCGGATCCACCGAACTGCTGGTGCCCGGCGCCCTGATGGTGAACCTGGTGGGCATCGACAGCGTCGACCAGGACCACGACAACGAACGGGCGCAGCTGGCCCGCCTGGCCGATGCCCACCTCCACTGGTATGACAAGCGCGGTTCGCGGCCGGGCCGCAAGCTCGGCCACATCACCCTGCTGCTCTCGGCCCGGGATCCCGCCCTGCGCCGCCGTGAGGCGATGGAACGGCTGGCGGAGGTGCGGGCCATCTGGCCGCTGCCCTGAGTTCCGACCTAAAGTCGCGGCGGACTGCCGTGTTGGTTTCTGCCCTGCCCAGTGTTCTGATCTGACTCCCTTTTCGACATGGGAGGGGTGTCGCGACGGTGACGTAGGCCGGCCTCGAAGCCGGAAACGAAGCCCCGCTTTCTCCTCCCTTCTGGTTCCACCAGGTCGAAGACTGCGGGGAGCACGGCACAGCGGTCCACCCTTTCCCCCGATCGGCCTGTACCGACGGCTCAGCGCAGGCCATCCAGGCGGCTCTGGAGGTCCTCACGGCCAAGATCCGTGACGACGAACACCTCCTGAACGCTGCCGCCACGGCGAGCCACCAGCTTGTGGCCACCGCGGATCGGCGCCGAAATCCGCAGCCGCAGCCCCTCACTGCGGCCACGCACCCGCCCGATCACCGCAGGGGTGACCGTATCGATGGCGGGGTCGGCGGCCAGTTTCTGGAGCAGGGGGATGAGCCCCTCGAGATAGGTGCTGTGGGTGACGACCAGACGGCCCATCGATGGGATCAGTTGGGATCAGTTCCGTTCCAGAGGTGCCATGGTCAGGCCCTCCCCCCCCAGCTGCATGTGATACAGCTCAGCCTGCTCCTGGGGCCCCACCCAGACCACGGCGCTGCCCTCGCCATCGATGCGCTGGGCCAGCGACCAGGCGCGATCGGGGGTCATCGCGGGGATGTACTTCACAAGACAGTCGACCACATGCTGAAAGGTGTTGACGTCGTCATTGAGCACCACGACCCGGTAGTTGGGATACGGCGCCCGATCGAGCACCGTGGCTCCAGACGGACTGATCTGGGGAGAGCTGCTGGTCACCGGCACTCCACTGTTCATGACCATTGTGGGCCGTCGCGGGCGTTCCTTCGGTAAAGTCACCACACCTTTCGTCCGATCACCGTGCTGATCACCCTTGGCTGGGCTGCCCTGGCGGCGACCTTCACCTTCTCGATCGCCATGGTGGTGTGGGGACGCAACGGCGACGGCTCCATCAATTTCTGATCCTCGGCCGTGCCGGGCGACCTTTCCCTGAATGCCGTGCTGGCGGCTGTGGCGGCCCTCCTGCTGGTTGCCGTCAGTGGGGGCATGATTTATCTCAGTGCAGTGGACTGGCGTGACCGACGGCGCCGACACCGTTCCTGACGGGCCTGCCATGGGCGCAGCCGCCTGGCGGAGACCCTGCAGTGTGGTGTTCACGGCCCTGCCCTTTGCCATCGGGGCCTGGCTGATCCGCACCACCCCTGCTGATCCGGCCGGGAGCCTGCAGCCGCTGCTGCCGTCGGTGGTCATGCTCCAGACCTTCCCCCCCCCGGGCCGGGGAGGCATTGTGCCGTCCCTGTGGCGTGAGCGGCTTCCGCCGGTCCTCACGGAGCGCCTGCAACGGCAATCGTCTTCCCCCTGGGCCCAGGCCTGGAGCACCCACAGCGGCACTCCGCCGTTCCTGATCGTGCGCGATCTCCCTGGACGTTTTCCCCTGCGCCACAGCTTCCGGTGGGGCACTTACACGATCATCGCCGCCGATCCCCTGTCGCTGCAGACCCTGCGGGCTGACCTGAAACGACCGCTGGCTGCAGGCCATCGCCGCCGCTGTCCCCCGGTCGATGGCCCCCCTCCGGCCCTCTTCTGGTCGAGCGATGCCCTGGCCAGCCTCGCCGGCCCCCTTGCCCCGCTGCTGCAGCCCTGGCAGGAAGGATGCCTGGCCCTGGATGGCACAGGCGGCCCCGATCGGCGCCTGCGCTGGAGCGGGCAGGTGACCAGTCAGCCACCGCTCAACGGAGCCCCGGAAATGAGCAGCGACCAGACGCCGCCAATACCCACCATCGGTGGCCTCAACCAGACCCTGCTGACGATGGAGGGCAACAGCCTTGAACCGCTGATCGGCGGTCTGCTGCGGCCGGGCCCCCTCTTGAACGAACTGCGGCAGAACCATGGCCTCTCGGCCCCCCTCGAGCGCCAGCTGCTGGCTTCGCCGTTTCGTCTGAGCCTGCGAGCCAACCGCGCCGATGCCCCCTACCGGGTGACGCTGCTGCTTGCCCTGCCCACACAGCCTGGGTCGCCGGCTCCGACCCGCACACTGGCGCCGCTGCTGGCGGCCCTGGGCCGGGACCTGCCCGACGACCTGCGATTGCTGCAGGAAGCAGACGTCAGCCGGGTGGTAGACGGTTCAGACCAGGTGCGCGGTGGCTGGTTGCAGAACGACCGGGGCGTGGTGCTCAGCCTTGGGGGCCCTCCCGACAAGACAACGCTGGCAGCTGGGCCCGTGAGGCAGGCGAAGGGGTTGCACCTCGATGCGTTGCCGGCGGCCCTGGAGGGCCTGCAGCTGCTGCCGCCGGCCCTACCGGAGACCCTGCGACGTTCACCTCGGCTTCAGGCTGTATGGAGCCCTGAGAACACAGGATCGGGGGCGGCTCAGTTCTGGGGCTGGCTGACGCCTGCGGCGGGCTCCCCCTGAACCGGAGCATCGGTCTCTGGGTCGAGGCGCCGTTCGCGCTTGCGGCGCTCGGCGGCGACCGTTTCCTCCATGAGTTCCACGGCCTGGGCCATCTTCTCGAGGTTGCTCACATAGAGGCCCATGTCCTTCTCAAGCTTGTCCTGCTGCAGACCCAGCTGCAGGCCGACCTCCCGGGCCCGGCGGCGCAAGGCCTCGGGATCCTGGTCGTCCCCTCCGGTCAGCTCCTGCAGCATCGCCATCAGGCCCACGGCATGGAGGCGTGAATAGTGGAAGTCCTGGCGACCGGCCTCCTGCAACACGGCCTGCAGGGGCTCCGGAGCGCCGTCTCCACGCTGGTCCAGCCAGCCCTTCAGCTGCTCTTCAGAGGCCTGACCGATCGTCTCCCGCAGGCGCGATGCCTGCTGCCGCAGGGCGGCGGCATCCAGGTCGTTGGCACTGCAGAGGGCAGCCAGCAGCACCTCCCGCTGGTCGGCCGGCTCAAAGCCGCGCGTGAAGTTGTCGAAGACCTGGCCGAGGCCGGTGGCGAAGAGGGCATCGGGCCGAAAACCCTGCTGGTGACGGAGCAGGTGCAGCTCCACCAGCAGTTCATCGATCACCCGTCGGTACAGCCCCGGGATCACCCGCCGGTAGCCGGCATAGAAACGGCGCTTGCTGTCCGCCACCGTCTGAACGTCGCCCACCGTCACTCCTCGGCCGCAGCCGACCTTAGCGCTCGGTGCCCTGGTTTCGTCTGTAGGATCCGTCCAGCGACGTCGACCCCTGTGATCCCCATCGTCATCGAGGAATCGGGCCGTGGCGAGAGGGCATTCGACATTTATTCACGACTGCTGCGAGAGCGGATCATCTTTCTCGGTGAACCTGTGACCGCCGAGTCGGCCAACCGGATCGTGGCCCAGCTGCTCTTCCTCGAAGCCGAGGATCCCGACAAGGACATCTTCCTGTACATCAATTCGCCGGGGGGATCGGTCTACGACGGCCTGGGCATCTTCGACACCATGCAGCACGTCAAGCCTGACGTGCAGACGGTCTGTGTCGGCCTCGCCGCCAGCATGGGGGCTTTTCTGCTGGCTGCCGGTGCCCCCGGCAAACGCAGCAGCCTGCAGCATTCGCGGATCATGATCCACCAGCCCCTCGGCGGTGCCAGGGGTCAGGCCAGTGACATCCGCATCCAGGCCGACGAGATTCTGTTTCTCAAAAAGCGCCTGAACGAAGAACTGGCGCAACGGTCAGGGCAGCCCCTGGAACGGGTCGAGGCCGACACCGACCGCGACTTCTTCATGTCGCCCCACGAGGCTGTGACCTACGGCCTGATCGACAAAGTGATCGACCAACGGCCGATTCACGTCATTGAGTGATGGATCAGCCGTTCTCGAGAAGGCTTTCCCTGCTGGTCTGTAGCTGCTTCCAGATCTGACGGATTTCGTCGAAAGCTTCCTCCTGGCTGATCTTGCCGTTCCCCTGAAGGGCCACGATCAGACCAACACGCTCGGCGAACTGCTCGAGATTCTGGTGAAACACCAAGCGTTCCGGGCTCCAGTCTTCCCCTCGATAGCTCGAATGAGCTTCGAGGGGTGACCGGGTGCCTCCCTCCCAGGCCATGGCATCTTCGAAGGACGAAGCCTGATCACGCATGAAACAACGTTGATCCGTATGCCATTAGGGTAGTCACCGCTCAGCCGTTGGCGGGCAGCAACGGGCGGAAACGCTCCTTCTCAGGGACTTCGGTGAATTCTGCGACGACGGAACGGAAGGCATCGCCGTCGATGCTCTCCTGCTCGATCAGCAGCTCCACGAGGCGATCCATGCAGGGCCGCTGGTTCTCGAGCAATTGCAGGGTATCGGCGTAGCAGCGGTCGACGATGCTGCGAACGGCCTCGTCGATGCGTGTTGCGATCGACTCGGACACATCGCTGCGGGTCATGAGGTCGCGGCCGAGGAACACCTCCTGGTTACCAGCCTCCAGGGAGATGGGTCCGAGTTCGCTCATGCCGAAACGGGTGACCATCTGTCGGGCCAGGCCGGCCACCTGCTGGATGTCACCCGCTGCGCCGGTGGTCACCTCGGCATGGCCGAAGACGATGGCCTCAGCGGCCCGTCCCCCCAGGGCCCCCATGATCCGCGCCCGCAGCTGGGCACGGCTCACCAGCATCTGTTCCTCATCCGGGGCAAACCAGGTGAGTCCCTGGGCCTGGCCACGGGGAATGAGGGTCACCTTCTGGACGGGGTCGTGCTCCCGCACCAGGGTGCCGATCAGGGCATGGCCCACCTCGTGGTAAGCGATCAGGCGCTTGCTGCGGCCGTCGGTGAGGGGGGTTCCCTCCATGCCGGCGATGACCCGGTCAACGGCGTCATCGATTTCTGCCAGGGTCGTGGCGGGCTTGCGGCGTCGGGCCGTGAGGATCGCGGCCTCGTTGAGCAGGTTGGCCAGATCGGCGCCGGTGAAGCCGGGGGTGCGCCTGGCGATGGCCTCGAGGGATACCCCTTCGGCGAGGGTCTTGTTGCGGGAATGGACCTCAAGAATGGCCAGACGACCTTTGATGTCCGGGGCATCGACGGTCACCTGACGGTCGAAACGTCCGGGACGCATCAGCGCTGAATCGAGCACGTCGGGCCGGTTGGTGGCGGCCAGAATGATGATGCCGTTGTTGCCCTCGAAACCGTCCATTTCGGTGAGCAACTGGTTGAGGGTCTGCTCACGTTCATCGTTGCCACCGCCGATGCCCGCACCACGCTGGCGGCCGACGGCATCGATCTCATCAATGAAGATCAGGCAGGGGGCGTTCTCCTTGGCCCGCTTGAAGAGATCACGGACGCGACTGGCGCCGACGCCCACGAACATTTCTACAAACTCAGAACCCGACAGGGAGAAGAAGGGCACTCCGGCCTCGCCGGCGATGGCCTTGGCCAGCAGGGTCTTGCCGGTGCCGGGAGGGCCAACGAGCAGCACACCCCTCGGGATGGTGGCACCCACAGCCGTGAAACGTTCGGGCTGCTTGAGGAAGGTGACCACTTCCTGCAGGTCTTCCTTGGCTTCTTCCACGCCGGCCACATCGGCGAAACAGACACCGGTCTCGGCCTCCATCAGGAAGCGGGCCTTGCTCTTGCCGAACTGCATGGCCTGGCCGGGCCCCCCGGGCATGGAGGAGGAACGGCGGGCGAGAAACACCAGCGAACCGATCAGCAGCAGGGGGAAGAGCAGGTTGCCGAGCAGACCCAGGGCCGGCGGTGCCGTGCGCGGTGGATGGATGTCGAAGCTGATGCCCTGCTCCTTCAGGCGGTTGATCAGTTCGGGGGCGACGCCGGGCATGTCGACTCGGAGACGCTGCACGCGGTTGTCCAGGTCGGGGTCGACGGCCTCGACGACGGCGCTGCGTCCGCCGTCAAAGATGTCGACCGCCGTCACGCGGCCGGCGTCCACGTAATCCAGGAAGCGGCCGTAGGTCATCCGGGCCACGGCGCTGTTGCGGGGGGCCACGGTCGGGGCGTTCACCACCTGAGCGGGACCACCCCGCAGCACCACCTGCCAGAGCAGGAAGAGCCCGATGACGATCGGCAGAGCCCAGAGAAGGACCAGACGCCAGCGTTGGTTCATGGGCCCTGCTGCAGAAAAATGTTTCGCGATTGTAAAGACCTCTAGCCCCCCGTGGAGGCCGCCGGGGGGGTTCGTTGCAGCCGCTGAACCGCCAGCTGCAGGGAAGGGGCCAGGGGACGGGCCTCTCCCAGCCGGGGGCTGAGCACCTGGCCGCCCTCCAGCTCCTGAAGGGAGGCGAGGGTGAGGTCCTGGCCCTCCATCAGGCGCAGATCCGCCAGTGGTGCGTCCAGCTGCCCACGGAAGAAGTGGGCACTGCGCAGGGAATCGTGGTGGTCAAACCAGGGCTCCAGGGGGCCGGCGGTCCAGCCGATCTCCTCGACCAGCTCACGCCGCAGGGCCCCTTCGGGGGTCTCGCCCGGATCCAGGTGACCACCGAAGAGGCCCCAGGTGCCGGGATGCACGATCCCGGGCACATCGTCCCGCAGCTGCAGCAGCCAGAGACCGTCGCGTTCGAGCATCGCCAGGGCGACCGCGAACCGGGACGGGGATAGTGGGGAGCTCACAGGCGGCGGAGGGCAACGATGGGATCGAGCTGGGCGGCCCGGCGGGCGGGCACCACGCCGAAGAAGAGGCCGATGGACCCCGACAGGGCCAGGGTGGTGATGACGCTCGACGTGCCGATGGCGGCCGGCAGGGGAGTGACGGCGGCCACCACCAAGATGGCCCCCATGCCCATCAGGCTGCCCACGAGGCCCCCGAGGCTCGAGACCATGAGCGCCTCGATCAGGAACTGCAGCATCACATCATCGCTGCGGGCGCCGATGGCCTTGCGCAGACCGATTTCCTGGGTCCGCTCACTCACCGACACCAGCATGATGTTCATGATGCCGATGCCACCCACCAACAGGGAGATGGCACCAATGGCCGCCAGCATGAGCGTCAGGCCACCGGTGATGGTGCCGACGATCGAGAGAGCATCTTTCTGGGAGCGGACGGCGAAATCGTCTTCTCGAAGGATCTTGTGCCGCAGTCGCAGCAGATTGGTGATCTGAAACTTGGCAGCCCCAAGGGTGTCGGCATCCCTGGCCTCGACACTGATGAACGACAGTGAGATGCCGTAGGTGGGATCCCGACCGCTGAGGCGGCTCACCATCGTCGTCAGGGGGATGTAGACGGCATCATCCTGGTTCTGGCCCAGAAAGGCCCCCTTGGAGGCCATGATGCCGACCACCGCAAACGTCTGATCGCGGATGCGCACCTCCTGGCCAAGGGGTGAAGACCCCGGCAGGATGCGCCGCGCCAGATCGGGCCCCAGCACAGCCACGTGCCGGGCGCCCTCCAGGTCTTCGGGCGAGAAGAACCGTCCCTGGGCCATCTCAAAGCGGCGCACCGCCAGAAAATCGGCCGTGACGCCATTGACGGTGGCCGTGGCACTGAGGCTGCGGGCACGCACCGTCTCGCTGAGGGTGATCTGCGGTGCCACCCGCCGAACACTGGGCACCTGGGCGGCAATGGCCTGGGAATCTTCCAGCACCAGGGTCTTGGGGGTGTCGATGCCGCGGCGACGGGTGTCGTTGTTGCCAGGCACCACGAACAGCACATTGGCGCCGAGGGAGCCCAGCTGGTTTTCGGCCAGGTTCTGCGCACCCTTGCCGATGCCCACCAGGGTGATCACCGAGGCATTGCCGATGATGATCCCGAGCATGGTCAGGGTCGTGCGCAGCCGGTTCGCCAGCAGCGATTCGACCGCCATGCCGATGGTGTCCCGCAGCGGCAGCCGGGGGCTCACGGGAGATCAGCGCGAAGAGTCGACACTGTAGGGATCGAGAACGTGGGTGCCGCGGTGCACGACCCCCTGCCGCACATCGAGGGTCACCACCTCTCCGTCGCGCACATCACGGGTGACATCGATCACCCCCACGATCACCGGGATCCCCAGGCGCTGGGCGATGACGGCAGCATGGCTCTGGCTGCCCGGTTCCTCGGTGATGAGTCCGCCGGCACGCCGGATGGCCTCGAGGTAGGGGGCACTGGTCTGGGACACCACGAGAATCTCGCCGGATTCGATCCGGGCGGCTTCCTCGGGTGAGGTTGCCAGGCGCACCTGGCCGCAGACCGATCGGGTGCCGAAGCCGACGCCACGCCCCAGAACCGCCGAGACGATGCCCACCTTGACCAGGTCGGTGGAACCGCTGACGCCGGTGAGGGTGCCGGCGGTCTGCACCACCAGATCCCCTTCCCGCAGGAGCCCCTCCTGCTGGGCGACCCCCATGGCCAGGGTGAAGGTGCGGCTGGTGGACGACTGGTTGCCGATCAGCAGCGGGGTCACCCCCCACACGAGCTGCAGCTGCCGCGCTACCTGCACATCGGCGGTGATCGCCAGGATCGGGGTCGAGGGGCGGAACTTGCTGACATTGCGGGCGGTGGCACCGCTCTTGGTCAGGGGAAGGATCGCGGCGGCATCAAGCTGGTTGGCGATGCTGCTCACCGCCTGGCTGATGGCGTTGGGGATGGTGCTGGCCAGCTGGGTCTCGAGCTGACGGTTGGGGTAGTCCTGCTCGATGCGCCGGGCGATGCGGGCCATGGTGGCGACCGCCTCGACCGGGTGCTGGCCCACGGCCGTCTCGTTGGAGAGCATCACGGCGTCGGTGCCGTCGAGAATTGCATTGGCGACATCGCTGACCTCGGCCCTGGTGGGGCGCGGGTTGGTGGCCATGCTGTCCAGCATCTGGGTGGCCGTGATGATGGGAATTCCCATCGAGTTGGCCTTGCGGATCAGCTCCTTCTGGAGCAGGGGCACCTCTTCAGCAGGCATCTCGACGCCCAGGTCCCCCCGCGCCACCATCACCCCGTCGCACAGGGGCAGGATCGCGTCGATCTGATCGATGGCCTCGAACTTCTCGATCTTGGCCACCACCGGGGTTGCATAGCCGAGGCTGCGGATCAGCTCGCGGATCTCCTGCATGTCGGAGGGATTGCGCACAAAACTGAGGGCCACCCAGTCCACCCCGAGCTGCAGCCCGAAGGCGAGGTCGTGGCGGTCCTTGGCGGTGAGCGCCCGGATCGACAGCTGCACGTCGGGGAAGTTGACCCCCTTGTTGTTGGAGAGAACGCCGCCGACGGTGACCTTGCAGTGGAGGGTCTGATCGGCCTGGTCGACCCAGTCGACCTCCATCTCCACCTTGCCGTCGTCGAGCATGATCCGGCTGCCGGGGGAGACCTCGTCGGCCAGGCGGTCGTAGGTGACCGTGGCGATCTGGTGGTCGCAGGCCACCTCACGGCTGGTGAGGGCGAAGCTGGCCCCCTGGGCCAGGGTCACCGGGCCGCCGGCGAACCGCCCCAGACGGATCTTGGGGCCCTGCAGGTCCTGCAGGATGCCGACATGCACCCCCATCTGGTGGGCCACCTGGCGGATGGTGCCGGCCCGCTGGGCGTGCTCGTCGTGGTCTCCGTGCGAGAAGTTCAGCCGGAAGGTGGTGGCGCCGGCCAGGATGAGTTCACGGATGCGTTCAGGCGATTCCGTGGCGGGACCGATGGTGGCGACAATCTTGGTGCGTCGCTTCAGATCGGGCAGGGCCATCAACGGAGCCGGAACCATCGCGGAAGCTACCACCCTGACCCCTGCCCGATGGATCTCAACGCCTACCAACAGGCCGCCGGACGCACGGCGCTCTACCCCGACCGGGGCCGGAACCCCCTCTATCCGACACTGGGGCTCTGCGGCGAGGCAGGGGAAGTGGCCGACAAAGTCAAGAAGGTGCTGCGTGACGACGGCGGGGTGTTCTCGCCGGAGCGATGCCAGGCCATCGCCCTGGAACTGGGGGATGTGCTCTGGTACGTGGCCCAGCTGGCCCACGAACTCGGCCTGAGCCTGGAGGAGATCGCCGGCGCCAACCTGGCCAAGCTGGCCGACCGGGCCGAGCGCAACGTCCTCGGTGGCTCGGGGGACCGGCGATGACGGCCATCGGGATCAGCCCACGGCGGCTGCTGGGGCTCCTGGCGGCCCTGGCCCTGGGGCTGGCCTCCCTGTTGGCCCCAGGGCCGGCCTGGGCGGCGGAGCTGCAGGTGACCCTGATCAGCCTTGAGCCATGCCCGGCGGCCGATGCCGCCGCCCAGAGCGACCTGCGGCGCCCCCTGGGCGCCAGCTGCTGGGCCCTGCGGGCCGCGGTCAACAACCCCGGACGTCAGGCCGTGGTGGACACCGACATGTTCGGGCGGGTGGTCGACGCCAGCGGCGAACCGGTGCTGCCCAACCGCACGCGGCTGGGATCAATCGGGGATGTGGCCCCGGGGGGCTCGGAGGTGGCCCTGCGCCTGTCGGTGCCCGCCGGCACGGCGGGACCGCTGCAGGTGGGTCAGCTGCGGGCACGGGGGTTCAAGGCGCCGGTGCGGGCGCGGGTCGGGGACGACCAGGAGCGGCTGCCCCTGGAACAGGCCCTGGAGGGCCTCTGAATCACCAGCCGGCGAGGGACGACCCGGACGCCACGGCCAGCTGCTCGAGCAGGGTTCCCGACAGCTGCAGGGCCAGCAGGGCCACAAGCGGTGACAGGTCAAGACCACCCAATGGCGGGATCAGGCCACGGAAGATGTTGAGGTAGGGGTCACAGATGGCGCTCACGGCCGAGAGAACGGGGTTCTCCCAGGGCAGGTTGGGAAACCAGGTGAGCACCAGCCGCACCACCAGGATGAGGCTGTAGATGCTGAGGGTCTGGGCCAGCACCGAGAACAGGTAGCTCAGGGACATGGGTGGCGGTGGCGCAGGGACGGACATCGACCCGCCGACTCTATTCAGCGGGATCGTCTGCGGCCGGAAGAGGGGCGGGGGGCAGCGGGGCGGCGGGCTTGCCGACGGCGAAGGTGCGGTGAAATTTCTCGGTGAGGCTGATCCAGAAGGAGCGGCCGTCGCTCTGCCGTCTGCGCTCGATGAACCCCTGCTCGAGCAGTTCACGGATGTGGTCGTAGGCGCCGCTGCCGCGCAGCTCCACCAGTTCCGACTGCAGCAGGCGCCCCTTGAGCGCCACCGTGGCCAGGGTGCGCAGAGTGGCCGTTCCCAGATCCACCGGCACCAGCTCGTGGACCAGATCGGCCAGGTCGGCCCGCAGCTGCAGGCTGTACCCCGACGGGTCCTGACGGATCTCGAGGGCCGTGTCGCGGTGGGCGTAATCCGCCATCAGGGTGAGCAGACCCAGTTCCGCCTGGTCGGGGCTGCAGCGGGCCAGGCTGCTGAGCTCGCCTAGGGCGAGGCTGCGGCCCTTGAGGTAGAGGATCGCCTCCAGCCGCGCCGGCAGGGAGAGATCAGGTGCATCCATGGACGGCACCGTAGCGGCCGCCGGCCGTCCAGGCGACGTCAGGCGAGGAACAGCCGGTAGGCCGGATTGGCGGTCTCCTCCCGCCAGGGGAAGCCCAGCTCGGTCAGCACCGTCTCCCAGGCCCGGCCATCGGCCTCGGGCACCTCGACCCCCACGACGATGCGGCCGACATCGGAACCGTGGTTGCGGTAGTGAAAGATGCTGATCGTCCAGGCGGGATGGAGGGCGTTGACGAAATCAAGCAGGGCCCCCGGCCGCTCGGGAAACTCGAACCGGTAGAGCCGCTCCTGCACGGCACCGGCGGCGCCGTCGCGGGGGCGGCGCCCCCCCACCATGTGGCGCAGGTGCAGCTTGGCCAGCTCGTCGTCACTGAGGTCGACACAGGGAAAGCCCGCCGCCCTGAGGGTCTCGAGCAGCTCACGCCGGTCGTGGCGATCCTCGATGCGCACGCCCACAAAGATATGGGCCCGGGGGCCGTCGGCACGGCGATAGCTGAATTCGGTGAGGCTGCGCCCGCCGAGATGGCGGCAGAACCGCCGCAGGCTGCCCGGTTGCTCGGGAATCTCGACCGCCAGCATGGCCTCCCGCTGCTCCCCCAGCTCGGCCCGTTCGGCGACGAACCGCAGCCGCTCGAAGTTCATGTTGGCGCCGCAGGCCACCGCCACCAGCAGCTGGCCAGGGGCCCGCTGGCCGGCCTCGGCCTTCAGGCCCGCCAGCGCCAGGGCGCCGGCGGGCTCGAGGATCGAGCGGGTGTCCTCAAACACATCCTTGATGGCGGCACAGATGGCATCGGTGTCGACGGTGACCATCCGATCGACCAGCTGCCGGCACAGCCGGAAGGTCTCGACCCCCACCTCACGGACGGCCACCCCATCGGCGAACAGGCCCACCCGGTCCAGCCGCACCCGTTCACCGGCGGCGAGGGAGCGGGTCATGGCATCGGCCTCCACCGGTTCGACGCCGATGATCTCGACCTGGGGCCAGAGGGCCTTGACATAGGCTCCGACCCCGGCGATGAGCCCGCCGCCGCCCACCGCCAGGTAGATGGCGTCGGGAGGGTGGGGGCACTGGCGCAGGATCTCCATGCCGATCGTCCCCTGGCCGGCGATGACCTCGGGGTCGTCGAAGGGATGGATGAAGGTCAGGCCCCTCTCGGCCTCCAGCACCCGGGCCCGCTCCTGGGCCTCGTCGTAGGTGTCGCCATGGAGCTCCACGTCAGCTCCCAGACGGCGCACCGCTGCCACCTTGGTCTCGGGGGTGGTGCGCGGCATCACGATCACCGCCGGACAACCGAGGCTGCCCGCCGCCAGGGCCACCCCCTGGGCGTGGTTGCCTGCGCTGGCGGCGATCACGCCGCAGGCCCGCTGATCGGTGCTCAGCCGCACCATGCGGTTGTAGGCACCGCGCAGCTTGAACGAGAAGACCGGTTGCAGGTCCTCCCGCTTGAGCAGCACGCGCTGACCGAGGCGATCCGACAGGCGCTTGGCCGGTTCCAGGGGGGATTCGATCGCCACGTCATAGACCCTGGCCCGCAGGATCCGCTCCAGGTAGCCCGCTGCCATCACCCAGGGTCGCCGTGCTGGTTCCATCCTCGGCCCCGGGGTGATCGCCCCCCCGGTGGGATCGCCCCCCGGTGTGATCGGCGGCACCGGGGGCGGAGGGGGGGTTCTAGATTCGGCCCGCCGGTGAACCGAGCGCATGCATCTCAGCGAGCTGAGCCATCCCAACCAGCTGCACGGTCTCAGCACCGCGGAACTCGAAGCGATCGCCCGGCAGATCCGCGAGAAGCATCTCGAAACCGTGGCCACCAGCGGCGGTCACCTCGGCCCCGGCCTCGGGGTGGTCGAGCTCACCCTGGCGCTCTACCAGACCCTTGACCTCGACAAGGATCGGGTCGTCTGGGACGTGGGTCACCAGGCCTATCCCCACAAGTTGATCACCGGCCGCTACGGCCGCTTCCACACCCTGCGACAGCGGGGGGGCATCGCCGGGTACCTCAAGCGCTGCGAGAGCCGCTTCGATCATTTCGGCGCCGGCCATGCGTCCACGAGCATCTCAGCGGCCCTGGGCATGGCCCTGGCCCGGGACCGCCTCGGCCAGAACCACAAATGCGTCGCGGTCATCGGTGACGGGGCCCTCACCGGCGGCATGGCCCTCGAAGCCATCAACCATGCGGGCCACCTGCCCCACACCCGCCTGCTGGTGGTGCTGAACGACAACGACATGTCGATCTCGCCGCCGGTGGGGGCCCTCTCCAACCATCTGAACCGCATGCGGCTGAGCCCGCCGGTGCAGTTCCTCTCCGACAGCGCCGAGGAAGCGGTGCGGCACCTGCCTTTCCTGCACGGCCAGATCCCCTCCGAACTGAGCCGTCTCAAGGAGGGCATGCGCCGGCTGGCGGTGCCGAAGGTGGGGGCGGTGTTCGAGGAACTGGGCTTCACCTACATGGGTCCCGTCGACGGCCACGACATCGCGGCCATGGTGCGCACCTTCCAGGAGGCCCATCGCAGTGAGGGGCCGGTGCTGGTGCACGTGGCCACCACCAAAGGCAAGGGTTACCCCTATGCCGAGGCCGATCAGGTGGGCTACCACGCCCAGTCACCCTTTGACCTGGCCACCGGCAAGGCCTTCCCCGCCAAGCGTCCCAAACCCCCCAGCTACAGCAAGGTCTTCGGGGAAACGTTGGTCAAGCTCTGCGAACAGGACCGGCGGGTGGTGGGCATCACGGCGGCCATGGCGACCGGCACCGGCCTTGACCTGCTGCAGAAGGCCGTGCCTGACCAGTGCATCGACGTGGGCATCGCCGAACAGCACGCCGTCACCCTGGCGGCCGGGATGGCCTGCGACGGCCTTCGGCCGGTGGTCGCGATCTACAGCACGTTTCTGCAGCGGGCCTACGACCAGCTGATCCACGACGTCGGCATCCAGAACCTGCCCGTCACCTTCGTGCTGGACCGGGCCGGGGTCGTCGGGGCCGACGGCCCCACCCACCAGGGCCAGTACGACATCAGCTACCTGCGCTGCGTCCCCAACTTCACCGTGATGGCCCCGAAGGACGAGGCCGAACTGCAGCGCATGCTGGTCACCTGCCTGCAGCATGACGGCCCCACCGCCCTCCGCATCCCCCGGGGCGAAGGGGTGGGGGTGCCCCTGGTGGAAGACGGCTGGGAGCCCCTCGAGATCGGCCGGGCAGAACAACTGGCCGAAGGGGATGACCTGCTGCTGGTGGCCTACGGCGCCATGGTGGAGCCGGCGATGGCCACGGCGGGCCTGCTGCAGGAGCAGGGGGTGCGTGCAGCGGTGGTCAATGCCCGCTTCCTGCGCCCCCTCGACGAGACCCTGCTGCTGCCGATGGCCCGGCGGATCGGGCGGGTGGTGACCTTCGAGGAGGGCTGCCTGGCCGGTGGCTTCGGGGCAGCCCTGCTCGAAGCCTTCAGCGACCACGACCTGCGGGTGCCGATGCTGCGGCTGGGCATCCCCGACCAGCTTGTGGACCACGCCAGCCCCGACGAGTCGAAGGAGAGCCTCGGCCTGACGCCACCGCAGATGGCCCGGCGGATCCTTGATCGGTTCGCCGCCGACCTGGGGGTGACCGCCACGGCGGTGACGGCGGTGCCGATCTGAACCGAAACGCCACCTGACCGGTCAGAGGAGTGCGACCCGCCAGAGGGGTCCAACCATCCAGAGGAATCCGACCATCCAGAGGGATCCGACCGGTCGGATGGCGTCCGACCGGTCGGATCCAGGGAACCCTCAGAGCAATCCCTGGGCGGCCAGGCCCTGGATGGCGCCGATGCCGAGGATGTGCCCCAGGCTGGTGGTGGCGAGCATCGCCCCATGGCCGAAGCCACCGAAGAAGCTGTTGTTGGGCAGCGCCAGGCCCTCATTGGGCTTCTGGATCGTCGCCTTGCCGATGGCAATGGCGATGACGTTGGCGAGCACCATCACCAGACCCACCTTGGGGGTCCAGGACACGGCGGCGGGGGTGAGGGCCAGCACGGGGCTGATCAGGGAAGGAAGCACGGTCATCGGGGAAGGGGGCCTGGAGCCTGCCTGATCATCCGTGCAGGCACCGGCCATCGCGGCAGGCCGTAAGAGTTGTTCACCCGGCCGGTCCGCCCTCGCCGTCCCGCGGTCGCCCGGAGTCGGCGGCGAAACCGAGCAGCAGCACCAGGTTGCTGAGGCTGAGGAACGCCTCGGCACCGCCGTGCAGCGCATCCACATCCGCCAGCTCGGCCCCGAAGCGCACCCTGGCGACCACGGCAGCGGCGATGGTCACCAGCACAAAGAGCAGGGTCAGGGCGAAGCCGGCCAGGGCCAGGGGGGGGAAACGGCCGCTGCGCCGGGCGAACCAGAGAAAGGCCAGGTATGGGGCCAGGGAGGCGGCGAACAGGGCCGGAGCGGGGTCCATCGGGATCACGGCCTGGGGAGTGGGGTGCGCCGGCGCCAAAGATGCCAGGCGGCGACGGCCAGGGCCGTGTTGCCCACCAGGGTGAGGGCGGCCTGCAGGGTCACCAGGCCATGGAGGTCAGGGTCGTTGTCATAGAGGTGCCAGGTGCAGGCACAGAGGGCGCTGGCCAGGGCCGGCAGCATCGCCAGGGCAAGCCAGCGCCACTCGGGCTCGTGCCTGAGCCGGCCCCAGCTCACGACGGCACCGATGGCCAGCAGCCACTCGAGCACCGAGCTCACATGGATGACCCAGGTGTGAAACGAGAGGGCGTGCATCGGCCGCCGCACGGGGGTGTCACCCTAGGCCCAGCACCAGCCGCTGCAGCCGGAATCGCCCGGCCGGGTCGCTCAGGCGTGCCGCCAGCTGCTGCCAGCGCTGCCAGTGGCGGCGCCGGTTGTCCTCCAGCAGGGCGGCCAGGGCGGGCATCCGCGTCCAGCGCAGGCGGACCGGGGGCCGGCCGAGGGTGCGATGGAGCACCGCCAGATCCTGCAGGGCCCCGAGGTGATCCTGGGCCTGGCGCAGCTCCTGTACCCAGTCCTGCAGGGGCGGCGGTGACCAGGCCTCGAGATGTTCCAGGCCGTAGCGCACACCCTTGAGGCGCTTGCGCAGGTCATGGAGCCGCGGTGACGCCGGGTCGTCGGCCCACCATCCCGGCAGCAGGAAGAGATCGGCCACCAGCGCCAGGCGCCAGTCCCCGAGCCAGGGCTCGAGGGGCTGCTCCCCCAGCGGCGTGAACGAAGGCTGCTCAAGCCAGCGCCCAAGCTGCTGCCGCTGCCGACCGAAGGCGGGCCGCTCCAGGGCGCGGCACAGATCGGCGAAGGCGCGACGCCTGGCCCGGCCGATGGGCTCCAGGGCCCCCTGCAGGCGCTGGCGTTCGTCCTCCGGCAGCAGCGGCAACAGGTCGTCGCGCAGCCGGGCCTGCAGCACGTCGAGGTCGCGGGTGCGGCCGGTGCGACGGGCCACGGCGGCGATGGGGCGGGGACCGAGGCCGGCGGGCAGCACCAGGGCCGGTGCGAACTGGTCCAGGGCCGTGCGCAGGCGTCGCAGGCAGACCCGCAGCTGATGCAGGTCTTCTGAATCACGGTCGTGGAGCACCCGCGGGGTCAGGTGCTCCAGACGGCGGGCGTGCCGCTCGATGAGAGACCGGGCATGGGGGCCGCATCCGCTGGGTAGCCCGGGCGCCTCCTCCTCGGTCAGGGGCTCCATGGCACCTCAGCGGCTGCTTCCACTCTGGTGGCCCGGGCCATGGATCGCCACGGTGGCGGCGGGGGTGCCATCCTGTGGTGCTGCTGTCGGGCACCGGTGACCAGGGCGTCAATGGGTCGGCGGCGGCCCCTGATCGTGGGGTACTACGGCGAGCACAACCTGGGCGATGACGCCCTGCTGACGGCCCTGCTCGCGCAGCTCCCCGAGCCCGCCCGGGCGGGGGCGGTCGTCACCGCCGCCGATGCAGCCGCCGTCGCGGCCATGGCCCCGGTGGCCACGGTGCCTCGGCGCTCCCTGGGCGAGGTGCGCCGGGCCCTGTCAGCCGCCGATGTCCTGGTGTTCGGCGGTGGCAGCCTGCTGCAGGACAGCACCAGCCTGCGAAGCCTGGTGTACTACGCGGTGCTGATCGTGCAGGCGCGGCTGCAGGGCACCCCGGTGCTGTTCTGGGGCCAGGGGCTCGGCCCCCTGCACCATCGCCGCAGCCGCTGGCTGGTGGCCCGCCTCCTGCCCCTGGTGAGCGCCGCCGCCTGGCGCGATCAGCCGTCGGCGACCCTGGCCCGTCGACTGGGTCGTCCGGCGGGCGATCCTGTGGGAGCCGACCCGGTCTGGACCGCGCCGGCGCCGGAATGGCGTGGCTCCGGCGGGCCGATCGTGCTGGCCTGGCGCCCCACGCCGCTGCTCGATGCCCGCGGCTGGCAGACGCTGCTCGACGCGGTGGAGACCCTGGCCGTCGAGGCCGGTCGGGAGGTGCTGTGGCTGCCGTTCCACGGTGACCAGGACCGGGAGCTGCCAGCACAGCTGGGCAGCCGCTGGCGGCAGGTGCCCTGCCCCACCGTGGAGGCGGCCCTGACCCAGTTGGCCGGCGCCGGCCTCGTGCTGGCCATGCGCCTGCATGCCCTGATCCTGGCGATCCGCTGCGGCGCCCCGTCAGCAGCCCTGGCCTATGACCCCAAGGTGAGCGCCGCCGCCGATGCCGCCGGCTGCCCCTGCACCGATCTGCAGCAGACCCCGACCATGGAGTGCTTGCTGCAGAGCTGGCGCCCCCTGCTGGACCGGCCGGGGCCAGCGGAGCGGATCGCCACCCTGCAGGGGCGGGCCGCGGTGCATCGCGACCTGCTGCTGGCGTGGTTCAGCCCACCGACGGCCGGGGCCAGGGTTGACCCTGCTGCAGGGCCGTGAGGGCGGCAAGCACCTCGCGGCTGTGGCCGGCGGGGCGCACGGCGACCCAGCGGGCGCGCAGCACCCCCTGGGGATCAATCAGAAACGTGTGGCGCTGGCTGAAGGGGGGAATCCAGGAGCCGTAGCTGCGGCTCACCGCCCCACCGGGATCCGACAGCAGGGGGTAGGCCAGGCCCTCGCTGCTGCAGAAGGAGGCATGCTCCTCGAGGCCATCGGCACTGACGCCGACCACGGCGGCATCCAGGCTGGCGAAGCTGGCCAGATCACACTGAAAGCCCCGGGCCTCCAGGGTGCAGCCGCTGGTGAAATCGCGGGGATAGAAATACAGCACCAGCCAGTGGCCGGCGAAGCTCTGCAGATCCAGGGGGGCCCCGGCAGGGCCGTCGGCCCCGGCCGCCTGCAGGCTGAAGGGGGGGGCCGGGCGATCCAGCTCCGGCAGCTGACCCCCCAGGGCCTCGGCCCGCCGGGGCAGACCTAAGGGCACCGCGAGGAGGGGAACAGCCAGGAGGGGCACGGCCCGCAACCCCCGGCCCAGCAAGCCCAGAACCTCAGCCCGACGCATGGTCAGCGGCGGGACAGGTCGATGCCCTGCTCACGGGCGAAGGCGCCGAGGCCCTTCTTCTGAACGGTGCGCAGGGCGCGGGTCGACAGGCGCAGCCTCACCCAGCGGTTGCCCTCGGCCCACCAGAGGCGGCGGTCCTGCAGGTTCACCTGCTGCAGCTTGTGGGTGCGCACGTGGGAATGGCTGACCGCCATGCCGTTGTTGGCGCGCTGGCCGGTGAGTTCACAGACGCGGGACATGACGGTCGCCCTGCTGGGCACAAACACTTGGGTTGACCAGGTTAGCAAAGGGGTTCAGAGTCCCCGCTCCATCAACCGCCCCATCAGGTTGCAGCTGCGCTGCTGGAAACCCGCCAGCTGGTCGGCGGCCAGCCCTCCCACCGCCAGCCGGGCGGTGTCGTAAAGGTGACGACCGAGGTCTTCGGCCAGCTCCTGGCTCGGGGACTGGCCGGTGCCGGTGATGACGGCCCCCGCCTGGAGCCGGAGCAGGCCCTCCACCAACGGATGGCGACGGTTCACCAGCAAGACGTGATGGTCGGGCAGGCCCGGCAACCGCTGGTCCATCAGGGCCCCCATGTCATTGAGGCGGCGCATCTGCTCGGGCAGCAGGATCAGCGCCGCTGGGGCCTCGTCGCCCTTGAGGGCCTGAACCTGCACGGTGACGCGCTCATCGCCGAGGGCCGTGCGGAACAGATCCCGCAGCTTCTCGGAGGCGTCCTTGCCGTCGGCATCACTGAGGCTGCCCTCACTCTCCTGGAGGGAGCTGTCGAGTTCACTGTCCACCCGCTGGAAACGCAGGTCCTGGTGGCGGGCCTCAAGCCAGGGGATGAACTGGGTGTCGATGAGGCTGTCGGCCAGCAGCACCTCGGCGCCCTGGCCGCGCCAGAGGGCCAGGGCGCCCGCCTGCCCCGCTTCATCGGTGCAGTACAGAACACGCTTGTCGTGGTCGGCCGGCAGGCGCGAGCGGTAGCCGGCCAGGGTGGTGAAGCGCCGCTCACCGCTCGCAATCGGATCGGGCTGGTCGCCCTCACCGGCGGCCGCCGTGGTGCCGAACAACACCAGCTCGGCCACCTGATCGGCGAATTTGTCGTCCTCCAGGGCGCCGATCTTGATGAACGGTGCCAGGGACTCCCAGATCTCGGCATAGCGAGCCGGTTCCTCCCGCTGCAGCTCGCGCAGGCGGTCGGCCACTTTCTTGGCGACGAACCCGCCGATCGAGCGCACCCGCCGGTCGGTCTGCAGGGCCGAACGGCTCACATTGAGGGGGATATCGGGGGAATCGAGCACCCCTCGCAGGGGCAGGAGGTAGCGGGGAACGACCTCCTTGATCGAGTCACTGACAAACACCTGATTGCAGTACAACCGGATCTCGCCCTTCTCCCAGTCCCCCCGTCCCGAGAGCTTCGGGAAGTACAGAATGCCCTGGAGGGTGTAGGGGTAATCGGTGTTCAGATGGACCCACAGCAGCGGATCACCCTGGAACGGATAGAGATAGCGGTAGAGCTCGATGTAGTCATCATTGCTGAGCTCCCGCGGACTGCGGCGCCAGGGGGCCTGCCGGCGGTTGACCGTTTCGCCTTCAAGCTGAACCTCAACCGGCAGAAAATCGCAATAGGTGGTGATCAGGGTGCGGATTCTGGAGGGCTCGATGTATTCCTTTTCGTCGTCGAGCAGATGCAGAATCACATCGGTGCCCGGCTCCTGCCGCTCGGCCGCCTCCAGGGTGAAGCGGGGCGAGCCATCGCAGGTCCAGCGCACGGCTTCGGCACCCTCGCGGGCACTGCGGGTCAGCAGTTCGACCTGACGGGCGACCATGAAACTGGAGTAGAAGCCGAGGCCGAAGTGGCCGATGATGGCATCGTCTTCGCTCTTGTATTTCTCGAGAAACTCTTCGGCGCTGGAGAAGGCCACCTGATTGATGTAGCGCTTCACCTCATCGGCGGTCATGCCGATGCCGTTGTCGCTGATGGTGAGGGTGCCGGCCTCGCGGTCGATGCGGATGCTGATCTGACCTTCGGGGCCCTCGCTGCAGTCCCCGGCCATGGCCGCCATCCGCCGTTTGCTGATGGCATCGACACCGTTGCTGACCAGCTCCCGCAGAAAGACCTCGTGACCGCTGTAAACGGCCTTCTTGATGATCGGGAAGATGTTCTCGGTATGAATCTGGATCTGGCCTTCGTCCAGCACCGGCATGGGTCAGGGGGAAACTCTCCGGACCCTAGGCAGATCCCGAGGCAATCCTCAAGCGCCGGTCGGGGGCGATGACCGAACAAGCCCCCGGCCCATCAGGAGCGGCGCTGCAGCTCGGCGCGTTCCTCGGGCACGATCGCCCCTTCCACGGGGCAGACCTGCAGGCAGATGCCGCAGTCGATGCAGGTGTCGAAATCAATCCAGAAGAAGCCCGTGCCCTTGCTGTTGGCCCCCCGGCCTGGGTGGATGCAGGCCACGGGACAGGCATCGACACAGTCGGCAATGCCCTCGCACACATTGGTGACGATGGTGTGGGCCATGGCTTCGGACAGCAGAACCGGGATCCTAGGCAGGGCCCCCCATGACCGGCCCCAGCCATTCGCAGCGGTCGAGCCCCCGCTCCCGGGCGATGGCGCCGGCGGCCTCGGCATCGGGGCAGGGGGTCGGCCAGAGTTCGGCCCGCACGCCCTGCCGGTGCAGCTGCTGCAGACGATCCAGAGCCGCCTCCAGGGTCCCCGGCCGACCGAAGGCCACCAGAGAGGCGGCCGCAGGCTGGTCGCCATCGCCCGGCCAGCCGCCGGCCTCGCTCAGCAGCTGCCGCACCTCCTCGATCGCGAAACAGAAGCCCACCCCCGTGGCTCCGGCCTCCCCAGGGGAGAAGCGGCGCACAAGGCCGTCGTAGCGGCCACCCGAGGCGATCACCACCGGGGCATGCAGCCCGCGGCAGGCCAGCTCCAGCACCAGGCCGTCGTAGAGAGCGAAGGGCGGCTGGAAGGTGGGGTCGAGCTGCAGACGGATCTCCAGGGCTGCGGCCTGGCCCTGCACCGAGGTGACGAGGCGCCGGAGATCGGCGGTCACGGGACTGTCCAGGTCACGGCTCAGATGGTCGAGCACCGCCAGGGGTTCCCCCCGCAGCTGCAGCAGATCGTCAAGCCGGCGAAGCAAAGACCCGTCGAGCCCGAGCAAAGCCAGACCCAGCCGATCGAAGCGGGCGAGGGCCTCGCGCACCGACCGCTGCAGGGGGGCCGCCAGGGGAGCCAGCAGGGGCTGCAGCAGTCCCTGGTGACCGATCAGCAGAGTGGGGGCCTGGGCGGCCCCCAGCGGCAGGTGACCGGCGGCATCGAGCAGCAGGCGCAGAAGTTCGGCGTCGCCGGCCAGGGACGGAGCCCCCATCAGCTCCACGCCACTCTGGAGGTCCTCGCGGATGCGCGGCGGTTCGCCCTCCCGGCGTTCGGCCAGAAACCGTGATCCCCGGTAGTGCAGCCGCAGGGGTCGGGGCTGGGCGGCCAGGCGGCTGCCGGCGGCCCTGGCGATCGAGGCCGTCAGTTCAGGACGCAGGCCCAGGGGCTCGTCGGCCACCACCCGCAGCACCTCGCCACCGTCAATCGCACCGCCGGCCTCAAGGGTGTCCAGCCGCTCGATGCTCGGGGGCATCACTTCGGCGTAGCCCCAGCGCTGATAGACCTCGGCGAGCCTGTCGGCGATCCAGCGGTTCGCTTCGACATCCCGTGGCAGCAGATCGCGGGCACCGGCAGCAGGTTGCAGAGCCATGGACCGGCGCGGACAGCAAGCAGGCGGAATCCTATGGAGCGACGGGGAGATAGGTGGCCGGTGGCAGCGGGCGGCACTGGGCCAGGCCGTCCAGCAGTGGCTGCCGCAGGGCCGGGGTGACGGCCACGATGCGGCCATCCGTCAGGTCGAGGGGCCCACCGTCGTAGGCGCAGACCTCACCACCGGCCGCCAGCACCAGCGCCACACCGGCCGCCAGGTCCCAGGGCTGCAACCCCCGTTCCCAGTAGCCATCCAGGCGACCGGCCGCCACGAAGGCCAGGTCGAGGGCCGCCGACCCACCACGACGGACGCCTCGGGTGCGATGGGTGAAATGACAGAACTCGGCGTAATTGTTGTCGTCACGCTCGCAGCGGTCGTAGGCGAACCCGGTGACCAGCAGAGCATCCGCGAGGCTGCGGCAGTCGGAGACCTGCAGGTCGTCGTCGTTGCAGCGGACTCCGAGACCGGGGCCGCCGAGGTAGTGATCGTTCAGGGCCGGGGCGTCAATGGCCCCCAGCACCGGCAGGCCATCCCGCAGCAGGCCGACCGAGCAGGAGAACAGGGGATAGCCATGGGCGTAGTTGGTGGTGCCGTCGAGGGGATCAACGCACCACTGCAGGGAGCCGTCCGCAGGGCCGATGCGGCCTCCCTCCTCGGCCAGCACGCCGATCTCGGGGGTCGAGGCCCGCAACACGGCCAGCACAGCGGCCTCAGCCGCCAGGTCAGCCTCGGTGACCAGATCCCCCGGCCGTCCCTTGGAGCGGATGTCCCGCAGGCGTCCCCAGTGCTGGCGCAGCACATCACCGCCGGCCCGGGCGGCCCGGGAGGCCACGGCGAGCAGGAACGCATCGTCGTGCGAGGGAAGCGTGGTCGCCATGGATGGTCACTCAGAGAACAGGAGCAGACAGGGAAACGGACGGAGCGGGAACGGGTCAGTCGTCGTCCAGCGGCAGCCCCGGGCGCAGACGCCCCCGGGCGAAGGCATGGCCGAACTGGAGCATGTAGACCTCATCTTCGTCCTGGGTCTCGGCCTCGAGCGGCCCCTCGACCCGGGCGACACAGAGCAGGGCATACCCCTGCTGGCGCAGGGCCGGCGACAAACCGAGGGCCTCGCGCTGGTCCACCGTGCCGTGGAGCAGCCGCACCGCACAGGCTGTGCAGCAGCCGTTGCGACAGCTGAAGGGGAGGTTGAACCCCACGGCCTCGAGACCCTGCAGAACCAATTCCCCCTCCCGCAGGTCGGCACTGTGACTCACCCCCTGCTGGCGGTCATGGATGGTGACGCGATGGAACGGGGCCACGGCAAGGCAGGCGGGCTGTGCTGCTAGGTTGCCATCTGCACGGTTGGTCCGTGCCTGGAGAGGTGGCCGAGTGGTCGAAGGCGCAGCACTGGAAATGCTGTATAGGGGTGACTCTATCGAGGGTTCGAATCCCTCCCTCTCCGTTTCCCCTCTCAGGGTCCCCCCATCGTGTCTCGTGCTTCACGGTTCCACTTGAGGGCGGCCGGGTGGGCGTTCTTAAAGCAGCCAAAATGTATGGAAGTGAACATACAGAGATCTGCTGATCCGTCCCATGCCGACAAAGCTGCTGTTCAAGACGGTGCTGGTGCTGGGCACCGCCGTCGGAGTGTCTCTGCTGGCCGAGGGGCTGAGGGCCCAGACGGGGGCACCGGCCATTGCCATCAGCGGCTCCAGCACCGTGTCGCCGATCACCGAACTGGCGGTGAAGGGATTCCAGGCCACCGCTGCCGGCCGGGGCGCGAGCATCGGGCCGGTCGTTGAAAACGGCACCAGCGCCGGCTTCCGGGACTTCTGCGCAGGGCGCACCAGCATCAGCAACGCCTCGAGGCCGATCAGCACCAAGGAGCTGAAGGCCTGCGACACCGCCGGCGTCCGCTTCTACGAATTGCCGGTCGCCTTCGATGCGATCACGGTGGTGGTGAACCCGGCCAACACCTGGGCGCGGTCGATGTCGATCGCCGATCTCAAGCGCCTCTGGAGCCCAGCCGCCCAGGGCAAGGTGACCCGCTGGAATCAGGTGCGCAGCGACTGGCCCGACAAGCCGATCCGCCTCTTCGGTCCTGGCAAGGACTCGGGAACTTTTGACTACTTCAACAAGGCGGTGAACGGCGACGCGGACGAGTCTCGGAGTGACTATGTCGCCAGCGAGGATGACAACGTGCTCGTCAAGGGTGTCGCCGGCGACTACAACGCTCTTGGCTACTTTGGTTTTGCCTATTACAAGGCCAACCAGAACAAGCTGAAGCCCATCGCGATCGCTGGCCCCCGCGGAGCCATTCTTCCTTCGGTTCAGACCGTTCAAGATGAGGTCTACCAGCCCCTGTCGCGTCCTGTGTTCATCTATGTGAACGAAAAAGCCTACGGCAGCAGCCCCGTGCTGAGGGCCTTTGTCAATCACTACCTCAGCAACGCTGGTCAGATTGTGGCCCGTGAAGGCTCGGTCCCCCTCTCCAACCGACAGTACGAACTCGTCAAAACAAAACTGCTTCGCCAGATCAGTGGATCTGCCTTCAGCGGAGATCTGCCGGTGGGCATGACGCTTGGTCAACTGCTGAACCGCAGCATCGATCAGATCAAACGGCCCGAGTTTCGCAGCTGAGGTCCACTGGCCTGCTATCCAGCAGACTTGCCCATGAAAAAGCGGCCACCGTTTGCAACAGTGGCCGCTTTTGTTTTTGGTCAGCCTGAGCCGGATTCCCAGCCGGCATCAGCGCACCCATCAACCGAAACGACCGCTTACATATTCTTGGGTGGCCTGCTGACGGGGGTTATTGAAGATGTTGGCAGTTTCATCAAACTCAACCAGATAGCCAACCTTGCCCGTTCCACCTTCAACGGCGACAGCGTTGTAGAAAGCGGTCATGTCAGAGACCCGCACAGCCTGCTGCATGTTGTGGGTCACGATGACAATCGTGAAGTCTTTCTTGAGCTCATGCATGGTTTCTTCCACCTTCAGAGTGGAGATGGGATCGAGGGCCGAGCAGGGCTCGTCCATCAGGATCACATCCGGCTGGGTGGCAATGGTGCGTGCAATGCAGAGGCGTTGCTGCTGCCCCCCAGAGAGGGAGTAGCCACTCTCCTGAAGCTTGTCTTTGCATTCGTCCCAGACGGCAGCCCTGCGCAGGGAGCGTTCGACCAGCTCATCCATATCGCCCGTGTAGCCATTGATCCGGGCACCAAAAGCAATGTTTTCGTAAATGCTCTTGGGGAAGGGGTTGGGACGCTGGAAGACCATCCCAATGCGACGGCGCACCTCAACAGGGTCAACAGCCTTGGCGTAGAGATCCTGACCTTCGTAAATGATCCGCCCCTTCAGACTGAAGCTGGGGATCAGGTCATTCATGCGATTGAAGCAGCGCAGCACCGTGCTCTTGCCGCAGCCGGAAGGGCCGATGAAAGCCGTGACCTTACCGCGAGGCACCTCAAGGAAGACACTCTTGACAGCCTCAAAGGCGCCGTAACTGATGGTGACGTCTTCGCAGGTGATAGCCACCTGCTCATCAGGAACATCGGTGATGTGGGTGGAGAAGGTCATGGCTGGAATGGGTGCACGTAGGAAGGTGAGACGGAAGGAATGACCTAGCGCTTGGCCAAGCCGGAAATCCAGCGGGCGACCAGGTTCATGCCGAGGATCATGAACACCAGCACGAACGAGGCGGCCCAGGCCAGGGTGATCTGGGCCTCGTAGGGCATGATCGCGAAGTTGAAGACGAGCACCGACATGGTGGCGATCGGCTTGAAGATTCCTTCGGGCCAGAACGGTGAAAAGAGCGCCGTGAAGATCAGCGGGGCGGTTTCACCGGCTGAGCGCGCAATCGCCAGAACAATGCCGGTGGCGATCGGTGCCACCGCCGAAGGCAGAACCACCTTCATGGTGGTGACGAACTTGGAGGCCCCCACCCCCAGGGAGCCCCAGCGGAGCTCCTGAGGCACCAGCTTGAGGCCTTCGTCGGTGGTCTTGATGATGGTCGGCAGCATCAGCACAGCCAGGGCCAGACCGCCGGCCACGGCTGAATAACTGTTACCGAACAGAAGCCGGGTGGCCACCACCAGGCCATAGATGAAGACACCGGCGATGATCGACGGAACGCCGGCCAGAACGTTGGTGCCGAAGCGGATGAAGTCTGAGAAGCGGTTGCCGGCCCCGTACTCCGCCAGGTAGATGCCGCCGCCGATCCCCACAGGGATGGAGAACAGACAGGAAAGGGCGGTGACGATGATCGTCCCCAGGAAGGCGTTGGCGATGCCGCCCCCTTCCATCCCCGGGGCGGGAGGCAGTTCGAAGAACATCTGTGGTCGGATCACCGCGATGCCCTTGATCAGCACGTAGGCAATAACGCAGAACAGCGGGATCAGGACGATCACTGCACACAGGCAGGAGATGATCGTGAGCAGCTGGTTGCCGCGATTGCGCAGAAGCCCAGGCCGGAAGAACAGATCTGCCGACGGGGAAGGCATGGACGGGGGGGGCAGGGTGGTCATCGTTTCAGGAGTACTTGAGGCTGAGACGTTTGACAATCCACTGGGCGAGAACGTTCACAATGAACGTGATGATCATCAGCACAAGAGCTGCATACATCAGCGCGTGAACCTGCAGTCCGTCAGCTTCGCCGAACTGATTCGCCAGCAATGCCGAGATTGTGTTGCCAGGAGCAAACCATGAGAGAGTGAAATTGTTCGAGTTGCCGATGATCATCGTCACGGCCATGGTTTCACCCAGAGCGCGACCCAGGGCGAGCATGACCCCACCGATGATGCCCGAAATGGCCGCCGGCAGAAGCACCTTGAAGATCGAGGTCCAGCGGGTGGCCCCCACCCCATAGGCCGCCTGGCGAAGATCTGGAGGGACCTGATTGAGGGAATCGCGGCTGATGGCGGTGATGATCGGCAGAACCATGATCACCAGAATCAGCACCGCCGGCATCACACCGGGGCCGGTGGGCATTGTGCTGAAGAAGGGGATCCAGCCCAGCAGCCGGTGAATCAGCTGCAGCAAGGGCCTCAGCACGGGCTCGAGCACAAAGATGGCCCAGAGGCCAAGCACCACCGAAGGAATGGCGGCCAGCAGCTCGACCAGGTTGCCGATGATGGTGCGATACCTGGAGGGAATGAAGTTTTCAGTGAGGAAAATGGCGGTGCCGACGCCGAGGGGGATGGCCAGGAGCAGCGCCAGGGCGGAGGTGAGCAGGGTGCCGTAGATGGCGGTGAAGGCCCCGAAGTTTTCGGTGCTGGGGTTCCAGGTGGAGTTGACCAGAAAGCCAAGGCCGAACTTGGCGATGGCCTCCCGGGCGTCGAGGGTGACGACAAGGAAGATGGCGAAGAGAATGATCGCCACCAGAGCCGCCAGGGCGGTCACCAGAAAGCGGAACGATTGATCGACCAGCTTGTCGCTGGGAGGGCGGTGCCTCAGGGTGTAGAGCCCCTCGGAGCCAGAGGACGCCATGAATCCCATGCCGTTGTATTGGCACTCTAAACGGGCACGTTTGTGGAGTCGTTAACCCGAGGGCACTCCCACTGCAGGTGTTGCGCCACCGTCAAACCCCCGGACAAAAAAAAGGAGGGCCGCAGCCCTCCTTCATCCCTTGCTGGGTGGAATGCCGTGCCGGCAGCGCCTTCAGTCAGGCAGCCGGCGCAGCCTCATTTGCCGACCTGCTTGACGGCGGCCAGGGCACGGGCCTGGATGCCGGCAGGCAGGGGAACATAGCCGAGGTTATCGGCCTGGTCCTGGGCAGGCTTGCTCAGCATGAAGCTGAAGGTCTTCTGCAGGTCGTCGGTCTTCTCGGCGTTGCCGGATTTGTAGGCCAGCACCCAGGTGAGGGTCACCAGGGGATAGGCGTTCTTGTCGGTGGGGTTGGTGGTCTCACCGGCGTTGTTGGCGTCGAGCTTGATGTGCGACAGGCCAGCGGCACCGCTGGCAGCCGTGGGCTTGACGAACTGACCGGCCTTGTTCTGCACGGCGGCAGCCTTGAGGGCGCCCTTCACGAAGGCCTGGTTGACATAACCGATGGACCCTTCGGAGTTCTGCAGCACCGAGGCAACGCCGTCATTGCCCTTGCCGCCGCTGCCGGTGGGCCACTGGACGCTCTTGCCGGTTCCCACTTTCGTCTTGAACTCGTTCGACCAGTCGCTCAGGGCGTTGGTGAAGGCGTAGGTGGTGCCGGACCCGTCAGAGCGATAGGCCACGGAGATGGGGCCTGCAGGGCACTTGAGTTCCTTCCAGTCCTTGATCTCGCCCATGAAGACGAGGGCGACCTGCTTCTGGGTCAGCTTGAGATCACAGCCGGGCTTGTTGTAGGCCACGGCGATGGAGCCCCCCACCATGGGGATCTGCACGACGCCCTTGGACACCTTGGCGGCCTCG
The DNA here is from genome assembly GCA_903871775.1 of uncultured cyanobacterium. Classification (GTDB taxonomy): domain Bacteria; phylum Cyanobacteriota; class Cyanobacteriia; order PCC-6307; family Cyanobiaceae; genus CAIQIA01. The sequence continues at coordinate 229,167 of CAIQIA010000026.1, forward strand.
GCGGGATCGATCGGGTCGTCGGTGGCGCCGAAGTCAACGGTGCCGGCCTGGAACTGGCGGATGCCGGCGCCGGAACCCACGGCCTGGTAGTTGACCCGGGGGCCCTTCTTGGCCGCGAGGTCAGCGAACCACTTCTGATAGATGGGGGCCGGGAAGGTGGCGCCGGCGCCGTTCAGCGTGGTCTGGGCGAGGGCAGGGAGCACCGCGGCAGCGCCCAGGCTGGCGAGGAGGCCGAGGGCGACGGCTTTGGAGACGGGAGGCATGGGAGCCAGGACAAAATGCTCTTCACCCTCCTAGGCATCATTTCTTAAGGGGGCTTTATGACCACCGCACCCGGGGCCCGGGCCAACGGACCGGCGACCCAGGCCCGGTAAGGTAAGTGCCATTCCTGGGCACCGATGGGGAGGATCGTCGGCATCGATCTGGGCACCACCAACTCGGTGCTGGCCGTGCTCGAGGCCGGTCGACCGGTGGTGGTGGCCAACGCCGAAGGCCAGCGCACGACCCCGTCGGTGGTGGGCTTCAGCCGCGATCAGGAGTTGCTGGTGGGGCAGGCAGCCAGGCGCCAGCTCGTGCTCAACCCCCGCAACACCTTTGCCAACCTGAAGCGCCTGATCGGCCGCCTCTGGCAGGACCTGGACGAGGCGAGCCAGGCCGTGCCCTACACCATCCGCGCCAACGACCTGGACCAGGTGCGGGTGCTCTGCCCGGCCACCGAACGGGAGTATGCCCCTGAAGAGCTGGTGGCCTCGCTGCTGCGCAAGCTGGTGGACGATGCCGCCGTGTACCTGGGGGAGCCGGTGGAAGCGGCGGTGATCACGGTGCCTGCCTACTTCGACGATGCCCAGCGCCAGGCCACCCGGGACGCCGGTCGACTCGCCGGCCTGCGGGTCGAACGCATCCTCAACGAGCCCACGGCGGCCGCCCTCGCCTACGGCCTCGATCGCCAGCGCTCGCAGCTGGTGCTCGTCTTCGACCTCGGCGGTGGGACCTTCGACGTCTCGATCCTGCGCATCGCCAGCGGGGTCTTCGATGTCAAGGCCACCAGCGGCGACACCCAGCTGGGGGGCAACGACTTCGATCAGCGGATCGTCGACTGGCTCGCCGAGGGCTTCCAGCAGACCCACGGCCTGGACCTGCGCCGGGACCGGCAGGCACTGCAGCGGCTGCTCGATGCCGCCGAAAAGGCCAAGCAGGAACTTTCGGGCACCCAGCAGACCCTGATCTCGCTGCCGTTCATCGCCACCGGTGCGGCCGGGCCGCTGCACCTCGAGACCAGCCTCGACCGCAGCACCTTCGAAGGGCTCTGCCCCGACCTGCTGGACCGGCTGCTGCGGCCGGTCCAGGCCGCCCTGCGCGATGCCGGCCTCGCCCCCGAGGACATCGACGAGGTGGTGATGGTGGGCGGTTCGAGCCGCATGCCGATGGTGCAGCAGCTCGTGCGGACGCTGGTGCCCCGCGACCCCTGTCAGAGCGTCAACCCGGACGAGGTGGTGGCGATCGGTGCCGCCGTGCAGGCCGGGATTCTCACCGGCGAGCTGCGGGATCTGATGCTCAATGACGTCACCCCCCTGTCGGTGGGCCTCGAGACCATCGGCGGCGTGATGAAGGTGATCATTCCCCGCAACACGCCCATCCCCGTCCGCCGTTCCGACACCTTCAGCACCTCGGAGCCGAACCAGTCGTCGGTGGAGATTCACGTGCTCCAGGGCGAGCGGCAGATGGCCGCCGACAACAAATCCCTGGGCCGCTTCCGCCTGGCCGGCATCCCGCCGGCGCCCCGGGGGGTGCCCCAGGTGCAGGTGTCCTTCGACGTCGATGCCAACGGCATCCTGCAGGTGTCGGCCATGGATCGCACCACCGGCCGCCGGCAGAGCGTCACCGTGCAGGGCAGTTCGAACCTCTCGCAGGACGAGATCGACAAGCTGCTGGCGGAGGCGGCCAGCAAGGCCGAGGACGACCGCCGCCGCCGGCTGCTGGTGGACCGCCGCAACCGCGCCCAGACCCTGCTGGCCCAGGGGGAGCGGCGGCTGCGGGACGCCTCCCTCGAACTTGGCCCCTACGGAGCCGAACGGCAGCAGCGGGCGGTGGAGACCGCCATGGCTGACCTCAGGGACAGCATCGAGGAGGGCGATGACCGGTCGATCGAGCGCTATGCCGGCCAGCTGGAGGAGGCGCTCTACGGATTGAACCGCCGCCTCAGCGCCGAACGCCGGGGCAACGACGGCAATGGCCCCCTGGGGGCCCCCCTGCAGGGGCTGCGCAACACCCTGGGAACCCTGCGGGACGAGCTGTTCGCCGAGGATGACTGGGAGGACGACTGGGATCGCCCCGCCGCCCAGGAGCGTGGGCGCCGCCGGGAGCGGCCTGCCGATGATCCCTGGGGCCGCTTCTGACCGTTCCCATGGCCCCCACCTCCCTGGCGGATCACTGGGCTGCCCTGGGGCTTGAGCCCGGGGCTGACGCCGAAACGCTCAAACAGGCCTTCCGGCGGCAGGCCCGTCGCTGGCATCCCGACCTCAACGGCAACGACCCCGTGGCCGAGGAGCGGTTCAAGCGCATCAACGAGGCCTATGCCGTGCTGTCGGATCCGCGGCGGCGGCAGGCCTGGGAAGCGGGCGATGGGCGACGGGACTCGGATGACGATCCGTTCGCCAGCGGATTCCCCAGCTTTGAGACCTACCTCGACCAGCTGCTCGGCCGGCGGACGCCCGAGGAACGGAGCTCGCCGCAGGAACGGCCTGCCCCGGATGAACGGCCGACCACCACCGCTGCGGCGCCGCCACCGGTGTCCCGTGCCGGTGACCGGGAGACCCTGGTGCGGCTGACGCCCCAGCAGGCCCTGGAGGGCACCGTCGTGACCCTGACCCTGGCGGATGGCCTGCAGGTGGAGGTGCCCACGCCGCCCGGCTGCGGGGATGGCTGGCGGCTGCGGCTCGAAGGGGTGGCCCCCGGGGGCCACGACCATTTTTTGCAGGTGGAGGTGCGGACAGACGACGGGTTGCGCATCGACGGTCTGCGGGTTCTCTACCGGCTGGATGTGGCTGCGCCGGCGGCGGCCCTGGGGTGCCAGGCCGTGGTGCCGACCCTGGCCGGACCGGTGCGGCTGCGGATTCCACCCGGGACCTCGAGCGGCCGGCTGCTGCGCCTGCGGGGCCGGGGCCTCGAGCGGGACGGCCAGCGGGGCGACCAGATCGTGGAGGTGAGGCTGACGCTGCCCGAGCGGCTGAGCGACGCCGAAGAAGCCCTCTACCGCCGCCTGCTGGACCTGGCGGACGGTGACACAATGCCCCTATCCGAGGATCTGAGGTGAGCGAACGGGTTCACGTGCTGCTCTTCGATGCCGGCACCGACAGTGAAGGGATCCATTCCCTTGAGCTCTCGGGCCACACCGTGGTGCTGCTGTTCGAGGACGAGGACGACGCCCTTCGCTACGCCGGCCTGCTCGAAGCCCAGGACTTTCCGGCGGCCACGGTGGAGGCGATCACCAGAGACGAGATGGAGACCTTCTGCGCCTCGGCCGGCTATGAGGCCCGACTCGTGCCGGCGGGGTTCGTGCCCGGCACCGCCGAGGAGCGGCTCCTGCTGGCGCCCCCGGAGCGCAACCTCGACCTGAGCCACTGGAAGGAGCAGGACGAACCCTCCGTCGCCAGAGACGGGGACGGGGATGAGGAGAGCCTCGATCCACAGCTGGAAGCATTCCGCCGTTCGCTGGAGGGCCTGCTGTGAGCAACACCGACCGGGGCCATCTGCTCACCGAACAGGCCAATCCGGCCAGCGAGGCGCTGGATCAGCTGCCCACCCTCGAGCTGGTGGAACTCTTCGCTGCCGAAGATCGCCGTCCCCAGGAGGCGGTGGCGGCCGCCGCCACCGACCTCGCCAGAGCCGTCGATGCCATCGCCGAGCGGTTGCGGCGGGGGGGGCGCCTGTTCTACCTGGGGGCCGGCACGTCGGGGCGCCTGGGGGTCCTCGACGCCGCCGAATGCCCGCCCACCTTCTGCAGCGATCCGAACCTGGTGCAGGGGGTGCTGGCCGGTGGGGCCGCGGCCCTGCTGCGCAGCTCCGAAGGGCTCGAGGATCTGCACGACGCCGGCCGCGATGACCTGCAGGCCCGGGGTTTCGGCGCCGCCGATGCCCTGGTGGGCATCGCCGCCGGGGGCACCACCCCCTACGTGCTTGGCGGCCTCGGCCATGCCTGCTCCCTCGGGGCCCTGGCCGTGGCCATGGCCTGCGTGCCCGCCAGCCAGGCGCCGATGCCCTGTGACATCGACATCCGCCTGCTGACGGGCCCCGAACTGCTCACCGGATCGACCCGCCTCAAGGCCGGCACGGCCACCAAGATGGCGCTCAACATCCTCAGCACCGGCGTGATGGTGCGGCTGGGCAAGGTGCACGGCAACCGCATGGTCGATGTGGCCGTCACCAACACCAAGCTCGAGGACCGGGCCCTGCGCATCCTGCGGGACCTGGCCGGGGTCAGCCGCGCCGATGGTGGTGCGCTGCTCCAGCAGGCCGGTGGGTCGGTCAAGCTGGCCCTGCTGATGGCCGCCGGTGGTCTCCCGGCCGAGGCGGCTGCCGCCGGGCTGCAGGCCGCCGGCGGCGACCTGCGCCAGGCCCTTGCCGCGGCCGGTGCTCAGCTGCAGGGGCCCCAGTAGGGGCGGGTGAACAGATCGAGGCGCCGGCGGGTGGCGGCAGGCACCTGATCGGGGGCGGTCATCAGGGCCGTCGCCAGGGCCCCGTGGGCGGGCGACAGGGGCCGTTGATCGTTGAGCGCCTCCACCGCCCGGGCCACCACCCCCTGGGCCGTGCGCGCGTTGGCGTGCAGGTTGGCGATCACCATCTCCACGGTGACGGCGTCGTGGTCGGCGTGCCAGCAGTCGTAGTCGGTGACCATCGCCAGGGTGGCGTAGGCGATCTCGGCCTCGCGGGCGAGGCGGGCTTCGGTGTGGTTGGTCATGCCGATGACGCTGCAACCCCAGCGGCGGTACAGCTCTGACTCGGCCCGGGTGGAGAAGGCCGGGCCCTCCATGCACAGGTAGGTGCCGCCCCGGTGCAGGTGGCGGTCGGCGGGCAGCTCGGCGATGGCGGCATCGGCCAGCACGGTCGAGACCACGGGGCAGAGGGGGTCCCCGAAGGCCACATGGGCGACGGCCCCCTCGCCGAAGAACGAGGCCGGCCGCCCCTGGGTGCGGTCGATGAACTGATCCGGCACCACCAGGTCCAGGGGGCGCAGGTCCTCCTGCAGGGAACCCACCGCCGAGCAGGAGAGGATCCAGCGCACCCCAAGGGAGCGCAGGGCCCAGATGTTGGCCCTGTAGGGAACCTCCGAGGGCAGAAAGGTGTGGTGGCGACCATGGCGGGCCAGAAAGACCACTGTCGCGTCACCGAGGCGGCCCCGTCGCAGCCGGTCCGAGGGGGCGCCCCAGGGGGTCTCGACGACCACCTCTTCGACGTCGCGCAGGCCCTCCATCGCATAGAGGCCGCTGCCGCCGAGCACACCGATGCAGGCGGAGGCGAGATCAGCCGGGGGTTGGAGGTCGGAGGCCATCGCTGTGCCAGGGTTCAGAGGCACCACTCTGCCCCCGCCCTGATGACCCGAGCCGTGATGGACACCGATGCCGGCCAGCTGGTGATCGAGCTGTTCGACGCCGACGCCCCCGCCACGGTGGCCAACTTCGTGAAGCTGGCCCGGGAAGGCTTCTATGACGGGCTGGCGTTCCACCGCGTGATCGAGGGCTTCATGGCCCAGGGGGGATGCCCCAACACCCGCGAGGGCTCCCGCGGCATGGCCGGCACCGGTGGGCCCGGTTACACCATCAAGTGCGAGATCAACCCGCGCCTCCACGAGGCCGGCACCCTCTCGATGGCCCACGCCGGACCCAACACCGGCGGCAGTCAGTTCTTCCTCTGCCACGACGCCCAACCCCACCTCGATGGTGTCCACACCGTCTTCGGCAGGACCGCCGACCTGCCGGTGGTGATGGCGATCGTCAAGGGCACGCGGATCAACAGCGTCACGATCGAGGAGAGCTGAGCCAGCAGCGCAGCACGCTGCCGACGGGCCCCTGGTCACCCCCGTCGGCAAGGGAGGCCAGCTGCCCTTCCCAGACAGGCAGCTGCGCCGGGGGATGGTCGCTGCGCTGGCGGTCGGGGGCCAGCAGCAACTGCAGGCGGCGGGTGTCGGTCCGCCGGGCCAGACCGGCCAGCAACGCCAGGCTGCCCCGCTCGAGGGTCTCCTGGTCGTCGGCGCTGGCCACCATCGCCAGACCGGGCCCCCCCAGCACCGCCAGCACCCGGTTGTGGCGCTCGGGTTCGAGGCTCAGCCCGAAACCGATGGCGGCCGCCTCCAGACCCCGCCGCAGCTCGTGGAGGGCCGCCGCCGGGGGGGGCACGGCCCCTTCCCAGGCGATCACCGCGGTGGGCCCCTGGAGCAGGTGCCCCAGGCGGGTGGCCTTGGTGGAGAGATAAGCGGCGTTGTGCTCCCCCGGATCCATCACCAGGGGCACCCGGTCGACGACCTCCAGGCCGTAGCCCCCGAGGCCGGCGATCTTGCGGGGGTTGTTGGTGATCAGCCGCAGCCGGTGCACCCCCAGATCACTGAGGATCTGCGCCCCGACGCCGTAGTTGCGGAGGTCAGCGGCGAATCCGAGCCGCTCGTTGGCCTCCACCGTGTCGAGGCCCTGGTCCTGGAGGCCGTAGGCCTTGAGCTTGTTGAGCAGACCGATGCCGCGGCCCTCCTGGCGCAGGTAGACCACCACCCCACAGCCCTCGGCCTCGATCATCCGCAGGGCGGCCTCGAGCTGCGGACGGCAGTCGCAACGCAGGGAGCCGAAGGCATCGCCCGTGAGGCATTCGGAATGGACCCGCACCATCACCGGTTCGCCGGGGGGCCGGGGCAGCCCCTTGACGAGGGCCACGTGTTCCGTGCCGTCAAGGGTGTTGCGATAGCCGATGGCCTCGAAGCTGCCGAAGAGACTCGGCAGGGTCGCCCGCGCCTCACGGACCACGAACCGCTCGTTGTCGAGGCGATAGCGGATCAGATCAGCGATGCTGATCAGACAGAGGCCATGGCGATCGGCGTAGGTGCGCAGCTGCGGCAACCGGGCCATGGAGCCGTCGGCGTTCTGGATCTCGCAGATCACCCCGGCGGGGTTGAGGCCGGCCAGACGGGCCAGATCGACGGCGGCCTCGGTGTGGCCGGCCCGCTTGAGCACGCCCCCCTCGCGGGCCCGCAGGGGAAAGATGTGCCCGGGCCGCCGCAGATCATCCGGGCGGGTGGCCGGATGCAGAGCCACCTGGATCGTGCGGGCCCGGTCCTCGGCCGAGATGCCGCTGCCGACACCGTGTTCTGGACCGGCATCGATGCTCACGGTGAAGGCCGTCTGGTTGTGGTCGGTGTTCTGGTCGACCATCAGCGGCAGCTGGAGGGCATCGAGCCGCTCCCCCTCGAGGGCCAGGCAGATCAGCCCCCGGGCCTCGGTGGCCATGACATTGATCTGATGGGGGGTGGCGAACTGGGCGGCGCAGATCAGGTCGCCTTCGTTCTCCCGGTTCTCGTCATCGACGACGACGACACAGGCGCCGTCACGGATGGCCGCCAGCGCCCGCTCGATCGAATCGAAGGCCGTCGTGCCGACCCGCTCCTCCAGGCTCATGGCACACAGGGCAAACATCGGTTATAGGTCCAGCCCCCCCGGGGGCCGTCGGTGTCGGCCCCCCGCATCCCTAAAGTCCGGGACCCATCCGCCCCTGGCATGGCCGGTGCTTCCCCATCCCCCCAGCGCGTGGCCGTCATCGGCGCCAGCGGCTACGGGGGACTGCAGATCCTGCGCCTGCTGCAGGACCACCCCGGCTTCAGGGTGACCTTTCTCGGGGGCAGCGGCAGCGTCGGCCAGCACTGGAACGACCGTGCCCCGTTTCTGCCGTTGCCCGGCAACCCGGCGATCGAGGAGCCCAGCCCCGAGGCCATCGCCGCCGCCGCCGACGTGGCGGTGCTGAGCCTGCCCAACGGCCTGGCCAGCGGCCTGGCGCCGGCGCTGCTGCGGGCCGGCGTGCGGGTGGTCGACCTTTCGGCCGACTACCGCTTCCCGACCGTGGCCCAGTGGGCCGCCACCTACACGGGCGAAGCCGAACGGCATCCGCGCCACGACGACGATCTCTGCGCCGAAGCCGTCTACGGCCTGGTGGAGTGGGCCGGTGACCGGCTGGCGTCGGCACGGCTGGTGGGGGCGCCGGGATGCTTCCCCACCGCCAGCCTGCTGGCCCTCATGCCGCTGCTGCAGCAGGGGCTGATCGAAGGCGAGGGGATCGTCATCGACGCCAAGACCGGCACCTCCGGCGGTGGCCGTGCCGCCAAGGAACATCTGCTGCTGGCCGAGGCCGACGGCGGCGTGGCTCCCTACGGCGTGGTGGGGCACCGCCACACGGCCGAGATCGAGCTGCAGGCCAGCAAGGCGGCGGGCCGGGCCATCCAGCTGCAGTTCACCCCCCACCTGCTGCCGATGGTGCGGGGCATCCTGGCCACCGTCTACGGCCGGCTGCGGGATCCAGGACTGACCGCCGAAGACCTCACGACCCTGTTCCAGGTGACCTACCGCGACCACCCCTGCGTCGCCGTGCTGCCGGTGGGCACCTACCCCTCGACGAAGTGGGTGCGGCAGACCAACCGGGCGCTGCTGTCGGTGGCGGTCGACAAGCGCACCAGCCAGGTGGTGGTGATGAGTGCGATCGACAACCTGCTGAAGGGCCAGGCGGGCCAGGCGGTGCAATGCCTCAACGTCATGACCGGCCAGCGGCCGGAGACAGGACTGCCGCTGCTCCCCTTCTATCCCTGACCGACCCCGCCCTGACCGGCCCCGCAGCGCAGCAGCCCGGCCCGGGCCAGCACGGCCTCCGGCAGGATGCGGTGTTCCTCGCGGTGAATACGCTGTTCCAGCGATTCCCGTGATTCGCCAGGCAGCACGGAGACCACCGCCTGGGCCAGCACCGGTCCGGCATCGACCTCCTCGACCACCTCGTGGACGGTGCATCCGGTTTCGCTGACCCCGGCGGCCAGGGCCTGGCCGATGGCGTCGAGCCCGCGGAAGGCCGGCAGCAGGCTGGGGTGGAGATTGAGCAGACGTCCTGGAAAGGCCTGGATCAGGCGGCTGGTGACGATCCGCATCCAGCCGGCCATCACCACCAGTTCCACGGCGTCCTGCTGCAACCGGGCGACCAGGGCCTCGTCCAGCTCCTCGCGGCTGGCGAACCGGCGGTGGTCCAGCAGGCAGGTGGGCACCCCCAGGCGATCGGCCCTGGCGAGGGCCCCCGCCGCCGGCCGGTTCACGATCAACCGCACCACCTCCGCCCGGCGGTGCCCGTCGGCGCGGCAGGCCTGCACCAGGGCCTCGAAGTTGCTGCCACCGCCGGAGGCCAGCACGGCCACGCGCACGCGACCATCGCTAGGGTCGGGCAGTTCGGGTCCGTCGGAGCTGAGGCTGTGTCCCATCTCTCCATCCTGCCCACGGTGCTGGCCGATGCCCATCTGCTCGCCGCCAGCCTCGAGGCCCTCGGGGCCGAGGTCCGCTGGGGCGGCGCCCTGAGCCTCGTCGGCCACGAAGAACCCTGCCTGTTGCAGGCCCGCTTCGACGACGGTGTCCAGCTGGGCTGGCGACGGGCCGACGACGGCTCCCTCGAGCTGATGGTGGATCTGCAGCGGGCCGCCCTGGGGGGCGCCGGCCAGCGCCACCTGACGGAGGTGGGCCGCGCCTACGCCGCCCGCGAGGCCCTGCAGCAGGCGGCGACCCTGCCTGGCGCCCGCGTGCAGCTGGGCCGCTGACCCGCCTGGCCCGTGCCGTTGTTCATCCTTGACCTGAGCCAGCCCCACGGGCACCGCATCGGGATCACCCTGCGCTTCGTGCCGCAGACCCCCACCCAGGACATGCTGCTGCCCGCCTGGACGCCGGGCAGCTACCTCGAGCGCGAGTACGTGCGCCATCTGGATCGGCTCGAGGTGCTGCAGGGGGGCAGCGCCGTGACCCCCCGGCGGCTCGAGCGCCATCGCTGGCGCCTGGCGGTCACCCCCGGCCAGGAGGTGGAGGTGCGCTATGGGGTGCTGGGGGTGGAGCGCTCGGTGCGCACCAACTGGCTGGACGGCGACGGCGCCTTTCTGACCGCCGCCGCCTGGGCCCTGCTGGTGGAGGGCCAGCGCTGGCAGCCCCAGCGGTTGCAGCTGCTGCTGCCGGAGGGCTGGCAGGCGGCCTGTTCCCTGCCCAGGGAGGGGCCCGGCTACGAGGCCCGCGACTTCGACGCCCTCGTGGATGCACCCATCGGCTGCGGCGAGCTGCGGCAGCTGACCTTCGACGTGGCCGGCCATCCCCACCACTGGGTGTGGCAGGGGCTGACCCACCCGGCACCGGAAGGGCGCTGGCGGCAGGCCCTGCCGGCCCTGGCGGAGGCGGCCTGCCGGCTGATGGGGGAGACGGCTCCGGCGGCGGCGGTTTACCACCTGCTGGTGCGGTTCTGCGGGGAGGGGTACGGCGGGCTTGAGCACGACGACGGCTGCGCCCTGCTCTACAGCCGGCGGGAGCTGAACCACACCGACGGCCAGCGGCGTCTGTACCAGCTGGTGGCCCACGAATACCTGCACCAGTGGAACGTGCGACGGCTGCGGCCGCGGGAATTGCAGCCCTACGACTACGGCGGGGCGACGATCGTGCCGACCCTGTGGTTTGCCGAAGGGGTGACCAGCTACTTCGACGGGCTGGTGGTGCTGCGGGCGGGCCTCTGCAGCGAGGACGAGCTGCTGCGGGACTGGAGCGATGACATCAGCCGCTACCTCACCACCCCCGGCCGGGCCGTCCAGACCCTTGAAGCCAGCAGTGAGGAGGCCTGGGTGAAGCTCTACCGGCCCGACGCCCACAGCGCCGGGCACCAGATCAGCTACTACCTCAAAGGCCAGCTGGTGGCCCTGCTGCTGGACCTGCACCTGCTGGCCGCCGGGGACAGCCTGCAGGGGGTGCTGCAACGGCTCTGGCGGCAGTTCGGCCGTTGCGGCAGGGGCTACGGGCAGGAGGATCTGTTCGCCGTGATCGGTGCGGCGGCGCCGGATCTGCCAGGGTCCCTGGACCGTTGGCTCAGATCCCTGGACGATTTACCTCTCGATGGCTACTTAAAGAGTGTGGGCCTCGAGCTGCTGGCCGAACCGGCCACCACCCCGTCCACCGGACTCCGCCTCGAGACGGCGTCCGGCCTGCTGCAGGTGCAGCGGGTGGACCGGGCCAGCCCAGCGGAAGCCGCCGGCCTGGCCCCCGGGGACGAGCTGATCGCCGGCGACGGCGAGCGGCTGCGCACCCCGGACCAGCTGGACGCCTGCCTCCGTCAGGACCAGCCCGTCGAACTGCTGATCAGCCGCGACGGTCGCGTCCGCACCCTCCACCTCACCGCCGCCGCCCCGACCCCGGTTCGCTGGCGACTCGCCCCCGACCCCTCCGCCGGCCCCGCCCCATGTCTCCTCCGTCACCGGTGGCTCCACGGCAGGGAGCCTTGAGCCACCATCCCCGATCCCCCCGCGCCCTGCTGCTGGCCCTCGCGGTGGGCACGGCGGTGAGTGTGGGACTGGCGGCGGTAGTGGTGTCTGGGCTGCGGCGGGAGCCTGACGCGGGCGACCTGCTGCTGCGACGGCCCGGCCTCGGCTGGATCCGGGATGCTGCCAGAACCCCCAGCGAGCAGCGGGACCGCACCCCGGCGCCACCGAGCCAGCCCCGCTGGGTCTCGCCGCTGACCAGGGCCTGCCCGGTCGCCGATCCGACGCTGCGGCAGCACCTGAGCCAGATGCGGCTGCAGATCACCAAGGTGCGGCCGGATCCCACGAACTACGCCAACCGCCGCACCCGGGACGCCTTTGGGCAGGCCATCGACCCCACCCCGTCGGTGATCGTGCTGCACGAGACGGTCTACGGCCTCCAGTCCGCCGTGAACTCGGTGACCACCCCCCATGCCAACGACGACGACCAGGCCAGTTACCACACCCTGGTGGGCCTCGATGGCCGGATCGTGCAGACGGTGGACCCGGCCCAGCGGGCCTATGGAGCGGGCTTTTCGGCCTTCGACGGCCGCTGGGTGTTCACCAACCGCCGCTTCAGCGGCTCCCTGAACAACTTCGCGCTGCACGTGAGCCTTGAGACTCCGGAGGACGGCGAGAACGCGGGGCCGAACCACAGCGGCTACACACCGGCCCAGTACGACGCCCTGGCGCGGGTGATCGCCGACTGGATGGTGCGTTACGGCATCCGGCCGGAGGCGATCACCACCCATCGCCATGTGGACCTGGGCGGCGAACGGGCCGATCCCCGCAGCTTCGACTGGACCGAGCTGCAGCGGCGGCTCACGGCCCTCGGCCTGGTCTGCTGAGGGGGGGGCTCTGCTCAGATGAGCGGGGGCTCGACGGTGCGGCGACCGCCGTAGATCAGCGCATGCAGGGCAGGATCCTGCATATAGCGGAGGATCCGGGCCGGATAGTCGAGCTTGCCGTTGTGGAGATAGGCGAGGGTGGCCAGGCGGTGGGCATCGCGGGGGCTGTTACTGGCCTCGAGGAGCTCGGTGGTCGAGTACCCGAGGGCTCGGCTCAGGCGGGAGAGCAGCCCCGCCAGCAGTTCCACGTTGCGCTCGGGGTCGAGCAACTGGTCGCGGGCCTCCGCCAGCTGGGCGGGGGTGGGGTCAGCGGGCAGCAGCTTCTGGTGGATCAGTTCATCCACGCTCAGCTGGGCGGGACCATGGGTGCGGAACAGGCCGGAGTGAACGGCCAGGGGCGTGTTCTCACCGGGCTTGGCGTGCTTGATCTCGTCGTAAAGAATCGCCGCCACCAGCATCGGGTTGAGGTTGTGGCGCCGGGCTTCACGGCGGACCACGGGCACCAGCGGCTCCAGCTGATCAAGGGTGTGGCTGCGCAGCGGTGCCCAGTGCTCGAGGCCGTCGGTGAACAGCTGGGCCAGGGCCGTCTGGGGGCCATGGACCCCGAAACGCCTCTGCAGGTCCCGCAGCTCTTCGGTGGTGAAGTCGGCGGGATCGGGCCGTTGTCCCTCGACCACCAGCCCGGGGGTGGTGTCGACGGGGGCTGTTGCCGAGGGCAGGGGGGAGGGGCGCCAGAGACGACTGCCGGACAGCAGGAGGGCCAGGGTCAGGACCGGAAGGAGAATCCGCCGGGCAGACCCCAGGGACCGCTGATGCAGCTGCCGTTCCGGCAAAGCCTCAATCCATAACTCTACCCAGAAGCTTAAGTCCCCCTGCAGAGTTCGCCCACGGCAACGCCCACCACAAAGGGTTGACCGTCTCTTCACCCATTCCGGCCCTCCTCTGCATAAGTTGCCGTTAGGACCGCACCGCGCTTGAGCATGACCTCCGTCAGCATGGCGACCGATCTCCCCGATCTCGACCGCTCCAGCGCCGGGGCGCAATGGTCACGCTTCTGCGATCTCCTCTGGCACCACGACCCCCTCGGCCTCTGGGTCGACGTGAGCCGCATGGCCCTCACGGCGGCCGAGATGCAGAACCTGCAGGCCCCCCTGGCCCAGGCCTTTGAAGCCATGGAGGCCCTGGAGAAGGGCGCCATCGCCAACCCCGATGAAGGGCGTCAGGTGGGCCACTACTGGCTGCGCCAGCCCGATCTGGCCCCGGACAGGAGCGTGGCCGAGCACATCGCCGCCGAGGTGCGCCGGCTGCAGACCTTCGGCCAGGACGTGCTGGGCGGCAGCCTCACGGCCCCAGGGGGCCAGCCCTTCAGCGATGTGCTCTGGATCGGCATCGGCGGTTCGGGCCTCGGTCCGATGCTGATGATCAGGTCGTTGCAGGAGAACCGCCGCGGCCTGAGCTTCCATTTCCTCGACAACGTCGATCCCGCCGGCATGAGCCGGCTCTTCGATGCGCTGGGTGACCGGCTCCTCACCACCCTGGTGGTGGTGGTGAGCAAATCGGGCGGCACCCCCGAACCCCATCTGGGCATGCTGCAGGCCCGCGAACGGCTGCAGCAGCTGGGGGGCCAGTGGAACCGCCAGGCGGTGGCGATCACCATGCTCGACAGCCAGCTCGACCGCACCGCCGCAGCCGAAACCTGGCTCAACCGCTTCGACATGTTCGACTGGGTGGGTGGTCGCACTTCGATCACCAGCGCCGTCGGGCTGCTGCCGGCGGTGCTGGCAGGGATCGACGCCGACGCCTTCCTGCAGGGCGCCGCTGTGATGGACACCGCCACCCGCCGGCCTGACCTGCGCAGCAATCCGGCGGCCCTGATGGCGGCCTCGTGGTACGCCGCCGGCGAAGGCCGCGGTTGCCGCGACATGGTGGTGCTGCCCTACCGCGACCGGCTCGAGGTCTTCAGCCGCTACCTGCAGCAGCTGGTGATGGAATCCCTCGGCAAGCGGCTCGACCGCCAGGGTCGGGTGGTGAACCAGGGCATCGCCGTCTACGGCAACAAAGGATCCACCGACCAGCACGCCTACGTGCAGCAGCTGCGTGATGGCATCGACAACTTCTTCGTCACCTTCATCGAGGTGCTGGAAGATCCGACCGACATTCCCTGCCTCGACGGTGCCCTGCCGGGCGACTACCTCGACGGCTTCCTGCAGGGCACCCGGGCGGCCCTGTTCGAAGGCGGCCGCCAGAGCATGACCCTGACCCTGCGGCGCTTCGATGCCCGGGCCCTGGGGGCGCTGATCGCCCTCTTCGAGCGGGCGGTGGGTCTCTATGGCGAACTGATCGACATCAATGCCTACCACCAGCCGGGGGTCGAGGCCGGCAAGAAGGCCGCCGCCCAGGTGCTCGAGCTGCAGGGCCAGGTCGAGTCGCTCCTGGCCGACGGCCGTGAGCGGGGCATCGAGGAGATCGCCGCTGACCTCAACCGCGCCGAAGACTGCGAATCGATCTTCTTCATCGTGCGACACCTCTGCGGCAACCCCAGGGGCTACAGCAGCAACGGCAGCTGGAGTGATCCCCGCGGTCTGCGGGTGCGTCGGGGGTGATGACCGGCCCGACCATCCCCCGTCAGAGGGGCACGGCGGCCAGGTTCGGGAGCATCACGGTGCCCGCGGGGTAGTCGGCGGCCCCCAGCCCGGGCGGCGGGAGCACGAAGACCCGGCAACCCGCCGCCCGGGCGGCCACGGCCCCGGCCGGCGAATCCTCGAAAGCCCAGCAGGCCCCCGCCTCGACCCCGAGCCGACGGGCCGCCACCAGAAACAGGTCCGGGGCCGGCTTGCCGCTGCCCACCTCCGGGTCATCGCCACACACCTGCACCCCGACGGCATCGAGCCAGGGATGGAAGCTCTGCTTCCAGCGCACGGCCTCGCGGCTGCTGCTGGTGGCGATCGCCGTGGGAATCCCGGCCCGCCGGCAGCGCTCGAGCAGATCGCCGGCGCCGGGGATGGGCCTGGAACGGGCCATCAGGTTGCGGGACAGGGGCTGCTGCACCGCCAGCAGCTGCTCGACGGTGACCGCCAGCCCCAGCTGCTCGATCACCGTTGCGGCGTTGTCGAAGCGGTTGCGCCCCCGCAACCGCAGGAGCAGCGGCGGTGGCAGCTCTGAGCCGAAGTGGGCGGCCGCCTGGGTCCAGGCTTCGCTGTGGAGCGGCTCGGTGTCGAGCAGCAGCCCGTCGAGGTCGAACAGGCAACCCCGGGGACGGTCGGCAGGGGGCATGGCGACGGGGCGCTGCGTGAACGAGCGTTTCAGCCTGCCGCAACGGGGCCCCGCCGGGCGATTCAATGCCCGACGAGACCCCAGCCTTCGGCGGCCCCATGAGCGACGCGACTGACGCGACCATCGAATCGGTGCTGCAGGAGCAGCGGGTCTTTGCCCCTCAGCCCGGGTCAGGCTCCGACTCGCGGGTGCCGAGTCTCGAGGCCTACCGGGCCCTGGCGGCCCGGGCCGAGGCCGATCCCGATCGCTTCTGGGGCGACCTGGCCCGGGAGCAGCTGCACTGGTTCGAGCCCTTCCACACGGTGCTCGACTGGAGCAACCCACCCTTCGCCCGCTGGTTCGAAGGCGGCACCACGAACCTGTCGTACAACTGCCTCGACCGCCACCTCGAGGGCCCCCGGGCCGACCGCACCGCCCTGATCTGGGAAGGGGAGCCGGGGGATGAGCGGCGCTTCACCTACCGCGAGCTGCATGCCGAGGTCTGTCGTGCAGCCCTGGCCCTCCGGGCCCTGGGGGTGGGCAAGGGCGACCTGGTGGCCCTGTACATGCCGATGGTGCCCGAGGCCGCCATCGCGATGCTGGCCTGTGCCCGCATCGGCGCCCCCCACTCGGTGGTGTTCGGCGGCTTCTCGTCGGAGGCCCTGCGGGACCGGCTGATCGACGGCGAAGCCCGGCTGGTGATCACCGCCGACGGGGGCTACCGCAAGGACACGGCCGTGCCCCTCAAGCCGGCGGTGGACGCCGCCCTGGCCGACGGCAGCTGCCCCACCGTGCAGCACGTGCTCGTGGTGCGCCGCACCGGCGCCGCGGTGACCATGGCGGAAGGCCGTGACATCTGGTGGGACGAGCTGGTGCCCCAGCAGTCGAGCGACTGCCCCGCCGAACCGATGGCCAGCGAAGACCTTCTCTTCGTGCTCTACACCTCGGGGTCGACCGGCAAGCCCAAGGGGGTGGTGCACACCACCGCCGGCTACAACCTCTGGGCCCACCTCACCTTCCAGTGGATCTTCGACATCCGTGATGACGACATCCACTGGTGCACGGCCGATGTGGGCTGGATCACCGGCCACAGCTACATCGTCTACGGACCGCTCTCGAACGGCGCCACCACCGTGATGTACGAAGGCGCCCCCCGGCCCGGAAAGCCCGGGGCGTTCTGGGAGCTGATCGAAAAGCACCGCATCACGATTTTGTACACGGCGCCGACGGCCATCCGTGCCTTCATGAAGGGCGGCCGGACCGTGCCCGACAGCTACGACATGTCGAGCCTGCGGCTGCTGGGCACGGTGGGGGAGCCCATCAACCCCGAAGCCTGGATGTGGTACCGCGAGGTGATCGGCGGCAACCGCTGCCCGATCGTCGACACCTGGTGGCAGACCGAGACCGGGGGGGTGATGATCAGCCCGCTGCCGGCGGCCACGCCGACCAAACCTGGATCGGCCACCCTGCCCCTGCCCGGCATCGCCGCCGACGTGGTCGACCACGACGGGGTGTCGCAGCCGGCCGACCAAGGGGGCTACCTGGTGGTGCGTCGACCCTGGCCCGGGATGATGCGCACGGTGCATGGCGATCCCGAACGCTTCCGCCGCAGCTACTGGGAAGAGATCCGGCCGGCCGACGGCAGCTGGATCTACTTCGCCGGGGATGGGGCCCGCCGGGATGCCGACGGCTACTTCTGGGTGATGGGCCGGGTCGACGACGTCATCAACGTCTCGGGCCACCGGCTGGGCACCATGGAGATCGAATCGGCGCTCGTGAGCCATCCCGCCGTGGCCGAGGCGGCGGTGGTGGGCCGACCCGACGATCTCAAGGGGGAGGGGATCGTCGCCTTCGTGACGGTCGAGAGCGGCCGCCAGGGGGATGACGACCTGGCGGCCGACCTGCGCCGGCACGTGGGGCGCGAGATCGGACCGATCGCCCGGCCTGACGAGATCCGCTTCAGCGATGCCCTGCCCAAGACCCGCAGCGGCAAGATCATGCGCCGTATCTTGAGGGCGCTCGCCGCCGGCCAGCAGATCCAGGGCGACACCAGCACCCTCGAGGACCGCTCGGTGCTCGACCAGCTGCGGGGGGAGAGCTGAGATTTGCGGGGTAGGTTGGCATCGGTCAGCCCCCATTCATGACCTCTTCAGCCCCGGTCGCCCCTGACAAGCCCGCCCCGACGGCGTGGCACACCCTGACCACCGACGCCGTCCCGGGGGTGCTGCAGGTCGATCCGAGCCAGGGCCTCGCTGAAGGGGTCCGTCAATCAAGGCTCGAACGCCACGGCCCCAACCAGCTGCCCAGCCGCGGTGGTCGCAGCAACCTGCGGATCCTGATCGACCAGTTCGTCAACGTGATGCTGCTGCTGCTGATCGCGGTGGCGGTGGTCTCGGCCGCGATGGATCTGCAGACCGGTCAGTTTCCCAAGGACGCCGTGGCCATCGGCGTGATCGTGCTGCTCAACGCCCTGCTGGGCTACGTGCAGGAAAGCCGGGCGGAAAAGGCCCTCGAAGCCCTGCAGGCCATGGCGACGCCGATGGTCAAGGTGCGGATGCAGGGCCATCAGCACACGATCCCGGCCCACGACCTGGTGCCCGGCGATGTGGTGCTGCTGGAGGCCGGGGATCGGGTGCCCGCCGACCTGCGGCTGCTCGAGGGGGCCCGGCTGGCCGTGCAGGAGGCGGCCCTCACCGGCGAATCCCTGCCGGTCGACAAGGACGCCGACGTGGTGCTGGAGGCCGACACCGGCCTGCCCGAACGCATCAACTGCCTCTATCAGGGCACCGAGGTGGTGCACGGTCGCGGCACGGCCCTCGTGGTCGCCACCGGTGCCGCCACCGAACTGGGACGCATCGCCAGCCTGCTGCAGAGCAGCACCCCGGCCCCCACGCCGCTGCAGGAACGCCTCGACCAGCTGGCCAAGATTCTGGTGGGGTCGGCCATGGCCCTCGTGGCGGTGGTGGTGGCGGCGGGGGCCCTGCTCGGCCATCCGGTGGCCGAACTGCTGGAGGTGTCGCTGAGCATGGCGGTGGCGATCGTGCCCGAGGGGCTGCCGGCGGTGATCACCGTCTGCCTCGCCATGGGCACCGTGCGCATGGCCCAGCGGCGCGCCCTCATCCGTCGCCTGCCCGCCGTCGAGACCCTCGGCTCGGTGACCACCATCTGCAGCGACAAGACCGGCACTCTCACCGCCAATGCGATGACCGTGCAGCTGCTGGAACCAGCGGACGGAGTGACGCCTGCCGCCGGTACCCTCTCGCCGCTGCTGCGCTGCGCGGTGCTCTGCAACGACGGCCAGCAGCCCGAACAGGAGGGGGATCCTCCGGCCCAGGGGGACCCGACCGAAACCGCCCTCCTGGCTGCGGCTGTGGCCGCCGGCCTCTCGCCCCGGCAGGAGCGCCGCCAACGGGAGCGGCTGGCGGAGCTTCCCTTCAGTTCCGAACGCCAGCGGATGTCAGTGCTGGTGCAGTCAGGCCAGGGCGACCCCTCGCCCCTGCTGCTGATGAAGGGATCGCCGGAACGGGTGCTGGAGCACTGCAGCACGATCGCCACCGCCGATGGTGTGCGGTCCCTCAGTGACAACGACCGTGACCAGCTGCACAGGCGCTTCCATGCCCTCGCCGACGATGGCCTGCGGCTGCTGGGCTTCGCCGAGCGCCCCTGGACCGAACGGCTGCCCGCCGCCCTCGAAGCCGGCGACGAACAGGGTTTGTGCTGGCTCGGGCTGATCGGCTCGATGGATCCTCCCCGTCCGGAGGCCATCAAGGCCATCGGCCTCTGCCGCTCGGCCGGGGTGCGCACGGTGATGATCACCGGCGACCATCCCCGCACCGCCCTGGCCATCGGCCGTCAGGTGGGTCTGGTGGAACCCGGCGACCGGGAGGCGGTGCTCACCGGCCGGGACCTCGAGACGCTTGATCCAGTGGCCCTTGAAGAGGCCATCAGCCACACGTCGGTCTTCGCCCGGGTGCTGCCCGAACAGAAGCTCGACCTGGTGCGGGCCCTGCAGCGGCGCCAGCAGGTGGTGGCGATGACGGGCGATGGGGTGAACGATGCGCCGGCCCTGCGCCAGAGCGACATCGGCGTCGCCATGGGCATCACAGGCACCGACGTCAGCCGGGAGGCGGCCGACATGGTGCTTCTGGATGACAACTTCGCCACCATCGTGGCGGCCGTCGAGGAGGGGCGGCTGGTGTACGAGAACGTGCGCCGCTTCATCCGCTACATCCTCGGCAGCAATGTCGGCGAACTGATCACGATCGCCCTGGCCCCGATCCTCGGCCTGCCGGTGCCCCTCTCACCGATGCAGATCCTCTGGATGAACCTGGTCACCGACGGCCTGCCGGCCCTGGCCCTCGCCGTTGAATCGTCAGACGCCGACCTGATGCAGCGCCGGCCGGCCGGTCGCAACGAAACGATCTTCGCCCGGGGTCTTGGGCGCTACATCCTCGAGGTGGGCATCGTCTTCGCGGCGATCGCGGTGCTGCTGATGTGGCTGGTGGCTCGCCATCCCCTGCCGGCCGATCCCGGCCTGGCGCCCGAACGCTGGAAGACGGTGGTGTTCACCACCCTCTGCCTGGCCCAGATGGGCCACGCCCTCTCGGCCCGCTCCCAGCGCCCCCTGTGGCAGCTGCCGCCCCTGGGCAACCCCTGGCTGGTGCTGTCGGTGGTGGTGACCAGCCTGCTGCAGCTGGCGCTGGTGTACGTGCCCCCGCTGCAGGCGTTCTTCGGCACCTATGCCATCAGCCTGGCGGAGCTGGGCCTCTGCGTGGCCTTCTCGCTGCTGCTGCTGGTGTACCTCGAGCTGCGCAAGCTCGTCAGGATGCGGCAGGTCAGCTGAGCCCCAGCCACCAGCCGTCGATGGCGGCGGCGATGGCCTCGATCTGCCGCTGGCGGCCGCCGTCGCCCGCCCCCCCCAGCCACTGCTGCCTGAGGCCCGCGCTGGCCGGGGCCAGATGGTCTCCCGGCAGCTCCTGCAGCACGCTCGCGTCCTGGGGGCGCGATGCCAGGGTCGCCAGCAGTTCGGGGCTCTGGTCAATGCCGTCGTCGCGGAAGCGCAGCAGCAGGTTGTCGGGGGGGCCGTGGCCCTCACGCACGCAGGCCAACGTGCGGGCGGGCGACGGACTGAACTCGCTGCGGACCCCCAGCCGCGGGCCCAGCTCGGCCAGCAGCGGAACCGAGCGTTCGGCCCCGTAGTTGTTGAAGCTCATCAGCGCCGTTGCCCGGCAGCCGCGGCCGCCATCGGGAGCCAGCAGCTGCAGTTTGCAGCCGAGGCTGTGGCCCAGGCGCAGGGTGGCCCCGGCGGCGCCGCCGCTGCGTTCGCGCTCGCGACGGAAGGAGCGGCAGGCCTGGGCTGCCAGCAACTGGTGGTCGAACCCCGGCAGGTAGGGCCAACAGACCAGGGTCCAGCCGCGGCGGGCCAGGGCTTCGAGCAGCCGGCGATAGCTGAGCTGGGGACTGGTGCCGAGGCCGTTGCCACCGATGAACTCGAGCCGGCGGCCCGCCGGGGGCCCGTCCCAGATCCAGAGATCGCCCCGCTGGCGCCAGCTCATCCGCCCCGCAGACCCTGCAGGCAGCGGCGGGCTTCGGCGACGTGGGCGGTGGCGTCGAGCATGGCGTTGAAGACCAGCCGCACCATGCCATCGCCATCGATGACATAGGTGACGCGGCCGGGCAGCAGCAGCAGGGCCCGCGGCACACCGAAGCGACGGCGCAGGGCATCGCCCTCGTCGACCAGAAGCGGGAACGGCAGCTGATGGCGCTCGGCGAAGCGGCGGTGGCTGGCGGCCCCATCGCCGCTGACCCCCCAGACCTCGGCACCGAGTTGCTGCAGTTCGGCGTGGCTGTCGCGGAAGCCGCAGGCCTCGGCGGTGCAGCCCGGGGTGTCGTCCTTGGGATAGAAGAACAGCACCAGGGGGCGCCCCTGGAGGTCCTGAAGGGCACGCTCGACGCCGTTCTGATCCCGCAGACGGAAGTCGGGGGCCCGATCACCGACGGCGATGGCCATGGACGCAGCGCAGCTGACGCCCCAACCCTAGACAGGACGCTGGCCCCGGCGGTGTCGTGCTGGGAGCATGGAACACGATCCCCACGCAGCCATGGTGCCCCCGCCCCACGACTGGACCCAGGGCGACCTGACCGAGCTGATCAACGTCGCTGCCGCTGCGCCGGTGCCGGTGCCGGTGCCGGTCTCCCCGGAGACCGTTTCGCCAGCCGGTCAGAGGTCAGGAGACGGCAACCTGCAGGCTGTGCTCATTCTTGACACCGAAACCACGGGCCTCGATCCGGAGCGTGACCAGTGCTGCGAGGTGGGGGCCGTGCTGTTCTCGGTGCCCGAGCGCAGCGTGCTGGCCCAGTTGTCGGTGCTGCTGCCGGTGGCGACGAACGCCGCCGAGGGCGTGAACCGGATTCCGGCCCACTGCACGCGGCTGCCCCAGCCCTGGCGCCAGGGGCTGGAGCTGCTGGTCAGCCTGGCTGCCGATGCCGACTGTGCCGTGGCCCACAACGTCGCCTTCGATCGGCCCTGGTTCGGCCGTGGCGCCCTGCCGGACCTGGGACTGCCCTGGATCTGCACGATGGAGGAGGTCGACTGGCCCGTACACCTGGGACTGCGGCCACGGCCATCGGTGCGTGATCTGGCCCTGGCCCACGAGGTGCCGGTGTGGGCCGCCCATCGGGCCCTCACCGACTGCATCTACCTGGCTGAGGTGTTCCGCCGCTGTGACGATCTGCCACGGCTGCTCGACGAGGCCCGCGAACCGCGGCAGCTGCTCAGGGCCGTGGTGGGCTACGGCGACCGGCAGCTGGCGAAACAGGCCGGCTTCCGCTGGAACGACCCCATCGAAGGGGCCTGGACCCGGCGGCTGAGTGCGCGGCAGCTGGAACGGCTCGCCCTGCCCTTCGCCACCGAGGTGCTGGAGGCCTGAGGGCTCCGGCCCGCCCGGGGCTGCAGCAGTTGTCTTCAGCACTCTGAAATCCCCCGGTGCCCCAGGGCCAACCCGGCCGGGGCGCACCACTGTGGGGGCATGGTCCGGTCATCCCCCAGCCTCACCCTGCCCCTGGCCTGCTGGCAACGCTCACGCACGCTGGCCCGGCTGATCCGCGAGGCGGAGCAGCTCTGGCATGTGGATGTGCGAGATCTGCGGCGGCTGGGGGCCCTGGAACTGGACCAGCTGCTGCACGAGGTGCCGCCGGCCCTGAAGCCACGGGTGAACCGCTGGCTCAAGGGCTACGGCGCCCTCACCCGGCTGCACTGAGGCCACCGGGTCAGGGCCAGGACGTCAGAGGTCGTCTTCGGCGTTGGCCTGGATCGTGCAGTCGGCGGTGGGGTAGCTGACGCAGAGCAGGGCGAAGCCCTTGGCCATCTGGTCGTCGTCCAGGAAGCTCTGATCGGACTGGTCCACCGAGCCGCTCAGCAGGCGACCGGCACAGGTGGAGCAGGCACCGGCCCGGCACGAATAGGGCAGATCCACCCCGGCCTCTTCGGCGGCATCCAGGATGTAGACGTCATCGGCACAGGCAAAGCTGCCGCCCCCTTCGATGCTGATCGTGTAGCTGGCCATGGTCGGGTCGTGGATGCCCTTCCGTGCTAGCCACAGAGCCAGGGGGCGGCTGTGCAGAAACGCACACAAGAAAAAACCGGCTCTGGGGCCGGTGATCACCTGGGGTGGGTGACGGGATCCCAGGCGGGGATCCGAAGGGATGGTGCGGGAGATGGTCCGATCGGAGCGGCGGGATTTGAACCCACGACCCCCACTACCCCAAAGTGGTGCGCTACCAAGCTGCGCTACGCCCCGAACTTGATGACCGTATCACAACCCCGTCGGAGCCTGGCGGCGCAGGCGCCGCAGCAGCAGGGCCGTGAGCGGACCGCGGCCCAGGCGCCCGTAGCCCCTGAGGCCGCAGCGACGGGCGGTGCTCCGCAGCTCCCGCACCGACTGGCTGGCGAGCAGCAACTCGGGCACCCGGCGCCAGGCGGCGGCCGGGCTGGGCAACAGGTCCCCCTCCTCCCCGTCCTGCAGATCGAGGGCCCCACCGGCCAGCCACTCGGGCACCAGCACGATCAGCACCGCCAGCAGGCCGTAGAGCTCCACGAGACCGCGGGGCAGGGGATGCAGCGGGCGCTCGCGCTCCATCAGACCTCCTGGAACCGCTGACAACGGGTGCGGGTGATCAGATCCTCGAGGGTGATCTCGTCTCCGTCCAGCGTCAGCTTGAGGTTGTCATTGCTGAAGCGCCGCACCGAGGTGATGGCCGTGTCCCGGAACAGATTGATGCGGTAGCCGTTGCGGTACAGCGTGGCCTGGTGGTCGTTGCGCTCGAGCAGCACCCGCGAATCGTCGCCGCAGCGGTAGGTGTCGTCGCGCTCGTAGTGCTCCCACCAAGGGGAGGGGCCGGCCAGCAGCGGCAGGGGTTGCAGCCAGGGCAGCAGGGTCACGAGCAGCACCAGCCAGGGCTGGCGGTGGGGGCGGTGCGGTCGCAGGGACATGGCCCGGAAACGACTGGAGGTGCATCCGTCGTAGTCAGTTCCGGCCCGTTGCGGTGGCGGAGGGGGTCAGAGCCTCAAGGGTCCAGTTCGCTCCCGTCCCCCGGCACCTCGAGCCATCGCCGCAGCCAGCCCACCAGCAGGTAAAAGGGCAGGGTGTCGGCCAAGGCCGCCAGCAGCTTGAAGAGGTAGCCGCTGGCGATGAAGCGGCCCAGCTGCGGCAGCACGGGCTGGCTTCCCTCGATGGGCAGCACGTGGGCGGCGTAATGGCTGATCAGCACCACCGCCGTGGTGTCGACCAGCTGGCTCACCAGGGTCGAGCCATTGTTGCGCAGCCAGAGGGCGCGGCCGCCGGTCAGGCGTTTCCAGAAATGGAACAGCCGCACATCGGTGAACTGGGCCGCCAGGTAGGCCGCCATCGAGGCCCCCACAGCCCCGAAGGCAAGCCGGCGCATCTCGAAGAACACCGGCGACGGCGTGCCCGGCAGCTGTCCGCCGAGCCAGAGGATCAGCAGCACCCAGCCATTGAGCAGCAGGCCCACCCAGACCAGCTGGCCGGCCCGCCGCTCCCCCCAGAGCTCGCTGATGAGGTCGGTGCAGAGAAAGGTGACGGGATAGGGCAGGGCGCCGACGGCCACCACCACCGGGAAGCCGGCGATGGACCCCAGGGTGAGGAAACGGGTGAGCCCGAGGATGTTCAGCATCCCCATGGTTCCCAGAAACAGCCCCGCCAGCACCAGAAAGCACAGGTCGCGGCGGTGCTGGAGGGTCAGCTGGAGGGTCATCGGCGGGCCCGGGCTGGCCCCAGGGTGGCGCTTCAGCCCGGGGGGCGCCGCAGGTCGAGGGTGAGGGGGAAGTCGCCCGGGGGCTCCTCGGCGGGCACCTGAACGGGGCCGGGGGTGTGGCCGTGGTCCTGGAAGCGCGCCCGGCGGCGGGCCTCGGCCTCGTAGGCATTGACCGGATTGGTGTCGTAATTGCGGCCCCCCGGATGGGCGACGTGGTGCACGCATCCCCCCAGGGACCGGCCCGACCAGGTGTCGACGATGTCGAACACGAGCGGAGCCTGGACCGGAATCGTGGGATGCAGCCCGGAGGGGGGTTGCCAGGCCTTGTAACGCACGCCGGCCACGGCCTCCCCCTGGCGACCGGTGGGGGTGAGCGGAACCCGACGGCCGTTGCAGCTGAGCACATGCCGGGTCGCCACCCAGCCCTCGACCCGCACCTGCAGGCGTTCCACCGAACTGTCGACGTAGCGCACAGTGCCCCCCACGGCCCCCTGTTCCCCCAGCACATGCCAGGGCTCAAGGGCCTGGCGCAGCTCGAGAGTCACCCCACCGTGCTGCACGGTGCCCACCATCGGGAAGCGGAAGGCCCGCTGGGCCTCGAACCAGAGCGGATCGAAGGCGAACCCCGCCTGCTGCAGGTCGGCGAGCACATCGAGAAAATCGGCCCAGACGAAGTGGGGCAGCAGGAAACGGTCGTGGAGCGTGGTGCCCCAGCGCACCAGGTCCCCCTGCTGGGGGCTGCGCCAGAACCAGGCCACCAGGGCCCGCAGCAGCAACTGCTGGGCCAGGGACAGGCGGGCGTCGGGGGGCATCTCGAAGCCCCGGAACTCCACCAGCCCCAGGCGGCCCGTGGGGCCATCGGGGGAATAGAGCTTGTCGATGCAGATCTCGGTGCGGTGGGTGTTGCCGGTGACATCGACCAGCAGGTTGCGGAACAGACGATCCACCAGCCAGGGCAGGGGCGGCGGCCCCTCACCGGGGGCAGGCACCATCGCCAGGGCGATCTCGAGTTCATAAAGGCCGTCGTGGCGGGCCTCGTCGATGCGGGGGGCCTGGCTGGTGGGCCCGATGAACAGCCCCGAGAACAGATACGACAGCGACGGATGGCGCTGCCAGTAGAGGATCAGCGACTTGAGAAGATCAGGGCGGCGCAGGAAGGGGCTGTCGGCGGGCGTCGCCCCACCCAGCACCACGTGGTTGCCACCGCCGGTGCCGGTGTGACGGCCATCAACCAGAAACTTCTCGGTGCCGAGCCGGGTCAGACGGGCCTCTTCGTAGAGGCGGGTGGTGATGGCCACCGCCTCGCGCCAGCTGGCCGCCGGGTGAACGTTGACCTCGATGACGCCCGGATCAGGGGCGACGCGGATGACATTGAGCCGTGGGTCGACCGGTGGCGGGTAGCCCTCCACGTGCAGGGGCAGCCGCAGGTCTTCGGCGGTGGCCTCGACGGCGGCCAGCAGCTCCAGGTAGTCCTCGAGGGTTTCGGTCGGCGGCAGAAAGACGCACAGGCGGCCGTCGCGGGGCTCCACCGACAGGGCGGTGCGCACGTGCAGGCCGTCGTCGAGGGTCTGGGGGATCTGCGCCTGGGCGGCGGCACCGCCGGTTGCCGGGGCCACCCGCCGCAGGCGCTGGGCCAGGGCCTCGGCATCGGGCAACGGACCGGTGATGGCCCCGGGATCGCCGGGACGCACGTGGGGGTAGGTCTCCGGGGGCAACCAGGGCAGTGACCCCAGCGGCAGCCGGAAGCCCACGGGGCTGTCGCCTGGCATGAGGTAAAGGCGCCCCCGGCGCAGCTCCCAGTGTTCCGAGATCCAGCGGGGGGCCGTGGCGGCACTGTTCCAGCGCTGGACCGGCAGCACATAGCCGGCGGGGGTCGCCAGACCGCGGCCGAACACCCGCGCCAGCCGCGCCCGCTCCTCGGGGTCGTCGAGGCGGCTGTCGCCGGGTTCGACGTTCACCGGCAGCGTTCCCTCCCGCAGGATCCATTCGGCCGGGTCTTCGTAGGCGGGCACCACGTAGCCATCGTCGAGCTGCAACCGGGTGGCGATGCCGACCGCGACGGCGCGGGCGTCGTGGGCCCGGCAGGGGGCCGGGGTGGTTTCGGGGGCGATCAGCCCGGGGTTGCGCCAGAGGGGCTGGCCATCCCGGCGCCAGTAGAGCGAGAAGGTCCAGCGGGGCAGGCTTTCGCCCGGGTACCACTTGCCCTGGCCGTAATGCAGAAAGCCACCGGGGGCAAAGACATCGCGCAGGCGGCGGATCAGCGTGTCGGCCAGGCCGCGCTTCATCGGCCCGACGGCATCGCTGTTCCACTCGGCCCCCTGGTAGTCGTCGATCGAGACGAACGTGGGCTCACCGCCCATGGTCAGGCGGACGTCATCGGCGACGAGCTGCCGGTCGACGGCTTCGCCGAGGGCATCGAGGGCCTGCCAGGCGTCATCGGCAAAGGGGGCCGTGACCCGCGGCTGCTCGGCGACGCGGGTCACGGTCATCTCGAAGCCGAAGGTCACCTCGGCGGGTTCGACCAGCCCGGTGATCGGAGCGGCGGCGCGGAAGTGGGGCGAGGCACAGAGGGGAATGTGGCCCTCCCCGGTGAGCAGCCCCGAGGTGGGATCAAGGCCGATCCAGCCCGCCCCCGGCAGGTAGACCTCGCACCAGGCGTGCAGGTCAGTGAAATCACGGTCGGTGCCGGCCGGACCATCGAGGGCCTTGAGGTCTGGCCGCAGCTGAATCAGGTACCCCGAGACGAAGCGGGCCGCCAGACCGCAGCGGCGCAGCAGCTGCACCAGCAACCAGGCCGAGTCGCGGCATGACCCTGAGGCCAGCTCCAGGGTCTCGTCGGGCGTCTGCACCCCGGGCTCGAGCCGCACCACATAACGGATCGTCTGCTGCAGCCGTTGGTTGAGGGAGACCAGCCAGTCGACGGTGCTGGGGGCGGTGGCGTCGATGCCGGCAAGGAAGGCCTCGAAGGCCGGGCCGGTGGGCGCAGGCAACAGAAACGGCCGCAGATCGTCCGCCAGGTCAGGGGCGTAGGTGAAGGGCCAGGCCTCGGCCTCGGGCTCGATGAAGAAATCAAAGGGGTTGACCACCGCCAGATCAGCCGTGAGGTCGACCTCGACGGTGAACTCCCGTGTGGGCTCGGGAAACACCACCCGCGCCAGCCAGTTGCCGTGGGGATCCTGCTGCCAGTTGATGAAATGCTCAGAGGGGCTGATGCGCAGGGCATAGGACGGCACCGCCGTGCGGCTGTGGGGGGCGGGCCGCAGGCGAATGGTCTGGGGCTGCAGCCGCACCGGCCTGTCGTAGCGGTAATCGGTGCGGTGATGGATCGCGGCGAGAATCGACACCAGGCCAGGCAGGATCGCGTGCTCTGTTGAGCGGAACCCCCACCTTATCCAGCGGTGATGCAGCAGCGGGTCGCATCAGATTCCATCCCAGAAAGTGTTGCTGGCGCTACAGAATGATCTGAAAGGGTTGCAGCATTGCGCCGTTGTTGAAGAACAGCTGGAAGCTGGCGGTGCCGGCACTGGCCGTGGTTCCCTGGAGCACGCCGAGGCCACCGCTGAGCACCATCCGCAGCTGGCCGACGGCCGAGAACGGCGCCGTGCCGATGAAGCTGAAGGCCTGGTCGCCGGGGGCCGAGGCCAGGGCGTTGGCATCGATGGCCTGCAGATCGAGCCGGTCGTCGGGGCCGAAGTCGAGGAGGCGATCGGCGAGGCTGCCGTTGCCGGCCTCACCGATGCCGGCGAAAACGAACACATCGGCGCCGGCTCCCCCCGTGAGGGTGTCGCTGCCCAGGCCGCCCCGCAGGGTGTCGTTGCCGGCACCGCCGTCGAGGCGGTTGGCCTGGCTGCTGCCCGTGAGCCGATCGTCACCGGCTCCGCCCACGAGGTGCTCGAAACCGCTGATGGCATCGCTGCCGGCCCCGCCCGTGACCTGGGGAGCCGTGATCGCCAGGCTCACGCTGATGCCCGCGAGGGCTGAGGCATAGCTGAGGGTGTCCCCCAGGCTGCCGTTGAGGCCCCCCACCAGGGTGTCGTTGCCTGCGCCGCCCTCGATGGTGTCGTCACCGGCGCCGCCGTCGAGGCGGTTGGCCGCATCGTCGCCGCGGAGCAGGTCGCCATGGGCCGACCCGAGCAGACGTTCGATGGCGACCAGGCTGTCGCGGCCGGCGGCACCGGTGTCCTGGGGGCCGCTGATGGCCAGGCTCACGGTCACGCCGGCGGCGGCAGCGGCATAGCTGGCCGTGTCGTCGCCGGCGCCGCCATCCAGGCGATCGTCGCCCAGACCCCCCTGGAGCAGATCGTTGCCGGCCAGCCCCGCGATGGCGTCGTTGGCATCGGTGCCGGTGAGGGTGTTGGCGTTGTTGTTGCCCACGATCGGATTGGCCGCCGTGGTGAAACGCAGCAGGGCCGGATCGGCGACACCGGCGAAGGGGTTCCCCAGCCGATCGACGAACGCCCCGGGGTCGATCAGCAGGCTGAAGCTGCGGCCCCAGGGCAGCGGCGCCAGCGGATCGACGGTCACCTGCGGTCCGGCCACCGCCACCTCCAGCAGCGTCGCGGCCGGGATGGTGCCCAGGCTGGTGCCATCGGCGGCGACGATCCGCAGGCTGCCGGCCCCGGCCAGCACCGGCTCGTCGAAGAGCAGATCGAGGCTGCCGTCGACCGGCAGCTCCGCCGTGCCGGCGGCCGGGGTCAGGGCCAGCAGCCGTGGGGCATGGAGGTCAGCGGGATCAGGGGGCGGCGGCGGGGCAACCGCCAGCAGGTCATCATCGAAACGTAGCCATTCGACGTTGATCAGCCGGTCGACGCCGTCGGGGCCGCTCACCCTGGTGACCCCGGCCGCCGCCGTGACGGCATACAGGGCCCTGGCCCCACGGAAGGCCGCCGTGTCGACGCCCTCGCCGCCGTCGATGAGGTCATCACCGCGACCACCGATCAGCAGGTTATCGCCGCTGTTGCCGTAGAGCCGGTCGGCAGCGTCACCGGTGATGCCGTTCTCGATCAGCCCGCTGGGGCTGAGGTCAAGGAACGGAAGCATTGCCAGGAAGCTGCTGGCTCCAGGGCGCAGGTCGAGCAGCAGCGAATCGGAGAGGGACGCCGCCTCGATCCAGTCGAGGCCACCGTCGCCGTCGCTGAGCAGCCGGCGGCCCGCCAGGGCAGGGGTGGCCAGCACGGTGCGGACCTCTTCGGTGTAGTGGTAGACGTCGTCGACGCCGACGGGCGCCCCGGTGGCGCTGAAGGCGAGGGCATCGAGCCAGCCGTCGGCTCCGGCCACCGCGTCCTGGACTTCGAGGGTCCAGGTGCCGACACTCGATTCGCCACGGAAACCGGCGGCACCGAAGCGGGGGCTGAGGCCCGTGGTCGCCAGCCCTGCCGCAGGGGCCCCGCCGCTGCCGTCATAGAGCGAAAGGGTGGTGCCGGCCGGGGAGATCAGCCGCAGCCGCAGGTCGGTGAACTGCCCATGGCGCAGATCGAGCTGCAGGTCGACGTGTTCGACGTCGATGGCCTGGGTGACATCGAAGCTGATGCGGCTGCTGCTGAGGTCGGCGATCGGCCGCGCCAGGGTCAGGGTCGTGGCCAGCGCCAGTTCGTTGGCCGAGGTGGCGGCCTGGGGCTGGAGCCAGCGCCAGGCCTCGGCCATGCGCACCGCCGGATAGGCCTGCACGATCCCGAAGCCGTAGTCCTCGCTGAAGTGTCGGCCACCCCCGTTCCAGTCGTCGGCACCGTTCCACTGCCAGCGGAACCCCTCATGGGCGGCGGTCACCCCGGTGTAGGTGCCGGGAAGGCCCATGGCGGAGAGGGCCAGGATGGTCTGCACATCCCGCCAGCCCAGGCCCGGGTTGGCTTCGAGCATCAGGGCGATCACTCCGGTGGTGACGGGGGTGGCGGCCGAGGTGCCGCTGAAGCGGTTGGTGTAGTCGCCGTTGTCGAGGCCGTCGTAGCCGATGCCGATGCCGAGGCGATCGGTCGTCACCGCAGCGGCCGGGGCGGCCAGCAGCAGCTGGGCGCCATAGCTGGAATAGCTGGTGACACCACCGCTGATCGTGGTGGCGGCGACGTTGATGGTGTAGCGGGAGGCATTGAGACGGTCGCCGTTGCTGTCGAGGTTGTCGTTGCCGGCCGCCTTGACCTGCAGGCTGCCGAGGCCATTGCGGCCCAGACGGGCCGCCCGCTCGAACAGGGCCTCCTGGGGGGCCGGGCGCCAGTCGGGGCGGGACCCGTAGCTGTGGTTGCTGACGGCGAAGCCAGGCAGGCCCTCGAGGCTGAGCAGGTAGCGGTCGAAGGCCGTGTTGACGTCATCGGGGCCGCCGAAGACCCGCACGGCGGTGATGCCGGCGGCGAAGGCCACCCCCACCCCGCCGCGGCCATTGCTGGCGGCGGCGATCAGACCGGCGACGGCGGTGGCATGGCGATCGGCGGCCCCCAGGGCTTCGCCGTCATTGAGCAGGCCGGCGACCACCACCCGTCGATCAAGCCGCACGTTGGGCTGCAGATCCCAGTGGCTGGAAGCGATGCCACTGTCCCAGAGGGCCACCGCAACCCCCGCGCCGGTGAAGTCGGCCCAGACCCGTTCGATGCCGGCGGTGGAGCCGCGGCCGAGGTCGCCCAGGCGACCGATGAGGCCGAACTGCCACTGCTGGGGGTAGAGGGGGTCAGCGGGGCGGAAGACGCGCGGCAGGGTGGCCATGGTCGCGGTCTAGCGAATGGCCTGCCGCAGCGCCACCAGGCCGAAGAGCAGGAACAGCCCTCCGCTGAGGCGATAGAGCAGCCGCTCGGGGATGCGACCACCGATCCAGCGGCCGGCCCCCACCGCCAGCCACGTCACCAGGCCATGGCCCAGCAGCGCCCCGGCCAGCAGCCCGGCGAAGGTGAGGGCCGGAGCGGTGGCCAGCACGACCGTGGTGATCTGGGTGCGGTCTCCGAGTTCCGCCAGAAACACGAGCACGAAGGCCTCGAGCACCACCGCCCTGGCGGTGACGATCGGTCGTTGCCGTTCGGCCTCGTCCACGGCCTGCTCGGCCTCGCGTTCCTCGGCATCGGCGCCGTCGGAGGCCATCCCCTGGGCATCCACCAGGAGCTTGCTGCCGAACCCGAGAAAGAGCACGGCAGCCAGCCAGGGCAGCAGCCAGGGCGGCAGCACCTCGCGCAGGCCGAAGCCCAGGGCCAGGGAGATCAGGGTCACGGCAGCCAGTGCCGCGAAGGCACCCACGAAGACCAGGCGGGCCCGGTGGCGCGTCGCCAGGATCAGCGCCATGAAAAAGGTCTTGTCCCCCAGCTCCGCCAGGGTGATGGCCGAGAGGCTGGCGCCGAAGGCCGTGAGAGCAGGGTCGGTGGGGGGCATGCCAGGACTGTAGGAACCGAGCCAGAGCCGGCCATGCCATTGAATGGCCGTCGCGATCGGCATCACATCTGACCCAGTTCTGCACCGCCCAACCCCAGCCGCTGACGACACGGCGGGTTCTGCACGGGCTGGGCCCTGTGGTGATCGTCATCTGTCACCTGGGCTGCCTGCTGCTGCTGGTCACCGGTCTGGGGGTGCCGATGGCCCTGTGGGCCGTTCTGCTGTACGGCCTGCGGATGCTGGCCACCACGGCCATCTACCACCGCCTGATCACCCACGGCAGCTACCGCGCGGCGCGGCTGGTGTGGTGGCTGGGGTCGCTGGTGGCCGCCTCGTCGGGCCAGATGGGCCCCAGCTGGTGGAAGGCGCACCATCTGCAGCACCACAGCCATGTGGACACCCCCCGCGACCCCCACACACCCCTCAGGCCGATGGCGGGCTGGAGGGGCTTCTGGCATTCCCAGGTGGGCTGGCTGCTGGGCCCCGGCTTCCATCCGGAGACCCTGCCGGCCGATGTGGAGGCTGATCCGGTGCTGCGGCTGATCGACCGGCTGCATGTGATGCCGGTGCTCGCCCTGGCCTGGCTGTCGTGGGGGATCGGCGGGCTTGAAGGGCTGGGCGCGTTCTGCCTCAGCACCACGGTTCTTTATCACGCCGTGGCGAGCGTCAACTCGGTGGCCCACCTGGTGGGAGACCAACCCTTCGCCACCGGCGATGCAAGCCGCAACAACCGCTGGGTGGCCCTGATCACCTTCGGCGAG
Organism: uncultured cyanobacterium; assembly: GCA_903871775.1. GTDB lineage: Bacteria > Cyanobacteriota > Cyanobacteriia > PCC-6307 > Cyanobiaceae > CAIQIA01. The sequence goes on from CAIQIA010000026.1 coordinate 262,187, forward strand.
GGCTGGCACAACCTGCACCACGCCTTTCAAGGGTCGGTGCGGCAGGGCATCACGGTGCGGCAGGGGCAGGTGGTGCTGCTGCCCGATCCCACTTACCGCTTCATCCAGCTGCTGAAAATCCTGGGCTGGGCAGACGGGCTGCGCCAACCCAGCGAGCGGGCCCTGAGGGCCCGCTCAGCCGGCTGAGATCACCAGCGGCGACCGCCGCCACCGCCACCGCCGCCGCCACCACCGGCACTGCCGCGGGGCTCGGCCTTGTTGACGCGGATGCTGCGACCCATCCATTCCACGTTTTGGAGATCGGCGATGGCGCGGGCCTCATCGTCGGCCGAGGCCATGTCGACGAAGGCGAAGCCGCGCTTGCGGCCTGTCTCACGGTCCAGGGGGAGGGTGCACTTGCTGACGGCACCGTATTCGGCGAACAGGTGCTGAAGGTCTTCCACCTCGGCATCAAAGGACAGATTGCCGACGTAAATAGTCATGAAAAAGGCAAAAACTAGGGGTCGATTCGACGAAGTGGCCGAAGCACGGTGGCTGGTCTGCTGGAGAAGTCCTGGGGAGATCGCCGGCCTGGAGGAAACCAGACATCAGGACAGAAACCCGCTTCAGATGGTTCGCTCAATCAACTTCACCCTACAGCACAGGACCGGGAGCCCCACCCGTGACCCGGCGGCACGGCGACGGCACCCTTGCTATCCGTAGTCACTCCGCATAAGATCGGTCCACGGCCGCACCGGCCCCTCCATCCGCCCTCCAGGCCATGTCCCTCCTAAACACCGTTCCCCAGGTCACGTTCAAGACCCGCGTCCGTGACGAGTCGGTTCCCGGGCCCAACCCCTACCGCTGGCAAGACCTGACGACCGACGAGATCTTCAAGGGTCAGACTGTGGTGCTGTTCTCGCTGCCCGGAGCCTTCACCCCCACCTGCTCCTCGAACCACCTGCCCCGCTACGAAGAGCTGGTCGACGACTTCCGCGCCCTGGGGGTCGACAGGATCGTCTGTGTGTCGGTGAACGATGCCTTCGTGATGTTCCAGTGGGGACGCCACGTGGGCGCCAGCAACGTGTTTCTGCTGCCCGATGGCAATGGCGAGTTCACCCGCAAGATGGGAATGCTGGTCGACAAGTCCAACCTGGGGTTCGGCCTGCGGTCATGGCGATACTCGATGCTGGTCAGGGATGGCGTGATCGAGAAGGCCTTCGTGGAGCCCGAATTCGGTGACAACTGCCCGGTCGATCCCTTTGAAGTCTCCGATGCCGACACCATGCTGGCCTACCTGAAAGGCACCCAGCCCGCCGGTGTGACCGAAGCACGGCAAGGCTTCGAGGGCTGAGGAAAGGGGCCGCAGACGGCCCGGCCCGGGCGGCAATTGCCTACATGTATACACTTCAGCAATCCGCCTGGGGTGCCGATGGCCGCGAAGCGTTGTTCCTCCAGCCGGGAGGGCAAGGTGCTGCTCTCCTGCTGGGTCAGCGAAGAGCTGCGGATGCGGCTGGACCGGGCCTGGGCTGCCCGGGGGTTGCGCCCCCATGGCCGCACCCAGAAGGGAATGGAAGAGATGATCGCCTCCTGGCTGGCAACCCAGGAGGAGCGCTGAGGCCATGGGTGGCTGCCATCACGATCACGATCATGGGCACGAATGCGACCGCTCCGGTGCCGCCTTCCGCTGGAGCATCGCCCTCAACGCCGGCCTCACGGCCCTGCAGCTGACGGTCGGCGTCGGCTTCGGTTCCCTGGCGCTGATCGGCGATGCCCTGCACAACCTGGGCGATGTGGCGGGGCTCGCCCTGGGGTGGGGCGCCGACCGGCTCAGCCGCCGGCCGGCCCGGGGACGCTTCACCTACGGCTTCGGGCGCAGCACCCAGATGGCCTCGCTGATCAACGGCCTGCTGATCCTGGCCGCTGGTGCGGTGGTCGTGGTGGAGGCGATCCAGCGCCTGGTCCACCCGGTGCCGCTGACCGCCGGCCCCGTGGCCTGGGCCGCCGCAGCCGGCATCGTCGTCAACCTGTGCTCAGCCCGCCTGTTCGGCGACGACCACCATCACGACCTCAACCAGCGCGCCGCGGTGCTGCACCTGCTCACCGATGCCGCCGTGTCGGTGGCCGTGCTGGTGAGCGCCCTGGTGGTGGGGGCCACCGGCTGGCTCCGTCTCGATGCCGTCACCGCCATCGCCGTGGGCGCTGCGGTGATCTGGAGCGCCTGGGGACTGCTGCGGGAGGCGATCGCCCTCAACCTCGACGCCGCACCACGCCATGTCGACCTGGGCCGGGTGGAGCAGGCCCTGGCCACCCTGCCGGCGGTGCTGGAGGTGGAAGAGCTGCACGTCTGGGGCCTCAGCACGGCGCGCACGGCCCTCACCGCCCACGTGGTGATCGATCCGGAACGCCTGGCGGCCGAGACCCTCAGCCGGGATCAGCTTCTGGCCCTGGCCCGCACGCGCCTGGCGGACCTGGGGATCCGCAAGAGCACCCTGCAGCTGGAGACCGCTGAGCCGGGCAACGGCTGAGGGGTCATGAAGCTGCTCGTGGTGGAGGACGATCCCCCCTTGCAGGCCGCCCTGCTGCGGCTGCTCGGCCGCTGGGGCTATGCCGCCGAGCTGGCTGCGACCGGCGCTGAAGCCATCGGCTGGCTCGAGCGCGAGCTGTTCGATCTGGTGCTGTTCGATCTGGTGCTGCTCGATCTGGGGCTGCCCGATCGTGATGGTCTCTCCCTCTGCCGCCAGATCCGCCTGGCTGAGCATCAGCCCCTGGTGCTGATGCTCACGGCCCGCGACGGGCGGGAAGACAAGGTCAGAGGATTCGAGGAGGGGGCCGATGACTACGTTGTCAAACCCTTTGATCCCGATCTGCTGAGGATGCGCCTGCGGGCGCTGCTGCGCCGGGCCCAGCGGCCGCCGCAGCGCCGCCTCTGCCACGGCCCCCTGCAGCTGGTGGCAGGCCAGACCAGCCTGCTGGTGAACAGCGCATCCCTCGATCTCACCCGCAAGGAGGCGCTCGTGCTGGAACAGCTGCTGCGGGCCGCCGGTGCCTGCGTCAGCAAGGCTGAGCTTCTGCACGGAAGCGGCGATGGACGCCGGGACGTGGGCGAAGACGCCCTGCGGGCCCACATGCGCAACCTGCGCCGAAAACTCACCCAGGCCGGGTGTGATCCCAACCTGGTCGAAACGGTGTACGGCGTTGGCTACCGGCTCAATCCCACCGCTGCCGCCTGATCCCCTGCAGCTGCGGCGCCGTCTGGTCCTGCAGGGAGGGTGCTTCGCGCTGCTGCTGCTGTCAGCCTTCACTGGCTCGCTTTACTGGGGCATGGCCGCCCAGCGTGCCGAGGATCAACGCACCGAGCTGCATCAACTGGCCGCCGGCGCCGCGGCCCAGCTGCCACTGATCGCCCATGAAACCCGGGAAGCGAAAGGAATCGCCAAGTTTCGCGCCGACCCTCGCACCATCCACGTTCCGGCACTTCAGCAGCAGCTGCTGCAGTGGTTTGACACCAGGGGCGTTCTGCTCAGTGGGCAGGGCGCGCTGCCGGTGCCGGCGCTGCCGGGGGTGCCCGCCGGACCGCTCTGGCAGCGCTGGCCCGGGGGGGGTGAGCCTCTGGCAGCCGGTCAACAGCCAGGCCGGACGGCTCGGCTATGTGCGGGTGGCCCTGTCTGATCAGCCAGCGCAAGCCGATCTGATCCGGCTTCGCCGCGGCCTGCTGCTGGGGTGCATCGTCACAGCCCTGGCGGCCCTGCTGGTGGGCCGCCGGATGCTGCAGGCCGCCTTCTCCCCGCTGCAGCGCCAGGTGAGCGCGCTGCAGCGGTTCACCGCCGACGCCTCCCATGAGCTGCGCCATCCGCTGACAACCCTGCGGACCCTGCTGGCGGCCGTGCCCGAGGACCTGCGCCAGGAGCCGACCCTGGCCTGGCCGGAGCTGGATGGCCTCTGCAGCCGCTTGGGCGAACTGCTCGACGACCTGCTGCTGCTCGCCCGCCAGGAGCAGGTCGGCCTGGATGGGCCCCTGGCCCCTGGGGATCGGCAGACTTTCGATCTGCTGGAGCTTCTGGAAGACCTGATCCGCTGCCTGACACCTCAGGCGGCCGTGCGCGCCATCCGACTGGAGCTGCGACCTGATCCTGCAGATCACAGGGTCCGGTTCCGTGGCCAAGGGGAACAGCTGCTGCGGTTGTTCACCAACCTGCTGGACAACGCGATCCGCCACAGCCCCAGGGGCGGGACCGTATGGGTTGTCGTGAGCGAGGCCGGTCAACGGATCCGGGTGAGCATCGCCGACGAGGGTCCAGGCATTGCCTTGCAGGACCGCGAGCGGATGTTCGAGCGTTTCTGGAGCGGTGCCGACCGCGGCGGGCAGAGTGGCCTGGGCCTGGCGATCAGCCGGGCGATCGCCCGGCGCCATGGCGGCGAACTGCAGCTGGGGGAGAACCGGCCCGGCCGCTTCGAGCTGCTGGTGCTGCTCCCCGGCCCATGAAGCCCCAGCAACCTCAGGACTTCTTCATGGGATGTGCCGCATGGTGACCCTATGGGCACACCTCTTCCTACCGATCCCGGCGCGGCGGCCTTCGGGGCCAGCCTCACGGCCATCACCCTGGCGGAGCTGGGGGACAAGACGTTCTTCATGGCGCTGATCCTCGCGGCCCGCCACCGGGCCCGGGAGGTGTTCATCGGTGCGTTCGGGGCGCTCACCGCTGTCACCCTGATCTCCCTGGGCCTGGGTTACGGCCTGCGCGAACTGCTGCCGCCCCGGGTGGTGCCCTGGCTGGCGGCGGCGTTGTTCATGGGCTTCGGCATCAAGCTGCTGATCGAGGCTCAGCGCATGCGGGCCGACGAAGCCGATGAGGAACAGCAGGAAGCAGAAAAGACCATCAACGAGGCTGAAAGCCAGCGTCGCCGCACCACCCCATGGGCGGTGATCCAGGAGGCCTTCGTTCTGGTGTTCATCGCTGAACTGGGGGATCGCACCCAGTTCACGACGGTGTTTCTGGCCACGGCGCCGGCCTTCACATTCGCCGGCCTGCTCGCCGGCACGTTGCTGGGCCATGCCCTGGTCACCTGGCTCGCCGTGGGCGCCGGCAAGTGGATCGGCGGCCGCATCAGCGAAAAGCTGCTGTACCGCCTCAGTGGTGGACTGTTCCTGGTGTTCGGCCTGTTCGCCCTGAAGCAGTGATCCGGCGGCGGGGGAATCATCGGAGAAGGCCCCCTATGGCGCAGGTCCCATGGCGATCGCCGAGCCCACCAATCTGCTGCTGCTGGCCTGCGCGCTGATCTATGCGCTGATCGGCGAACCCCAGGAGGCCCTGATCCTGCTGCTGTTCGTGGCGGCGATCAGCCTGCTGGATGCCTGGCAGCAACACCGCAGCCGGCGGGCCCTCGCCGAACTCGGCCGCCTCTCCTCCCCCCGCGCCCGGGTGCGGCGCGATGGCCTCGACCTGGACTGGCTCCAGAAGACGTGCGCCCCGGCGATGGGCTGCGGCTGGAGGAAGGGGACCGGGTCGCCGCCGATGCACGGCTGCGGGAAGGGGTGGGGCTCTGGCTGGATGCGTCGCTGCTGACGGGGGAATCGCTGCCGGTGGCGGTCGACCGGCCCGGCCAGCTGATCCGTGCCGGATCGCTGGTGGCCAGCGGCCGGGGCCTGGCGGAGGTGGTGGCGGTGGGGGAGTCGACCGAGCTGGGCCGCCTGGGCTGCAGCCTGGCCAGCATCACCCCACCCGCCACCCGCCTGCAGCGCCACACCCGCCGCCTGACGGCACGCCTCACCGGGGTGGCCCTCGGCCTCTGCGCGACCCTGGCGGTGCTGCAGGGGAGCCTCAGCGGTGACTGGAGCAGGGCACTGCTGGCGGCCCTGGCCCTGGCCCTGGCGGTGCTGCCCAACGAAATCCCGGTGGTGCTGGCCCGCTGGCCGGCAGCCGTCGAAAGCCTGGGCAGCGCGACGGTGCTCGCCGTCGACAAGACGGGCACCCTCACCGAGAACCGCATGGCGGTGCAGCAGCTCATGCTCTGGCCCGCAGGAGCCCTGTGGCAGGTGGGGCAACCCCTCGGGGAAACCTGGCATCGCCTGCTGGAGCTGGCGCTGCTGGCAAGTCGCCATGATCCGGTCGATGCCATGGAGCAGGCGATCGCCCGCCTGGCCCAGGCCGAACTGCACCACAGCGAGCACCTGCATCCCGACTGGCCGCTGCTGCGGGAGTACCCGCTCACGCCCGACCTGCTGGTGGTCTCGCAGCTATGGCGCGACGACGACGGCCGCTGGCAGATCGCCGCCAAGGGGGCGCCGGAGGCGATCGCCCGGTTGTGCCATCTGCCGCCAGACCGAGCCGACGCCCTGGCAGAAGCCGCCGCGGGCCTGGCCAGCCAGGGGCTGCGGGTGCTCGCGGTGGCCAGCGGCCTCGACGGGGCGCCGCGCCATCCCGACCGGACCGCGCCAGGGCCGCAACCGCCGGAGGCGGTGCACGACTATCTGTTCGAGCCGATCGGTCTCGTGGGTCTGGCGGATCCCCTGCGACCGGACGTGCCCGCCGCCATCGCCCGGGCCCGGGAGGCGGGGATGCGGGTGGTGATGATCACCGGCGACGCCCCCGAGACGGCCCGCGCCATCGCCGACCAGGCGGGCCTGCCGGTGGATCCGCTGTCGGTGTTCGCGCGGGTGCTGCCGCAGCAGAAGCTGGCGATTGTGCAGACCCTGCAGGCGGCCGGCGAGGTGGTGGCGATGACCGGTGACGGCGTCAACGACGCCCCGGCGCTCAGGGCCGCCGACATCGGGGTCGCGATGGGACAACGGGGGACGGCCGTGGCGCGGGAGGCGGCCGACCTGGTGCTGCTGAACGACGATTTCGGCAGCCTGGTGGAGGCGATCGCCCTCGGGCGGCGCATCGATGACAACCTGCACCGGGCCCTGGGGTACACCCTGGCGATCCACCTGCCGATCGCCGCCGTCAGTCTGTTGCCGAGACCGGTGCCGGGTCTCTGAGTGCTGCATCCCCATCCCGCCCCGATGCCAAGCTGCGACGACCTCACCGACGCCCTGATCGCCCTGATCCCGGAGGACGGCAGCCGGATCAGCAACGACGAGATCATCGCGGCCCTGGAGCAGGAGGCCGGTGAACCCATCAGTGATGGGGAGCTGAAAGAGCTGAAGGCGTTCGTGGTAGCCATGGGTGCCGCGGAGGGTGTGAAAGCCCGGCGGCGGTCTGAAGGCCGCAGGCGTTGATGCACCACCACGCGCTGCCCCAGCCGCTGCCGGGATGCGGTCCCGACGCAGCGGCAGTGCCTCAGCCGCCGCAGCCCCCCCCCAACCATCCATCGCCCCCGGCACCACGGCGGCCTCGGTGCTCACCGGCGAGCTGCGCAACCAGATCGGATCTGGGATGCCTTCTGGAGCGGCGGCATTGCCAATCCACTGGAGGTGCTGGAGCAGCGCCACAGCCAGCGCTCCGGCCAGCCGATGCGGCGGCGCATCTTTCCGGAAGACAAGCAGGAGCTGCGCTGGAGCCGCTTCAAGGAACTGGGCGAAGCGGCCTCGATGTTCCAGGTGGTGGGCGAGCGGGTGTTCCCCTTCCTGCGTGAGCTGGGCGGCGAGGAATCGGCCTATGCCACCCACATGCGTGACGCCCGCTTCACGATCCCAACGCCGGCCCTGCTGACCAAGGGCGACATCAGGGCATGTGCGGCGTCTCGGCAGGCGTCAAGCCCCTCGGGGCCTCAGTCAGCCGGCTCCGCAGCCCTGACCAACCCGTGGTAGCTACCATTGGTAGGCACCACGCATGGCTAGGCCGATGGACACCGCCCGTCTGTTTCAATCCGGCCGCAGTCAGGCGGTGCGTTTGCCCAAGGCGTACCGCTTCAGCGGCACGGAGGTGATCGTGAAGCACTTCGGCAATGGCGTGCTGCTGCTGCCGATTGAGGATCCCTGGCAGACCCTGGAAGCCGGCCTCGCGGCCTTCGAGCCTGGCTTTCAGCTCAGCCGTGAACAGCCCGAGCAACAACAACGGCCGGAGCTGGCATCTTGATCCTGCTCGACACCAACATCTGCATCCACATCATCAACGCCAAGCCGGTGGGTGTGCTGCAGCGCTTCCGCGATTACCGCATGGGAGAGATCGGACTGTGCAGTGTGGTGGCGGCGGAGCTGGCCTACGGTGTCGCCAAGAGCGGCTCTGCGCGCAACCGCCAGGCTCTGGATCTGTTCCTGGCACCCCTGGCGATCCTGCCGTTCGATGAACTAGCCCTGTGGGTCTATGGGGATCTGCGTGCTGATCTGGAGCGGAAGGGCACACCGATCGGCGCACTCGACATGCTCATCGCCGCCCATGCGCTGAGCCTGCAGGCCACGTTGGTGACCAACAACCTCAGTGAATTCGAGCGGGTTCCAGGTCTTCAGCTCGACAACTGGGTTCCCAGCATGTAGGCATGCGTTTCTGGCTGCATCGCCTGGAGGAAGGGCTATGAAACGACCAGCTTCCCTTAGGGAGACTCTGGGAAATCTAGGCCAGCATCGCCGCGCCCATCAGGGCCATGATCAGATTCTCGGCGAAGCTCACCACCCCCAGCGGCGTTCGCGAGTTGCCACCGACGCAGGCGCAGTTGAGCGCCAGGCGATCGACGAACACAGCCTTGCCCACCGACACCATGCCCATGACGCCCAGCAGGGCCGCCATGGCGCCCACCAGCCGGGCGAGCGCCACCGCTTCGGGCTGCAGCAGCACCCCCAGACCCACCAGCAGTTCGACCCCTGGATAAAGGCCTGCCCAGGTGGGCCAGCGCTGGCTGAGCAGGTCGTACTTGCGAAAGCTGGTCGCAAAGGCCGGCACATCCATCAGCTTGAGCATGGCCAGCAGGCAGATGGCGATGCCCATGAAGCCGCTGATGCCGGCGCCCAGCACCAGGGTCATCAGGGCAGCGGTGGCGAACACCACCACGACCGGCGTGTACGTGATGTCGGCGGATTCGGGCCGCACCCCCAGCCGCTCCGCCAGGTCGGTGTAGCCACCGATCCGCTCGCTGCCGCTGAAGATCTGGGGGGTGGTGGCCACTCCATGGGCCGCCTTGAAGGCCTCCACCTCCTCGGCACTGCGGAGGGGATGATCCTCGAAGGGGATGTGGTGCTCCTGCAGCAGCCGCAGGGCCCGCAATCCCCAGGGGCAGGCGTGATCAGGCAGATCCATCCGGTAGAGACGGACGGCATCAAGGGCTGCGGTGGCCATGGACACAGGACCTGCTGGGCTTCCCTCCATCGTGGAGGGCATGGCCCCTGCTCGCCCACGCCGATGAACATCGTGCTGCTCAATGCCGGCGACTGGTGTGACGCATCGGTGGCTGTGCTGCGCGACCGGCGAGCCACCCACATCCGCGAGGTGCTGAAGGCACAGGTGGGCGACAGCCTGCGGGTGGGGCTGCTGGGGGGCGCCTGCGGCCAGGGACAGGTCGAAGCGATCGATGCAGACGGCGTGCGCCTGCGGGTGATGCTCAACAGCCCACCACCCGCCCGCCATCCCTTCGACCTCGTGCTGGCATTGCCACGGCCGAAGATGCTGCGGCGGATGCTGCGGCAATGTGCCGAATTCGGTGTGAACCATCTCCACCTGATCCACAGCGCCAGGGTGGAGAAGAGCTACTGGCAGAGCCCACTGCTGCATCCCGACAGGCTGAATGAGGCCCTGCTGGCGGGCCTGGAACGCGCCCGCGACACCATCGCCCCGGTGGTGCATCTGCACCGCCGCTTCCGGCCGTTCGTGGAGGATGGGCTGCCCGGGCTGTGCGCCGGCAGGCCCTGCTGGATCGCCGACATCGATGCCCCCATCAGCCTGGCTGAAACGCCACCGGGGCCGGCAATGGTGATGATCGGCCCCGAAGGCGGTTTCGTGCCCTTTGAAGTGCAGCTGGCCGCATCGGTGGGGGCGCGACCGGTGGGCCTGGGGGAACGGATCCTGAGCGTCGACACGGCCCTGGTCACGGTGCTGGGCCGGCCTGTCGTCCAGCGATTGGCCATGGGCCTGACCCTCGCCCTTCTGCTCTCGCCGGTGGCAGGCGCCCAGGCCCAGATGGATCCCCACCAGCACCATCACCATGAGCCCATGCCAGTGATGGATCACAGCGCCCACATGCACGACGTGGGGCCCGCCGGCAGCACCTATGACCTGCGCTGGATCGACAGCATGGTTCAGCACCACACCGGTGCCCTGCGGATGAGCGAATTCGTCTTCGACATCGGCGCGCCAGGGGTAGGCTCCCTGGCCAAGGCGATCTGGCGGGATCAAGCCCAGGAGATCAAGGCCATGGGGCAGTGGCGCAAGGCCTGGTACCCCGAGGCTCCCGTCCATCCGGTGGCGCTCAGGCCAGGGGGGGATCCCGACGCCATGGCCGATCTGATCCGCATGAGCCCTGCTCAGATTGAGGCCATGCAGATGATGGCCTCCGGCCCGACCCGCGAGAACCGTGTGACCTGGTTCCTGGAAGGAATGCTCCAGCACCACGGCGGTGCACTGATCATGGCCCACGATGCGCTGAACAAATCCCGGAACATCACCATCCGTCGGCTGGCACGTGACATCATCGTGGCGCAGGGCCGCGAGATCATTCAGCTCCGCAGGATGCTTCAGCACGATGGTCTGAACAAACCCGAATACAACGCCTATGACAGGTTTTTCTCCCTCAACTGGGACGGGGTTCAGGTTCAGCGAAGATGACACCCTGACCAGCTCAGGTGAGCCAGCCCCGCGCCGCGGCGAGGCGGGACGCCTCCTGGACGGCCGTGATGCAACGCTGGGCCCGACGTTTGGCATCGTCCTGGCCCTGGGCCCGCAGCAGATATCCCTCCATGGCCTCTGGTGTTTCGATCAGGGCCAGCAGGCCGGCGGTGCGGGCGCCAAGGGAACCATCGGCGAGCAGGCGGTTCACCGGCAGGTTGACCGTGGCGCCACGGCCACCGACCGAGATCGAGCTGAGGCCCGACTGGGCGAAATGGAAGCCCATCGGCAGCGGGTCGCTCGTCAGGACACTTCAGTCTCGAGGGGATAGCCCCCATCAGCCCAGCGGCTGAGCCCACCGCGCAGGTTGGCCACCTGGCCATGGCCGGCCCTGAGCAGCTGCAGAGTGGCCAGGGCCGAACGGCTGCCCGAATGGCAGACCCCCACCACGGGCCGGTCGATCGGGATCTCGGAGGTGCGGCCTTCGAGCTCGGGCAGGGGGATCAGCAGGCTGCCGGCAATGCGCCCATCCGGACCGTCGAACTCCTCGGCAGAACGCACATCGACGATCGTGACGGCGCCCAGATGGGCGACCACCCAGTCGGGGTCGATCTCGGGCAGGCCGGCATAGCTGCGCTGCAGCGGTGCCCAGCCCCGAGGCGCCGGGCTCTCGAGGGGCTTGCCGGAACGCTGGTTGCCCGGCAGGGCTTCAGCGATCCGGTGGGGGTGGGGCATTCTCATGGCCTGCATGTGGCCGACGAAGTCGCGTTCCGTCGCGGCACCGCCGAGCCGGGCATTGAAGGCCTTCTCTTCTGCCACCGAGGTGACCGTCCTGCCGGTGCTGTCGTGACCTGGGTAGAGCAGGCACGACGCCGGCAGGCTGAAGATCTGCTCGGTGATCGACCGCCACAGGGTGTGGGCATCGCCCTGCTGGAAATCGCAGCGGCCACAGCCCCGCACCAGGAGCGCATCGCCGGTGAACGCCATCGACTGGTCATCAAGCACGTAGGTCACACAGCCCTCGGTGTGGCCGGGGGTGCTGCGCACCTGCAGATGGCGGCGGCCGAACACGACGCGATCGCCGTGGGCCAGAGGACGGGAGACGTTGTCGGCACCGGCAGCGGCAGCCAGGCCGATGGCCGAGCCGGTGGCCTGCTGCATCAGCCAGCTGCCGGTGACATGGTCGGCATGGGCGTGGGTGTCGAGGCTGGCCACCAGCCGGATGCCCAGTTCGCGGATCAGGGAGAGATCCCGGCCGTGCTGCTCAAAGACCGGATCGATCAGCACCCCCTCGCCCGTGGCGACATCGGCCAGCAGGTAGGTGAAGGTGCCGGTGGGGGCGTCAAACAGCTGACGGAGCAGCAGGGGGGCCCCACCGGCGGCGGCCTGGAGCAGGGGCAGGGCAGGAACCTGGGCCATGGCACACCTCACTCAATGCCGCACGACCCTGACCATGATCATCGGTCTGCGGCAGCTTCACGGTTCAGCGCTGCCCACGCCAGCGGAGCTGAATGGCGCAGTGATGTGCCCTCGTCGACCCGTCAGGCAGCTCCTGACTTCTAGGTTGCCGATGGGGATGCACACCAATCCGTTCCAACGACCCATGCCAGCAGGGAAGACCCAATCCGTGAGCCTCGCTGAGGCCTCCCGCTACTGGCTGCAGCTGGGGCTGGTGAGCTTCGGCGGGCCCGCCGGCCAGATTGCCCTGCTGCATCGTGAACTGGTGGACCAGCGCCGCTGGCTCTCGGAGCAGCGCTATCTGCACGCCCTCAACTACTGCATGCTGCTGCCAGGACCGGAGGCCATGCAGCTGGCCACTTACCTGGGCTGGCTGATGCATGGAATTCCCGGGGGCCTGATCGCCGGCGGCCTGTTCGTGCTGCCCGCGGTGTTCGTGCTCACCGCGCTGGCTTCCATCTATGCCCTCTGGGGCCATCTGCCGCTGCTGGTGTCGGTGTTTGCGGTGCTCAAACCTGCCGTGCTGGCGATCGTGCTGATGGCAGCCTGGCGGATCGGCAGCCGCACCCTGCGCACGCCCTTGCTGGTCGCTCTGGCGGTCGCCGGTTTCCTGGCCCTGACGCTGTTCAAGCTTCCCTATCCGCTGCTGGTGATCGGCGCCGGCCTGATCGGCCTGCTGACCGCCCGTTGGCGCCCCTCCCTGCTGGCGGCCAGCAAGCCCCACGGCGCTGGGTCGGGCAAGGCGGATCCGGATCAGCCCGGCGCCCTGCACGACGACGACTCCGAGACTCCTCCCCATGCCCGCTTGTCCAGACGGCGTCTGGCGGCAACGCTGCTGGCCTGGGCCCTGGCCACGGCGCTGCCCCTGGCCGCCCTGGCGAACATCGGCGGCTGGAACGGCATCCTGGCGTTGATGGGGCGCTTCTTCTCGCGGGTGGCGCTGCTCAGCTTCGGTGGGGCCTATGCGGTGTTGCCCTACGTGGCCCAGGGGGCAGTGCAGCAGTTCCACTGGCTCTCGGCCAGCCAGATGCTCGATGGTCTGGCCCTCGGTGAAACCACCCCCGGCCCCTTGATCATGGTGGTGGCCTTTGTGGGGTTCATGGGCGGCTGGAACCAGGGCCTCGCCGCTGGCGGTGGCGACTGGGGGCTAGCCATTGCCGCCACGCTGGTGTCGGTGTGGTTCACCTTCCTGCCGTCGTTCGGGTTCATCCTGGCCGGCGCCCCGCTGGTGGAAGCCACCCGTGGCGACCTGCGCTTCGGCGCTCCGCTAAGCGCAATCACCGCCGTTGTGGTGGGGCTGATCGTCAGCCTGGCGGTGTTCTTTGCGGGCCCGGTGCTCTGGCCGTCAGGTGACTTCAACCCCTGGGCACTGCTGGTGGCGGCGGCGGCGCTGTTCGCCCAGCTGCGCCTGCGCTGGAGTGTGCTTCAGGTGATCGGAGCCGCCGCAGCCATCGGTGGGCTGATCACCGGGCTGCGGCAGATCACCGGCTGAGCCCATCGGGATCCGCTCGATCGGCTGCTGGCCGCTCAGGCTGAGCTGGAGGGACTGCAGATCAACACCAGCAACAGCAGGCGGTTGCCCTCCGGGTCGAGCAGCCAGGCTTCGGCGCCGAACGGTTCCTGGCGCGGCGGATCTTCTGTGGTGGCACCCAGCTCCAGGGCCGTGCTGATCCAGGCCTGGAGCACGGCAAGGGCGCCCGTCCCATCGGCCTGACGTTGCAGACACAGAGCCAGGCGACCCTGCTGGCGGGGCTGCGGCCGATTCCGGGATGGCGCGTAGAGCTCCAGCCAGCCGCCGGCCGGCCAGGGCACGCGCCAGTGCGCGGCGCTCAAGCCCGGCTGCGGCTGGGCGCCAAGCAGAGCGCCATAGAACTGCGCCAGTGACGAGGGATCATCGGCGGCCAGCACGAGCGAGCTGGTGATCGAGCTGGTGATGGCGGTGGCCTCTGGCTCGTGCATCCCAGCTCAACGGCAGAGGGCTGCAGGGCGCCCCACCGGCCGGATGCTGCTGACGGCAGCACTGGGGCCGCGGCGCACGCGCACACGCACCGTGCAGTGGGCCGGCCCCATGTGGGCGATCAGGGCCTCGCGGGCCTCGTGCTGCAGCTCCTCCAGAGTCGGGGCGGTGATGCGGATGGGCAGGGTTACTCCTGCGGAGAAGGCTGCGCCTACGGCCTGGGCCTCCAGGTGGCCGGGGCGTTCAGCCAGAACGCGGAACACGACCTCTCGCATGCGGGGTATCTCCCTCTTTCGTGCTCCATCTTTGACCTGCTGGGACTTTCTGGCGGGTGCGGGCGGATACGGGGAACCGGCCCTGCGGGCACCTGCCTTGGCCATCTCAGGTGAGACAGCCACGAGCGTCGGCCAGGCGCGCCCCCTCCTGCACGGCCGTGATGCAGCGCTGGGCGCGGCGCTTGGCATCGTCCTGGCCCTGGGCGCGCAGCAGGTAGGCCTCCATCGCCTCCGGGGTTTCGATCAGCGCCAGCAGGCCGGTGGTGCGCGCACCGAGGGAACCATCGGCGAGCAGGCGGCTCACCAGGCCGTGCTCCCACAGCTGCTCCCCTGGGGAGCCAGCTGCAAAAAGCTCCTGGCGGAGCACCCCCAGCAGCGATTGCTTGAGGGCATCGAGCTGGCCCGACCGCAGCCGGCGGCTGTTGGGTAGGCCGGCCGCAGGGCCCGCCGGAACCGCGGCGGGACGATCCGAGCTGTGCTCCACGCTCCAGCTCAGGCCGGTGCCCGGCAGCCCCACAGTCGTGCGCGGCCCACCGCTGCGGTTCACCGGGATGTTGAACGAAGCCCCCCGCCCGCCGAGGGAGATCGAGCTCAGTCCACCGCTGGAGAAGTTGAAACGCAGGGGGCCCAGACGGGCTGAGCGGCGGAGACGGAAGCCCATGGCAATCAGTGGTTCGGCCCTGAGGGATGGCCCGAGCAGGATTCAGGTTGCCGCGCGGATGCAGCAGTCCGCAACTCCATGCGCCCTGCGCATAGAACCGTCTGCTCTGCAGACTCCAGAGGAGGGGAATGGCGCCTCAGAAGTATTGCTGTGACAGGGTTTTGGGAGGTACGGGAACAGGCACTCCAGCGGGCCACCGCCACTCGAAAAGGGGCGTACTTTGAACTTGAGGGGAGGCCCGGGCTCCAACCCGGGTCCCACCCTCCCCAAGAGTCCGGCCAGGGATCACCCGAGCCGGTGCGCATCGCGGAGGTGCGAGTGATGGAAAGGGTTACCGAACACCCACGTGAACTCGGTGGCGCAGCGAGAACGCCATCCCGTAGCTGCAGAGAGCCATACGCCACTTCTGATTCCCGCGAGATGAACCTCAGGGCTGCATAACCCGAGCCGGGGTCACAACCGAGAAGGTCAAGCTTTGAGCATCTCTTCCCAGAGACGTGATCCCTTTTCCTCTCCTGTCAGGCACAAGGCAGGCCATGGGTGAACGACAGACACCCGATCCGATCAGGCCCCAGATGCCAAGGTCTGGATCCGCAACCGGTGCTAAGGCGCCCCCCACGGGGCGGCTTCGTGGCGGGGTTCCTTCATCCGATCAGCGGCCTCGACCACGTGGTCGCCATGGTGGCCGTGGGCTTGTGAGGTGCGGTGCTTGGGCCGCCGGCGCTGTGGGTGCTGCCGGTGGCCTTTCCAATGGTGATGGCCTTCGGGGGGCTGCTAGGCCTGCTGGGCGTTCCGATCCCGGGCGTGGAGATCGGCATCGCCGTTTCAGGGCTGGTGATGGGCCTGATGGTGCTGTTCGAGCTCAGGCCACCGATCTGGTTCGCGGCACTGGTCGTGTCCGCCTTCGCGGTCTTCCACGGCCATGCCCATGGCGCGGAACAGCCGGCGGGCAGCAATGCCCTGCTCTACAGCCTCGCCTTCGTGATCGCCACCGGGCTGCTCCACCTGGTCGGGATCCTGCTGGGTGAAACGCGGCGCTGGCCTGGCGGGCGGCGCTTCGTGCAAGCAGCTGGTGGCGGCGTGGCGTTGGTGGGGCTGTGGTTCCTGGAGCAGGCGTTGCGATGACCCTGACGATGGCCCTGGCCTTGCCTTTGGCTCATCTGGCGGGCGCTGACCTTGGTCCCTGGTGGGCTGGGATGGCTCAGCTGTTCCTGGAGCCCACGACTCTGCTCCAGGTGATCGGCCTGGTGCTGCCGTTGGCCTGGCTGCTCGGCGCCCTGATCGGCCTGTCTTTGCAGTCCGAACTGCTGTGGCAGGTTCCATGCACCGCCCTGGTGGCTGTGGTTGGTCTGCTGGTGGCCCTGCAGGTGCGTCTGGGCCCTCGGGTTTTGTTGGCTCTGGCTGCTCTCCTGACCCTCCTGTTCGCCCTGGTGGCAGGCGCGTCCCTCGCCGGTCATGCGGGAGCCGTGGTGGCCCTACTCGGGGAGACCGTCTCGCTTGCGTTGGTCTCCAGCAGTCTCTACACGTTGTTGGAGCCGCCCCACCCCCGCTGGCGGGCGATCGGCCTACGGGTTGCCGGCAGCTGGATCACGGCCGCTTCCCTGCTGATGCTGGGCTGGCTGGCGCGCCATCCCCAGTAATGCCCCAGGGGCTTTCCAGCCGCACAATGGAGGTAACGGTTCCAGCGGGTCACTCCCTGGAGGTAACGAGGAAAGTCCGGTGGGGTGCAGGCATGGCCTGAGCTGAGTCCGGCACTGTCCCGCAGCTGTGATGGGGACCAGCGATGGCTCCCTCAGTCAGAACGCTCGCCGTCTCCCACCCCTTCATCACCGGCGCGGACCGGCTCTCTCGATGACCCAATCCTTTTCGGCCAGGTCCCTGGCCCTGCTTGGCGGTGCGGCCGCCCTGGCGTTGCTGCTCGATCAACCGGCCCAGGCCCATGGCATCGCCCACGGCGGCATCGCCACCGGTTTCCTGCATCCAATCAGCGGCCCCGACCACCTGATGCTGCTGATCGCTGTGGGGGCCGCCGCCTCCAGCATCTCTGCCCAGCTGCTGCTCTGGGCCCTGGCCGGCGCGATCGGCGGTGGGGTCTTCGGGGCGCTGGGCGGCACGTTGCCGGCCCAGGAATTCCTGGCAGCGCTGGCGATCAGCGCGGTGGCGGTGCTGGTGCTGCGGACCCTGCGCTCCCAGCAGAACCCCCAACTGGGGGCCTGCGCCGCCCTGGTGGCCGCAGCGGTGGCGGTTCACGCGATGCTTCACGGCCTTGAAGCCCCGGCCGATGGCTCCGCTGCTCTCTGGTGGTTAGGGGCTTTCACGGGTTCGGTGCTGGTGAGCGGCGGCAGCTTTCTGCTGCTGCGGCGCCTGCCACTGGCCTGGACCCGTGGATTGGCCCTGCTGCTCGCGCTCTGCGGTGGCGTGGCGGCCCTGGGGCCGGCCGGGCTGCTGATCCGCTGAGCAAGACCACGGAAGGATGACCCAGCCGGGGGAATCGGTCCGGTGCCTCATGGCTCGACGATGCGCCGTTGTTCCAGGCCTGCTCAGGCACCACCTTCTGCCTACGATTGACTCATGGCATTCCCCCGGATCAGTCACGATCCCGCCGTGATGGGCGGCAAGCCCTGCATCCGCGGGCTGCGCATCACGGTGGGCACGATCGTGGGGCTGATCGCCAGCGGCAGCAGCCGCGAGCGGATTCTGCAGGCCTACCCACTGCTGGAACCTGCCGACATCGATGAGGCCCTGGCTTACGCCGCCTGGCGGATGGAGGAACGAGAAGAGGCGCTGGTCCTGAGCTGATGACCAGGATTCTGGTCGATATGAACCTGTCCACCGAATGGATCCCCCTGTTGGTAGCTGCCGGGCATGAGGCGGTCCACTGGTCCGAAGTGGGTGATCCGAGGGCGCCTGACACGGCCTTGATGCAGTGGGCCTTGGACAATGCCTACGCCGTGTTCACCCACGATCTGGACTTTGGGACCATGCTCGCCCTCAGCGGCGCCACCGGTCCCAGCGTGCTGCAGGTGCGTTGTCTGAACGTGCTGCCAGCAGCAATCGGGCCCCTGGTGCTGTCACTGCTCAGGACCTACGCCAACGAGATCGAGCAAGGGGCGCTGGTGGTGGCTGACGAACGCCGTGAACGGGTGCGGATCCTGCCACTCAGCTCTGCCTGAACCGCTAGCTCGTAGATCAAAGCCACCAAAATGGCGATCTCGAGATGGTCATGGACCAATAGATCGCCACCTGGGCCTACCACGGTTGGCAATTAGGGTTTGTCCATCAGCCCAGCCCCACATCATGCTCACCGGAACTGAACTGCTCGCCAAAGTCAAGGAGCTGGGCGATGTCTCCAAGTCCGATCTGGTGCGCAGCTGCGGCTACGTCAGCACCAAGAAGGACGGGGCCGAGCGCCTGAACTTCACCGCCTTCTACGAGGCGCTGCTGGAGGCCAAGGGCATGAACCTCGGTGCCGGCAGCAGCGGAGGCAAAGGGCGGCCTGGCCGCAGCCTGAGCTTCGTGACCAAGGTCCAGTTCAGTGGCAACCTGCTCGTCGGCAAGGCCTACACCGCCCAGCTGGGCCTGCAGCCCGGCGATGAGTTTGAGATCAAGCTCGGCCGCAAGCAGATCAAGCTCATCCCCCTGGGGGCTGCCGAGGAGGAGTGAAGCCACCCCTTTCAGATCTCAGCGCCCTCACTTCCCAAGACCAGGGAACGCAGGGACGCGCAGCTTTGGCTTGCTCGGGGCCTCTCCAGTCTGGGGCCTTCCTGCGTCTGGCCCCCACTGGGATCGGTCCCGTCGCTGCGCCGCTCTCGGCGCCGATTCCATGGCCGATCGCTCTGCTGCGGCTTCTCCGTTCTGCCGGCCTGAGGAAGATCCGTTCCTGCTGCTCGAATCCAGCCTCAAGGCGATCGAGAGGATCCTGCAGCTGCGGCGGGGGCTGCCGCTGCGCCGCACCTGGATCGAGCAGCCCTATGGCGAGGAGGAGATCACGATCCTGGTAGAGGAGGTGATCCCCGCGATCCAGCAATGTCTGGCGCGGGTGGATGAGCTCGATGAGCGGCTGCTGGCCCAGCAGGAGCTGCTGCAGCGCTGCCAGCTGGAGGCCGAGCGCAAGGCGCTGGCTGAGCTGCGGTTGCAGATGGCCTGAGGCTCCCTGGGGGGCTGCGCCCCCCCTTTCAAGATGGGCGCCGTACAGTGTCCGTACGTTCTGGGGTCTGTCGTTGTGACCAGCACCAAGCCGCAGGGCCACCGGCCGGCCAAGACCAGCCGCATCGAGCTGCGGGCCACAGAAGACGACCGCGACCTGCTGGATCGGGCCGCCGCTGCCCTCGGCACCGACCGCAGCTCCTTCCTGCTCGCCCAGGGGCGCCTCGCCGCCCAGCGGGTGTTGGCCGACCGCGAGCAGTTCGTGCTTGATGCCAACGCCCAGCAGGAATGGGAGCGGATCAACAGCCGCCCGGCCCGCAGCCTGCCTGGGCTGACGCGCCTGCTGGAGCGGCCCTCGCCCTTTGCCCCATCGGCTGTCGATCAGCCCCAGCCGTGAGCCGCTACAGCCCGCCGGAGCTGCTGGCGGCGCGTCACCAGCTTGCCGGCTTCCGCTGCAGCTCAGAGGAGCAAACAGCCTGGCTGGTGGAGATGGCCAAGCAGGCCCATGGCACCGGCACCACCCGGGTGTTTGTGGTCACCGAGGTGGATCAGCCCTACGTCGTTGCTTGTTACGCCTGGTGCATGGCGAGCGTGGGCATCACGCAGCTGCCCGAGAGGCTGCGCCGTGGCGCCGGTCGCTACCCCCAGCCCGTCGCCCTGCTGGCCCGCCTGGGAGTCGACGAACGCCATGAAGGCCAGGGCCTCGGTGCGGCCCTGCTGCTGGATGTGATCAGCCGGGCCAGCAGCCTCAGCGACGCCATCGGTTGCCGCGGCTTGCTGGTGCATGCCGCATCCGAGCAGGCCCGCAGCTTCTACGAGCACCTGATCCCGGAGTTCGAGCGTTCGCCCACCGATCCACTGCACCTGCTGCTGCTGCTCAAGGACATCCGCCGCACGCTCGGGCGTTGAACCCACTCTCACACTCCTCGCGGCCAGAGCAGGCCGGTTGCGGGCCGTGCCGCTCCGCCACCCGTTTCCCCACCGCCACCACCACCGCTGCCTCCACCACCGGAGCCGGTAAGCAGGGGCCCTGCTGCGGGTGCTGACGGGCACCCACCGCGCTCATCGGCGGGAAGTGGCGGATGAAGTCCGCCGTGCCGGTGATGAGCTGCATCCCGCCATGACATCCGCAACCGATCGACTGCTGCGGCTCCCGGAGGTGGTCCACCGGGTCGGCCTCTCACGCACCACCATCTACAGCCTGATCTCCACAGGCGAGTTCCCCAGGCAGATCGTGATTGCCCCCCGGGCGGTGGCCTGATCCCAGCAGGAGCTGGAGGCCTGGATCACCTCAAAGCGTCAGGCGGCCTGCGGCGCTGACGGTTGACCAGCCATCTCTGCGCTCAGCGCTGAAACCGGGGCCAGACCGGCTGTGACGGCCACCACATCGAGCAGATCGGCCCAGCGCTGCAACATCTCGGAGCGCTCCTCGAGGTACTCGGCCCAGTCGTAGGCGCGGCTGACGCTGTTGCCATCGGCATGGGCCAGCTGCTTTTCGGTGACCACCCGGGGGATCTTGAGCTGCTCGATGCAGTTGGTCTGCCCGAAACCCCTGAAG
>CAIQIA010000027.1 GCA_903871775.1 uncultured cyanobacterium
ACAATGGCTTCCAGAGAGTCCCAACGCACCAAATCGGTGCAAGCAGGTGGACAGAGCCACTGAAACGCACAAATCAGCCTCTCCAGCTCGCGCTGGAAGGAGAAACGTGGCGTTTCTGGCGGTTTTTCCGCACACTCTTAAGCTCCGAATGCAAGGCATTTCCCACGGAGCGACTCAGGACAATCTGAGCCTAGACAAACTTCTTACTTTTGACTTTCTTGTTCCCCCACTCCCCGTCCAACGCCGCATCGCTGGCATCCTCTCCGCCTACGATGACCTGATCGAGAACAGCCAGCGGCGCATCAAGATCCTGGAGGAGATGGCCCGCCGGCTCTACCGCGAGTGGTTCGTCCACTTCCGCTTCCCCGGCCATGAGGGCTGCAGGTTTGTGGATTCGGCGCTGGGGGAGATTCCGGAGGGGTGGGAGGTGAAGACTGTTGAAGACTCCTTTGTGATATCCGGTGGCGGCACTCCCTCACGAAAGGAGGTGATCTTCTGGGAAGGTGGCACGATTCAGTGGTATTCGCCTAGCGACCTAACTAGCGCGAGCGCAATGTTCATCGACGACTCCCGCGACCACATTACAGAGCGCGGACTCGCACAGAGTTCGGCGAGGATATTTCCTGCTCGAAGCGTAATGCTGACCAGCCGTGCCACTATCGGTGCCATCGCGATCAATACGCATGCCGCCTGTACCAATCAGGGCTTTATCACCTGTCTTCCTAATGACCGAGTTCCGCTCTATTTCCTGTTCCACTGGCTAGCAGAGAACGTGCCGACTTTTCAGCGGATGGCTTCGGGTTCGACATTCAGGGAAATCAGTCGGGGTGTATTCAAGACCATCTGGTTCTTGCATCCGCCCGTCGCGCATGTTGCTCATTTTGAGACAACTGCCGAGCCGATCGCTGAACAGATTCTTGCCCTGCAACGCCAAATCAAAAACCTCCGCCGCACCCGGGATCTGCTCCTCCCCCGCCTGCTCTCCGCCCAGATCGATGTGGAGGCGCTGCCGGAGCCAGTGCTGACTGAACCATGACCAACCCGCAGCCCCTCAGCAAGCTCGAACGTGTGGCCCGCCTGCAGGCCGGACTTACTCCGCCTCTTCCTCTGGCATCGCCAGTCCGCTCTCCTGGGCCACAGCGGATAGGCGGCGGTCCTGAGTCCACAGCTTGGTTTGGCTCAGCCTGGCGGACGCCAACAGGTGGGCGTCGACGTAACCGATCCCACGACCCATCAACTGATCGCGCTCGATCAGCAGCAGCACTTCGCTGTCGCTGGCCACGACCGCTGCCGGCAGACCCTGCAACAGTTCCAACACTTCCCGGCGGATGCGCAGATTGCCGCAGGCGAGTTCGCCGATCACCCAAGGATGGATCAGCACCTTCCCCTCCTGCAGCAGCGTGGCGAGACGGGGCAGGCCTCGGCGCAGATGCTCCACCCAGACGGAGGTGTCGACCAGGATCACGCCTCGCTCTGGCGACGGGGAATCGGCTCCAGGGCGGGTTCACTGCCGCCGAGTGCTGCCATGCGCCTTGCGCTCTCGCGTTGCACCAGGGCCCGCAGGGCCTCCTTGAGCAGGGCACTGCGTTCCAGATCGCCGCACAGCTGCTCGGCCCTGGCCAGCAGATCATCGTCGAGCGTCACGGTGGTGCGCATGGCTCCGTCCAAGGCTTGAATCACTCTAGGCATCGTCTGATGCCGTCTTTGATGTTCGTTGGTTTTGGAGGTGCTCCGATGCCATGACGCCCAATCCCTACAACGAAGACCACCTGGTCGAACAACCTGCCTTGGCCCTGCTGGTGGAGCTGGGTTGGCAGACGGCCTGCGGGCTGGAGGAAACCTTCGCTCCGGATGGAGGCAGCCTGGGGCGCTGCGACCGCCGCGAGGTGGTCTTGGTGCCGCGCCTGCGGGCGGCTCTGGAGCGGCTCAATCCAGGCCAGCCGACGGAAGCGATCAGCGCCGCCATCGAGGAGCTCAGCCGCAACCGCTCGGCCATGGGCCTGGTGGCGGCGAACCGGGAGGTGTACCGCCTGCTCAAGGACGGGGTGCTGGTGTCGGTGCCTGACCTCGAACGGGGCGGTTTGTCCAAGGTGCGTTTGCGGGTGATCGACTGGGAGCGACCCGCTGAGAACGACTGGCTCGCGGTCAACCAGTTCACCATCAAGGGGGATCTCTACGGCTGCGTTCCCGATCTGGTGGGCTTCGTGAACGGCTTGCCCCTGGTGGTGATCGAATTCAAGAAGCCGGGCGTCTCGGCCCGCGCTGCCTTCGACGACAACCTGACCCATTACAAAGACGCCATCCCCCAGCTGTTCTGGAGCAATGCCTTCCTGATCGCCTCCAACGGCACCGCCAGCCGCATCGGCTCCCTCAGCGCCGACTGGGAGCGGTTCTTTGAGTGGAAGCGGATCGCCAGTGAAGACGAACCGCGGCGGGTGTCGCTGGAGGTGCTGCTTCGCGGCACCTGCCAGCCGCAGCGACTGCTCGACTACGTCGAGAACTTCACCCTGTTCAGCGACGGCAAAGGCGGGCTGGTCAAGATCATCGCTCAGAACCATCAGGTGATCGGCGTCAACAACGCCATCGCCGCCACCCTGGAGGCCCGCCGCCGCGGCCACGGCCGGGCGGGCGTCTTCTGGCAGACCCAGGGCAGCGGCAAGAGCTATTCAATGGGCTTCTACAGCCAGAAGATCCAGCGCAAGGTCCCTGGCGACTGGACCTTCGTGATCGTCACCGACCGCACCGACCTCGACGAACAGATCGCCGAGACGTTCAAGGCCACTGGAATCGTGTCCCAGGCCGAGGGGGATCAGTGCCATGCCGGCAGCGGCGCCCAGCTGGCGGCGCTGCTGCGCGGCAACCACCGCTACGTGTTCACCCTCATCCAGAAGATCCGCATCCCAGAGCTGCTGTGTGATCGCAGCGATGTGGTGGTGATCACCGATGAGGCGCACCGCAGCCAGTACGACACCCTGGCCCTGAACATGCGCACGGCCCTGCCCAAGGCGTTGTTCACCGCCTTCACCGGCACGCCGCTGATCGACGGCGAGGAGCGCACCCGCGAGGTGTTCGGCGAGTACGTCTCGATCTACGACTTCCAGCAGGCGGTGGAAGATGGCGCCACCGTGCCGCTGTTCTACGAGAACCGCACGCCCGAGCTGCAGCTGGTCAACCCCGATCTCAACGACGACATTTATTCGGTGATCGAAGCCGCCGATCTCGACGGCGAAGAGGAGAAGAAGCTCGAACGGGACCTCGGCCGGCAGTACCATATCATCAACAGAGACGACCGGCTGGAGACGATCGCCCGCGACATCGTGCGCCACTTCCTTGGCCGGGGATTCATGGGCAAGGCGATCGCCATCTCCATCGACAAGGCCACCACCCTGCGCATGTACGACAAGGTGCAGCGCTACTGGCAGGAGGAAACCGAGCGGGTGCGCGCCCTGGTGGAGCAGCTGCCACCCGGGTCCAGCGAGCAATCTCCCAGCGAGGAGGGGGAGGAGCTGCGCCAGCGGCTGCACATCCTCACCACCACCGACATGGCAGTGATCGTCTCGGCCGCCCAGAACGAGATCGCCGACATGGCGGCCCTGGGCCTCGACATCGAACCCCATCGCCGCCGGCTCACCAGCTCCGATCCCCCGCTCGATCAGCGCTTCAAGGACCCCGGCGATCCGCTGCGGCTGGTGTTCGTGTGCGCCATGTGGCTCACCGGCTTCGATGCACCGAGCTGCTCGACGCTCTATCTCGACAAGCCGATGCGCAACCACACCCTGATGCAGACGATCGCCAGGGCCAACCGCGTCTACCCCGGCAAGCACAGCGGCCTGATCGTGGACTACGCCAATGTGTTCGCCTCCCTGGAGAAGGCGCTGGCCCTCTATGGCGGGCGCAGCGGTGGCGGCACCAAACCCACCCAGGACAAGGCCGTGCTGGTGGAGCAGCTACGGCAGGTGCTTAACGATGCCATCCAGTTCTGCGCTGAGCATCAGGTCGACATCCCAGCGATCCATGCCCAGACCGACGGGATGCTGCGGCTGCAAGCGATCGAGGATGCCGTGGAGGCCCTGATCGCGCCGGAAACGCTGCGCCAGCGCTTCCAGGAGCAGCAGCGCCTTGTGCAATTGCTGCACGCCGCGATCAAGCCCGATCCCGCCGCCCAGGAGTTCGCCGCCTCGGTGTGTGCCCTCAACAGCATCGCGGCCTCCATCCGCCTGACGCTCAACCCCAACCCGCCCGACATCAGCGCCGTGTTGGGCCAGATCGGCCAGGTGTTGGACCAATCAATCACCGGCATCGCCATCCGCGATCAGGGGCCACCCAGCATTGATCTGTCCAAAATCGACTTCCAGGCTCTGGCAGATAAGTTCCAACAGAAGCGGAACAAGAAGACGGAACTGGAAGAACTCAAGGCCCTGATTGCTGCCCACCTCGCCCGGATGGTGCAGCTCAACCCCACCCGCGCAGACTTCCGCGAAAAGTTCGAGGCGCTGATCGCCAGCTACAACGCCGGCAGCCGCAGCGTGGAGGAAATCTACAAGCAACTGCTGCAGCTGAGTCTGCAGCTCAGCCAGGAGCAACAACGCCACATCCGCGAGAACCTCAGCGAGGAGGAACTGGCGGTGTTCGATATCCTGCTCCAGTCCGCGCCGGATCTGTCGGATAGCGACCGGGCCAAGGTGAAGCAATCAGCCCGTGAGCTGGTTGAGAAGATCAGGCAGCTGCTGGTGCTCAACTGGCAGCAGAAGTCCGAGGCCCGGGCCAAGCTCAAGCTGCTGATTCAGGATGCGCTCGACATCGGCCTGCCGCGCGCTTACACACCAGAGCTGTACCAGCAGAAGTGTGAGGCCGTTTTCGCCCACATCGAACAGGCCTACCCCGAGCGAGACCAGAGCATCTATTCGCAGACCAGCAGCCAAGCCACTCTCTGAGTCATGCCAGCCTCAGGGCCGAAAGCGCCCTGCATGGTGGAAGCTCTGAACGCGAGCGACCAGCAGCCATTCCTGCCGGACTGGATCGACACCGCGGCGGAAGAGGCCCGCAGCGTGGCCCTGGAAGTGCTGCTCACAGCCGCCCTGGCCCCGCCGCGGGGCAGCGAAACCCTGCTCCATGCCGACCCACCTCTGGGCTCCTTCGGGGCCAGGATCGCGCTGGCCGCGCGACTTGGGCTGATTGATTCAGCCGTGGAGCAATCGCTCCACAACCTGCGCCGCCTCCGCAATGGCTTCGCCCACTCCGCCACGCCGGTGCGGCTGGCGGAGCCGCCCTACAGCGACCGATTGCGCGACAGCGTTACCAAGGCTTGCCTGAACCCTCTGTGGCAGCCGATGCAGGTGATTCTTGAACAGCATATGGCGGAACAGACCGGCAGCCGCGATGTCGAGGAGGACCCCGGACTCCAGTCCTTTGTGCTGCTGATCACGATCCTTGTTGCGTTTCTGGAAACCGCTGCACGCCTGTTGAGCCCGATCAGGCCAAGCTTGAGCCTGAGCTTTGAGGAAGGAATCGGCCAAGCTGATGGATGGTGAGCTCGACGCAGCCCAGACGATCGCAACGTGACCCCATCGCGACGTCCCCCCCTCGACCCGTCAGTTGTATTCGCCGGGGATGTCGTTCTTGTGCACGGTGACGCGGTCGAACCGTTGGCCCGACACCCGCAGCAGTTCATCACCGGAGAACTCGAACCCCAGCCCCAGGGCGATCTGGGCCACGTCGTCGGCAGTGGCGGCTGCCAGCACCTGATCCCTGAGCGCCGTGTCGCCCTGCAGGCGTGCCAGGAAGGCCTTGAGCTGATCGAGGGACAAGGTCGCTGGGTGTGGTAGGGGCCATTATCCCTGCCCTGCCTCCAGCCGCTGCTGGGCGGGCCCAAGAAAGGGTTCAAGAAACGCCAGGGGCCGGTCCATCGTCGCCGAGAACCCGAGGATGCCCCGGTCGCGGTGGCTGTAGAGCAGGCTGTCGTCGGCCTCGAGCAGAAAGGTGCCCCCCCGCTGGGTGATGAAGTCGTCGCGGGGGACGTACGTGCGCCAATGCCCCAGCACTTCGACCATGTTCTGCAGGCGCACCGTGGCCAGCTCGAATGGTCGCTGGAACCCTTCCCCACCGGCCAGGCGGAACAGGGGCCCCTCGAGGCGCTGGGGGGCGGTGCGATCGCCCGTGTACCCCCGCAGCACCTCCTGCAGCGTGCCCGGTGAGCCGATGCCGGCGCACATCAGCAACAGCGCGGGCCAGGGGCCTCCTGGCGTCTGCAGACCGGCGTAGAGGCCGAGGGCCCGGTGCAGGGCCGGCGTGGCCTTCACCTCCAGGGCCTCGCGGGGGAAGCCTGTGTGGGCGCAGAACCGTTCGGCGCCGGCTCCATCGCCGATGGCGATCGCCAGGGTGCCGATGCCAGCGGCCTGGAGGCGGGGCAGCACCGGCACCAGGGCCTGGGCGTACTCCATCGAATCGAAGTCGCCCAGCTGGCTGAGCAGCAGCACCAGCCGCCGTCGGCCCGGGCCCATGGCAGGACGGCTGCGGAGGTGCTCCAGCAGCGGGGCAGGGGCCTGCATCGGCATGGGGTCTGGGTGCCCCATCATCGTCGGCCCCTTTCGATCAGGCCTGGGCCTCGCAGCTGTAACGCTCGAGGTCGCCCCGGCCCCCCGTGCGCTGGGCGAAGGCGGGGTGGGCGGGATCGGCGGCCTGCCACCACCAGCGGCCATCGCTGTAGCTGGGGCTGCCGGCGTTGTTCGTGCGTGGCAGCTGCAGGCTCACCCCCTGCCAACGCAACACGATGAAGGCCCCGGGCACGGTGCCGCCGGCGCTGTTCGGGATGCCGGGGGCATCCACGGCACCGGCATGGACCTCGGCCTGCAGCGGCTCGCCGTTGCAGAGGTACCGCTCGAGGGCCCAGGCCTCTTCCGGGACCGCGATCAGGGCCCCCAGGGGCAACAGCAACGTCAGAAGGAGGCTCAGCAGCGTTGTCACGGCGGGGCGTCAGCTTCCGCCAGGATGGCGACATGACCCTGGTGCTCGTCTACGACGGCGGCTGCCCGTTCTGCCGCCACTTCGCCTTGCGTTCCGAGCTGGTGGGAGGCCTGCCGGGGCTCGAGATCCGTGATGGCCGAGCCGATGGGGCCCTGCGCGACCGGCTGCGCTCCCGAGGGATGGAGCTGGCCCGCGGCGCGGTGCTGCTGGAGGCGGAGCAGGCCTGGCATGGGGCCGAGGCCATCGCCGAGCTCTGTGGGCGCCTCCGCCCGTCGGATCCGCTTCTGCTGGTGCTGCGTCAGCTGTTCGCGGCGCCGCCGCGGGCCCGCCGGTTCTATCCGCTGCTGCTCTGGGCCCGTCGCCAGGCGTTGCATGTGCAGGGCCTGGCCGAAGATCCCGACCGGGAGGTCAACACCAGCGGCGCTGTCTACGTTGCGGACAGGTGAGCGTTCCCTCCGATGCTGGAGCAGGTGAAGGCCTATTACGGCCAGGAACTGCAGTGCAGCGACGACCTGCGCACCAATGCCTGTTGCGATGCCGACGCGGTCCCTGAGCGGCTGAAGCCCCTGCTGGCGCGGGTGCATCCGGATGTGCGCAACCGCTACTACGGCTGTGGGCTTGTGGCGCCGCCCCTGCTCGACGGCCTGCGGGTGCTGGATCTGGGATGCGGCAGCGGCCGTGATGTGTATCTGCTGGCCCAGCTGGTGGGGGCCGGCGGTGAGGTGGTGGGGGTCGATATGACCGCGGCGCAGCTGGCGATGGCCGAAGCCCATCGGCAACACCATGCCGACCTGTTCGGTTACGGCAATGTGCGCTTTCTGGAGGGACGCATCGAGCAGCTGGATGCCTTGTCCCTCGAGCCGGGCAGCTTTGATGTGGTGGTCTCGAACTGTGTGCTCAATCTCTCTGTTGACAAGCCGGCGGTGCTGCAGGGGGTGCGGCGTCTGCTGAAGATCGGCGGCGAGTTTCACTTCGCCGATGTGTACACCGACCGACGGGTGCCCGAACACCTGCGACACGATCCGGTGCTGTATGGCGAATGCCTCAGCGGTGCCCTGTACTGGGCTGATTTCCTGCGGATGGCCCGCCGGGCGGGGTTTGCTGACCCAAGATTGATGAACGATCGGCCGCTGACCATCGGTGATCGGGAGTTGCAGAACAGAACCGGGCCGCTGCGGTTCTTTTCAGCCACCTACAGGTTGTTTCATCTGCCCGAACTGGAAGACGCCTGCGAAGATCACGGCCAGGCGGTCTGTTATCGCGGTTCGATCGAGGACCACCCGGATGCGCTGCCGTTTGACAAGCACCACCGCTTTGACACCGGCCGGGTGGTGCCGGTCTGCGGCAACACCTGGCGCATGCTGGCCGAGAGCCGCTTTGCTCCCCATGTTCGCCTGATGGGCGACTTCAGCCGCCACTTCGGGCCCTTTGCCGGCTGTGGCACCACCATGCCCTTCGCCGGCAGCTGCTGCTGATGACCACTCCCATGACGTCTTCTGGCCTGGACACCCGCCTGCCCTCCCTGCCGGAGCCCGAAGCGCTTCGCCGAAGCGAAGGTTTCGGTCTTGCCGATGGGGCCGTGGTGCTCGGGGTGCTGGTTCTGCTGGGGCTCATCGGCCATGTCGGCTCCTCGGCGATGGTCAGCTTCCGCCCCCCGGAAATCAGTCCGACGGTGTCGCTGGATCCGCGCTTTCTGCCCAGCTATGCGGCCCGCTCCACCGTGCGCATGTTCATCGCGCTGGCCGCGTCGCTGGTGTTCACCGTTGTCTACGGCTGGATCGCCGCCCACAACCGCCGCGCTGAGCGGGTGCTGGTTCCGCTGCTCGACATCCTCCAGTCGGTGCCGGTGCTCGGCTTTTTATCGATCACGGTCACCGGCTTCATCGCCCTGTTCCCGGGAAGCCTGCTGGGGCTTGAAGCGGCATCGATCTTCGCCATCTTCACCAGTCAGGTCTGGAACATGACCTTTTCGTTCTACCAGTCGTTGCGGACCTTGCCGAAGGAGCTGGTTGAAGCGACAACCCTCTTTCGCCTCTCCCGCTGGCAGCGATTGACGCGGCTGGAACTGCCCACGGCGGCGATCCCGCTGCTGTGGAACGCGATGATGAGTTTCGGCGGGGGCTGGTTCTTCGTGGCAGCCAGCGAGGCCATCAGTGTGCTCAACCGTGACTACACCCTTCCGGGCATCGGCTCCTACGTGGCTGCCGCCGTTGCGGCCAGGGATCTCAGGGCCATCGGCTGGGCGATGGCCACCATGGCGTTGGTCATCCTGCTTGTCGATCAGCTTTTCTGGAGGCCTCTCGTGGCCTGGTCTGATCGGTTTCGGCTCGAATTGAGCGGATCCGGCAACACACAGCAGTCCTGGGTGTTTGACCTGATCACCACGGCGCGACTTCCACGGCTCTTCGCCACCGCCTCAGCTCCCTTGATCGAGGCCCTCGACCGGCTGATGTCGGGTCTCTTCGGTCAGGTGCAGGACCACCAGAACGACGGTGCTGCCCCCGGCCAGGACCGTCTGTTCAACCTTGGCCTCTGGCTTCTTGTCGGCAGCCTCCTGGCGGTGTTGCTCCACTTCATCTTCACGCAGGTGGGTCTGCTGGAGGTGGCGACTGTGTTCAAGCTGGGGGTGCTCACGCTGGCGCGGGTGCTGCTGCTGCTTGTCGTCTCGACGCTCATCTGGACGCCGGTCGGTGTGGCGATCGGCTTTCAGCCTCGCCTGGCCAGCCGGTTGCAACCGCTGGTGCAGTTTCTGGCATCTTTCCCCGCCAACTTCATTTTTCCTTTCGCCACGCTCCTGTTCATCCATTCCCACATTTCGATCGGTTGGGGGTCCATCCTGCTGATGGCCCTCGGGGCCCAGTGGTACATCTTGTTCAATGCCATTGCCGGTGCCCAGAGCATTCCCTCAGACCTGCGCGAGATGGCCGATGATGTGGGCCTGAGGGGATTGCAGCGCTGGCGGAAGCTGATCATCCCGGGCATCTTCTCAGCCTGGGTCACCGGTGGTGTCACCGCCAGCGGTGGAGCCTGGAATGCCAGCATCGTCTCGGAGGTCGTGAGCTGGGGGAGCACCACCCTCACGGCCAGCGGGCTGGGGGCCTACATCGCCGAGGCGACGGCCCGGGGCGACTGGCCTCGCATCAGCCTGGGTATCGGAATGATGAGCCTGTTTGTCGTGGGCTTCAACCGCTTTGTCTGGCGCCGCCTCTATGCCGTGGCGGAAGCCCGCTATCACCTCTGACCATCTCTCGAGCCCTTTTCTGTGATGTCTGCCTCTTCTCAGCCGCTCGATCTGATCCGTGTCGAGCATGTGTCCAAACGCTTTCCCCTCCCCGATGGCAAGGGGGATTTCACGGTGCTCGGCGATGTGAGCCTGTCGGTGCACCACGGCGAGGTGCTGGCCCTTCTGGGGCGCAGCGGCAGCGGCAAGAGCACCCTGCTGCGGATCATGTCGGGGCTGATCCGCCCCAGCCAGGGTGTGGTGCGCAGCAACGGGCAACCTCTCCTGGGTGCCAATCCCAACCTGGCGATGGTCTTCCAGAGTTTTGCCCTGCTGCCCTGGCTCACGGTTCAGGACAATGTGGAGCTGGGCCTCGCCGCCCGCCATGTGCCCCCCGACGAACGACGGGAACGGGCGTTGAAGGCCATCGACATCGTCGGTCTGGATGGTTTTGAGAATGCCTACCCCAAGGAACTGTCCGGTGGCATGAAGCAGCGGGTGGGGTTTGCCCGGGCCTTTGTGCTGGAGCCTGAGGTGCTGTTCATGGATGAACCGTTCAGTGCCCTTGATGTGCTCACCGCCGAAAACCTGCGTGGTGAGATTGATGATCTCTGGAATGCGGGCACCTTCCCATCCAGCAGCATTCTGATCGTCACTCACAACATTGAAGAGGCGGTCTATCTGGCCGATCGGATCGTGATTCTTGGGTCTAACCCAGGGCGCATTCGTGGTGAGTTGCAGGTGAACATGCCTCGCCCCCACGATCGCAACAGTCCACGCTTCAAGGCGCTGGTCGATCACATCTATTCGATCATGACCAACCCTGATCAGGTGGTGACCGGTGAGCCGACTCCCCAACGCAGCAGCGCCTCGCCGTTCTCGCGGGCTCTTCCCCATGTGCGGGTGGGGGGCATCAGTGGTCTGCTCGAGCTGGTGGCCGACAATCCTGACGGCGGTGGCTCATTGCCTGAGCTGGCCCATCGTCTGCAGCTGGAGGTTGATGATTTGTTGCCTCTCGTCGATGCCTCGGTGCTGCTCGGTTTTGCCGAGGTGGCCGATGGCGATGTGCGCCTGACCACCATCGGTCGCGATTTCGCCACCACCACAATCCTGCGCAGCAAGGATCTGTTCCGCCAGCAGGCCCTCGGGCGTGTGCCGGTGCTCAGCAGCATCGTTCACACGCTGAAGGAAAAGGAATCACAGTCGATTCGTTCCGACTTCTTCCTGGACATGTGGGACGACCATTTCCCCCTGCCGGAGGCTGAACGGCAACTGGCCACGGCCGTGGACTGGGGTCGCTATGCCGAACTGTTTGAGTTCGATGCCATCGAGGAACGGCTGTATCTGCCCCAGTCCCCGGTGGCCCTGTCCAGCTGACGCTCAGGGCAGCTGAGGCTCAGTCAGCATCAGGCCGCCCGGCGGTTCTGGCCAGCGCCGCGTCGGGGCAGCGACAGCAGCTTGCGGCCGTGTTCCAGCAGCCGGCGTTCGCTGGCGCTGTCAAGCAGCGCATGGATGGTCTTGCCGTTGATGGCTTCGTAGGTGAAACAGTCCAGTCCATCCGGGGCCTGGCGCACCGTTTGCTCGCGTCCGTCTCGCAGCAGGAAGGTGGGCATCGCCGGGCTGGAACACTCAGGTCTGGACCATTTCTCCACAGCAATCAGTGCCTGTCCAGTTGTGCCGGTTACCCGGTGATGAGCTGCCCACAGAGCCGTTGCAGCAGGGGATGACCGGTCAGCAGCTCCAGGCTGATGGCCATCGCGAAGCCGACCATGGCCAGGCGTCCGTTGAGGGCTTCGGCCAGGCGGGTGAAGCCATACCGGGGTTGAGTGGGCAGAAACATGGCCCGCGTATCAGCTGCCCCCACCCTACCGCTATGTAACGAAGTGCAAAAGCCTCTTGACGATCCTGGGTCAGCCTGTGGCTGTATACCTCAGTGCACTGCCCATGCGGCTCAGGGCTGCTGCGGTGCCACCGGCAGGGCCAATCGCGGTCGGTTGCCGCCCCAGCGGTTCACGTAGGTGGCCCCGGCGGGGGAGAGCTGGCGCAGGCCCTGCAGCAGCGCTCCCTCGAGGCGGGCGCCGGTGCCGCTGCCGCTCTCGAGGTTCCGCGGCGTGCCCTCAGCCGCCGGCGAGGCGCTGTGGGGCTCCCCATAGCAGAAGCGGGTGCCGGCAACCCGGCTGCCGCGCAGGTCGGCCCCCCGCAGGTCAGCCCCTGCCAGGTTGGCGTCCGAGAGGTCGCTGCCCCGCAGGCTGGTGCCGCGCAGGTCGGCACCGTTGAAATCGACGCCGCTGAGGTCGGCGCCGGCCAGGTCAGCCCCAGCCAGCAGGCTGCCGAGGTGGATCACCGGCACACCGTCCAGGCGGTCTTCGGCGTAGTGGCCGTTGCCATCGAGGATCGGCCGCCCCAGGCGCCGATCCCGCTGCAGGGGCGTCAGCAGACGGGCATGGGACAGAAACCGCAGGATCGCCGCCTTGCCCGTTCCGTCGAGGCTGGCCATCACCGCCGCCAGGCGCCCCTCCGCCAGCATCCGTTCCAGGGGCCAATCCTCCAGAAACCCCTCGCCATCGCTGATCAGTTCCGAGACGCCGTGGATGAAGCTGTCAATGGTCTGAGCCTGGGTGATCCGGTTCTGCTGGCTGGTGAGCCGCTGCTCCATCACGTACTGCCGCCAGGCGATCACCAGCGCCACCAGGGCCAGCAGGATCTGCCCCACGGCACCGATCACCCCCTCGCCGATCGCCCCGATCGCCTCCCAGTCGCGGCGCTGATAGATCTCCAGCAACGGCTCCCACCAGCCGAGGGCAGCACTGGCGACCACCAGGGCCAGGATCAGGGCAGCCAAGGCGAGACCGCTGGAGGCGACCCCGGGCTCCAGGGCTGATCGCAGCAGCCGGCCGACCGGCGGAGCGAGCTGCACCAGGGCCACCAACGCCGTCGCCGCGGCCGCCGCCAGGGCCAGCGGTGCCAGGCCCAGGGCCAGGGCGCCGGCGGCGACGGTGGCCCCGACCAGCAACGGCAGGCCCGGTCGTTCCTGGATGCCCCTCATCCCGCCAGTGGAAACCAGAACCCCGCCGCCAGGATGACGTAGGTCGCCAACAACAGCACCCCCTCCAGCCAGTCCGAGCGTCCATCCAGGCTCACCAGGTTGCTCACCAGTACCGCCGCGCCGATCGCCACGAGTTCATAACTGCTGAAGCGCAGGTCGAGGGGATGGCCCAGCCAGGGCCCCAGCAGCACCAGCACGGGCACCACCAGCAGCGCCACGAGCAGGGTGGAGCCCAGGGCCACCGACACCGACAGCTGCATCCGGTCGCGACGGGCCATCGACACCGCCGTCACGTACTCCGCCGTGCCACCGAGCAACGGCAGCAGCACCACCCCCGTGAAGGTGGCGCTGAACCCCAGCCCTTCGGTCACCTCGGCCACCACATCCACGAACAGCTCCGAGGCCAGGGCCAGGCCAGCTGTCGCCAGCACGAGCACGAGCAGCCAGGGGAGCACCGGCGGTGGATCGTGCCCCCCCTCCTCGGCCACCACCAGGGCCTCCACCTCCCCCGGGCTGGCCAGCAGCCGCCGGTGGGTGCCGAGGCTGAAGACCAGGGTCAGCCCATACACCGCCAGCAGCAGCCAGGCCACGAATCCCGAGAACCCCAGGGCGGCCTCCCCCCTGCCGGCGGGGGCCAGGCTGGGCAGAAGGATCGCCAGCAACGCCAGGGTCATCGGTGTGCCGTTGACCCGGGCCACCATCGCCCCGAACCGCTGCTCCTCGCGGCCGATGCCACCGATGGCCATCGACAGGCCGAGGGCCAGCAGCAGGTTGGCCATCACCGTGCCGGTGATGCTCGCCTTGACAATGTCGACCAGGCCGGCCCGCAGGGCCACCAGGGCGATGATCAGCTCGGTGGCATTGCCGAACAGGGCGTTGAGCAAGGCGCCGGGGGTGGGCCCCAGGGCGAGGGCCAGTTCTTCGGTGGCCGTGCTCAGCAGGATCGCCAGGGGGATGATCGCGGCGATCGAGAGGCCGAAGACGGCGCCATTGCCCCAGGCCAGCGACCGGGCCGCAACCGCCAGGGGAAGCAGCAGCAGCGCCGCCGCTGTCCAGAAGCGCCGCAAGGCCATCACCCCGGTGCTGGGCTTGCCATCATGGCCGAGCTTCGCCGCCGCCGATGCAGCGCCTGCGTGCCTGGCTGCTGCTGCCCCCCCTGATCCTGGCCGTCGCCTGGGGGCAGGAGCTGATCGACCAGCTGCTCTTCGGCGGCCGCTGGAACCTGCCGCTGCTGCCGCGGGGTCCCCTGCTGGGACTGCTCACTGCCCCCTTCAGCCATGGGGACCTGGCCCATTTGCTGAGCAATTCCGTCTGGTTCCTGCCCCTGTCGTGGCTGGTGCTGCTGCGGGGCCGTGGCGACTACGGCCTGGTCTGGCTGCTGGTGATCCTCGGCCAGCTGCCCCTGTGGCTCTTCGGGCGCCATGGAGTCCACGGCCTTTCGGGGGTGGTGTACGGCCTGCTCGGTTTTCTGCTCGCCATCGGCTGGTGCGAACGCCGGCCGTTGGCGATCGGCCTGTCGCTGCTGGCCCTCATCGCCTACGGCGGGCTGCTGCCGTCGCTGCTGCCCTTCGTCTCGCCCCCGGGCATCAGCTGGAGCGGACATCTGGCCGGGTTTCTGGCGGGTGTGGCAGCGGCGGCGCTGGCGGCGTCACGGCAGCAACCAGCGCGCCCCCACTAGCGTCCCGCCCATGGACCAGCTGCAGGTCGTCCTCTTCAAGCGGGATCTGCGGATCCACGACCATGGGCCCCTGCTGGAGGCCGCCCGCCGCGGGCCTGTGCTGCCGCTGTACGTCATCGAACCGGATCTCTGGCGTCAACCCGACGCCTCCGGCCGCCAGTGGGCCTTCTGTGCCGAATCCCTGGCTGAACTGCAGCAGGCCCTGGCCAATCTCGGCCAGCCGCTGCTGCTGCGGGTGGGGGATGTGATCGGTGTGCTCGCCGGCCTGCGGCGGCAGTTGCCGATCGCCGGCCTCTGGAGCCACGAAGAGACCGGCAACGGCTGGACCTACGACCGTGACCGGGCCCTGGCGGCCTGGTGCCGCCAGGAGGGGCTGCCCTGGATGGAACTGCCCCAGAACGGCGTCATCCGCCGGCTGACGCAACGGGACGGCTGGGCCCGCCGCTGGGAAGATCGCATGGGCCAGCCGCCGTTGCCCCCTCCAGACGCGTTGCCACCGTTGCCCGACCTGCCGGCGGGCGGGCTCCCCAGCGCCGCAGACCTGGGGCTGGCCCCCGATCCTTGTCCGGGCCGCCAGCGGGGTGGCCGCCGCGCCGGTCTGGATCTGCTGCGCAGCTTTCTTGAAGAGCGGGGCCGGGGCTATGCGCGGGGGCTGTCGAGTCCACTGACGGCCGCCGATGCCTGTTCACGGCTGTCGCCCCACCTGGCCTTCGGCACCGTCTCCCTGCGGGAGGTGGTGCACGCCAGCCGCCGGGCCCGCGGGCCGCGGGCATTCGAGGAACGGCTGCACTGGCACTGCCATTTCATGCAGAAGCTCGAGAGCGAACCCGAACTCGAGCATCGGGAGGCCCATCCGGCCTATGCGGGCCTGCGCAGCACCGACCCCGACCGCCTGGCCGCCTGGGCTGAGGGTCGCACGGGGCTGCCCTTCGTCGATGCCTGCATGCGGGCCCTGCAGAGCGATGGCTGGATCAACTTCCGCATGCGGGCCATGCTCATGGCGGTGGCGAGCCATCACCTCTGGATCGACTGGCGTGACAGCGGCCTGGTGCTGGCCCGGCTGTTTGTCGACTACGAACCCGGCATCCACTGGAACCAGTGCCAGATGCAGGCGGGCACCACCGGCATCAACACCGTGCGGATCTACAACCCGGTCAAGCAGGGGCTCGACCACGACCCCCTGGGGGTGTTCGTGCAGCGCTGGCTGCCGGAACTGCAGCGCCTGCCGGCGGCCTACCGCCACACCCCCTGGACCCTCAGCCCGGCGGAGCAGCAGACCCACGGGCTGGTGCTCGGGGTCGACTATCCGCTGCCGATCGTCGACCATCTGCAGGCCGCCCGCGAGGCCCGTGAACGGGTCTGGGCGGTGCGTCGCGGCACCGCCTTCCGCACCACGGCCGACGCCATCCAGACGCGCCACGGCTCCCGCCGCTCGGGCCTGGCGACCCCGCGCAACGGCGTCAGCCGCCGGCGGCCCCGCCAGAGCCCGGGGCAGCTGAGCCTGTTCTGATCAGCCTGTTCTGATCCGGGGGACGGCCGCTTCAGCGGAAGAGGCTGTCGATGAACTGCCCGAGGGACTGGTTGCTGGGGTTGATCGGTTCGGCCTGGCGGGCACCACCCCAGCGGCGCTGCGTGGCCACCAGCACGTTCGACGACCAGCGGAAGATCGCCGTCGGGCCATGGTCGACGTAGGTGACCGGCCAGATGCCCGTCTGGTCGGCGATGCTGTAGCGGCCGCCCTGGTTGACGAAGCGCAGCACGGCGCCGTTGGCCATCTGGATCCGCAGCCGGTCGTTGCCGCCGCCCGTCACCTGCCGCAGTTCGCAGGGGCCGTCGAACACCATGGCGGCGCCTGAACTGAGGCTGCACAGGCCCGCCGAGCTGGCCCCGGGGGTGCCGCCGCCGCCGACCATGGTGCCCGTGGCCAGGTCGTAGCCGCCGGCCGGCGAGCGCGACGACACGAAGGGCACGCTGCCGAACAGCCGGCGGGTCAGGTCATTGGCCCGGTCGCTGCTGTTCCAGCCCTCCCAGCAGGTGCGGGCGCCGACACTGCAGACCTTGCCGTTGCTGAAACGGAAGACGTCAGGCCGGCCGTTGCCGATCTGCTGCTGCAGGGTCTGCTGGGCCTGGGGCCCGTAGCTCAGGCCCGTGAAACCGCTGTTGGGCCCGTTGCGATCGACGCACACCTTCGCCTGGCCGTCACACACGATCCCACTGGCCGGGTAAGCCAGCTGGGCCCCTGCCGGCAGCGCGGCGACCACGGCGGCGAAGCCGGTGGCCACGGCCAGCGGGCCCCGCCGGGCGAGCACGGAGGTTCCCATCGT
Source organism: uncultured cyanobacterium (assembly GCA_903871775.1). Classification (GTDB taxonomy): domain Bacteria; phylum Cyanobacteriota; class Cyanobacteriia; order PCC-6307; family Cyanobiaceae; genus CAIQIA01. The sequence continues at coordinate 17,232 of CAIQIA010000027.1, forward strand.
CGGATTCAGCGAACATCTCGCTGGACCCTATCCAGCCTGGTGGGTGAGCACCGGGAAGGTCATGCCTTCTTCAGCATGCCTTCTTCAGTTTGGGGGGGGCCGCCTCAGATCAGCCAGGGACACTGGGGGTCCCCCTTGAAGGGGCCCTGCACCCGCGAGGTGATCCAGCCGCCGTAGAACCCGCCCGGCTGGGGCACCACCGCTTCACCGTTCACCCAGCAGCCGTCCATCGCCGCCGGGTAGAACGCCAGCCAGCCGGCCAGGGCCGCGAAGGCGGGCGTGGGGGTGGGGTAGCTCCAGATGGCGCCGTTCAGCCGTCGGTCGCCCACCTGCAGAGTCCAGTAGCAGGCCACCCCTTTCCATTCGCAGAAGCTGCGGCCCGCCCCAACCTGCAGCAGGTCGGTGCGCACATCCTCCGGGGGCAGGTAGTAGGTGGGGGGATGGAAGGTCTCGAGCACCCGCAGGGCCCGGCGGCTCTCGGCCAGCACGATGCCGAGGGCTTCGATCCGCACGTGCTCATCGCTGGGGTCGAGCCGCGGCGGCCGGGGGTAATCGGCGACCGCCTCCGGAGGGGTCATGGGCCTGGGCAAAGGCGCAGACACTCTGGCGGGTGCTGCCTAGCGTGCGGGGGTCCGGTCCCTGTCCGTCTGCCATGCCCTTCCCAGGCCACACCGACGGCCACCGCCCGAAGCTGTTCGCCACCGGCATCGCCCCCCTGGGGGTGATCTCGATCGGCATCGTGCCGATGGGGGTCGTTGCCATCGGTGTGGTCCCGATGGGGGTGCTGTCCCTGGGGGCCGTCGGCATGGGGCTGATCAGCGTCGCCGCCGTCAACATGGGCGTCGTCACCGCCGGCATCACCACCATGGGGGTGGCCTGGGCCGGTGTGGTGGGGATGGGCCCGATCCGCCTCCAGCCCCCGGTGGCCGCCGGTCTGCTGGGGGGCGCCAGGGCCGGTGATGCCGCCAGCACCCTGATGTTCCCCACCCGTCAGCAGGCGGAGGCCCGGGCGCGGGAGCTGGGCTGCAGCGGTGCCCACCCCCACGGCCCCGGAGGGGCCACCTGGATGCCCTGCAGCACCATGGAAGACTTCCTCAAGGTGCACGGGAACGCCACGGGGGCCGGGGGCCACCAGCACCACTGAACCGACCCAGGCCATCCACCCAGGGGAGGTGCCGCGCTCAGGGCACCAGGTTCACCAGTTTTCCGGGCACCACGATCACCCGCCGCGGGGCCGTCCCCTCCAGCCAGCGCTGGGCCACGTCACTGGCCAGGGCGAGCCGTTCCAGCTCGTCGCCGCTGGTGTCGGCAGGCACCTCCAGCTGACCGCGCACCTTGCCCTTCACCTGCAGCACCACCGTCACCGTGTCGCGGGTGAGGGCCGACCGGTCGAGTTCGGGCCAGCGCTGGCGATGGACGCTGCCCTCCCCCCCCAGCTGCTCCCAGAGTTCATCGGCGAGGTGCGGGGCGAAGGGCGCGAGCAGCACCAGCAGCGTCGCCAGCGCCTCCCGGGCGACCGCCGGTCTGACAGTTGCCAGCCCCGATCCCAGGGCGTTGCTGAGCTTCATCAGTTCGGCCACGGCGGTGTTGCACTGCAGCTCGTCCCCCAGCAGGTCCTCCTCGATCGCCTGGATGGCCCCATGCACCGCCCGCCGCAGGTCCCGTTCCCCGTCGGTCAGGGTCGACGGCAGGGGCAACGGGTCCGCCAGGCGCAGGCCCCCACGGTTCGCACCGTCGCAGAGGCGCCAGATCCGCTGCAGAAAGCGGTACTGCCCCTCCACGTCGGCGTCATCCCACTCCAGATCCTTCTCCGGAGGGGCCTTGAAGAGAATGAACATGCGCGCCGTGTCGGCGCCGTAGCGGTCGATCACGGCACCGGGATCAACGCCGTTGTGCTTCGACTTCGACATCTTTTCGTAGAAGACCTCCAGGGCCTCACCGGTGTCGGGATCGGTGGGGGCGCCGGGGTCGGCCACCGCCGCAGGCGGCACGTAGCGGCGGGTGCTGGGGCTGCGGTACGTGATGCCCTGCACCATGCCCTGGGTCAGCAGACGGCGGAACGGCTCACGGCAGCCCACCAGCCCCCGTTCGGCCAGCACCTTGGTGAAGAAGCGCGAGTAGAGCAGGTGCAGGATGGCGTGCTCGACGCCGCCGACGTACTGGTCCACCGGCAGCCAGCGGTCGACCGCGGCGCGGGAGAAGGGTTCGGCGGCATTGCCGGCGTCGGTGTAGCGCAGGTAGTACCAGCTGGAACACATGAAGGTGTCCATGGTGTCGGTCTCGCGGCGGGCGTCGGCGCCGCAGCAGGGGCAGGGCACCCGTCGCCAGGCCTCGGCCCGCTCCAGGGGGCTGCCGCCGCTGCCGCTGAGGTCCACATCCGTCGGCAGCTCGACCGGCAGCTGATCCACCGGCACCGGCACCACACCGCAGCTGTCGCAGTGGATCACCGGGATCGGGCAGCCCCAGTACCGCTGCCGCGAGATCAGCCAGTCGCGGAGCCGGTAGGTGGTGCGCGCCTCACCGCAGCCTGCGGCCACCGCCGCCGCCACCACGGCGTGGATCGCCTCCTCCCCCACCAGGCCGTCGAACGGTCCTGAGTTCACCAGCCGCCCGGGGGCCGTGAAGGCCTCGGCCAGGGGCTCCGCCGGCGCGGCACCTTCCGTGGGCACCACGACGGTGCGGATCGGCAGCCCATGGGCGTTGGCGAAGGCGAAGTCGCGGCTGTCGTGGGCCGGCACCCCCATCACCGCGCCGGTGCCGTACTCGGGCAACACGTAATCGGCCGTCCACACCGGCACGGCCTCCCCGCTGAAGGGATGGCGCACCGTGCCCCCCAGGGCGACCCCCCGCTTCGGACGGTCGTCGGCCACCCGGTCCTGCTCGCTGGTGGCCGCCACCTCGGCCCTGAAGGCCTCGACAGCCGGCTGCTGCCCGGGGCTGGTGAGCTGCTCCACCAGCGGATGTTCAGGGGCGAGCACCACGTAGCTGACCCCATGGATCGTGTCGGGGCGGGTGGTGAACACCTGCACGCTGCCGTCACCCTCGGCGAGGGGGAAGCGCAGCAGGGCGCCGCGGGAGCGGCCGATCCAGTTGGCCTGCATCGTCCGCACCCGCTCGGGCCAGCCCTCCAGCTGCGGCAGCTCATCGAGCAGGGCATCGGCCATGGCGGTGATGCGCAGGAACCACTGACGCAGCCGCCGCTTTTCGACCTTGGCCCCCGACCGCCACGACCGCCCCTCGGCGTCCACCTGCTCGTTGGCCAGCACCGTCTGGTCGACCGGGTCCCAGTTCACCGTCGCTTCGCGCCGGTAGGCCAGACCCGCCTCCAGAAACTGGAGAAACAGCCACTGGGTCCATCGGTAATAGTCGGGGCTGCAGGTGGTCACCTCCCGCTCCCAGTCGATCGACAGGCCCAGCCGCTGCAGCTGGGCGCGCATCTGGGCGATGTTGCGGCCGGTCCACTCCGCCGGATCGACCCCCCGTTCGATCGCGGCGTTCTCGGCCGGCAGACCGAAGGCGTCCCAGCCCATGGGATGCAGCACCCGCCGACCCCGCAGGCGCTGCACCCGGGCGATCACGTCGGTGATCACGTAGTTGCGCACATGGCCCATGTGCAGGTTCCCGGAGGGGTAGGGGAACATCGAGAGGGCATAGAAGTTCTCGGCGCGCACCTCGGAGGGCTCCGGCGTGCGGTCGAGCCCCAGCTCGGCCCAGCGACGCTGGCGGCGCGGTTCCAGGTCGGCGGGAACGTAGCGGGACTCGGGGCTGGCCATCGGACGGTTCAGGAGGGCGGCAGGGGCAGCCGCGGGGATGGAATCGTGGCAGGTGCCGGTTCCGCCTCGGCGCTGAACATCTCCAGGGGTTCCACCGATTCGATGCCCCGCCGCGCCACCAGGTGGGGCCGTTCGGCCCGGGGGGGCAGCAGCGCCAGGAACTCGGGGTCCTGCCAGATCAGCCGTCCCTCCAGGGCACGGCCGCTGGCGAGATGCAGCCGCAGCGGCCGCCGCTGGCGGATCCATTGCTGTAGCAACCGCACGCCCGGCAGGCTGGTGTCGAAGTCACTCACGGCGGCAGGGGCAGGTCAGGGAGGGGCGTGGGGGCCGGCCCGGCGGCCATACGATCGGGTCCGCAGGCATCACCGCTGTGGCACGGCCGTTTCGCAAGTATCAGGGACTGGGGAATGACTTCATCCTCATCGACGGGCGCCGCGGCGACCTGCCCGACCAGGTCGGCGAGCCGGCACGGCTGCTCTGTGACCGCCGCTTCGGCATCGGTGCCGACGGTCTGATCCTCGCCCTGCCCCCCCGGCAGGGGGGCGACGTGCGGATGCAGATCCTCAATGCCGACGGCAGCGAGGCCGAGATGTGCGGCAACGGCATCCGCTGCTTCGCCCGCTTTCTGGCTGACCTCGACGGGGCCCCGGTGGGCAGCACCTGGCGGGTCGAGACCCCGGCCGGCGTGATCGTGCCGCAGCTGCTGGCCGACGGTCTGGTGACCGTCGACATGGGGGCGCCCTTCCTGGAGCCCTCGACCATTCCCACCACGCTCACGGCGGCGGCGCAGCTGCCGGAGGCCGATCTGGAGGTGGCGGGCGAGTGGCTGCGGGTGGCTGCCGTGGGCATGGGCAACCCCCACGCCGTGGTCACCGTCGCCGATGTCGATGCCGTGCCCCTCGAGCGTCTCGGCCCGGCCCTCGAGCAGCACCCGGCCTTCCCCGCCCGCACGAACGTGCACTTCGTGCAGGTGCTGGCACCGGATCGGCTGCGGTTGCGGGTGTGGGAACGGGGGGCCGGCCCCACCCTGGCCTGCGGCACCGGCGCCTGCGCCACCCTCGTGGCCTCCCATCTGCGGGGCCAGTGCGAGCGCGCGGCCACCCTCGAGCTGCCGGGGGGGGCGCTGCAGATCCGCTGGGACGACGACGGTCGGCTGCAGATGACCGGGCCGGCCCAGCTGGTGTTCTGCGGCACCCTGCCCGCCGAACCTGCCGCCGGGGGCCAGGCCATCGACTGCGCCACGGCCTGCACGGAGGGCTGCCAGCGGCCCGACGACTGCCCCAGTGCCGAGGCCCGCGCCCGAACTCTGGCCCTGCTCGACCGCTTCAGCCTCGACGAGATGATCAGCCTGGCCAACGACTCGCTGGAGGACCGCACCCGCCGGCGTTTCGAGGGGCCGTGACCGCCGCCATGGGCCTGTACCTCGATGCCTGTGCGGCGACACCGCCCCATCCCCAGGTGCTGGCGGCCATGGCCGAGGCCCAGGCGCGGTTCTGGGCCAACCCCTCCAGCCTGCACACCCCTGGCGTTGAGGCGGCCGAAGCCCTCGAACGCTGCCGGCAGGAGCTGGCCGAGCTGCTCGGGGCACCGGGCCATCGGGTGGTCTTCACCTCCGGTGGCACCGAAGCCGACAACCTGGCCCTGCTGGGGCTGGGGCGCCGCCTGAAGCCCGGCCGGCTGCTGCTGTCGCCCCTCGAACATCCCGCCGTGGCCCAGGCCGCCGCCCAGCTGCAGCGCGAGGGCTGGCAGGTGGTGCTGTTGCCGGTCGGCCCCGATGGCCGCATCGACCCCACCGACTTTGGGCCCCTGCTGGCGCCCCCCACGCGGCTGGTGTCGATCGGCTGGGCCTCATCCGAGATCGGCACGCTGCAGCCCATGGCCGAGCTGGCCCGCCTCTGCCGCGACGCCGGGGTGCCGCTCCATTCCGATGCGGTGCAGGCCGTCGGCCAGGTGCCCGTTGACCTGGGGGCCGTGCCAGTGAATCTGCTGAGCCTGTCGGCCCACAAGTTCCAGGGACCGCGGGGGATCGGGGCCCTGCTGCTGGCCCCGGGCCTTGAGATCGAACCGCTGCAGCACGGTGGCGGCCAGGAGGGTGGCCTGCGGCCCGGCACCGAGGCGGTGGCCCTGGCCATCGGTCTGGTGCGGGCCCTGGCCCTGCGGCTCGAGGCTCTGCCCAGGGAGGGCCCGCGCCTGGGGGCCTGCCGCGATCGTCTGCTGGAACGGCTGCTGGCCTGTCCCGGCCTGCGCGGCAGCGGAGCCCAGGGGCAGCGGCTGCCCCACCACCTCAGCCTGCTGCTGCGGTCCGCCGCCGGTGTGCCCCTCTGTGGCCGCTCCGCGGTGCGGGCCCTGGCGCGCCGGGGCGTGGCGGTCAGCAGCGGCTCGGCCTGCAGCAGCGGCCGCAGCAGCCCCAGTGCCAGCCTGCTGGCGATCGGCTGCACGGCGGCTGAAGCCCGTTCGGGGCTGCGGCTGAGCCTCGGCCCCTGGATCGACGACGATGCCCTCGCCCCCCTGCCCGGGCTGCTGGAATCGCTGCTGCCCACCCTGCCCGCGGCCGACCCCTCATGAGCCTCCCCGCCGATCTGGCCAGCGCCGAACGTGAACTGGTCGCTGCCCTCGCCTCGGCCCTCGCCGCCGACGCCGGCGGCCGCTGGACCGTGGATCTGCGGTTCGAAGGGCTGCGGCTGGCTCCGGTGGCCCTGCGGCTGCAGGCGGCGCTGGCCTGCCGGCTGCTGTTCCCCGATGCCGGCGCGACGGCCCTGGCCCAGCGCGATGCGCCAGCCGTGGCTGATCGCTGCCACAGCCTCGGCGACTGGCAGCGGCGCCCCCCCGCCGATGCTGAGGCCGATGTGCTGCTGCTGGTGGCACCGGGTCCCCCCGACTACGACGCGGTCGAGGCGATCGCGGCGGGCCACCGTGGCGCCATGGTGCTGCTCAACGGCCGCCTCGAGGATGCCGGCGTCGGCATCGGCAGTGTGGCCCGTGAACGCCGGCGGGGCTTTCTGTCGGTGTGGCGCAGTGCCTACACCCTCCAGCCCCTGGCGGGGGCGGCCCTGGCCCATGGCCATCCCGGTCCCTGGCGTCTCTACCGCCTCGATCCCGATGGGTACCGCCCCCTCACCACGTTTGAGGAGCGACCGGCGGTCGAGGCGATCGATGCCGCCCTGCTGGGTCCCGAGGACGGGGTCCGCCAGGGGCTGCGCGGCCTGGAACGGCTGGTGAACGATCTCGGCCGTTGAGCCCTGCGACGGCGGCCGGGATCGGACCTAAGCTCCGGGCGACTGAAATTGGCCCATGGCTGGTCTGCCTGCATTCCTGCGGCGTCTCAACCCGGTGGATATCGGAGCTGGGGCGGCGGTGTTGCTTGCGGCGGCAGGCGTGATCTGGTCGCCCAAATTGGCGGGCACCGTCGCCCGGGCCACCGGCGCCCTGCGCCCGGTGCTGGTCACCGTCGATGTGCGCGCCGTGCCGGCGGCTGATCCCGATGGCCTCGCCCAGGCCATGCGCAGCGAAGGCAAGACGAGCCTGGTGATCCGCAACCAGCCCCACGGCAGCGTCACCATCAAGTCCGTCGACCCGGTCGAACGTCGCATCACCGTCGTGCTGCCCAACGGCATGGTGACCTCGGTGCCTGATCCGGGTCCCCGGGGCTTCACCACCTTTGATGCCCGTCTGCAGCTCGAAGGCATGGGCCAGCGCAGCGCCGGCGGGGTGGTGCTCGGCAACCAGGCCCTCAAGATCGGCTCCCCCGTGGAGCTCGAAGGTGCCCTCTACCGCATCAACGGCACCGTCAGCAACGTCCGCCTTGGAGGCCAGTGATCATGATCCGCCTGACCGCCTCCCTGGCTCTGCTGCCGGGTCTCGGCCTTGCCCCGTTGCTGGCACCGGCGGTGCTGGCCCAGACCGCGCCGCCGCCGCTGCCGCTGATGTCGGCCCCCATGGGCCTGCCCCAGCTGCGGGGCGGCATCGCCTGCCCGGTGCTGCAGCAGCGGGTCGAAGTGGCGGTCGCCGGCGAGGCGCCGGTCTGGAGCATCACCATCGCCGATGCCAGCGGCCGCACCCTGGCTGACCTCAACGGTGACCGGCCACGGCGGCCGGCTTCGAACCAGAAGCTGATCAGCACGGCCATCGCCCTCGATCGCCTCGGCCCTGACCATCGCCTCACCACCGAGCTGTGGCAGCTGCCCGACGGCACCCTGCGGCTGCAGGGCAGCGGTGATCCGACCATGGGATTCCCGCAGCTGCGCCGTCTGGCCAAGATCGCCGCCGGCAGCGGTGGCTCCAGCACCGAGGCCACCAGCCTGGTGCGCCTGCAGCTCGAGGAGGAACCGGTCAAGCGCTGGTTCCCCCAGGGTTGGCCTATGGCCGACCGTGACTACGACTACGGCGCCCCGGTCACCCGCCTGGCCCTCACCGCCAATGCCGTTGACCTGTCGGTGACCGACCCGCCGGGGCGCCTCAGCCGCCTGCTGCAGCAGGAGCTGTCACGCCAGGGTCGTCGCGTGGCCCTTGAACCGGTGCCGGCCGGCACCCCCGAGCCCAACGGCAGTGTGCTGCTGCGGAGCGAACCCTCCGAATCGATGCACCATCTGCTGAGTCTCGCCAACGGTGAGAGCCACAACTTCACCGCCGAGGTGCTTCTGCGGGAGGGAACGGGCAGCTGGGACCCCGGTGTTTATCAGCAGCGGGCCCTCGAATGGCTGCGGGCCCAGGGGCTACCCACCGATGGTGTGGTCATCGCCGATGGATCCGGCCTCGACCGTGGTGACCGGGTGACCAGCCGTCTGTTCACCGCGCTGCTGCTGCGCATGGCCCAGCACCCCTACGCCAGCAACTACTTCGCCAGCATGGCGGTGGCCGGCCAGCGGGGAACGCTTACCAGCTACTTCCGCGGCACCAGCCTGGACGGACGCTTCAGCGGCAAGACCGGCACGGTCAGCGGGGTAAAGAGCCTGTCGGGCCGCCTGCTCACCGCCGACGGCCCCCTCTACGTGAGCATGATCTCGAATGGGTCGAGCAGCCCCGTGACGGTGTTCCGCCAGGTGCTGCTCGCCTCCCAGCGCCTCAGCTCCTGCCAACCGCCGACCTGAGGCGGCCGGCGGCCCGGCGGGCCCGGCTGATGGGCACGGCTGTGTTGCCGTCGTTGCTGGCGGCAACGGGTGTCGTCTCCACATCGCCGCTCTGCAGCCGTACCAGTTCTCGCCGGCCGGCCATGACCTGTTTGGTCATCTCCTGGAGCCGCTGGTCAAGCTCGCCGAAGACCTGCTCCGCATAGCGGTTGGCGCCCTGCTGCACCGCCGCCGCTTCCTGACGGCTGCGCAGCAGGAGCGTCTCGGCCTGTTGCTGGGTCGACTGGCGGAAGGCCAGGGCCTCCTGGCGCAGGCGTTCGGCCTCGGCCTGGCTGTCCTGCTGCAGGCGGGCCGCCTCGTTGCGGATCTGGCCCAGCTCCTGCAGGGCCTGCTGGCGATCGCGCTCGTGGGCCTCGGCGTGGGACCGCTTCAGCTGCTGGGCCTCCTGCTCGAGCTGCTGGCGGCGGCTGGCGGCCTCCTGCTCGAGCTGCTGGCGGCGGCCGGCGAACTGCTGCTCCATCTGCGCCACCCGGGTCTGGTGCTCCTGTTCGGCCTGGGCCGCCTGTTTGCGGGCCTGCATCAGCAGCTGTTCCCCCTGCTGGCGGGCCTGCTCCCGCAGTTCCGCCGCCTGCCGTTCGGCCTCCTGCCGGATCCCCGCCCCATGGATCAGCTGCTCCCGCTCGCGACGGGCCTGGCCGACGATCTCCTCGGCCTGCTGCCGCGACTGGATCAGGAACGCCTCCTTCTGGCGCAGCAGCTCCACCGCCCGCTCCACCTCGCCGGGCAGGGTCTGGCGCACGGCGTCGAGGATCTCGATGGCATCGGCCTCGTTCACCAGCCGCCCGCCCGAGAAGGGAACCCGGGTGCCCTCGAGAACAACCTCCTCGAGCTGATCGAGCTGGTCAAGCACCTCCAGACGGGCCTGGTCCATGGGTAGGGGAATTCACGCCTGCCGATTAAAGAACCTGTCGAGGTCCCGTGCCACCACCGGCGGCACCATGTGGTCGACGTTTCCGCCGAAGCGGGCCACTTCCTTGACGACGCTGCTGCTGAGGAAGCTGTGGCGCACCGCCGTGGCCAGGAACAGGGTGTCGACCTGTTCCGACAGGGTTGAATTGGTGTGGGCGAGCTGCAGCTCGAATTCGAAATCGCTCAGGGCCCGCAACCCCCGCAGGATCACCCGCGCCTGCTGCTGCAGGGCGAAGTGAACGGTCAGCCCCTCGAAGCTGGTGATCTCCACCGACGGCAGATGGCCCGTGGCCTGCCGCAGCTGCTGCAGCCGCTGGTCGAGGCTGAACAGGGGCTGCTTGTTGGGGTTGCGCAGCACCGCCACCAGCACCTCGTCGAAGAGACCGCTGGCCCGCTCGATCAGATCGAGATGCCCGAGGGTGACGGGGTCGAAGCTGCCCGGGTACAGGGCGCGCAGGGGCCGCATGGGGAGAAGGCAGCCTTCCTAGACTCGCATCGCCTGTCTTCACCCGGCCATCGGTCCCGTCGACCAGCGTCAGCCCCTGCTCCAGGACCCTCCCCGCCTGGAGGCCCTGTTGCGCAGCCTGCCGGCGGAGCCGGGCTGTTATCTGATGCGTGACGGCGAGGATCGGCTGCTGTACGTCGGTAAATCCAAGGCCCTGCGCAGCCGTGTCCGCAGTTATTTCCGCGACGGTCAGGCCCTCAGCCCGCGCATCGCCCTGATGGTGCGCCAGGTGGTCGAGATCGAGTTCATCGTCACCGACAGCGAGAGCGAGGCACTGGCGCTCGAATCGAACCTGATCAAGACCCATCAGCCGCACTTCAACGTGCTGCTGAAAGACGACAAGAAGTACCCGTACCTCTGCATCACCTGGAGCGAAGACTACCCGCGCATCTTCATCACCCGTCGCCGGCGTCTGCGCAGCAGCCGCGACCGCTTCTACGGCCCCTACGTCGATGTGGGCCTGCTGCGCCGCACCCTCTCGATCGTCAAGCGGGTCTTCCCCCTGCGCCAGCGTCCCCAGCCGGTCCATCGCGACCGCACCTGCCTCAACTACGACATCGGCCGCTGCCCCGGGGTCTGCCAGCGGCGCATCAGCCCCGATGATTACCACGCCACCCTGCAGCGGGTGGCGATGATCTTTCAGGGCCGCAACGACGAGCTGCTGGAGCTGCTGAATGAACAGATGCTGTGTTGCGCCGAACGGCTCGATTTTGAAGCGGCGGCGAAGGTGCGCGACCAGCTGCAGGGGCTTGAGCTGCTCACGGCTGACCAGAAGATGTCGCTGCCCGATGCGGCGGTGGCCCGGGATGTGATCGCCCTGGCGGCCGATGAGCGGGTGGCGGCGGTGCAGCTGTTTCAGGTGCGGGCCGGCAAGCTGGTGGGGCGGCTGGGTTACACCGCCGATGCCACGGCCGCCGATGCGGGCACGATCCTGCAGCGGGTGCTCGAGGAGCACTACAGCCAGGTCGATCCGGTCGAGATTCCGCCCGAGGTGCTGCTGCAGCATCCGCTGCCCGAGCAGGAGCTGCTCGAGGGCTGGCTGCGCCAGCGCCGTGGCCGGCGGGTGGTGCTGCTCACCCCCCAGCGGCAGCAGAAGGCCGAGCTGATCGAGCTCGTGGTGCGCAACGCCGGCTTCGAGCTGGCCCGGGCCCAGCGTGGAGCCGAGCAGCAACAGCTCGCCGTCGAAGACCTCGCCCAGCTGCTCGACCTTGACCAGCCGCCGCGGCGCATCGAGGGGTACGACATCAGCCACATCCAGGGCAGCGATGCCGTGGCGTCGCAGGTGGTGTTCGTGGAGGGGCTGCCGGCCAAGCAGCACTACCGCCGCTACAAGCTGCGCAGCAGCAGCATCGGCGCGGGCCACAGCGACGACTTCATGGCGATGGCCGAGATCATGCGGCGGCGGTTCCGCCGTTGGAGCGAGGCCAAGGCCGCCGGGGCCGACCTGGCCGACCTGCGGCGGCGGGGGGGCAGCAGCCTGCACACCGATGGCTTCGGCGACTGGCCCGATCTGGTGATGATCGATGGGGGCAAGGGCCAGCTGTCGGCGGTGATGGAGGCGCTGCGGGAGCTGGACCTGGCGGCAGACCTGCGTGTCTGCTCCCTCGCCAAGCAGCGGGAGGAGGTGTTCCTGCCGGGGGAATCGGCGCCCGTGGACAGCGACGCCGATCAGCTCGGGGTGCAGCTGCTGCGCCGCCTGCGGGACGAGGCCCACCGCTTCGCCGTCAGCTTCCATCGCCAGCAGCGGGGGGAACGCATGACCCGCTCACGGCTCAGCGACATCCCCGGCCTGGGCCCGAAGCGGGTGCGGGATCTGCTGGCCCATTTCCGTTCCGTTGACGCCATCCAGCTGGCGACGGCCGAGCAGATTGCCGGCTGCCCCGGGGTGGGGCCGGCCCTGGCGGGCCAGATCCATGCCTACTTTCACCCCGAGACCTGACGCACCTGGCCGCCACCGGGGATGAAGCGCCGCTCGTGCTGGGCCCCCTTGAGCATCCGGTTCCAGTAGATCCAGGGCAGCACGTCTTTCTTCATCACCCACATCGACCAGCGTTCCACCGTCGGGTCCAGCGGAAACGACGGCACCGGCTGCTGGTCGTAGTTGAATTCGGCCATGATCACCTTGCCGTAGCCGGTGATCAGCGGGCAGCAGGCGTAGCCGTCGTACTGATCGCTGCCGCTGCCCCCATCCAGGTGGGCGAGCAGATTGGCCACCAGCACCGGGGCCTGGGCCCGCACGGCGGCGGCGGTCTTCGAGTTGGGCAAGCCACTCACGTCGCCGAGCGAGAAGACGTTCGGGTAACGGATGTGTTGCAGGCTGAACTTGTCAACCTCAACGAAGCCGCCGGGGCCCGCCAGGGGGCTGGTGGCCACCACCTCGGGGGCAGCCATCGGCGGCACGGCATGCAACAGCGCGAAGGGAATCACCTCCTCGCGGCTGCTGTCGCCGTCCTTGACCTGAAACACGGCTTCGCGCTGGTCGGCGCGCACCTCGGTGAGGGTGTGGCTGCAGCGCACATCGATGCCGCGGCGGGCCGCCACCTGCCTGAGGGGGGCGGCATAGGTGGGTACGCCGAAGATGCCGGGGGTGGCAGTGGCATACACGACGGTGGAGCGGGCCGCCAGGCCGGGCTTGCCTTTGATCACGTCGTCGGCGAGGTAGGCGATCTTCTGCGGTGCCCCGGGGCACTTGATCGGCATCGGCGGGCAGGTGAACAGGGCCGTGCCGCCGTCAAAGGCCTGCAGCGCCTGCCAGGTGTAGGCGGCGTGGTCGCGCGAATAGTTGCTGCAGATGCCTTGGCGGCCGAGGGCTTCGGGCAGGCCACGGATGGCCTCCCAGCAGAGGCGCATGCCGGTGGCGACCACGAGCGCGTCGTAGCCGAGCTGCTGGCCGCCGCTGGTGGTGACCGTCTGGCCGACGGGATCAAAGGCGGCGGCAGCGTCACAGATCCATTCGACCCCTGGGGGGATCAGCCCGGCCTCATCGCGGCGGGTCTGCTCAAGGCTGAACACCCCGGCGCCCACCAGGGTCCAGCCCGGCTGGTAGTAGTGGTCGGTGCTGGGCTCGAGCAGCGTGATTGCCAGCTGCGGCCTGGCCCGATGCAACTGACTGGCGACCGTGAGACCGGCGGCACCGCCACCGACGATCAGGATCCGCACTGGGGCCATGGCTGCTGGCTGTCAAACGACTGATCATCCAGTCCTAGCCAGCGGCTGGGGATCTGGCCGGGCCGGGTCAGCTGGGGGTTGTAGGGGGCCGCGGGGGTAAAGGAGTGTCGGGGTGACGCGGGTCGTATCAAGGAAGTACTGGAAAGCCCAACTTCAGCCGGGGCCGCGCCGGTTATTTTCCAAAGGTTCCCTGGCAAGGCCGCCAGTTGCCACACCTTCCGCTACTCCTTTGCGATCCACCTGTAGGAACGGGGCCAGGACAATCGCACCATCCAGGAGCTACACCCATGGGCAACTGTGGACCTCTCGGGGGGCGCAGCCCCGCAGACGTGATGCAGCGATTCGAACAGGTGGTTCTCGGACCCTTGAACCAGAGCTATGAGTGAGGGAAGGTAGCCCTGCAGGCCATGGCAGCGCTGGATTCACCTCGCGTACGGACAATGCACTGAGGATGGTTCACTGAAGGTGCAGGGCGGCAAGCGCTGGTTCTCGGAACCATCCAATAAAGAGTTGGCAAGAGCGCAGCCATTCGTCTCACCAGCATTAATAATTAGTGGCCACGAAGCTGATTCGTATGAACAGGAGAGAATTAGGATGAACCATTCAAGCCCTCCAGATCCCACGATGTACCCTCGGAACATTCAACATCATGATCGATGGGACGAATATCACGACGACGAGATTGTTGACTGGAAACGGGTACGCGCCTTAATCGAACACGAGAATCAACTTATTAATCACCGCATCACGTGGCTTCTGGCCTTACAGGCTGCACTAGTTACTCTCACGGGCTCCAACTTAGTTAGCCTCCTCAAGGAGGGGCGAGCTGAGGACGTTTTTTCGATAATGCCCGTTGCGTTGATCGGATTCCTTGTAAGTCTCTTTATTACACTTGCATTGTCGCAAGCGGAGCGTCTAATCCATGAGACCGTAGAATGGTGGCATGATACGCGCTTGGCAGGGAGTAGACCTTCTTCAGACAAATACCATCCCAGTCTTTTCCCGTCTTTAGATTGGGTGTCGCATTCGCATAAGTATGCTGTCCTTGGTCTATTGTTTACTATCTTCTGGGGAACACTTTTCTGGGGAGGCCTCGCACTTCTTGAAATGCAGAGGAGCGTAGATGGCCCGTTGCTGGTTAGAACAGCAGGGTTCCTGATGTTACTTGTTTATGGCCTATACATTTTTCAAGGACTACGCAAAGCAAGTACTCTTCGGAGAGGCAAGGTCCTCAGTCGGGCTTGGGGTACATTATTGCTTGTCCTAATCGTCCTTGGAATGGTCGCGGTATCTCCATGGAATACTCCCCCTAAATGCAATATTTTCCCAGGTATCTACAGTTGTAAACCAAAATGGCTCCGGAATTCCATGAGTCTCTAGAAGAAACACCTGTCCACGATCCGCTACAAAAGAAAGCATATCGTTCACCCTACAGCTTTTGATGGAGCTAATCTAAGCCTTGCCAACACAGCCATGCACCTGACCCGCCGCCTCATAGGCACTGTGCCCTCTGAGGAAATTCTCCTGCAGCTGCCCGCGGGCAGGTGATGGCCAGCGTTATCAACATCCGGCAAGCCGCTGACGGAAGCTGCGACTGGTACCGGGTAGCAGTACCATGGTTGCATGAAGCGGAAGCACCAGCGCACCCTTGAGCTGATCTTCTCCCGACCAGTGAGCGGCAGCCTGCCGTGGAGGGACATTGAAGCCCTCTTCCAAGAGCTTGGCGGTGAGGCCAGTGAAAGGGCTGGTAGCCGGTCGCCGTTGTTCTGTTTGGCGAAGTCAGGGTCTTCCACAGGCCCCACTCATCGCCTGATATAGACAAGGGTGCTGTTGCTTCGATCCGCAAATGGTTTGAAGATCACGGAGTGACACCATGAATCTCATGACTGTGGATGGCTACCACGCCAGAATTGATTACGACGAGGAGACGGATCAGTTTCGTGGAGAAATTCTAGGACTTTCTGGAGGGGCAGATTTTTATGGGTCCAGCCCTGAGGAGCTTCGACGAGAATTCAAGAAATCATTGGAGATCTTTCTTGAGGTTTGCAAGGAGAAAAGAATTGAACCCCGCAGAATCTATTCAGGAAAGTTCAATCTTCGGATTCCGCCTGAACTGCATGAGAAGTTGGCGATGACTGCTGAGGCACAGGGAAAGAGTCTCAATTCGCTAGCTCACGAAGCACTCCAGAGAAGCGTCTCGGCGTAGAGGAACGGATAACAAGCTCCGCGAGCGGACGTGCCACCACGAGCACCTTGCTTTTGCTCCACACCCAGTGCCTGCCACTCAGGGGCAGCTTTGGCATCACGACTGGCGAGTGATAAAAGCGTATTGATCTGCTTGTACCTACGAAAGACTCGTCAGGAGATTTGGACATTGTAGCACTGTTATCGCCCTGTTCATCATTGACGGATTGCTGATTCTTTCGCCGCCCATCGCTATGTGGCGCTTTGTCGCGCGGCAAGTATCTGGTCGGTCGGCATGGTGTGGCTCCCGGCCTATTCTGGTCAATGTTTTGGGCCGCAATGAGCATGGCCATGCCTGCGCTCTGCGGGATTCTGCCTGGGTTCGTTGTGCTGATCGTCGGCTCAATCAGGCGCCAAAAGCCCCGCTGAATTCTTGTCAAGCCCAGGCATGTCTGCCCGCTTCTGATCGGGAGCGTTGTCTGCCGCCCAAGGCCCACAACCGAAGCTGTCCACTAAAATGCACACCGCAAGGCATACCCAGTGTCGCCAGCTCTGCCCACACCATGACAACAACGTTTTCAGGCTTGCGACATTCGTGCCAGCTGCTCGCCACCACCACTTGCCTAGGGTTGAGTGTGGCCTGCTCCCTCATGGCTCCCGCCCAGGCTTCTCCCGCAGCACCAGTGGTAAGTCGCGAGGCAGCCCTCCCGGCGAACCCACAGACCATCGTAAAAACCGGTCGTTTCGTCTCAGGTGAACACCCCACCAAGGGCATGGTGCTGATCGTCAGAGAGAACCAGCAGGTGTTCGTGCAGCTGGGGGCAGATTTCAAGACCTCAGATTCAGGGCCTGATCTGGTGGTCATTCTCCATCGCGCTGCTGATGTGCTGGCCTCCAGCCGTCCACCGTCCTATCCCCTCGCTGAAGGCAGCTTTGTGGTCGTTGCCGAGCTGAAGGCATTTCAGGGGGCCCAGCGGTATGCCCTTCCCGCCACGATCAGGCTGGCTGACTACCCATCGGCCGCGATCTGGTGCCGTCGCTTCAATGCCACATTTGCTGCGGCTCGCTTGCAGTGAACGCAGGGTCTGATGGCAGCGAAGCCACCTCAGACCATCGTCACAAACTCTTCGGCAATGCTGGGATGCAACGCCATGGTGCGGTCGAAGTCGGCCTTGGTTGCTCCCATGCCCACGGCGATGGCGGCCATCTGGATGATCTCGGCGGCATGGCTGCTCACCATGTGCACCCCCAGCACCTTGCCGCTGGCCCGTTCCACCACCAGCTTCAGCAGGCAGCGCGGTCCGCTCGCCGGCAAGGCCTGGCGCAGGCTGCGGAACCGCGCGCGGAACACCTGAATCGCCTCGGCGCCGTGGCGCTCCACCGCCTGCTCTTCGCTGAGCCCCACGGTGGCCAGTTCGGGTTGGGTGAACACCGCCGAGGCCACCAGGTCGTGGTTCACCGTGCGCGTGCCGCCGGCAAACAGCGCATCGGCCAGCGCCCGCCCCTCATCGACCGCCACCGGCGTCAGATTCACCCGGTCGGTCACATCACCCACCGCATGGATGTGGGCCACATTGGTGGTCTGGTGGGCATCGACCGGGATGCGGCGCCCGTCGTGGTTCACGCCCGCAGCCTCGAGCCCCAGCCCCTCCAGCCGTGGCACCCGGCCCGTGGCCTGCAGCAACGCTTCGGCCGTCAACCGTTCGCCGCCGGCCAGCAACGTGAACCCTTCGGGGCCCACGCTGATCGCCTCTGGGGTCAATCCCGGCCGCAGGGTCACCCCCTGGCCCTCGAGGCCCTCGTGCACCACCGCCACCAGTTCGCCGTCAAACCCCCGCAGCAATCGCTCGCCCCGGTACACCTGCGTCACCGCCACCCCAAGCCCCGCCAGAATCCCGGCGAATTCACAGGCGATGTAGCCCGCCCCCACGATCAGCACCGACGCCGGCAGCTGGTCCTGCAGGAACAGGTCATCGCTCACCCAGCCCAGCTCACCCCCCGGGATCGGCAATCGCTGGGGTCGCCCGCCCACCGCAATCAGGATGTGGCGCGCCTGCAGCCGCCGTTCACCCACCACCACCGTGTGGGCGTCTTCAAAGCGGCCCCAGCCGTTGATGAGCGTCACCCCGGCCTTTTCGAGCAGGCCGATGTGCAACGCATTCAGCCGGTCGACCTCGTGGCGCACATTCGCCAGCAGCCGCGAGGCATCGCAGTGGTGGCCTGGCACCGACCAGCCGAAGCTGCCGGCTTCAGCGAGCAGTTCGCGGTATTCGGCGCCATAGACCAGCAGTTTCTTGGGCACACAGCCCCTGATCACGCAGGTGCCGCCCACCCGGTCGCCTTCGATGATCGCCACCGTCGCCCCATGGCGCGCCGCCCGCTTGGCGGCTGCCAGCCCGCCTGAACCCGCGCCGATGACCAGCAGATCGAAAGCGTCAGCCATGGGGCGAGGCAGAATCTCAACCATGTTGCCCACCCGTCGTGGCCACCGGCGTCTGGGTGCTGCCCGACCAGCTGCATCAGGGCCAGGCGGCCCTCGCCTCCCTGCCCCCCGGCCGCGGGCCGGTGCTGCTGCTCGAAAGTGACGCCAGCCTGCGCGAGCGGCCCCACCGGCAGAAGCTCGTTCTGTTCTGGAGTGCCCAGCGCCATTTCGCCGCCGAACTCAAGGCCGCCGGCCATCAGGTCGAGCTGATCGAGGCCGCCAGTGCCGCCGAGGCGGTGCCGGCCTGGGTGCAACGGCACGGCCTCGACGAACTGCGGCTGATGGAGCCCGCCGACCGGCCGGCCCGCCGCGCCGTCGAAGCCCTCGACCTGCCCTGCCGCCTCGTCTGGCTGCCCGACAACCACTTTCTCTGGTCCCGCGATGACTTCGAAGGCTGGGCGCAGGGTCGCCGCCAGCTGCGGATGGAGTTCTTCTATCGCGAGGGGCGCCGCCGCTTCGACGTGCTGCTGCACAACGGCGAACCCCTCGGCGGCCGCTGGAACTTTGACAGCGAGAACCGGCGCCCGCCGGCCAAGGGTCTGCAGCCACCCCAGCCCTTGCTGTTCAGCCCCGATGCCATCACCACCGCGGTGATCGCCAAGGTCGAACGCCTCGCCGCCACCACCCCCCTGCCCGGCCAGGCCCAGCCCTTCGGCTGGGCCATCACGCGCACCCAGGCCCTAGCAGCCCTCGACCAATTTCTGCACGACCGTCTCGACGATTTCGGCCCCTGGCAGGACGTGATGGTCACCGGCCAGCCCGACCTCTGGCATGCCCGCCTCAGCCCGTACCTGAACCTGGGGCTGCTGCGGCCCGATGAGGTCTTGCGTCGCCTCGAGGCGACCGCCAGCGAGCGCGCCGTGCCCCTGGCCAGCCTCGAAGGCTGCATCCGCCAGATCCTCGGCTGGCGCGAGTTCACCCACGGGCTGTACCACCATTTCGGGCCCGATTACCCCGGCCGCAATGCCCTCGAGGCCCAGCAGCCCCTGCCGGCCTTTCTCTGGTCCCTCGGCGGCAGCGGCATGGCCTGCGTCGACACCGTTCTGGGGGAACTGGCCGCCAGCGGCTACAACCACCACATCCAGCGGCTGATGGTGCTCAGCAACCTGGCGCTGATCGCCGGCTGGAATCCCCAGGCCACCACCGCCTGGTTCCGCGCCCATTACGTCGATGCCCATGACTGGGTGATGCAGACCAACGTGCTCGGCATGGGGCTCTGGGCCGATGGCGGCCGGCTGGCGAGCAAGCCCTATGCCGCCAGCGGCGCCTATCTCAAGAAAATGTCGACCTACTGCAGCGGCTGCCGCTACGACCCGAAGCAGCGCACAGGGCCCCGCGCCTGCCCCTACACCAGCCTCTACTGGGGCTTCCTCGATCGCCATGCCGAACGGTTCCGCAACCATCCGCGCATGGCGCTGATGGTGCGCCAGCTTGAGCGACTGTCAGAGGCTGACCGCAGCGGGGTGCGGGAGGCCTGCGCGGCGCTTGAATGGGGACCTGCACCGGATGCCCGTGGCCCTGCCGAGCCTTCCGCCTGAGAGCTACCTGTGGTTCAAGACCTTCCACATCGTCGGTGTGGTGGTCTGGTTCGCCGGGCTCTTCTATCTCGTGCGGCTGTTCATCTACCACGTCGAAGTGGATGAGCAGCCCGAAGCCAGCCGCCAGGCCTTCCGCGACCAGTACGGCCTGATGGAACGGCGGTTGGCCAACATCATCACCACCCCCGGCATGGTGCTCACCCTGGTCTGCGCCGCCGGTCTGCTGCTGGGCAATCCCGCCTGGCTGCAGCAGGGCTGGATGCACGCCAAGCTCGGGTTCGTGGGGGCCCTGCTCGCCTACCACCTGCTCTGCCTGCGGCTGATGGGCCAGCTGCAGGCCGGCACCTGCCGCTGGAGCGGCCGTCAGCTGCGGGCCCTCAACGAGCTGCCCACCCTGCTGCTGGTGATCGTGGTGCTGCTGGTGGTCTTCAAGGGCAGCTTCCCCACCGGTGCCGCCACCTGGCTGACGGTGGGCCTGGTGGTGTTCATGGCCGCCTCGATCCAGTTCTATGCCCGCTGGCGCCGGCTGCGGCGCGAACGGGAGGTGGCCCAGGGTGTCTGACCAGCGCCCCGCCATCGACCATCCGCTGGTGGCCGTGCTGCAGGGGGTCGAGGCCGCCAGCTGCCCCGGCCGCCTCAACTTTCACTGCCACAGCCTCTGCAGCGACGGCAGCCTCGAACCCGAGGCGATCGCCGACCAGGCCGTCGCCATCGGTCTTGAGCATTTCGCCGTCACCGACCACCACAGCCTCGAGGCCTTTCCGCTCGTGCAGGCCCGCCTCGCGGTCCATGCCGACCGAGGCGCGCCGGTGCCGACCCTCTGGACCGGCACCGAGATCAGCTGTCTGCTCGAAACCTGTCTGGTGCATGTGCTCGCCCTCGGTGTCGACCCCCGTCACCAGGCCATCGAGCCCTACCTGCAGGGCGACACGGTCAGCGGCCCAGCCCTGCAGGCCAGCGCCGTGGTCGAGGCGATCCAGGCGGCCGGTGGCCTGGCCCTGCTGGCCCATCCCGCCCGCTACCGCCTCGGCTTCCGACCCCTGCTCGAAGCCGCCGCCGCCCTGGGCTTCGACGGGGCCGAGGTCTGGTACGACTACGAGATGCAGGACCACTGGCGGCCCAGCCCCCACGTCTGCGAGTCGATCAGCCGCCTGTGCCGCGATCTTGACCTTTTGCAGAGTTGCGGCACCGACAGCCATGGGTTGAGCCTGAAGGGTCGCTAGGTTTTCCCACAACCTTCCCGGGTCGCCATGGGACTCTTCGACCGCTTCCGCCGCAAACCTGCCGAGGCAGCTGCCGACAGCGCCTCCAAGGCCTTCTTTCTCGACGCCGACAAGTCGAGCACCCTCGGCGATGTGAATTTCATGCGGCGGTCCAACACCATCCGCCACACCTTCCCCGGCACCGCCGACAGCCCCGGCACCAAGGAGCGCATCGAGGAGGTCGCCTCGATGGAGGCCCGGCTCGAGAAGGTCTCCGACGGTCTGCCCGACGCCCCCTCCGACGAGGGCACCGTGGCGCCCATCGGCGGCGGCGTGCCCAAGCCGGTCAAGAAGACCTTTGCCCAGACCATGACCCAGCAGGAGCTGGCCGATCGCCTCAAGGGGGCGGCGGTGGCCCCCACCAACCAGCCCGGCGGGCCCGCGAAACGCTCCACCAGCAGCGACACCGCCGCCAGCGGTGCCCCCCGGCCGGCCGCCAAGCCCGGCTCCATCGACCCCTTCCGCGACATGCTCAAGGACCTGGGCTGACGGCCCAGGCCCCGGCGGTCTCGACGATCGCCTCGGCCTCGAGCAGCAGCTGCCGCAAGCCGTCGAGCCGTTCCGGCGAGGCCCCCTCCCACAGCCCTCGATGGTGGGCCTCCAGTAGCCGTTCGGCCATGTCCCGCAGGGCCCAGGGGTTGCTGCGTTCCAGAAAGGTCCGCACCGCCGGCTGCTCCAGCCAGGCCTCGCAGATCGCCCCGTAGGCCCAGTCGGGCACCGCATCGGTGCAGGCGTCGTAGGCGAACACGTAGTCGAGGCTGGCCGCCAGCTCGAAGCCGCCCTTGTAGCCGTGGCGCTGCATCCCCTCGATCCAGCGGGGGTTGAGCAGCCGGCTGCGGATCACCCGGTCGAATTCTCGCGTCAGCGGCCGGGGCCGGGGCCGCTCCGGTCGCGAATGATCGCCGAACCAGAGTGCGGGGCTGCGGCCCTGCACTCGCCGCACCGCCGCCGCCAGACCCCCCTGGAACTGGTAGTAGTCGTCGGAATCGAACAGGTCGTGTTCGCGGTTGTCCTGGTTGTGG
Organism: uncultured cyanobacterium; assembly: GCA_903871775.1. Classification (GTDB taxonomy): domain Bacteria; phylum Cyanobacteriota; class Cyanobacteriia; order PCC-6307; family Cyanobiaceae; genus CAIQIA01. The sequence continues at coordinate 39,201 of CAIQIA010000027.1, forward strand.
AGCACCATCTGCACCCCCCTCAGGCGCTGCTCCAGCCCTTCGCGATCGGCCGTCACCTGATCGGCGGACCCATGGCGCCACTGGCCCCACTGCAGGAAGGCCTCCGCCAGGTCGTCGGCGTTCCGCCAGGCACCGCTGTCGATCAGCCCCTGCAGCCCCGCCCCATAGGCCCCCGGCGCCGAGCCGTAGACCAGGCAGCTGGCCTCATCGCCCACCAGCCGGTCGGCGATCACCAGCCAGTCGATCAGCTGCGGAAAGGCATCGCGGAAGAAGCCCGAGATGCGCACCGTCACCGACACCCGCGGCCGGCCCAGCACCGCCGTCGGGATCAGGGTCAGATCCACCATCCGACGGGTGGGGCCATCCCAGACCGGTTGCACCCCGAGCAGGGCCAGGGCCTGGGCCACGTCGTCACCGCCGTTGCGCATGGTGCTGGTGCCCCAGATCGACAGGGCCAGGTGGGTCAGATCGCACCCTTCCTGTTGCCGGTGTTCCTCCAGCAGGATGGCGGCACTGCGGCGCCCCAGGTCCCAGGCTGCCTCGGTGGGCAGTCCCCGCAGGTCCACGCTGTAGAAATTGCGTCCGGTCGGCAGCACATCGGGCCGGCCACGGGTGGGGGCCCCTGAGGGCCCGGCTTCCACCCGGCCGCCGGCGAGGGCCGTCGCCAGGGCCTGCCGTTCCGCCGCAGCGCAGGCCTGCAGCCGCGGCCAGAGATCCTGCAGCACCAGAGTCAGTTCGTCCTCCAGGGCCACGCCGGCCGCTCCGCCTGCCGGCACCCCCTCCACGGGCCCAGGCTGGCCGGCCAGCCGTTGCCGCAGCAGCGCCATCGCCCGCTCCTCCAGCAGGGCCACCCCATGGCCCAGGCAGCGGGCCCCCGGCAGCCCCAGGGCCTGCAGCCGCAGACGATCGGCCTCCGACAGGGGGTCCGATTCCTCACCAGCCCAGGGATCCAGGGCCAGGTCGAGCACCGCCGCCAGACGGCGGGTGAGCCCGAGGCGACCGGGGCCCGGAGCGCGGGCCAGGGCCAGCAGCAGCTCCAGCTGGGCGTCGGCCGGGGGATCCTGGCCGTAGATGTGCAGCCCGGTGCGGATCTGGGCCTCCTTGAGTTCGCAGAGGTAGCCGTCCAGGCCCCCCAGGCGGTCCTCCAAGGTGCCCTGGCCGGCGACCGGCAGCTGCAGCTGCGTCAGGGCCTCCTCCAGCTGGCGCTGCAGGAGGGGCTGCTCGCGGCTCCCCAGCTCCCGCGCCTGCCAGAGCTGCTCGAGCAGCGCCTCGAGGCCGGCGAGGGCCCCGTGCAGGCCAGCGCGACCGAGGGGGGGCGTGAGGTGATCGAGGATCACCGCCTGGCTGCGGCGCTTCGCCTGGCTCCCCTCCCCTGGATCGTTGACGATGAACGGGTAGAGATGGGGCAACGGGCCGAGGGCCAGGGCCGGAAAGCACCCCGACGACAGCCCCAGGCCCTTGCCCGGCAGCCATTCGAGGTTGCCGTGCTTGCCGAAGTGCACCAGCACGTGGGCGTCGAAGGTCTGCCGCAACCACAGGTAGTGGGCCAGATAGGCGTGGGTCGGCGGCAGGTCGGGGCTGTGGTAGCTGAGGGCCGGGTCGCGGTCGTACCCCCGGGCCGGCTGAAGCAGCACCACCACCGAGCCCCAGCGCCGGCCGGCGATGGCGAAGCCTTCGGCATTCAGGCCGGGGTCCTGCTCCGGCAGCCCCCAGTGGCGTTCGAGCTCAGCCCGGGCGGCGGCGGGCAGGCTGTCGTACCAGGCCCGGTACGACGCCAGGGGGAGCCGGGCCAGGGGGGCCAGGTGGTCCGATTCAGGATCCGGCGTGCGTCCGTCCAGCAGGGCCCGCACCAGGGCGTCGCCATCCATCGGCAGGGGCTGGTCAGGCCCGCCGAGGTCGTGGCCGCTGCCCTGCAGCATGGACAGGGTGAGGGCCACCGAGGCGGGGGTGTCGAGCCCGACGCCGTTGGCCAGGCGGGCGTTGCGGGTGGGGTAGTTGGCCAGCACCAGCGCAACCCGCCGCTGGGCCGGCCCTGTTGCCTTCAATCGCAGCCAGCGTGCCGCCAGCTCGGCCACCCAGGCGAGGGCCTCGGGGTCGGCCCGGTGGCGGGTGAGGGCACAGCCGAGCCGCTCGTCGGCACAGGCCAGCTCCCTGAAGGCGACGATGCGGGTGGTGATGCGGCCATCGAGCTCGGGCAGGGCCACCTGCAGGCTCAGGTCGAGGGGCCCCAGGCCCACGGAACTCTGGAGCCACCGCTCGCGATCGCTGCCACTGCTCAGCAGCTGCAGCACCGGCACCCCCAGGGCCCGCCAGAGGGGGGCGCCGGCCGCCGCCTCATCGGCCCGCACCGAGGCGAAGCCCGTGGCGCACAGCACCAGGCCCACCCCCTCGCGCTGCAGCAACCGCCGCACCCCCTCCTGCACCGCCCCATCCCGCAGGCCGCTCACCAGCAGCACCCGCGGAACCAGGCCACGGCTGCGCAGGGCGCTGGCCGCCTCGGTGAGCAGCGCCGTGTCGCCGGCACTCCAGAGGGCCCGGTAGGCCAGCAGACCCACCCGGGGCCCCTCCTCCTGCCGCCAGTCCCAGGGCAACGGATCCGGCAGGGGATCGACGGTCGGGGGGCTGACGGGGGCCCCATCGAGCAGCCCCTGGCAGCAGTGCAGCACCCGGTCCATGTTGTCGGGCCCTCCCTCCCGCAGGGCCTGGCCCAGGGCCCGGGCGAGGTCGGGGATCACCGTGCCGAGGCTGATCAGGTCCTCCTCCCCTTCGGCGGTCCCGGAGAGCACCAGCAGCTGGCGGCCCGGGCGGGCCGCGGCCCAGTCCCGCAGGCGTTCGAGGCCATAGCTCCAGTGCCCGCGCCCGCCGAGCAGGCGCACCAGCACCAGGCGGGCGGCCGCCACGGTGCTGCGCAGGTAGTGGTCGATGACCGCCGGGTGCTGCAGGGCCGCCAGGTTGAGGGCCCGCATCTCCAGGGATTGCCACCGCGGCTGGCGGAGCCGCTCGGCCAGCAGGCCCAGGTCGGTCTCGGCACTGCTGAGCAGCAACAGCGGAGCGGGCGGCTGCTCGATCAGGTCGCCAGCCCCGTCCGCTGGAGTCCCGGGCAGGGTGACGAGTCGATGCATGGCTCCATGTTCCCGCAGAACACCGCGGTAATGAACCGTGGGAATGAGAAGATCGGGCCCAGCCCGGGCTCCACAGTCCCCCCATGACCACCTTCCTTCCTTACGCCTGGTTCGGTGGGCGCTGCGTCCCCTTCGCCGAGGCCACCCTGTCGGTGGCCACCCATGCGCTGCACTACGGCACTGGGGCCTTCGGCGGCATGCGCGTGCTGCCGAACCCCGACGATCCGGGCGAACTGCTGCTGTTCCGCGCCGATCGCCATGCCCGACGGCTGAGCCAGAGCGCCCGGTTGCTGCTGATCGAGCTCAGCGAGGAGACGGTGATGGCGGCGGTGACCGCGATGCTGCAGGCCAACCGGCCCACCAGCCCCAGCTATCTGCGGCCGTTCGTCTACACCTCCGACCTCGGCATCGCCCCGCGGCTGCACAACATCCAGACCGATTTTCTGGTGTACGGCATCGAACTGGGCGACTACCTCTCCCCCGAGGGGGTGAGCTGCCGCATCAGCAGCTGGACCCGCCAGGAAGACCGCTCCCTGCCCCTGCGGGGCAAGGTGAGCGGTGCCTACATCACCAGTTCGCTGGCCAAGACCGAAGCGGTCCGCAGCGGCTTCGACGAGGCCCTGATGCTCAACAGCCAGGGCAAGATCAGCGAGGCCAGCGGCATGAACCTGTTCATCGTCCGTGACGGCGTCCTCTACACCCCCGGCGTCGACCAGGACATCCTCGAGGGGATCACCCGGGCGAGCGTCATCGAACTGGCCCGTTCGATGGGCTTCACCGTGGTGGAGCGTCCTGTCGACAAGACCGAGCTGTTCGTGGCCGACGAGGTCTTCCTCACGGGCACCGCCGCCAAGATCACGCCCGTCAGGCGCGTCGAGACCACCGACCTGCCGGCAGCACGGCCGGTGATGGAATCCCTGCGGATGGCCATCACTCGCATCACCGAGGGTCGTGACCCTAACTTCTCCCACTGGGTGACCCGTGTGAGGCTCGACGGATGACCGGCTTTCTTGAGCGGCTGCACGCCCCCGAGCGACCTGTGCTGGTCTTCGATGGCGCCACCGGCACCTCGCTCCAGCAGATGGACCTGACCGCCGAGGACTTCGGCGGCCCCGCCCTGGAGGGCTGCAACGAGAATCTGGTGCTCACCCGGCCCGACGTGGTGCAGGCGGTCCACCGTCAGTTCCTCGAGGTCGGCTGTGATGTGATCGAGACCGACACCTTCGGTGCCACCTCCCTGGTGCTGTCGGAGTACGACATCCAGGACCGGGCCTTCGAGATCAACCAGCGGGCGGCGGAACTGGCCCGCGAGATGGCCGATCGCTTCAGCACGCCTGACCATCCGCGGTTCGTCGCCGGCTCCATGGGGCCCACCACCAAGTTGCCCACCCTGGGCCATGTCGATTTCGACACGATGGCCGATTCGTTCGCTGAACAGGCCAGGGGCCTGCTGGCGGGCAACGTCGATCTGTTCATCGTCGAAACCTGTCAGGACGTGCTGCAGATCAAGGCCGCCCTCAGCGGCCTCGAGCGCGCCTTCGCCGAGACCGGTGAGCGGCGGCCGCTGATGGTGTCGGTGACGATGGAAACGACCGGCACGATGCTGGTGGGTTCCGACATCGCTGCGGTGGTGGCGATCCTGGAGCCCTTCCCCATCGACATCCTCGGGCTGAACTGCGCCACCGGGCCAGAGCAGATGAAGGAACACGTCCGCCATCTCTCGGCCCATGCCCCCTTTGTGGTGAGCTGCATCCCCAATGCCGGCCTGCCGGAGAACGTCGGTGGCGTGGCCCACTACAGGCTGACCCCCACCGAGATGAAGATGGCGTTGCACCATTTCATCGAAGACCTGGGTGTGCAGGTCATCGGTGGCTGCTGCGGCACCACCCCCGCCCACATCGGTGCCCTCGTCGAGCTGGCCCGCAGCATGCACCCGGCCCCGCGGCCGGTGCGCACCCCAGACCAGCGCCTGGCCCGCCCTCTGCTCAATGTCGAGCCATCGGCGGCCTCGATCTACGGCACCACCACTTACCACCAGGACAACTCCTTCCTGATCATCGGGGAGCGGCTCAATGCCAGCGGCTCTCGCAAGGTACGGGAACTGCTGAACGACGAGGACTGGGATGGTCTGGTGGCGGTGGCCCGCAGCCAGGTCAAGGAGAACGCCCACATCCTTGATGTCAACGTTGACTATGTCGGCCGTGACGGCGAGCGCGACATGCACGAGCTGGTCAGCCGGCTGGTGACGAACGTGAATCTGCCGCTGATGCTCGATTCCACCGAGTGGCAGAAGATGGAGGCCGGCCTGAAGGTCGCCGGTGGCAAATGTCTGCTCAACTCCACCAACTACGAAGATGGCGACGAGCGCTTTTTCCGGGTGCTTGAACTGGCCCGCCACTACGGCGCCGGGGTGGTGGTCGGCACCATCGATGAAGAGGGCATGGCCCGCACGGCCGAGCGCAAGCTGGCCATCGCCCGACGGGCTTACAACGATGCCCTGCGCTTCGGCATCCCGGCCCATGAGATCTTCTACGACCCCCTGGCGCTGCCGATCTCCACGGGCATCGAGGAAGACCGCCGCAACGGCTGCGAGACGATCGAGGCCATCCGCCGCATCCGCACCGAACTGCCGGGGGTGCACGTGGTGCTCGGCGTCAGCAACATCAGCTTCGGGTTGTCACCGGCGGCCCGGATCGTGCTCAACTCGGTCTTTCTGCACGACTGCTGCGAGGCCGGCATGGATGCCGCCATCGTCAGCCCCGCCAAGATCCTGCCCCTGGCGCGCATCGGCGACGAGGAACAGCAGGTGTGCCGTGATCTGATCGCCGACCGCCGGCGCTTCGAGAACGGCGTCTGCACCTATGACCCCCTGACGCGTCTGACCGAACTGTTCGAGGGGGTCAGCAGCCGCGATGCCCGCAGCGCCGGTCCCTCCCTGGCCGATCTGCCGGTGGAGGAGAGGCTCAAGCAGCACATCATTGACGGCGAACGCATGGGCCTTGAAACGGCCCTGCAGGAAGGTCTGGAGCGATATCAGCCCCTGGAGATCGTCAACACGTTCCTGCTCGACGGCATGAAGGTGGTGGGCGAACTGTTCGGTTCAGGCCAGATGCAGCTTCCCTTCGTGCTTCAGAGCGCCGAGACGATGAAGTCGGCGGTGGCTTTTCTTGAGCCGCACATGGAGAAGAGCGAGGGGCAGAACACAGCCAAGGCCCGTTTTCTGATTGCCACCGTCAAGGGAGATGTTCACGATATCGGCAAGAACCTGGTCGACATCATCCTCACCAACAACGGCTACGAAGTGATCAATCTTGGCATCAAGCAGAGTGTCGAGGCGATCATCGAAGCGCAGCAGGAACACCAGGCCGACTGCATCGCCATGAGTGGTCTGCTGGTCAAGTCGACAGCGTTCATGAAGGAGAACCTCGCCGCCTTCAACGAGGCCGGCATCCACGTTCCGGTGATTCTCGGGGGCGCCGCCCTGACCCCGCGTTTCGTTCAGCACGACTGCCGCCAGGTGTACGAGGGACAGGTGATCTACGGCCGCGATGCCTTCACTGACCTCCGCTTCATGGATGCCTACGTTGAGGCCCGGCGCGAGGGTCAGTGGGACGATCGCCGTGGCTTTCTCGCTGCCGTGCCCGCAGGGCTCGGTCTGGAGCCCGCCGCGGCCACGGATGACCACGGGGCGACGGCTCCCCCCGGTCCGTCGTCCGTGGGTGACGGCGAGGTCGCCGCTGGTGGCGCGGCTCTGCCCCCCACCAGCACCGATCGCTCGGAGGTGGTCCCCGAGGAATCCGCCCTGGAGCCACCGTTCTGGGGGCCCCGGATCCTCGAGGAGTCGGCCATCCCCCTTGAGGAGGTGTTCGCCTACCTCGACCGGCAGGCCCTCTTCGCCGGCCAGTGGCAGATGCGCAAGCCCCAGGAGCAGAGCCGTGAGGACTACGAGGCCGACCTGCGCCGTCGGGCCGAACCGGTGCTCCAGGAGTGGATGGACCGGGCCCGGCAGGAGGGCCTCCTGACCCCCCGGGTGGCCTACGGCTACTTCCCCTGCGGGCGTGAGGGCAATGCGGTGGTGGTCTTCGATCCTGACGACCGCCGCCGGCCCCTCGGACGCTTCGAGCTGCCCCGCCAACGGGGGGGCAACCGCTACTGCATCGCCGATTTCTACCGCGACCTCCGCGACGGGCTCCCCACCGACGTGATCCCGATGCAGGCCGTGACCATGGGGGCCCGTGCCAGCCAGGTGGCCCAGGAGCTGTTCGCCGCCGATCGCTACAGCGACTACCTCTACTTCCACGGTCTGGGGGTGCAGATGGCCGAGGCCCTGGCCGAATGGACCCACGCCCGCATCCGCCGGGAGCTGGGGTTCGGCGATCAGGAACCCATGGCCCTGCGGGATGTGCTCGCCCAGCGGTACCGCGGCAGCCGTTATTCGTTCGGCTACCCGGCCTGCCCCAACGTGGCCGATTCACGACCCCAGCTCGAATGGCTGCAGGCCGACCGGATCGGCCTGCGGATGGACGACAGCGACCAGCTCGAACCCGAGCAGAGCACCACGGCCCTGGTGGCCCTCCACAGCCGCGCCCGCTACTTCAGCGCCTGATGGTGGTCCCGGCGCCCCCCGCCGGGATGGCAGGCTGGCCCGGCCCCTGTCCTGTTCCCATGGCCATCCAAGGTCCCGACGGCGTTGATGCCGCCATTGCCGCCGGGGTTGACCTCGACGGTTCCCCCCTGCCTGCGGCGATGCTCGGCCTCTACCAGGAGGTGATGGCCCTCGAGGCGGCCCGCACCCGCAGCGGTGTGACCAAGTCGATGCGCAACCGTATCGTCCGCACCGGCAGCAAGCACCTGGACCAGGCCACCCTCGACGCCCGTCTGAAAGAGGCCGGCTGGGAGGGTCTCAAGCCGAAGGAGATCGCCTTCTTCTACGGCTGAAGCGCCGTCAGGACGTAGCCCGTCAGGACGCGGCGCCGACCTCTTCCAGCGCTTCGATCACCTCCTCCTGGAAGGCATCCAGATCATCGGAGTCCGACAGATCAACGCCTTCACCGGCGGCGTTCTGGGTCAGCTCGCGGAAGTGGTCGGCGCCTTCGCCATTGGCCAGAAACTCGATGACGGAGGTCTCGCCACTCTCCTGGAAGGCCTGCACGAGAGCCAGGAAGGCCGCATCTTCGGTGAAATCCCAGCTCATCGGTTCGTCGCGCTCGGGGCAGTGGTGGACAACAGGGGGGGATGGGCCAGCCATCGCCTGATGACCCATAGCGTGCCCCCCCCCGAGTCCGTCAAGTCCGGCCGCCCGTTTGGTCGCCACTGCTGCACACTGGGGGCCTTGACGAGCGTCGCCGATGTCCGCCGCCCCATCGCCGCAGACCCCCGGCCTGGAGCTGAACGTGCTCGGCACCCCCCTGCAGCTCTGCAGCTGCCGGCCGCTGACCGGCTGGACCCGCGACGGCTTCTGCCGCCACCACGATGCCGACCACGGCCGGCACACGGTCTGTGCCGTCATGACCGAGACGTTCCTGAGCTACAGCCGTGCCCAGGGCAACGACCTCAGCACGCCGCGACCAGAGTTCTCCTTCCCCGGCCTGCGCCCCGGTGATGGCTGGTGCGTCTGTGCCGCCCGCTGGCAGCAGGCCTACTGGGACGGTGTTGCGCCGGGGGTGCGGCTGGAAGCGTGCGCCGCCAGTGCCCTCGAGGTGGTCTCCCTCGACCACCTGCGCGAACACGCGGTCGCCGACGACCCCGAAGCCGGGGCTTCACCAGGGGATGGGGCTTCCGTCCCAGGCCAGGAAGGCCCCGCTGCCCTCGACGGACTGGGTTGAAAGCACATCCAGGAGCTGGTGGGCTGCCCGTTCCGGGCTGAAGAGCTTCTCGGGGGATACACCGCCGCTGAAGGGCTCAGACAGCGCCGTCTCGGTGGTGCCCGGGTGCAGCAGGGTCACGGTGACCGCCGGCCGCCGGCGTCGCCATTCCAGCGCCAGGGTGTGCAGCAGCTGGTTCTGGGCCGCCTTCGCGGCCCGGTAGGCGTACCAGCCGCCGAGGCGGTTGTCGCCGATGCTGCCCACCCGCGCCGAGAGGCTGGCGAACCAGGCGGGCTGGCCGTGGCCCAGGGCGTCCTCCACGGCCCGGGCCAGCAGGATCGGCCCGAAGGCGTTGACCGCGAAGGCCTGCTCCAGCCCCCGGCGGCCCACCGCCTGCAGGCGCTTCTCAGGGCCGAGGCCGTCACTGTGGAGCCAGCCGGCGGTGTTGATCACCAGGCGCAGGGGCGGTGCCTGGCGCAGACGCTGCCGCAGGTCGTCGAGGTGGGCGTCGTCGCAGAGGTCCAGCGGGGGATCGCTGCTGCGACCCAGATGGAGCAGTTGCAGCCCGGGGGTCCGGGCGGCCAGGGCCCCGGCGAGGGCGTTGCCGATGCCACCGCGCCCCACCACCAGGGCCAGCCCGTCGAGGGAGCCCCAGTCACCGGTGGAGACGCTGTGGATCATGGGGCGAACAGGCACCGTCTGGCGCATGATGGCGCCGTTCACGACAGCTGCGCGTGCCGCTTGCGATCACGGTGCTCGGTGGTGGTGCCTGGGGGTCCACCCTGGCCGGGCTGTTCTCGGCCCGCGGCCATCGGCTGCGGGTGTGGCGCCGCATCGATGGCCCCGAGGTCCTCAGGGCTTCCGCGGCCGACGACCTGATCGTCTCGGCCGTGGCCCTGGCGGGGGTCGAAGACGTCGCCGCTGCCCTGGCCGGGGCTTCAGCCCGACCGCCGGTGATCAGCTGCTCCAAGGGTCTTCATCCTGTGCTGGGTCTCACCGCCAGCCAGCTCTGGCAGCGCCGCTGCCCCGGGGTGCAGGCGCTGGTGCTCAGCGGTCCTAACCTGGCAGTGGAACTGCGTCAGGGCCTGCCCGCCGCCAGTGTCCTCGCCGGTGCCGACGACGCCCTGCTGCGGCATCTGCAGACGGAGCTGAGCCATGACTGCTTCCGCCTGTACCGCAACGCCGATCCGCTTGGAACCGAGCTGGCCGGTGGCCTCAAGAACGTCATGGCCATCGCCGCCGGCGTCTGCGACGGCCTCCAGCTCGGGGCCAATGCCCGGGCCTCGTTGCTGACACGGGCCCTGGCCGAGATGGGCCTGGTGCTCGTGGGGCTGGGGGGGCGTCAGGAAACCCTTTACGGACTGGCGGGCCTCGGGGATCTGCTGGCGACCGCCACCAGCCCCCTGAGCCGCAACTACCGCTTCGGTCTTGGGCTGGCTGCGGGCCAGGACCCCGTCGCCGTGGCCGAGCAGATCGAAGGCACCGTCGAAGGGGTCCCCACCTGCGCCGGCCTCTGCGCCCTGGGGGCCCGTCGCGGCTGGTCGTTGCCGGTGGCCGAACAGGTGCAGGCGCTGGTGGAGGGTCGCATCGATCCCGAGGGCGCCCTGCGGCGGCTGATGGAACGTCGCCTCACCCAGGAATGACACCGATGGCCCCCCAGGATCCCGTCCGCCTCGCCGGCGTCGACGCCTTCACCGCCACGCCGATGGCCGGCAACGGCGCCGCCGTGGCCTTGTTGCCGGCCCCCGCGAGCGAGCGCTGGATGCAGGCCCTGGCGGCCGAACTGCAGCAGTCTGAGACCGCCTTTCTCTGGCACGACCACACGGCCGATCGCTGGGCCCTGCGCTGGTTCACTCCCACCTGCGAGGTGCCCCTCTGTGGCCATGCCACCCTTGCCGCCACCCTGGCCCTGGCCCACTGGGGGTTGCTCTCCCCCGGGGTCTCGCTGCAGCTGCACAGCCGCAGCGGCCCCCTGGCGGTCGGCCTCGATGGCGCCGGCGGCACCGCCGCCTGGCTTGAGCTGCCGACCAGCGACCTCCTCCCCCGCGCCCCTGAGCCCTGGATGGCCGCCCTGCCCGAGGGGGCGCCGCTGCAGGTGTGGACGTCATCGCTGGGGTATGGTGTGCTGCTGCTCTCCCCGGAGAGTGATCTGGGCCGGCTGGATCCGCGGGCCGAGGCCTGGGCGGCGGGGCCTGAACCGGCGTGGGTGGTGATGCGGGCCGGCGCCACCGCCGCCGATTCCGATGCCGACTACTGCCTCCGTTTCTTCGCCCCCGGTCTGGGCCTGGTCGAAGATCCGGTCACCGGTTCGGCCCACGCCCTGGTGGCCCCCTGGTGGTGTCGACAGCTGGGCCGGTCGCGGGTGAGGGGATGGCAACCGTCGCACCGTCCGGGGGGGGTCACCCTGGAGCCCCGTCCATCGGGCATGATCCGCCTGTCCGGTCCAGGCGTCTTGCTATGGGATGGCCAGATGGCCCGACCATTCGAACCCAGCTCCGCAGCCTCCTGGGCCGGGGTCGTGGGCTGGTCGGCCGCTGCCGGCGACGCCTGAGGGAGAAGGGACCTGGCCTGTTGCTTCTCGGGGCCCCCTTCGCCGGCGGCGCCTTCGTCGTCTCCCTTGTGGCACCACTGCTGCAACCCCACGACAGCAGCGTTGATCCGGTGCTGCTGAGGGCCATGCTCCAGCCGGGGCCCGACGCCCCCCTGCGCAAGACCGTGCCCAGCGACATCGCCAGCACCTCTGCCCCACCTGCCCCACCCAGCCTGCCGCAACCCCGCCTGGCCCCCACCGCCGATCTGACGGTGCCCGCCGCCGGGAATCGCCCTGCCCCGTCCCTCGAGATCCGGGTGATGCTGCAGCGGGCCATGGCGAGCCTCAGCGTGGCCGGTACGGGCGACTGGCAGCTCCAGGACCGCCAGGGAGTGCCCTGGCGTCGCAACCCGGGTCTGGTCAGCGTTGCCTGCGGTGACGGCGGCCTCAGCGTCGACGGCAGCCCCGGGGTGGCCGAGCTCTGGGCCCGACCCTTCAGCGGCACCCTCAGCGTGAACGGCCAGAGCTACCGGGGCGATGTGCGGCTCTACTGCGATGCCGAGGGGGTCACAGCGGTGAACCATCTGCCCCTCGAGACCTACATCGCGTCGGTGGTGGGGGCCGAGATGCCGAGCTATTGGCCCGCCGAGGCCCTGCGGGCCCAGGCCGTCGCCGCCCGCTCGTACGCCATGGCCCATCTGGCCAGGCCAGCCGATCCCCACTGGCATCTGGGGGCCACCACCCGCTGGCAGGCCTACCAGGGCCTCGAGAGCGAGAGCGATGCCTCCCGGGAGGCGGCCCGCTCCACTGCTGGCCTGATCCTCAGCTACAAGGGGGGGATCGTGGAAAGCCTCTATGCCTCCGACCGCGCCCTGGCCCTGGAAGCCCACGGGCACCTCGGGGCGAGCATGAGCCAGCAGGGAGCCCGCCTGCTCGCCGAACGGGGGTACCGCTTCAGCCAGATCCTGGCCACCTATTACCAGGGCGCCAGCCTGGCGCGGCTGCAACCCTCGGCATGACGCCGCTGATCGACCGGGTCGATGCCTTGAGCCGTGATGCCCTCGCGGCCGGTGCCCTGGTGCCCCTGCGCACCGAACAGGTGGACCATCCCGGCTGGGAGCCGTTTCTGGTGCGGCGGCTGCTGGATCCGACCCCGAAGCACCTGCGACAGGCCGGGCCGCGCCCGAATCCGTTCCGACCCTGGGACCGGCGGCTGGAGGTGCAGGGCCTCAACGATCATGTCGTGCTGCTGAACAAGTACCCCGTTGAGCCCCGGCATCTGCTGCTCATCACCCGGGGCTGGGAACCGCAGCAGGGCTGGCTAGATAGCCGCGACTGGCGGGCCGTCGCCGGGCTGATGGCCCAGGTCAGGGGCCTCTGGTTCTTCAACAGCGGTCCCGATGCCGGCGCCAGTCAGCCCCATCGCCATCTGCAGCTGCTGCCCCGTGACGCCGACCAGCCCCTCTGCCCCCTGGAGGCGGGATTCAGCCGGATGGCCGGCGGTGGGGCGGCACCCTGGCCGTGGCGCCTGGGTCTGGAGGGCCTGCCCGCCGGCGAGGGCGGGCCCGGGGCGGCGATCCTCGAGGGCACCTACCGGAGGCTGTGCGCCGCCGAGGGGCTGGGCTGTCCCGACGACGATCCCAGGCCCCGGCATCCCCACAACCTCCTGTTCGGTCGCGACTGGATGGCGGTGGTGCCGCGCGTGCTGGAAGGCAGCCGTGGCTTCAGCCTCAATGCCCTCGGGTTCGCCGGTTACCTGCTGGCCACGGAGGCGTCGGATCTCGACTGGCTGCGGAGCCACGGACCATTGCCGCTACTGCGGGCCGCATCGGTGGCGGTCTGACGGGGGAGGTCTGACGGAGGCGGTCTGATGGCGGCGGTTCCGTGAGGCGGTTCCGTGGTTCCACGGATGCGGCAGTGGGGGCAGCTGCGCTGGGCTGAAGAGGTCCGCTGGCCCATGACCTTGAGACCGACCATCAACCCTGCGACCCCCACGACCTGCCGGCGTCGTTCCTCCCCTCTGGCTCCGTTTGAGCCCCTGATCCACCGCACCGCCGCCCGTTACGCCCGCCTGCAGCGGGCCGACCGCGAGGATCTTCGGCAGGTGGGCTATCTCGGGCTGCTCCGGGGGCTCAACAACCGTGGCGACCGCACCGGCGCCCATCTGGAGGCCTTTCTCGTGCTGCACATCCGCGGCGCGATGCTGCATTACCTGCGCGACACGGCCGATCCCGTGCGCCTGCCCCGCCGGATCCGCCATGCCCAGGACTGGCGGGCCTGGAGTCTGCGCCTGCGCCCCCTTGATGCCCTCGCCGAGCACCAGATGCCCGCCGATCCCCGCGGCGAAGGCTGGACGCTCCTGCTGCGTCAGGAACGACGCCAGCAGGTGCGCCGGGCCCTGGCCAGCCTCGAGCCCCATGAGCGGTTGTGCGTGGAACAGGTGCTGCTGGCGGGCCAGAGCCTCCGCCAGGTGGGGCAGCTTGAGGGCGTGAGTGCCATGACGATCCAGCGGCGGCTCAGACGGGCCCTCGATCAGCTCAGACCCCAGCTGACCCCGCTCGGGGCCTGACGGGCGACTCAGTCGTGGCTGGTGCCGTCGCGCTCCATCTGCCGCTCCAGGGTGGCGATGGCGGCGTCGACGGCCGCCAGCTGCCGTTCGAGGGCATCACGCCAGCCGCGGAGCATCATCCGCTTGCGCCGCTGGCGCCGGGCCTTGAGGTCCTGGGTGGTGCTCTCGACACCAAGGCAGTCAGGGAAGGGAAACATGGGAAAATGGGCCGGTCCGGCGCCGTTCTAGCGAATGGCACGGGCCGTCAGTTGTCCCTTGCACCATCACCGTGAGACATCCGGAACGCAGGGGAACCGCGCTTAGTGATTACGTTCTGAGCGAAAGAAATTCCGAACCCTTCCCACCTCAGTCCCAGATCAGACCCATCACGGGAGTAGTCAGTCCACTGGGTCCCATGCGTCATCTTCTGCCTGTGCTGCTCGGTGTGGCCGCTGCCCAGGTCATCTGCCCGGCCGTGCAGGCCCAGGTGGCCCTGATGGCGGGTCAGGCGGCCCAACCGCTGCAGGGCCGCTTCAACAGCGTTCCCGTCCTCCATTCCAACCAGCCTGAGGAGGTCTGGGGTCCTGGGATTCTGGTGAGCACCGCCCCGGGTTCCGCGGTGGCCGAGACCGGCGAGACCCTGGCCAATGCCAGTTACACCTTCAACGGTGAGTTCGGTCTCCACGCCCACCACAAGTACGCCCCGTCCGATGCCCGGCGGCTGGGGGTTGCGGGGGGCCGTCGCGGGCAGCTGACCCTGGCGGTGATCGCCATCAACCCCGGTGACCGTGAGGTCACCCTGCGTTTTGAGCAGGGGGCGGTCAAGAACAGCTTCGAGGCCCCGTACCTGGCCAACAACCTGATGGGGGTGATCCCCCAGGGCCGGCGCCCCTGGAACACCGGCCCCGGGGCCGCCACGGCCGTGCAGATGCTGCGGGGCAGCCTTGACCGCAACATGCCTGAGACGGTGCGTATTCCCGCCCGCTCCCGGGTGGTGGTCGTGAGCACTGACCTGCCCGCCCGCGGCATCGCCAACGCCCTGCTCAAGGGACGGAGCGACGGTCCCTTCCAGATGGCCGTTGTCGCTGCCCAGGAACCCAGCGGTCCCGAGGACATGCTGCGGGTGCTGGACGAGGGGCGGCTGGCCCCGGGCCGCACCTACCTCAGCCGTCTCGATGAGATCCGCGACCGCAGGGTCTTCTCACGGGTCGCCGGCGTGGCCATTGGTGACGCCTACCAGGCCAGCCTCCGTCATGACCTCAGGGCAGGGGCGCTGCATGTTCCCCTCACCACAACCTCCCGGCACACCTTCGGCACCAACGAACTGCAGGTCAACGAACTGGCCAGCCGCATGGTCGATTCGTCCCTCGACAACGTCGGCACCTACGGCGTCAGGTTCGATGTCGACCTGCAGCTGAAGGGCGAGGGCACCTACGACCTGGTCCTGAGCCATCCGACGCTGATGGGCCGCCAGTTCACGGCCTATCGGGGCACCATCGGTGTGACCACCCCCCGGGGCTATGAAGAACTGCATGTGGGACTGCGCTCGGGACAGAGCCTGTCCCTGAGCTCGCTCAATCTGCAGCCCGGGGTGGTGACCCCTGTGCGGATCAGTCTAGTATACCCCGCCGATGCCACCCCTGGCCATCTGCTCAGCGTCGTCCCCAGCCAGCAGCTGCTGGCCCTGCGCCAGCAGGAGCAGCTGCAGGCCGAAGCCCGGGAGGTCATGACCCGCCAGGCCCCGCCCCCGGTCAGCGCGCCGCCCCAGCCGGCAGCTCCTGCGGGCGTCGCCCAGGGCTTCCCCGAAGCGCCGACGGCGCCCTCCGTCCGCCCGCGGCCCGCCCCCCGCCCTGCCCAGCGCCCTGTGCTCAACAAGACCGTCCCGGCTGCCCGCCCGACGACGGCCCGTCCGCTCCAGACCCCACCCCCCGTGCTGCCGTCGGTGGGCTGGCCGCCGACGGCACCGGCGATGATCGATCCCTCCCGTCCTTATCAGTTGATGCGCAACTGGTTCGGTCGATAGGCTCCCTGCGCTCCCCCGACATCACCGTGGCCAAAGGCAGCGACCCGGGTCGCCGGATTTCGGTGGAGCTCAGTGATGCGCTGCTCAAGCGCATCGATGCCCTGAAGCGTGACTGGGGCCACCGGTCCCGCGGACCGGTGGTTGAGCAGCTGCTGCTCATGGTCCTGGGCCAGGAGGGAGATCGCCTGGACGGCGATGGGCTCGAGGCCGATGGCGCCGACACGGACCTTGGGGCCAACGAACCACCGGAGGCGTCAGCTCTGGTGGCGGTGAGCATTGCGGCCCTCGAGGCCCCCGCGCCACTGGCGGACGCCGGGACCGACGACGATCCCCCCTGGCCAGCGGAGACGGCGGCCAGCCGTTCAGGCGGTGGCATCGATCTTCCCGGTTTCGTGCGGCGGCGCAGCCGTGAGGTGCGTCAGTCGCTGGTCGTCGAGGGAGCCGATGCCCTGGCGGGGGAGCGGCCGGCGGTGATCAGCGCCGATCAGCTCCAGGCCTGCCTTGGGGCCGTGCGCGACCACTGGCTTGAGCTGTACGGACAGACCCCCCAGCAGGCCGTGGTGGACGGAGCGGTGCAGTGGTTGTCCCATGACATCTGGCCTGCGGCAGAGGCCAGCGGCGGCCAACCGTTCCACTGGGGGGCCCTGGAAAGGGTCCTGGAGGGGCTGGCGCCCGCGTGGCTCAGTGGGCCACCCAGCCTTGAGCGGGTGCTGGTGGCTGCGGGGCTGCTGGAGGACCCCTTCGGTGCCGCCACCCTCCGTCTGCGGATCCCTTCCCTGGTGGGCCGCCTGGTGCAGCGGCTGCGTCGCCGCCGCCGGGGGTCGCTGTTCCTGGATCTTGGGTCAACCCTCACGATCCAGGGGTCCCTGCGATTGCTGCAGCTGCCCACCGATCCTGACCATGTGCTGACGCTGCATCAGATCCGCGAGGCGTACCGCCAGCTGGCCCTGGCCCACCACCCCGACACCGGCGGTGATCCTGAAGCGATGCGCCGCCTCAACGAGGCGTACCAGCTGCTGAAGCAACGGGTCCTGTCCAGGATCCGCTGAGGCGAACACTCCGCTGTTTGCTTATCTCAGCTGTGTCCTATGCCAGGTCCTGAGCCAAGTCGCACCTGAGATGGATGGGCGTGGCCTGCCATCACGACACGAGGAGATGAGCCACCCACAGCCACAATCGCCTGTAGCCACGGCTCCCGGGTGAGTCCTGAGATGCGTCCAGGCTTTGGAATCAGGCGAGATGCTCGATCTCTTGAAAATCGACGATTCTGCCTGTTCGGGTGATGGTCTCTGCCGGGTCTGCGCAGGCTGTGGGGCGCAACCCCCAGGGCCCTCATCCGTCTCCCAGGAGCTGATCGTTCGTCGCATGGTCTTGTCCAGACCCTGTCCAGCTGGCTGACCACAGCACTTGGACAGGCTGATTTCCATTGTCACAGCTGACCTGAAGCGCTGCGTCGAAGCCCTGCGTACCTGTGGGTGCCACAGGTACGCAGGGCTCAAGGAAGCGATACAGGCAGAACAGTGGTCACGAGCGCATCCCGGAGCAAGGGGGAGGCAGGCAACCAGCAGAAGCGGCCCTGAAAAAGATCAACTGTCATGCCTGGGACGCGCTCCAGGACTCTTTAAGAGACCAGTCTGGGACAGGCAGATTAGTTGGTGATCCGCACCGTTGCCCCGATGTCGACCATGTCAAACATCTCGCGCACGTGTTCATTCAGCATGCGCACACAACCGTTGGTCACCGGCAGACGCCTGACCACCCAGAACGGCCATGGAGTGCCGTGGATCCCGAACTGGTCACGATCCTTCTTCAGAAATCCGACCCAGCGTTCACCCAGGGGGGATTCCTTGCCGCGCTTGGGGTTGACGGTGTCCGTGTGGGTGCTGCGGTAGATCGGGTCAATGACCTTGTTCACCACACTGAACGTGCCCGTGGGGGTCGGTGATTCCTTCGCGCCGATGGCCACCGGCCAGGGGCCTCCGACCACCTTGCCATTGTCGATCACCGTGATCTGCCGTTGCCCGAGGGACAGCAGTAGCGATGCGGTCGGTGAGATCTTGCGCAGAGGCTGACCCTGGCCAGGCCCACCGGTAGCAGGCTGTGCCGGAGCCGCAGCGGGACTGCTCAAGGGGGGTGGAACTGCTGGCAGGGCCGGGGGCTCAGCGACCTGGGCTAGCAGAGGCCAGAGAAGCAGCACGGGTGCTGAATCAACTCGCTAAATTTTAACCGGGGCACCAGGGCTGGACCCGAAATGGGACCAATGTCAGGTCTGACCCTGGATCAACGAGACCCGGGCTCGTGAAGGGGTCAGGTGCTCGTCTGCATCCCCTGGATCAGAAAGTCGAAGTACGGGGCAAGCAGGGTTGCATCGTCAGGCGACACCAGGTCGATGGAGGCCTCCTTGAGGCAGCGCATCGATTCCACCATCCCTGGCATCGGCACACCGAGGCTGTTGTACATCTCGCGGGCACCCACCAGGCCGGTGGTCTCGATGAAGGCGGTGCTGCCGGCCAGCACGGCGTAGCTCACCAGACGCAGGTACCAGGAGAAGTCACGCAGGCACTGGGCCCGCTGTTTCTGCCCGTAGGCATTGCCGCCGGGGGCCACGTACTCGGGGCGACGGCTGAACAGAACCTTCGCCGACTGATCGACGATCTTGCGCTCGTTCTCGGTGAGGATCCTGGCGATCCGGATGCGCTGGGCACCACCGCTCAGGAAGTCGGCCATGCTGCGCAGCTCACCGCTGCTTGGATACCGCAGCTCATCGTCTGCGACGAGAATCAGATCGCGAACAACGCTCATGGCAGTCCCGGAGCCTGAGGCACTTTAGGGAGCGGGCAGCCACACCAACCCTGCCATCGGGCGTTTCGCCGTGAGCTGTAACGCGACGCGATGGGCTTCTAGGGTGCAGATGTGACCAACAGCGCCGGCCCCCTCCCATCGATCCCGGAGTTCTCCGAGGCAAGTCTTGCGCTGGACATCCGTGATCTCAGCCTTGACGGCGAGGGCATCGCCGGTCCGCCGGAGGGCTCCGTGCCCCCCGCCCTGCCGGTCCTCGTGCCGGGGGCCCTTCCAGGGGAACGGGTGCTGGCCACGATCACCGGCCAGGGCCAGCGCTTCCGCCATGGCCGCCTGGAGGCGGTCCTCGAGGCCAGCATCGACCGTCGCCAGCCCCCCTGTGCCGTTGCCGCCACCTGCGGCGGGTGCAGCCTGCAGCACTGGGCCGATGGCGCCCAGGCAGCCTGGAAAGAGCAGCAGCTGCGGCGGACCCTGCAGCGGGTGGGCGGTCTGACCCCTCCCGTGCGTCCGATCCTGGCGGCCGATACAACCTTTGCCTACCGCAACCGGGCGATCCTTCCCCTGCGTCGGGAGAGTGGACGGATTCAGGCGGGGTTCTACCGCCGGGGCAGCCATGAGCTGGTGCCTGTCAACTCCTGTCCGGTGCTGGATCCGCGCATCGACGCCCTGATCGAGCCCCTCTGCCACGACCTGTCGGCCACCGACTGGCCCACCTACGACGAAGCCACCACTGAGGGTGTGCTGCGCCACCTCGTGCTGCGGGTCGGCCACCACAACGGCGACCTGCTCGTCGGCCTCATCGCCGCCAGCGAAGACCTGCCGGACCTTGATCTGCTCGCCGGGAGCTGGATGGAACGCTGGCCCCGGCTGGTGGGGGTTGTGCTCAACCTGCAGCCCAGGCCCACCAATGTGCTGTTCGGACCGACGGAACATCTGGTGGCCGGCCGCCCCTGGCTGCTCGACCGCTTCGGCGGCTTCACGGTTCCGGTGGCCCTCGACACCTTTCACCAGGTGCACACCCCCCAGGCCGAGCGCCTGCTGCCGTTGCTGCGCGAGGCCCTCGACCTGCAACCCGGTGACCGGCTGCTGGATGCCTACTGCGGCAGTGCCAGTCTGAGCCTGCCCCTGCTGGGCCCGGGTATTGACCTGGTGGGTTTCGAGCGCCACCGCACCAGCGTCGAACTGGCGAACCTGGCCGCCCAGCTCAACGGTCTGGAATCGGTCAAGATCCTGGTGGGTGCCGTGGAGCGGCTGCTGCCTGAGTGGCTCCCCGACAGCCGCTGCCTGCTGCTCGATCCCCCCCGCAAGGGCCTTGAGGCCCCGGTGCGCGAGGCGATCCTGGCCGATCCCCCGGAGCGCCTCGCCTACGTCAGCTGCAACCCCGCGACCCTCGCCCGCGATCTCGCCCAGCTCACCGCCGACGGTCAGCTGACGCTGGAGTGGGTGCAACCGCTCGACTTCTTCCCCCAGACCACCCATTGCGAGGCGGTCGCCTGCCTCGTCAGGAGCGCAGGTCAGCGCTGAAGCGCTGCACCAGCACCTGCCGCAACTTGTCCAGCACCGGCTCCACCTGCTCATCGGTGAGGGTGGTTGACGAATCCCGGAACCGCAGGCGCACCGCAAGGCTGCAGAAGCCTGCGGGCACGGGCGTGCCGGTATAACGGTCCAGCAGCTCCACCGCCTCGAGCAGGGATCCCCCCGCCTTGGCCAGCTGCTGGGTCACCGCTGCAGCCTCGACATCGGTGCTGACGACGAAGGCCAGATCCCGTTCGCTCGCCGGCACCACGGGGTAGGGAGCGAAGGCCGGGATCAGGCGCGTCGGCCGCGTCGCCGCCGTCAGCAGCGGCGCGACCGCCAGATCAAAGACATGGGTCACGCCGGCGAGATCAAGGCGATCGGCCTCCGCCGGATGGAGGGCTCCGAAGCGACCCACCTGCCTCCCCTCCAGGACCAGGCCCGCGGCCTGACCTGGATGCAGCAGGGGGTCGTCGGCCAGGCGCCGGTCCTGCAGGGTCAGGCCCACCTCCGCCAGGGCGGCGGCGAGGATGCCCCGGGCCTGCCAGTAGTCAGGCTGGCGATCGTGGCCGCTGCTGGTCCACCGTTCCGAGCGCCGTTCTCCGGCCAGCACCGCGGCGAGGCGCAGCTCCTGGCGCGGACCGTCGGCGGTCTGCACGAAGCAGTGGCCGATCTCGAAGCCCCAGAAACCGGGCCGGCCGGCCTGGCGGTTGCGCACCGCCGCCTGCAGCAGGGCCGGCAGCAATGCCTGGCGCAGGGCGCTGGTCTCGGCCAGCAGCGGGTTGTGGAGGCACACCTGATCCGTGCGCTCGCCATCGGAGGGCACCAGCGACAGATGGCACAGTTCCTGCAGACCCTGGCCCCGCAGGGCGGCCCGCAGCCGACGCAGCACCATCTGCGTCGGCTCGAGCCCCCCGGGTTCGACGGGGTCGGGCAGATGCAGGGCAAAACGGTCGTAGCCGATGAGCCGTGCCACCTCCTCGATCAGATCCACCTCGCGCTGCAGGTCCTGGGCCCGCGATGGGGGGGGCGTCACCTGCCATGCCTCGCAGCCCCCGTCGTCGGCGTGCACCGCGCAGCCGAGGCGCTCGAGGGTGGCCACCACGGTCCCATCGGGGATGGCGGCGAAGGCGTCATCGTCGCTGGGGAGCGGGCCGAGCAGGCGATCAAGGGCCTCCCGGCGCAGGGTTACGGGGGTGGGGGGCACCGGCGCCTGACCGCTCCAGCAGCGCTCCACCACCCTGGCGCCACAGAGCTCCTGCAGCAGGGCCACGGCCCGGTCGGCCGCCGCCAACGTCGCCGGTGCGGCCACGCCGCGCTCGAACCGGGCTGAGGCTTCGCTGCGCAGCCCGAGACCCCGGGCGCTGCGGCGCACCGCGGCGGCGGGGAACACGGCCGCCTCCAGCACCACGTCGGTGGTGCCCTCGCTCACCGCCGAGCCCAGCCCGCCGATGACACCGGCCAGGGCCACCGGGACGTCGCCGTGGGTGATGAGCAACTGGTCGGGGCCGAGCAGCCGCTGCTGGTCATCGAGGGTCTGGAGGCTCTCGTCCTCCCGGCCGACCCTGACGCCGAAGCCCCGCCCATCCCCCACCGGCAGCCGCTGGCGGTCGTAGGCATGCAGGGGCTGGCCGGTCTCGAGCATCACCAGATTGGTGATGTCAACCACGGTGTTGATGCTGCGGACCCCCGCCGCCTCCAGGCGCCGTTGCAGCCACGCCGGGGATGGCGTCACCGCCACTGACGTGAGGCGGGTGAGGGAGATGCCCACGCCGGCCGGGGGCGGATCGGCCAGGGCTTCGCCGGCGCTGGCCGGCCCGGCCGGCACCCCTGGAGGTGTGGGTTGCACCGATTCGAGCGCCGCCACCTCGCGGGCGATGCCCAGCATCGACAGGCCGTCGGGCCTGTTGGCTGTGATGGCCAGTTCAAGGATGCGATCGTCCAGGCCCAGCAGCGGGCCCACGGGGTCCCCCAGCGCCGGCAGCCCGACGCCCGCCCCGGCGGCGACCTCGGCCAGGTCGACGAGGCCGCTGGAGGTTCCCTCCAGGCCGAGCTCGGCGAGGGAGCAGAGCATGCCGTGGCTGTCGACCCCCCGCAGGGTCGCCGGCTTGATGGTCAGATCAACGCTGGGCAGATGGCTGCCCACGAGGGCGACCGCCACCGCCATGTCCTGGCGCACGTTGGGAGCACCGCAGACGATCTGCAGGGGTTCAGCCGCGCCCACATCCACCCGGCAGACGCTCAGCCGGTCGGCCGAGGGATGGGGGTCCCGCGCCAGCACCCTGCCGACGACCACCCCGCGGGCCCGGGCCTCCAGGTCTTCATCGGCCTCGACCTCGAACCCTGCCAGGGAGAGGCGTTCCGCCAGCTCCTCCGGAGCACTGTGAAAGGGCACCAGCTCACGGAGCCAGCGCAGCGAGACCCGCATCGGACCGCCTGAAGTTGGGCGGATCCTACCCATCGGCTATAGTCGAGGATTGTCACACCGCCAATCAGAAGCGGCGCAACGTCCTTATGGCCAAGAACAAGGGCGTCCGGATCGTGATCACTCTCGAGTGCACCGAATGCCGGTCCAATCCCGCCAAGCGCAGTCCCGGGGTGTCCCGTTACACCACCGAGAAGAACCGTCGCAACACGACGGAGCGACTGGAGATCAAGAAGTTCTGCCCCCATTGCAACAAGTCGACGAACCACAAGGAGATCAAGTGAGGGCCACGGGTCACTGACCCGCCCCCGCTTGCCCCGTCTGGCATTCGTCCTCCGTTCTTTCCTCATCTCCACCTCGACCCTGTCGTCGTTCCGTTCCCATGTCCAGTTCGTTCTTCAAGAAGCGTCTGTCACCGATCAAGCCTGGTGATCCCATCGATTACAAGGACACTGATCTGCTCAAGAAGTTCATCACGGAACGGGGCAAGCTTCTGCCCCGTCGCATGACCGGCCTGACCGCGAAACAGCAGCGTGATCTCACCCTGTCGGTCAAGCGGGCCCGCATCATGGCCCTGCTGCCGTTCGTGAATCCCGAAGGCTGAGGCCTCCCCTGGCCGAGCGCATCCCCTCCCGACGGGGTGATCCCTCCCCTGGAGATCTCGTTGGTCTCACACCGCCTGACCAAGCCCCGCGCCTGGCGCTGGTGGTTGAGGTCAGGCGGGGGCGTGCCGTGGTGCGCCAGGCGGATGACCGCGGGGGTCAGACCGGCAGCCAGGAGCGTCTTCTCCCCCTGCGCGACCTCTGGCCCCTGCTGGCGCACCCCGCCCACCCAGAGGCGCTGCTCGCCAGTGGCCCCCTGGGGCCTCCCCTGCTGGCCATGGCCTGGCAGGCCGCCATTCGCGCTCCGGCCGGCACGAGCTGGTCGTTGCAGCAGCTGGCCCAGCTCCTCTACCGCGACCCCACCGCCGGGCACTGCCTGGCCCTGTGGCTGACCCTGGCGGGCCCCCAGGATCTCTTTCGCCTCCGCCGCGATGGCATCACCGTCCGCTGTGCCGACGATCTGAAGCCGTTGCGGCAGCAGCGACGCCAGCAACGGCGTCGCCAGCAGGTCCGGGACGATTTTCTGCAGGCGCTGCGGTTGCGGCGCCCCTGGGCACCTCCGGCCGAGGGGAAGGAGGCCGAAGAGCTGGCGCATCTGCACGCCCTCACCTGCCGGGGGGAGGGGCTGCCGCTCTGGCCCGACTGTCCCGACGATCTGCGGCTGGCCCTCGGCCAGGCCCACTGTGATGGCTCCCCCCAGGCCCTGCGCAGCCTGCTGGTGGATCTCGGCCACTGGGCCGCCGATCTGCCCCTGGCGCTGCCGCGCAGCGTCTGGGGCGGAGGGTTTCCGCCGGCCTGCCTGGCGGAAGCCGAGGCCCTGGCCCGCGCCGCCGACGAAGAGCGTCCTGGGGACCGGGAGCGGCTGGACCTCACCGGTCTGCACAGCATCAGCATTGATGATCCGGGCACCCGGGAGATCGACGACGCTCTGGCCCTGGACCACGACGGCGACGGCCATGCGGTGATCTGGGTGCATGTGGCCGATCCCCACCGGCTGATCGCCCCGGGCAGTGCCATCGATGGCGAAGCCCGCCGCCGGGGCACCACGCTGTACCTCAGCGGTGGCCTGCAGCCGATGCTGCCCCTGGAGCTGGGGGCAGGCCCCCTGAGCCTGTCCTCCGGCCGTCGCCGGGCCGCCGTCAGCCTGGCCCTGAGCCTCGATGCCGACGGCGGCCTGCGGAAGGCCCGCCTGGTGCGCAGCTGGATCCGGGTGGCCTACGGCCTCAGCTACGCCGATGCGGACGAGCTGATCGAGCTGGCCCCACCAGAAGATCCTGACCTGGCCCGCCTTGATGAGGTGCTGCGGACCCGCCGACAGTGGCGGGCCCGCGCCGGTGCCCTGACGATGGACCAGGCCGAGGGACGCATCCGTCGTGGCCCCAGCGGTCCGGAGCTGCAGATCACCGAACCCGGCCCCGCCCGGTCGTTGGTGGCCGAGGCGATGATTCTGGCCGGGGCCGCCGCCGCCGACTGGGCCACCGCCGCCGGGGTGGCGATGCCCTACCGCTGCCAGGACGGCCACGGCAGCCTCAGCCCTGAGCAGCTGCTGGCCCTGCCCGAGGGGCCGGTGCGCTGGGCGCAGCAGCGGATCGGCCTGGCCCGCAGCCGCCTGCAAGCCAGCCCCGGCCCCCACCGTTCCCTCGGCCTGGCGGGCTATCTGCAGTGGACATCTCCCATCCGTCGCTACGGCGATCTGCTGGCCCATCGCCAGTGGCTGGCAGCCATCGGGGGGCTGCCCCAGCCGCCCCTGTCGGCTGACGCGCTGCTGCCGGAGCTGGAGCAGGTGGACCGGCTGGCCCGGGAGGCGCAGCTGGTGGCCCGGGAAGATCAGCGTCTGGCCCTGCTCCAGTGGCTCGAATCCAGGCCGCCGTCGGGCCCCGTTACCGGGTTGCTGCTGCGCTGGCTGCGCCAGGACCAGGGCCTGGGCCTGGTGCGCATCGACGACTGGGGGATGGACCTGGCGGCCGAGGTCGATGCCGGCCTCGCGCCGGGGGATGGGCTGCTGCTGGTGGTCTCAGGGGTGAGCAGCCGCCATGACCGGCTGGAACTCAGGGCTCGACGCCGTTGATGCGCCACCACGGGCCCCAGGGGTTGGCACAGCCCCTGACCGTGACCCGCCGGCCGTTGCTGTGGGGCAGGCGGGCCCGCACGGAGGGTTCCAGGGTGATCAGCGGCCAGAGCCGCCGGCCATCCCAGCCCCACCAGCGTTCCTCGGCCTCGATGGTCAGCTCGAGGCTGAGCGTCTGCTCGCCCGGTTCCACCGGTGCCGGCGCCAGTGCCGCCGGGGCCAGGGGCGGCGCATCACCATCCAGGGCCCGGCGTTGCCGCAGCCGCCAGGAGGGGTCGTGCCAGGCCAGGTCCGGCAGGGGCACCACCGCCGCCGGGGCGCGGCCGTCGCCGATCAACCGCTCCTGCAGCAGCCGCACCGGAACGTCGGCGGGCTGCTGGCGCCGTTGCACCGCCAGGGCCGCCGCCTGACCGGCGGCCTGGCCGATGTTGAGGATCAGCGGTCCCAGGCGGGTGGCCCCGTTGGCCATGTGGCTGACGCTGAGTCCCTTGTCGGCCATCAGCAGGTTGTCGATGGCGGGCCCGTGCAGCGCCCCGTAAGGGATGACGAAGGGGGCGCCGCTCCAGCGGCCTCCCCAGGGGTGGCTGCGGCCGGCCAGGGGCCAGTCGGGGCCGGGGTAGTGGTGGTCATTGGGATAGTTCCCCACCGCCACGGCGCTCCGGCGATGGTCGGCCGGCTCCTGACCGGGCAGCAGATCCTGTTCCCTGACGGTGACCAGCCCCTGCAGACGGCGGCTTTCACGCCAGTAGGGCTGCAGGGCCAGGCAGGGCTGATCCCCGGGAAACGCCTCCGCAGGGATCACGGCACCGTCGGTGACCGCGGCGAGGGCCTCCAGAAAGGCGAGGCTGTGGGCCCGCATGCCGCTGAGCTGGGCCTGGCGCCGGGCCGGGTCCTCCGAGATGGCCGCCCCTGGATCGTCGTGCCAGTCGTTGCCATCCAGGGGCCAGTTGAGCATCACCAGATCGCCTGGCAGACGTCCATAGGCCAGAAGCCGCTCCGCCGAATGGTGGCTCAGGGCCCCGGTGAAGGGTGCAGGCAGCGGTCGTGCCTTCTCCGGCAGGGCGGCCCCACGCCAGTGGCCCAGCACCACCCAGGTGGGGGATTGCACCGGTTGCTGATGGAAGAACGGGTTGCTGAGCAGATCGGCGGCCGTTGGCGCACTCGGTTCCTGCCAGTGCTCCCGTGGCTCCCAGCCCCAGCGATGGGGCACCCCGCCCACGGCCAGGGCATCCCCCAGTTCCGTGCCGTCCACCAGCTGCTCGAACTGCACCCGCAGCAGGCCGTCGGCCCCTTCCAGGATCGCGGCCGTGAACCTGGACCCGCTCTGCTGCAGCTGCCGCAGCACCAGTCCCGGCCGCCAGTCGAGCAGGGGCTCGGCCGCCACCCAGCGCTGCAGCACCCGTTCGCCATCCGCCGGGCGAAATCCGAAGCAGCTGACCCAGTTGTGGTCCAGGCCCTCCGGCAGGTCGAGGCGCAGCTGCCGCAGCAGGGCGCCCCAGAGACCCGTCTGCCAGGCGGCCAGTTCATTGCCGTCCGGGGCCGAGACCCCTGAGGCCGACAGCATCCCCCCCAGCCACGGTCCCGGTGTGGCCAGCACGCAGGCCACACCGCTGCGGGCGCATTGGATGGCGGCACCGGCCCCGCCGGTGCCGCCGCCGAGCACCAGCACCGGCACCCGCAACTCGAGGCGCGCAGCCGGCGGACGGTCGGACCCGGGGGCCTTGGGTAGGATCGGCACGATGGGCTTCACACTCACCACACCCCTCTACTACGTCAACGATCGGCCCCACATCGGCAGTGTCTACACGACCCTGGCCGTGGACACCCTGGCCCGGTATCGGCGCCTGCGTGGCGAGTCCGTGATCTTCGTCACCGGCTGCGATGAGCATGGCCAGAAGATTCAGCGCACCGCCGAACAGGCGGGGGTCACCCCCCAGCAGCACTGCGATCGCATCAGTGCCCTCTTCGCCGACACCTGGCGCCAGTGGGGCATCAGCCACGACCGCTTCATCCGCACCACCGATCCGCGCCACCGGGCCATCGTCCAGCAGTTCTTCGAACGGGTCGAGGCCAGCGGCGACATCATCGAAGGCCAGCAACGCGGCTGGTACTGCGTCGCCTGTGAGGAATACAAGGATGATCCGGGCGGTGGTGACTGCCCGATCCATCTGCGCCCCCTCGAATGGCGCGACGAGACCAATCTTTTCTTCCGCCTCTCCCGCCATCAGGCAGCGATTGAAGCGCTGATCTCACGACCGGGATTCATCCGCCCCGACGCCCGCCGCCGCGAAGTGGAGAACTTCGTGGCCGGCGGCCTGCGCGATTTCTCCATCTCCCGGGTGCAGCTGCCCTGGGGTATTCCGGTGCCCGGCCATGACGGCCACACCTTCTACGTCTGGTTCGATGCCCTGCTGGGCTACGTCACCGCCCTGCTCGAGGCGGATGATCCGGCTGACCTGTCGGTGGCCCTGGCCCGGGGCTGGCCGGCCCGGTTGCATGTGATCGGCAAGGACATCCTCCGGTTCCATGCCGTCTACTGGCCCGCCATGTGCCTCTCGGCAGGCATCGATCCCCCGGAGGCGGTCTTCGGCCATGGCTTTCTCACCCGCGAGGGTCAGAAGATGGGCAAGTCCCTCGGCAACACCCTCGACCCCGAACGGGTCTTGAGCCGTTGCGGCAGCACTCCGCTGCGCTGGTACCTGCTGCGTGACATCCGTTTCGGCGATGACGGCGACATCCAGCAGCAGCGGCTGCTCGACCTGGTCAACAACGACCTCGCCAACACCATCGGCAATCTGCTCAACCGAACCATCGCCATGGCGCGCCGCTGGTTCGATGGGGTCCCCAGCCCGGCGGCACTGCCGGACCTCGACCACCCCCTCGCCCGGCAGGCCGCCCGGGCCGTGGAGGCCGTGGATGGCCACTACGACCAGCTCGCCTTTGACCGGGCGGCGGCCGATGCCCTCGAACTGGCCGCCGCCGCCAACGCCTACCTGAGCGAGACCGCCCCCTGGACCGCCATCAAGACCCCCGAGCGCCGGGACGCGGTGGCCGGCGATCTGTACGCGGTGCTGGAGGCGGGCCGGCTCGTGGGTGTGCTGCTGGCACCGCTGCTGCCCGATCTCAGTGCCGATCTGCTGGTCCAGCTGGGCTGCCCGCCCCTGGAGGGCTGGAGCGGCGCCCTTGCCTGGGGGGGGCTTGTTCCCGGCAGCCCCCTCGCCGAACCCCATCCCCTGCTGCAGCGGCTGGAGCTGGAGGAGCCCCTTTGAGGCGGCTGCTGCCCTGGGGGCTGGCCCTGCTCCTGTCGGGCTGCATCCCCCAGGAGCCCCGGCCGGTGCCGCCGCAGCCGTTCCAGTTCCGTCGCCTTGACCTCAGTCAGAACGATGCCCGCGGCCGTCGTCTCTGGGAGCTGCAGAGCCCCCGGGCCCAGTACAGCCTCGACCAGCGCCAGGCCACGGTCGAGGGCCCCCGGGGCAGGCTCTTCCGCCAGGGGGCGCCGGCCTACGCCATCTCCGCCCGCCAGGGTGTAGTGATCAAGGACGGGGAGCAGGTCCAGCTGAACGGCGATGTGAGCCTGCGCACCCTCGATGGGCGTCAGCTGCTGATCCGGGCGCAGCAGGCCGTCTGGCGTCCGGCCGCCCATACCATCGACCTGATCGGCGAGCCCGTGGCCGAGGAGGGACGCCAGCGCCTCACGGCAACCTCAGCCCGCTTCCACACGGCGGATGAACGCCTCGAACTCACCGGCCAGCCTCGGCTGCGCATCTGGGATCAGGCCCCCCTCGGTCGGGGGCCGGCCTCGGTGGATGTGGCGATTCAGAACGGCGCCTGGAACACCGCCAGCGGCCAGCTCACCGCCGCCGGTCCGGTCAACGGCCTCCAGCGCCGGGGGCAGGGCCGACCGGACCGCCAGCTGACGGCGTCGGCCCTGGAGGGCAACACCCGGGAGGACTGGCTCGACCTTCTCGCTCCGGTGACGATGGCTGACCCCGGCGAGCAGTCGAGCCTGAAGGCCGAACGCAGCCGCTGGTGGTATCGGCAGAACCGCATCACCACCGAGGCACCGGCCCAGGCGACGGTGCGTCAGCTCTCCATCGCCGGCGCTTATGTCGAGGTGCGCCAGAACGAGCGTCAGATCCGGGTCGGCCGCAGCTGTCAGCTGACCCAGCCGAAGGAGTCCCTGCGGGCCGACCGCTGCCTCTGGAACTGGGGCACCGGGGCGCTGCAGGCCGACGGTTCCGTGGAGCTGCGCCGCAGCAGCCTGCGGCAGGTCACCCGGGCGGCCACCCTGCAGGGCACCACCGATGCCCGCGGCCAGGTCACGGTGGCGGCCCCAGGGCAGCGGGTCACAACGGTGATCGAGGTTCCCCCTGGCCGGCAACGGCCCCCGGCGGCGGCGCCCACTCCCCCGGCATCGCCTCGAGCCATTGTGTTCTGAGCCGTTCGGCCCAGCCCTCCAGCCAGCGTTCATCGCTGCTGCTGAAACAGCGGGGTGCCCAGCCCCCCACGATGACCAGGCCCCGGGGGCCGAGGGGTTGCAGCAGCACCGCCGGGATTCCCTGGGGCAGGTACGCGAACTCGGACGCGCCGGGATAGAGGGCGAGGTTCACGAGTCCGATCGCCCGCCCGCGGATTCGGCAGCGCTCGCTGATGGGGCCGTCCTTGAAGACCCCGGTGCCGAGGCGGCCGCGCCGGACAAGGACGCGTCCATCCCAGACCACGAGCAGGGAGGCTGCCGGGGTGGCTGTGAGCAGCATCGCCGTGCCCCAGGCCAGTTCCTGGCGCAGGGGCTCCTCGAGCCCCGGGGCCAGCTCGAACCCTTCCGAAGCTTCCAGCACCACCCGTTCCGCCGGCTGCGGTTGCGCCCGGGTCCACAGGATCGCCACCAGCATCAACAGCACGGCCTCGAGGCTGGCCAGCACCGACGCCCGTTCGAGGGACGGCGGAACCAGCGACCCCGGGGGGCCGGCCAGCAGCTGGTTGACCAGCGCCAGGGTCAGACCGAGGACGCCGAGACCAAGAACGATGCGGGCCGGTGTTGGCATGGCTCTAATGGGGGGGTCCGTCACCAGCCCCATGGACCTGCCAGTCCCTGATGCCAGCGAAGCCTTCGTCGCCATCTGCCTGGCGGCAGTGGGCAGCGACGGCCAGCTCAACCGAGCCGAGAGTCACAGTCTGCGCCAGCAGCTTGATTGGCGGACCCCCTACCGCGGGATGGGCGATACGGAGATGGCGACGCTGATCGATCGCCTGCTCGGGCTCTGGCGCCAGCACGGGGGTGAGGCCCTGATCCACTGGGCGGTGCAGGCTCTTACCCAGCCGCAGCGGGAAACGGCCCTGGCCGTGGCCCTCGAGCTGCTCGCCGCCGACCGCCTGCTCCATCCCGACGAACACCGGTTCATCGACAGCCTCACCGCCGCCATGGGCCTGCCGCCGGAGCGGACGGCCGCCATCGTCGAGGTGATGGGTCTGCTGCACAGGGACGCCCTTGCCCCTGGCCCTGTGGCCTGAGGGAGGTCAGACTGCTGCGATCAATGGCTTCTCCCATGGCGCGCCTGCGACTGTTCTGCTGCCTGCTGCTGCTGAGCCTGGTGCTGCTTCTGCCGTCGGCGCCGGCCTGGGCCGTGTCTGCGGCTGACCTGCCCGCCGAGGCGCCGGCGGATCACGTGCTCGACACGGCCTCGGCCCTCAGCCGTGCCACCCGCACCGAGATGGAACGCCGGCTGGCGGCCCTGGAGCAGGCCCACATCGACGCCAGCGTTGTGACCCTGCGCCGTCCCGATTACGGGCTCACCCTTGACGCCCTCGGCGACGACCTGCTCGCCCGCTGGCAGCAACCCGAAAACGGCCAGCTGCTGCTGCTGATCGACACCCAGTCGAACACCGCCGCCGTCCGGGGCGACAGCAGCGTGCAGCGCTCCCTCCCCGGTGATCTGCTCGAGAGCACGGCCAGCACGACGATGGCCCAGCCCCTGCGGGATGGCGGCCTCTACCGCCAGGCCCTGGTGGCAGGCCTCGACCGGCTTGAGACCGTGCTCGGGGGCGGCGAGGACCCCGGTCCTCCCCCCGAGATCCAGGTGGTCACGCCGGAGACCAACGTGCCGACGGCGGAAGAGACCGCCTCGAGCAATGCGTTCACCTGGATCGTCGTGCTTCTGGTTGTCGGAACGGTTGTTCCGATGGCCACCTGGTGGGTCTTTTCCCGCTAACGCTGGCCAAGGCATCGAGGAGGAACACAACGATGATGGGCTTGAATCTCTGGTTCGGTGGCTCCGGGGCCGACCAGGCCGCAAGGCGCCCCACGGGTGTTCGGCTCTCGGAGAGTCTCGAGAAGGCCTACGAGGCAGCCCTGATGATCCAGGGCCTCGAGCTGGAGTTCTTCCAGGACCGTCCGGTTCGCACCGACGTGGATCTCGGCCTCCCCCGGGCCACCCAGGCCCAGATCCAGCGGCGCTTTCGCAGCGGTCTTTCGCTCTGCCGCGATCTGGTGGCCAACCTCGAACGCCACCGGGCCGAATTCGACCCCCAGGAGCTGCGGCAGCTGCAGCTGATCGAATCGGTCGTGCGGCGCTACAGCGGTGGCGGCTCCACCAACTCCCTCAGCCGCCGTCCGGATCCGCTGCCGCGCAGCCTGCTGGGGGTGTTCGACAACGTCCGCAACCAGCTGGATCCTGAGGCCGAAGCCAGTGTGGTGGCCGGCTTCCGGCGCCGTCGGGATTCGACGCTCGTCTCGCTGCGGATCCTGCTGCTGCTCGTTCTTGTGCCGTTGCTGCTGCAACAGGTGAGCCGCGCCTATCTGATCTCGCCCCTGGTCGACCGCTACGGCTCCGAGGTGGCCTTCCTCAGCTACACCAAGCCGCGGCTGGAGGAGAAGGCCGTCGAGAAACTGCGGATCTATCGCGAGGAACTGGAATTTGCAGCCCTGATCGAGGGGCGTGAGCAGCCCAGCACCGACGAACTGCGCCAGCGCCTCAGCGAACGGGCCGCCGAGCTCAAGGGGGAAGCCGACGACGAGAGCAGCGGTGCGATCAAGAACGTGCTGGCAGACGGGATCGCCCTGCTGGGGTTCGTGCTGGTGTGCCTGCTCGGTCGTGAGGAGCTGAGGGTGCTGAGGGGCTTCCTCGACGAGACGGTCTATGGCCTCAGCGACAGCGCCAAGGCCTTCGTGATCATTCTGTTCACCGACATCTTTGTCGGTTTCCACAGCCCGGAAGGTTGGACCGTCCTGCTGGAGGGGATCTCGGAACACCTTGGATTGCCGCCTGAACAGAAATTCATCGACCTGTTCATTGCCACGTTCCCGGTGATCCTGGCGACCATCTTCAAGTACTGGATCTTCCGCTACCTCAACCGCGTCTCGCCGTCGTCGGTGGCCACCCTGCGCAACATGAACGGTGGCGGCTGATCGATCCGGATGCGTCCCGGGCCTGGTGCTGGTCTGCGGCCCCAGCCGGGGCGGCAAGAGTGCCTGGGCCGAGCATCTGCTGGCTGCACTGCCCCCCGGCACCCCCGTCACCTACGTCGCCACCGGTGGTCTCCATCCCGACGACGCCGAGTGGCAGGAACGGCTGCGCCTCCATCGCCAGCGACGTCCGGCCCACTGGGGACTGCGGGAGGTGGGCGGTGACCTGGCCGAGGCCCTGGCCCCAGGCCGGGGGCTGGAGGGGCAGGCGCTCCTGATTGATGCCCTGGGCAGCTGGGTGGCCGCTCACCTGGACCTTGATGGCCCCGCATGGCGTCATGAACTTGGTCGTCTGCTGGACGCGCTGAAGGGCCGTCGTGACCGCTTCACGCTGCTGGTGGCCGAGGAAGTGGGCTGGGGGGTGGTTCCACCCACCCGCATCGGGGGCTGTTTCCGTGACCGCTGCGGCGAGGCCGTGGGCCTTCTGGCCGAGCAGGCGAGCGAGCACTGGCTGGTGCTGGCGGGCCGGGCCCTGCCCCTCCATCGTCTGGCCCTGGCCGTGCCCCGGGCGGACGTCTGACCATGCCCCACGTCGTTCTGCTCTCCCCCGAGATCCCCCCGAACACCGGCAATGTGGCCCGCACCTGTGCTGCCATGGCCGTGGAGCTCCATCTGGTCGACCCCCTCGGCTTTGAACTGTCGGATCGCACCCTGCGCCGCGCGGGCCTGGATTACTGGCCGTTTGTCCGTCTGGAACGCCATGGTTGCTGGTCTGCCTTTGAGGCTGTGCAGAAGCAACGGGGCGGACAGCTGCTTGGACTGACGAGTCGCGGCGGCGAGACCTACCACCAGCACAGATTCGCCGCGAACGACTGGCTTCTTTTTGGCAAAGAGACAACAGGACTTCCGGAAGATGTCAAGCGAAACTGTGACAACCTGCTGACCGTCCCAATGGCCGAGCCCGGCGTCCGCTGCCTGAACCTGTCATCGGCGGTTGCCATTGTGTTGAGCGAGGCTCTGCGGCAATTGCAAAACCCTCTCCACGACTGATTTTTTAGCGTATCGGACGCATTGTGTAAGATTGGGCACTTGCGGTGTTGCACACCAGTGTGTAATATCTGCGTGCTCCGAGATGTTGGCTTCTCCCGGGGTTTGTCGTTTGTATGTTTCTGCATGAAGCCTTCTGCTCTCCTTGTTCTGGGAACTTTCGCTGCTCCGCTGACACTTGCGGTGTGCGCCGGTCTCCCTGGGCACTCTGAAGCTGGCTCTCGTTCTGAACTCAATTCTCCCCTTCCAACACTGATCGCAGCTGATCCAGGCACCAATTGGATTCGCGTGCGCTCGTCCATCACCATTCAGCAACTCGCTGACCAACTCGATCTCTCTGCCGAGCTTCTGAGCGACAGCAACGGCCTGCCGGTGGCCCACCGCCTGCGCCCCAACGACTGGGTTGCCCTGCCGGTGTTGTCCCGCCAGACCCTGACCCAGGTGGCAGCCCTCGATCCCAGCGACATCCGTCTGTCTGCACCGGCCCGCAATCCCCTCGCCGGGATCGCCAAGATCGCTTCCGAAGGCCCTCTGCAGGTCACCTCACGGCTGCTGGCACCGGCGGCACGGGCTCGCCTGCCCCTCGCCATTCTCCCCGGTGGCAGCGGCGGTCTGAGCTGGCCTGATCTGCCCCTGCTCCCCCAGCGGGATCAGCCCAGCGTCGGTCGCTTCGGCTGGCCGGCCGCTGGCACCATGACCTCCGGTTACGGCTGGCGCTGGGGTCGCATGCACCGTGGCATCGACATTGCCAACAGCGTTGGAACCCCTGTGGTGGCCGCCGCCGACGGCACCGTGATCAGCTCCGGCTGGAATGACGGTGGCTATGGCTATCTGGTCGAGGTGAGCCATCGGGATGGTTCCATCAGCCGTTATGCCCACAACAGCCGTCTGCTGGTCAGCAAAGGCCAGGAGGTCGCGCAGGGCCAGCCCCTCGCCCAGATGGGAAGCACCGGCCGCAGCACCGGACCTCACCTGCACTTCGAGATCGTTGTTCCAGGTTCCGGGGCTGTCAATCCCATCGCCCTGCTGGCGGCTCGCAGCTGATCGTCGGGTACACTCGACGCTTGGCAGGCTCGGTAGCTCAGCTGGTCAGAGCACGGGATTCATAACCCCGGGGTCGGGAGTTCAAGTCTCCCCCGAGCCATTTCAAGCCCCCAGCCAGGGGGCGGTGCATGGCCGATCAGCGCATGTCGATGGCGCTCAGGCGTTCCTTGAAGGTGGTCAGGGATCCTTCGCTGCTCTTGTTCGTTTCAGCGGCCGGTGCGCTGGCCTGATAGGACCGCCGGAATCGGTTGCCCTGGGGGCGCACCTCCACGGTGCGGCTGGGGACCGGCCTTGAATTCGTTCCTGGGTCACTGGTCTGCGAGCGAGGAATGGGCTGTGCTTTCAGTTCCGAGCGCAGCTGATTGAGAAGGCGGAAATGACCGGTCGTGTTGTATTTGCGCGTCAGCGCCGGATCCCAGGGCATACAGAGTGGCGATTTTGTCCACACTACGACCAGGGCTTCATCCGTGGTAACTTGGTCGGGCACTAATCCGGACTGGCTCCGCTTAAGCGGCCCGTCCCGTGCGTCGTCCGCGATGTTTCCTGCCATGACCAGCTCCCTGCGTGTGGGCCAGAAAGCCCCTGATTTCACCGCAACCGCTGTGGTGGATCAGGAGTTCAAGGAGATCAGCCTCTCCCAGTACCGCGGCAAGTACGTGGTCCTGTTCTTCTATCCCCTCGATTTCACCTTTGTCTGCCCGACTGAGATCACGGCCTTCAGTGATCGCTACGCCGATTTCACCAGCCGCAACACCGAAGTGCTGGGCGTTTCGGTCGACAGCCAGTTCAGCCACCTGGCCTGGATTCAGACCGATCGCAAGCAGGGCGGTCTTGGTGACATCGCCTACCCCCTGGTCGCCGATCTGAAGAAAGAGATCGCCCGTGCCTACAACGTGCTCGACGAAGAAGCCGGTGTCGCTCTCCGCGGTCTGTTCCTGATCGACCCCGAGGGCAATGTGCAGCACGCCACCATCAACAACCTGCCGGTGGGCCGCAACGTCGAAGAGACCCTGCGCATCCTGCAGGCCTTCCAGCACGTGCAGTCGAACCCCGACGAGGTCTGCCCCGCCAACTGGACGCCCGGTGAGCGCACCATGAATCCCGATCCGGTCAAGAGCAAGGACTTCTTCGCCGCCGTCAGCTGAGCAGCGTCAGGCTGCCTGCACTGCCATCGAGTTCAGCCCTCCTCCCCTGGGGGAGGGCTTCATTCGGTCGGCCGTGCCCCACCGGCAGCCGGCCCACCACCGGGATGCCCAGATCTGCGCAGCGGTTGCGCAGCACTTCCTCCATCGACAGGTCCCCCGGCAGCACATCGCCGTCCGAGGTCCAGTCAAACCGCCCCAGCCCGAGCCCGGCGAGCCGCTGCAGCAACCCTGCCGTGCGCCAGTGGGTCAGGAGGCGATCCACCCTGTAGGGCGCCTCACCGGTGTCTTCGAGCACCAGAATCGCCCCCTGCAGATCCGGCAGCCAGGGGGTGCCGATGAGGTGGGTTGCCACGGTGAGATTCGTGACCACCAGCGCGCCGCGGGCCCGGCCACTCCCCCAGCCCTGCCCCTGCAGGGCGGCCACCGGTTCCCCATTGAGCAGCTGCCGCACCCGTTCCCCGCGCCAGCCGTGGATGCCACCGCCGCCACCGGCCGTCAGCTGGGCGAGCTGCAGGGCGCAGTTGTCCGAAAATCCGACCAGCCAGCGTGGAGTGGCGGGTAGCTGCAATCCTGCCTCCAGCACCCGCTGGGCCCCCCACCCCCCACCGACACACACCAGCCCGGCGTAGCGACGGTCAGCCCAGAGACGCTGCAGCAGCCTGGCCCGGTCGTCATCCCGCCCGGCGAAGTAATGCCACCGGTCCAGGGTGCCCGGCGGCGTGTCAAGCCGCCAGCCCCAGCGGGCATAGTGGGCCGGCCAGCCGTCGTTGGGGCTCAGATCGTCGGCCGTCACCCAGGTGCCCGGTGCCACGGCGGCCAGCTGGTCCCCCGGGCGCAGCGGCGGAGGCGGCTCCAGCCCCCGGTCGGTCCAGCCGGGGGAGACCGTCGCCGTGCGCCCCTCACGCCAGCCCATGCCGGCGGTGGCCAGGGCCAGCGCCTGGAGCAACCGGCGGCGGGGCCAGCTCATCCGAGCAGGGCCCGGAGCAGCCGCTGACCATCCACACCGCCCAGCCGCGGATCGCAGGCCCGCTCCGGATGGGGCATCAGGCCCAGCACATTGCCGGATGCGTTGCACACACCCGCGACCGATCCCCGGGACCCGTTGGGATCCGACCGGTAGCGCAGCACGAGCTGACCGGCCTGTTCGAGGGCGGCATAGGTGGCGTCATCGCACTGCCAGCAACCTTCGCCGTGGGCAATGGGAAACTGCACGCGCTCGCCGGGGTTGTAGTCGGCCAGCAAGCGGCAGCTCCCCGGTTGGACGTCAAGGTCACAGGGTTCGCAGAGAAAGTGCAGATCCCGGTTGCGGGTGAGCGCCCCCGGCAGCAGCCCCATCTCGGTCAGCACCTGAAATCCGTTGCAGACCCCGAGCACGGGACCGCCGCTCCGGGCGAAGGCTTCGACCTCCTTCAGCATCGGGGCGAAGCGGGCGAGGGCACCGCAGCGCAGGTAATCGCCGTAGCTGAACCCGCCCGGCAGCACCACGGCCGCCACTCCCGCCAGGTCGGTGTCCCCATGCCAGAGGAAGCGGGTGGGCAGGCCGAGGCATCCCTGCAACGCCCAGGCCATGTCCCGGTCGCAGTTGGAACCGGGAAAGACAACGATGCCGACGGTCATGGGGCCTCCTGCAGCTCGCAGGTCCAGGTTTCGGTGACCGGATTGGCGAGCAGGCGATCACAGAGGTCGGCGAGGGTCCGCCGGGCGGATTCGCGGTCGTCGGCCTCCAGCTCCAGGTCGATGGCCTTGCCGATCCGCAGGCGGCTGAGCCCCTCGAGCCCCAGCCGACCGGCGGCGGCACGGGTGGCTTCCCCCGCCGGGTCGAGCACCGAGGGCCGCAGCTGCACCCTCACCTGAGCACGGAAACGGGCCAAGGCGCGATCACGACTGCATGAATCTTCGCAGCCACCCTGTCAAACGGCCCCGCCATGGTCATGGTGGAAACAGCACCGTCAACGCCGTGGCCTCCCCCCTGCCCCTGCTGCTGAGTGTCGCCCTCACGGCTCCGGTGGTGCAGGCCCAGGATCTGGCGGTGACCACCTCCTGCCGGGTCGCGGGCGGACCGTGGCAGACCTGCCGTCTGGCGGTTCAGGATCCCGGCAGCCGCTGGCAGGTGCAGCTCGGCCCCCAGGTCTGGAGCTTCAGCCACAACGGCAGTGGGGTGATCCGCCTGCGCCAGGGGCAGGGGCCCTGGACCACCACCACCCCCCGCTGGGAAAAGGCCGGTGAGGTGCTCTGCTGGGGTCAGCTCTGCGCCCGGGGGCCGCTGCCGCTGGACTGAACCAGCTCCCTCTCCAGCTCCACACCTTCGGTGCTTCGGCCGATGGCCACCAGCCGCAGCTGATCAGCGGCGAGCCCATCGGCCTCGAACCAGGTCTCCAGGCGTCGCCCCACGGCCTGGACCTGCAGCGGCAGATCCCGGCCCGCGAGGGGAACCCGGCCCTTGAGGCGCAGCCAGCCATGGCGCTGGATCGACTCCCGCAGCAGCTGCTCCAGCGGCTGCCGCTGCCAGCTCCCCACGAGGCTGACGCTCAGGGAGGCCAGCTCAGGGTGGGCATGGTCATGGTGATGGTGGTCCTCGGCGCCGTCAGCCGGAGCCTCGCCGGGGTCGACCCGACCGAGCCCCAGCAGCACCTCCGGATCCACCACGCCCCGGGCCATCGCCAGGGTGGGGGCCGGCGGCTGTTGCCAGCGGCTCAGCTGCTGCTGCAACTGCTGTTCCACCGACTGCAACTGGTCGGCGCTGAGCCGGTCGGCCCGGCTCACCAGCACCAGGTCGGCCACCTCCAGCTGCTCCAGAAAGACCTCCTCGAGGGCGCGTTGGTGCTCCAGCTCGGGGTCCTGCTGCTGCTGGCGTTCCACCGCCTCGGGATCACGCACCGGCGAGCCGGCGGCGAGGGCCTCGCCATCCACCACCGTCACCACCCCCTGCACGCGGGTGCGGTGGCGGATCGACGGCCAGCGGAAAGCCTCCAGCAACGGTTCCGGCAGGGCCAGGCCGCTCGTCTCGATCAGAATTCCATCCAGGGGCGTCCCCCCGTCGAGGAGCCGCTCCATGGTGGGCAGAAAGTCCTCCTGCACGGTGCAGCAGACGCAGCCGTTGGGCAATTCCACCACCGGGCAGGCGCCGCCGTCGTCACAGAGCAGGGCGCCGTCGATGCCCACCTCGCCGAACTCGTTGACCAACACCGCCAGCCGACGGCCACCGTGGCTGAGCAGATGGCGCAGCAGCGTTGTCTTGCCTGAACCGAGAAACCCTGTCACCACGGTGACGGGCAGTCGCGTGGGCGTTGGGGAAGGAACGGCTGCGACCATGGGCCCGGGAGTGGAGCCCGGACCCTACTGCCGGCAGCGCAGGCTGTCCCGGGTGGCCACACCGGAGATGGGATGGACGCCGCCGGCCCGGGCGCAGAGGGCCCGCTGCTCCTGCTGGTCCAGCACTGCTTCGCTGAAATCGGCACCCTCGATCGAGGCCCCGGCGAAGCGGGACTGAAGCAGCATCGCGTTGTCGAGGCGGGCTCCCCGCAGGTCGGCACCGTCGAAGCGGCTGGCGAAGCCGACCAGGTCACGCAGGTCGGCATTCCGCAGGTCGGCCTCGTCAAGGCGGCTGCCGTTGAAGACCGAACCGCGCAGATCGCTGCCGCTGAAGTCAAAGCGGCGCAGGTCGGCCTTGAGAAACTCCTGCTGCTGCAGCTGCCTGCCGTGCATGTCGGGCTGCAGATCCTGGAGTGAGCGGCTGCCCCGCAGTTCCGGCGCCGTGATGGCCCCTGCTGGGGCGGCCTCCAGCAAACCCAGGCCCAGCACCAGGGCCGTCACGAGCGCCATCAGCAATCTCATCGGCTTGGGTGCCGTCATCGGTTCCCCGTAGGCTTGCGCCCACAAGCTATGGCAGGGAGCTGACCCCCTGCGACGCCATGAGCATGTCGCTGCGGGTCGTCGTTCCCCCGCACCCCCTGGTGGCCCACTGGCTGACGATCCTTCGGGACCGGGACACCCCGTCGCCCCTGTTTGCGACGGCCATGAAGGAACTGGGCCGCTGGCTCACCTATGAGGCCGTGCGCGACTGGCTGCCGACCCGGCCGCTGCAGGTGCGCACCCCCCTGGCGGAGACCGATGGCAGCGTGATCGACCCGTCGGCGCCCCTGCTGGCGGTGCCCGTGCTGCGGGCCGGCCTCGGACTCTGGGCCGGTGCCCAGGAGGTGCTCCCCCACGCCAGGGTGGCCCACCTGGGCCTTGTTCGCGATGAGCAGACCGCCCAGCCCGGCCGCTATCTCGACCGGTTGCCCACAACCATCGGGGAGCGGGTGGGGGTGCTGATCTTCGATCCAATGCTGGCCACCGGTGGCACCCTGCTGCACACCCTTGACCTGCTCAGGGAACGGGGCGTCGAGGGCCGGCGGCTGCGGGTGATCACCGCCCTGGCGGCGGCCCCTGGCCTGAGGGCCGTCGCCGAGCGGGTGCCAGACCTGGCGATCTACACGGCCTGCATCGATCCTGAGCTGGATGACCGCTCCTTCATCGTCCCCGGCCTCGGCGACGCAGGCGATCGTCTCTACGGCACGGAATCCGACGACTTCCTAGGCTGATCCCAGTGATCGCAGGCCCATGGCCGACCAGGACAGTCGCTCCGGCACCGTGCTGCTCAGTGCCCTGACCGGGGCTGCCCTCGGTGCCGCCGGCCTTACCTGGTGGCTGCTTTCCCGGGCCGAGCGTCGCCGGGCCCTGGCGGACCAGGTGCGTCGCCTGACCTCACCGCTGATGCCCGGTCAGATCCAGCAGACCCTGGGGGACAGCCTCGAGCAGCGGGTGCAGCGGTTGCACGTCGCCATTGACGACGTCCGCCGCCAGCTCGAAGACCTCTCCCCTGATGGGGCGGAACGGGGCTGAGCGGGGCTGGCGTCAGCCGCCCTGCGTTCTGTGAGGATCGGAGCACGCTCCAGACAGCCGGTCGCCATGGCCCAGCTCCGTTCCCACGTCGTCACCCAGGGAGTCCAGCGCTCCCCGAACCGCGCCATGCTGCGGGCCGTCGGATTCGGTGACAGCGATTTCGATCGGCCGATCGTCGGCGTCGCCAACGGTTTCAGCACGATCACGCCCTGCAACGTGGGGCTCAATGACCTGGCCCTCAGGGCGGAGCAGGCCCTGAAGGAGGCCGGTGCGATGCCCCAGATGTTCGGCACGATCACGGTCAGCGACGGCATCTCGATGGGAACCCCAGGGATGCGTTACTCCCTCGTGTCGCGGGAGGTGATCGCCGACAGCATCGAGACCGCCTGCAATGGCCAGAGCATGGACGGCGTGCTGGCCATCGGCGGCTGTGACAAGAACATGCCCGGCGCCATGCTGGCCATGGTGCGCATGAATATTCCCTCAATCTTCGTCTACGGCGGCACGATCAAGCCCGGTCGGCTGGGCCATTGCGATCTGACGGTGGTGAGTGCCTTCGAGGCGGTCGGTGCCCTGGCCGGCGGCCGCATCGATGAGGAGGAACTGCTGGCCGTCGAGCGCAACGCCTGTCCCGGCGCCGGCAGCTGCGGTGGGATGTTCACGGCCAACACCATGTCGGCGGTGATCGAGGCGATGGGGCTGAGCCTGCCGGGCAGCTCGACCATGGCGGCCGAGGACAGCGAGAAGGCCGACAGTGCCGCCCGTTCCGGGGAGGTGCTGGTGAAGGCCATCGAGGCGAACATCCGCCCCCTCGATCTGCTGACCCGGGAGGCCTTTGAGAACGCCATCAGCGTGATCATGGCCGTCGGCGGCTCCACCAACGCCGTGCTGCACCTGCTGGCGATCGCCCGCAGTGCCGGGGTGCCGCTGAGCATCGATGACTTCGAGACCATCCGCCAGCGGGTGCCCGTGATCTGCGATCTCAAGCCCAGCGGCCGTTTCGTCACGGTCGATCTGCACCGGGCCGGAGGCATTCCCCAGGTCATGCGCCTGCTCCTCGATGCCGGGCTGCT
Organism: uncultured cyanobacterium; assembly: GCA_903871775.1. Classification (GTDB taxonomy): domain Bacteria; phylum Cyanobacteriota; class Cyanobacteriia; order PCC-6307; family Cyanobiaceae; genus CAIQIA01. Next base: position 81,232 of record CAIQIA010000027.1, read on the forward strand.
GCATGGCGACTGCCGCACCATCGAAGGGCGCAGCCTGCGGGAGGTGCTCGCCGCGGTGCCCCCCCAGCCCCCCGCCGATCAGGAGGTCATCCGGCCCATCGATCGCCCGCTCTATGCCAAGGGACACCTGGCTGTGCTCAAGGGAAACCTGGCCCTGGAGGGGAGCGTGGCCAAGATCAGTGGCGTCCGCCATCCGACCCTGACGGGCCCGGCACGGGTGTTTGAGAGCGAGGAGAGCTGCCTGGAGGCGATCCTCGACGGACGCATCAACGCCGGTGACGTGATCGTCATCCGCTACGAGGGACCGGTGGGCGGCCCTGGCATGCGCGAGATGCTCTCCCCCACGGCGGCCATCATCGGCAAAGGCCTCGGGGACAGCGTCGCGCTGATCACCGATGGCCGCTTCTCCGGCGGCACCTACGGGATGGTCGTGGGCCATGTGGCCCCAGAGGCCGCCGTGGGCGGCACCATCGCCCTGGTGCAGGAGGGCGACAGCATCACCGTTGACGCCGGCGAGCTGCGGCTGCAGCTCAATGTCTCGGAGGAGGAGCTGGAGCAGCGGCGCCGGGGCTGGGTGCGGCCTGCCCCCAGGGAACGTCGGGGGGTGCTGGCCAAGTACGCCCGCCTGGTCTCGAGCAGCAGCCAGGGGGCGGTCACCGACGCCTTCCCCGACTGACGCCCCTCGCCTGTGGGATCAGGAGATCACCAGCAGCGCCCGCAGGCGCCGGGCCAGGGCTTCGAGGGGCACGGATCCAGCGGGCGCGCTGCAGCGCTGCCCCTGCTCAGCCTCCATCCACAGGGCATGGCGGCCCTGCCAGAGCAGGGGGGCCTGCGGATCGGCCGTCCAGCTGATCTGGATGGAGGGATCCCCCCCTGACCCGTAGATCTCCAGATCCAGGTCCTCCCCCGCCAGCCGTTCGCCCCCCGGGTCGCGGCATTCCAGCCGCAGGCACCAGCCATCCGCCGCCTGCTCCTGCAGCACGGCCCCATGCTGCAGACCCGGGCGGCAGAGGTCGGCGGCGCGGCAGACGACGGTCAGCAGAGCGGCGGTGGCGGCGGGATCGGCGGCGGTGGGCAGCCAGTCGCGCCCTTCGTTCGCCGTCATGGCACGGCGCTGATCTGGCGCAACAGCAACCGCAGCGGGCCTGGCCTGAAGCCCGGGTTGTCGCCGCCGTCATCGCTGAAGCGCGAATGCAGCAGCTGAATCTGGGCAATCCGTGAGGGCTCGAACCGCAGGGGCAGACTCACCGGATTGGCCCGCACCGTCGGCCGCAGGCTGCTGAAGGGAATCACCTCCCGCGTCGGGCCAGTCGCCGCCGTGTCGAAGTCGGCCACCCAGCGCAGCCCACCGGGGAGCACCTCCGCCAGCCGCCCTGGCAGGTCAGCCAGGGCAATGGCGATCTTGTAGCGCCGCCCATCACCCTCAAGCTGCAGCGCGATGCCGCTGGCCTGGGAGAGGTCGAGGGGGGGCTGCCACCGGGGTGAGCGACAGCTCACGAAGCCGCCGCCCTCGGCGACGACCTGGGCCTCCATCAGCAATCCCTCGCTCGTGGCGCGGCAGCCACCCTGGCTGCGCCCCCCCATGACGGTGTCATTGAGAGTGCTCCAGCCGCTGAAGCCATCTCCGCTGGCGATCACCAGAGCCATCAGCTCAGCCAACAGCCACATCAGCGCAGGCGTCGGCATCGGCGAGAACCAGCAGCGGCCCGGCGGGCTGCACCAGCCGCGCGGGGGTCCTGGCCGGATCCTCCGCAGGGTCCAGCAGCCTGGCGAGGGCCTGCCGCTTGCCGGCCCCGCTGACCAGGAAGATCACCTGGCGGGCCGCCGACAGCACCGGCGCCGTCAGGGTGAGGCGGGGCAGACCCTTTCCCTCCCCCACGGTCACCCAGCGATCACGCACCTGGGTGGCCGCCGTGCCGGGGAACAGCGACGCGGTGTGCCCGTCATCCCCCAGGCCCAGCAGCACCAGATCCAGCTGCGGCGGCAGGCCGGGGCAGAGCTGCTCGAGGGTCCGGCCATAGGCGGCCACCCCCGCCTCCACCGTGTCGAGAGCGGTGGGCACGGGGTGGAGGGCCGCATGGCGACCGGGTTCCGCCGCCATGAGGCTGCGGCGCACCATCAGGGCATTGCTCTGGGGATCATCCGCCGGCACCCAGCGTTCATCACCGAGCAGCAGGTCCACCCGCTCCCAGGGCAGGTGCTGCTGCCCCAGGAGTGTGTAGGCCTGCTCCGGGGTGGAGCCGCCGGCCAGGGCGATCTGCACCCGATCCCGTTCCGCAAGGGTGAGATCGATGCACTGGGCCACCAGCTCCGCCGCCCGCCGGGCGAGGGACTGGCGGTCCGGCAACCTGATCAGGCGGGCAGCGCTCATGAGAGCCACTCGGTGTGGAAGGTGCCCTCGCGATCGATGCGCTGGTAAGTGTGGGAGCCGAAGCAGTCGCGCATCGCCTGCACCAGGTTCTGGGGCAGCCGTGCGGTGCGGTAGCTGTCGATGTAATTCAGCGAGGCGGCGAAGCAGGGCACCGGAATGCCTGCGCGTACGGCCTCACTGACCGCCTGCCGCAGGCCGGGCAGGCGACGGTTCACCTGTTCCGCGAACCAGGGGTCGAGCAGCAGGTTGGGCAGCTCGCCGTTCTGCCTGTAGGCATCCTGGATGCGTTGGAGCAGGCGGGCGCGGATGATGCAGCCCCCTTTCCAGATCTGGGCGATGCCGGCGATGTTCAGGTCGTAGTGGTGGATGCGGGATGCTTCCTGCAGCAGGGCGATGCCCTGGGCGTAGCTGGCCATGATGCTCAGGATGGAGGCATCCCGCAGGGGAGCCATCCCATTCCCCGGGGTGCCCAGGTCGAGGGTCATGGGACCCGGACCGTGCAGGACGGATTCGGCCTTGACGCGCTCGGCCTGCAGGGAGCTGAGGACCCTGGCATTGACCGACTCGTAGATGGTGGGCACGGCCACCCCCATCTCGAGGGCGCTGATCACCGTCCACAGGCCGGTGCCCTTCTGGCCGGCGACATCAAGAATGAGTTCGGTGAGCGGCCCGCCCGACTCGGGATCACGGGTGCGCAGACAGACCTCGGTGATCTCGACGAGATACGACGACAGCTCCTCCATGCTGTTCCACTGGCCCAGCACATCGGCCATGACAGCGGGCTCGATGCCGGCACCACGCTTCATCATGTCGTAGGCCTCGGCAAGGATCTGCTCGACGCCGTACTCAATGCCGTTGTGGACGGTCTTGACGAAGTGGCCGGAGCCACCGGGACCGATGTAGGTGACGCAGGGGCCATCGTCGACCTTGGCCGCCATCCGCTCCACAAGGCTGCGGATGTCCTCGTAGGCCTGGCGGGTGCCGCCCGGCATCATGCTGGGCCCCTCGAGGGCCCCCTTGGCACCGCCTGAGACACCCATGCCGATGTAGCCGAAGCTGCGGCTCTCCAGTTCGGCGACCCGGCGTTCGGTGTCGCTGTAGAGCGAGTTGCCTCCGTCGATCAGCAGGTCCCCCTGCTCCAGGTAGGGGGAGATGCTGGCGATCGTGTCGTCGATGGCCTGTCCGGCCTTGATCATCATCAGGATCCGCCGGGGCCGCTCGAGCTTGTCGACGAATTCCTGGAGGGAGTAGGCCCCCTCGATCTGCTTGCCGGAACCCCTCCCGGCCAGGAACTCCTCGGTCTTCTGGGGGGTGCGGTTGTAGACGACGCTGGAAAAGCCGTTGCGTTCAGCGTTGAGGACGAGGTTCTCGCCCATCACACCGAGGCCGATCAGTCCGAAATGCCCTTTGGCCATGGCCGTGCCTGAGGTGGAGACGGTTCACCGGCAGTGTGCCAAGGCCGGGGCGCGACGGCTGGAGATGCAGGATTCCTTTCCGTCTCGCCCCGGCGGAGGTCAGATCACCGTGTTGTCGGGGATGGTGGCACCCTTGACGCAGACCACGATGCCGTTGCGGATGTAGAAGCCCTGCTCGGGCCGGTCCGCCTCGTCGACGCGGTCTTTGTTGACGATGGAGACGTTGCGGCCGATCCGCACGTTCTTGTCCAGGATCGCCCGCTGCACCGTGGTCCCTTGACCGACACCCACGGGGATGCCACCCCGCTCGCTGAGAATCGCCCGCTCTTCGTTCGATTCGTAGAAGTCAGCCCCCATCACCAGGCTGTCCTTGAGCACAACATCGTCACCGATCCGGCTGCGGATGCCCAAGACGCAATGGTGGATGCTGCAGGCCTTCAGCAGCGACCCTTCGCCAATGATCGATTCCGTGACCTGGGCATCCTGCAGTTTGGAGGGGGGCAGGTAGCGAGGGCGGGTGTAGATGGGGAACTGTTTATCGTAAAACGAAAATGGTGGTGTCGGCTGGGCTGTGAGCGCCAGATTGGCGTCATAGAAGGCGCGAATCGTGCCGATATCCTCCCAGTAGTCGTCAAAGAGATACGACCGCAGGGCCAGGCCTGTGCTCAGGGCCTCGGGGATGATCTCCTTGCCGAAGTCTGTCGCGGTGGGGTTCTGGGCCAGCAGGTTGAAGAGCACATCACGCTTGAACACATAGATGCCCATCGACGCCAGATACGGGCGTTTCTCTGCCTCGTCGGCACTGAGACCCAGGGCCTGGGTGTCCACACGCATCGCCAGCAGATCAGCCCCCTTGGGCTTTTCGCGGAATTCGCGGATCCAGCCCTCACCGTCGGTGCGCATCAGACCGAAACCCTCGGCCTGGCCGCCGTCCACGGGTAGCGCCGCCACGGTCAGGTCGGCACCGCTCTGGATGTGCTCATCGACAAACAGCCGATAGTCCATCCGATACAGCTGATCACCGGAGAGGATCACCACCTGATCCACGTCCCATTCCTGGAACAGCCATTCGTATTTGCGAACCGCATCGGCCGTTCCCTCGAACCAGGACGGGCTGTCAGGGGTCTGCTGGGCCGCCAGCACCTCGACGAAACCCTGACCGAAGGCGGAGGAAAGGTTGTAGGTCTGGCTGAGGTGCCTGTTCAGGGAGGCACTGTTGAACTGAGTCAGCACATAGATCTTGTTGATCCCGCTGTTGATGCAGTTGCTGACAGGGATGTCAATCAGCCGATACTTACCGGCCAGGGGGACTGCCGGTTTGGCCCGCATCTTGGTGAGGGGAAAGAGGCGCGTGCCGGCCCCGCCCCCCAGGATGATCGCCAGGACTCGTTTCATGCACCCCCATCAACGCCGACACTCTGCAGGACGACCGTCCAAGATCGCAAGCCATCCGCGTGGTTCTCAGCATCCGCGTCTGAGACCGGATCAATCGGCACCGGGGTTGGCGCCGGTGCCGTCCTCGTCCACGACCCCCTGCAGGTCGAAGAGGCGTTCCAGGGCCTCCATGGCCGCCAGGCGCTGGGACCGGGACTGCGGGGCCCTGAGGGCGGTGGTGGGGCCGTGCAGCACCTTGTTGATGATGCCCTTGCTGAGGGCCTCCACCACCTTCCGCTCCCGCTCCGAGAAGTCGGGGCCCATGCGGCTCAGGGCCTTCACCAGTTCCTGCTCCCGCAGGGAGTCGAGGTGCCGCCGCAGGCGGTTGATCGTCGGCACCGCCTCCAGGCCCTCCCACCAGTCGAGGAAGGAGCGCTGATCCTCGGCCAGCAGGGCCTCGGCCTGTTCGGCGATCTCCCGGCGGGCGGCCTGGTTGCGGTCCACCACCTCCTGGAGGTCATCGACGTCGAAACACTGCACCAACCGGGCCTGGGCAGCATCGGAGCTGATGTTGCGGGGCACCCCGATGTCCACCAGCATCAACCGCTGGTGCCGCTGCAGGCCATCGAGGCGCTGGCGCGTGATGATCGGCTCATCGGCGCCGGTGCTGGTGAACAGCAGCGTCGCCTCCCGCAGCTGCAGATCGAGCTGATCAAGCCCCAGACAGCGGATCGGCAGATCCGGGAAGCCACGGGCGAGCTCTTCGGCCCGGGCCACGGTGCGGTTGATCAGCACCAGCCGCCTGGCCCCCTTGGCCTGGAGATGCTGAATGAGCAGGCGGGCCATCCGACCCGCCCCCACGACCGTGATGCGTTCGTCGCAGAGGGGCAGCAACTCGTCGAAGCCCTGTTCCTGGCCGACCTTGAGCTGCGCCAGCTCGACCGCCGCCGAACTGATGGAGACAGCGCCGCTGCCCAGCCGGGTCTCGCTGCGGACGCGTTTGCCGGTGCTCACCGCCTGGGTGAGCAGACGATTGAGGATCGGGCCGATCGAGCGATGGTCCTGCCCGAGGCGGACCATCTTCTTGACCTGGCTGAGGATCTGCCCTTCGCCGAGCACCAGGCTGTCGAGGCCTGCGCTGACCCGCAGCAGATGCTGGATCGCCTCCTCGTGGTGCAGGGCGAAGAGGTGGGGATTGAGATCATCCCCGGGCAGACCGCTGTGAATCGACAGGAACTGGCGAATGGCCTCGACCCCTTCAGCGGGGGTGCGCAGGAGGCTGTAGATCTCCAGCCGGTTGCAGGTGCTCAGAATCGAGGCTTCCAGAACCTGATCGTCGGCGCGAAGGCTCTGGAGGGAACTGGCCAGGGAATGTTCAGGGATGCTCAACCGTTCCCGGATCTCCACGGGAGCCGTTCGATGGCTGAGCCCGACGACGGCTAGATGCATGCGTCCGATGGGGTGGGGCCGGGAATCCGGAGGCAGCGGGAGGCTGCCTCCGGGCTGGGCAGACGTCAGCGCAAGGCCACGCGCTGGGCGCCGGGCTTGATGTGAACAGTGTCGGTGAAACGGGCCGTGCTGTCGAGGGACGAGATCACGAGGCTGCTGGTGCGGACGCAGTCGGTCTCGAATTTCACCCCCTTGAACAGCAGACCGTCCGTGATGCCGGTCGCGGCGAAGACCACGTGCTCACCGCTGGCGAGCTCATCGGCCTCGTAGACCTTGTCAGGATCGCTGATGCCCATTTCAGCCAGGCGGGCCAGATTGCCCTCCCGGGTGAGGCCTTCCCACTCCTTGGTCTGGGCCACGGCGGGGTCATAGACCAGCTGACCCTGGAAGTGGCCGCCGAGGCAGCGCAGGGCAGCCGCGGAGATCACACCCTCGGGGGCGGCGCCGATGCCCATGAGGCAGTGGGTGCCCGTACCCTCGAAGCCGCAGGCGATGGCGGCGCTCACGTCGCCGTCGCTGATGGTCTTGACGCGGGCTCCGGCACCGCGGATCTCGGCGATCAGGCCCTTGTGACGGCCGCGGTCCATGCAGACCACCACCAGTTCATCGATCCCGACGCCCAGGCAGTCCGCCAGGATCCGCAGGTTCTCGGTGGGGCTCTTGCGGATGTCCACCTTGCCCTTGGCGGCCGGGGGGGCCGCCAGCTTGTTCATGTAAAAGTCGGGGGCATTGAAGAGGCCACCCCGATCCGAGGCGGCAAGCACCGCCATGGATCCGTCCTGGGCGTTGGCACAGAGGTTGGTCCCTTCGCAGGGATCGACGGCGAAGTCGACGCCGGGACCGGTGCCGGTGCCGACCTCTTCGCCGATGTACAGCATGGGAGCCTCGTCACGCTCACCCTCGCCGATGACGATGCGGCCCTGCATCGCGATCTGACCCATGCGGGCGCGCATGGCCTCGACGGCGGCCTCGTCGGCCTCGTTTTTCTTGCCATGACCCGTCAGGCGTGCAGAGGCGATGGCGGCCTGCTCGACGACTTCGAGAATTTCCTGGATGAGAGTGCGGTCCAAGGGGAGGGAGGCTAGGGACGATGGCTTGGCCCCTGCCCGCTGGCGGAGGCGCGCGCAACTGTATCAGTGAGATGGGCGGGTCGGGCCCGTACAATCCCCTGGCGCAATGGCCAGGCCATGACCCAGAAATCGCTTGTCATCGCTCCGTCGATCCTCTCGGCAGACTTCTCCCGTCTTGGTGACGATGTCCGGGCGGTCGACCAGGCCGGAGCCGACTGGATCCACGTGGATGTGATGGACGGTCGCTTCGTCCCCAACATCACCATCGGCCCCCTCGTCGTCGAGGCCCTGCGTCCGGTGACCCAGAAGCCCCTCGACGTTCACCTGATGATCGTTGAGCCCGAGCGCTACGTCGCCGACTTCGCCAAGGCGGGTGCCGATCACATCACAGTGCAGGTCGAAGCCTGCCCGCATCTCCATCGCAACCTCAGCCAGATCAGGGACCTGGGGGTCAAGTCCGGCGCCGTGCTCAATCCCAGCACCCCCCTCGACACCCTCGAGTACTGCCTGGAGCTCTGCGACATCATTCTGATCATGAGCGTGAACCCAGGATTCGGCGGCCAGAGCTTCATCCCATCGGCGGTGGACAAGGTGCGCCGCCTGCGCAGCCTCTGCGACGAGCGGGGCCTTGATCCCTGGATCGAAGTCGATGGCGGCGTCAAGGCCGGGAACGCCTGGCAGCTGATTGAGGCAGGCGCCAATGCACTGGTGGCCGGTTCTGCGGTCTTCAACGCTCCTGACTACGCGGCGGCCATCGAAGGAATTCGCAACAGCCGCCGCCCTGTTGCCGTGGCGGCCTGACCCGCCTCCAGCTCACCCGGGCTCAGTCGAAGAACCAGCCATAGCTGTGCAGGCCGATGCCAAGAAGGTTGACGCCGATGTAGCAGACGACGATCACGACAAGACCACCCATGGCGAGCAGGGCCGGCCTCCGGCCTTGCCACCCGCGGGTGAGTCGCGCGTGCAGATAAGCCGCATAAACCAACCAGCAGATGAGCGCCCAGGTCTCCTTGGGATCCCAGCTCCACCAGCTGCCCCAGGCTTCATTGGCCCAGACCGCGCCGCTGATGATCCCCACGGTGAGCAGCAGAAAGCCCACCGTGATGGTCCGATAGCTGAGGCTGTCGAGCCGTTCGGCCAGGGGAATCGTCACCTGTTGCAGTTCCAGCTGGGCACTCGGAGGCTCAGCCACCGCCACCGATCCAGCCCTCGGCTCCGCTATCGCCCGCCGAAACCCACCGCTGCCGATGGAGCTGCTTCGCAGATCGAGGGCCTGACCGCGATCCACCACGAGCACCGCCATGGACAGCAGCGAGCCCACCAGCAGGGCGGCGTAGCTCATCATGATCACGCTCACGTGCATCACCAGCCAGCTGGACCGCAGGGCGGGCACCAGGGGAGCGGCATCGTGGAGGGAGCCAGGCAACGCGAAACTGGCGAAGGCCACACTCACCAGGGCCATGGGCGTGGCCGCGGCGGGCACGACCGGCGACGGCCAGCTGCGTTCCACCAGCAGCTGGGTGAACGTGCAGCCCCAGGCGAGGAAGCAGAGGGACTCGTACAGGTTGCTCACCGGGAAATGGCCGGAGGTGGCCCATCGCAGCAACAGCTGGGCGGTCAGCAGCAGGTTGGCAGCCACGATCAGCCCCCTCACCACCGGTGACGACGGGCCTTCACGCCCACCGGTGAGAGACCAGAAGGCCAGGGGCAGGGCCATCAGCAGGCTGGCAAACGCCAGCAGACCAAGCAGCAGAACCGGATCGTCGAACACCAGGGACCAGCGGACCGTACTGGTCTAAGTCAGCGGCTGGCTCCCCGCAGCAGCCACAGACCCCCAAGAAGGCCGATGACGACGGGGGACCAGGCCGAGACCACCGGTGCCACCGTGCCCTTGACCCCCAGGGAACTGGAGACGAAGGCCAGCAGGTAGTAAAGGAAAATCAGCAGAACGCTGATGCCGAAGCCCTGGCTGCGGCTGGTGCGGCCGGTGGGCCTGGCCCCGAGGCTGGCCCCGATCAGACCGAACACCAGGCAGATGGCGGGGAAGGAGAACTTCTCCTGGATGCGCACCCGCAGCTTGCGCGCTTCCTTGCGATCGCCGGCACGATCGAGCACCTGCAGACCCTGGCGGGCCTGGGCCACGGTCATGTTGTTGGCATCCTTGGGCAGCTCAGCCAGTTCCAGGGGGTCGCTGACCAGCGGATAGAGGTAGCGATCGAACTTGGCGGTGGTCGTGTTGCCGTCAAGATCACCGAAATTGATGATTGTGCCGTTGCGAAACTCCCACTGTCCACTGGACTGATCAAAGCGTGCCGTTGCGGCCTGGAGCATCTGGCGCTGCCCCCCCCGGCTGAAATCGAGGACGGTCACGTCGCGCATCGCCCCCGCACGGAACTCACGGGCGTAGAAGAGCTGGGTCAGCCGTTCCTTGTCGTTGTCAATCGCATCGGTCACTCGCCCATAGCGGGGGTAAATGATGTTTTCTCCCTTTTCCGAATCAATGCTGCGGCCGATGGCCCGATGCAACATCACATAACCAGCCCTGTTGGCGGGGGGAACGATCACGTCGTTGAACACGAAGGTGAGCAGGCTCATGAGCGCTGCCAGCGCGATCGCAGGCACCAGAAAGCGGCTGGTGGAGACACCGATGCTGCGCAGGGCCGTCAGTTCGCTGCCTCCGGACAGGCGGCTGTAGGCGAGCAGGGTGGCCATCAGGGTCGCCATCGGGAACGACAGCACCAGGAATCCCGGCAGCTTGAGCAGCAGGACCCGCATGGCCACATCAAGGGCGAGTCCGGCCTCGGCCACCTTGCGCACGAGATCGAAGACGACACCCACCGACAGGGTCACCGCCGTGAAGGCGGCGACACCGAACAGCAGGGGACCGATCAGTTCACCCAGAAGCCAGCGATCCATGATCGGCAGGCGCCGCCAGAGCTGATGGCCTGGCATGGTCTCGAGGAGGCGTGTCACAACCTGAACCCTTCGCCGAGGTAATGGCGCTGCACCATGGGGTCGGCCGCAACGCTGGCGGAATCACCGGCGGCCAGGATCTGACCGTCGGTGAGGATGTAGGCCCTGTCCGTGATCGAGAGGGTCTCGCGGACGTTGTGGTCGGTGATGAGCATGCCCACCCCCCGCTCCCGCAACCTGAGGATCAGCTCCTGCAGATCGTGAACGGCGAGGGGGTCAACGCCGGCGAAGGGTTCGTCCAGCAGCAGATAGCGGGGGCCTCGGGGGCCGACGGCGAGAGCGCGGGCCACTTCCGTGCGCCGCCGCTCACCGCCCGAGAGTTGATAGCCCAGGCGATGGCAGAAGCGGCCCAACTGGAACTCGTCAATCAGTTCCTCCAGCCGCTCGCGCCGCAGGCCTGGGGGATAGCCGCTTTCCTGCATCGCCATCAGCAGGTTGTCGCGCACACTCAGCGTTCGGAACACGCTGGCCTCCTGAGGCAGGTAGCCGATGCCCCGACGAGCCCGCTCGGGCATCGCCAGGGACGTGATCGAGACATTTTCGAGGCGCACATCACCCCGGTCTGGACGCAGTAGACCAGTGACCAGGTTGAAGGTGGTGGTCTTGCCGGCGCCATTGGGGCCGAGCAGGCCCACCACTTCGGACGGTTCGAGCTGAAGCGTCACGCCCCGCACCACAGGGCGACCCGAGAGGGTGAGCTGCACGTCGATCAGTTGAAGGGTCATCGAGACCCCTCCCGTGCCGGTGCCACAGGCGCCATGCGCTGAAGACGAATCCAGCTGCGCACCTGATCGCCGGCGGGTGGGTCGGCGATCAGGCGATCGGCCTGCACGAGATACGTGACCCGTTGGGCCTTGAGGCGATTGCCCCCTTCCTGGACGACGTCGACGTCGCCGCTGAGGATGATACGGCCTTCCTTGGTGAAGTACTGGGCCTGGCGGGCCGTGGCGACCAGCTTTTTCTCGGGATACAGCACCCGCACATTGCCGGTCGCGGTCACGACACCCGTGACGTTGTCGGCCTGCTGCACATCCGATTCGACCGTGATTAACGGCCCCTGGGCAGCGGGAACCCCTGCCTCTGCCGGCGTCGCGGTGGTGGGCGGGGTCGTGGTCGTTGGTGCGGTGGTGGGGTTGGTTGTGGTCGTGATCTGGTCCGCCATGGGGATGGCCTTGCCGAGGTCAGCGGCGATGACGAGCTGCAGTCCGGCGAGCAGGGCGATGACCCCGGCAGAGCGCGCAACCATGGCCGGCCTGACAGCAGGGCGGAGTTTAGTCCGGTGCATGGCTGAAATTCAGGCTGGGGAGGGAAAGATCCGGGGCATCCTGACCGGACTGGAGCCGGGAGAGAAGACGCTGCAGGGGACCCAGCAGCGAATCCTGATCAAGGCCCGTTGGTGGGGACACCGCAGACCCGAGACGCCCGCGTGACTCCCCCAGGAGCACCATGGCTCCGTGGAGATTGCCCCGCTGCCGATGGAGCAACGCCACGGACAGCTGCACCATTCCCTGCAACCAGCGCCGCTCGGGGTCGCCGGTTTCATGCCAGAGCTCTTCAAAGAGGTCATGGGCCCCGTACCAGTCGTGGCCGTTGAAGCGATCAACGGCCTGCTGGAAACGGGGGTCAGCCTGGAATGGCGACAATCTCAGCGGCGGGCGGCACGTTTGGCCGGCAGCTTGCGCAGTCGGATCGACTCGGGAGTGACCTCAAGGAGCTCATCGGAACCGATGTACTCCAGGGCCCTTTCGAGCGTCATCTGCACAGGTGTCTGTAGGGTATCGAGCTCGTCGGCACCGGCGGAACGCATGTTGGTCAGCTGCTTTGTCTTGCAGACATTGATCTCGAGATCCTGGGGCCGGTTGTTTTCGCCGACGATCATCCCCTTGTAGACCTTGGTGCCAGGAGCAATGAAGAACTGGCCGCGGTCTTCAGCGTTCTTGAGCGCGTAGAACGTTGCCGTTCCTTCTTCGAAGGAAATAAGCACACCATTCCGTCGGGTGTCCAAGTCGCCCTGCATCCGCCGATAATCAAGGAACGAGTGGCTCATGATGCCCTCGCCTCGCGTGGCACGGATGAAATCACCGCGGAAACCGATCAGCCCGCGGGATGGCACCACGAATTCGAGCTGGGTACGGCCATCGGCGCCGGTCTCCATGTTCTGCATCTCGCCGCGGCGCACACCCAGGCGTTCGATGCAGGTCCCGACAGCTTCTTCAGGTACATCGAGAACCAGGGTCTCGAAGGGTTCGCAGGGGGTGCCGTCGATGGTCCGGAAGATCACCTGCGGCTGCGACACCTGAAACTCGTAACCCTCACGGCGCATGGTTTCGATGAGGATGCCGAGGTGCAGCTCACCGCGGCCACTGACGGCGAACCGGTCGGGTGAGTCGGTGTCCTCGACCCGCAGGGCAACGTTGGTAAGCAGTTCCTTCTGCAGGCGGTCGCGCAGCTGACGGCTGGTGACGAACTTGCCCTCCTTGCCGGCGAAGGGTGAGTCGTTCACGCAGAAGGTCATCTGCAGCGTGGGCTCATCCACCCGGATCAGCGGCAGTGCCTCGGGGTTGTCAGGGCAGGCCAGGGTTTCGCCGATGTTGACATCGTCGAAACCAGCAATGGCCACCAGATCACCGGCCGAAGCGGAGGTGACCTCCACCCGCTGCAACCCCTGAAAGCCCAGCAACTTGCTGATCCGGCCCCGCTTGATGCTGCCGTCGTCCTTGATCAGGGCTGTGGTCTGGCCGGCGGTCACCTGACCGTTGTGGATCTTGCCGATGACGATGCGACCGAGAAAATCGGAATAGTCAAGGGTGGTGATCTGAAGTTGGAAAGGCTTGGCGGGATCCCCCACCGGCGGTGGAACATGGCGCAGAATGGCATCGAACAGCGGACGCATCGTGTCGCTCTCCGTGGCCATATCCGGCTTGGCGAAACCGCCGAGACCGCTGCCGAACAGGTAAGGGAAATCGCACTGGTCGTCATCGGCCCCGAGTTCGATAAACAGGTCGAGCACCTTGCTGACGGCCACCTCGGGATCAGCCCTGGGACGGTCAATCTTGTTGACGAAAACGATCGGTCGCAGTCCCTTCTCAAGGGCTTTCTTGAGCACAAAACGGGTCTGGGGCATCGGCCCCTCGTTGGCGTCAACAATCAGCAGACAGCCATCAACCATGCCGAGGACACGCTCCACTTCTCCACCGAAGTCGGCGTGGCCAGGGGTGTCGACGATGTTGATGCGGATGCCCTCGTAATCGACGGCGGTGTTCTTGGACAGGATCGTGATGCCCCGCTCCCGCTCCAGGTCGTTGGAATCCAGCACACAGGTGGGCACGGCCTCACCATCGCGGAAGATGCCCGACTGCTTGAGCAGGGCGTCCACCAGGGTGGTTTTGCCGTGGTCGACGTGGGCGATGATCGCGATGTTGCGAATCGCCGAGGGCTGGCTGGCGCCGCTCATAAGAAAGTTGCTGGAGGCAGTTGACGGAACAGGACCCTCGCAAGGCGAGCGGGGCCGGGGCCTGAATCAGCACCAGGTCTGAATCAGTACCAGGAGAGTCTAACCCTACGACGGTGGAAACCGGTCGGTCGGCCTCAGCGTCCGTTGAGCCGATGGGCCGCCGCAAACTGGCGCAGGGCTTCCCCTGTGCCTTCGAAACGCCAGTGCCAGGGTTCGTAGCTCACGCCCTGGCGGTTCTGCTGCGGAAAGGAGAGCTGGAAATGGAAGCGGGCGGCGTTCTGCTGAAGCCAGGCGTAGGCCGGGGTGGATTCGAAGCTGGGCGAGAGGTTGCTGGCCGGCAGGGAGCCATCTCCGAGGTCGATGGCATAGCCGGTGCTGTGTTCAGAAAACCCGGGCGGAGCACTCACGCGGGCCCGCTCCTCGACGGTCTGGTTGCGCTCGGATTTGACGCCGAAGAAGATCTGCTTCTGAATGTCAATCGAGCGGAAGGCGCTGATCAGCCGCAGGTCGACGCCATCGGCGGCCGCCGCGGCTCGCATCTGCTGAAAGGCCTCGCCGGCATCGCGATCCATCTGGAAGCCGCTGGCGATCTCGACCAGCCGGTCGGCGGGTGCCTCGGGATAGGGGAAATGTCCGAGGAGTCGCCCCTGGGGGTCCAGCCTCGCGGCGATTCCAGGCACGGGGAGGGGCCCGAGAAACCGGCGCTGCAGCTCGTCGCGCAGGAGCACAAGGGCCCCGAGGCCGCCGCCGATGGCGATCGCCGCCGTGAGCACCACCGGGCCGATCGGCAGTTCGCGCCGCCGTGACGACGGACGCACCCTGCGCGCTACGGGGAGTTCCTCACGGGTTCGCGGCATCCGAGGCGGGCCTGGGAACGTGAGGATCGTAGTGGGCAGAGGCCATCTGGCCACCCCGGGGCGGTGGCCGGTGGTAGCGTCGAAATACGGAGGCTCTGAAGGTCGGGACCATGGTGCGAGTGGCGGTGGTGGGCGGCGGTCCCAGCGGATCCTGTGCGGCTGAGGTGCTCGCAAAGGCCGGCATCGAGACCTGGCTGTTCGAGCGCAAGCTCGATAACGCCAAACCCTGCGGCGGGGCCATCCCCCTCTGCATGGTTCAGGAGTTCGATCTGCCCGACGGGATCATCGACCGCAAGGTCCGCCGAATGAAGATGATTTCTCCCTCCAACCGTGAGGTTGACATTCATCTCGACAACAGCGACGAGTACATCGGCATGTGTCGCCGTGAGGTGCTGGATGCCTTCCTGCGTGACCGGGCCGCCGCCCTTGGGGCCACGCTGGTGAACGGCCTGGTGCAGCGCATCGAGACCGGCAGCAACCGCCAGGGTCCTTACACTCTTCACTACGCCGACTACAGCGGCGGCGGCGCCACCGGTGAGGCCCGCACCCTTGAGGTGGATGTGATCATCGGTGCCGACGGTGCCAACAGCCGAGTCGCCAAGGCCATGGATGCCGGCGATTACAACGTGGCGATCGCCTTCCAGGAACGCATTCGGCTCCCCAGGGAGGAGATGGCGTACTACGAGGACCTTGCCGAGATGTACGTCGGCACCGACGTGTCGCCCGACTTCTACGCCTGGGTGTTCCCCAAGTACGACCACGTGGCGGTGGGCACCGGCACCATGCAGCAGAACCAGTCCCTGATCAAGGGGCTGCAGGAGGGCATCCGCCAGCGGGCCAGCCGCCGGCTGCTGCGGGGTGAGGTGATCAAGGTTGAGGCCCATCCAATCCCCGAGCATCCCCGCCCCCGGCGGGTGGTCGGTCGCATGGCCCTGGTGGGCGATGCTGCCGGCTACGTCACCAAGAGCTCGGGCGAGGGGATCTATTTCGCCGCCAAGAGCGGCCGCATGTGTGCCGAGCAGATCGTCGCCACCAGCCAGGCGGGCGCCCGCGTTCCCTCCGAAGCGGATCTGAAGGGCTATCTGCGGAGCTGGGATCGACAGTACGGCACCACCTATCGGGTGCTCGATCTGCTTCAGACGATCTTCTATCGCAACGATGCGGCCCGGGAGGCCTTCGTCGAGATGTGCGATGACAAGGATGTGCAGCGCCTCACCTTCGACAGCTACCTCTATAAGCGCGTCGTGGCGATGAACCCCTGGCAGCAGGTCAAGCTCACCCTGCTCACCATCGGGGCCATCCTGCGGGGCAACGCTCTCGCACCCATGGGCTACCGGCCGGTGCCGAGTGCCGTCCGTGGGGCTGATGAGGCCGAGACGATTCTGGCCGAAGGCGGCATCCGTGGCGGGATCCGCGTTGCCCCCGTCACCCCCGACAGGGAGCCCGCCCTCACCCGTTCGTGAGTCCCGGCTGGAGCTCCGGCGCCCCGGCGGCTGACACCGTCATCGTCATCGGCGCTGGGCCTGCCGCCCTCTGCCTTGCCGCAGAACTCACCCGTCTCGGGGTGCCGGTGCGGCTGATCTCCCCGGAGGATCCCCGGCGCCCATGGCCCAACACCTACGGCATCTGGGGACCCGAGGTGGATGATCTCGGGCTGTCCCATCTGCTGGCCCATCGCTGGCAGGACACCGTCAGCTGGTTCGGCCCTGAGGCCACCCAGCACCGGGTGGATTACGGCCTGCTCGACCGGCAGGCCCTGCAGACCCACTGGTTGGACGCCAGTCTCGGGAACGGTGCCCACTGGCAGCGCGGGCAGGTGCTGGGCGTTCGCCATGGTCCCGAGGGGTCATGGGTGATGACCGCCGATGGTGGGGAGCTGCCCGCCCGGGTTGTGGTTGACGCCAGCGGCCATGCCTCCTGCTGTGTGGAGCGTCGGGCCGACGGCCCGGTGGCAGGCCAGGCGGCCTACGGGGTGGTGGGAACCTTCGACCGTCCGCCCCTTGCCGAGGGGCGGTTCGTGCTGATGGATTTCCGCACGGACCATCTCAACCCCGCGGAGATCAAGGCCCCCCCGACCTTTCTGTACGCCATGGATCTGGGCCAGGGGCGTTTCTTCCTGGAGGAAACCTCCCTGGCCCTGAGCCCACCGGTGGGCTTCGACACCCTGCGCCAGCGGCTGCACAGGCGGCTCGCCCACGCCGGCGTGGAGATCACGGCGGTCGCCCACGAGGAGTTCTGCCTGTTCCCCATGAACCCGGCGCTGCCGGACCTCAGCCAGCAGCTGCTGGCCTTCGGCGGTGCGGCATCCATGGTTCATCCCGCATCGGGTTACCAGATGGGCAGCCTGCTGCGGCGGGGGCCCGCCCTGGCCGCCAGCGTGGCCGCTGGCCTCGCGACGGGGCTGGTTCCCCGGGACCTCAGCGCTGAGGCGTGGCAGACCCTCTGGCCGCGGGAACGGCGCCGGCGCCATGCCCTCTACAGGTTCGGACTGGAGAAGCTCATGCGCTTTCCGGAGGCCAGGCTGCGGCAGTTCTTCTCGACCTTCTTCGCCCTGCCGCAGGAGCAGTGGTTCGGCTTTCTGACCGACACCCTGCCGCTGCCCGCCCTGCTCGGGGCGATGCTGCAGTTGTTCGCCCGGGCACCGGGCGATGTCCGTCGGGGGTTGCTCCTCCCCGAGGGCCGGGAGTTGCGTCTGCTCTCGCAGCTGATCAACCCGCCAGGGCCGTGAAATCGGCCAGCACCGAGGCCTGTTGCCGAAGGATCGCCAGCAGCCGCAGGCGATTGCTGCGGACTGCCAAGTCATCGCACATCACCAGCACACTCCCCTCGCCGTCAAAGAAGCCGGCCAGCGTGCCGGCACTCTCCGCCAGGGCCTCCGCCAGGGCCGTGTAGCTGCGGTCGCCTGACGCCCGGGCCAGGGGTTCGAGGCGCTGCAGCACCGCCAGCATCGAGGCCTCGGAGGGTTTCTCGAAGCGATCGGTGTCGATCAGCCCGTCGGGGCCCAGCACGCCGGCGGGCAATTCCGCCTGGTCGGCCAGCCGGGCCGCCCGCTGCACGACCGCCTGGACCTGCGCCAGGCGATCAGAGCGTCGCAGGTCGGACAGCAGCTCGGCCCGCTCGAGCACATCGGTGGGATCCCCCAGGATCCGCTGCAGCGGCAGCCCCTGACCCGCCAGAGCCTGCACGATGTCGGGATCATGGCCGCCCTCCTCCAGCAGGCTCACGAGCCTCTGGCGCAGGAACTCTTCGAGATCGCCGGTCAGGGTCGTGGCTGTCTGGGGGGTGTCGGTCACCGCCGCCGTCCAGTGCTGGCCCCCCCGGCGCAGGATTGCCTGCAGATCAGGGCGCCAACCCTTGTCCCAGAGGATCTGCAGCAGGCCGTTGCCCGCCCGGCGCAGGGCATAGGGGTCGGAGGAGCCGCTCGGGCGCTCCCCCCTGGCGAAGATGCTCAGCAGCAGCTCCAGCCGTTCCGCCAGGGCCAGCACGGCGCCGGGGACCGTGGCGGGCAGGCCATCCCCGGCTCCCCGTGGTCGGTAGTGCTCCTGCACCGCCAGGGCCACCGCCCGCGGTTCCCCCTCCGCCAGCAGGTACTTGCCCCCCATCACCCCCTGCAGCTCGGGAAATTCACCGACCATCTGGCTGACAAGGTCGTGCTTGCAGAGATGGGCAGCCCGGCGGGCGTGGTCGGCATCCGCCCCGTCGATGGCGAGGGCCTCGAGCAGCACATCGGTGCACCACTCCAGACGGTCGACCCGGTCCCTGAGGCTGCCGAGGCCCTCGGCGAAGGTGACCCGGGCCAGCTGTTCGCGCCGGTCGATGCTGGCCACGGCGCGGTCGGTGGCGACGAAGAAGGCCGCATCCGCCAAGCGGGCCCGCAGGACCCGTTCATTCCCCAGCCGCACCAGCTCCTGGGCTTCAGGCCGTCCATTGCCGATGCAGAGAAAGCGCGGCAGCAGCACCTCCCCGGCCTCCAGGGCCAGGGGATCCACTGCCGCCCCGGAGCGGTAGTAGGGGACGTAGCGCTGGTGCGAGCGCATCACCGTGCACAGCACCTCCGCCGGCAGGGCCAGGGCCTCAGGAGCGATCTCCCCCTCGATGGGCAGGGGAGCCTCGACCAGGTCCACCAGTTCATCGAACAGGTCCTGGGGCAGATCCGGTGTGGCCTGCAGCCGGCGGGCCATGCCGTCGACCGCCCCCCGGATCGCCTCGGCACGGGCGTGGCGGTCGACGGTCACCCCTGCAGCCGCCAGCGCCTCGCCGTAGGCGGCTGCTGTCGCCAGCGACAGCTCGGGGGTGCCCAGCCGATGCCCCCGGCTGAGGCGGCCGGCCTGCACCGGCGGATCGGCATCGGCCAGCGCCACCGGCAGCACCGCGTCATCCAGCAGGGCCACCAGCCAGCGCACCGGCCGCGGGAAACGGCAGTCGCCGCTGCCCCAGCGCATGAACCGGCGCCCCTGAAGGCCACCGATCCAGCCGGGCACCAGCGTGGGCAGCACGTCCGCCGTCGGCAGCCCGGCCTGGCGCACGGTCGCGAAGGTGAAGGGCCCCCGTGGGGTCTCGCGCACCACGAGGTCGGCGGGATCGACGCCACAGCGGCCCGCAAAGCCGACCGCCGCCGCCGTGGGCTGGCCATCGGCGAAGGCCTGGCTCGCCGGTGGTCCCTTGCGTTCTTCGGTGAGATCGCTCTGGCGGTCCGGCAGTCCCTCGACCAGCACCGCAAGCCGGCGGGGGCTGCCCAGCACACGCAGGCCTGTGAAGGGCAGCCGCTGCTCCGTCAGATCGGCCTGAACCAGCCGCTCGAGCTGCGGCAGGGCCAGGCGGACGAAATCGGCGGGCAGCTCCTCACTCCCGATCTCGAGCAGGAAGGTGGCCACAGGTCGCCGGCGTCAGCTGCCGACTTTATGAAGGGGAGTGGCGTGGAGTCCCGAGGGCCCGCCGCTGTCACCCATTCTTTAGGGTCAGGAGACAGCCCCTGCACAGGACTTCGACCCGGACCGTGACCCCCCCTCCAGATCCCAGCTCCAACGGCCTTTCCAAATCTGAGCGTCTCAAGGCCTCCAGCGATCACCTCCGGGCCCCGCTGGTGGGGGAACTGCAGGCCGACGGGGTCTCGTTCAGCGAGCCGGCGGTTCAGATTCTCAAGTTCCACGGCTCCTATCAGCAGGACAACCGCGACAACCGTCGCAAGGGGGAGGAGAAGGACTGGGGGATGATGCTGCGGCTGCGCAGTCCGGGGGGGCGCATCCCCGCCGCCCTGTTCCTCGCCCTCGATGAGCTGGCCGACACCTACGGCAGCGGCAGTCTGCGGGCCACCACCCGCCAGGCTTTTCAACTGCATGGCATCGCCAAGCACGACTTGAAGACGGTGGTCGGCACGATCGTGCGCCATCTGGGGTCGACGCTGGCGGCCTGCGGAGACATCAACCGCAACGTCATGGCGCCGCCGGCGCCTTACCAGAACGCTGGCTACCCCGTGGCCCGGCGGCTCGCCGACGACATCGCCGATCTGCTGGCCCCCGAGGCGGCCGCCGGCGCTTACCTCGATCTCTGGGTCGACGGCGAGAAGCGTTACCGCTTCAAGCCCTCGGTGGCGGTGCGGCGGCAACGGCGCCAGCAACTCGACGGGGCGGTGTACAGCGGCGATGCCGACGAACCGCTCTATGGCTCCACCTACCTGCCGCGCAAATTCAAGGTGGCCGTCACCGTGCCCGGTGACAACGCCGTCGATCTGCTCACCCAGGACCTTGGGCTGGTGGCCTTCACGGACCGGGGCGGGCGGTTGAGGGGCTGCAACATGTATGTGGGCGGGGGCATGGGACGCACCCACCGCAAGGAGGAGACCTTCGCCCGCACCGCCGATGGCCTCGGCTATGTCAAGGGGTCGGAGGTGCTGGCTGCGGTGCAGGCGGTGGTGGCCCTCCAGCGGGACCACGGCGACCGGGAGCAGCGACGCCATGCCCGGCTCAAGTACCTGCTGCACGACCGCGGCATCGCCTGGTTCCGCACCGAGCTCCAGCGCTACTTCAGCGGCACCCTGGCCCCCCTGGAGCGGGAGCCTGCACCGGTGCTTGAGGATGCCCTCGGCTGGCATCCCCAGGGTGACGGTCTCTGGTTCGTGGGTCTTCCCCTGCTCTGTGGCCGGCTCGAGGGCGATCGCAAGCGGGGCCTGCGGCAGCTGGTGGAGCGCTATCAGCTCGAAGTGCGGCTGACCCCCAACCAGGATCTGCTGCTGTGTCAAATCGCCCCTGGCCAGCGCCAGGAGATCGGGCAAGCCCTGGCGACCCTCGGCTGGCAGAACCCGGCCCAGACGAGCCTGCTGAGCCGCCATGCGATCGCCTGCCCGGCACTGCCCACCTGCGGCCTGGCGATCACCGAGTCAGAGCGGGTGTTGCCGCAGGTGCTGGAGCGGCTCGAGGCGCTGCTGGCCGCCGAGGGGATCGACCAACCGATCCTGGTGCGCATGACCGGCTGCCCCAACGGCTGCGCCCGGCCCTACATGGCCGAACTGGCCCTGGTGGGCAGCGGCGTTGACACCTATCAGCTCTGGCTCGGGGGCAGCCCGCGGCTGACTCGCCTGGCCACAGCCGTGCTCGAGGCCATGCCCCTGCAGGCCTTGGAGGACACCCTCAGGCCCCTGCTGCGGCACTGGCGGGATGAGGGGGGTGGTCGCAGCTTCGGTGACCACTGCCAGGACCTGCCCCGCCAGACCCTGGAGGCCCTGCTTCAGTCCTCCGCCGCCACCCTCCCGTAACGGGCCTGGGGCACCCCGGTCTGCCAGGCCCAGAGCTGATCACCCCAGCTGAAATGCCACCATTCGCCCGGATGGCGCACGAATCCGGCCCGACCCATGGCAGCCGCCAGCCAGCCTCGGCGCTGATGCCAGACCCCCTCGGGCGCCTCGGGATCGGCCTCTGCGAAATGATCAGGCCGGGACACAGGTCCAAGGGCATCGATGGCGCCCCCCATGTCCACCACCGCCCCCCAGCGCTCGGCGAGGGTGAGGTCCACGGCGGCACCGGTGCTGTGGGGGGGGGGAGCCGACGGATCCGGATTGGGCGGTGCCCAGATCGCCGCCACCGCTTCGGGGGTGGCACCGGGCAGCGACAGGCTGTGCTCGACCATGAACTGCTGCACCGCCAGGGGGCGGTAGGCGTCGAAGACGATCAGCTCGAGCTCGGGATGCTGCTCCTGCAACCAGTGCTGCGCCCGCAACAACCGCTGCAGCACCGACCAGCGCAGCTGGAAGGGATCCGTGCCCGCGGGATAGGGGGCCCCCAGGGCGGCGTAGGGATGGGGGTGCCAGCGTCGCACCCCTGACGGAAGGGCGAGCAGCGGTTCGCAGCAGTCGTGGATCGGAATCTGGATCCAGGGACGGTCCATGGCGGAGGCGGGGGCGTCGGGGGGGTGGATCGGGGGACTGGGATGGGGGAGGGGATCAGTGGGGGGATGGACATCAGTTGAGCTGGGCCGCCCCATGGGCGCGGCGGCGCTGCTGCTCCAGCGTGGACGCCAGACGGGGCCAGCCCGCCAGGTCCGGGTCCTCCTCCAGCATGCTCCGGGCCGTGTCCCGGGCCAGCTCCAGCACCGCGCCATCGTCGACAAGGCTGGCCAGGGCCAGGTCCGGCAGGCCCGACTGGCGGGTGCCCAGCACCTCCCCTGGGCCCCGCAGACGCAGGTCCATCTCGGCGATCTCGAACCCATCGCTGCTGCGGCAGAGCAGCTGCAACCGCTGGCGGGCCTGAACGCCGTCGCTGCCGCTCAGCAGCAGGCAACGGGAGCGGGCCGCGCCCCGGCCGACGCGTCCGCGCAGCTGGTGCAACTGGGCCAGACCGAAGCGGTCCGCGTGTTCGATGAGCATGACGGTGGCATTGGGCACGTCGACGCCCACTTCCACCACGGTCGTTGACACCAGCACCTGCAACCGACCCGCCACGAATCCCTCGATCACCGCCGTCTTCTCCGGGCTGGCCTGGCGGCCATGGAGCAACCCCACCTGGCGATCGGGAAACACCTCCTCCGACAGCTGACGGTGCACAGCCAGGGCGGAGCGGAGGTCAAGGGTCTCGGAATCCTCCACCAGCGGCAGCACCACATAGGCCTGGCGACCGGCATCCAGCTCGGCGCCGATGATCTCCCAGGCCTGCTGACGCTGGGCGGGCCGCAGCCATTCGGTCACCACCGGTGTGCGCCCCGGGGGCAGCTGGTCGATGATGCTCACCTCCAGATCCCCGTGCAGGCTCAGGGCGAGGGTGCGGGGAATGGGTGTGGCCGTCATCGTCAGCAGGTGGGGCTGGCGCCCCTTGGCCATGAGCCGGTCCCGCTGCCGCACACCGAAGCGGTGCTGCTCATCGACCACCACCAGGCCCAGATCCTCGAACCCGACGGGATCCTCCAGCAGGGCATGGGTGCCGACGAGAAGCTGCAGTCGGCCTTCGGCCAGATCCCGCAGGCGTTCCCGACGGCGGGCCGCCGGGGTGGAACCGGTGAGCAGCTCCACCGTCACCTGCAGGGGCGTGAGCCATTCAACGAGCCGGGTCAGGTGCTGGCGGGCCAGCACCTCGGTGGGGGCCATGAACGCCCCCTGCTGGCCGGCATCGATGCAGAGCAGCAGCGCCGCCACCGCCACGACGGTCTTGCCGCAGCCCACATCCCCCTGAACCAGGCGCGCCATGGGCTGGGCACGGCCGAGATCCGTGCGAATCTCCTCCAGCACCCGCGTCTGGGCCGCTGTGAGCGGGAAGGGCAGGGCGTCGAGAAAGGCCTCGAATCGCGGCGAGCTCCGGCGCTGCACGGGGGCCGGCGCGGGCCGACGACAGACCTGCTGACGGCGCTGACCGAGGGCGAGCTGCAGCAGCAGAAACTCGTCGAACACCAACCGCTGGCGGCTGCTCTGCAGCCGGTCGTGGTCCGGCGGATCATGGATCCAGTCGAGGGCCTCGGCCAGGGCGGGCAGCCTGAGACGCTGGCGCCAGATGTCGGGCAGCGGATCCGGCCAGGTGGCCAGGGCAGGGCGCACCGCCTGCACCGCCTGGCGCAGGCGCTGGGCCGTCAGTCCCTCGGTGAGGGAATAGACGGGCAGCACCCGACCGATCTCCCGCGATTGCACCGGGGCTGTGGCGCTCTCGAGCACTTCGATCAGGGGATCCTGGAGGGTGATGCCGTAACGCCCCTCCCGCACGAGGCCACTGGCGGCCACCGTGGCCCCGAGCGGGTAGAGCCGCTGCTGCTGGGCGAGGGCGGCGGGACTGGTGAAGCGGCGACCGGCAAGGAACCGGCTCAGGCGCAACCGGCCGCTGACGTCCTGGAGCTGAAGGTCAAGGATCGCCAGGTTGGGCTGCCGTGGACTGACGAACGCCGCGCAGCGTCGGATCTGGGCCACGACGGTGGCGGTGCTGCCGACCTCCAGCTCGGCGATGCGGGTCAGCCGTGAATAGTCGACGTAATCACGGGGGTAATGCCGCAGCAGGTCTTCGACGGTGAAGAGCCCCAGGGCCGCCAGCCGTGCCGCCGTGCGAGGTCCGATGCCGCGCACCTCGCCCAGGGGGGTGGCGGGCTCCAGCCCGGGGCCGGTGGTCACCGCCGCGGGGATGGCGGCCCGTTCCGGCAGCCGTAACCGCGGCGGCGCCGGGGGGGATGGGGGCTCCAGAGCCCGCTGCAGGGTCAGCAGATGTCGTCGCAGCTCCACCACCAGCCGCCGCCGGTCAGGTTCGTCGAGATGGCCGTAAGCGTCGAAGCGACGGGCAAACTCCGGCAACCGTGCCGGACTGTCGTGCGTCAGCAGGGGCTCTGGGGGCTGCCGGCAGGCTTCGGCCAGAAACAGGCTGAAGCGCTGCTGCTGACCCTGCAGATCGTGGAAGCCATGGTCGGTTTCCAGCGCGAGGCTGCGCTGCAGACGGATCAGCCAGGACCGGGCTGCGGTGGCCGGGGATTGCTCTGTTGCCACGCCTCCTCCGCCTGCCGCACGGCCGTGCGCCGCTGCCAGTGGTGATGTCTGCGGGCCATTCTGGCCAGCTGGCGGTCCAGCCGCCGCAGGACCTGCCGCTGGCTGCGCAGGGGCGGATCCAGGAATTCGAGATCGGCGCTGCGCAGCAGCACCCCGGCCAGCTGGTCCGCTTCGAAGGGCCAGGCCAGCCGCAACAGGTTCGGTGGAGCCGGTCGGGCGTCGGCCTGGCCTTCGAGGGCAGCGTCGAGCACGGCGGGATCGGGGATCTCGCCGAGCAGGTCGAGGGCCATCAGTTCGCGGTTGACCGCGTCGCTGAGTTCCAGCAGGTGCATGCTGAGGGCGTGGTCCGCCAGCCCCAGCCAGCGCCGGGCCACGGCCGGCGCTGCGGGGATGGGCAGCGGCTGCTCGAAACCGGGATCAAGCGGTTCATCGCCCTCCTCCAGATCGTCTTCGTCGGGGGCGGGGTCGTCGAGACGATCGTCGAGGTCTTCCAGGGTCTCGGAATCGGGCCAGGAGTCAGATCCGCCAAGGAGCCGTCCGGGATCGAAGCCGGCCAGCAGGGGGCGGTTCCGGAGGTCCAGGCGGATCTCCGGGCGTGGAGCTCCCTGCAGGGAGACGATGAACTCTGCCTCGTCGTCCGCCGACGACGCGTCCAGGGCGGTCTGCTGCTGACGCAGCCGCAGCAATCCTTTCTCCACCAGGCGGCGGATGGTGAGCTGCTCGCGGCTGCGGGCCGTCAGCTGGCCCAGCCGTGATCGAAGCCGACGACGCTGGCCGTCGTCCAGAGCCAGAAACGCCTCTGGCCGCTGATCGGTGACCAGCTGGAAGACCGCCTGATTCAGCGCACCATCGAGGAGGGTGCGGATGCGTGCGAGGTAGTCATCAAGGGAACTGCGGACCAGGGTGTTGACCTGGTCCGTGTCCTCCAGCACCCGTTGCACCTGCAGGATCGCGTCGGCAGGGCCGACGGCATCGGCACTCAAGCGGTCATGGCCGCCACCTCGGCGGCGAAATCGGCCTTCTCAACCTCAATGCCCTCGCCGAGGGTGTAGCGGGTGAAGCGACGGACCTGGATGTTTTCGCCCAGGGTGCCGGCGACCTGCTTCACCAGTTCCGCCACCGTCAGGGAGCTGTCCTTGATGTAGGGCTGGTCCATGAGAGCCAGCTCCTTCAGGCGCTTGGCGACGCGCCCCTCCACAATCTTCTGCTTCATCGCCTCGGGCTTGTTGCCGAGGTCATCCCGGCCCAGTTCGATCGCGCTTTCCCGGGCGCTCACCTCGGGGGGAATGTCAGCCGTGCTGACGAACTCCACATTGGGACAGGCGGCGATCTGCATGGCCAGATCGCTCACCAACCCCTGGAACACCTCTCCACGGGCCACGAAGTCGGTCTCACAGTTGACCTCCAGCAGCACACCCACCCTGGCGCCGGTGTGGATGTAACTGCCGACGGACCCTTCGGCCGCCGTGCGGCCAGCCTTCTTCTCCGCCGATGCGATGCCCTTCTGCCGCAGCCATTCGGTGGCTTTGACCAGATCCCCGTCCGATTCGGCCAGGGCCTTCTTGCAGTCCATCATTCCGGCGCCGGTCTGATCGCGCAGTTGCTTGACGAGCTTTGCCGAGATCTCAGCCATGTCAGGAGGGGGAAGGAGATGTGTTGGAGGGTGTCAGGGGCGCAGAGGGGATCCGTCAGGCGTCGTCGTCCGCGTCGTCGCCCTGGTCATGGGCACCGTGGCGACCCTCATTGATGGCATCGGCCAGGCGGCTCACCACCAGCTGCACCGAGCGAACGGCGTCATCATTGCAGGGGATGGGCACATCGCAGAGATCGGGATCGCAGTTGGTGTCCAGCATGGACACCAGAGGAATATCCAGTTTCTGGCACTCCAGCACGGCGTTGTATTCGCGCTTCTGGTCCACCAGCAGCACGACATCAGGCAGACGACGCATGTTCTTGAGGCCGCCGAGGTACTTCTGGAGCCGCTCAAGTTCGCGCCGCAGAACGGCGGCCTCTTTCTTGGGACGCATGGCGATCGCGCCGGAGCTTTCCATGCGCTCCAGATCCTTCAGACGGTCGATGCGGGCCCGCATGGTGGTCCAGTTGGTGAGCATGCCCCCCAGCCAGCGCTGGTTCACATAGCTGGCGCCGCAACGGCCGGCCTCCTGGGCGATCACCTCGGCGGCCTGCTTCTTGGTGCCCACAAACAGGAATCGCTTGCCGGAACGGGAAGCACTGCGCACCCACTTGTAGGCATTGTTCATGCAGACGGCAGTCTGCACGAGGTCAATGATGTGAACACCATTGCGGGCGCAATAGATGTACCGCTGCATCTTGGGATTCCAGCGGCGGGTCTGGTGCCCAAAGTGGGCGCCAGCCTCCATCATCTCGGCGAGGGTGACAACAGCCATGGTTGAAGGGGTTTCGGGTTGGCCACCACCCGCTGAGGGAACCGCCCGCAGAGTCGGACTGACGTCCGGCGGGAAGCTCACCCGAAACGTGCGGGTGTGCGGAAGAAAGGGAACGTCCTCAACTTACCAGCCGGCGGAACGGCTCCCGCCGGCCATCGCCTCCTGCCACAGGGCCCT
Source organism: uncultured cyanobacterium (assembly GCA_903871775.1). Classification (GTDB taxonomy): domain Bacteria; phylum Cyanobacteriota; class Cyanobacteriia; order PCC-6307; family Cyanobiaceae; genus CAIQIA01. The sequence goes on from CAIQIA010000027.1 coordinate 108,723, forward strand.
CACGCCGAGGCGGTTGAGGGGGAGCCGCAGCAGCTCCATCGCCACCCCAGGCCGGCCCCGGCGGATCAGCCAGGCCAGCAGCGGCCGCAGGCTGCGTTCGTTGATCAGGCCGCCGAGGGTGAGCAGCTCCCAGAGCAGGCGGTGCAGCAGGGTGTATTGGATGATGAAACGGACCCTCCGGGTCGGGTGCTTGCGGTAGAACACAAGCCCCATGCGGGCCCGTTCCCGTTCCTTGCGCACCAGATCCGGAATCTGGTCGAGGCTGAGGGCCGGATGCCAGTGGTAGCCAACCGCCTGGGGGCAGCGCACCAGCACCACGCCCATCTGACGCAACCGTTCGCCGAGTTCCAGGTCTTCCCAGCCGTACAAGCGGAACGCCGTGTCGAACAGTCCGGAGGCCAGCAGGACCTCGCGGTCGATCGCCACATTGCCGGTGGCGAAGTACGCCCAGGACAGATCACTGAGCTTGTGGGGCTCGTGGGATGGGGACGCAAAGTTGTGGGTGTTGATGACGGCGCCGTAGGTGAAGCACAGCCGATCTCCCCGGCGGGCCCAGCTGGTCCGCAGGTGCTCGGCATGGTGACGCAGAAAATCGGGCACCACGACCAGATCGCTGTCGATGAAGACGATCACATCGCCCCGGGCCTGTTCAACGCCAAGGTTGCGCCCCAGGGCCGGACCGCCATGCTCCTGGCAGACCAGCCGCACATGGGGCAGCTCTGCGGCGCTCTCCCTGATCCAGGCCACCGTGCCGTCGGTGGAGCCGTCATCGACGACCACCACCTCGTAGTCATCTCCCGGCGCGAGCTGAGATTGGGCTTCGAGGGCCCGCAGACATTTCTGCAGGATCGGCAGACGGTCGTAGGTCGGGATGACGACGCTGAGAAACACTGGCAGGGGGGCAGGGGGGATGGCGGTGCACGCCCTCAGGGGGCCGGGACGCGGAGCAGATAGACACTGGGACCCTGGACGCGCACCTGAACCGTCGAGCCTTCCAGGGGAAGGGACGCACCGTCCTTGGCTTCCGGAGCGGCGCTGCTGAGGGCATCCAGGCTGGATTCGCGCACCTCGGCATTGTCGGGCACATTCTCGATCGATGGCCCCGACACCGGACGGGCCTCGGCCCAGAGGCGCGCCAGGGGGGAGGGGGCGTCTGCGGGCCGCGGGGTCGCCGAGTCGGTGTCGACCTTGGCGATGGTGGCGCCGGGGGTGTTGTCGGGTGTTGCCGCCGGTGGGGTCGCCGCCGCGGGTGCTGCCGGAGTCGCAGCGGCAGGGGCGGAAGCCGTGGCGGGAGTTTCGGGGGGCGTGGCGGGGCTGGCCGGGCCGGTGGAGGCAGCCCCCGCTGCGGGACGTCGGATCTCCGCCACGCTGCGACGGGAAGGAGGGAGCTGAATCGTGGTGGCCGCCGGGGTCTCGTTGGTGAGCTGAGAGGCGATCGAGGTCTCGGGGGCCTGGTTGGCTGCGGTCACGGCTTCGGCCAGCACCTTTTCGGGCAGCACATCACGGACCGGCTCGGGCAACGGCTCCACCTGGGCCGCCAGATCGGAGGCCGCGCCAGGGGGCGGGGGTGGCAGGGTGTCGGCGGGCAGCTTGAGGTCGCCCGTGGTGGCCTGCCGGCTGGCCAGGTCCTGGCTGAGCAGCTGCTGGGTCACATCGACCAGCTGGCCGGTATCGTCGCCGGCAGCGGCGCTGGCCGCCAGCTTCGGGGGCTTCGGCTGGGGCAGCAGGCCGATGGCCAGGTGAACACCCACGGCGATGAGCACGGGAACAACCCAGCCAGGGCGCTGGGTCCAGCGCTCGAGCCCCTCACTTCGCAGATCGCGCAGGCGGGTCAGGATCTCCTCTTGACGGGGCTTGTCCACGGTTCAGGCAGGGGTAGGGGGTCAGGGCTGCTGACGCAGCTGGCGCAACCGGTTCGGAAGCCTCAGCTCAACCGGCATCGGTGAGTCCTTGAGCATGAGCATCACAGGACGCATCACCCCCCAGCTGGCTTCGGGGTCGGGAATCAGCCGGAGGCGCCCCTGGGGGTTCCGGCTGGCATAGGCCTGCACGACGGCCGGAAGTCGGTGGATGGGCACCGGTTCCCCCTGGATCGTGGGCTGGCCCTCCAGGTCGATGCGAACGGGCAGGTAGCCCGCCGCCGGGTCGACCCGGTCCATGCGGACAGGAATGAGCAGGGCGGTGAAGGTGATCAGCACCAGCAGCACATCAGCCAGGGGCAGCCAGTAGTTGCTGTCGATGCCGTCATCGCCACCCAGGCCGTCACCTGCGCTGTTTGAACGCCAGCGGACGGGGGACTGTCGGAAAGTCATGGCAGGGCATCCTCCGAGGGCATCCGCAGGCGCACCCGATCGCCGGCTGTGGCGCGCAGGGTCCGGAAGCTTTCGCTGACGGTCTCCATCTCCAGGCCGTCGGAGGGCAGAAACAGCACCCGGGGGGCCCGCGGCTGACCACTGTCGGCGCGCAGACGGCTGGTGATCGCCTCAAAGGGAGTGGGGGTGCCGTTGAAGAACCAGCGGCCTGTCTGGGACAGGGCCACCACCTGCAGGGGCAGGCTGGGATCTGCTGCGGCCTGGGGGGTCTTTGCCTGGGGGGGCTTCGGGGTCCCGCCAGGGGCCACAGACATCCACATCAGAAAGGTGAGCACCACCAGCAGGACGTCGATCAGGGGAATGAGCCCGGAGACGGCCGACTGCTGGGCAAGACGGTCGCTGGAGTGGAGGTCATCCATGGCTCTGAACCTTTCGATGCAGATTGAGCTCATGGGCCAGGGCCACCCGCTCCATCAGTGCCAGCTGGGACTGGCGGTAGGCGGCGTTGATGCGCAGAACAACGATCGCCAGTACGGCCACCAGAATCCCCATGGCCGTGGCCACCAGCACCTCGGCGATGCCGGCCGCAGCGAGGGTGGCGGAGGCGGCGGTGTCCCGCTGTTGCCCCAGTCCCGAGAAGGTGCGCATCAGACCGGTCACGGTGCCCAGGAGACCAAGGAGGGGGCCGAGGGCCGCTGCGGCCTCAAGCACCCGCTCCCCCCGGGCCATGGAGGCGCGTTCCTTTTGCAGGGAGAGCTGGAGTTCCAGCTGGCGGTCAGATTCCCCCCTGGCTTCCCGGAGGCGGGCCAGCAGGCGGCCAACGGGCCCATCGGACGACTGCAGCGGTGGGGTCTGACCCTGACTCAGCTCCGATTCAACCCGCTGCCAGCGGGGGGATCCGGCTGTGCCCAGTTGACGCCAGAAACGAAAGCGATCGACAGCAATGGTGACCACTGCCACGGAGAGCGCCAGGAGGGGCACCATGACGGGGCCACCGAGGGACAGCTGTTGGAGCAGCATGGAACTTTTAAAACCAGCGCCACCTTAATCAGCTACCCAGCAGGAGCACACGCTTCCAGGCGACACGCCCTACGGCCCGTCAGCCGGTTTATCAATCGGCAGCGCCACCATTGTTGGCCGTGCCAGTCACGCCGTTGCCGGCCCCTTCGCCACGACCATCATTGCGGAGCTTGCGCTTCTTGAACTTCCGGGCGTAGGCACGGTTGCGTTCCTGCTTCTCGCGTTTGAGGTTGCGGCGTTTCGCCATGGACGGTTTCTCTCAGGCACTGGACCAACTCTACCGCCCGGTCTGGCGCAGGGCTCCGGGCATCAACCGGCCGTCCTCCATCGTCACCAACCGGTCCGCGACATCGAGGATCCTCGGGTCGTGGGTCACCATCAGCACACCACAGCCCTGGTCTCGGGCGAGACGCCGCAGGAGTTCCACCACCTCACGCCCCGTACGTCCGTCCAGGGCCGCCGTCGGTTCGTCCGCCAGGAGCAGACGCGGGCGGGCGGCCAGGGCCCGGGCGATGGCCACGCGCTGTTTCTGGCCGCCGGACAGGTCATGGGGAAACTGCCGGAGATGGTCTCCAAGGCCCACAGCCCGCAACCATTGCCGGGCGACGGCCCGTCGCTCTCCGTAGGCCAGCGTCGGCAGCAGGTCTGCCCCCATCTGCACGTTCTGCTCGGCGGTGAGGCAGCGCAGCAGGTTGTGCCCCTGAAAGATCATGCCGATGCGCCTGCGCACCCGCCGTCGGCGTTCCCGATCGGCGCTCTGCAGGGGCACCCCCAGCACCTCCAGCTCGCCCTGCTGCACCGATCGCAGGGCGCCGATCAGCGTCAGCAGGGTGGTCTTGCCGCAACCCGATGGCCCCGTCAGCAGCACGATCTCTCCACTGGCCACGGAGAACCCGATCGACTGCAGCACCTGCCGTCGCATGGTCCCCCGGCCGTAGGCGTGGCAGAGGCCGCGGGCCTGGATGACGGGCTGGAGAGAAGGCGTCTCGGTCATGGGGCCCGGGTCAGAAGATGTCGGCGGGATCGGCGTCGGTCAGTCGCCGCATGGCCAGCAAGGCCGAGAACAGGCACATGCTGAGAATCAGGGCGAACACCAGTCCTGCCCGCTGGGGATCCATCAGCACCGGCAAACGAGTGGAGTTTCGGATCAGGGCATAGAGGCCCTGGGCCACGCCGTAGGCGGGCAGGTAGCCGAGGATGGCCAGAAACAATCCTTCCCGGGCCACCACGCCGAGGAGATCGGCCAGGCCGTAACCCATCGCCATGAGGGTGGCGTACTCCGGCAGGTGATCACTCACATCGCCGTAGAGGATCTGATGAACGATCACGCAGCCGACCACAAAACCCATGGCGGCTCCGAGGGTGAAGATGAACCCGATCGCCGTGCTGGTGCGCCAGTAGTTCTTCTCGAATTCAATGAACTGGTCCTTGGTGTAGACCTTCACATCACTCGGCAGCTGCCCATCGAGACGGCGCTGAACGGTGAGGGGGTCTGCCCCCCTGCGAAGACGCAGCAGGCCCAGCTGGATGCCGCCACGGCTGCCGGGAGGTGCGATGGTACGGAAGGTCTCGCGACTCACCAGCATGTTGCCGTCGGCCCCGAAGGACGGACCCAGCTGCACCAGTCCGGCGACCCGCAGCCGTTGACCCGAGACCTCGGTCTGCACGCTGCGGCCGGCACGGAACCAGTCGGCCACGGGCCCGAATTCGGGCCTGGACCGTTCATCGAACAGCACCCGCCCTGGCAGGCGCAGCAGGGGGGCCTGCCGCTGCACCGAGGGATCGCTGAGCAGAGGATCCTCGGGATCAAACCCCAGGGCCAGGATCGAGCGGGTGCGGCGGTTCTCGGGATTGCGCCAGAGCACGAACTCCCACTGCACCGGGGTCATGGCCGCCACATCCGGATCCGCCAGGCTCTGCACCAGCCGACCTTCCGGGAAGGCCGCCATGCTGATCGAGCTCATCGTGCGGGGACTGACCAGCACCAGGTCAGCGTCAAACAGCCGATGGATGGTGACACTGGCATCAAACAGCCCATCGCGGAAACCGAGCTGCATGAACATGAGAATGCCGGCGAAGCCGATGCCTGCCAGGGCGATGGCCAGCCGCACGGGCTGACGCACGAGCAGGAGCCAGGCCAGGGGGATGCGCCGCCGGGCCCAGGGCATCACGGCTGCACCCTGGCAATCAGCTTGAGGCCCAGCAGACGGCGCACGCGGTCGGCATCCACGGGGTTGAGGGAGACGCGCACTTCAACGATGCGGGCATCGGTGTTGGCGGTGGGGTCGGTCGCCAGCACATCGCGTTGCCTGACGACAGGGTCGATGCGCAACACCCGCCCGATGAGGCGTCCGCTGAAGCCGCCGTTCTCGCTGCGCATGTCCACCGTCTGACCCGGACGGACCCGGTCGATGTCGCTCTCGTAGACCTCGAGCACCGCCTCGACGCCGGCACTGCTGGCGAGTTCCAGTACACCTTTCTCACCTGGGCGTTCACCGCTGCGGGCATGGATGTCGAGAACCGTGCCATCAAACGGGGCCCGCAGTTCGGTCAGGGGCAGGCGCACATCCTCCCGTCGCAACTGGGCCCGGGCCTGCACCAGTTGCTGCTCAACCTCCAGCACCCTGAGGCGCCGTTGTTCCAGATCCTGCTCCGACACGGCGCCTGCCCTCTGCAGGGCGGCATAGCGATCGAGATCCTGTTGCAGCAGCCGCAGGCGCTGCTGCAGGGTCTCGAGAGTGGCGGCCGCCACGGCCCGGTCGGCTTCGACGTCGATGCGGCTGTCAAAGGTGGCCAGCACCTGTCCCTGGCGGACGCTGTCGCCTTTCTCGACCAGCAGGCTGCTGACCCTGGGGCTCTGGCCCATGGGGCCGCTCGGCGCCGCCAGGCGGCGGGTGTCACCGAGAGCCACCAGGCGTCCGAGGGCCGTGACCGGAGCCAGGGCCGGATCCCTGGTCAGCGCCGCAACGGGTTTCGACGGCCGCACGGAGGCACCGGGCCGACCACGGAGGACCGTGGCGACACCGGCGACGGTCAGGGCAGCCAGGAGCAAGACCAGCGCCAGGGGACGCCATGGGGGCGGGCCAGGGGGACCTGGCGGCGGCTCCCCCGGCAACGGGGCCATGCCGGGGTCGAGCGAATCAGCGGCCATGGTGCCGTCGCGGCGGGCGGTCAGGGTCATGGGGAGGGGGCGGCAGGGTCATCGAACAGCAGGGTGCTGATGTACCGCTCGGCCCAGTCCGGATTGAAGGCCACCTCCAGCACCCGTCGGGTCTTGTCGTTGCTGCGCTGATGCCGGCAGTAGCGACGCTGGCCCTCCAGGCGGCGGAGGCTGCCCGCGGCCGATGCCGGTTCGGGTTCGGTGCGTGCCAGCGCCCGCAGCAGCACATCATGGAAGCCCAGCACATCGGCGATGAAGGCGTCCTCCTCCCGGGCATCGGCCGGTCGGACGAAGAGAACCTGAGGAGAGAAGATGTCCCCCCAGACCGGCAGCTCCCGGGGCTGGCGATAGGCGAACCTGGCCTGGGCCTCGAGGTCGGCCGCGATGGCTGCCGGCAACGGCCCATCCGTCGGCGACAGGTCGACGATCGCCGCCGAGACCACCCCCCGCCCGGCCACGATGTCGACGCCGAACAGCGGCAGATCGAAACACGGATCGGGGAACATCACGCAGTGCAGGATGTCGAGGTGACGTCCCACCCGCGCGGTCTCGAGGTGGATCTTGCGCAGGCCGCGGCAACACAGCAGCTGGTTGCGGATGAGCATCGCCTCACCCTCCAGTTCACCGCGCACCTCCTCGAGGTCGGGGGCGATCGCCAGGGGGGCCCGCTCCGGCAGGTCATCCCAGCGGGGGCGCAGGGCCTCCGCGAGACGGGAGACCAGCGGATGAAAGGAGTCGTCCACAGGGCTGATGACGGCCTGGCCACCCTAGGGACCCGCCTGTGGCGATGATGGGCCAACGATCCTCGTCCCGCTCTGCGCCCCCTCACCCCGGCCCTCGGTCTTCCCGCCCCCCTGGCAGCGGCCCTGGGCAACGGCCTTCCCGTCACCCTGCTGCCGATGGCCGACGCCCCGGTGGTCACCCTTGATCTGTGGTTCCAGGCCGGCAGCCTCTGCGAAGGCGATGCCGAAAGTGGACTGGCCCATTTTCTCGAACACATGGTGTTCAAGGGCAGTGATGGTCTGGCCCCCGGAGAGTTCGACCATCGGATCGAGTCGGTCGGCGGCTTCAGCAATGCCGCCACGGGCTATGACGAGGTCAACTACCACGCGGTGCTGCCCCGGGACGGGCTGGCCCTGGCCTGTGACCTGCTGCCGCGGCTGGTGCTCTGCCCGAGCCTCGATGCGGAGGAATTCGAGCTCGAACGCCAGGTCGTGCTCGAGGAACTCGCCCAGAGTGAAGACCAGCCGGAGGAACTCGCCTTCCAACGTCTGCTCGAGCTGGCCTGCGGCGCCCACGGCTACGGACGGGCCATCCTTGGGCAACGCAGCCGGCTGAGGGCCCACACGCCCGGCGCCATGGAGGCCTTCCGACACCGCCACTACCGCAGCGACCGCAGTGCCGTGGCCGTCGCCGGCTGCTTTGACCCCGACGAGGTGCTGGCGTTGCTCGACCGGGGGCCCCTGGGCCGCCTGGCCCCCGCCGATGCCACGGACCGCCCGCACCCCGGCCGTCTGACCCTGTCTCCGGGGGAGCACCGGTTGCGGCTGCCGCGCCTTGAATCCGCCCGGCTGCTGCTGCTCTGGGCCTGCCCGCCGGCGGCGGAGGCCGATGCCCTCACGGGCCATGACCTCATGGCCACGCTGCTGGCGGAGGGGCGCCGCAGCCGTCTGGTGCAGCATCTGCGGGAGGAGCTGGATCTGGTCGAATCGGTCGACGTGGAGATCCATCCGCTGGAGGAGGGGAGCCTGGCGGTGCTCGAGTGCATCACAGGGGTCGAACAGCTGCCGCGCCTGAGGCAGGAGCTGGATTGCCTGCTCAACGGACTGACGGAGGGCATCCGGCAGGAGGAGCTGCAGCGGGCCCATCGACTGCTGCGCCACGGCCACACCTTCGGCCTTGAAGCCACCAGCCAGGTGGCCCACCTCCTGGGCCAGCAGACCCTGCAGGGGCGGCTGGCCCCCCTCGACGCCCCCCTGGAGCGTCTGGAGGGTTGGACGCTCCCACGCCTTCAGGCCCTGGCCGATCTCTGGCGACCCGAACGGGCCTGCTGCCTCGAGGTGCTGCCCGCATGACCCGGTTTGAGCTGCTCCACCGCCCCGGGGCGCCCACCCTGGCCGCCCGGCTGGTGCTCCCCCTGGGCAGCCGCCAGGATCCCGGCGGTGCCGCCGGGCGCCAGCAGCTGCTCGCAGGGGTGCTCACCCGCGGCTGCGGCGACCTGGGGGCGGAGGCCGTGGCCGATCTGGTCGAGAACCGCGGCGCCCAGCTGCGCTGCGAGGCCGGGGATGACCTGCTGGTGCTGGCGCTGCGCTGCGCCGGCGACGATGCCGATCAGCTGCTGCCGCTGCTGCTCACCATGGCCGAAGCCCCGCGACTCGAAGGGGCTCAGGTGGAGCGGGAGCGTCATCTGAACCTTCAGACCCTGCAGCGGCTGCAGGAGGATCCCTTCCACCGTTGCCACGAACGGCTCAGGCGTCAGCTCTACGGCCAGGGTCCCTACGGGCACGATCCCCTGGGGGTGGCCAGCGACCTGGCGGCGATCAGCGCCGATGCGCTGTCCGTCGCCGCCCGCGACCTGCCGACCGGGGACGCGGTGCTGGTGCTGGCCGGTGACCCGCCCCCCGGGCTGATCGAAGCCATCACCACACGCTTCGCGGGTTGGCGGGCTCCATCGCCCCCAGGGCGTCCCCTCGAGCCCCCAGCGGCGGACCCCCTCAAGACGGTGGAACTCGACACCGAACAGGCGGTGGTGATGGTGGGATTCCGCACCGTCCCCCTCAGCCATCCGGATCTGCTGCCCCTGCGGCTGCTGCAGGTGCACCTGGCCGTGGGCATGAGTTCGCGCCTGTTCCAGCAGCTGCGGGAGGAACGGGGTCTGGCCTACGAGATCGGCGTCGACCTTTCGGCCCGGCAGGAGGCCTCCCCCTGCCTCTGGTACCTGTCGACGGGGGCCCCACGCCTGGCGGAGGCGATCGATGCCCTGGAGGCGGAATGGCAGCGGGTGCTGACGCTGCCGCTGAGCGATGACGAGCTGGCCCTGGCACGGGCCAAGCTGCGGGGTCAGGACTGCCTCTCGAGCGAAACCGCAAGCCAGCGGGCCGACCGGCTGGCCCTGTTGCTGGGCCATGGGCTGCCCGCCGACCACAACGAGCGGGCCCTCGCGCGCCTCGAGCAGCTCGAACCGGAAGACCTGCGCGCCGCCGCGAACCGCTGGCTGACCCAGCCGATGCTCAGCGTCTGCGGTCCGGGTCGGGCCCTGGCCCGGGTCCGTCCGCTGGCGCCAGCCCCGCCCCGCTGACCGACCCCACCAGCAGGTCAAGCGGCAGCAGAAACGTACCGCGACGAAAACGCACGGCCCGCAGGTCCCCCGGGCGCACGGCCGTGACGGTGCCCCACTCCTCGGGGTCGACCAGGTCAGGCGGCCGCAGCATCGGCCGTTCGTCGGCGGTGCGCAGGTAGGTGGGGAGCCGACCCAGGCGCACCTGGCTGCCAGGGGGATGCTCGATGGTCACGGATGCTTCCGGGCCGGGATCGTCGCGGGTCACGTTGTCGGGGCGGATGGGTTGGTGCAGGATGGCGCCAGGCTTGGAAGCGGGCGAGTGCGAGCACTGCTGAACTGGTGCGGAGCGCTGGTGGGCCTGCTGCTGATCCTCGCCGGTGGTCTGCTGCAACCGACTGCCCCGTGGTGGAGCCCCGAGACGGGTGCCGGCCTGCGGGATCTGCCGATCACCGCCCAGGTGCCCGCCGTGCTGCTCACGGCGCTGGTCTGTGGTCCACGGGCCGGGCTGCTGGCCAGCGTCGCCTACCTGACCCTCGGCCTGGTGCTGCTGCCCGTCTTCCAGGATGGGGGAGGCTTCGATTACCTGCTGCAGCCCTCCTTCGGCTTTCTCGCCGGCTTCATCCCGGCTGCCTGGTTCTGTGGCCGTCTGGCCCGGCAACCCGGCATGAACACCCTCGAACGCCTCTTCGGCACAGCCGTTCTCGGTCTGCTGCTGATTCACCTCAGCGGAGTGCTGAACCTCCTGCTCGGGGCCCTGGTGCACCGCTGGGGCGACTCCCTCCCCCAGCTGGTACTCACCTACAGCCTCCTCGCCCTGCCCGGTCAGCTGTTGATGTGCGCCGTCGTGGCCCTGCTCGCCCGTGTGCTGCGGCCCTTGCTGCTGATCGAACGTTGAGCCGCCCCTCCCCGGTGCGACCGACCCCTGGGCCGCTGCTGCTGGCGGCGGCTGTCGTGCTCATCGATCAGCTCAGCAAGGCCTGGGTGCTGCGGCATCCTCAGCCCAGGCCGTTGCTGCCGGGCCTGCTGGATCTGCAGCTGGTCCACAACGACGGGGCCGCCTTCAGCCTGTTCGGCCAGGGGGCCCTCTGGCTCGGCTGGATCAGCCTGGCGGTCAGCGTCGGCCTGCTGGTGGCCCTCATCGGCTTCGGTGCGGGCTGGGGGCCCTGGCAGCGGCAGGCGGCGGGCTGGTTGCTGGGGGGAACCCTCGGCAACGGCCTCGACCGCTGGCGACTGGGGGCGGTGACCGACTTTCTGGCCCTGCGGCCCATCGCCTTTCCGGTCTTCAACGTGGCCGACGTGGCGATCAACGTGGCCGTGGTCTGCCTGCTGATTCACACCTGGCGGGAACGGCGATGAGCACCGATGACCTGGTGATTCACCTGCCGGGGGCCGAACCCCGGCACCTCGGGCTCCACGGGCAGGTGTACCGCATCGGCCGCGATCCCCTGGGCGAGGTGGTCATCCCCCATCCGACGGTCAGCAAGCGCCATGCCCTGCTGCAGCGCCGGGGCACGGCCTGGCTCCTCACGGATGCAGGCTCGACCAACGGTCTCACCTGGCGGGGGAAACGACTGCGGGAGCTGGAACTGCAGGATGGCGACCGCGTCCGCCTCGGCCCCGCCAACGAGCGGGACCTGCCTGAACTCGAATTCCGCAGCGGTCACCGCTCCCGACCCTGGTTGGCGACCGCCGGCCGGGGCCTGCTGCTGCTGCTGCTCGGGGGGGCGGGCCTCGGTCTGTCGGTGCTCGGCCTCGGCATGCTCCAGGCACCGGTGCGGGGCAACCTGGCGCCGATCCGTGGGCCCCTGGCGATCTACGACCGCAGCAACCGCCTGCTGGCCAGCGTCAACAGTTCCGAACATCGGGAACTGCCGGGGATCGACCACTTCGCGCCCGTGCTGATCGAAGCGCTGCTGTCGAGCGAGGACACCCGCTTCTGGTGGCACCCGGGCATCGATCCGATCGGCACCGGGCGGGCCCTGATGACGAACCTGATCGGCGGTCGCGTGCTGGAGGGGGGCAGCACCCTGACCCAGCAGCTGGCCCGCAGCCTCTACCCCGAGCAGGTGGGCCAGGGGGAGACGCTGGGACGCAAATGGCGTGAGCTGCTGGTGGCCCTGCAGCTGGAGGCGCGATTCAGCAAGCGGGACCTGCTGCTCAGCTACCTGAACCGCGTCTACCTCGGTGCCGGCTGGGGGTTCGAAGATGCAGCCCGGCACTACTTCGCCCGTCCTGCCCGGGCCCTGAGCCTCGAGCAGGCAGCCCTGCTGGTGGGGTTGCTGCCCTCCCCCAATGGCCATGATCCCTGCCAGTTCCCCAGCGCCGCCCAGGGGGCCCGCAATGCGGTGCTGAACAAGATGGTGGCCGAAGGGCGGCTGCATCCCGATGTGGCCCGCCGGGCGATGCGCACCACGGTGGTGCTGGCCCCCAGGGCCTGTGCCGGCCAGGCCCGGCGACCCGCGCCTTACTACACCGATCAGGTGCTGCGGGATCTGGAATCCCTGCTCGGTGCCGAGACCGCGGCCCAGGGCAACTTCCTCGTCGAGACCCACCTCGATCCGGTGCTGCAGGACGTGGTCGAGACCACCCTGCGCAAATACTTGCGGGACCAGGGCTGGGGGGTTCATCAGGGAGCCGTGGCCGTGCTGGACAGCCGCACGGGCGGCATCCTGGCCCTGGCGGGGGGCCGCGATTACGACAAGAGCCAGTTCAACCGCGCCACCCAGGCCCTGCGGCAGCCAGGCAGCACCTTCAAGCTCATGACCTACCTGGTGGCCATTGAACGGGGCCTGCGACCCGGTTCGCCCGTCAGCTGCGCGCCTGTCGACTGGGGGGGACAGCACTTCGAAGCCGGTTGCGGCGGCAGCCTCTCCCTCACCCAGGCCTTCGCCATCAGCAGCAACACCGCCGCCCTCCGCCTGGCCCGTCGCTACGGCCTGGAGGCGGTGATCCGCAAGGCCCGTGACCTCGGCATCAGCACCCCCATGGCCGCCGTCCCCGGCCTGGTGCTCGGCCAGAGCGAAACCCACCTGCTCGAGATGACGGCTGCCTACGGCGCCGTCGCCAATGACGGGGTCTGGCGGGCGCCGACCACGATCCGGCGGCTCACCGATGCGGAGACCTGCCCCGCCGGCACGTCCACCTGCCGGCGGATGGCCTCGCCGGTCGGCAGCGGCCGCCGGGTGCTGCCCACCGATGACGCCCGCGTGATGCAGGGCCTGCTGCGGGCCGTGGTCCAGGGCGGCACGGGCACGGCGGCGTCGCTCGGTGGCGATGAAGGGGGCAAGACCGGCACCACCAACGACGGCCGCGATCTGCTCTTCATCGGTTACGACCCCAGGCGCCACTGGGTGATGGGGGTCTGGCTGGGCAACGACGACAACAGCCCCACGGGATCCACCAGTGCCCTGGCGGCCCAGCTGTGGGGCGAGATCATCCGCAATGCCGGCCGAGGCAGCACCAGCGCCGAGACCCGCGGATGACCAGGGGCCGGCTGCTGCTGCTGCTGGCGGCCGTGCTGGGGGCGCTGCTGATGGTGTCGCTGCTGCTCCAGACCCTGCAGGGACTGGTCTGGCAGCTCAGCTACTGGATGCCACCGGCGCTGGTCGCTCCGGTGCTGCTGCTGCTGCTGGCCGGGCTTGTGGTGGTGGCCTGGCCCCTGGTCGTTCCCTGGTTGCGGTCAGCCGCCCGCTCAGGCACCGGGCCCCCGCGGCGTCCCCCACCGGGCAACCGCCAGGAGGCCGCCCGCCAGCAGCTGGAGGCGATCGATCGGCGCCTGCAGTCGGTCGAGGATGCCATCGCCCGCGAGGCCCTGGTCTCCCGCCACCGGGAGGTGGCCGCCTCCCTGGACCGCGGTGATCTGCTGATCGTTGTCTTCGGCACAGGCTCCAGCGGCAAGACCTCGCTGATCCGGGCCCTGCTGGATGAACCGGTGGGGACGGTGGGAGCCGCCATGGGGTCCAGCGATGGAACGGACACCTACCGACTGCAGCTGCAGGGGGTGAGCCGGACCCTGCGCCTGCGTGACACCCCGGGAATCCTCGAGGCCGGCCGCGACGGCCGGGCCCGTGAAGAGATGGCCAGGGAGGAAGCCGCCCGGGCCGACCTGCTCCTGTTCGTCGTCGACGGTGACCTGCGGGCCAGCGAAGCCGAGGTGCTGCGCTCCCTGACCCAGCTGGGCAAGCGCCTGCTGCTGGTGCTCAACAAATGTGACCTGCGGGGGGAAGCCGAGGAGCGGCGGCTGCTGAGCCAGCTCCGGCGGCGCTGCGAGGGCATGCTGGCGGCCGACGATGTGCTGCCGGCCAGCAGCTCTCCCCAGTCGATCCCCCGGCCGGGTCGCCGTCCCCTGCAGCCCCTGCCCGAGATCGGGGCCCTGCTCCGGCGACTGGCCCAGGTGCTGCGGGAGGAGGGTGAGGAACTGCTGGCCGACAACCTGCTGCTCCAGAGCCGGCAGCTGGCTGAAGACTCGCAGCGGCTCATCGACGGCCAGCGGCGTCGGCAGGCCGAGGCCATCGCCAGCCGTTATGGCTGGATCGCCTCCGGTGTGATTGCCGTCACCCCCCTGCCCGGCCTCGATCTGCTCGGCACCGCCGCCGTGAATGCCCAGATGGTCGTCGAGATCGGCCAGGTCTTCGGGGTGACGATGACGCGGGACGAGGGACGCGAGCTCGCCCTGTCCCTCGGCCGGACCCTGGCCAGCCTGGGGGTGGTGCAGGGTGGCGCCGGTCTGGTGGCCGCCGGCCTGAGCCTGCACCCGGTGGGGCTGGCCCTCAGCAAGGCGGTGCAGGCGGTCACGGCAGCCTTTCTCACCCGGCTGGCGGGCCGCAGTTTCATCACCTACTTCAGCCAGCATCAGGACTGGGGTGACGGCGGCATGGCCGACGTGGTGCGTCGGCAGTACGACCTCGACCGCCGGGAGGAAGCCCTCAGGTCGTTCCTCCAGGCAGCGCTGGAGCAGGTGGTGGAACCGCTGCGGCGGCGGCAGGACCCGCGGCTGCCCCCCCGGCCAGGGCCTCGGGCGGCGGCGGCAGGAGGGGACCCGGACGGTCCAGGATCAGGACCAGCGCCAGGTAGGCCAGGGCCAGCGCCACCGAGATCACGCCGGTGATGATGGCCACCCAGCGGCCGCGGGGATCGGAAGGGGAAGGGGTCATCGGAGGGGGAGGGAGGTGGAGATCTGGAGCAGATCCGCCAGCCGCTGGAGGTGCTCGGGGGTGGTGTAGGGGTTGCCCAGCACCGCCTTCAGCAGAGGGCGACCCTCCAGGTCGGGCCGCGACAGCCAGAAGCCCTCACGCAGCAGCAGCCCATGGGCGGCCTCACGCCAGGGGACGGCGTCGCCGCTGCCCTCGGGACGGCCGATGGTCACCAGATGCAGATCACCGGCCAGGCACTGCAGGTCAGGGCCCGGCAGGGACGCCCTCAGGTTGGCGGCCCGCTCCATGGCCCCCCCAATCAGATCACCCATGCCTGAAAGGCCGAGATGCCGCAGGCAGAGCCAGAGCTTGAGCACCTCGGCCCCCCGGGTGCCCTGCAGTCCCAGCTCTCCGCCGTGAATGCCCCCCCGGGGCGCCTCCATATACGGCAGGCCCGTCGCGAAGGAGGCCTCGAGCTGGCTCGGGTCGCGGAGCAGCAGCAGCGACGAGGGTTTGCTGACCCCGAGCAGCTTCTGGGGATTGAGGGTGACCGAGTCGGCCCGCTCCAGGCCCCGAACCCGCCAGCGCTGGTCGTCGACCAGGGCGCAGACCGCACCGATCGCCCCGTCGACGTGGAACCACAGGCCCTGCTCGCTGCAGAGATCCGCCAGGTCCGGCAGGGGATCGACGAGGCCCTGCACCGTGGTGCCGGCGGTGCCGACCACCGCCAGCACCGGCCGTCCCTGCTGCCGCAGGCGCCGCAGGGTCTCCGCCGTGGCTGCGGGGTCCAGCCGCCCATCAGGCCGGAGCGGCACCGCCACCAGGGCATCCCCGGGCAGACCCATCACCGCAACGGCCTTGGCCAGGGACACGTGGGCAGCGGCACTGGTCACCACCACCGCCCGCGGATCATGGGCCAGACCGGTGGCACGACGGGCGCAGACCAGGGCCATGAGATTGCTGAGGCTGCCGCCGCTGGCCGGCACCCCCGATGCCTCCGTTCCGAGCCCGATGCGCTGGGCCAGCCAGCGGCAGAGACCCCGTTCCAGACGGCTCAGGGAGGGGGACAGCTCTTCCGCCAGCAGGTTGTTGTTCAGTCCCGCCGCCAGCAGTTCAGCCGCCATCGAGACGGTCAGTGCCGGCGGATCCAGGTGGGCCAGGGCGCCGGGGTGGTTGGGGCGGAAGGCCCCACCCATCAGGCCCTGCAGATCGTTGAGCAGCCGCTGCTCCGTCAACGGGAGGGCTTCGGGCTCGGCGGCCGGCTGCACACTGAGGAGGGGCCTGACCCCCTGGTCTGCCGATTCGCCGAGCCAGCGCCCCAGCAGACCGATGCAGTCCTGCAGGAAGCTGACCAGGGCCCCATCCACCCCGTGGGGTGCCGCGAAGGGCGACAGTGCGGGGGAGTGGCCTTCGGCAGGGGAGAGGACCAATGGGGGCGTCCGGGACGGGATCATTGTCGGCCTTCGCCGATGGCGCCCTCGAGCTGTGGATGCGGAGGCTGCTGCGACGGGCTGCCGCCGCGGGGGCCCGGGGGGAGGTGCCGGTGGCGGCGGTGGTGCTCGATCCCCGCGGCCGGGCGATCGGCTGGGGGAGCAACCGCCGGGAGGTCGAGGCCGATCCCCTGGGCCATGCGGAGCTGCAAGCCCTGGCCCAGGCTGCCCGCCTGCGGCAGGACTGGCGGTTCAACGGTCACACCCTGCTGGTGACTCTGGAACCCTGCCCGATGTGTGCAGGGGCCCTGGTCCAGGCCCGCATGGGACGGGTGGTCTACGGAGCGGCGGACCCGAAGCGGGGGGCCCTGGGCAGCTGTCTCGACCTCAGCCTGTCCGCCACAGCCCACCACACCATGGAGGTGCGCGGTGGGATCTGCGCGGAGGCCTGCCAGGACCAGCTGCAGGCGTGGTTCAGGCAGCGGCGGCTCCGGACCGGAAGGCCGGCAGCTCATCGGCGAGAAGGTTGAGCAGCCTGTCGACGTTCTCCGGGGTGCTGTTGTAGCCCATGAGGCCCACGCGCCAGACCTTGCCGGCCAGGGCGCCCAGACCGCCGCCGATCTCGACGCCATGGCTGTTGAGCAGGTGCAGGGCGAAGGCCCGCCCGTCCACGCCTTCGGGAATGCGCACGGTCGTCAGCGTGGGCAGCCGCAGCTCCCTGGCGACATGCAGCTCGAGGCCCAGGGATTCCATGCCGGCCCACAGGCGCTCACTGTTGCGGCGGTGGCGGGCCCAGGCCTGGCCGAGGCCCTCGTCGCAGAGCAGACGCAGGGCCTCCCGGAGGCCGAAGTTCATGTTCACGGGCGCCGTGTGGTGATACGTGCGCTCCTTGCCCCAGTACGACTTGAGGCCCGACATATCGAGGTACCAGTTGGGCACCTTGCCCTGGCGGCGATCCAGCTTCGCCTCGGCCCGGGGACCCATGGTGAAGGGTCCAAGGCCAGGGGGGCAGCTGAGCCCCTTCTGGCTGCAGCTGTAGGCCAGGTCGACACCCCAGGCATCCAGCCGCAGGGGCACGGCTCCGAGGGAGGTGACGGTGTCCAGCAACAGCAGGCAGTCGTGCTGGCGGCAGAGCTCCCCCACCCCGTCGAGGGGCTGACACACCCCCGTGGAGGTCTCGGCATGCACCAAGGCCAGCAGGGCCGGACGGTGGGTCTCGAGGGCTTCGGCGATGGCCTCGAGGCTGATGGCTTCCCCCCAGCTGGGGGATTCGATCGTGTGAACCACCGCGCCGTAGCGGCTGCACATGTCAACGAGACGCAGGCCGAAGTAGCCGATGACACCCACCACCACGGTGTCGCCGGCTTCGATCACGTTCGCGATCGTGGCCTCCATCGCGGCACTGCCGGTGCCGCTCACCGGGATCGTGATGCGGTTGTCGGTCTGCCAGACGTAGCGGAGCATCTCCTGAACCTCGGTCATCAGTTCGAGGTAAAGGGGATCCAGGTGCCCCAGGGGGGGACGGCTGAGGGCCTCCAGCACCGTCGGATGGGCGTTGGAGGGACCAGGGCCGAGCAGAAGCCGTTCGGGGGTGGCGATGGCCCCGAGATGCAGCCGGTGAGACTCGTCCACGGTCTCGACGGGGGAGGAGAGCGGGGAGAGGGTCACGCGGTCAGCTGGCGATGGGCGTACAATGATAGAGACCGGCCCTCAGAGGCCGACCACGCTGATGGGGGCGAGGCCGCGGGCGATGTGCTCGAAGGGCGCCCGGACGGCCGTGGCGTCGTCCAGGCCCTGGGCCCGCAGAAGCTCCTGCAGCACGTCGGCCATCAGCAGAATCCCCCGGGCGGTGGCCCCGGTGGGAACACCAAGGGATTTGTAGGTGTCATCGAGCCCGTTCAGCACGCGCTCGTCGAGCATCCGGGTGTCATCGGCCACCAGGGCGTACGAGGCGTAGCGGAGGAAATAGTCGAGGTCGCGCAGGCAGGCCGCCAGGCGCCGGGTGGTGTAAGCGTTGCCGCCGGGAAGCAGCAGCTCGGGGTCGGCCAGCCAGAGCCGCTGGCTGGCTTCTCGAATGATCGTCGCGGCTTCGCGGTTGATGATCTCAACGGCCGCCAGACGGGCTGCGGCATCGGCGTAAAACCGCTCCATCCGACCGATGGCGCCGGGGTCCAGATAACGGCCGAGCTGGTCATAACGACCGATGAGAGCCGTGATCGCGTCCTGCATGCCGGTGCGTCCAGTGTGCGGAAGCTAGCACTTGAAAATGGCGGGACCCCTGCGGGGCCAAGGGTTCCGGCCGATCTGACAGAAACGGTTACGTGGCGCGGCATCCACGGCTCCCAATGGAATCCGCTGAAATGGGCAGCCAGATTCCGCCGCTCCATGCGCGACATCCCGGCCCAGTTCGCCTATCGCAGCCTGCAGCAGGGCAAGAGCCTGTTCGGCGTGGCCCACAAGCAGGCCAGCACGGCCCTGATGGACCTGGTGGCCCCCGGAGCCTCATCACCGACCCTCGCGGTCGGTCCCGAGTTGCTGCGCACCCTGCAGGCGCGGATGGATCGGTTGCTGGAGAGGGACTGGCAGGAAGCGATCGAAGGGCTCTACCCGCGGGAGCTGCTCTTTGATGCCCCCTGGGGTGAATGGCTGCTGCGCTACCCGCTGATCTGGCTTGACCTGCCTGCGATCTGGGCCCGGCGGCAGCGGCGTGACGTCCGCGATCTGCCGCGGAACATCGACGGTCGCCAGTATCCCGACTACTACCTGCAGAACTTTCACCACCAGACGGACGGTTACCTCAGCGACCGCTCGGCGGAGCTGTACGACCTGCAGGTGGAGATTCTGTTCAACGGCACCGCCGACGCCATGCGCCGACGGGTGCTGAGGCCCCTGCTGCAGGCCGTGCAGGGGATCGAGCGCCCGCGGATCCTCGATGTGGCCACCGGAACCGGCCGCACCCTGCAGCAGATCCAGGCGGCCCGGCCGGGGGCTTCCCTGGTGGGCATTGACCTGTCGGAGGCCTACC
This sequence comes from uncultured cyanobacterium, assembly GCA_903871775.1. Taxonomy (GTDB): domain Bacteria; phylum Cyanobacteriota; class Cyanobacteriia; order PCC-6307; family Cyanobiaceae; genus CAIQIA01. The sequence goes on from CAIQIA010000027.1 coordinate 128,082, forward strand.
TGCGCCAGGCCGGCCGCCGGCTGCATCAGAGCTCCGGGGCGCTGCCGCAACTGCTCCAGGGCAACGGCGAGGAGCTGCCGTTCCGCGATGCCAGTTTTGATGCCGTCACCTGCGTCTTTCTGCTGCATGAACTGCCGGCGGAGGCCCGCTCGGCGGTGCTGCGCGAATGCCGGCGGGTGCTACGGCCCGGCGGTCGCCTGGTGCTGGCCGATTCGATCCAGCTGGCCGACGCCCCTGACTGCGCCACGGTGCTGGAGAACTTCCGACGGGTCTTCCACGAGCCCTACTACCGCCACTACATCAGTGACGACCTCGACGGCCGCATTGCGAACGCCGGCCTGCAGCTGCAGGGGGCTGAATCGTGGTTCATGACCCGCGTCTGGTGGGCGGACCGCCGCAGCGAGGACTAATCGCTACAGATCAGATTTCGGATGGGGAATACAGTCTGAAGCAAAGTTGAAAGGTTCGGCATGAACCGCTTAACTGACCCTGTCTCCAGTGGGTGCCGATGACCAACCCGTTCCGGGTCCGCTGGCTTGAGGGCTGGACGTTCCAGACCGTTCTGCTGGGCGGTTGCCCTGTCGTCGAGGCCCATGGCTATGGCATCTGCCTGCGGACCGAGCTGCTGCAGGGGGAAAGCCCACGGGATGCCGCCGACCGACTGGTGCTCGAAGAAGATCGCCGGCGTCGCTCCCTGCGCAATGCCTGGAAGCGGGGTCCCCAGCACCTGCTCCAGGCGGTCATCGACGGCGACGACGTGTCTGACCGTGAGCCCGTCTCCTCCGACACCCCGAGGGTCGAGCAGCAGCTGCACAAGGAGCTGTGCCTTTCACCCCGGCAGGAGGTGATGCAGGGCCTCGGCCGTTAACAGCCCGCATCCGCCCCAGCGCAACACGACCCAGAAGCGATCGCCCCCCTGCAGTCGCAGCTCCGATCGCTCGGCCAGCACCTCCACCAGCAGTTGTCGGCGTTGCCGACCTCGGCGCACGGCCGTGTCGGCCGCGTCATGGGATCTCCTTTGCAGCAGCAGACGATCCAGCACGGCCAGGTGGTGCAGCATCCGCACCGGCGCCAGAGGTCGTTTCATAGTGGGTTCTGCCAAGGATCACGTCGATGCCCCTCTGGTCGCAGGATGCCCAGGCCGATGCCCGCCGGCTGCATGAGCAACTGCGGCTGGGGGATCGCGACTGGCATCGCTGGAAGGCCGATGCCGACCGGCGGGCGGCCGAACAGCTGGCGGCGGCCCTGGCACAGCTCCTGCAGGGGCAGCATCAGGAGGCGGAGGCCCTCGCCGACAGCGCCCTCCGCTGGCTGCGGCGGGAACAACGGGACCCCGGCTGCCCCCGTCACGGGTCGAAGGAGTTCTGACGCCGCTTGGCGAGCTGCACCCTGTTGCCCCGCGGGCTCCAGCGGATGTCGTCGAAACACTGACGGATCAGAAACAGGCCGCGGCCGCTGGGGGCCTCCGGTGCCTCAGGCAGGCGGAAGAAGCGACGGTCGACAGGAATCCCCGGCCCTTCATCCTGGATCTGCCAGACGAACCACCCATTCAAAAGGATGCGCCGGATGCGGAGCGATTTGCGCGGATCCTCACGGTTGCCGTGGCGCACGGCATTGACGAGAGCCTCCTGGAGCCCCAGCCGCAACAGCTCCCGCTCCCCGTCGGGCACCGGCTCCAGCAGAACCTCCAGCAGAGGATGAAGCTGCAGGGTCGAGGGGGTGATGAACAGGCTCCAGCTCAGGCCGGAGGAGGGTCTTGGCGACAGACCATGACGCATGCCAGGGGGCTCCGGGCCGTGCTGATCCTATCGAGACAGGCCAGACCCGTCGATTCCGGGATGGCGCAGCAAGGCATCCATGACCCGCACACCCCGGAGCTGGTTCACGAGCGGCAGATGCCCCTCCGGCGCCTCGAGGGTCCAGGTGAATGCCCTCGGGTAACGGGTCCAGACCCCCTCGGTCTTCCAGCCCAGCAGGGGCCACAGACGCTCCCAGCGCTGGTCACACTGCAGCCACAGGCGGCGTTGCACCCGGAAGCCGTAACGCCCCTGGGAATAGAACCACCACAGGCGGTCGATGGCGTCGAGATCCGCCGGAGCGATCGGGGCCACCTCACTGAAATAGACATAGCCGCGATGCTCGGCTCCGGGGCCGGCCAGGCGACGGAGCAGGGCGCTGGTGATCCGGTCGGCCTCCTCCCACTGCTGCAGGAGCAGGGCCTGCTGCAGCTCGGCGACCAAGGCTGGTTCGCTGGCCGCGATCGTCAGGCAGCCACCCGGCCAGCGCTGGTTCAGCCGCAGCCGTTGCTTGGGGTCCTCGGCCAGGAGCTGCAGCAGCGAACCCCAGGCCCAGTCGCCGGGGTCAGGGCCCTCGCTGCCGATGGCGCTCCAGATCGGCTCCTGCAGTTCGTCGCCGAGACCTCTGAGGCGGCCCCAGTCACGACGGCGCTGCCGCTCGCCGGCGGCAAGGAACCGTTGCAACGCTGCGGACGCGGTGGCACCACTGGCGGTCGGGGCGGGGCTGGGACCGGTCAACATGAAGCCTTGGCCAGGCCTCAGTATCGCAGCGCCGCGGGATGGATCGGATGGACGTGACGCGACCGGTGGAGAGCTTCCTGCAGGGACCCGGGGTGATCGTGGATGTGCGCAGTCCGTCCGAACACCGGCAGGGACACATCCCCGGAGCCGTCAACCTGCCGCTCTTCGATGACGAGGAGCGGGCACAGGTGGGGACGGTGTACCGGCAGGACGGTCGGACCGCCGCCGTGCGCCTGGGTCTGGCCCTCACCGGTCCGCGGCTGGCCACCTGGGGCGATCGTCTGACGCAGCTCGGCGCCGAAGGTCCCCTGCGCCTGTATTGCTGGCGGGGAGGTCTGCGCAGCGGCAGCGTCGCCTGGCTGGCCGGCACCCTGGGGCTTGAACATCACCTGCTGGCAGGGGGCTACAAGAGCTTCCGGCGCTGGGTGCTGGAGGAGGTGGCCCGGCCCCGGCGGCTGACGCTGCTGGGGGGCAGCACGGGCAGTGGCAAGACCGAGGTGCTGCAGGCCCTCCGCCTGCGGGGTGCGCAGGTCATCGATCTGGAAGCCCTCGCGAACCACCGGGGCAGCAGCTTCGGTGGCCTGGGGCTCGGGCCCCAGCCGAGTGGCGAGGCCTTCGAGAACGCCCTGGCCTGGGGCCTGCGGGGTCTGGACCCGTCACGGCCGGTGTGGGTCGAAGCCGAGAGCGCCCAGGTGGGTCGATGCCGGATTCCCGGCGGGTTCTGGTCCCAGATGAAGACCGCGCCGCTGCTCCTGCTGGACCGGCCCCTCGAGGAGCGGGTGGCCGCCCTCACCGGCCTCTACGGCGTGCAGGCCCCGGCACTGCTGCTGGAGGCGACCCAGCGGCTCGAGCGGCGGCTGGGTCCCCAGCGCACCGCCGCCGCCATAGCTCACATCAACGCCGGCACCATGGACGAGGCCTGCCGGATCCTGCTCGACTACTACGACCGCACCTACGACCACGAACTGACCCGTCGGCCACCGCCACTGGGGCGGCTGCCGGTGGCCGGTCTTGATGCCGCCGCCGTGGCGGAACGGCTGATCGGGCTGACTGCCACCTAAGCTGCCACCTTTGGCGAGCATGACGGCGGCCATCCAGTTCTTCCGTGGTGTCGACGAGCCCGTGGTGCCCGACATCCGCCTGACACGATCCCGCGATGGCCTGACGGGCCAGGCCCTGTTCGTGTTCGAGGAACCCGAGGCCCTGGCCCCCGAAGCCATGGGTGACATCACCGGCATGTTCCTGGTGGATGAGGAGGGGGAACTGGTCACCCGCGACGTCAAGGCCCGCTTCGTCAACGGCAAGGCCAGTTTTCTCGAGGCCACCTACACCTGGAAGAGCACCGGCGACTTCGAACGTTTCATGCGCTTCGCCGAGCGCTACGCCGCCTCCCACGATCTGGGCTTCAACGCCACCTGAGGCGATACTGACGCCAGCCGACCGGGGGTCTGTTGAAGTTCTCGCAATGGTGTGCCTTCGCGGCCCTGCTGGCGGCGGGGGTTCTGCTCTGGAACCTGCGCGGGATTCTGATCGAGCTGTTCGGCTCTGTCGTGCTGGCGGTCGCCCTCTCCAGCCTGGTCGGCAGCCTTCAGCACCGGCTGGGCCTGGGGCGCTGGCAGGCCCTGCTGCTGGCACTTGGGCTGGTGCTGCTGGTGTTGACCGGCATCGTGGCCCTGCTGGTCCCGCCGTTCGTCGATCAGTTCGCCGAGCTGATCCAGCAGTTGCCTCGGGCGGCCGCCGCCCTGCTGCGGCTGATCAACGGCGGTCTGGGCCGCATCTCGCAGATGGTCCACGGACAGTCGCAGCTCCCCCAGGCCGACGCCTGGCTGCAGTCCTTCACCAATGGCATCGACTGGCCCTGGAGCGCCGGGGTCGGCCGGCTGCTGGGCCTGGCCGGCAACCTGGGTGGTGGCCTGCTTCAGCTGATCTTCGTGATCGCTGTGGCCGTGATGTTCTCCGCCCAGCCCGAGGGCTATCGGGGCGTGGCGATTCAGCTGGTGCCGTCGATGCTGCGGCGCCGGGTGGCCCAGGTGCTTGACCTCTGCGGTGAGGCCCTGAGCAGCTGGATGGTGGGCGTGATGATCAGTTCGCTCTGCGTCGGGGTGCTGGCCTTCATCGGTCTCAGCCTGCTGGGCGTGAAGCTGACGCTGGCCAACGCCCTCATCGCCGGACTCTCCAACGTCGTTCCGAACGTGGGACCGACCATCGGAACCATCTTCCCGATGTCGGTGGCCCTGCTCGAAAACCCATGGAAACCGCTGCTGGTGCTGGCGCTCTACGTGGTGATCCAGAACCTTGAGAGCTATGTCATCACCCCGTCGGTGATGCACCATCAGCTGAAGCTGCTGCCGGGACTGACCCTCGCGGCCCAGGTGGTGTTCACGGTGGTTTTCGGCCCCCTCGGCCTGCTGCTGGCCCTGCCGCTGGCCGTCTGCCTGCAGGTGATCGTGCGCGAGCTGCTGATCCATGACCTGTTCGACCGCTGGACGGGATCGAAGCCTGCATGACGCGACCCACGGCAGCGATCAACTGGCCCGCCCTGCTGGGCACCGTCGCCCTGGTGCTGCTCGGGCTGATGGCCTGGGAGCTGCGCTGGGTGCTGATGGTGCTCTTCGGGGCGATCGTCCTGGCAGTGGCCCTCGATGTGCCCGTGCAGCTGCTGCTGCGCCGGATGCAGCTGGGTCGGCCGGCGGCGCTGACCCTGGTGCTCATCGCCTTCGGAAGCTTGGCAACGGTGCTGGTGCTGCTGCTGCTGCCCGAAGTGATCGACCAGGTCCAGACCCTGATCCGCATCCTGCCGGCCCTGCTCGCCTATCTCGCCTCCCTCAGCGGCCGGGTGCCGGCCCTGAGCGAATTTCAGGAGACCTTCCGTTCCCTGAGCAGCTTCGAGACCCTGCAACCGTTGGGATCACAGCTGCTCGGCCTGGCCGGTGGTGCCGCCAACGGCACCATCCAGCTGCTGCTGATGGCCCTGCTGGCGGTGCTGCTCTGCCTCGATCCCGGCAGCCACACCCGCCTGGTGCTGGCCGCCACACCGCGGTTCTACCGACAGCACATGCGCCGGTTGCTTGAGGACTGCCGCGACGCCCTCGGCGGCTGGCTGGCTGGCATGACCCTGTCAGCGGCGGCCGTGTTTCTCGGAACCTGGGCCGGTCTGGCCCTGATCGGGGCGCCGCTGGCCCTGCTCAGCGGGCTGATCGCCGGGGTGCTGACCTTTGTTCCCACCGTGGGGCCGACCGTGGCCACCCTTCTGCCGGCCGGTGTGGCCCTGCTGCTGGTGCCCAAGGTGGTGCTCAAGGTGGTGCTGCTGCGGCTGCTGCTGCAGAACCTGGAGGCCTTTGTGCTCACACCGCTGCTGCTCAAGCGCACCGTGAACCTGCTTCCGACGGTGGCCCTGATGGGTCAGTTGAGTTTGGGTGCCTTGTTGGGGCTGCCTGGGGTGCTGCTAGCCCTGCCGTTCATCGTGGTCACCCAGGTGCTGCTTCAGGAAGTGCTGGTGCGGGAAATCATGGATCGCTGGACCCTGCGCGGACGCGCCCGCCCCTGAACCACCAGGGGGTGAGCAGCAGAACGACCACAGCGAGGCGGTGGTGCCCCATCGCGTAGAACACCGACGTCCAGGTGAAATGCTGGGCCATCAGGGCCAGCTCGGAACGCAGGTCCAGGAGGGCGAGAAGGGCGAGAAGCAGGGTCAGGAACCGCGGCTGCCTCATGCGGGGGCTCCGCTTTCGGGGCCGGGACGACGGGGGCTGAGGCGACCACCCAGGAGGGGCAACAGGGGAGGAACCACGCCGATACTGGACCAGCTGCCCACGGCCACCCCGATGGCCAGGGCCACGGCGAACCAGAAGAGGGTCTGCCCGCCGAAGAAGACCAGCGCCAGGATCGGCAGCTCGGTGGTGAACGAGGTGTAGAGGGAACGGGTGAGGGTGCCGGCCACGGCCCTGTCCACCTGATCGTCGAGGGTCAGGTCAGGGAGCACCTGCTGCTGTTCACGGATGCGGTCGAACACAACGACGGTGTCGTTGACCGAGTAACCGGCCAGGGTGAGCAGGGCCACGGCGAAGAGGCTGTCGACCTCCACACCCGCCAGAAGCCCCAGCCAGGCGAACACCCCCGTGGTGATCAGCACATCGTGGGCGAGACAGAAGAGGGCCAGGACCGCATAGAGGCGGTCGTACCGGGCTGTGATGAAAAGGGCCACCCCCAGGAAGCTCACCACCAGGGCCAGCATGCTGCTCTGCAGCAGCTGTCGTCCGAGCACCGGACCGATGGTGTCGATGCGGGTGCCGCTGGGATCCAGGGGCCCGGCCAGGCGGTTGAGGCTTTCGACCACCTCGCCGCTCTCGGCGGGGGTGAGGGCCGCCAGTCGCAGGGCGATGGCCCGCCCACCATCCAGCAGCTGGACCGAAGCGGGATGGGCAAGGCTGCGGGCCACGACTTCACCGCTGAGGCTGCCGCAGCTGTCACCGCAGCGGCGCTCGACCTGGATGGCGGTGCCACCGGTGAAATCAAGACCCGGACGGACGGGAGCACCGATGGGCGATGACCAGGAGAGGATCACCCCCAGCAGACTCACGATCAGCAGAACGGCAGTGATCGCAAAACTGAGGCGCCGATGGCGGGTGACCCGGAAGCGGGGCTCCCGCAGCAGGGCACCGGTGGAGGACGTCATCGCTGGGGGACCACGGGGAGGAAGAGACCTGGCCGCCGCAGGGCCGGGTAGGTGAGCAGCATCCGCAGCAGGGTGCGGGTGCAGGTGAGGGCGGTGAAGAGGCTGAGCAGCACCCCCACAGACAGGGTGACGGCAAAGCCCCGCACGAGGCCGCTGCCGAGCCAGCCGAGGGCGATGCAGCTGATCAGGGTGGTGACGTGGCCATCGAAGATGGAGGCGAAGGCCCGGGAGAAGCCGGCATCGACCGCCCGGAAGAGGGTCTGACCGTCCTGCAGCTCTTCCTTGGTCCTTTCAAAGATCAGGATGTTGGCATCAACGGCCATGCCCACTGAAAGGATGAAACCGGCGATGCCCGGCAGGGTGAGGGTGACCGGGATCAGGGCGTAGATCGCGAGGTTGAACACGGCATAAAGCAGCAGCGCCACGACCGCCGTCAGGCCTGGGAGGCGATAGATGACCACCATGAAGACGGCGACCATGGCGATGCCGGCCAGGGCCGCCACAAGGCTGCTGCGGATGTTGACGGCCCCGAGGGTGGGTCCGACGGAACGGTTCTCGATGATCTCGACCGGCAGGGGCAGGGCGCCGCCCCGCAGCTGGACCTCCAGCTCCCGCGCTTCTTCAGCCGTGAAGCGACCGCTGATCGTGGCGGCCCCTCCAGTGATGCCTGCGGTGGCGAACTGCGGGCCGACACTGGCTTCACTGATCGGGCGTCCGTCGAGGGTGATGCCGAGCATCCGGCGGCTGCCGGCGATCTCCTTGGTGAGGGCGGCGAACTGCTCGCCCCCCTTGGGATCAAAGCGCAGGGTTACCTCCCAGAAGGGGCTGTTGGCCTGCTGCTGCCGGCCTGCATCGATGAGATGGGTGCCGGTGAGCTGGGGAGGGCCGAAGAGGGTGATCAGACGACGGTCACTCTCGGCCTGGAGCCGCTCCAGCTGTCTGGTCTCGTTCTCTCCTTCGGGGGCCGGCAGTCCCAGCTCCTTGAGGGTGTCCCGGAGGGGGCCCTGGAGGTCAGCCGCGGCGTTGGGGTCGTCGGCCGATGCCGCCGACCGGCCGGCCAGCTGGGCCTGCCGGGCCTGGATGATCTGGCGCAGTTTGAGCAGACCGGTCATGGTCGACTCGGTGCCGGGCTTCTGGGTGCGGAAATCCAGCACCGCCGTGGTGCCGAGCACGGCCGCCGCACTGCGGGGGTCCTGAACGCCCGGCAGCTGGACGACGATGCGGTCGTTTCCGGCGGTGGTGAGGGTGGCCTCCGACACGCCAAGGCCGTTCACCCGTCGTTCAAGGACGCTGCGCACGGCCTCCAGTTCCGCGGGTCCCACCGTCGTGATCCGTCCTGCGGGCTGCAGCTGCAGCGTCAGCTGGCTGCCCCCCCGCAGGTCGAGGCCCAGGGACAGGGGAAGGGATCGCAGCACGAGCAGGCTGCCGATGGCCAGCGCCAGGATCAGCGCCAGCCATCCCTGGGAGCGGTTCATCGCTGAACGAGACGCTGGACGGTCTCGACGATCTGATGGGGCTGAATGATCGTCAGGTTCTCAAGCTTGCCGTTGTAAGGCGTGGGGATGTCCTGGCTGGAGAGCCGCACGGGGGGGGCATCCAGTTCGTCAAAGCACTGCTCGGTGATCAGGGCGATCAGCTCGGCGGCAATGCCACCGGTCTTCATGCATTCCTCCACGATCACCACCCGGTGGGTCTTGGCGATCGAACGGCTGATGGCCTCCATGTCGAAGGGCTTGAGGCTGATCAGATCGATCAGTTCAGGGTCGTAGCCCTGGTCGACCAGCTGCTTGACGGCCGCTTCGCAATGGTGGCGCATCCGTGAGTAGGTCAGCAGGGTCACGTCACGGCCTTCCCGCACCATTTCGGCCCGGTCAAGGGCGCAGGTGTAGTCGCCAGCGGGAATCTCCTCGCTGAGGTTGTAGAGCAGCACATGCTCGAAGAAAAGCACCGGGTTGTTGTCACGGATGGCTGCTTTCATCAGCCCCTTCGCATTGGTCGGGGTGCTGCAGGCCACGATCTTGATGCCAGGAACCGCGTGGAAATAGGCCTCCAGTCGCTGGCTGTGTTCGGCGCCGAGCTGACGGCCGACACCGCCGGGACCACGGACCACGGTGGGGATGGTGAAGTTGCCGCCGCTGGTGTAGCGCAGCATCCCCATGTTGTTAGAGATCTGGTTGAAGGCGAGCAGCAGGAAACCCATGTTCATGCCTTCGACGATGGGTCGAAGGCCTGTCATGGCGGCCCCGACGGCCATGCCCGTGAAGCTGTTCTCGGCGATCGGGGTGTCGAGAACCCGCAGTTCACCGTATTTCTCGTACAGACCCTTGGACACCTTGTACGAGCCTCCGTACTGACCGACGTCCTCACCCATCACGCAGATATGGGGATCACGGGCCATCTCTTCATCGATGGCATCCCGGAGGGCGTTGAAGAGCAGGGTTTCAGCCACAGGTCACAGGGCAGCACGGCAGGCCGGCGGGCCGGCAGGGGGCCAACCTATCAGCGGCCCGCCGTTCCGATCTGCCCGGCCGTGGGTCGGCTCAGCCGCCGGCGGCGAAGGTGGTGAGCAGCAGGACCGACAGCAGCAGCCCGGGGGACAGGAGCAGAGCCAACAGGCCCAGGTCGTGGGGGGTCATGGCAGAGGCACCGACATCCAAGGCTAGGCAGCGGGGGGCGGGCTGGCAGGCCAGAGGCGACGGAGGCCCAGCAGCAGCAGGCCCGCTGCGATCAGCAGAAAGGTGAAGCAAGCCAGACAGGCGCTGCCCACGAGCAAGGTCTTGACCGCCACCGCGATCGACTGGGCGACGGGCTGGCTGTAGGCGGGCGGATGGGTGCCGTAGTAATGGATCATCCGTGAGGTGATCAGCAGAGCCAGGGCGGCGAAGCCGGCGCTGGTGAGGCTGCCGGCGAAGCAGCGCAGGGGACCGGGCCTGTCGCTGTCGCCCTTGACCGGGGACTCGGAAGGTGTCTCGCTCATGGGGCGGCGGCGGCGATCGGGGAGCTGGCACCGCGGAAGCTGCTGACCCAGGTCTGCAGTCCTGCGGTGGTGGTGGTGGCGGCGAGGCCGTCGGCGGCGCGGCGGGCGGCCTCGGGATCGTCAAAGAGGCCAAAGAGGGTCGGACCCGAACCGCTCATGGCCAGGGCCCGCAGGCCAGGGGCCGTGGCGAGCCGTTCAAGACCGCTCCGCACCGATGGAACAGCGGGGGCAACCACCCGCTGGAGATCGTTGCAGAGGGCCAGTGGAGCGTCGCCGGACAGCCAGGGGACGGAGCCGCGGACCCGCTGCCGCAGGGCCCCGCGGCGGGGCTCGAAGGACTGCTCGCCGCTGCCGTAGCCACCCCCCAGCTGCTCACGGCAGAGGCGGTAGGCCCAGGGGGTCGAGACGCTCACCTGCGGGTCCTTGAGCAGCAGCACCCCCATGGGGGGCAGGTCGGGCAGCGGCTCGAGGCGTTCGCCCCGGCCGAAGCACAGCTGGGTGCCCCCCTGAAGGCAGAAGGGCACATCGGAGCCGATCGCCGCCGCCAGCCGTTCGAGCACCGCGGTGGACGGCGAGAGATTCCAGAGGCGGCTGAGGCCCAGCAGGGCGGCGGCCGCATCGCTTGACCCCCCCGCCAGCCCGGCCCCGATGGGGATGCGCTTGCGCAGATGGATCGCAGCCCCCAGCTCCGGACGGCCGGCGTCCCGGCGCAGGGCTTCAGCCGCCCGCAGGATCAGGTTGTCGCCATCTAGGGGCAACGGCCCGGCGGACGACTCCAGGCTCAGCCTCAGCTCCCCCTCCGGCAGTCGCTCAAAGGTCAGCTGATCGGTCAGATCGATGGTCTGCATCACCATCGCCAGCTCATGGAAGCCATCGGGCCGCAGCCCCAGCACCTCCAGGTGCAGGTTGATCTTGGCGGGAGCGTCCAGCTGCACGGAGCTCAAGGGTCTTGGGGCAGGGCGCGCGCCAACGCTACCCATTGCCCGGGCGCCAGCTCCTGGGGGCGCTGGTCCAGGCGGATGCCCAGCGGTTCAGCCAGGGCCGCCAGGCGGTCGATCGGCAGCAGGCTCGCCAGGGTGTTGCGCAGCATCTTGCGCCGGCCGGCGAAGGCCAGGGCCAGCAGCTGTTCCACCCGGCGGGCGTCCTCCGGCCGGAGCAGGGGCTGGGGATGGGGGTGCAGACGGATGACCTCGGACATCACCCGGGGGGGCGGGCGGAAACAGCGGGGGGGCACCAGACACACCGATTCGGCCTCAGCCAGCAGCTGCACCCGCACGCTCAGGGCCCCGAAGGCGCTCGACCCCGGGCGGGCCCGCAGGCGTTCGGCCACCTCGTGCTGCACGAGCAGCACCAGCCGGTCCAGCTGGCGCCAGGCGGGGCGGTCGAGGCGGCCCAGGAGCCGCTGCAGCAGGGGGCCTGTGATGTTGTAAGGGATGTTGGCAACCACCTTCTCGACCTCCGGCAGGGGGATCTCGAGGGCATCGCCCTGCTGAAGCTGAAAGCGTTCGTCGCCGCCGAACCGTTGCCGCAGCCCATCCACCAGATCACGGTCCAGCTCGATCGCGTGCAGGACTGCGATCGGAGCGTCCAGCAGAACGGCCGTGAGCGCCCCCTGGCCGGGACCGATCTCGAGCACCCGATCCTGGGGGCTCAGATCGGCCGCTGCAGCGATGCGGTTGAGCACAGCCCGGTCGTGCAGCCAGTGCTGGCCGAAGCGGCGGCGGGCCCGGTGTGGGGAGGGATGGACCATCGCTCCCATGCTGCCCGAGGGGGTTCACAGGTCAGGCAGCCGCAGCCAACGCACCGCCCAGGGGGATGGTCCCAGCCGCACCAGCGCCAGCACCACCTCCACCGGCAGCAGCGCCTGCTCGGGGTGGGCGGCCAGCCAGCAGGCGTAACTGCGATGCAGGCGTCGGCCCTGGCCCTGGCTCAGCCGTCGGCTGCCCCACAGATCCGGCCCGGCGGCCCGGCGGGCCTTGACCTCGACCAGCAGCAGACGGCCGGGCTTGGTCAACAGCAGATCGATCTCACCCCAGCGGCAGCGCCAGTTCTGCTCCAGCAGCGACCAGCCCCGCCCCTGGAGCAGCGCCAGAACCCGCCCCTCGGCGGCCCGCCCGGCGGCGGCGCGGCCATCAGCCATCGCAACGGTCCCAGTCGTTCAGGCCTAGGGTTCCCCCAGCTCTGCCGTCTTCGATGGCCCCTGTCCTGCGGCCGGTCCAGCGCCTGCTGGCGGCCCTCCTTCTGGCCGCTGTGCTGATCGTCGCCCCCACCGGGCGGGCCAGCGCCGCCATGGATTACGCCAAACAGGCCCTGATCGGCGCCGACTTCCATGGGGCCGACCTGCGGGACACCACCTTCAATCTCACCAACCTGCGCTCCGCCGATTTCGAAGGGGCTGATCTGCGCGGAGCGAGCCTCTTCGGAGCCAAGCTGCAGGAGGCCAACCTGCGGGGAGCGGACCTGCGGGGGGCCACCCTCGATTCGGCCGTGTTCGAGGGCACTGACCTGCGGGATGCCGTTCTGGCCGACGCCTTCGCCTTCAACACCAAATTCCGGCAGGTGAAGGCCGACGGGGCCGACTTCAGCAACGTCTCCCTCCGCGCCGACGCCCTGGCGGCCCTCTGCGCCGAGGTGGCTGGTGTCAACCCGACCACCGGTCTGGCCACCCGCGACACCCTCGGCTGCCCCTGACCGATGGCCTTCGATCCCCGCAGCCGCGAACGGCTCGAAGCCCTGGGACGGCGTCTGCCTGAACCGCTGCCATCGCCCCAGCCCAAGGGTCCGCCACCGGCCAGCCGTCGCCAGCACGCCATCGAGACCGAGGACGATCCGGCGAAGCTCTTCGGAGAACTGATGCGTGCCAGCCCCGATGGCACGGTCCCCGACCACCTGTTGCAGCGGCTCCGCGATCTGGAACGCCCCCGCAGCGCCCCGCGAGGCAGCACGGGCACCCCAGGCAACAACCCCAAAGCGGCGGCGGCCGAGGCCGATGACCCCTACCGGGCCTTCCAGGAACTGCTGCTCGAAGAGCATGAAGAACCGCTGGGTCCGGCCCCTCAGCCGACGCCGGGCAGACGACGGCGGTCCAGGGCTTCGAGGTAGCGCCGTTCGCTGTAGTAGTCGCTCTGGAAGCGCAGGGCCTCGGCGTTGAGCGTCGTGAAGAGCTGGTCGATGCGCTCCTCCATCACCATCCCTGTGCTGGTGTCGGGCTGCGGATCCGCCCCCCGGGCCTCGTCCTGCAGCAGCACGGCGATGCAGGCCTCGAGGCTCTGCAGCCTCTGGCTGCGCCAGGCATCCAGCAGGTGGCGACAGCGACGGAGAACCCGCTGGCGTTCGAGGCTGGCAACGGTGCCGTGCAGCTGCTCGAGGGGCCGTTCCAGCAGGATCTGCTGCAGCTCCCCTGGTTCGAGCAGCGTGGTCAGGCGCTGGAGCAGCGAGGGGTCGTCCCCCAGCAGCCGGTCGGTCAGACGGTCCACCAGGTCATCGGCGGCGAGGGCATCGGCGGCATCGCTGCCACGGCTGATGGCCTCGAGGCCGCCGGCGCCGATCCGTTCCTCTTCCAGTTCGGCGATGCGGGCCCAGAGACGCCGGTGGTGGGAGACGCCGAAATCCTCCAGATCCCGCTGCCGCAGCTCCTGGCGCAGGGTGGCCCGCAGGGACGGGCAGTGCAGGTAGAGCCGCAGCAGGGCCGCCTCGGCCCGGTCCCGGGAGCCGGCCTCGAGGGGCTGCTCATACCGCCTGGACCGGCCGTGCCAGCGCTGCCCCTTCACCTGCTGTCGCAGGTCCTCCTCAAGCTGAAGCGCCAGCCGCGCCTGCCCCCCGGCAAGGCGTTCGGCCACCTGCTGCAGGTAATGGCTGCGCAGGGCCGACTGGGGCAGTTTGCCCAGCAGCTCGACCAGCGCCTGGACCGCCTGCTGGAACTGGTCGGCGCGGGAGAGATCGCGGCCCACGAGCAGCTGGTCGATCTGCCAGTCGAGCCAGAGCGGCGCCTGATCCAGCAGGGCCAGATAGTCGGCAGGGCCATGGTGGCGCAGGAACTCGTCCGGGTCCTTCCCCTCCGGCAGGGGGAGCACCCGCAGCTCCAGCTGACCCTGCAGGGCCTGCTGCTCCACCTCGCCGATGGCCCGCTGGGCAGCCCGCACGCCGGCGCCATCGGCGTCGAAGTTCAGCACGATGCGCCGGCTTTCGCAGCAGCGGCAGAGCTGGGTGATCTGGTGGGCGCTGAGGGCGGTGCCCAGGGCCGCCACGGCGTGCTTCACCCCGGCGGCATGGAGGGCGATGGCATCGAAATAGCCCTCGACCACCACGGCGGTGTCGGCCCGGCGGATCGGGTCGGCCGCCTTGTCGAGGGCAAAGAGATGCCGCCCCTTCTCGAACACCTCGGTTTCGGGAGAGTTGAGGTATTTGGGTTCACGGCCATCGAGGCTGCGCCCCCCGAAGCCGATGATCCGTCCCTGGCGGTCGTGGATGGGCACCATCACCCGCCCGCGGAAACGGTCGTAGTGCCCCTGGCCCCCCTGCCTGGCCACCACCAGCCCTGCGGCCTCCAGCAGATCGGTGCCGATGGCCTCGGTGGTCTGCAGATGCCGCAGCAGACCGTCCCAGCGGTCAGGGGCATAGCCGAGTTCGAAGCGGTCGATCGTCGCCTCCTCGAAGCCGCGGGTCTCCCGCAGATAGCTCAGGGCGGCGGCGCCGTCGGCCTGGCGCAACTGGCTGCGGAACCAGCCGCCGGCCAGGGCCAGCACCCGATGGAGCGACTCCCGCCGCGACAGCTGCTGCCGCAGACGTTCCTGCTGGGGAGCGTCGAGGGTCTCGACGGGCAGGCCATAGCGCCGCGCCAGCTCGAGCACCACCTCGGCGAAGCTCTGGCGCTTGAGCTCCATCAGGAACTTGAGGCTGTTGCCGCCGGCTCCGCAGGAGAAGCAGTAATAAAACTGCTTGGCGGGCGAGACCGTCATCGAGGGGGACCGGTCCTCATGGAACGGACACAGCCCCACGTACTCGCGCCCGCGGCGGCGCAGCACCACGTGTTCGCCCACCACATCCACGATGTCGGCCCGTTCCTTGACGGCCTCGATCGTGCGGGGGTGGAGCCGGGGGACGGACACGGGGACGACCGGGGTCGGTCCATTGTCCAGGCTGCTGCGGCCGGCACCAGCCTCAGGGCAGGGCAAACCGCAGCTGCCCCCCCTGCTGGAGGCTGAACACCCAGCTGCCGTCAGCGGCGGGGCGGAAGCGGCCGGGCAGGCGGTCGATGCGGGCCTCACCCCCTGCCGGTCGGGTCTCGATCACGCTGCGGCGGCCATCGGGCCAGAGCACGGTCAGCAGCAGCTCCCGCCCATCGCGCCAGCCCTCCAGCCGGCAACGCCCCGCCTCGATCCAGGGGCCTTCAGCCCGGCTCCAGGCACACCGCCGGTCGAACTGCAGATCCTCGGCCCGGGCCCCGGCCGCCGCCAGCAGCGGAATGAGCAGCAGCAGCGGCGTCAACCTGGCGGCGGAACCTGGCATTGGGCGCCTGCGACCTCCCTTCGGTAGCGAGGGCTGGCGCTGAGGTCAACCCACGGGCAGGGGCAGGGGCCAGCTGCGCCATCCCGGCCGGTCGGGGTCGTCCCGCCGCAGCAATCGCCAGCTCTGGCCCCGTTCCCCGGGCAGCAGCCACACATCGAAGCTGGTGTCGGCCCGCAGGGGTTCACCGGCCAGGCGCCAGTCGAAACGGCCGCGCAGATGCCAGACCTGGCGCCCCTCCACCAGCTCCCGCCGCTGGCTGTCGAGGCGCACCCGCGACAGGGATGGGCTCTCGGCCGGTGTCGGGATCGCCAGCACCTCCGACAACTCCTGGCGGGTGAGCTGCACCTGCAGGTCAAGGGCCCGCAACAGGGTCGAACGCGGTGGCTGGCCCACCGGACCGCAGGCCACGAGCAGCACGGCCAGCAGCAGGGCGGTCAGCAGGCGACCCAGGGCCTGCAGGGTCAACATGGTCGGAGCACCGGGAGCGGCATGATCGGGCGACTGCAGGGTCGGCTGGAGGATCACTGGCAGGAGGGTGGACGCTGTGGGCTGCTGATCGTCTGTGGCGGCGTTGGCTACGAGGTGCAGGTGCCCCGCGGCTTGCATGAACGGCTGCCGATCGGCGCCCCGGCGACGGCCCTGACCCTGCACGTGCACCACGTCATCCGAGAGGACGCCAGCCTGCTGTTCGGCTTCGAGCGTAAGGACGAACGGGACCTGTTCCGGATGCTGCTCGGGGTGAGCGGCGTCGGACCCCAGGTGGCGATGGCCCTGGCCTCGACCCTCGAGCATGAGCAGCTGATCGCGGCGATCACCGCCGGTGATCTGGGCCGGCTGGGCCAGGCCCCTGGGGTGGGCAGGCGCACGGCGGAGCGGATCGTGGTCGACCTGCGCGACAAGCTGCCGCAGGCCCAGGCGAGCGGCGACCTCGCGGGGCCATCGGAGGGACCGGTGGAGCGGGAGGTGGAACGGACCCTGGCGGCCCTGGGTTACAGCGACGACGAGATCCGTCGGGCCCTCGGACACAGCCACAACCCGGAGGACAGTGACGGCGTGGAGGCCCTGCTGCGCCGCTGCCTGGGTTGGCTCGCCCGCGAAGGGGCCTGAGCCGCAAGGTACGATGGAGGATTGCACCGACCGGTTTCGATCCGCGCATGCCGCTCACCACTGACAAGAAGCAGGAACTGATCAACGGCCATCAGACCCACGCGACTGACACCGGGTCGGTGGAAGTGCAGGTCGCCATGCTGAGCGAGCGCATCAGCCAGCTCACCGGCCACATGCAGAAGAACAAGCACGACTATTCATCGCGCCAGGGTCTGATGAAGATGCTGGGCCGTCGCAAGAGTCTGCTGAGCTACCTCAAGGCCCAGGACCGAGAGCGCTACCAGACGCTGATCAGCAAGCTCGGCATCCGCGGCTGATCGCTGCCATGCAGGGTGGATCCGGCTCCTCCGGCGGTGGATTCGGACCGCCATCCGCTGCTGCCCAGGGGGGGTCGCCCCGGCGCGCGGGCAGCGGCATCCCGGCGCCAGTGGCCAGCCGCATGGTGCGACGCATCGCCATCGCCGCCGGTGTTCCCACGGCCCTGGGCATGGCGAGCTTCGTGGTGAGTTATCTGCTGGTGGCCCGGGGGGTTGACGTGCCACCGGTGGCCACCCTCCTGGTCACCGGTCTGTTCTTCCTGCTCGGCCTCGCAGGGCTCAGCTTCGGCCTGTTCTCCTCCAGCTGGGTGGAGACCCCCGGCAGCCTGCTGGGGCTCGAACAGATCGGGGTCAACCTGCGGCGGCTGCGCAACGGTGCAGGCGCACCCGAAAGCGGGCCTCGCTGAGGCTGGCGGCAGCGGCGCTGGCGTCGGCCACGCAGAACTGATGACCCAGGCGCACCAGACAACGCCGGTCAGCGTCCATCACCTCAGCCACCACCGGCACCCGAACCCCCAGCTGATCGTCGGCCGGGCGATGGCGCTGCAGACAATCCCGCAGCCGGTGCTGCACGGTCACATCACCCGCCTGGCTGGATTCGAGTTCCACCAGCACCACCTGCAGCTCATCGATCAGGGCCACGTCATCGACGATCAGCTGCACCCGGTCATCCCGGCGATCAACCTGCGCCCAGAGCAGCAACCGGGCATCCACAGCCAGATGGTCGCTGAGGCGGGCGTAGGTCTTGGGGAAGACCACAGCCTCGGCGCTGCCGCTCAGATCCTCCACCTGCAGCACCGCCATGCGATCGCCCTTGCGGGTGGTCACCAGCCGCACCTCGGGCACCATCACCAGCAGCGAGACCCGCGATCGGTCGGGCTGCTCCTCCAGGGAGGCCAGGCCGATGGGGGCGAGCAGCCGTCGGGTGGGGGCCAGCTGCTGCAGGGGATGGTCCGACAGGTAGAAGCCCAGCAACTCCTTCTCCAGCCGCAGCTTCTCCGTGGGGTCGTAGTCGGCCACCGCGGGGGCATGGGGGGCCGTCTCCAGGGGATCGGCCGCCGCACCGCCGCCGCCCCCCATGAGGTCGAAGAGGTTCCCCTGCCCGCTGATGCGGTCCCTCGCCCGCGATGCAGCCCAGTCCAGCTGAAGATCGAGGTCGGCCACCAGCTGCGCCCGGTTGCCACTGGGGTGCAGAGAATCAAGGGCGCCGCAGTGGATCAGCGATTCCATCGCCCGGCGGTTGGCCAAGGATGAACTGGCCAGACGGTCACAGAGGTCGGCGAGGGAGCTGAAGGGGCCATCCTTGCGACGGTTGTCAAGCAGCGCATGGATCGCGCCTTCGCCCAGATTGCGCACGGCGGAGAGGCCGAAGAGGATGCGTCTCCCCTCAGGGGTGAAATCAATGCCTGAGCGGTTGACGTCGGGGGCGAGCACCTCGATGCCCATCGCCTGGCAATTGGCGATGTAGCGCTGCACCTTCTCGGTGACGCCGGCATTGACCGTCAGCAGGGCCGCCATGTAGGCCACTGGGTAGTGCGCCTTGAGGTACGCCGTCTGATAGGTGACGGCCCCATAGGCCGTCGAATGGCTCTTGTTGAAGCAGTATTCAGCGAACAGCACCATCTGATCGAAGAGGGCGTCCGCCACAGCGGCATCCACACCACGGGTGGTGGCACCACGCACGAAGACATCCCGATGCTTCTGCATTTCGGACACTTTCTTCTTGCCCATGGCACGCCGGAGCAGGTCCGCCTCCCCTAGTGAATACCCCGCCAGGTCCTGGGCGATCTTCATGATCTGCTCCTGGTAGACCATGATCCCGTAGGTTTCGCTCAGGATGGGCTGCAGCAGTTCGTGGGCCACATCAATGGCCTCGCGGCCATGCTTGCGGTTGATGAATTTGGGAATCAGCCCGGCATCCAGGGGACCGGGTCGGTACAGGGCGAGGATGGATGAGATGTCCTCGAGGCTGGAGGGGCGCAGGTCCCTCACGATCTGACGCATGCCACTGGATTCCAGCTGGAAGATTCCCTCCAGGTCGCCCCGGGCCAGGAGGGCGTAGGTGTCGGGGTCATCCAGGGGCAGCCGGTCGGGATCAGGACGCTCGCCGACCTCCTGGCTGACGAGATCCAGCGTCTTGTCGATCATCGTCAGGTTCTTGAGACCGAGAAAGTCCATCTTCAGCAGTCCCATGGCTTCAACGTCTTCCATGAAGTACTGCGTGATCACCTGGCCGTCGTTGTTGCGCTGCAGCGGCACCAATTCATCGAGGGGCCGGGCGCTGATCACCACCCCGGCGGCATGGACCCCGAAGGTCTTGTTGGTGCCTTCGATGCGCCGGGCCAGATCGACCCAGTGGCGCACTGCGGGGTCAGACTCGTAGCGCTGACGGAATTCGGGCTCTGGCGTTCCCTCCGAGATCATGTCATCCAGGCGCGCAGGCTTGCCCCGCACCACAGGAATCAGCTTGGCCAGACGGTCGGCGTCGCCATAGGGGATGTCGAGCACCCGCGCCACATCCTTGAGCACAGCCTTGGAGGTCATGCGGTTGAAGGTGATGATCTGCGCGACCCGCTCCTCGCCATAGCGGCGGGTCACGTAATCAATCACTTCGCCCCGGCGTTCGATGCAGAAGTCGGTGTCAATATCAGGCATGGAGCGGCGTTCCGGATTGAGGAAGCGCTCAAACAGCAACCCATGGCGCACCGGGTCGATGTTGGTGATTCCCAGGGCATAGGCGACGAGGGAACCGGCAGCCGATCCCCTGCCAGGACCGACGGGAATGCCCTGTTCGCGGGCGAACCGGATGTAATCCCAGACGACCAGAAAGTAGGTGGGAAAGCCCATCTGCTCCATGACGCCGAGCTCGTAATGGAGCCGCTCGGCATACAGCGGATCCATCGCCTCTGTCTCGGAGAGGTCGAGCCGCTGCCGCAGGCCCTGCTCACTCACCTGGGTGAGATGGCTGATGGGGGTCTGTCCTTCAGGCAGGGGAAAGTCGGGCAACTGCTGATGGCCAAGGATGTCGTAGTCCTCGACGGCATCAGCCACGCGCAGGGTGTTGTCGAGGGCCTCCTCGATCACGTCAGGGTCCAGATGATCGACAAACAGCCGCGCCATTTCGTCGCGACTCTTGATGTATTCAGTGCCGGTGTAACGGAGCCGCTTCTGATCCGTGATCAGTTTGCCTGTGAGAACACAGAGCAGGGCATCGTGGGCCTCAACGTCGTTCTTGCTGAGGTAATGGGCATCGTTGGTGGCGATCAGCGGAATGCCCAGCTCACGGGACAGCTGCACGAGGCCGACGTTGACGATCCGGTCCTCGCGGGAACCGTGGTCCTGAAGCTCGAGGTAGAAGTGCTCTCCGAAGACCTCCTGGTACCAGACGGCCACCTGCCGGGCCACATCAGGGCGGTCCCGCAGGAGGGCCTGGGGAATCTCCCCCCCCAGGCAGGCGGTCGCCACGGTGAGGCCTTCGCTGTGGGCCCTGAGGGTCTCCTTGTCGATGCAGGCCCTGGCAAAGATCCCCTTGCCCCGCATCCCCTGCAGGTGGCTGATGCTGGTCAGCTTGACCAGGTTGCGGTAACCGGTCTGGTTGCGGGCCAGCACCACCAGGTGGTAGCGGCGTTCCTTCTTCTGCTGGGGATCACTGAGCTGACCGTTGATGACATACATCTCATTGCCGATGATCGGCTTGATGCCGGCCTTGCCGCACAGCTTGAGCAGCTCGATTGCCCCGTACATGACGCCGTGGTCGGTGAGGGCCAGGGCCGGCATGCCCAGATCCACGGCCCGCTGCACCATCTGCGGCAGCTGCGAGGCACCGTCCAGAAGGCTGTAGTCGCTGTGGTTGTGGAGGGGAACGAAGCTCACGGAGCGGTGCAGCGCGGCGGGCCTCGACGGCCGGAGCGCCAACACTAGCGGTGGGCGCCAGGGGCACCACCAGCGGTGGGGTCAGGCCGCCAGGGGTGCCACCGGCCGCTGCTGCATCACCCCGGCGGTGCATTCGTAGCGGTGGGCGACCTGCAGCAGCCGCTGCTCCGCCAGCACCGGGGCCATCAGCTGCAGACCGATGGGCAGCCCCTGGCTGTCGAAACCGCAGGGAACGCTGATGGCCGGCAGCCCTGCCAGGTTGGCGGGAATGGTGAGCAGGTCAGCCAGGTACAGGGCCAGGGGGTCATCCGTGTGGTCGCCGGCCCTGAAGGCGGTTGTGGGAGCGGTGGGGGTCAGCAGCAGATCGACACCGGCGAAGGCCCGGTCAAAGTCCTGGCGGATCAGGGTGCGCACCTGCAGCGCCTTGCGGTAGAAGGCATCGACATAACCGGCGGAGAGGGCATAGGTGCCGATGAGAATCCGGCGCTGCACCTCGGCGCCGAAGCCGGAGGCCCGCGTCAGGGCCGTCATGCTGCCGAGGCTGTCGCCGCCGGCTTCCCGCAGACCGTATTTGACCCCGTCGTAGCGAGCCAGGTTGGCAGAGGCTTCTGAGGGGGCAATCACGTAGTACGTGGCGATGCCGGCCTGGAAGCGGGGGCAGCTCACGTCCACCAGCTCACAGCCCAGGCTCTGCAGATGATCTGCGGCCCGACGCACGGCCGCCTCGACCTCAGGATCAAGACCCTCGGCGAAGGCCTCCCGCAGCAGGCCGATGCGCAGACCGCGCACGTCCTCCTGCTCCAGGGCCGCCAGGTAATCGGGAACCGGCACATCAAGGCTGGTGGCATCGAGCGGGTCGTGGCCAGCGATCACCTGCAGCACGGCCGCCGCGTCGGCGACGCTGCGGGCGAAGGGCCCCACCTGATCCAGGGAGCTGGCGAAGGCCACCAGCCCCCAGCGGCTCACCCGTCCATAGGTGGGTTTGAGGCCCACCACGCCACAGAAGCTGGCGGGCTGGCGGATCGAGCCGCCGGTGTCCGAACCGAGGGCGACATCGCACTGGCCGGCGGCGACGGCGGCGGCGCTCCCCCCTGAGCTGCCCCCCGGCACCCGCGACGGGTCCCAGGGGTTGGCCGTGGCGCCGAAGGCCGAGGTTTCCGTGGTGCTGCCCATGGCGAACTCATCGAGGTTCGTCTTGCCAAGAAGAACGGCACCGGCCTCCCAGAGCCGGCGGGTGGCGGTGGCCTCGTAGGGGGGCACAAACCCGTCGAGCATGCGGCTGGCGCAGGTGGTGCGCACCCCGGCGGTGCAGAGGTTGTCCTTGACGGCGACGCCGACGCCGGTCAGAGGGGCGAGGGCGCCACCGGCGGCGAGCTGTTCATCCAGCCGCCGGGCGTCCTGGCGGGCCCGCTCGGGTGTCGGGCTCACAAAGGCATGGAGGCTGGGCTCGGTCTGCTCCAGCCGCTGCAGCAGTGCATCGATGTGCAACACGACCGTGGTCGATCCCTCGCGCAGGGACGCCATCCAGTCGCTGATCGCCATCGTGGATTCCAACCGTTCGAGCGACGCTATCAGCGCCCCGACACCACCGCTTCAGGAGTCCGCCGTGCTGTGCTCGATCGTGAGCGGTTCGCGGCGGCGGGTGCGCAGAAGTCGGTGTTCCAGCACCGCCGGTCCCTCCTCACGCAGATCGGCCAGGATCGACGGCAGGCTGGCCTCAAGGCTCGACCGGCGCACATAGGGGCCGAACCAGTAGGTCACGTCGGGCTGACGTGTGTCGATCCGGGCCCACCAGGCCACCCCCAGCAGATTGGCGACGTCGCGGAAAGGCTGCTGGAGCAGGGCCATGAAGGCTGCGGCTGGCTTGCCGCCATTGTGCCTGGCGAGGCCGGCGATGGGCGTGTCAGAACCGAATGTCCATGTCTTCATCCGCCGATGGAACCGATCCATCCGCAGGCCCGTCGACCGTGTCGTCCGCCTTCCCGACCTCGGGCTGTGGACGACGGTCCAGCCGCACCAGGGCCGGGGCGGGATCCTGGCCCCGGATCGACGCCATCCAGCCCCGACGGGCGACCTCGTAGAGCAACAGGGCTGAGGCCACCGACGCATTGAGGCTGGGGGTGACCCCCCGCAGGGGAATCCGCACCAGCTGATCGCAGTGGCGGCGCGTCAGCAGGGACAGGCCTGAACCCTCCGAGCCGGTGACGATCACCAGGGGGCCCTGCAGGTCCACCTCTCCAAGGGAGACCGTGCCCTCCTCCGCCAGGCCGACGACCCGGAAGCCGTCCTCCCGCAGGCTCTCGAGGGCCCGGTTCAGGTTCACGACCCGTGCCACCGGCAGATGCTCGAGGGCGCCGGCCGCCACCTTGGCCACGGCGCCGGTGAGACCGGCGGAGCGCCGCTGGGGCAGCACCAGACCGTGGGCGCCGAGGGCCTCGGCACTGCGCACGATCGCCCCGACGTTCTGGGGATCGGTGACACCATCGAGGGCCACCAGCAGCGGCGCTTCGCCGAGCTGGCGACAGCCGGCCAGAAGACTCTCGAGGTCAAGGGTCTCGGCGGCAGCGGTCTGCAGCACGATGCCCTGATGGACGGCCCCGCCGCAGAGCTGGGCCAGGCGGGCCCAGGTCACCTCTTCCACCAGCACCCCCCCGGCCTTGGCTTCACGCAGCAGCTGCAGGAAGCGGCTGCTGCAGCGCATCTCGGGGGTGCACCAGATGCGGTGAATCGGCCGGCCGCTCTCCAGGGCCGCCAGGGCCGCGTGGCGGCCCCACACCAGATCGTCGGCCACCGCCGGTCCGTGCTGCTCGGCCTCCCCCACCGGCGCCGTCTCCTGGGGGAGGGGGGCCGGCCGTGAGCGGTCGGGCCCGCGGAACGCCGGACGGCCGCGACGATCGCCCGACGAGGGCCTCGCGGGGCGGGGGAAGCGATCACTGCGGTCGAAACGGTCAAAGCGTTCACGCCGCATCGGCCGTTCACCCCGGTCCGCGGGCTCCTCGCGGTCGCTCCGCTCGAAGCGATCGGAACGATCGAAGCGCTGGGGGCGGTCGAAGCGCTGGGGGCGCTCCGGACGGTTGAACCGTGCGGGACGGCCCATCCGCTCGCCGCCCTGGGGGCGGCCGTAGCGGTCGTCGCGACCGAAGCGCTCGTCCCGGTCAGGCCGCTCGCTGCGGAAGGGCCGCTCCGGTCGGTCGCCGCCGTCAGCACGGTCACGGCGATCGAAGCGTCGGGGAGGGGCCGGTGGGCGCCCTCCACTGCTGCCACGGGGACGACCTCCGCGCGGGCCGCCGGGGCTGCGGGGGGTTCGGTCGGGACGGAAGGCCATGGTCGTGACGACTGCAGGGAACCAGGCTCGTCCGTCAGGGGGGACTGTCCGGCCTGTCGGAGGGGACAACCGGATCGAGGCAGCACAGCAGCTCGCTCAGGCGGTCCGGATCGTGCAGGTGGAGCCAGCCCACCATTGTCTCAAATCCCGAGGCCCGCCCATAAATGGAGGGATCGAGATGGCGTGGGCGGCGACCGGCGGCATTGCGGCCCCGCCGCACCCACTCCCGCTCCTCAGCCCGCAGCAGGGGTTCCAGCCGCTCAAGGGCCAGGCTCTGGGCCTCGGCCCTGACGCGGGCCACCCCCGCGTCGTGGAGCCGACGGGGACTGGCGGCCCTGCGCACCAGGGACTGGCGCTGATGCAGTTCCCAGACAGCATCCCCGAGCCAGGCCAGCTGGGCCGGACCCGGACAGGGATCAGGCGGCGCTGACGGCACCGAGGGCGGTCTCGAGATCAGGCTGCAGATGGAGGAACGCCTCGAGCCTGACCAGCTTCACGGTCTGCACGACGCGGCTGTTGCCGACGACAACGAAGCGTCGGGCCGCTTCGTTGCACTGCTTGGCCACAGCCACCAGGGCCCCCAGACCGGAGGAATCGATGAAATCAATGCGGCTCAGATCGAGAACCAGGGGCAGGGCCGTGGTGGATCCATGCTGTTCGATGAAGTCACGGAACTGACGCTCGGAATAGGCGTCGAGCTGTCCCGTGAAATGCAGCAGCAGGCAGCCGGCCTGAGGCTCGCAGCCGCCGCGGAGAGAGACGGTGAGTCGGGTCAGCTCGGTGATGGCTCCAGGCCTCCTGCGGTTGATGACCCCGAAGGGCTCTCAAGTTTATCCAGCCTGGCGGCGGCTGGCCATCAGCGCGACGAAGCGCCGGAAATGGTGATCCGCGTCATGGGGGCCCGGTGAGGCCTCCGGGTGGTACTGCACCCCGAAGACCGGCTGGTGCAGCAGCTCGATGGCGGCGACGGTGCTGTCGTTGAGGTTGCGATGGGTGATGGTCACCCGGTCCAGGGGAAGGCTCTCGGCCCGGAGGGCGAAGCCGTGGTTCTGGCTGGTGATCTCCACGGGACCGCCGCCGCCGCAGGGATGGTTCAGCCCCCGGTGCCCGTAGCCAAGCTTGAAGGTGCTGCCCCCCAGGGCCAGACCGAGGATCTGATGCCCGAGGCAGATGCCGAACACCGGCAGGTCAGGCTGGCCCAGCAGACCCCGGGCCAGATCGATGCCGTCGTCGACGGCGGCCGGGTCGCCGGGGCCGTTGGACAGGAACACCCCTTCGGGCCTGTGGGCCAACACTGCGTCGAGGCTGCTGCCGGCGGGCAGCACCGTCACCCGGCAGCCATGGGCCACCAGCCGTTCAAGAATGGCCCGCTTGATGCCGAAATCAATGGCCACGACGGCATAGGGCCGGTCCCCGGGGCCGGGCTGCGCTCGCTGGTCAAACGCTGTGGCCGTCAGCCGCTCCCAGACGTAAGGCGCCGGCGTCGTCACCTGCGTGGCAAGGTTCAGCCCCTCCATCGAGGGGGCGGCCTGCACCCGCTGCAGCAGCTCGGCGGGGTCACTGCCGTCGGTGCAGACCGCACCGTTGATGGCGCCCCCCTCCCGCAGGCGCCGCACAAGGGCCCGGGTGTCAACCCCCACCAGGCCGACGACACCGTGGTGCTGCAACCAGTCTTCCAGGGGCTGGCGGGATCGCCAGCTGCTGGCACAGGGGGAGAGCTCCCGGGCGATCACGGCGCGGGCCGCGGGCCGGTCGGCCTCGAGGTCGTCGTCATTGACGCCGGTGTTGCCCAGTTCAGGGGCGGTGAAGGTGATCAGCTGACCGGTGTAGCTGGGGTCCGTGATCACCTCTTGATACCCGGTCATGCCGGTGTTGAACACCACCTCGCCGATGGCGCAGCCACGGGCCCCGATGGCCCGGCCCCGCAGCACCAGGCCGTCCGCCAGCACAAGAAGACCGTCCATCCGCCTCGGCACCCTTCTGCATCATCCCTCAGGGGTGCGAAGCCAGTCGGCCAGCTGCCCGAAGCGCTGCCAGGGGGCACCGCCGGCCAGGCAGTCCCCGGCCCGCTCGACCCCCTCTCGCCAGTCGGCCACCGCTCCGGCGGCCCAGAGCACCAAGGCCGTGTTGAGCCGCACCGCGTCAGTCTGGGCGGCGGTGCCACGCCCCTGCAGCACCGCCTGCAGGATGGCGGCATTGGTGGCCAGATCCCCCCCGGCCAGCTCCGCAGGGCCCGCCGTCAACAGCCCCAGGGCGGCCGGATCCAGGCAGTCCTCCCGCAGCTCTCCGCCGTCGAGCAGGCAGAGCCGGCTCGGCCCCGACAGCGACGCCTCATCAAGACCACCATCGCCGTGGACCACCACAGCCCGCTGCAGGCCAAGCCGTTGCAGCGCACCGGCCATCGGCTGCAGCAGGGAAGGCCGGGCCACCCCCAGCACCTGCACATCGGGCTGGAGCGGGTTGACCAGGGGACCAAGGAGATTGAAGACCGTGCGCACCCCCAGCCTGCGGCGCAGGGCCGCCAGGCGCCCGAGGGCCGGATGCCAGCCCGGGGCGAAAAGGAACGTCACCCCCAGCGGTTCGAGGGCCCCCAGGACCTGCGGCAGCGGCGCCGAGAGGTTCAGGCCGAGGGCCTCGAGCACGTCGGCCGAACCGACCCGGCCGCTGGCGCTGCGGTTGCCGTGCTTCGCCACGGTCACGCCACAGGCCGCCGCCGTGAAGGCCACGGCCGTGGAGATGTTGAAGCTGTCGGCGCCGTCGCCACCGGTGCCGCAGGTGTCGGCCAGGGCCAGGGCAGGACGGGGGGCCGGCAGGGCGGCGGCCCGGCGCAGCACGCTGGCCATGGCCGCCAGTTCGACCGGATCGGGGTCCCGGCAACGCAGGGCGGCCAGGAAGGCGCCGGTCTGCTCCGGGGCCAGCGCATCGGCGAGCCAGGCCTCCATCAGCGCCGCCGCCGCCGCCGCATCGAGACGCTGGCCCTCCAGCAGACCATCGAGCAGCCGGGGCCACGGGGGGGGGGAGTCGGAGCGGACGTTGCTCACGGGACGGGCAAGCAGAGGGATCGGGACGATGGTCGCGTCAGGCGGCGACGGCATCAGGGGTCGGCGGCGGCATCGGTGTCGAAGCCGCTGCCGACGGCCTGGTCGGCCTGGGGGCGACCGGGGCGGAAGCCCCCTTGCCAGAGGGCCCGGCAACGGGCCTCGAGGGCCGGCCGGTCGAGGCCCCAGTGGGTGATGGCCTTGACCAGGTCCTGCCGCAGATCGGCGGCTCCGGGGAAGCCGTCGTAGCGGATCAGCAGCCGGGCGGCGTCCACCAGATGGTCATCACCAGGCTGCTCCACCGCCAGCAGCCCGTCGACCGTCTCGCGGTCGCTGGTTTCGAGCGGATGGACCTGGTCGCGGTCAGCGCCGGAATCGGGGGGGGAGGCAGCCATGGCCGACGGCGGAGCCTCCGTAGTTTGGGGCGGCCCCTGCCGTCTGTGATGGCCCCCCTGCAGCTTGCCCTGATCGCCCGTCAGCTGCGGCCCCAGCGGCGGGAACTGGCCCTGGGCATGGCCGCCCTGCTGGTGGTCAACATCCTCGGCACGACACTGCCGCTGCTGGTGCAGCGCACGATCAATGCCCTGAAGCCGGGCTTCAGCCTGGCGGACCTCATGCACCAGGCACTGCTCATCGCTGCCCTGGCCACGGTCATGGGACTGGTGCGGCTGGCCTCCAGGGTGCTGGTCTTCGGCGCCGGGCGCCACGTGGAGGTGAGCCTGCGGCAGCGGATCTTCGACCATCTGCTGCGCCAGGAGCCGGGCTGGGTGCAGCAGGCGGGCAGCGGCGATGTGATCAGCCGCTCCACCAGCGACGTCGAGAACGTGCGGCGGCTGCTGGGGTTCGCGGTGCTGAGCCTGAGCAACACCGCCATGGCCTACGCCCTCACCCTGCCGGCGATGCTGGCGATCGAACCGGGGCTCAGCCTGGCGGCGATCCTGCTCTACCCGCTGATGCTGCTGCTCGTGGGCCTTTCCGGCGGGCGCATGATGCGCCAGCAGCGGCGGCTGCAGCAGGATCTCGCCGCCATGAGCGACCTGGTGCAGGAAGACCTGTCGGGCATCGGGGCCATCAAGATCTATGGCCAGGAGGGCAGTGAGCGCGCGGCCTTCGCCGACCTCAGCCGTCGTTATCGCGAAGCGGCCATCACCCTGGCCCGCACCCGCAGCACCCTCTTTCCCCTGCTCGAGGGCATCAGTTCCCTGTCGGTGCTGGTGCTGATCGCCCTGGGCTGCAGCCGCCTCGAGGCCGGCAGCCTCAGCCTCGGCGGGCTGATCGCCCTGATCCTTTACGTGGAACGGCTGGTGTTTCCCACTGCCCTGCTGGGGTTCACCCTCAGCACCTTCCAGACCGGCCAGGTGAGCCTGGAACGGGTGGAGGAGCTGCTGCGCCGGCGACCGCAGATCGAGGATTCCCCCCAGCCCCATGCCGCCGGCGTTCCCAGCCCGGCCGGTGCCCGCCTGGAGGCCAGGGGTCTGCAGATCCGCTACACCGACGCCCGCGAGCCCGCCCTCGACGGACTCAGCTTCACGATCGAGCCCGGCGAGCTGGTGGCGGTGGTGGGCCCGGTGGGCTGCGGCAAGACCACCCTGGCCCGTGCCCTCGGGCGGTTGCTGCCGGTGCACCAGGGACAGCTGTTCCTCGATGGCGTCGATGTGACGCGGCTGCGCCTTGCCGACCTGCGCCGGCAGCTCGCCCTGGTGCCCCAGGAAGGCTTTCTGTTCACGGCCAGCCTGGGCGACAACCTGCGCTTCGGGGCGCCGGAGACCGATCTCGCCACCGTCGCCGCGGTGGCCGAGCGGGCCCAGCTGGCCGGTGATGTGGCCGGATTCCCCGACGGCTACGGCACCCTGGTCGGCGAGAGGGGAATCACCCTCAGCGGCGGCCAGCGCCAGCGCACGGCCCTCGGCAGGGCCCTGTTGATGGAAGCCCCGCTGCTGGTGCTTGACGATGCGCTGGCGAGCGTCGACAACCGCACGGCCGCCGCCATCCTCCAGGACCTGCGCCGCCGCTCCCGCCAGACCGTCGTCTTCATCAGCCACCAGCTCTCGGCGGCGGCCGCCTGCGACCGGGTGCTGGTGCTCGAGCGGGGCCGCCTGGTGCAGCAGGGTCACCACGACGAGCTGCTGGGCCAGCCGGGGCCCTACCGCCGCCTGTGGGATCGCGAGCAGGCCGCCAGCCAGCTGCAGGCTGTCTGACGCCTCGGCGGCAGGAGCCGAAGCTTTCCGGCGGATCTGCCCGCGTCACGGCCGCGCTGTTCTAGTTCAGGGGCCAATGCCTCGGATCCGTGACCCGGCCGCTGCCCTACAACCTCCGCTGCACCCTCACCTTCGGTGACATCTACGGCCAGGTGCTGGCCTGGATGGGGGTGATTTTCCTGAGCCTCGCCACGGCCCTGGGGCTGATGGGGGCCAGCCGCCCCCTGTTCGCCCTGGTCGGGGTGGGGTTGATCCTGGTGTTGTCGCTGCCCTTTCTGCTGTTCGCGTTCACCACGACGCTGATCAACCACATCGCACTGGAGCCACGGCCAGACCCCGCCGACGGCCAGACTCCGTGAGCAGCAGCGTCGCTGACCGTCGTGATTCTCGATTCGTGGCTGGGGCGTGAGCCCGCAACGTCCGATCTGCGCCACGTGGTGCTGGGCACGGCGATCAATGCCCCGGCCGCCGCGGATCAGGGCGAGGCCCTTTTTGGCTGCGGCTGCTTCTGGGGGGCCGAGAAGGGGTTCTGGCGCCTGCCCGGCGTCGTCACCACCGCTGTCGGCTACGCCGGCGGCAGCGACCCGCGACCGACGTACGAGCGGGTATGCAGCGGAGCCACCGGCCATGCAGAGGTGGTTCGCGTGGTGTGGAACACTGCTGCCGTCGGCTTCAGCGATCTGCTCAAGCTGTTCTGGGAGTGCCACGACCCGACCCAGGGGGATCGCCAGGGCAATGACCGGGGCAGCCAGTACCGCTCGGCGATCTTCGTCAACGATCCGGCCCTGCTCAGCCTCGCCCGTGCCTCGCAGCAGGCCTACCAGGAGGCCCTGACGGGCGGCGGCTTCGGCTCGATCACCACCGATGTCCGCCCTGACCAGTCCTTCTTCCCGGCAGAGGCCTACCACCAGCAGTACTTAGCCAGGCCCGGCAGCCGGCCCTACTGCTCGGCCCAGCCCACCCGGGTGCCCCTCGGCGACTTCCCCGGCGTCGACTACAGGCTTCCTTCCGGGGTCTGGGATCACTACGACTGGAACGTCAGCCACTGCGTCCTGCGCAGTGACAACACCCCGATCCGGCTCTGAGCCACACATCAATCGGAGCCGCGCGTAACACCGAACGGCAACCCCTGACCAGCGTCAATCGGAGGGGGAGCGCCCCCCCCGATTGCCCCTGATGGGCCGAAGCCGGCCTGACAAGGGTGGCCGGGTCCTTCGTTCTGCCGTCCCGCCATGGCCCGATCCGCCATCGTCGGCACCGATCCCCCGGCCGTCCGCCATCGCAACGCCCTCGTGCTGCGGCACCTGAACCTCGTGCATCAGCAGGTGAACCGCCTGCGCCACCTCTGCAGTGAACCCGTCGACGATCTGGTGCAGATCGGCCGCCAGGGGCTGATCGTGGCCGCCGAGCGCTTCGATCCCGACCGGGGGGTGGCCTTCAGCAGCTTCGCCGTTCCCTACATCCAGGGCCACATCCGGCACCACATCCGTGATCGGGTGCCGGTCGTGCGTTCGAGCTGGCGCCTGCGGCAGCTGCACGCCCAGATGGAACAGCTCAACGCATCCCGTCTGCACGATGGTCAGCCCCCGCTGGGGGAGGAGGAACTGGCCTCCCGGCTGGGCTGCCGGGTGAGCCGCATCCGCCAGGCCCGGGAGCTGCACCGCGCCCTGCAATGCACCAGCCTCGACCGGCCCTGCGGCACGGACGATGGAACCCCCCTGCAGGAGACCCTCGAGGCCCGCGGACCCCAGCCGCTTGAGGGCCTGGCCTGGCAGGAGCTCTGGGAACGGCTCGCCCCGCTGCCCGTGGACGACCGCAAGCTGCTGCTCGATTGCCTGGTGCGGCAGCGGCCGCGCCGGGATGTGGCCGCCGAGATGGGTTGGAGTGTGCCCCGCCTGTCCCGGCGTCTGCGGCAGTGCCGGCTGGCCCTGCAGGAACGGCTCATGGCCGAAGGCTGGGGCCCAGCAGGCCCATGGCCAGCAGGGCGGCCAGCAGTGTCATCAGCCCATTGACTGCCTCATTGCTGAGCCAGGCCAGCCGCGGCTGCAGTTCGGCACCGATCAGACTCTCAATGAGGGTCGCCAGCCAGGCCACCAGCGTCAGGGCCGGCACCAGGGACGGGGGCAGCAGCCCCAGCGCCACCGCCAGCCCGGCGAAGACTGCGGCACCGACCAGGCTGGCCACGGTTCCCTCCAGGCTCACCGCCCCCTCGGTGCCCGCCGGCACCGGCCGCAGCCGCGTCAAAGAAACAGTGCGGCGTCCCCAGCGCTTGCCGATCTCACTGCCGCACGTGTCCCCCAGCTTGGCGGCGAAGCTGGCGACGAAGCCGGTCAGCAGCAGCCCCTGCGGAGCCCCCGGCAGGGTGGTCATCAAGGCCAGCAGCGCACCGGTGGCAGCGGATCCCCAGACGTTCTCGGGTCCGCGGCGACCGTCGCGCTTCTCCGCGAGGCCGGCGGCCCGCTTGCGGGCCAGACCGAGGCGGGTGACCGCCGAGCCCAGCGCCAGATACAGCACCACCGCCAGCCAGCCCCGCCAGCCCAGGGAAGCCCCCAGCAGGGTGCCCAGGATCCAGGCATGGAACCAGCCGGCGGTGGTCAGCACCGGCACCCGCCGCAAGGGCAGGATCAGCAGGGCGTTGGCCAGGGCACTGAACAGCCAGGCCAGGCCGGCGGGGGGCAGGGGCAGCAGCGGCATCGGTAACAGCATCGGCATCGGTGGCATAGAGGAGGGCATCGGGGGGCATCCATCCGGGATGGGCAGTGGCGCCACAGGCCATGGCGCTACAGTACGGATGTACTGCCTGATGGTCGTGGCGGCGTTTCTTCTGGTCGGGGTCGGTGACGTGGTCGCGGTGGCGGCGCCGCGTCAGCCGCCTTACCTCGCCCGGGTGATCTGCTGTGAGGGTGGCGCCCGCAGCGCCGAACCCTCCCTGCTGCAGGTGGTGCGCGACGGCGACCTGGCCGTGCTGACCATCAACGCCGACTGGGTGCTGGACCGGCTGCCGGGGGCAGCGCCGGTGATGTTGCGCAGCCCTACGGAACCGCCGGGAGGGGGGACGGCGCAGGGATAATCGCGGCAGATCCGGCCCTGTTCCATGGTGTTCCAGAAGCTGTTCGGGGGTGAGCGCAAGCCCTTCCTGGAACTGTCGGACGCTGGGGCGGACCGGCAGGTGACCACGGTGGCACCAGTCGCGAAGGCCGTGCCCCCAGCTGCAGCCCCGGCGAAGGCCGCGGCTCCGGACACCATCTCGGTGCCTGTGGGTGCCGCAGCGACGGCCCCTGCCGCGGCTGTCCTGGCAGCTGCCGCTCCCTCACCAGCGGCCACCCCGGCCGCCCAGCCCTCCCTCACCACCGCCGAGGCGCTGGCGGCGGAGCGGGCGGCGGCCCAGAAGGCTGAAGTGCCCAGGGAGCTGACCACCTTCGCGGCCGAACTGCTGAACCCCGCCCAGGCCCTGCCGAGGGGCAGGCGTCGTCCTGGGGCGAACCTGGCGCCGTTCAGGGACCTGGCCTCGTCCCTGCGGGGCGGGGGCGGTCGCTGACGCGGAACTGGCTGAGAAGCGTCAGGGCCGCCACGGCCGCCGTGGACGACCGAAGGATGGTGGGCCCGAGGCTGACGGGCTGCCAGCCAGCGGCCAGGGCCAGGGACTCCTCCTGCGGTGACCAGCCCCCTTCGGGACCGCAGGCGATCAGCCAGGCGGCATCTCCGCTGGCGTCGGCTCGCTGCAGCTCGTCGAGCAGAGGTGGAATGCCCTCCCGGCGGGTCAGGCAGAGCCAACGGCGCTCCTGGGGGCCAGCGACGGCGGCGAGGGCCGTCCGGGCCGGAGTGACGTCACCAAGCCGGGGCAACCAGAGCCGCTCGCATTGCTCACTGGCTTCCCGAAGCAGACTCCCCCAGCGGGGAGCACGGCCCGAGGATGTCACCGGCGGACTCCGGTCGGCCTGCAGGGGAACCAGGTGATCCACCCCCAGTTCCGTCGCCATCCGCAGCAGCACATCAAAATCCCTGCGCACAAGCGCCGCCAGCAGCCCGAGCTGCGGCATGGGCAGTGGCGCCGGCGGCTGCGAGGGTCCCAGGTCCGCCCGGCCGCCCGGCCGCAACGTGGCCTCGCACAAGCCGCCGGCGCCATCGATCACCGTGAAGCCCTCACCGGCGCGGAGACGCAGCACCCGTTCCAGGTAATGCCGTTCGGCCTCAGTGAGGACCAGAGCCCCACCGCTGGCCCTGAGACGGTCGGGTGGGATCAGAAGCCGCCGCTGTTCGGCCATCGCGGGGCCTCAGTCGGCGAAGAAGCGCTCGTCGCCGGCATCCGCCGGCCAGTCCTCGTTGATGCCGCCGATCCTGAACTCCTCGATCGGCACCAGATCGCGGTCAAGGCCCCGCAGGGCGTTGATCAGCAGATCCAGGGCCACGCCATCGCTGGTGCCCAGATCGGCCCAGATGCGGGCCCATTCGCCGCGGTATTCCATCGTGCCCAGGTTGTGCATCAGCGCCTGCAGGCCCCCATCGGCACCATCGTTGTCGTAGGCCATCCAGCTGATGTCGGCCCCCTGGTCATGGACCTGCAGGTTCTCGGCATTGCAGGCCCCCAGACGGCCGAGGAAGTACCAGCTGTTGAAGACCTCCTCCAGGTACTGACGCTCCCCCGCTCCGGGGACATGGGGAAAACGAAGCCAGAACCAGCAATCGAAGGGGTCGAACTCGCGGACGTGAACCAGCATGCGTTCAAGCTAAGGGGCGGTGGCAGGGGCAGGGAGGAATGCTGGAGCTCGAGGGAATCGGCTACCACCCGGCGACCGCCGCCGCGCCGGTGCTGCAGGACGTGAGCCTGCGGCTCGAGCGGGGTGAACCGGGCCTGGTGGCCGGCCGCAGCGGTTCCGGCAAGAGCACCCTCCTCGACATCATCGCCGGTCTGGCCCGCCAGGATCGCGGTCGCATCCTCTGGCAGGGGCAGGCGACCACCCCGCGGGAACGGCGCTGGCTGTGCGGACTGGTGTTTCAGTTTCCGGAACGGCACTTTCTTGGCCTCAGCGTCGGCCAGGAGCTGCGGATCGGCCATCGGCGGCTGCCGACCGAACGGCTGCAGGGGGCCCTGGAACGGGTGGGGCTGGGGCAGGTGCCGCTCCAGCAGCCCCCGGAGCAGCTGAGCGGCGGGCAGCAGCGGCGGCTGGCCCTGGCGGTGCAGCTGCTGCGGGATCCGCCGGTGCTGCTGCTCGATGAACCCACCGCCGGGCTCGACTGGTCAGTGCGGCGGGACTTGATCGAACTGCTGCGGGATCTGGCCCGGGAACGGCTGCTGCTGCTGGTCACCCACGAGCCGGAATGCTTCGAGGGGCTGATGAACCACCGCTGGCGCCTGGTGGGGGGGCGCTGCGTACGATTCGACCAGTCCCTCCCCGACCATGCCTGACCAGTTGGTCCGTGCCACAGCAGTCGGTGGCGGCATCCGGCTTGTGGCCGTGAGGACCACGGTCACGACCCGTTACGCCCGCCGCCGCCACGGGCTGTCGTACCTGACCAGCGCCCTGCTGGGGCGGGCGATGACCGCCGGACTGCTGCTGGCCAGCTCGATGAAGGTGGCCCACGGCCGGGTGAACCTGCGCATCCAGGCCGATGGCCCCCTCCAGGGACTGACCGTCGATGCCGGCCGGGATGGCACCGTGCGGGGCCGGGTCGGTCGGCCCGATCTGGAGCTGGCGCCGATCGGGGAGGTTCCCCGCTTCGACTTCCCCGGCGCCGTGGGCCAGGGCTATCTGCACGTGGTCAGGGATGAGGGCAGCGGCCCGCCTTACAGCAGCACCGTTGAACTGGTGAGCGGCTGCATCGGCGACGACGTCGCCTCGTACCTGCTGCATTCCGAACAGACCCCCTCCGCCCTGTTCGTGGGCGAAACCATCGACAGCAGCGGCATCCGCAGCTGCGGCGGCCTGCTGGTGCAGGTGCTGCCCCGGGCGGCCCGGGAGCCGGCCCTGGTGGCGCTGCTGGAGGAGCGCTGCAGCGAGATCCGCGATTTCAGCCAGCGGCTGCACCGCTGCGGCGACGACCTGCGGGACCTGCTGGAGGCGGTCTTTCCCGATCTCGATCCCGTCATCGACGCCGACCAGGCCTGTCAGGCGGTGACCTTCCATTGCCCCTGCACCCGCCGCCGCAGCCTGGCGGCCCTGAAGCTGCTGGGGAGTGAGCAGCTGACGGAGATGATCCAGAAGGACGGCGGTGCCGAGCTCACGTGCCACTTCTGCAACGAGACCTACCAGGTCAGCAGCAGCGAACTGGAGGACCTGATCAGCGAACTCGAGGCCGCCTGAGGGCCGATCAGGCCAGCAGAAGGCTGCCGAGCAGGAGCAGCAACAGGGCCGGGATGCCCTGCCACTGGACGGCCGTGAGGGGCAGCGGCAGGGCACTGAGGGGCAGGGCCAGCAGGCCCCCCAGCAACAGGCCGACGGTGAGCAGGCTGAAGGCCCAGCCGATGGAGGGGAAGAAACGCCCGCTGCGGCGGTTGAGCGCCAGGGCACAGCCAAGGGTGGCCAGAGCCAGCAGCAGTTCCGCCGCCCCGGCGGCGCCACCGAGAAGCAGATGGGCCAGCAACAGCCCCCCCAGGCCGGCCAGGGGTTGCCAGAGCTGGGGGCCGGAGGCCAGGGCCAGGGTCGGTGGCCGCAGGCGCCAGCTGGGCCGCGGCAGGTTGGGCAGGGCAGACAGCACCGGCAGGCTCGGAGGCTGGCCAGGGGTCGACGGCGCCACCGCTTCCCGTTTGGAGGCGCTGGCTGCCGCACCGGTGAGCTGACCCAGCTGCCGCTCCCGGAGCCGCAGCATCAGCACCGCGTCGAAGGCGGCCTCAACGCGGGCGCGGGCCATGGCATCGTCCGGCGGCAGGGCGGAGAGGCGTTCATCCCGGGCCTGCTGCACCAGCTCGAAACCGGCCTCATGGTCGATGCCGAGAAGCGCGAAGGGATCGGCGCCATCCGAGGGGGAAGGCGGCTGTGGCGGTACGGTGCCCTGGGCCATGACATGGGCCGGAATGAAGCCAGCGTATCGGCTGCGGCGCCCCCCCGGAGCCACCGACCGGCAGCACCTCACCGTTCAGAACAGTGGCCCGATTCAGAAGAGTGGCGTCATTCAGAACAGTGGCGCGCCCGGCCTGTAGCCGAAGGCCTGCAGCTGCTGACCGCGGCCGCTCACGGCTTCGGCACTGATCCACTGCCGCCGCTTGAGCAACGGCAGCTGCGGGGGCAGGTGCGACCCCTCGATGACCTCGACGCTGCCATCGGCCGGGGACCTGCACAGCCGCACGTAGTCGCACCCTCCGTCAGGTCGCGGCCTGACCCACCACTGCGTGGCCATGGTTGAAGGACCGGAACCATTTCATCCTGGCGAGGGCAGCCAGCGGCCGTGGCTGTCAGAGGGCGATCGGTTCCCGTCCGCTCACCACCGGCGCCACCGCCGCCAGGCCCAGATCGGGGTGGTCCTCCTGCAGCTGCTGCAGGTTCCAGTCGTTGCGAAAGAGCAGCACCGGCCGGTCCCAGGCATCGCGCATCGCCTTGCAGTTGAAGACCCGGCCGATGCGCTCCAGGGCCGGCCAGCCTCCCTCCACCCAGCGGGCCACGCTGTAGCCCAGGGGTTCGAGCCGGGTCGGCACGCCGTACTCATGCTCAAGACGGTGCTGGACCACCTCCAGCTGCAGCTGGCCGACGGCGGCGAGCACGGGGTCGCGCTTGCTCGCATCGGTGTCATAGAGAATCTGCACGGCTCCCTCCTCCCGCAGTTCGTTGACGCCCTTGCGGAAGCTCTTGAAGGAGGAGGGATTGGGATTGCGCAACCAGGCGAAGATCTCGGGGCTGAAGCAGGGAATGCCCTCGAACTCGACGGCCGGGCCGCTGTAGAGGGTGTCACCGATGGCGAACACCCCTGGATTGTTGAGGCCGATCACATCCCCCGGAAAGGCCTCCTCCACCACCTCCCGGTCCTGGCCGAAGAGCTTCTGGGGGCGGGACAGGCGGATGGTGCGGCCACTGCGGGCGTGCTGGACCGTCATGTCCTTCTCGAACCGTCCGGAGCAGACCCGCACGAAGGCGACCCGGTCGCGATGACGGGCATCCATGTTCGCCTGCAGCTTGAAGACGAAACCGCTGAAGCCCGGCCGCAGGGGACTGACGGGGCCGTCACTGCTCTGGCGGGGGACGGGGCGCTGGGCCAGCTCGAGAAAGGCATCGAGAAAAGGACGGACGCCGAAGTTCGTCATGGCACTGCCGAAGAAGAGCGGCGTCTGCTCGCCGGCATGCACCTGCTCCAGGTCGAGGGGGGCTCCGGCCCCCTCGAGCAGGTCCAGTTCCTCGCGGGCCTGGGCCAGCAGCTCGGGCTCCACCAGGTCCGCCAGGGCTGGATCGTCGAGCGACAGCCGCCGTTCGGCCGCCTGCCGCCCCCGTTCCGCCCGCTCGAAGAGGATGACGTCATGGGTGCGACGGTCGATGACGCCCCGGAACCGTTCACCGCTGCCGATGGGCCAGTTGACCGCCCAGGGGGCCAGCCCCAGCTCCCGTTCGATCTCATCGAGCAGCTCGAGCGGTTCCCGGCAGGGCCGGTCCATCTTGTTGATGAAGGTGAAGATCGGGATCTGCCGCATCCGGCAGACCTCGAAGAGCTTGCGGGTCTGGGGTTCGAGGCCCTTGGCCGCGTCCTCGAGCATGACCGCGTTGTCGGCGGCGGCCAGGGTCCGGTAGGTGTCCTCCGAGAAGTCCTGGTGGCCGGGGGTGTCGAGCAGGTTGATCGTGCAGCCGTCGTAGTCGAACTGCAGCACCGTTGAAGTGATCGAGATGCCCCGCTGCTTCTCCAGCTCC
Organism: uncultured cyanobacterium; assembly: GCA_903871775.1. GTDB lineage: Bacteria > Cyanobacteriota > Cyanobacteriia > PCC-6307 > Cyanobiaceae > CAIQIA01. The sequence goes on from CAIQIA010000027.1 coordinate 166,465, forward strand.
ATCCAGTCGGACGTCACCCGCCGCTGCTCGCCCCGGGCCTTGACGGCGCCGGCCTGCTGGATCGCCCCGCCATACAGCAGCAGCTTCTCGGTGAGGGTCGTCTTGCCGGCATCCGGGTGCGAAATGATCGCGAAGTTGCGGCGGCGGGCGACGGCCTCGGCCAGGAGGGTAGGGTCGTCGCCGGCGGCGGCGCTGGGGGCACGGGTCATGGCTCCAGACTGCCAGCCGGCGCCCCTTAGCGTGGTCGCTGCTGCGTCGGCGCCACCGTGGCCGTCACCCGTCCGGATCCCACCACCCCTTCCCAGACGGTGTTCAACAACCCCGATGGGTTCGCCATGGCCTTCAGCGATGCCTGGGACAGCTTCGATGTGCGCCATCCGGGCCATGGCCTGACCAGGGACGAACGGCTGGAGGCGGTGATGGTCGAACTGGCCGACCATCCCTTTCAGCGCGACTGGCCTGAGCAGGCCCGACAGCTGGCCGCCTTCCGCATGCGCCTGCTCAACTACTGATCCCCGGCGCCCCTGCGGATCAGGGGAGGTCAGGACTCCAGGGAGGTCCCGTAGGCCGTGCCGTCGGCAGGCCGGCGGATGCCCAGCTCCCGGCGCCAGTCGCTGACGCTGCGCTCCCAGCCGTCCTCCCAGCGCACGGCCGCCAGGGGGGCCGCCTCGAAGCCGATGGCGGTGCCATGGCTGATGGCGGCACTGAGGGCTCCATAGCTGGGGGGGTCCAGGCGGAAGCGGCTCAGCTGGGCCGCATGCAGCAGGGCCACGTAGGCCGGAAATCCCGTCTGGCAGGCGGTCATCGCCAGCACACCACTCTCACCCTCGGGAGACGTGGCGAAGCCACCGATTACATGGTGCAGATCATGGGTGGTGGCGATGCGCTGGGTCAGCCAGTGGGCGTCGGAGTGGATCGGCCGGGGGCGGAAGAACTCAGGGTCGTAGCCCAGGGACAGGATCAGCTGGGCATAGGTGTGGCCCAGGCTGCCGGCGGGGAGCTGCCTGAGCCTGTCGATGTCGGGTTGGAGGGGTGGAAAGCGCGCATCCATCAGCGCCGCCCCGCCTGGCAGGGCACGGAACCGCCCCACACAGGCCTCCATCTGGGGGGTGTCGAGAAAACTGTCGACAAGATCGGCGATCTGGGCCAGGGCGCCCTGGTGGCGCCCAACCGCCACGACCCGCCGCAGCTGATCAAGGGCCTGCAGGAGCTCCCGGAAGCGGGCCATGGGATCAGGGCCGCGACGGGGGCGGCCGCAGGGGATGCAGCCCCTTGCTAGCCAGGCCAGCTAGCGACGGCCGGTGCCGTTGACCGCCGCCCGTGTTCAGATCGCGGGCCGGCATCCTGCCCCTACCACCCCCTGTGGCGTATTAGCTTCGCTCCACCTACCAGATCTAGTGCCGGTGACCCCTCCTTCGGACCTGCTTCAACAGCCGGCAGCGGCCACGACCAGCCCCGTCGGGGCCTCTGCCATGGGTGGCGATTTCCCGGCCACCGCCCCCGCCGCTTACCCCGTCTTCTACCGCACCTACAGCCGCCGCAACGCTGGCGGTCGGGAGAGCTGGCACGAGGTCGCCGAACGGAACCTCGAGGGTCTGCGCCGCCTCGGGAACCTGACCCCGGATGAGGTCACGCTGCTGCGGCGGCTGCAGGCCGAGCAGACCTCCCTGCCCTCAGGCCGCTGGCTCTGGATCGGTGGCACCCCCTGGATCGAGCGCAGCGAGAATTTCTCGGGGGCCTACAACTGCACGTCGACGAACCTGGTCGACTGGGAGGCCTTCGGGCTGATGATGGACCTGGCGATGATGGGCTGCGGCACCGGCGCCATCATCGAGCCCCACCTGATCGGGCGGCTGCCGGTGGTGCGCAACCGCCTCAGCATCAGCGAGGTGACCCCCATCGGCCGCACGCCGGCCGGCGAACGGCGCGACGACACCAGCCACAGCGTCGAAGGCAGCCACGTGCACATCCGTGTCGGCGACACCCGCCGGGGCTGGGTCGACAGCTACCAGCTGCTGCTGGAACTGAGCAGCGACGAACGGTTCGACGGCAACGTCACGGTGTCCGTCGACCTGTCCGACGTGCGCCCGGTGGGCGAGGTGCTCAAGGGATTCGGGGGCATGGCCAACCCGGTGAAGCTGGGGGACCTCTACGGGCGGGTGGCCCAGATCCTCGGCCGGGCCGTGGGGCGCCGCCTCAGCTCGGTCGAGTGCTGCCTGCTGATCGACGAAGCGGCGGTGACCATCGTGGCGGGCAACATCCGCCGCAGCGCCGGCATGCGCCAGTTCGCCGACGACGACCTGGAGGCCGCCGGCGCCAAGCAGAACCTGTGGCAGCAGGACGGCCAGGGCAACTGGCGCATCGATCCCGAGCGGGATGCCCTGCGCATGGCGAACCACACCCGCGTCTTCCACACCCGGCCCTCGCGGGAGGTGGTGCTGGAGGCCGTGCGCCAGCAGTTCCACTCCGGGGAAGGGGCCATTCAGTTCGCCCCGGAATCGATTGCCCGGGCGAACGCTGATCTGCTGACCACGCCGGAACTGCGGCAGGAATTCATCGAGATCTATGTCGACCAGGGCAGGGAAGAGGCCGGCCGCTGGCTGAGCCTCCATCACCCCGGGCTGGAGGACGGGGAGCTCGAGCACCGTCTCGGTCGCTACGGCCTCAACCCCTGCGGCGAGATCATCGGGGCCGACTTCCACTGCAACCTGGCCGAAGTCCATCTCAACCGCCTCGATCCCACCGATCTGACCGGCCAGGACGAAGCCTTCCGGGCCGCCGGTCTGGCGGTGGCCTGCCTGCTGAACCACCGCTTCGAGGTGGAGCGCTACCGCCGCAGCCGCGCCTGGGATCCGATCGTGGGGGTGAGCTTCACCGGTCTCTTTGACTTCTTCGTGCATGCCTTCGGGGCCGCCTGGCTGCGCTGGTGGGCCGAGGGCCGGCCGGCCACCCCTGAGGGGGAGCGGTTCAAGGAGCAGGAGGCCGCCTACCTCGGCCGCTGGAAGGAGGCCGTCAACACCGCCGTCTGGGAGTACTGCGACCGCCATGGCCTGCGGCGCCCCAACCGTTGCACCACCGTGCAGCCCGCCGGCACCAAGAGCCTGCTCACCGGGGCCAGCCCGGGCTGGCATCCCCCCAAGGCCCAGCGGTTCATCCGCCGCATCACCTTCCGCAAGAACGATCCGGTGGCCCTGGCCTGCCTCGACTACGGCTACACGATCGTTCCTTCCCAGTCCGACAAGGACGAGCAGGGGAGGCTGCTGGAGGATCCGTTCGATCCCCGCTGCGGTGAATGGCTGGTCGAGATTCCCACGGAAGTGAGCTGGGCCAACCTGCCCGGCGCCGACAGCGTGGACATCAACAATTTCTCGGCCATGGCCCAGTTCGACTTCTACATGCAGGTGCAGAAGCACTACACCGCCCACAACACCTCAGCCACGATCGAGTTCCGGGAGCACGAGATCGAAGCCCTCACCGATGCCATCCATGGGGCGATCCGGGACGGGGAGGGCTACATCTCGGCGGCTCTGCTGGCCCGGTTCGATGCCAACGCCACCTTCCCGCGCCTGCCCTTCGAACCGATTGACCGCGCCACCTACGAGACCCTGCAGCAGTCGGTGCTGGGTCGTCGCCGCAACGACGACTTCTTCGCGGCCCTGCAGCGGTACGACGCCGGTGAATCGCCCGAAGCCGGCCCCGCCGGCTGCGATTCCGACAAGTGCCTGCTGCCGCTGAGCAAGCCGGCCTAGGCGCCGGCGCCGGGCTGGGCCAGACGATCCAGGGCCTCCCCCAGCTGGAGCAGCAGTTCACGGCAGCAGCCCACCTGATGGTCCGGCCTGGCTGACACTGGGAGGGTCTGGATCATCTCGGCGAGGTGATGGGTGCGCCGGGCGAGGTAATCGGTGCTGAGAACGGCCATGACGGAACGGGCGACCACTTCCAGCGTGCGGCCCTGTCGCATGGGTCTCACGTTGGAACCCTGACCCTGTCGCCGAACCTGAACCCTGTGACAGACTGGCGTGTGGCTGTTGCTGCCCCAGCGACAGCCGAGGGGAGGGGTGGTCGAGTGGTTGATGGCTCCGGTCTTGAAAACCGGCGAGGCGCAAGCCTCCGTGGGTTCGAATCCCACCCCCTCCGTTGTTCCGGCTGACGATTCGGGAGATTGGCGCACCGGTCAGGCCGACGCCAGCCCTGTTCGGGTTTACTCCGTCACAGGGCCGCGCTTGTACTCAGTGGTCGGACCTGCTGAACCGGCCACGGGGTGGCCTGATGCCTCCTGCAGACGGCTAGAACCCATGGGTCTGCGTGTGCCCCCGTGACCAGCTCCCTGGCCATCCCTGCGGATCCCGCCGCCTCCGACGACATCCCCGCGACGGCGGACGCCCTGCCTGCGGCCGCAGGCGACAGCAGCGAGGAAGGCGAGGCCGAGTGGTACGACGACGAAGCCGTCGGTGGCGGCTCATCGGGCTTCGCCGACGCCCCCCAGGGCTGGTGAACCGCCGGCTCTGACAGGGCCTCAGGGGCCGATCCGGCGGGCGGGACCGTAGGCCCGCGGCCACGACTGCCGCAGCGGCTGGAAACGCCAGAACTCCACCACCTGCGCCGGCTGGCCGCCGCGTTCGAGATCCACCTGCCCCAGGGGTTCCAGGGGGCCGAGGGCTGCAGCCCAATCGGGCAGTGATGTGGGAGTTTCGGGATTGCGGAGGCTGAACAGAATCCCCCCCTCGCCACGGAAGCCGCCGGGGGGCTGCCAGAAGGCGAAGCCGCGGGCATCACGGTTGAAAGTGGTGAACGTCGCCCGGGTGTCGTGGCCAAGGGCCAGGGCCAGGAAGCCCGGCTCGTAGTAACGACGGCCCACGATCAGGCGGGCCTGGCTCAGTTCCCGCCAGAGTTCCGGTCGGGCCTGCAGGGCACGCCTCAGGCGCTGGGGAGCGATCAGCTCCCGCGAGGAATCGACGGCAGACGGCAGCAGGGGATGGGCCAGCCCGACACGCACATGGGCCGCCGCCAGCAGCGACAGCAGCGGTGGCACCCCAATGGTGAGGGGGCACCACCAGCGCATCCAGGCCGCCCGGGCCTGGGCGGCCTGGGCCAGCCGCTCCCCGGCCAGGGGGAGCAGCAGCCACCAGGCCGGCACCAGCCAGCTCACCAGCACCTGCATCCGGCCGGCGAGCAGCACGAACAGCAGCAGCTGGGGCAACGCCAGGGCGCGCAGCAGCGAACGGGCCTGGGCCGTCCCCGCATCAGGCCGCGACCCCGCCGCGAGCAGCAGCAGCACGCCGATGGTGGGGAACAGGGCCAGGATCTGGCTGATCAGAAACAGCGGCGGCCCGGCGGGGTCAAACCAGGGGCCCCCGAGGGTGCGCCCCCCCTGGAAGAGGAACGACACCCAGCCGTGGCGAAGGTTCCAGATCCAGAGGGGAGAGGAGGCCGCCAGCCAGGCCAGGCCCATGCCAAGGCCGGCGGGCGACAGGAGACGCCGTCGCTGGAGCGGCTGCCAGAGCCACCACAGCAGCAGCGAGACCAGCAACGGGAACGCCTGGTACTTGGCCAACGTGAGCCCCCCGAGCAGCAGTCCCAGCAGGGGCAGCGGTGCCTCCACCGCCAGGGCCCAGAGGCAGGCCGACAGAAGCAGCAGCAGGGGGGCGTCGGGCAGCAGCAGCACCCCCCCCACCAGCAGCAGCAGCGGCGAGACGGCCGCGAGGGCGACGGTCCAGCGGGCGGCAGCGGCGCCGAACCAGCGGCGGCAGGCCAGGGCCAGCAGGGCCGAGGCCAGGGTGTAACTGATCAGCGACGGCAGCCGCAGACCGACGATGCCGAACGGCAGCCCATGGCCGAGCCACGCCCACAGCCCCACCCCGAGGGGATGGTCGAAATAGCTGAGGGCCGGGTGCAGCCCATAGAACAGGTAATAGGCCTCGTCGTAGCCCGGAGGCAGCAGCAGCGCCACGACCAGGCGCAGCAGCAGGCCGGCGGCGAGGATCAGGAGCAGAGGCATGGCGCCCACTCTGACCGATGATCGTCAGCGCCAATCGAGGGTCCAGCAGGCTTCGGGAGCACGGGGCCCGCTGAGCCGGCGGCAGGTCTCCGGGCGGTGGATCGGCGCGGCCCGCAGCACGGTCGGGAGCTCCCCATCGACGTTGACCAGCTGGGCGGCCCGGGGCCACTGGGGCGGCAGGGTGATCGGAATCTCCACGGGGCGACGGAACCCTGGCGAGGGAAGTCTGATCAGCCGGCAGGGAGAGTGCCAGCGGCCGGCAGCACCAGACACACCGCAAAGCCCTCCTCCAGGTCGAGCAGTTCCAGGCGTCCGCCATGGAGTTCGGCGACGCGGGCGGCGATGGCCAGCCCCAGGCCGCAGTGGCCGCTGCCACCGCGGGAGGCATCCAGCCGCTGGAACGGCAGCAGGGCCTGATCCCGCTGGTCCTGAGGGATGCCGGCCCCCCGGTCGAGCACCGTCAGCCGCAGGCCAGGGCCCTCCGGTCGCAGGCGGATCAGCACCGGCGGCTGTCCATAGCTGAGGGCATTGTCGATGAGGTTCGCCAGGGCGCGGCCCATGGCCACGGGGCGCACGCAGGCGTCGACCGGCTCGAGATCCAGTTCGAGCGGGCGGCCGTCGTACCGGGCGGCCAGTTCCCCCACCAGGTCGTGCAGCGGCAGCGGCACCGGATCTTCCCCCTGGCCACCACCGGCGAACAGCAGAAACTGGCCGGTGATCCGCTCCAGGGCATCGAGGTCGGCCTCGGCCTGGGGGCTGCCGGACTCGACGGCCAACCGCAGCCGCAGGCGGGTGATGGGGCTCTTGAGATCGTGGGCGATGCCCGCCAGCATCGTCGCCCGCTCCTGCTCGCTGCTGGCCAGCCGCTGCAGCATGGCGTTGAAGCGCCGGCTCAGCCGCTGCACCTCCCCGGCCCCCTCCTGGGGAAGCGGTGCCGGTCGCTCCTCGAGGCCCACCCGCCCGAGGGCCCGTTCCAGCCGTCGCAGGGGCCGCTGCACCTCGAGCAGCAGAAACAAGGCGCCGGCCACGACGCTGCCGCTGAGCAGCGACAGGGAGGCCAGCAGCGGATCCGGCGGCCAGCCGTCCACATCCGGCAGCGGCGAGAACAGCCAGACCTGATCGAGGGGGCTGAGCAGTTCGACCCAGACGCCACGATCCGGACGGCTGGTGGGCAGCACCAGGGGGCAGTGGTTGAGCCGTCGGCAGAGCTCGAGCCGCAGCTCCCGCGACTGCTGCTGCTGGGCCTCGGGGACCGCACTGGGGGCCAGGGGACCGCTGGCCAGCCGCAGGTTCCCCAGCTGGGAGACGACCGAGGGGGGAAAGCGCTCGAGGGCCACCTCGCTCAGCAGAATGCCGCTGGCCAGATCACGACCGAGCTGCTGGATCTGGGCCCGCTCCAGGCGGCGCCCGAGCAGCAGTTGCAGCAGGGCCAGGCTCAGGGCCCAGCCGAGCAGCAGAAACAGGGCCAGCCGCAGCAGGAGGGCCGTGGGAACAGGCCCGGGGCCGCGGCGGGGCCGTGCCGTCATTTCGATCGCGGTGAACCGTCCGGAACGAAAACGTAGCCGTAGCCCCAGACCGTCTGCAGGTAGCGGGGCCGGGAGGGGTCAGGCTCGATCAGCTTGCGCACGCGGCTCACCTGCACGTCCATGCTGCGGCTGTCGGTTTCGCTGGAGGGTCCGCGGGCGAGCTCGATCAGGCGTTCCCGCGACAGGGGGCGGTGCGGGTTTTGCACGAAGGCGGCCAGCAGACCGAATTCACCGCTCGTGATCGTCACCGGTTCACCCTCCCGCTCGAGGGTGCGGGCTGACAGGTCGAGGCGATTGCTGCCGAAGCTGATGATCTCGCCATCGGGCAGGGGGGTGCCCGCCGGCAGAGCACCGCGGCGCCGCAGCACCGCCTCGATCCGGGCGGTCAGTTCCCGGGGCATGAACGGCTTGGCGAGGTAATCATCGGCCCCCTGCTCGAGACCGATGATCCGGTCCACCGCCTCTCCCCGGGCCGTGAGCATCACCACCGGCAGGTCATCCCCCCCATCCCGCAGCCGCCGCAGAATCGTCAGCCCGTCATCCCCGGGCATCATCAGGTCGAGCACCACCAGGTCAGGACGCTGGAACTCGAGGCGGGCCGTGAGCTGCCGCCCATCACTCAGGGTGCGCACCTCGTAGCCCTGTTCGCCGAGGTAGGTGCTGAGCAACTGGCGGAGTTCCGGATCGTCGTCCACCACCCAGATGGTCTGCGCCTTGGCCATGGCGGCCGCTGTTCATAGGACCCCGGGACTGTATGGATGCCGCGCGATCGCCGCCAGCCGCGTCAGCGGCGGCGACCGACCGGATGCGACCGGAGGCGCCGTCAGACCGATCCGGTCACAGATCAGCCCGGTCCATCGGCCAGAGGAGCGGGCCCCGATCGTTCCGGCTCCATAGTCTTTGCCCATGCCCGCCGCCCCGTGCCGCCTCCGCCCTCTCCTCAGGTCGTCCCTGGTGGGTCTGCTGCTGGCCGCCTGCGCCCTGCCGGCGATGGCCCAGGACCCGGGAGTGATGCAGGAGCATCGACGCCGGATGCGGGCGCTGTTCCATCGGCTCGACACGGACGGTGACGGCCGGGTGCCCCTCGGTGAGCGGCTCGGCACCTCCCGGCTCAAAGGGCTCGATCGTGACGGCGATGGTCAGGTGGAACTGCGGGAGCTGCCGCCAGCGTCGGAGCCGTTCCTGGGGGAACGGCTGCTCGAAGCCTTCCGGCGCGCCGACCGCAACGGCGACGGGCTGCTCAGCCTCGAGGAATCGCAAGCGCTGCCGCGGCTCCATGAACGCTTCCTGCGCTTTGACCGCAACGGCGACGGCGTGATCACACTGGAGGAGCTGTTGCAGTTCCGCCGCTCCCTGGCGCCACGGCGCTCGCGACTCCCTGAGTGATTCCTGTCCCGGCTTCCACCGTTTCTGAGTCCATGGACCCCGCCATCCGCCGGCAGCTGCTCGACGCCGCCCGGGCGGAGGCCGAGCGGGGCTGGCAGGAAGGGGGCATTCCCATCGGCGCCGTGCTGGCCCAGGAGGACGGCACGATCGTCGCCAGGGGGCACAACGGTCGGGTTCAGAATGGTGATCCCACGTCCCACGGCGAGACCCAGTGCATCCGCAACGCCGGCCGGCGTCGCGACTGGAAGGATCTCACCCTGGTGACAACGCTCTCCCCCTGTCCGATGTGTGCCGGAACCGCCGTGCTGCTCGGATTCCGGCGGGTGCTGATCGGCGAACGCCGCAGCTTCGAGGGGGCGGAGTCGTGGCTGCTGCAGGCCGGCATTGAGGTCGACTGCCTGGATGACCCCGCCTGCCTGGCGCTGATGACCCGCATGCAGGCCGAGAAACCCGACCTGTGGGCCGAGGACATCGGCCATTGATCCGGCCTCTGCGATGGCCTCGGTTCCGGCACGGGCTGCGGCTTCTGGATGTGCTTGCCCTGGCCTCCAGCCTGCAGCTGGCCCTGGTCTCCCTCGGTGTCGGCACCATTGCGTACATCAACGGCCATCGCTCGGTGCAGCTGCTGGCCCGGCAGTTGGGGGCCTCGATCGCCGATCAGGTGGACCTGCAGCTCGATGGGGTGCTGGAGGCCCCACGGTTGATCAACCGGCTGAACGATCAGGCGATCCTCAGCGGCCAGCTTGATCCCGAGAACTTTCCAGCCCTTGAACGGTTGTTCTTCGAGCAGATCAGCCTCTTCCCGGTGGGTTACATCAACTACGGCAACGAGAACGGTGACTACCTCGGGATCCAGCGGCTCGATGACGGCCACCTGCTGGTCAACGAAATGCGTCAGCGCCAGGCCCCCAACCGCCAGAGCGTGTATGAGATCACATCCGCCGGCCGCGGGCGGCAACCGCTGAAGGTGATCGAACCGATCGGCACGGCGCGGGAAGAGCCCTGGTACTGGCAAACGGTCAGAGCCAACCGACCGATCTGGAGCTCGATCTACCAGTGGGATGACAATCCCCGGGTGCTGTCGGTCTCCTTCAACCAGCCGGTGCGCGATCCCCGCAGCGGTCGCCTGAAGGGTGTCATCGGCGTTGACGTGATCCTGACCCAGCTGAGCACCTTCCTGCAGCGGCTCTGGGGACAACGGCCGGGCATGGTGCTGGTGCTGGAACACGACGGCCGTCTCGTGGCCAGCTCCCGGCCGGCCATGGTGCTCACAGGCAGCCATGGCGGTCCAGCACGTCGTGTGCGGATCGACGAGAGCAACGACCCCCTGGTGCAGCGCTTGGCGGGGCTGCTCTTCAGCCGCACCGCTGACGGCAGCCTGCGGCTGCAGGGTGCCTGGGGCCATGGCAGGGAGCAGCTCGAGTTCAGCGAGGGCAACCGGTCGGTGTTCGTGGAGACGATGGGCTGGAGCGACGGCCTGGGCCTGGACTGGCTCGTGCTGGTCGTCATCCCCCAGGAAGGTCTGCAAGGCGTCGAAGCCCAGGGCACCCGCCTGGCCGTTGCCCTTTGCGTACTGGCTCTGCTGGTGGCGATCGTGATCACCCAGAGGCTCAACCGCTGGATCCTGCGCCCGCTCGAACAGCTGACCGCCACCTCCCGCCATCTCACCGAAGCGGTGAGTGCCGACGGCCGCGATCCCCTGGTCTTTCAACCTCAGCTGCCGGCCGCCAGCCCCCAGGAAGTGCAGACGCTGGCCGAGGTGCTGGCGGCCCTCGTGCAGCTTCTGAACGATCAGATGGGGGCTCTGATGCGATCCGGTGCCGAGCTGGCCCAGGAAGTGCAACGCCGCTCCCAGGCCCTCGATCTCTCCCTGCGCAGCGAACAGAAGGCCCTGGCCAGTGCCCAGCTGCGCCAGTCGGTGCTGGCCCGGCTCAGCCACGAGCTGCGGACGCCGCTCACCAGCGTGCTCGGCTACACCCGGCTGGCCCTGAAGCAGGACCTCCCCGACCGGGTGCGTGAGTATCTCGACACCATCGATGGAGCGGCACGCGAGATGCTCAAGCTCACCGAAGACTTCCTGGACCTCTCACGGCTGGAGTCGGGACGGGTGCAGCTCGAGGCGCTCCCATTCGCCCTGGAGGAACTGGTCGAGGACGTGATCGACCTGGTCTCCCTGCAGGCCCAGGTGAAGGGTCTGACCATGGTGGTGAGCATCGGGCCGGATGTGGCCCCCTGGTGGATCGGCGACGCGGCCCGTCTGCGGCAGGTGCTGGTGAACCTGCTGGTGAATGCCATCAAGTTCACCCAGGCTGGAGCGGTGATCCTGCGCATCGACCAGGACAGGGCGGGGAAAGCTCCCCTGCGGTTCGAGGTCCGTGACAGCGGCATCGGCATGGATGCCGAACAACAGACCCGGGTGTTCGAAGCCTGGACCCAGGCAGACCCCTCCACAAGCCGTCGCTTCGGTGGCTCCGGCCTCGGACTGGCCATCTGCCGCGAACTGGTGCAGCTCATGGGCGGTGGTCTCGAGCTCCAGAGCCAGCCGGGGGTGGGAACCACGATCTCCTTTTCCCTCCCCTGCCCCACCGGCCCCCGACGGGAAGCGGACGCCTGGCGGGACCCGCCGCCGGCACCCGCGGGGATGGTGATCGAACTGGTCGGGGACCTCGATCCCGAAGAGGTGGCGGTGCTGCAGAACTGGCTCAGGGTCGGGGGGTGGCCCCCTCTGCGCTTGGGGGCCCAGGGGCCTCCGGCAACGCTGCTGCTGCTGGTGCTCGGCGGACCTATGGGGGCCGCAGGCGCACTGGCGAGACGACAGCGGGAACGCCTTGGCCCTGATGGACGGCTGCTGGCCCTCGTCCGTCGCCTGGACGCCGACGCCTATCTGGAGGTGGCTGGGGCCCCCTGGGACGGAATCATCGAGCGGCCACTGCTGCTGCGGCGCTGGAACGAAGTCCTGCAGAGAACATTCGGGGGCTCACCGCGGTGAACGGATCGCGTCCAACAGATAAGTGGACGCGGGACGACCAGGACGACGGACCATGGACGGTGAGGGGGACGCCCCCGGACGTCGCTGGCGACGCTGACCGAGCAGCAGGCGGCTCAGACGCAACACACCGCCGAGCATCAGCAGCAGACCGGCCACCGCCAGCAGGATCAGCAGCAGGGCACCGCTCAGCTGCAGCAGGCCGGAGCTGAGCTGCAGCAGGCCCATGGTGATGTTGCCCAGGGCGGTGCTGAAATAGAGCAGCGTGTCGAGGCGGCTGGGGAGCTGGCTGAGGCCGAAGAGCACGCCGCCGCCGGCGAGCAGCCAGGCGACACCCATCACCATCAGCCCGAGGCCACCGCTGCGGCGGGGGCGGGCGCCGGAAGGTCGGCGGTGGCTGCGAATGGCCTGCATGCCTGCCAAGCTATCGATCCAGCGGCTCTGGTCAATCCACAACGGGACTGTCCGTCGGCTGATCCAGATAGCCGGCATACCGCAGCCAGCGTTCGAATTCCTCGATCACCAGTTCGTTGGGACAGTCCACAAGATTCAGTCCCCTGACGGTGCAGTCCCCCTGGCCGGAATGATGGAGGCTGATGGTGAAGTCGTCACCGCTGAGGCCGCAGACCTCGGGATCACTGCGGACGACCACGTCGAGCTGGGCGCCGAGGCGGATGATGCGCCGGCGCAGCCGACCCCAGGAGGCGGAGGTGGTCCTCATCGAGGCGGTGCCGCAGGGGTCGATGGCGCCCCCTGGGTGGCGGGCGGAGCCCCTGGGGTGGCGGGCCGGGGCAGGGGCACCAGGCTGGCCAGCGCAGCGGTCAGCAGCAGGCTGGCAGCGGCGGCCGTCGGAGCCAGCAGCCGTTGGGGCAAGGGTGTGGTGCGGGGGAGATCACGGCGGGGGAGAGGCCGTGCCGCCGGAGGCGCCAACGGCAGCCCGATCCGTGGATCGTGCAGCATCTGGTCCAGGCACTGGGTGAGATCGGCCAGCTCGGCACTGTCGAGGGTCAGCCGCAGGGGCGGGGTGTCGGGCTGGCTGCTGTGGACCGTGAGCCGGTGGCCCCCCTCGTGGGGTTCGATCTCGACTCGCTGCCCTTCGCTGCCACAGGGCCTCGGGCTGCTGCTGATCAGCCGCCTGACGTAGGTGAGCACCACCTCCAGCAGCCCCTGGAGATGGTCGAGGCGTCCCTCGAGGGTGGCCTGCTGTCCGATGGCCAGTTCCCAGCGGGTGAGGATGCCCAGGCGCTGGCCCCCCTCGGGGGCGGTCTCGGGATCCCGGGTCACATCGGGCAGACCGAAGAGGTCCAGCCGGGCACTGCTCTGTTCGAAGCGCAGCCGCAGGGGGGCGCCGGCGGGGCCGCCGAGGCTGAAAAGAGAGCTGAACTGGGTCATCGCTGGGCGTCCCGCAGGCTGGCCTCCAGCCGCGCTGCACCCCCGGGACCGGCGGACAGCAGCAGCGACTCCACGATGGCGCGCCGCAGACCCTCCCCCTCGCTGTCGTCGAGGAGCTGGCGCACGGCACCGCGGCGCACATTGAACCGTTCACGCACAAGGTCGCTGAACCGTTCCCGGAACAGGGTCCAGCGCTGGGCCGTGAGCTCGGCAGGCTCCCGGCTGGAGACGAGCTGCCGCAGAAGGGGGTAGACGCGCTGGGCCAGGGTGCAGACCAGGGTGATCAGGGCCTGGGCTTCATCGGTGCCCAGCTGACCCCGGCGGCTCGCCACCCGCAGGGGGTTGCGGCAGCGGCTGCGCCAGAGGCTGACCCGATCGGGGAACTGCTCGCTGAGCCCAAGCTGGTCGCAGCACCAGACCATGGCCTCACTGCCATGGAGATCGAGGGCCTCGATGGCCAGCAACAGCAGATCGAGGCGTTCGAGACCCCGGCGGGGCAACGGTCGCTCCGACCAGGGGGCAGCGGCGGAGGCGGTCAAGAGGGAAGGGCGTTGGCTGCGATGATGGCAGGTGTGCAGGGCCCGCGTCATCCCCCTGCCTGCTCCATGAACAGCGACCTGAGCCCCACTCCCCCCCTGGATGAGCGGCTGCGGGCCGTGGTGCGCACCATTCCTGACTTTCCGAAGCCCGGGATTCTGTTTCGCGATCTGACGCCGCTGATGCGGGATCCGCAGATCTGGAAGCTCACCCTGGAGGGCCTGGCCGACAGGGTCGATCCCCTCAACGCCGATCTGATCGTGGGCATCGAGGCCCGGGGTTTCCTGGTCGGCAATGCCCTGGCGCTTGTGCTGGGCCGCGGTTTCGTGCCCGTGCGCAAGCCCGGCAAGCTCCCCGGAATGATCGAAGGCCTCGACTACGACCTGGAGTACGGCAGCGACCGGCTGGAGATCCAGAGCGGGGCCCTGGAACCGGGCCAGAAGGTGCTGGTGGTCGACGATCTGCTGGCCACCGGCGGCACGGCGGCCGCCTGCGCCTCCCTGGTCCAGCGGGTCGGCGGAGAGGTGGTGGGCTACGGCTTTCTGGCCGAACTGACCGCTCTCGGCGGCCGCGGCCGACTGCCTGGACCGGCGTCGGTCGAGTCGTTGCTGCTTTACTGATCCACTGAGCAGTTCTACTGACGGTCCTGCCAGTCGTAGACGCGATCCAGCTGCACCAGACTGATCAGGCCGAAACGCCAGAGTGTGACGGGTAGCGGTGCCTGCTCCTGCACCGCCTGACGCAGACCGAGGGCCAGGGCGTCATCGCTCAGGCCGATGTCACGCCGCAGGAAGTCCACCAACGCCGTGGAGGGGACGGGTTGTGGCGACGTGGTGATCACCATGGACTGAAACCAGCAGGCAGAGAACGGAGAACTGGGAACGACCGACCCGTCGCGGGGAGACCCGTGGCGACGGAAGGCTGGACAGCGACGGAAAAAGAACGGTCTGGCCACGAGTGTGGCCGCCCGGTCCGCCGTTGTCCGTTAAGCACGTCTGAAGAGAGGTGATTGTTCTCCCCTGGGACTCCCACTGTCAAGACCCCCCGGCAGAGAACCCAGGGGCACAGGGCCCCGGCTGGCGGCGGCAAGGGCCAGACGACGCAACGGCGCCGAGAGGGCCAGGGCCCCCAGGCCCAGCCGCCGCAAGGGCAGCAACGGCAGCGAACGGTTCGAGAACAGGCGGATGAGCAGGTCGGTGGCTGCGAGGGTGAGCAACGCATCGACCCAGCGGCGGCGGGCATAACGCCTGGGCAGGGCCTCGATGGGGCGCGCTCCGGCGGCCACGGCCGCGGCCTCCTGCCAGAGCACCGCCACGTCACGCCAGCAGAGGTTCAGGCCCTGGCCCCCCACCGGATGGCAGCGGTGGCCGCTCTCGCCGCAGAGCAGGGCCCGGCCCCTGGCCAGACGACCGGCCAGCCGGCAGGCCACCGGAAAGCTGGCGGGAGGCTCCAGCAGCTGGCTGGCCAGCAGACCCGGCGGCAGGGCGGCAGCGAGGGCCTCGAGGAATGCGGTTTCACCAAGGCCCTGGCGGTGCTGACAGGCGGTGATCGGACCACTCCAGACCACCTGCGCCCTGCCCCCGCCAAGGGGAAGCACCGCCAGGGGACCTTCGGGGCGGAACACCTCCCAGGCGGTGGCGGGGGTCGCCCCCACCAGCTGGACCTGACAGGTGAGGCAGCCCTGGCGGTAATCCCAGCCGGGGTAGCCGATGCCGAGGGCATCGCGGGCCCTGGAGCCGGCGCCCTCGCAGTGCACCTGCAGGTCGGTGGGCTGGGAGGGTCGTTCGGGGTCGCCAAGAAGCAGCTGCAGCCCGTCGGCTGAGGCACAGCGCCGCAGCAGCAGATCCATCAGGGGGCGATGGTCCAGCACCCAGCCGATGGCGGCGTCGCCATCGCTGAACAGCACCTCCGCTGCGCCGCAGGCATGGTCAGACAGCAGCAGACGCTGGAACGGCTGAAGATGCGGAAGCAACCCCTCCCAGAGCCCCAGGGACTGGAGCAGGCAGCGGGTGGACTGGGTGAGGGCGTAGGCCCGGGCACGTTGGGCCAGGGCCGAAGCTGGTGCGGGATCGTGCAGCACCACCCGCCAGCCGCTGGCGACCAGGGCCAGGGCCGCGACGCATCCCGTGGGGCCGGCTCCACTGACGAGGACACTGGGGGCAACGGGCAAGGCCACAAAAAAATCCCACGGCGGAAAGTCTGCCGTGGGATCAAGGTCAGCTGTGGCTGGAATCAGCCCAGGCCGAGGAGACCGCGGGTGAAGGCTTCGCCGCCCAGGGCAAACTCGGTGGCCAGCAGGGCGATGAAGCCGAGCATGGCCATGCGGCCGTTGAGCTTTTCGGCCCGCTCATGGAAGCCCCAGCCGTTCTCGGCACTCACGACCTGCATGCGGGGCTCGGCAGCAAAAGCGTTGAGGCGACCGCCGTCTTCGGTGGTGACGGTGGCGCCGCGGATCACGGAGGGGGAAGAAGAGGCCACGGCAGATCCTGAAACTTTGTACATCGTAACACGATGTTTCGGATTGTGAAGCCCTGCCCCCTTTTTCCGCCTTCATGGGCGGGGCTCAACCCCCTCGATGCGGTCCTCGATGTCCTGGTACAGCTGCTGCAGCTGCTGGATGTTGGCGTCAGAGGTCTCCCAGTAGCCCCGTCCATGGACCTCGAGCAGCGTTCCGACGATGCGGCGGAAGCTGTGGGGGTTGAGGTCCATCAGCCGCTGCCGCATCTCCGGGTCGTTGATGAACGTCTCGTTGGCCTCCTCGTAGACGAAGTTGTCAACCGAGCCGCTGGTGGCACTCCACCCGAGGGTGAAGTTGAGGCGCTTGGCCACCTCGCGCACGCCCTCGTAGCCGCTGTTGAGCATGCCCTCATACCACTTGGGGTTGAGCAGCTTCGTGCGGGAATCCAGGCGGATCGTCTCACTAAGGCTGCGCACCTGGGCGTTGGCGGTGGTGGTGTCTGCGATGTAGCTGGCCGGAGCCTTGCCGTCCTCCCGGAGATTCTGAATCAGTTTGGTGGGGTCTGAATCGAAGTAGTGGCTGACATCCGTCAATGAGATCTCGGCCGAGTCAAGATTCTGGAAGGTCACATCGGCGGTCTTCATCGCCGACTCAAACACCTCGCGGTTCTGATTCATCTCGCCAGGGTTATCGGCGTTGAAGGCAAACGTCTTGCGTTGCAGGTACATGTCCTGCAGCTCACTCTCCTGCTCCCAGCTGCTGTTTTCAACGGCCAGGTTGACATTCGAGCTGTAGCTGCCGCTGGCATTCGAGAACACCCGTGTGGCGGCTGCCCTGAGGCTCAGCCCCTGGACTTCGGCCTGCTCAAGGGCATGGCGCCGCACAAAATTCATCTCCAAAGGTTCCTCAGCCTCGGCGGCCAGCTTGACGGCCTGATCAATCAGGGCCATCTGATTGATGAAAAGGTCGCGGAACACACCCGAACAGTTGACCACCACATCGATGCGGGGGCGGCCCAGTTCATCGAGTGGAATGAGCTCAAGCTTGTTGACCCGCCCCAGGGAATCGGCCAGGGGCCGCACCCCCAGGAACCAGAGGATCTGGGCCAGGGACTCGCCGTAGGTCTTGATGTTGTCGGTGCCCCAGAGCACACAGGCGATGGTCTCGGGCCAGCTGCCCTGCTCGGCCCGCTGCCGTTCGATCAGCCGGTCGACCACGACCTTGGCGGCAGCGACCGCCGCACGGGTCGGAATCGCCTGGGGGTCGAGGGCATGGATGTTCTTGCCACTGGGCAGGACCCCAGGGTTGCGGATCGGATCGCCTCCAGGGCCGGGAAGCACATAGTTGCCGTCCAGGGCCCGCAGCAGGCTCTGCATCTCCTCGTCGGCACAGACCAGTTCGAGGCAGCCGCGCAGGTAGCTGAACAGGCGGTCGAGCTCGACGGCGTTGACCTGGGAGAAGCCGGCGGCGCAGCACACCCGCAGCCAGGGGCTGGGCAGACGCATGCCGAACCGTTCCAGGGTCCGCCACAGCCAGCCGAAGCTGTCCTGCAGGGTCACACGGCCATCACGACCGGTGAGGGAGCGCACCATCGCCCCCACCGCCTGACGGCTGGTGCTGGTGATGCGACGGTTCAGTTCCACATCGGCCAGCACCCCGGCATCATTGCCCCGGTACACCTCCTCAATCGAACGGCCGAGGCTCTCGGCCAGCAGACCGGGCAGGCTGCGCAGGCCCTCGTCATCCCGTTCAAGGGCGGCGATGTTGACCAGGGTGGCGATGGCTTCCTCCGCCGTGGGCGGTTTGCCGATGGTGTGGAGGCCGCAGGGGAGCAGTCGGCTCTCGATCTCCATCAACTGCCGGTACACCGCCCCGACCACGGCATCGCGCTGCTCCTGATCGAGTTCAACCGCGTCGCCCGACGGCAGGTCAACATCGTGGTCGAGGTTGCACAGGCGGGCGGTCTCGACGATCGCATTGACGATCTGGATGCCGCGGCCACCCTCCCGCAGCTGCTGGTACGAGCCGACCAGCTCACCGAGTTCCTTGAGGCCCTTGTAGAGGCCTGCATTCTCGGCCGGTGGTGTCAGGTAGCTGATGGTGGAGGCGTAACCACGACGCTTGGCGATCGTGGCCTCCGATGGGTTGTTGGCCGCGTAGTAATACAGGTTGGGCAGGGCGCCGATCAGGGAGTCGGGGTAGCACGTCTCGCTCATCCCCATCTGTTTGCCGGGCATGAACTCCAGGGAGCCATGGGTACCGAAATGCAGCACCGCATCGGCCCCCCAGACCTTTTCGAGATAGGTGTAATACGCGGCGAACCCATGGTGGGGGCTGGCGCTGCGTGAGTAGAGCAGCCGCATCGGATCCCCTTCGTAACCGAAAGTGGGTTGAACACCGATGAAGACGTTGCCGAAGTGGCGGCCGTAGATCAGCAGGTTCTGGCCGTCGCTGTTGAGCTGGCCCGGAGGCCGCCCCCAGTTCTCCTCGAGGCGACTGGAGAAGGGGGTGAGCCGCTCGTACTCCTCGACGCTCATCCGATGGGCGATGGCCAGCTCCGGCGCCCCCTCCATCGCTTCAGGATCCTTGAGCACCAGCTGCATCAGGGCCCGGGAGTCCCGGGGCAGGGTGCCCACGTCGTAACCGGCCGCGCGCATCTCTTCGAGCACCCGGAAGATCGAGCCGAAGACATCGAGGTAGGCGGCGGTACCGACATTCCCCTTGTCGGGGGGGAAACTGAAGACGGTGATCGCCAGCTTCTTCTCCTGACGTGGCTTGCGGCGCAGGTTGGCCCAGCGGATCGCCCGCTCGGCGATCGCATCCACCCGGTCCTGAAGGGTGTGGGCCTTGCCGGTGGCGTCGTCGCGGCCCGACAGCACGATCGGCTCGATGGCGCCATCAAGTTCCGGGATGGCGATCTGCAGGGCCACCTGCACCGGATGCAGGCCCAGGTCACTGTCTTCCCATTCCTGGGTGGTCTGGAACACCAGCGGCAGGGCCACCATGTAGGGCCTGTTGAGCCGCTGCAGGGTTTCGATCGCCTTGGGGTGGTCCTGGCGGGCAGGACCGCCGACGAGGGCGAAGCCCGTCAGGCTCACCGCCGCGTCCACCAGGGCCTGATCGGGGTTGAGGGGGTCGAAGAAGAAGCTGTTGACGGGCTTTGAAAAATCGAGGCCGCCGCAGAAGACCGGGATCACCCGGGCTCCGCGGAATTCGAGCTCCTGGATCAGGGCCACGTAGTGGGCGTCGTCGCCGGTGACGATGTGGCTGCGCTGAAGCACAAGACCCACGACGGGGCCGTCCCCCAGGTCGGAGCGGCTCTCCGTCCAGTTGAGGTACTCCTTGAGGTCCTCGAACATCGCCGGGGCTAGCGGATGCCAGATGCCCTGGTCGGGGAAGACCACCGGCTCGGCCACCGTCAACTCGGGACGCTCACCGGCCGCCCCGTCGAAGACGTAGCGGTCAGCCAGCATCAGCAGCATGTTGCGCAGATTGTCCGGTGTGCCGCCCAGCCAGTACTGGAAGCTGAGCATGAAGCAGCGGGCGTCCTGGGCCTTCTCGACCGGCAGGTACTTCAACACCGTGGGCAGGGTGTTGAGCAGCTTGAGCATGGCTTCCTGGAAGCCCGCGCCACCGGCCTCCTTGCGCTTGCGCATGAACTGGGCGATGGCACTGCGGCTCTGGCCCAGCTGAGCCATGGAGAAGCTGCCGAGCTTGTTGAGGCGCATCACCTCCGGCATGGAGGGGAACACCACCGCCGCCCGCAGCCGGTCCCGATGGGGGCTGACGGCCTCGACCACCTTCTGGGCCAGATCCTCGATGAAGATCAGCGAGGCGACGAAGACGTCGGCCGCGGCCACATCGGCCTGGAACTGGGCGTAGTTCTCCCCATCCCTCAGCTCTTCGATCAAATAGCCGCAAAGATCGATGGCCAGCTCCCCCTCACCGCTGTTGATGGCCGCGGCGGCCTGGGTCAGGGCGTTCTGGTACTGGGGCTCGAGCACGACGTAGACGACCCGGAGCACCTGCCGGCCGTCCCCCTCGGGCGGGGAGATCCTGCGGCTGGCGGAACGGACCTGGGTGAACATCCTCTGGGCGCGGTCGATCAGGAAAGATTACGGACAGACTGCCGTTGCTGCGGCCGAACGACGACGATGACCGATTCGACCATTCCCGTGGTGGTGGCCGGTGCCCTGGGTCGCATGGGTGCCGAGGTGGTGCGGGCCGTCCACGGCGCCAGCGACTGCCGGCTCGTGGGAGCCATCGACACCACGTCCGGCAGCATCGGGGAAGACGTGGGCGAGCGCCTTGGCCTGGGCCCCCTGGAGGTGGCCCTCAGCCCTGACCTCGAGGGCAGCCTCTGCCTGGCCAGCCAGCAGCATCCGGGCAGCGTCCTGGTCGACTTCACCCATCCCTCGGTGGTCTACGAGCACACCCGCGCGGCCATTGCCTATGGCGTCGCACCGGTGATCGGCACCACCGGCCTGACGCCGGAGCAGCTCGCCGACCTGGCACGGCTGGCGGAACGCTCCTCGATGGGGGCAGCGGTGGTGCCCAATTTCTCGGTGGGCATGGTGTTGCTGCAGCAGGCGGCGGCCGCCGCCGCACGCTTCTACGACCACGCCGAACTGGTGGAACTGCACCACAACCGCAAGGCCGACGCCCCGAGCGGCACCTGCCTCAAGACCGCCGAGATGATGGAAGAGCTGGGCAAGAGCTTCAACGCCCCTGAGGTGGATGAGCACGAGAGCCTGGCGGGCAGCCGCGGCGGCCTGCGGCCCAGCGGGCTGCGGCTGCATGCGATCCGGCTGCCGGGCCTCGTGGCCCACCAGGAGGTGCAGTTCGGCGCCGCCGGCGAGCGTTACGTGCTGCGGCATGACACCTTCGACCGGGCGGCCTACATGCCGGGGGTGCTGCACACCATCCGCCGGGTGCGGCAGCTGTCCGGCCTGGTGTACGGCCTCGAACGGCTGCTCTGAGGTCCCCCATGCTCGTTCCCCTCAAACCCGGCGAACTGCAGCGGCTGGTGCCGCTGGTGGCCACCGGCCCCCAGTTCTCCCACTGCTGGGGCAACCCCAGCAAGGGTCTGCAGCGGGTGCTGGTCTCGAGCATCGGCGGCGTGATCCCCCTGCTGATCAGCCAGAGCACCTTCGGCTACGGCGCCGGCAGCGTCTGGCTGGTGATCGGCATCACGCTGCTGCTCTACGTCCTGTGGGGCCCGATCCTGGAGGCCGGCCAGCGCAACAGCGGCCTGCGGCGCTACCCGGCGGCGGCCCTGTTCGAGGGCACCATCGCTGATCTGTACACCCGTGAACGCCTTGAGGACCGGCAGGAACAGGCCGACCGCAGCGGTCGGCTTGAGGTCGTCGAGAACCGGCGCACGTGGCTGTGCCTCGAGCTGGAGGACGAGGACGGGCCCCTGGGGGTGCTCCGCTGCCCCCTGCTCAAGGAGCACCGCACCCTCCGCCGGGGGATGGTGCTGCGCTGTCTGGTGCTGGCCGAACGGGCCGATTTCGCCCGCATCGGCGCCCTCTCGGATGCCTGGATCCCCCAGGCACGACTCTGGGTCGGCGACTATCCCTACCTGCTGCGGCCGGCCTTCGAGGAGATCTGCCTGCGGCGCCTGCGCTAACGGGGCCAGAGGGCATCGGCCATCCGGCAGGTCTGCACAATCGGCCCCACATCGTGGACCCGCACCACGCGGGCCCCGCCGGCGATGGCCCGGCAGACGCTGGCGGCGGTGCCCCAGAGGCGGGCCCTGGGGCGCGGCTCCTGCAGCACCGCCCCGATGAAGCGCTTGCGCGACGGACCCACGAGCAACGGAAACCCGTGGCGCCCCAGGCGCGGTAAACCAGCCAGCAGGAGGAGGTTGTGCTCGGTGGTCTTGGCGAAGCCCAGGCCCGGATCCCAGAGGATGTTTCCGGGGGCCACCCCCGCCCGGCAGGCGACCTCGGTGGCCTGCAGCAGTTCGTTCTCGACCTCGGCGCAGAGGTCCCCGTAGCAGGCCAGGGCATCCATGGTGGTGCTGTCCCCACGGCTGTGCATCAGCACCAGGGGGCAGCCCCGCTCAGCCAGCAGCGGCAGCAGGCCGGGGTCAGCCCGACCGCCGCTGACGTCATTGATCCAGTCGGCACCGGCATCCAGGGCGGCGGCCGCCACCGCCGCCTGGGTCGTGTCAATGCTGATCAGCGGGCCAGGGCCCAGGTGCTCCCGCAGCAACGCCAGGGCAGGCAGCAGCCGACGGCACTCTTCCTCAGGCCCCACAACCTCGGCCCCGGGACGGCTGCTCTGGGCCCCCAGGTCGAGCACATCGGCCCCCTGGGCCAGGGCCCGTCGGGCGGCCGCCAGCACGGCCGTGGTGCCCTGCAGGCGACCACCATCGCTGAAGGAATCCGGCGTCAGGTTGAGCACGGCCATCACGCCGGTGCGGGCACCCCAGGGAAGCCGAGGGTCCGGCCGGCTCACACCGGTGCGGCCACCTGGTACCCGGCGATGCGGGCGAAGCCTTCAGGATCGAGGGAGGCACCACCGACCAGGACGCCGTCGATGTCCGACTGGGCCATGATCTGGTCGATGTTGTCGGGCTTGACCGAACCGCCGTACTGGACGACAAGGGACGGCTCCCCCACCCAGGTGCGGATCAACCCGCAGACACGGTTGGCTTCGCTGGCGGCACAGGTCTTGCCGGTGCCGATGGCCCAGATGGGCTCGTAGGCCACCACCAGCTGGCAGGGATCAAGGCCCTGCAACCCCTGCTCCACCTGACGCCGGATCACCCGTTCGGTGTCACCGCCCTCCCGCTGCTCATCGCTCTCGCCCACACACACGATCGGCACCAGGCCGGCGGCCTGGGCCGCCCGGGCCCGCAGATTGATCTGCTCGTCGCTTTCGCTGAAGTACTTCCGCGGTTCGCTGTGGCCGACGATGGCGTAGCGCACGCCATGCTCGAGCAGCATCGCCGGGGAGATCTCGCCGGTGTAGGCGCCATGGCCCTCCCAGTGGACGTTCTGGCTGGAGAGGGCGACCGGGCTGCCGGCCAGGGCCTCGCTGAGGGTCTGGAGGGCTGTGAACGGTGGCGCCAGCACGATGGTGCGGTCCCCGGGCAGGTCGTTGATCAGCGGCAGGAAGCGCTGGGCGAAGGCCCGCGCCTCCGCACACGTCATGTGCATCTTCCAGTTGCCGGCGATCACCGCCGGACGCGACGCCGTGGCCACGGACCCTGTGCAGGAGCCCGCCAACCTAGGGCCCCGTCGGCGCATCAGGAAGGATCACCGCATGGGGCCGACCGTCGATGGCGAGCGCGTCGCCATCGCGGAGCTGGCGGCCCCGCCGCAGCTCAAGGGCCCCGTTGACCGTCACCTGGCCCGACTGCACCCGCAGCTTGGCCTCTCCCCCCGTGGCCACGAGGCCCCGCCATTTCAGGTACTGATCGAGTCGCACCGCTTCGGCCTCATCGCTTCCGTCTCACCGCTTCCGCCGCAGCATGGGTCCGCGGCTGCTGCCCGCGTAGCCTGACCCGATGCTCGCACCCTCCCCGGCCGGCTTCCGCAGGCTGCTCCCCTCGCTGAAGCCCCATCGAGCACGGCTGGCGGTGGGTGGCGCGTGCATGCTCGTGTTCGTGGCCTGCTGGCCGCTGCTGGCCTCCCAGGCCGGCCGGCTGATTCCGGCGATTGGTGCCGGCGACGTGGGACGGGTGCTGCAGGTGATCTCGGTGGCCCTGGGACTGTTCCTGCTGCAGAAGCTGGCCCAGTTCGGCCAGGACACCCTGCTGGCCGCCCCGGCCCTGCAGGTGAGCCAGGAGCTGCGCCGTCAGCTGTTCGCCCGCCTGCAGCGGATCGACCTCGGAGCCCTCGAGAAGCTCTCGGCCGGTGACCTCACCTACCGCCTCACCGAAGACGCCGACCGCGTCGGCGAAGTGGTCTACAAGACCATTCAGGACACGGTGCCCAGCGTGCTGCAGCTGGTGGCCGTCTTCGGCTATATGGTGGTGCTCGACTGGAAGCTGTCGCTGGCCACCCTGCTGCTGGCGCCGCTGGTGGCCCTGATGGTGAGCGGGTTCGGCGCCCGCGTCATGGCCGCCGCCGAACGCAGCCAGCGGCAGGTGAGCGAACTGGCGGGTCTGCTGGGCGAAGCCATCGCCGCCCTGCCGCTGGTGCGGGCCTTCGCCGCGGAACCCTGGCTGCAGCAACGGTTCGAGACCGAGATCGATGCCCACCGCCGGGCCCGGTACCGCACCCTCAGGCTCCTGGCCCTCCAGCATCCGGTGGTGGGGTTCCTCGAGGCCGCCGGGATTCTGGCGGTGCTGCTGATGGGCGCCGGTCGGATCGCCGCCGGTGATCTCAGCTCCGCCGGGTTCAGCAGCTACGTGGCGGCCCTGCTGATGCTGATCGACCCCATCTCCCACCTCACCACCAATTACAACGAGTTCCAGCAGGGTCAGGCCTCCCTGCGACGGCTGCGCGCCATCGAAGGTGAACGGCAGGAGCCCGCCGACCGCCACGGGGCCGTTCCCCTCGACAGGCCCCGGGGCGCCTTGGCCCTCGAGGCTGTCAGCTTCGGCTACGAGCCCGGAACACCCGTGCTGCGACACCTCGATCTGACGATCGAGCCCGGCCAGGTCGTGGCCCTCGTCGGCCCGAGCGGCGCCGGCAAGAGCACCCTGTTCTCGCTGCTGCTGCGGTTCAACATCGTCCAGGAGGGGAGGGTGCTGCTGGATGGCCATGACATCCGCGACCTACGGGCCGCCGAGCTGCGCCGGGCCGTGGCCCTGGTGCCCCAGACCACCACGCTCTTCTCGGGCACGGTGGCCGAGGCGATCCGCTTCGGCCGCAACGCCAGCGACGACGCCGTGCGCCGGGCTGCCCGCCTGGCCAATGCCGACGGGTTCATCGAGGCCCTGCCCGGGGGCTACGCCAGCCGGATCGAGGAACGGGGCAGCAACCTCTCCGGCGGCCAGCGCCAGAGGCTGGCCATCGCCCGCGCCGTGCTGGGGGACCCGGCCGTGCTGCTGCTCGACGAGGCGACGAGCGCCCTCGATGCCGAGGCCGAGGAGGCGGTTCAGCAGGGGTTGCACCAGGCCATGGCCGGTCGCACGGTTCTGGTGATCGCCCACCGGCTCTCCACGGTGCAGGAGGCCGACCGCATCCTGGTGCTGGAGGGCGGGCGGATCGTCGAGGAGGGCAACCATGACCAGCTGATGCAGGCGGGGGGGCGCTACCGCGATTTCTGCAACCGTCAGCTGATCCGCGCCGCCGAACCGCTGCAGGCACCGGCCCATGGATGACCGCCAGCATGCCGATCCCGGCTGGGAGTACCGGGTGATCCACATCGATGTGGCCGACAAGGCCCCGCCGCCCCGGCCCGACGCGAGCGAAGCCAGCGAACGGCTGGGTGGGGCCCTCAGCCCTGAATTCATCGCCCGGGAATTCCCGGATCTGTACAAGCGGCAGCCCTCCCTTCCCCGCCATCCGGCGGCGCAGCTGCAGCACTTTCTCAATCTGCTCGGCGAAGAGGGCTGGGAGCTGACCCAGACCGCCCAGATCGGCCCCCTGCTGATGTTCTTCTTCAAGCGTCCCCGCCGGGGGGAGCGAAGGGCGCAGCCTGACTAAAATACGGGCGAGTCCAGCGCTTCCATGACCCAGTCCGGCGACCAGTCCCCCGTCCTCACCTTCGAGGGCAAGCGCTATGACCTCAACACCCTTCCTGACGACATGAAGGAGCTCGTGCGCGGCCTGCAGGTCGCCGACGCCCAGCTCCGCCTGCACGAGGACACCCTCAAGGTGCTGGCCGTCGGTCGCCAGTCCATGGCCCTGCAGCTGAATGAACGGCTCAGGACCGTCGAGGCCCTGCCCGACGAGTCCTGAGACCAGGCGATCCAGGCGGCGTCAGGCCAGGGGTTCGAGATCGAGGAAGCGGAAGCTGACCGCCCCGTCCCCGTCGTCGGTGCTGATCCGCCGCTCCTGCAGCACCCACGGTCCGCCCTTGCCAAGGGGGACAAAGGTGTCCACGAAGTGCTGCACCGGTCCCTTCGGCTCACCGCTGGCGGGATCGCTGTAGCGGCTGCTGTAACGATGGCTGAGGTAGCCCGAGCCGGTCTCGGTGATCTCCTCGGTGTGGATCGTCACCACCGTGCCGTGGATGTGACGGTGCACCATCGTCACCACATCGTTGGCGATGCGGTACCGGTCACCGGCGTTCCGCCCACCCACCGCGATCTCGAGTCCGGTGTCCTCCTGGGCGCAGGCCGTGAAGGTGTTGTCGGCGTGGGTCTGCTCGAACGGACGGCGCACGCGGTGGATGCAGACCTCCCAGAGCTGCTGCTGCAGTGCCTTATCGACCTCGGCGTCGTCGATGCCCTCCACGCTGCCCCGCAGATCGGCCCCCACCTGGAAGCGCCCGCGCACGCATCGCTCGCCCTGCTGCCATTCGCAGACGCCGCGGTAGCCCGCAAAGCCTGGTTCCCAGGTGTAGCGGTTCTCGTAGGCCGCCCTGAACAGCTCGCGCACGTCGGTGCCGGGGGCAATGGCCGTTGCGGTCATGGGCCGAACAACAACTGATCGACAAGCCTAGGCAGGGGCGGTGACCGGTGGCTGCCGATGCAGGTCCTGCAGGGCATGGATGGGCAGATCCGGGCGCTGCTGCAGGGCCGTGACCGCTTCGACCACGGCCCTCGCCCCGGCCAGGGTGGTCACGGTGGGCACCTGATAGTCGAGGGCCGCCCGGCGCAGATATCGGTCGTCGTAGGCCGCCTGGCGACCGATCGGTGTGTTGATGATCAGCTGGATGCCGCCGGAACGGATCGCATCCTCGACGTTGGGGCGTCCTTCGTGCACCTTGAGCACGGTCTCCACCTCCAGCCCCTCGCGCCGCAGATGGTCGGCCGTGCCGCTGGTGGCCATGAGCCGGAAGCCGAGGGCCACCAGCCCACGGGCCACCGCCACCAGGGGAGCCTTGTCGCGGTCATGGGTCGAGAGGAAGACGGTGCCGCCGGTGGGCAGCACCTCACCGGCCCCCAGTTCAGCCTTGGCATAGGCCAGACCGAAGCTGCTGGCGCTGCCCATGACCTCACCGGTGGAACGCATCTCGGGGCCCAGGACCGAGTCTGATCCGGGAAAGCGGCGGAAGGGAAGCACCGCCTCCTTGACGGCCTGCAGCGGCGGCTGCGGTTCGCTGGCGAGGCCCAGCTCGGCCAGCGTGCGGCCGGCCATGAGGCGGCTGGCAATGCGGGCCAGGGGCACGCCGGTGGCCTTGGCCACGAAGGGGACGGTGCGGGAGGCCCGCGGGTTGGCCTCGATGATGTACACCACGCCCTCGCGGACGGCGAACTGCAGGTTGATCAGGCCGCACACCTCCAGGGCCCGCGCCAGTTCAACGCTCCAGGCACGGATGGTGGCCAGGGCCTCGGGGGCGAGGGTCACGCTGGGCAGGCAGCAGGCCGAGTCGCCGGAGTGGACGCCGGCCGGTTCGATGTGCTCCATCAGTCCGCCGATCACCACCCGGCCATCCCGGTCGGCCAGGGCATCGACATCCACCTCGACGGCATTCTCGAGGTACTGATCAATCAGCACGGGCTGGTCAGGGTCGACCTTGACGGCTTCGCGCATGTAGCGCTCAAGCTCGGAGGCCTCGAAGACCACCTCCATGGCCCGGCCCCCCAGCACGTAGCTCGGCCGGACCACGACCGGGTAACCGATGCGGCCTGCCACCGCGACGGCCTCGGCCTCGCTGCGGGCGATGCCGTTGGCGGGCTGCCGGATCGCCAGCCGCCGCAGCACCGCCTCGAACTGTTCCCGGTCCTCCGCCAGGTCGATCGAGCGGGGGGATGTTCCCCAGAGGCGCGTGCCGGTGGCCCGTCCCGCCTCGCTTTCGAGCCAGCGCAGCAGCGGCAGGGCCAGCTTGAGCGGGGTCTGACCGCCGAACTGCACGATGACCCCCTCCGGACGTTCGGCCTCGATCACGTTCAGGACGTCCTCGAGGGTGAGGGGTTCGAAATACAGTCGGTCACTGGTGTCGTAGTCGGTCGACACCGTCTCGGGATTGCTGTTGACCATCACGGTGGCGAAGCCCTCGTCCTGCAGGGCAAAGGAGGCATGGCAACAGCAGTAGTCGAACTCGATGCCCTGGCCGATGCGGTTGGGACCGCCCCCGAGGATCATCACCTTGCGCCGCTCCTCGGGCCGCACTTCGCTGGCATCCGGCAGGGTCTCGAACTGACCGTCGGCCCCGAGCCGTTCCAGGGGCTGTTCGTAGCTGGCGTAGTGGTAGGGCGTGGTGGAGGCGAATTCGGCGGCGCAGGTGTCGACGGTCTTGAACACCGGGCGCACCCCCAGCCGGTCCCGACGGCTGCGCACCGCCAGCTCGGAGGCACCGGTGGCCCAGGCGATCTGATGGTCGCTGTAGCCCAGTTGTTTGAGCCGTCGCAGGGGGCCGGCCTCGAGGGCATCCAGGGGCCGCCCCCGCAGCAGGGTCCGTTCGCTGGCGATCAGCCCCTCCAGCTTGGTCAGGAACCAGGGGTCGATGCTGCTGAGCCGATGCACCTCGGCCACCGACCGGCCCTGCTCGAAGGCCTGGCGGACGGCGAAGATGCGCTCCGGGGTGGGCTGGCGCAACAGCCGATCGAGCTCGCCGTCAGGCACGGGTTCGACGCTGCGATCGCAGCCCCAGCCGGCATGGCCCGTCTCCAGGGACCGCAGGGCCTTCTGGAACGATTCCTCGAAGCAACGGCCGATGGCCATCGCCTCCCCCACCGATTTCATCGAGGTGGTGAGCACCGGGGAGCTGCCGCTGAACTTCTCAAAGGCGAAGCGGGGCACTTTGGTGACGACGTAGTCGATCGTCGGCTCAAAGCTGGCAGGGGTCTGGCCGGTGATGTCGTTGATGATCTCGTCGAGGCGATAGCCCACGGCCAGACGGGCGGCGATCTTGGCGATCGGGAAGCCGGTGGCCTTGCTCGCCAGGGCCGAGCTGCGGCTGACCCGTGGGTTCATCTCGATCACCACCACGTCGCCGTTCTCCGGGTTGATGGCGAACTGAATGTTGCTGCCGCCGGTGTCGACACCGATCTCGCGGATGATGGCGATCGACTGGTCCCGCAGGCGCTGGTACTCGCGGTCGGTGAGGGTCATGGCGGGGGCCACCGTGATCGAATCGCCGGTGTGAACCCCCATCGGGTCAAGGTTTTCGATGCTGCAGATGATCACCACGTTGTCGGCGGTGTCGCGCATCACCTCCAGTTCGAACTCCTTCCAGCCCAGCAGGGAGCGCTCGATGAGGATCTGCTGGACCGGGCTGGCCTCGAGGCCGCTGGCGCAGATGGCACGGAATTCCTCGGGGTTGTAGGCGATGCCACCGCCGGCGCCGCCGAGGGTGAAGGCGGGACGGATGATCAGGGGCCAGGCCCCGATGGCGTCGGCAACGGCCTGGGCCTCCTCGGCCGAGCGGGCGATGCCCGAGGGGCAGACCGCAACGCCGATCCGTTCCATGGCCTGCTTGAACAGCTCGCGGTCCTCCGCCTTGCGGATGGCCTGCAGGTCGGCACCGATCAGTTCCACGTCCCAGCGGGCCAGGCTGCCGTTCTCGGCCAGGGCGACGGCCAGGTTGAGGGCGGTCTGGCCGCCCATCGTCGGCAGCAGGGCATCGGGGCGTTCACGCTCGATGACGCGGGCCACCACCTCGGGCGTCAGCGGTTCGATGTAGGTGCGGTCGGCCATCTCCGGATCGGTCATGATCGATGCCGGATTCGAATTGACCAGCACGACCTCGTATCCCTCGGCCCGCAGGGCCTTGCAGGCCTGGGTGCCCGAGTAATCGAATTCGCAGGCCTGGCCGATGACGATCGGTCCGGACCCCAGCAGCAGGATGCGGCGCAGGTCCGTGCGGCGGGGCATGGGCGGTGGCGGGGCAGTCTGGCTTCAGCTTCTCACTCCCGCCCCCCTCCGTGGGGCTCGCTAGGGTGTGTGTCGATCACGACGTCGGAAGCGTCCGCATCCATGAGTGAGCTCCAGCGCCTGAAAGGGCTGCTGCCGCCGGAAATGCAGAGCTGGGTCTTTGTCGAGGCCGCGGCCTCGGCCACGCCTCCCCTGATCAACCTGGAGGAGATCGGCCGCGACGAGGTGGAGATCCAGATCGATCTGGATGCCTGGGACGCCCTGGCCCTCGACCATCGCAACCTGCTGTTCTGGCACGAGGTGGGCCGCATCCAGAACGACACCATTCCCCGGGACGGCTGGGAGATGGCGGCCCTGGCCATCGGCCTCGGGGGGGCCATCGGAGAGCTCTGGGTTCAGGACGGCCTGCTGTTGGTGCTGGCCATGGGGCTCTCCGGCTTTGCCGGCTACCGGCTGTACCTCAAGAACAACTCCGAAAAACGGCTTCAGGACGCCATCGCCGCCGACGAGCGGGCCATCGGCCTGGCCACCCGCTTCGGCTACACGCTGCCGAATGCCTACAAGAGCCTGGGCGGCGCCCTGAAGGAACGGATCGAACAGACCCGCAAGAAGCGCCAGCGGGCCTTCTTCGAGGATCGCCTCGAAGCCCTCCGGCGCAGCGCCGGCAAGGCCCGCGAGGAGATGGCCCAGCAGCAGGGCAGCCGCAGTTCCCTCACCAGCGAGAACGTCTATGGATAGTGCCGGGCTGGCCCAGCTGGCCGCCGAGGCTGCGGACGACCGCAAGGCCGTCGACATCCGCCTGCTGCGGGTGGAACAGGTGACGACCCTCACCGAATGGTTTCTGATCTGCAGCGGGCTCTCCGATGTGCAGGTCCGGGCGATCGCCCGCTCCGTGGAGGACCGGCTCGAAACCGAAGGATCGCGGCTGCCCCTGAGACGCGAAGGGCTCAGCGAGGGGCGCTGGATTCTCCTGGACTACGGCGACCTGATCGTGCAGGTTTTCACGCCCCAGGAGCGCCGTTACTACGATCTTGAAGCCTTCTGGGGCCACGGGGAGAGCATTCCCTTCCTGCCGGCCCCCTCGGTGTCCACCGGCACCCCACCCCTCAGCACCCCATGAACGAGGTCTGCCCGGTTCCTCCTGACCAGCGACCGCTGCACGAGTTCCGGCAACTGCAGACCTCCTGGTTCTTCCGCTGGCCGGTGCAGTCGCCCACCAGCCTTTCCCGCTCCCTGCTGCTCGGCTGGGCCCTCTGCCTGCCCGTCACCCTGCTGGTGGCCAGCGGCAGCTTCAGCCTTCGCCACCATCCCCCCCAGCTGGTGATCGCAGCCGCCCTGGCCGCCGTGGCCCTGCCGGCCCTGCTGCTGGTGCGGCAATGGCTGGGCTGGACCTACGTGCAGCGCCGGTTGCTGAGTGAACGCATCGCCTACGAAGAATCGGGCTGGTACGACGGCCAGGAATGGGAAAAGCCCCTGCACTGGCGGCAACAGGACCTGCTGGTGGCCCAGCACCAGGTGAAACCGGTGCTGCAGCGGCTGCTGCGGGCCGCCCTGTGGCTGCTGCTGCTGGTCGCGGGTGGCACCGGCCTCTGGCAGGCTCTCTGAAACCCTGCGGTTCATCCCAGCGGCATGGCTCCTTCAATCGGCCGTTCACCCAGCTCGCGGCCGACGCCGCCTCCCCTGGAGGTGCGGCTGCTGAGGAACGGCATGGTCGAATCGCTGCACCGGGTCCATGCCGTGGTGGCCGACACTCGGGGCCGGCTGCTGATGCGGGCGGGAGACGCCTGCCATCTGAGCTTCATCCGTTCCGCCCTCAAGCCGTTCCAGGCCGAAGCCTTCGTGGCCAGCGGTGCCGCCGACCTGCAGGGCGCCACCGATCGCTCCCTGGCCATAGCCTGTGCCTCCCATGGGGGCAGCACCGAACAGGCCCGGGAGGTGTTCCAGCTGCTCTGGAAAGCCGAGGTGGATGTGTCGTACCTGCGCTGCCCCTGTCCGGAGGGGGCGACCAGCCCCCTGCAGCACAACTGCTCGGGCAAGCACGCCGCCTTTCTGGCCACCTGCCGGCGGCTGGGCTGGCC
Source organism: uncultured cyanobacterium (assembly GCA_903871775.1). Taxonomy (GTDB): domain Bacteria; phylum Cyanobacteriota; class Cyanobacteriia; order PCC-6307; family Cyanobiaceae; genus CAIQIA01. Next base: position 198,712 of record CAIQIA010000027.1, read on the forward strand.
CCTGGAGAATTACCTCGACCCCGACCATCCCCTGCAGCAGGACGTGCTGCGCCGGGTGGCCGAACGGCTCGGCCTGCCTGCCGCCGAGCTGATCACCGCCTGTGACGACTGCGGTGCACCGACACTGCAGCTGCCCCTGGCCCAGATGGCTCTGCTCTACTCCCACCTCGGCAGCGGTGGATTACCCACCCTGGAGCGGCTGACGCGGGCGATGCAGGCCCACCCGGAGCTGGTGGCGGGCGAAGGGCGCTTCGACACCGAACTGATGCGGCGTTCCCTGGGGCTGCTGGTGAGCAAGGGGGGCGCCGAGGGCATCCAGTGCCTGGCCCGACTGGGGGAAGGGCTTGGGCTCGCGATCAAGGTCGAGGACGGCTCCCACCGGGCGAAGTGGGCGGTGGCACTGCATCTGCTGCGGCAGCTGGAGTGGCTCACCCCCGCGGCCCAGGAGGAACTGGAGCAGCGCTTCCTGCATCCGATGGCCGGCCAGCGGCTCGATGTCGTCGGGGAGCTGCGGTTTGACGGCGCCTGAACCGGCGGGCTTGCCAGAGGGCGTGCTGCAGACTACATTTCTAGAGACGGCGCGGGGTAGAGCAGCCTGGTAGCTCGTCGGGCTCATAACCCGAAGGTCGGGAGTTCAAATCTCCCCCCCGCCACCATTGATCGCCGACCCCCGGGGGTCGGCTTTTTTTTGCCCTGGGGCAGCGCCACGGCCCGCCCGGTCAGGCATCGCGCCGGAAGAGCCCCTCGAGGTAGAGGTCGGCGACGGCCCGCTCGCGGCTGCCGTTCAGGTGCAGAAAGCTGGCCAGGGCCGACTGCAGCACCTCGGACTGATCCCACTGGGGATGGCTGCGCAGGAACTCCTGCAGGCTCTGGAAAAGGGCCTCGGGCACCTCGGTCTCGACGGGGACGTCCGCAGCGTCAGAAGACGGCTCGGTGCTGCTGAGGCCAAGGTCGTCGAGGGGGAGGGTCATGCCTGGCTCCAGGGTCGTCGGCCCCCGATGAAGCCACACCGCGGCAGGGTCGTCAAAGCGCGGCCCATAGGTCACGCTTCGCCGGTCTCACCGAAGCGATCCTGTCACTGCAGGCGATCTCAGCGATCGATCCCGCGCGTGACCCGCAGCACAGCCTCCCGGAGGCAAGGTCAAGGGGCCCGTCCCGGCCCCGGACGGATCCCACAGGGGCCCGGCCCCACTGGCGTCCTGGACGACGGACCTGGGGAAAAGCGCCCCTGGACCCTGGGAAAACCCCTCAGAGCTGGGGAGAACCGGAGTCAGATCAGTTGTTCTGATCAGTGCCCACAACAGCGCGGGGAGGGCCCCCGCGCGACGGGTGTGACAACGTCAGCCGCCCCCGCCGAGGGAGCGGGGGCCCAGGGGGTGATCGGCGTGGGGGTACGGCGCATGGCCATGGCCGTGGGCGGGAGCGTGGTTGTGGTCGGGGGAGTGATCGTGGTCGTGGTGATCGTGGTGCCCACCGGGGGGCAGCGGCACTCCGTCGGGCTGGCAGGCCCCGGTGCACTCCAGCTCACAGAGGTCGCAGGTGAGGGCCAGCCCCTCGACATGGTGATGGTGACTCTGCTGGGGCAAGCCCACCTCCTGCTCAAAGCCCAGGACCTGATCGCGGTACTTGCAGAGGGAGCAGTTCATCGGCGCCTCCCCCTCAAAGGCCTCCAGCACCCGCAGGCGCACGGTGTCGATCACCAGCGGATGGTCCCCCAGGTAGGGCACCTGCAGGATCTCGACCTCAGGGTGGTCGGCCGCCACCCGTTCGCTGTGCTGACGGATCCGCGTCACCAGCACCCCGGAAAACAGGAAGTAGGGGAAGACGAGAATGCGACGGAACCCAAGGCGGACCGCGTGGCGCAACCCCGGCTCCACCAGGGGGAAGGTGACGCCCGAGAAGACCGTTTCACCCCAGCCGAAGCCGAAGCCCTCCACCAGCATCCGCGTGAGCTTGGCGACGTTGGAGTTGGCGTCGGGATCGGAGGAGCCCCGGCCCACCACCACCAGCAGGGTGTCCGCCAGCGGGTGGGGGGGCACCCCGTCGAGGACCTCCTGCAGACGGGCGCCGGCCGCCTGGATCATGCGCCGGTCGAGACCGAGTTCGCGGCCGTAGTCGATGCGAAGTCCGGTCTCGGCGCTGTACGCGTTGAGCACCGAGGGAATGTCGTTCTTGGCGTGGCCGGCTGCGAACAGCAGGGCGGGCACCGCCAGCACCCGCCGCACCCCCCGTTGGCGCAGGTCCTCAAGACCCTCGCGCAGCACGGGCCTGGCGAACTCCAGAAACCCATGGGCCACCGGCAGTTCTGGAATGCGCTGACGTACCCCCGCCACCAGACGGCCGAACTCCTCGACGGCCAGTCGGTTGCGGCTGCCATGGCCGCAGAGCAGCACACCAAGGCCGTCGATGGGTTGGATCGGAAGGCTCATGAAGGCGGGTGACTTCCCGGACCCTATCGCGGGCCCCAGGGGCTGCCCACGGCTTCGGTGCCCTGGCCATCGGCACTGCGCAGGCAGGCATCGATGATCTCCTGGCTGATGCGTCCCTCCAGCAGCCCCGGCACCAGCGGCCGCTCCTCACGGATCGCCTGCGCCCACCAGCCCAGAAGCCGTTCCACGGGGGCCAGGCGCCCATCCGACCAGGTGCGTCCGAAGGCCAGGGCCGGATCGGGCTCCAGGATCCGCAGGGGCTCTCCGCGGCGGGCCCCCTGGAGCTGAAAACCATGGACGTAATCCCGCTGGTTCGCGCTGCCGAGCACCAGGGTCCCCTCCGATCCGTGGACCTCGAGCCAGCAGCCCCGACCCAGGCGGGCGGTGGAGGCCAGGGCGATCTGCACCGGCAGGGGGCGGGCCGACGGCGACCAGCGCGGCTCGACGATCAGCTGCAACAGGGCGGTATCGGCGGCGTCGACCACGGCGGTGCCCCCCCGGGGCAGGGGACGTTCAGGAATCGAGATCGTGAGCTGCGCCTGCACCTGCCGCACCGGACCCACCAGCCAGGCGATCAGGTCAAAGGCATGGCTGCCCAGGGCACCGAGCACACCGCCGCCCTGCTCCCGGGACGAATACCAGCTCCAGGGGCGGGAGGGATCGCTGCGGCTGCCCATCAGCCAGTCGAGGCGCACCAGCCAGGGGTCCCCGATCCAGCCCTGGTCCAGCAACGCCGCCGCCTGCTGGAACAGGGGCACCGCCCTGTACTCGAAATCAACGCCCACGACACAGCCCTGGGCCAGGGCCAGGCGCTCGAGATCCTCGGCCTCATCGGCGTGCAGCGCGACGGGTTTCTCGAGCAGCAGATGACGGCCCGCCAGCAGCGCCTGGCGGGCCAGGGCCGTGCGGGGGGCCGGAGGGGTGGCGATCACCACCGCTTCCACGGCGGGGTTGGCCAGCAGCTCCGCGAAGTCGGTGGTCCCGGGCAGATCGGCCGCCGCCATCGCCGCCTCAAGCCGTTCCCGGCGCGGGTGCCACAGGGCCACGGGTTCGGTGTGGGGGCAGGCCCGCAGGGCCGGCAGGTGCACGGCCTCGCCGAAGCCGAGACCGGCGATGGCGACGCCGACGGGCCTCATCCGAGCAGCCCCCGGCGACGGGCCTCGGCACAGCTGGCCTCCAGCACCGAGCCCACAAGAGCGTCGGCCGTGGCCGGCTCCCAGCCGGCCTGCAGCCGGGGCAGCCCGTTGCGCTGCAGATCGCGGTACAGGGCCTGACCGCAATCCAGCTCCATCACGTAAAGGCTTCCCGCGGGGGGTCGGTCGCCGTCACCCGGGGCTGGCAGAAAGCGGCTCAGCACGGTCAGGCGCTGCTGCCGGTCCAGCCGCAGGCTGCCCCGATCCCACCACTGGCGTCCCTCGACCGTGGCCGGCACCTCCTCCCAGTCGACGGGCCCCGCCAGGGCAGTGGCCGGGCCCGCCAGCAGCAGCACCAGGGCCACCAGCAGGGCCCAGACACGGTAGATGGCCAGCCGGAGCTCAGGGCTCATGGCGTCGCCACCGCCTCGGGCTGGGGTTGAACGCCGTGGAGCCGCAACAGGCTCGCAAGGGTCTCGCGCAGCTTCGGACGCGGCACGATCACATCCACGAATCCATGGTCCAGGAGGTACTCGGCCGTCTGGAAGTCGTCGGGCAGCTTCTCGCGCAGGGTCTGCTCGATCACCCGCCGACCGGCGAAGCCGATCAGGGCCTTGGGCTCGGCCAGGATCAGATCCCCCAGCATGGCGAAACTGGCGGTCACCCCACCGGTGGTGGGATGGGTGAGCAGGGGCAGATACAACAGACGGGCCTGACGGTGACGCTCCAGGGCCGCCGAGATCTTGGCCATCTGCATGAGGCTCAGCATGCCCTCCTGCATGCGGGCGCCACCGCTGGCGCAGACGATCAGCACGGGCCAGCCGCTGGCCGTGGCCGCTTCGATCAGGCGGGTGAGCTTCTCGCCCACCACCGAGCCCATGCTGCCGCCCATGAACCGGAACTCCATCACCCCGATCGCCAGCGGCAATCCGTCGATCCGTCCCTGGCCGCAGACAACGGCATCCCGAAGGCCGGTCTGGCGCTGGCTGTCCCTGAGGCGATCGCTGTAGGCCCGGCGGTCCCTGAAGGCGAGGGGATCACCGGGGGCCAGGTGCTCATCCATCGGGACGAAACTGCCGGGATCAAGAATCAGCCGCAGGCGCTCCTGGCTGTCGATCCGATGGTGGTGGCCACAGCCGGCACAGACACTGGCGTTGGCCAGCAGATCCTTGCGATAGACGACCTGGCTGCAGGTGGGGCACTTGCTCCAGAGCCCATCCCCCTCCTCGGTGTCCTGAATGGGACGAACCGCCGGCGCTGACTTGCGGCGATCAGCGAACCAGTCGAGCAGCGACACGGCATCCGGCAGGAATCGCCCCATTAAAAGCCCGCGACCACCGCCCTCTGCAGCAGAGCCGCCAGGCCATCGCCCCCCAGCCAGGCCAGGCCCCCCCCCACGGCCAGAAACGGACCGAAGGGGAAAGGCTGGCGGGGCCCCAGGCAGCCACTGAGGCGGCCGGCCACGCCGAAGAGGGCGCCGGCGACGATCGCCAGGGCCACGGCGACACCGAGCCCCCCCAGCCCCAGCCAGGCCCCCAGCAGGGCCGCCAGCCGGGCATCACCCAGGCCGAGGGCCGGCTGCCCCAGCAACCGTTCCGCCGCAGCACTGGTGGCCTCAAAGCCCAGCAGACCGACGGCGCAGGCCAGCAGATGCAGACGCAGCAAGCCGGCGGCTTCGGGCTGAAGCAGCACCGCCCCCAGGGTCACCGCCAGCCCCGTGAGCACGCCCCAGCGGCAGAGGGGTTCGGGCAGGCGCAGGGTACGGGCATCGATCAGGGCCAGGGGCAGCAGCCAGAGCAGCAGCAGACCGCCGGCCAGCAGGTTGAGCAACGGCGGCAGGGCTCCCAGCCGCCCCACCCCCGGCCAGGCCATCAGCACCCAGAGACCACCGCTCAGGGCTTCGACCAGGGGGTAGGTGACCGGGATGGGAGACCGGCAGAACCCGCAGCGGCCCCGCAGCAGCAACCAGCTGACCAGGGGCACGTTCATCCACCAGCGCAGGGGTCGGCCGCAGCGGGGGCAGTGGCTCGAAGGGTGCACCAGCGATTCCCCGCGGGGCAGCCGCCAGACGACGACGTTGGTGAAACTGCCGACCGCCAGCCCCAGCACGAGGGCCAGGATTGCCAGCGATGGCTCGGGGGCAAGGCCGATCATCGACGCTGGCGGCCGGTGGAACGCCCGGGCGGACGCAGGCGAACGAGATCGAGGGGAAGAAAGTGCTCGTCGGGCAGCAGAACGGCCGATTCAAAGATCAACCGCCCCTGGGCCGTGGCGGCATTGACCACCACCCCGAGGGCATCCGGTGGGGTTCCCTGCCGTTCGAGATGAAGCAGATAGACCCTCCTGGCGATCGGCAACAGGCGCAGCAACTGATCCGGAGCCCAGCGACCAGGCCCCGGATCAGCGGCGAACGCAGCGCCCCGGATCGCGAAGGAGGGGAATGTCACCGTCGCACGTTAGCCGTGCCACGGACGACTGAATCGAATCAGCCGAGACGACGCTTCTCCTCGATCATGCGATGGATGATCGGTGTCAGGATCAGCTCCATGGCAAAACCCATCTTGCCGCCATTGACCACGATGCTGGTCGGGCTCGACATGAACGAGTCGTGGATCATCTTGAGGAGGTAGGGGAAGTCGATCTCCCACTTCTCCCGGGCTCCCTTGCGGAAGTGGATGATCACGAAGCTCTCGTCCGGCGTGGGGATGTTGCGGCAGATGAACGGGTTGGAGGTGTCGACCGTGGGCACCCGCTGGAAGTTGATGTCGGTGCAGCTGAACTGGGGGCAGATGTGGTTGATGTAGTCGGGCATGCGCCGCAGGATCGTGTCGACGATCGCCTCGGCCGAATAACCACGCTCGGCGTTGTCGCGGTGGATCTTCTGGATCCACTCCAGGTTGGTGATCGGCACCACGCCGATCAGCAGGTCCACCAGTGCGGCCACGTCGTAGCCCTCGCCCACCACACCACCGTGCAGACCCTCATAGAACAGCAGGTCGGTGGCAGGGGGCAGGGGCTCCCAGGGGGTGAACTGACCGGGCTCGAGGCTGGTGCCCAGGCGGGCGTTGTGCTCGGCGGCCTCATCAAGGCTGTGGAGGTAGTAGCGGCGCTCACCACCACCGGCCGAGCCGTAGGCGCGGAAGACCTCCTCGAGCTTGTCGAAGAGGTTCGCCTCGGGGCCGAAATGGGAGAAGTTCTCACCCCGCTGCTGGGCCTCGGCCATGGCCTGCTTCATGGGGCCGCGTTCGTAGCGGTGGTAGCTGTCCCCCTCGATGACCGCAGGCACGATGCCTTCGCGCTGGAAGATGTGCTCGAAGGCCCTCTTCACGGTGCTGGTGCCGGCGCCGGAGGACCCGGTGACCGCAACGATGGGGTGCAGCTTCGACATCGCTCCTCGCAGGGGGATTGGCTGCCGAGTTTGCCAGACCGCCGGCCCCGCCGTCAGGCGAGGGCGGCCAGCAGCTGATCACCCATGGCCCGGCAGCCCACGGCCCGGCAGCCGGGCGACATCAGATCCCCGGTGCGGTAGCCGTCCGCGAGGACCCGGTCGACGGCGGATTCGAGGGCGGTGGCGGCGTCCTCCTGCCCCAGGCCGATGCGCAGCATCATGGCCGCCGAGAGCACCATGGCCAGCGGATTGGCCTTGTCCTGGCCGGCGATGTCGGGGGCCGAGCCATGGACCGGCTCGAACAGACCGGGGCCGGATGCCCCAAGGGATGCCGACGGCAGCATGCCGATGGAGCCCGTGAGCATCGCCGCCTCGTCGCTGAGGATGTCGCCGAAGAGGTTGGAGGTCAGCAGGACGTCGAACTGACGGGGATCCCGGACCAGCTGCATGGCGGCGTTGTCAACGTAGAGGTGGCTGAGTTCCACATCCGGGTAGTCAACCGCCAACGCCGTGACCCGATCCCGCCACAGCTGGGAGACGTCAAGCACGTTGGCCTTGTCGACCGAGCACAGGCGTCCCCGGCGCTGACGGGCCAGGTCAAAGGCGACCCTGGCGATGCGATCCACCTCCGAGCTGCTGTAGGTCATGGTGTTGAAGCCCCGCTCCTCGCCGTCTTCGCCGACGACACGACCGCGGGGTTGGCCGAAGTAGATGCCGCCGATCAGTTCCCTCACCACCAGCAGATCGACATCACGGATCACCTCCTCCCGCAGGCTGCTGGCACCGATGAGCGCCGGCACGATCCGCACCGGCCTCAGGTTGGCGAACAGGCCCAAGCCCGCCCGCAGGGCCAGCAGCCCGCTCTCGGGCCGCTGGGGGCGGGGAAGGCTGTCGTACTGCGGTCCGCCGATGGCCGCGAGCAGGACGGCATCGCTGGCCCGGCAGGCCTCGAGGGTCGCCGCCGGCAGCGGTTCGCCGCAGGCATCCACCCCGGCCCCACCCACCGGGCGAGGATCCAAGGCCAGGGTGAAACCGTGCTGTTCTGCCACCCGCTCCAGCAGGGTGGTGGCCACGGCCATGATCTCCGGACCGATGCCGTCACCGGCCAGCGTGGTGATGTGAAAGACGGTCATGCCCACGGGCAGCGCGGCGCCGAACCTATCGCGGCGCCTCGTCGGGACTGAGCCGCCGCAGGGTGCGGGCCATCTCGGGGAGCCGGCTGAAGGCGGCACTGCAGCGCAGCCAGAGCCGGTTGGGAATCGCCGGGTAACCGCTCACGACCTCCCCGGCGGCCACTTCCCCATGGATGCCCGACTTGGACGAGGCGATGGCCCCATCGCCGATGCGGGCGCGGTTGGCAACCCCCACCTGGCCGGCCAGGATCACGCCATCGCCGAGCACGGCCCCGCCGGCGATGCCCACCTGGGCGGCCAGGGCGCAGCCCCGGCCGATGGTGACGCCGTGGCCGACGTGGACCATGTTGTCGATCTTGGTGCCCTCCCCGATGCGGGTCGCCCCCACCGACGGTCGGTCGATGGTGCTGCCGCAGCCGACCTCCACACCGTCGCCGAGCAGCACCTGCCCGGTCTGGGGCATCTTGCGCCAACCGCCGGCGGTGGGCACGAAGCCGAAGCCCTCGGAACCGACCACCGCCGTGGAATGGATGACGCAGGCCCTGCCGAGGCGGCTGCCGGGATGCAGCACGGCATTGGCCTCGACAACACAGCCCTCGGCGAGCTCGACGTCGTCGTAGAGCACCACGCCGGGAGCCAGCACGCAGCCGTCACCGATCCGACAGGCAGCCCCCACGACGGCGTGGGCACCGATGCTCACGTTCTCTCCAAGCACCGCCGAGGGATCGATGACCGCGGTGGGATGGATGCCCATCGGCCTGGGCCGCGGCGGCAGCAGGGCCCCGAGGGCCTCGGCGAATCCAAGACGGGGATCGGCGCTGGCGATCCAGGCGATGCCCTGGCTGCTGGCCTGCACCTGCAGGGCCTCGTCCCGGGGGAGCAGCAGCGCCGACGCCCGGCAGCGATCGAGGGCGCTGCGCAGGCTGCTGCCCTGTTCCAGAAAGGCCAGCTGGCCGCCGACGGCCTCGTCGATGGCCGCTGCACCCGTCAGGTCAGGATCGTCGGCGAGGAAGCGTGGCGCACCGTCCACCCCGGACAGGTGCTCGAGCAGAACACTGAACTTCATGGCGGCCCGGCTGGCATCAGGGGGACGCCGGGATCGTACGGCCCATCCCTGGGATGGTCAGCACCAGTTCATCGCGGTGCACCACCGCTTCGGGCAGGTCGGGATCGAGACGGGTGCGGATCTCGGCGCTGCTGAGACCAAGGGCCTGCTGCAGATCGTCACTGGAGAAGGCCGACAGGCCCCGGGCCAGCTCCTGCCCCTGTTCATCAACGATCCGCACGGGGGCATGGCGACCGAAGCAGCCCTCGAACGCGCGGATGCCCACCGCCAGGAGTGACGCACCCTGATGCAGCAGGGCACCGCGGGCACCGGCATCGACCGTGAGGGTGCCCTCCGGCACGGGGGCGTGGGCGAGCCAGCGCTTGCGATCGGGGATGGGCCTGGCGCTCGGCAGAAAGCGCGTGCCATGGGGTTGACCTTGCAGCAGCTCCCGCAGCACCGTCGGATCACGGCCATCGGCAAGGCGCACCTCAATCCCACTGGCGGTGGCGATGCGGGCCGCCGCCAGCTTGGTTGTCATGCCACCGGTGCCCCAGCGCCCCCCGCCCCCCGCGGCGGTGCTGAGGCCGTCGAGCTCCTCCATCGACCTCACCTCGGGGATCGGCACCGCCCCCTCGTCGTGGCGGGGATCCCCGGAATACAGGCGATCGATGTCGGTGAGCAGCACCAGGCAGCGGGCCCGCAGGGCCACAGCCACCAGGGCCGAGAGGGTGTCGTTGTCGCCGAAGCGCAGCTCCTCGGTGGCGAGGGTGTCGTTCTCGTTGATCACCGGCAGCACCCCCCACTGCAGCAGCTGGTCGAGGGTGCGGCTGGCATTCATGAAGCGCCGGCGCGAGGCCAGGTCACCACGGGTGAGCAGCACCTGGGCCACGGTGACGCCATGGATCCGGAAGGCCTGGTCGTAGAGGCCCATCAGGCGACCCTGGCCGATGGCCGCCGCCGCCTGCAGCTCCTGGACCAGCCGGGGACGCTCGCTGCGGTCCAGGGCCGAACACCCCAGCCCCACGGCGCCGCTGGTGACCAGGGCGACACCGCTGCCCCTGGTCCGCTCGGCGCTGAGGGTGTCGGCCAGGCAGCCGATGAAGGCGGTGGTGGACAGGCCATGGGCTCCACGCAGGAGGCTGGTGCCCACCTTGACCACCACGGTGCCGCTCATGGCAGGGCCTGAAACGGGCTGACGAGCTGGGCACCGACCAGACGGGCCAGGGCCATCTCGGCCCGCTGCACCGGGGCCCGTGCCGCCGGTCGACCGTCGGCATCGATGGCCTGCACCAGCACCGTGAACAGTCCCAGCCGGTTGCCGGCGATGACATCGGTGAACAGCCGATCGCCGATCATCGCCACCTGGGGGGCGGGCAGCTGCAGCTGCTCCAGCACCTGCCGCAGGGCCCCCCGGCGGGGCTTGCAGGCCGCCGCCGTGAACGGCAGGTTGAAGCGACGGGCGATGGCGGCGATGCGGCGGTGGTCGGGGTTGTTGCTGAACAGATGCAGCGGGAGCTGGAGGGCGGCCGCCTCGATCCAGCGGCTGATGGCCTGCGACGGCTCCGCACTGGTGCGGGGGAGCAGGGTCGCATCCACGTCGAGCACCAGGGCCCTGATCTGATGGGCCAGCAGCACATCCAGCGGCAGGTCGGCCAGCACCCCCGCGGTGATCAGATCAGGCTCCAGCAGGGGCGACAGCCGTTGCAGCATCAACCCGTGGCCTCCCTCTCCTCCAGCTCGGCCTCGATGCGGGGCTGGATCCGCTCGAACTCCTCGCCCTCCACCAGAACCGCCTCCCCGTCGAGCAGCCTGGCCACCACGAAAAAAGGATCCAGAGGGATGTAGAGGCCGTACTCCCGCTCGTCCACCAGAAAGCTGACCAGCAGCTCAAAGGTCTCGGCATCGTCCTCGGCGTCCTCATCCTCGAGCAGATCCTCGGGGTCGGGCTCGTCCAGTTCACCGGCCACCGTCAGGGTGACGGCCGACTGCACCAGGGTGAGGTCGTGCTCCTGCAGCACGACCTCGGCCGTGGAGAGGATGGCGGGGGTGATGGCGTCTCCCTCGAGCAGCTCCGGTTCGTCGTCCTCGCGGAGGCGAAACAGGGTCACCGGGGTGTCCACCGGGGTGAGCAGGGCGTAATCGTTGCCGTCGAGGGGGATCAGCTGTTCCAGGAAGCAGAGCAGGTCCCTGCCCTTGCCGTCCTGAACCAGCACGGTGGGCACATCGCCTGATCCGGGCAGGGTCGAGTCACTCATGGAAGGGTTGCGCACCTGTTCAGGATCCCTCAGCAAGGGTGGCACTGTCCCGCCCCAGGGTGGAGGCCGGCACCGGTTCATTCCCTTCCTGGAGCCATTGTTGCAGCAGAAGCGCTGCGGCGGCACTGTCCAGGCGGCCGCTGCGATCCCCCGCCAGCCCGAAACGATCGGCGGCACTCCAGCTGCTCGCGTGTTCGTCGACCCAGGCCAGCGGCAGCGGCAGGGAACGGGCGAGCCGCTCACCGTAGAAACGGCAGTGGCGGGCCTGCTCAGTGAGCTGCTGCTGGCTGTCGAGGGGAAGACCCACCACCAGCGCTTCGCAGCGCCGCTGGTCCACCAGCGCGGCGAACCAGGCCAGGTCATCGCTCCAGCGACCGCGGAGGCGGGCCGCCAGGGGGGTCACCGTCAGACCGAGGGGATCACAGCCGGCCACGCCGATGCGCCGGCGCCCCACATCCAGGGCCAGCACGGAACGGGGCCGCGGAGGCTGGCCGCGGTTCAACGCACGGCCTCCGGCACCGGCCGCTGGCCGGGCCTCCAGGGTCCCACCAACCGGTCCAGGGCGGCCGCCCGCCGCCAGGGGGAAGGGGTCAGCTCCTGGCGGGCCCAGAGGCTGCGGGCCAGCACCAGCTCCTCGCCCACGTGCACGGCGCCCTGGTGAGTCAGCCAGGCCAGCAGCCGCGCCCGACGTCCGTCACACCGCAACACCACCGGCAGGTGATCCCGCACGGCCACGCCGAGCAGCCGCGCCATCGGCCCCTCCAAGAGCAGCTCCCAGCCCGGATGCAGCGTCAGATCCAGTTCCGTGGGCTGCTGGCCATGGCGGCGGCGCAGAAGCCGTGCGGCGGCGACCGCCAGGTGCCGCTGGCGATCCACCAGCAGACGGCTGGCGGGCAGGGCATCGTCGAGCAGATCAGGGCTGCTCAGATCCTGCATGCGCCTCACCTGGCTGGGGGTGGCGCTCAGCTCAAGCTGCAGCAGCAGGGCGGCATTCTCGGCCTCCAGGCTCTGCAGCTCCAGCTCGGCCGCCAGGGGTTCGGCAGGGGTCTGCAGGTGGACAAGGTCATCGAGGCGCCACACCTGCAGCTGCTGAAGGGTCTGGAAGCCCTGCTCCCGCAGGGCGCCCAGCAGCAGGTCATCGTGCAGATCCGCGCGGGCGATCCAGCTCACGGCCGCAGGGGTGCGATGAAGAGCCTCACGCAGCAGGGCCGTGGCCGTCTCCAGGCGGCCATCGGCATGGTCACTGATCTGCAGCAGATCGAGGCGCCAGCAGCTGCCGCGCCGGTTGGCAGATCCCGCCAGCAGCAGACCCATGGGATGGCCATGGGCGTCCAGGGCGACCAGGCCCAGATCGGCCGGCCGACGACGGCTGCCCCGCCCCAGAAGCCGCTGCACCGGCCCGAAAAACGCCTGGCGACGGAGGCGCTCACCGCCGGCATCCGTGTCAGGCCACGGCAGAGCCAGGTGCCCCCAGTGGAGGGCCTGGACCTGCGGGGCAGGGTTGGGCGGCAGGCTCGGCATCCCAGACAGCAGACCCGGACTGACTGTATCCAGAGGTCACGCGAGGGGAGCGCTCATTGTCCTGGACGCACGAGCACGAGAGGGGTGCGCTCATTGGCATTGCCGGCCGGATTGGGTCGCAGGGCACGCTCCAGCAGGGCCAGGTCACAGCCGGAACTGGCGGCGAGAACCTTCACCCGGCCGAGGTCATTGACATCGACGACGGCGACGCCATGGCCGAGGGCACGGCTGAGCTCTTCAACGATGCGCTCGCTGTTGACCGGCCCCAGCACGATCGTCTGGTCATAGGGAGGTGTGGAGCCCGTGACGTCGTCGATGAGCCGCGCCTGGTCCCCGGCAAGGCGATAAAAGCCTCCGGGGCTGCCGACGAGCTTCAGCAGGATTCCGAGCACCCAGGCTGTGAGCACCCGTGCCGGCCCCACCATGTCGATGAGGCTCTGCAGGCCGCAGGCGGTGGCCAGGCTGCTGGTGGGATGGAAGACCCGGCAGAGCTGGCGCGCCAGACCACTGGGCTCGATCTGGCTGGGATGGATGTACCGCCCTTGCATGACCGCCAGGGGGCTTTCGGCAATGGTGAGGATGTCGCCCGGTTGAAGCAGCGGAGCGGCGTACTGACGCAGCACGTCTTCAGGACTGTCGAGGGTCCCCAGCAGATGGGTGCGCAGGGGGAGCACCCGGCAGCCGTCACCCGCCCGCCAGGTGGCGGTGGCGGGGGTCAGCGGTTGCGAACGCCGCAGGGGCACCAGCACCGCATCCCGACGGCGGAGGCGACCGAAGGGGCCGTAATTGCTCCAGAGCACCTCGACCCAGAGGGTGTCGAGGCGTTCGGACAGACGATCTCCCGTGAGGGTCAGCTCGATGCGGGCCTGGGTGCGCTTGTGACCCTTGACGATGTAGGCGAACCAGTAACCGTCGGAGCGGGCCGGTTCGTCGGGATGCTGGGGAACGACGCGGGTGTCGATGCGGATGCCGCTGAGGTCGTCACGGCCCAGGAGTGTCGGCTTGACCCGCAGCTGCGGCACGAAGATCTCCATGCGCGGATGCGGGTTGCTGATGGTGACCGTGCCGCCCACCGTCCAGCGCCCGTCGCTGCCGGGGCTCACTTCCCACCCCTCGGCCGACAGGCGCAGGGGAGAGCGGGGGCGCAGACGATGGCGGGCCTCCAGCCAGAGCAGGGCGATGCCGAAGCCCAGCAGGATCAGTGCCAGCAGTTGCAGCAGAACAAGAAGAACGACCATGCCGGGGGATCAGGTTGGCCGGAGGGTAGCCCGGCCCCCTGGGTTCAGCCCTTGAGGGGGGGGTGGGGGGTGGTCTGCTACCTTCAGGAAGTGGTCCGCAGCGGACCCGTCGACAACCGGAACGGTCCTCCGATCCCCCCGCCGACGACCTGCTACGGTTCACAAGTCGCCTGAGAAGGCGGCAGCACCTGGACAACCGAAAAGCTTAAGGAACCGACGTTTCTGTCGCGTGACGCCAGGCCATGGAGAGCGAAAGCTGTCCTGGTGATGGATCACGGAGAGCGACAGGGACGCGAGGTCCCGTCAAAAGAACAACAG